>CP046864.1:1200000-2400000 GCA_039640495.1 Rhodobacteraceae bacterium IMCC1335
CAGTGGTAAGCTTGATCAAAATCCAATAGCGCCCCCCCCATCCCGGGGCTGGCGGCGCCGTGACGATAATATCAAGATCGGTAAGCTTCATCTTCAGCCCTTAATATCAAATACAATCACATTGCGCCGCGCTGCGCCGGTTTTGGTGTCAGCGATGGCCTCATTGATCTGCTCAAAGCGAAAACGCCCAGAGATCAATTCGTCCAGCTTTAAGCGGCCTTGATGGTATAAATCGACCATCCACGGGATATCACGACGGATCACCACATTGCCCATTTTTGAGCCGATCATGCCTTGGTTGACAGCCGCCATTTTCACCGGTTCAAAGGTTGAGCTATCGCCATTTTGTGGCATACCAACCATGATCACTTTGCCGCCATAGGCAAGATAACGGGCCGCCGTGTCATAAACTGCGCCGATGCCCACAGTCACAAAGACCGCATCGACGCCCCGTCCTAGCGCCTTTTTAACGCTTTGCCAGGGCTTTGCCTCGCTGGCCAACACCACATCAGTTGCGCCAAATTCACGCGCAATGTCTAATTTTTCAGGGTTCATATCAACAGCAACGATGCGTCGTGCACCAGCCAGTTTCGCCCCTTGAATCGCATTCAGGCCGACCCCGCCTGCGCCAATGATCACGGCGTCTTGGCCGGGGCGTAACTGCGCCGCATTGACCACCGCGCCAATTCCGGTGATCACTCCACAACTTAATAACGCGGCCACATCAAACCCTAAATTATCTGCAACTTTTACGGCTTGGCTTTGATCTATAACAACTTTTTCAGCAAATGCGCCGCAGGCCATGCCCTGATGCAGCTTGCCGCCCGTGGCTGTTTTGATCGGGCCATAATCGCCATCATAGCGGGTTTCGCAAACTGTGGGCGCTCCGGTGCTGCAATTTCCACAATGCCCGCAGGCTCGGATCAGCGTTACGACCACATGATCGCCAATGGCAAAGCCTGATATGCCATCGCCCAAACCCGAAACAATGCCCGCCGCTTCATGCCCATAGACCGCGGGCAGCGTCCCGCCCCAAGCTCCGTCAATATATGAGATATCGGAATGACAGATCGCCACAGCACCCAATGTAACTTCTATTTCGCCCTCTATGGGAGCACGCAGTTCAATCGTTTCGATTTTTAAATCGGTTCCGAATTCATGGCAAATAGCGGCATTGACCAATGGCATTGAAATCTCCTCTTTGGTCGCAGTGTGTCAAGCTTTCTGGAAGGTGCAAGGCAGAATGTGCTTTTTTATTCGCCAGCAGTATTGGGTGCAACAGGTTGCGCGCTGCGGCGTAGAAAGATAACCAGGCACAGACCAATTAAAACCGCCGAGCAGATAAACGGAGCCCCAGGGAAATAGAACGGCGCCGTGGGGGCGGTAAAGACCGAAAAAACGAATGTCATGGTCAAAGGCGTGATCACCATTGAAATAGAATGCAAGCTGCCTAAAACGCCTTGAAGCGTGCCTTGCGTATCATTTGGCGTTGCTTGAGACATAATGGATTGCAGGGCAGGCTGGCCGATCACCCCAAGCGATGCAACGGGGATCAAAAACAGCAATAAAATACCATTGGTTACCAAAGCCAGCATAATCATCGCCAAAAGTTCAAAGCAAAACCCGATGATCACCGTTTTTGTCTCGCCAAATCTTGCAATGGCGGGGCGCACCAGCCCGCCTTGAACGATCGCAAAAAATACGCCGTAGATCGTTAGGGAAACGCCGATCATGCCGGGCGACCAGTCAAACCGCTCGACGGTAAAAAACGGCCATATGGCGGCATAAACCGAGGTGGCAATGCCGTAAAGAAGAGTGACTGTTAAGAACATCCTTAAGCCCGGAAAACCCGCGACGGTTTTCAAAGCCCCAAATGGGTTGGCCCGGCGCCAATTAAAATTGCTGCGTATATTATCCGTCACGCTTTCGGGTAGGATGATAATCCCCATCACCGCGTTCAAGGCGGCCAAAGCCGCCGCGGCAAAAAACGGCGCGCGCGGCCCCCATTCGCCCAAGAAGCCGCCCAAAACCGGACCCAGCACGAAGCCCATCCCAAACCCGGCGCCCAGCAGGCCAAACCGTGCTGCTTTTTCAGAGGGCTTTGAAATATCGGCCATATAGGCCGAGGCCGTGGGCTGCGTGGCGGATGTGATTCCCCCGATAATGCGGGCTACAAATAACAGCCAAATGGTTTGTGCAAAGCCCATGGCCAGATAATAAAACGCCATCACCACAAGCGAGACCAGTAAAATTGGCTTGCGGCCGATCCGATCCGATAAAGAGCCCAAAATAGGCCCGAAAACAAATTGCATCGCGGCATAAATTGATGCCAGAAGCCCCCCCCATATCGCCGCCTCTGCAAGGCTGGCGCCGGGAAGAACATCGGTGAGCAGGGCAGGTGTGACGGGGATAATAATGCCAATGCCCATTGAATCGAGCACCACGGTCATCACCAGAAACACGATCGTGAGGCGGGTGACCTTTACGCTGCTTGCGGGGGTTTCACTCATGCCTTGACGCTTTTGCTAAACCCGCGCTGCGCGTTTTTTTTATGCGCTGCGATGTAAGGGTATCTCTTTTTCTATTCACGCGGTTTAACGCGTGTTGCACCAATGGGCCTTCTGCGCCCTCTGGGCCGCGTTGAGTGGCAAGCGACGCTTGTATCATTGGGTTAATTATCGGTTGCATAGCCAACATCTTGCAAAAACTGGAGCAGAATTTTGGCATAAAGCTCAGGCTGCTCGACGCAGGGAAGATGGCCTGCTTTTTTGATCAGCTGAAATTGCGCGCCGGGGATTAAATTAATCGTTTCGCGCACCAAATCAGGCGGCGTAGAGCCATCTTCGTTGCCCGCTATACCAAGACAGGGCAATCGCAACCCAGAGGTGGGGGCCAAAAAATCGCTGCCCGCAATCGCCGCACTGCATCCTATATAGCCCTCACGGGGCTGGCGGATCAGCATATTACGCCATAAATCTAATTGCGCTGTTGCGCGAAAACCGGCGCTGAACCAGCGCTCCATAATAGCGCTTTCAAGGGCTTCAATCCCGCCTTGCTCAACCGCTTTTATACGGCCCTGCCACAGCTGCGATGTTCCGATTTTCGCACCCGTATTCGATAACACCAAAGCATGCACCAGATCCAAACGCTTGGCGGCCAATCCCTGTGCGATCATACCGCCGATTGACAGCCCTATAAAAACGCAATTTGAAACGTTTAAATGGTCTAACAGAGCTTCTGCATCGCGGATCAACGCGCCCATACTATAGGGGCCAGAGGGGCATTCGGACAGCCCGTGGCCGCGCTTGTCATATCGGATAATCCTAAAATCTTTCGGAAGATAAGGCAGAATAGGATCCCAAAGCCGCAAATCTGTGCCCAGCGAATTTGAAAAGACCAAAGCGGGCCCGTTTGGATCACCATCTTCGCGGTAATGCAGTTTTATATGTGTGAGATCCGCATAACGCATCCAACATCTCTCCCCTTGCGCTCGCTTTTTCTTTTTAAGCGCTTGGATTACGGGCTAACATTCCTGATTGGATCATTCAATATCTGCAGCGCGCTGCAGCGGGTTTTTACCTTGCTTAGCGACTGGGCGCGTGGCGCAAGGCGTTTTGGAACATTTCCGTATCGACATTGCCCCCTGAGGCCACGGCAATCACGGGGTGCTGCGCGCGTTCAGGGGCGTTGAATAATGCCGCTGCCAAGGCAACTGCCCCGCCCGGCTCGAGAACAATTTTCAAGCGCGCATAGGCCAACGCCATCGCTTCCAGCGCCTGTTGCTCAGAAACAACAAGCCCTTGGCTGCAATATCGCTGCAAAATTGGAAATGTAAGATCGCCCGGTGTCGGGGTTACAATGGCATCACAGATACCGCGTGCTTGCGGCGCATTATGCTGATGCGTGCCAGTTGCCAATGAGCGTGCGGTATCATCAAAACCTTCGGGCTCTACGGGAAAGACCTGCATCTGCGGCGCGGCATCGGCCAGCGCAATCGCGATGCCGCTGGTCAGCCCGCCACCGCCACAACACACAAGAATATCGGCGCGCTCTATGTTTAAAGCGGCGCATTGATCGGCAATTTCCAGCCCGGCCGTGCCCTGGCCCGCGATGACCTGCGGCTCATCATAAGGTTTGATCAAGGTCAACCCACGTTGGTCGGCCAAGGTTGCGCCAATCGCTTCGCGGCTTTCCTTATGCCGATCGTAAAGCTGCACTTCAGCACCTAAGGCTATGGTATTGTTGATTTTAATTCGTGGCGCATCCTCGGGCATTATGATCAAGGCGGAAGTATCGTGCTGTTTCGCGGCGAGGGCCACGCCTTGCGCGTGGTTGCCCGAAGAAAACGCCAACACGCCTTTGCGCCGCTGGGCTTCGTTTAAAGCCGAAATGGCCGCAAACGCGCCCCGATATTTGAAGCTGCCAGTATGCTGTAAACATTCAGCTTTTACCCAGATGGGGCGGCCTGCGATCTCATCTAAAAAGGGCGAGTTGAGCAATGGCGTTTCCCGCGCATGGCCGCGCAGGCGCCCCGCGGCAGCTTTGATAAGATCAAGGTCCATTTTCTATTAACGTGCTCCATTTGTGCAACGCGTCAAGCGCTTGGGGTTCATCTAAAAAGGGAATATGCCCTCGGTGCGGGACTTTAGCCAAAATCATATCGGGCCGATATGCCTGCATTTTTTCTACCGATGCGGCGCTTAGAAGGTCTGAATTCACACCATGAATTAAGGCCAAAGGCAGACCGTCCAAAGCCTTAAACAGAGGCCAAAGGTCAGGATTGGGCAATGCGGCTTGTTGCTCAATCACTGCATTGCGCAGTTTTGCATCATAGCGAAGGTCTAACCCAAGCGGGGTTTCTACGTAGAGATTAGCCGCTTCGGCGCGCCAGCGTTCTTTGGGTACATGTTCAAATCCCGGGCTATGGGCTGCGCGCATCCGGGCTGCCTCTTCCAGCGTTTTTGCGGCGGGAGGGCGACCCAAATAGGCAAAAATATCGTCCAAGCCAGTTGACTGCAATTCTGGTCCAATATCGTTGAGCGCCACGGCGCTGAGGCGATTTTTGGCGATATGGGCAAGAAACATCGCAATAATGCCACCCCGTGATGTTCCCAGAATTGCGGTTTTTTCAATATTCAAATGGTCAAGAAGTTCAAGCGCATCCGCAGCTTCGCGCGGCACCATGTAAGTTTTGTAATCTGCCGCCCAATCTGAACGGCCTCGACCTCGATAATCAAGCTTAATCAGCCGGAACATCGACAGATGCGGGCTGACAAAATCAAAATCATCCAGATTGCGCGTCAGGCCGGACAGGCAAAGTAAAGGCCGACCATGGCCGGTATCGGTATAAAAAAGCGACAGACCATCTGAGCTGGTGAAACGTGGCATCAGCTTTGCGCCAGTTTTGGCAGAGAATGCAGTGTATTCAGCTTATGCTTTGGCGTGTGTGCAAGCCGATCAAGCGGAATATTGTTTCGATTGACCCAGGCCGTTTCAAACCCGTATCCGGTGGCGCCCGCAGCATCCCAGCCATTTGCCGAGACAAATAAAACCTCTTGTGGGCCGCAGTTGAAATGTTGCCCAACAAGATCGTAGACGCGGCTGTTTGGTTTGAAAACGCCAACGCGTTCAACCGATAAAATAGCGTCGAGATATCCGCCCAATCCTGCAGAAGCCACGGCTGCGTCAAGCATAGCGGGGGATCCATTTGATAAAATGGCCGTTTTCATCCCCATTTTCTTCAGACGGCGCAGCATATCGGGCACTTCGTCATAGGCTTGTAATTCCCAGTAAAGCTGCAAAAGCCGTTCGCGTCGCGCATCATTTTTATCAAGCGATAGCGCTTCGAGGGCAAAATCAAGCCCATCTTGCGTGACCTGCCAAAAATCACAATGCTCGTGAGTGATTGCTCTTAGCCAAGTGTATTGCAGCTGTTTGTCGCGCCAGATTTCCGCAAGCTTTTGCCATTGATTTTCTAAGGCGGCGTCATTGCCTTCTTGCGCTGCAAGCCGGGCGGCGGCAGCAACGTCAAATAAAGTGCCATAGGCATCGAAAACACAGGTTGTGATGGGCATATGCGGGTCCTTAGATTCGCAACAAACTGGCACGCGCGGCGCGGTCTGAAAAGCCCAAAACCCATTTCAGTTTGATCTTTATAGCCGGCTTGATAATCGGCGCAGCACTTCGTTGCTGAGAAGAGCATCGCTGGCAAAAGAGAGGGGGCAGCGTTTTTGCTATTTAATTTCCAATAGTACCGCGCCGCGCCGGCCACCGCGCTCAACATGCTGATGCGCCGATGCACATTCTTCCAAAGGGTAAATCTGATCGATTTGAGGCAGTAAATCCCCCGCGGTTAAGGCTTTATGCAAGCTGTCTATCGCGTTTTGACGATCGGTTTCATTCAGAATGTAGATGAGGGCGATATCGATTTTTAGCGCTTTGAATAAAAATTGCCCAAAGGGCAAGCTGGGGTTCATATCCAGCGCAGATCCATAAACAGAGATGACGCCTTCAGGCCGCATTACATCGGCCAAAAGCGGTGCATTCAGCCCGAATTCAAGCTCTACGGCGCGATCAACGCCGGCGCTGCATAACGCTTTGATGTCTTGCCCAAGATCGGGGGCTTTATAATCAAACACGTGATCTGCGCCGGCGGCCAAAACGCGTTCAAAATGCGGCGGTGAAGCCGTTGCGATAACCTGCGCGCCGCCGGCTTTCGCCAGTTGAACGGCAAGATGTCCAACCGTGCCGCCTGCACCGGAAATCAACAAGGTCTTTCCAGATATAGCGCCGCCGCCAAGCACGCAATGCGCCGCGGTAAGGCCAGGAATTCCTAAGACTGCGCCGGTTTGCAAACTGATCGCTTCGGGCAGGGCCACTGCCTGAGTTGCCGGAAGCGTGATATACTCAGCCGCAGTGCCATGGGCCCGCGCCCATTGCCCGTTCCAAATCCAAACCCGCTCTCCCAACCGCTTTTTGCTGACGCCTGCGCCAAGATCGGTGATGATACCCGCGCCGTCAGAATGCGGCGTGATCAGATCGAAGGCGGGTTTCACCACCCCTGGTCTGGCGCCGGCACGGGCTTTCACATCTGAAGGATTGACACCCGAATAAGCCAATTTGACCCGCACTTCCCCTTCTGCGGGCTGGGTGGGTTTCAAAGTGTTCAGCGCAAGAACATCGCTCGCAGGCCCGAACCTGTTATAGACCATTGCACGCATAACAGCTCTTTTATGGTTTGAGTGTGGTTTTTTTGCGCAAACGTATCACCACATCGACCGAAACGATTTCAGCGCCATCAGGTGCATTTGGCAATTGGGCGATTTGCAGCTGCTCTGCCGGGGCATCGGATAAGGTTGTCGTGTCTTCCCAAAAGAAATGCGGGTGTTCATGGGTGTTTGTATCGAAGTAGCTTTTTGATCCGTCCACCGTGATTTCTTGCATCAAGCCCGCATCGCAAAACGCGCCAAGCGTATTGTAAACCGTTGCAAGGGATACTTTGTCGCCAGCATCTTTTACTCGCTCAAACAAACTTTCGGCAGTCACATGCCGGTGGCCACCATCCCCCACGAGCACATCAGCAAGCGCCATACGCTGCCGAGTTGGTCGTAACCCTGCGGAGGCGAGCCATCTGCTGGCCCTGTTATAAGAAGTTGATGTCATCCCGTCACCCGATCGTCGCCTCAGTATATGTTGCTTCTGCTCCGAAGTTCAATGTTTTTAATTCTGCGCGGCGCGATGTTTGGCGCCAAGACTTGCAAGCCGGTTTGTCGCAATGCTACAAAGGTCTCAAAACAACAAAAATATTGAGGGTCAGTATGGCGAATTTTCCAACCCAGTTTGATCGTGATGATCTGCTGAAATGTGCGCGGGGCGAGTTGTTTGGCGAAGGCAACGCGCAATTGCCTGAGCCTCCCATGTTGATGATGGATCGGATTACCGATATCTCCGAAGATGGTGGTGCCTATGGTAAAGGCCATGTGGTAGCAGAGTTTGATATAAAGCCGGACCTATGGTTTTTTGACTGTCATTTTCCGAAAAACCCGATCATGCCTGGCTGCCTGGGTCTGGATGGCTTGTGGCAACTCACCGGGTTCAATCTAGGCTGGCGCGGATGGCAGGGGCGCGGATATGCTTTGGGCGTGGGCGAGGTAAAACTGACCGGGATGGTGCGGCCAGATCGTAAATTACTGAAATATTTTGTTTCATTTTCAAAGGCTATTCAGACGCGGCGCTTGACGATGGGCGTGGCTGACGGACGCGTTGAAGCCGACGGGGAAGTCATCTATCAGGTCAAAGACATGAAAGTCGCCTTGTCTGAAACTTGATGTTATTTTCAAAACTTAAGGAGAATATTGATGCGCAGAGTTGTGGTGAGCGGCATGGGCGTTGTGTCGTCTATCGGCAATAACACCCAAGAGGTGCTGGCCAGCTTGAAAGCTGGAACATCCGGGATCACGGCAAATGTAGCGATGCAAGAGCATGGGTTTCGCAGCCAAATTGCTGGCGATGTCAAATTGGATGTTGCAGATTATGTTGATAAGCGAACCCTACGTTTCATGGGGCGCGGCGCTGCCTATGCCTATATTGCGATGCAGCAGGCCATTGAAGATGCGGGGTTGACCCTTGAGGAAATCTCGCATCCGCGCATCGGATTGGTGGCTGGGTCTGGTGGCCCCTCGACCAGCGCAATGCTAACGGCGCATCAGGTGGTGTTGAACTCTGGAGCCCCGAAAAGGATCGGTCCATTTGCCGTGCCCAAATGTATGTCATCCACGATTTCTGCTAATCTGTCGACGGCCTTTAAGATCAAAGGGGTGAATTATTCGATTACATCTGCGTGTTCAACTTCGTTGCATTGTATTGGCAATGCGTCTGAGCAAATCATGCTTGGCAAGCAAGATGTGATGTTTGCAGGCGGCGGGGAAGAGCTGGATTGGACCCTCTCTTGCTTGTTTGACGCGATGAATGCGATGTCGAGCAAATATAATGACACGCCTGAAAAAGCGTCGCGGGCCTTTGATGCCGATCGTGATGGCTTCGTGATCGGCGGTGGCGGCGGGATGCTGGTTTTAGAAGAGCTTGGTCATGCCAAAGCCCGTGGGGCAAAGATCTATGCCGAAATTACCGGATATGGTGCAACGTCAGATGGCCATGATATGGTCGCCCCCTCGGGCGAGGGCGGCGAGCGGGCCATGCGGATGGCGCTTGAAACGTTGCCTCAAGGCCGGGCCATCGGCTATATCAACGCGCATGGCACCTCAACTCCGGTTGGTGATGTAGGGGAAGTTGAAGCGGTGCGCCGGGTTTTTGGCGAGGGTAGCACGCCTCCTATTTCATCAACCAAATCGATGACGGGCCACAGCCAAGGCGCCACGGGCGCGCAAGAGGCGATTTATTGTTTATTGGCCTTAGAGCATGATTTCTTAATCCCATCGATCAATGTGGAGAGCTTGGATCCCGCGATCCATGCTGGCGAAATCGTGACCGATCTGGTCGAAAATGCGGGGCTGGATTCGGTGATGACCAATTCTTTTGGATTTGGTGGCACCAATGGATCAATGATCATGAGCAAATATTACGGGTGATGACATGTCAGATTTGCTAAAGGGAAAACGTGGCCTGATCATGGGCGTTGCCAATGAGCGCTCGATCGCTTGGGGCATTGCCAAAGCGATGGCGGATGCGGGCGCAGAGCTGGCCTTTACCTATCAAGGAGAGGGATTTGGCAAGCGCCTTGCACCCCTTGCCGCAAGCGTTGGCAGCGATTTCATGGTGGATGTTGATGTGACAGATGATCACTCGCTTGATCGCGCCTTTGCCGCAATTGAAGCACGTTGGGACCAGCTTGATTTCTTGGTGCATGCCATTGCCTTTTCCGACAAAAACGAATTGACGGGCCGGTTTATCAACACCTCGCGCGAGAATTTTAAGAATTCGCTGGATATTTCGGCCTATTCCTTCATCGAAGTGGCCCGGCGGGCGCATCCGCTCATGCAAGACAAAGGCGGTTCTTTGCTGACCCTGACCTATCAAGGCTCTAACCGCGTTACGCCATTTTATAACGTGATGGGCGTTGCCAAAGCCGCGCTGGAAGCCAGCACGCGATATCTGGCAAATGATCTGGGCCCCGATGGTATTAGGGTCAACGCGATATCACCCGGCCCGATGAAAACCTTGGCTGGCGCCGCGATTGGTGGGGCGCGCAAAACCTATAAATTCACCGATCTTAATGCTCCGCTTGGCTCTAACGCAACTTTAGAGGCGGTGGGCGGTACGGCGGTGTATCTGGCCTCGGAAGCGGGTGCCTGCACGACCGGGGAGATCATACGCGTCGATGGTGGATTTCACGTGCTTGGAATGCCGCAACCGGAAAATCTATAGCCGCCGCAGCGCCCCGAGCAAGGATATCACGGCAAAACCGTCTAAATTTTTTAGGGCTGCGTTATTTTTCCCTGAGCTTCATCGAAAGCGCGGAAACAGCGCATTGCAAAAGCGCCTAAAATCAGTGTATGTGCTGCCTCTATTCCAAGGTTAGAGGGCTAAGCAATGAGCGCGCCAAAAAAACTATTCGTAAAAACCTATGGCTGTCAGATGAATGTCTACGATAGTGAGCGTATGGTAGAGGCTTTGGGACGCTCTGGCTATGTTGAGACCGAAACGCCGGATGATGCGGATATGATCTTGCTGAACACTTGCCATATTCGCGAGAAAGCCGCAGAAAAAATTTATTCGGAGCTTGGTCGCTTTAAACCGCTGAAAGATGAAAAGCCGGATTTGAAAATAGGCGTGGCGGGATGCGTGGCGCAGGCGGAAGGCGAAGAAATTATGCGGCGCCAGCCGATGGTGGATTTGGTGGTTGGACCGCAAAGCTATCATAATTTGGCTGCATTGGAGGCCCAAGCGGGGCAGGGCAGTAAAGCGATTGATATCGAGTTTCCGCCAGAGGATAAGTTTGAAGTTCTAAAAGAGCGGCCTAAAACTCGCCGCGCACCGGCCGCGTTTTTAACTGTACAAGAGGGCTGTGATAAATTCTGTGCCTTTTGCGTCGTGCCCTATACCCGCGGTGCCGAAGTCTCTCGTCCGGCGGCGCGGATCTTGCGCGAGGCTCAAGAATTGGTTGAGCGCGGGGTGCGCGAAATCACCTTATTGGGCCAAAATGTGAACGCCTATCACGGCGAAGGTGTTGAAGGGGCCAGCTGGAGTTTGGCGCGGTTGATTTGGGCCTTGGATGAGGTTGATGGATTGGAGCGTATTCGCTTTACCACCAGCCACCCAAATGAGATGAGCGATGCGCTGATTGAGGCGCATGCCGATTGCAAAAAATTGATGCCCTATTTGCATCTTCCGGTGCAATCGGGCTCGGATAAAATTCTGAAACGGATGAACCGCGCCCATACCGCTGACAGTTATCTGCGGGTGATTGAAAAGCTCCGTAAAGCGCGCCCCGATATTTTACTCTCAGGTGATTTTATCGTCGGGTTTCCTGAAGAAACCGAAGAAGATTTTCAAGCCACGATGGACTTGGTGCGCGCCGTCGAATATGGACAGGCCTATTCTTTTAAATATTCCACCCGCCCGGGAACGCCCGCCGCAGAACGCCCACAAGTAGAAGAAGCTGTAAAAACAGAGCGGTTGCATCGTTTGCAAGATCTGCTTTGGTCGCAGCAGCGCGGCTTACAAAAACGCATGGTGGGGCGCGAAGTATCGGTGTTGTTTGAAAAAGCGGGCCGCGATGCGGGGCAAATGGTCGGTAAATCAGAGCATCTGCATGCCGTCCATGCTTATGCGCCGGATGTTGAGATAGGCGAGTTGCGCCAGGTGCGGATCGTCGAAAGCCTGACCAATTCTTTAACCGGTGAATTGCTTTGATCGACCAAACGCGCGGCGCTGACAAAGCGTGTTTTTAGCCCTTTGCGGTCCAATTTGAGCGTTCCATGGGCAGTATATCCCGTATTTGTGGTTTTATTTGTCCGTACCTCGCCAGATGCGCTTGCGTTCCAAAGCTGCTCTTGGCAGGGTTTTAGAAAGTTATTTAGGAGTAATATGTGGCGTCAGGATTGTTTTCTACCCCGACCGAAGGCGGACAACCGCCGCAAAGCCTTATAGAGTTTCCCGATAATCGATTGTTGATCGACCTTTGCGGCGAATTTGACAGAAATCTAGCAGATATCGAACAGAAAATGGCTGTGCAGATCATTCGCCGCGGCAACGAATTGGTCGTTTTCGGGGAAGAGGAGGCGCGCCAAAATACGCTGTCTGTACTGAGGGGCCTGTATCAGCGGCTAGAGGGCGGTCGCAGCGTTGAACCCGGCGATGTTGACCGTGAAATCCGCATGAGCGATGGGTCGGCGGTGGGCATGGAAGCGAAAGAGCTTCCGCAAATGGAACTTTTTACCGGCGCAAAGCTTGAGATCAAAACCCGCAAAAAACCCGTCGAACCAAGGACGGCGGCGCAAAAAGCCTATGTTGAATCTCTGATGAAAAATGAATTGGCGTTCGGGATTGGGCCGGCAGGGACCGGTAAAACTTATCTAGCGGTGGCAGTGGCGGTTACAAAGTTTATATCAGGTGAAGTGGATCGTATTGTGCTAAGTCGCCCCGCCGTTGAAGCCGGGGAGAAGCTTGGATATTTGCCGGGGGATATGAAGGACAAAGTCGATCCTTATATGCAGCCGCTTTATGATGCGTTGAATGATTTCTTGCCCAGCAAGCAATTGGCCAAGCTGATCGAAGAAAAACGTATTGAAATCGCGCCGCTTGCCTTTATGCGCGGGCGCACGCTCGCCCATTCTTTCGTGGTTCTGGACGAAGCGCAAAACACCAGCGTTATGCAGATGAAAATGTTTTTAACGCGCCTTGGAGAAGGGTCGCGGATGGTTATCACCGGGGACCGATCGCAAGTGGATTTGCCGCGCGGCGTCACCTCAGGCTTGGCCGATGCTGAGCGTTTGTTGAGGCACATCCCGAAGATCCGCTTTAATTATTTTTCCTCCAAAGATGTGGTTCGGCATCCTTTGGTGGCTGCGATTATTGATGCATATGATCAAGATCCGGAAGCTGCACAGAAGCCACAGCGGCGCGCTGGAGCGGATCGAGCTTCATGAACGTTGAGGTGGTGATCGAGGATCGCCGCTGGGAGCAGGCGGAACTTGAGCGCTTAAGCGTGAAGGCTTTGCAGGCGGTGCTGGCGCATTTTAACCTAAGGTCGGAACGGTTTGAGATTGATATCTTGGCCTGTAATGATGCGCGTATTGCCCAGCTCAACGGAGATTTTCGAGAAAACGCAAACGCAACAAATGTCTTAAGCTGGCCCAGCCAAGAGCGTAGAGCACAAGAAGATGGCGCAGATCCAAACCCGTTTGATCAAGTTGCCGATGATCCAAGCTTGGGTGATATCGCCTTGTCTTATCCAACCTGTCGGGCCGAGGCAGATGCGGCGGGCTTGGTATTTTCCGATCACATTTTGCATTTACTGGTTCATTCGATGCTTCATTTGCTCGGATATGATCATAAGCGTGACTTAGATGCCACGCTTATGGAGGGTTTAGAAATTGAAATACTTGGCAAACTGGGTGTGAATAACCCATATAAAGAAATAACCTAGGTGTAGGTGCCTTTTTGAAAGAGAGTTATGGACGATAGCGACGGATCTGCTAGGGCGGCGCAAAGCGCGCAGCCTTTCAGGCAAGACAAAAGTTTTTGGAGTTGGTTCAGATTTGACCGCGGTAATCGCGATAGCGCGCGACATGAGCCGGCCGGTGCCTCCCAAACGCAAAATTTAATCCGCCAGCCTGATCATATCGGCATGATGAATTTGCGCCGCAAGCGCGTAGAGGATGTGGCGATCCCCAAAGCTGAGATTGTTTCGGTGTCTGACACCATTTCCCGTGATGATCTTGCAGCCGTGTTTCGTGATAGCGGTTTGACCAGATTGCCCGTTTATACTGGCACTTTGGACACTCCGGTCGGAATGGCGCATCTAAAAGATTTCGCGCTGAAATATGGATTTGATGCGCTTTCGGATGAGTTTGAATTGGCGCCAATGTTACGCCCGCTTCTATACGTGCCCTTATCGATGCCCATTGGCGTTTTGCTGACAAAAATGCAAACCGAACGGCGCCATATGGCTTTGGTGATCGATGAGTATGGCGGGGTTGACGGATTGGTAACGATCGAAGATCTGATTGAGCAGATCATCGGCGATATTGAAGATGAACATGATCTGGAAGAAGATAGTTTTTGGACCTTGTTAAAACCGGGATATTACTTGGCTTTGGCCAAAACACCGATGGAAGATTTCTGTGCGGAAACCGGGCTTGATCTAACCCGCGATGATACGATTGACGGCGAAGAGATCGAAACGCTTGGCGGGTTGGTGTTTATGTTAGCGGGCCGCGTTCCCGCGCGTGGCGAAGTAATTTTACACCCGCAAGGCGTAGAGTTTGAAATTTTTGATGCGGATCCGCGCCGTATTAAACGCCTGCGGGTGCGTCTGCCAAATGTGGCCCAAGCCGCAGAATGATCCTGCAATGAGGTTGGGCAGCAGGTTTTCTGGGCGGCTCTTGATTGTCTTAATTTTAGGGGTTGGCTTGGCGTTTGGTCAACCGCCTGTATCGCTTTGGCCGCTGGCACTGCTGTCTTTACTCGCAGTTTTTTGGCTGGAAACGCATCAATCTTTGAATGATTCGCTGCCGCAAGCCTTTGGGCGCGGCTGGTCTCTCGGCATGGGATATTTCACCGTTTCGATGCATTGGATTGTAGAGCCATTTCTGGTGGACAGCGCGGCGCATGGTTGGATGGCTCCGTTTGCTCTTCTTCTTTTTGCCGGTGGGTTGTCGGTTTTCTGGGGCTGCGCTTTCGCGCTGGCGCTGCGACTGCAAACGCCGTTTGGTCTGGCATTTGCGCTTGGGTTTTTCGAGTTGGCGCGCGGATATACGCTGACGGGATTTCCATGGGGGGCTTTGGGATATATTTGGGCTGACACGCCGGTTGCGCAAAGTGCGGCTTGGATCGGGCTTTATGGGCTGAGCGTAATCACCGTATTTTGGGCGGCATGCGTTCATTGGCTGTTTTTACGAAAACAGATTTTCTGGATGGTTTTGGTTTTGGTTGGGGTTTGGCCAGTGGCTTGGATCGGGGGCGATATGCGTCTGACGATGCAAAAATCTGCTTTAACCGAGCGAACGGTGCGATTGGTGCAACCAAACGCCCCGCAACATCAAAAATGGGATCCCGCTTTTTCGCGTTCATTTTTTGAGCGCTCCCTTGCGTTTACAGCTGCAGAGCCCTCTGTCGATCTTGTGGTTTGGCCAGAAAGCGCTCTGCCCGTTAGCTTTGAAAATGCTGAAACTTTGATCGAACAAATCGCAGTGGCAGCAGATGGCACGGCTTTGCTGTTGGGGGCGCTGCGACTTGAAAATGAAAAAGTGCTGAATTCAATTGTATATATGGATCAAAATGGCAGTGCCGAAGTGGTTTATGACAAACATCATTTGGTGCCGTTTGGAGAATACCTGCCCTTTGAGCGTTGGCTAGAGCGGATCGGGCTTGGGTTCACATCTGATTTATTTGGAACCGGCTTTGCCGCCGGCGAGGGTCCGAAACTCATAAATATAGCGCCATTGGGGGCCATTATGCCTTTGATTTGTTATGAGGCCGTATTCCCGCAAGATGTTTCGTTTGCGTCACAAAAAGCGACAGTTTTGCTGCAATTGACCAATGATGCCTGGTTTGGCCGCTTTGCCGGGCCACAGCAGCATTTGGCGCAAGCGAAAATGCGCAGCATTGAGCAGGGCTTGCCGATGATTAGGGTGGCCAATACGGGTATTTCCGCAATGATTGACCCTTACGGCCGCAGCCTTAAACAGCTGGGTCTGAATACAGCGGGTTTTATCGATGCACAGGTGCCGCAGCCCGCGTCGGCCACCCTCTATCGCCGCTTTGAAATTTGGACAGTTTTTGCCCTTTTGTTTGCCATCCTTATGCTCAGTTTGATCTGCCGCCGTCAAATCAGCGGTTGACCTTCCGGGGGCGTTTTAATACCACTGCCCCTATCGCCACAACGGCTTCCTGACGTGGCGGATTTTTCAAATCGGAGCGATTTCATGATAAGACAAGACTATATTTTTACCTCTGAATCCGTGTCAGAGGGGCATCCTGATAAGGTGTGCGACCGTATCTCAGACGCGGTTTTAGACGTTTTTATCGGCGAAGAGCCTGAGGCCCGCGTTGCCTGTGAAACCTTTGCCACCACCAATCGGGTGGTGATCGGGGGCGAAGTTGGTCTGTCAGATGCCATAAAGCTCAAAGATTATATGGGGCGCATCGATCAAATCGCGCGCGCCTGCATAAAAGATATTGGCTATGAGCAAGAGAAATTTCATCATGAGACGGTTGAGATCACCAACCTGTTGCATGAACAATCTGCGCATATCGCGCAGGGTGTTGATGCGTCTGAAAACAAAGATGAAGGCGCCGGCGATCAGGGAATCATGTTTGGCTATGCAACCACCGAGACCGATGCATTAATGCCGGCACCGATCCAGTATAGCCATGCAATTTTACGCCGCTTGGCCGAAGCGCGTAAAAATGGCAGCGCTGCAAGCTTAGGGCCAGATGCGAAATCGCAGCTCTCGGTGCGCTATCAAGGCGGCAAACCAGTTGGGGTCAGCTCGATTGTGCTTTCAACGCAGCATTTGGACGCCCAAATGACCTCCGAAGATGTGCGCGCCGTTGTTGAGCCTTATATCCGCGAAACGCTGCCCGATGGTTGGATTGATGTTGACACGCATTGGCATGTGAACCCGACAGGTAAGTTTGTGATCGGCGGGCCGGATGGAGATGCAGGCCTCACTGGGCGGAAAATCATTGTGGATACTTATGGCGGCGCCGCGCCGCATGGCGGCGGTGCGTTTTCGGGCAAAGATCCGACAAAAGTTGATCGCTCGGCCGCTTATGCAGCGCGCTATCTGGCCAAAAATGTTGTGGCGGCTGGCTTGGCCGAACGCTGCACAATCCAGCTTTCCTACGCGATTGGAGTTGCAGAGCCTTTATCGATATATGCCGATACGTTTGGCACGGGCGCGGTTGATGCCGCTGCCATCGAACAGGCTATTGCTGCTTGCATGAATTTGACTCCACGGGGCATTCGCCAGCATTTAGCGCTGAACAAACCCATTTACCAACGCACGGCAGCCTATGGGCATTTTGGTCGCCAGCCGGAGGCGGATGGTGGGTTCAGCTGGGAGCGCACAGATTTGGTGGATGCGCTTCACGATGCGCTGAAATAGCTGTTCAAAAACAAGCGTCGAAAAACAAAAAAACCGCCCAGACCAAGGGCGGTTTTTTCTTTTGAGACCTGTGGATTATCCAAGCGCGCCCATATCAAAATTCAGATGTTTGGCCACGGTAAAGATATCTTTATCGCCGCGCCCGCACATATTCATACAGATGATATGGTCCTTGGGCAGCTCGGGCGCAATTTTCATCACATGGGCCAGCGCGTGGCTTGGCTCGAGGGCGGGAATGATCCCCTCAAGCGCGCAGCACAGCTGAAAGGCCTCAAGCGCCTCTGCATCGGTAATAGCCACATATTTTGCGCGGCCGATTTCATGCAGCCAAGAATGCTCGGGGCCGATCCCGGGATAATCTAAGCCGGCCGAAATCGAAAATCCTTCGAGAATTTGCCCATCATCATCCTGCAAAAGATAGGTGCGGTTGCCGTGGAGCACGCCCGGACGCCCCCCGGTGAGCGAGGCGCAATGTTCCATTTTTTGGTTTACGCCCTTTCCGCCAGCCTCAACACCGATGATATTCACGTCTTTATCGTCTAAAAACGGAAAGAAGAGGCCCATCGCGTTCGAGCCGCCGCCAATCGCGGCAATGATGGTATCGGGCAGGCGGCCTTCGGCGGCCTGCATTTGGTCTTTGGTTTCCTTGCCGATAATGGCTTGAAAATCGCGTACCATGGCGGGGTAGGGATGCGGCCCAGCAACGGTACCAATGCAGTAAAAGGTATCGCGTACATTGGTTACCCAATCGCGCAACGCATCGTTCATAGCATCTTTTAAAGTGCCGCGCCCCGAGGTGACGGGCACAACTTCGGCGCCCAAAAGCCGCATCCGAAACACGTTTGGCGCTTGCCGTTCTACGTCATGTGCGCCCATATAGACCACGCATTTCAAACCGAATTTTGCGCAAACTGTCGCTGTGGCAACGCCATGCTGACCAGCCCCAGTTTCGGCGATGATACGTGTTTTTCCCATGCGGCGCGCCAAAATAATCTGACCCAATACGTTGTTAATCTTATGCGCGCCGGTATGGTTAAGTTCGTCGCGTTTCATATAGATTTTGGCGCCGCCAAGATGCTCTGTGAGCCGTTCAGAAAAATAAAGCGGGCTGGGCCGGCCAACATAATTCGTCCAAAGATCATTCATCTCGGCCCAGAAACTATCATCGGTTTTTGCAATGTTATATTGCTCTTCCAATTCCAAAATAAGTGGCATCAATGTTTCTGAAACGAACCTTCCGCCAAATTGACCAAACCGGCCCTTTTCATCGGGTCCGGTCATGAAGCTGTTAAAAAGATCGTTTGGCATGCGCCCCTCCAAAAATCGGCTTTTGCAAGATGTAGCTTTGTAACCCCGGCGGGTAAAGAGAGTACATCATATAAAGGTGAAAGGGTGATGTTTTGCCTCAGAGGCGGGCCTGAGCCACGAAGTTACGCATTTTTTCCATGTCTTTGGTGCCCGGAGCGCTTTCTACGCCAGAGGAGACATCAATCTGCCGCGCCTGCGTTACGCGTACGGCTTGGGCCACATTATCGGGTGTCAAACCACCTGCGAGCATCCAAGGTATTTTCCAGGTGTGATTTTCAAGAAGTTGCCAATCAAAGGCCAACCCGTTTCCCCCCGGCAATTTGGCCCCGGGGGCAGGCTTTGCGTCGATCAGCAATTGATCACAAATTTCAGCGTATCGATCAATTTCGCGTAAGTCTTGAGCCGTTGCGATCCCGAGCGCTTTCATAATCGGCAGGCCTGTGCTTTGCTTGATTTGCTGAACGCGCTGTGGCTGTTCTGCTCCGTGTAATTGCAGAATATCGATGGGAACCTGTGACAACATTTCCTCTAGAAACGCATCTTGGGGGTTCACAACCAAGGCCACTTTGGCGAAGCCTGGGGGCGCTGCTAAGGCCACTTCCCGGGCTTTTGCCAAGCTTAAATGGCGGGGTGATTTTTCGTAAAATACCAACCCTCCGTACGTTGCTCCGGCTTGAGCTGCGCCCTTTATGGCTTCGGGGCTGGTAAGGCCACAAATTTTCACCCGCGTTGGGCTTTGGGTCATGCTCAGCTTACCTCATCGATCAGAGCCAAGACATCGTCTTGATCTGCGTATTTTTCTTGTTTGAGCTTTTTCAGTTCGCGTTCAGCCTGCCGCAAGGCTTTTCCATTTGCGGCAGCCTCCGACCGCAATTTATATTCTCGCAACCATTCCCATATAAAGCCGACGAGAACTCCAAAGATAATACCCAAGAAAAACACAAGAAAAACGGGCAATGTGATTGACCAATTCATCCCGATCAAATTTGCAAGATCAGGCGGTAGGAAGGCAAGTTCGGCCGGTGCTTTATTCGCCACTGCAACGATAATAAGAACAAGCGCCAGGCTTATAAGAAAGGCATAGCGCAGATATTTCATGACTTACGTTTTCCCGTTCAGACGATCGCGCAGTAATTTGCCAGTCTTAAAAAACGGGACGTGCTTTTCCTCAACATCCACTGAGGCACCGGTGCGCGGGTTGCGACCCACGCGCGCATCCCGGCGTTTGACAGAAAACGCACCAAAGCCGCGCAATTCCACCCGATCGCCATTCGTCATTGCATTGGTAATTTCGTCGAATACGGTATTAACAATTCTCTCAACATCGCGTTGGTACAAATGCGGATTTTGGTCCGTTATGATCTGTATTAGTTCCGATCTAATCACGTGGCCTCCCCCTATGTTTTGATTTTAATAACGTCAGGTTACAAAATAATCATCCTGTTTGGAAATGCTTTGTTTTTCTGTGGCGCAAAATTATCCGCTTTTTTGAGGTATTTAATGATCGTTACCAGTTTCTGTTTTTGCTTGGGACATTTTTACGGGCGAAGAAAGAGATGTCTTAGCGTTTACGTTAAAACGGACGAATCGTTTCTAAGCGGCGCATAAAAAAACCCCCGCGCTCCAATGGGAGTGCGGGGGCCTTATCAATTTATGTGGTAGAACTTATTCGTCGCCTTTCAGCGCGGCGCCCAAAATATCACCCAATGAAGCGCCAGAATCTGACGATCCATATTGCTCTACGGCTTCTTTTTCTTCGGCAATTTCACGCGCTTTGATCGATAGACCAAGCTTGCGCGTTTTGCTATCAATATTGGTTACGCGCACGTCTACCTTATTGCCCACAGAGAAGCGTTCGGGGCGCTGTTCTGCGCGATCGCGGCTTAAATCTGAGCGGCGGATAAAGGCTTTTGCGCCTTCGTATTCCACTTCAATCCCACCATCTTCGATTGAGGTAACTTCAACCGTGATGATCGAGCCGCGCTTTACGCCACCCGTGGCTTCGGCAAATTTATCACCGCCCAAGGCTTTGATCGACAGGCTGATACGCTCTTTCTCAACATCCACTTCAGACACCACGGCCTGAACAAGGTCACCCTTGCGGAAGTTTTGGATCGCGTCTTCGCCGCGTTCATCCCAAGAAATATCGCTCAGGTGAACCATACCATCAATATCACCGTCTAACCCGACAAACAGGCCAAATTCAGTAATATTTTTGATTTCACCTTCAACTTGCGTGCCTTCTGGATTGCTTTCAGCGAAGACTTCCCAAGGATTGCGCTGTGTCTGCTTAAGGCCCAGAGAGACGCGGCGCTTTGTGCCATCGATCTCAAGAACCATAACTTCCACTTCTTGGCTGGTTGAAACGATTTTGCCTGGATGCACGTTTTTCTTCGTCCATGACATTTCTGAAACGTGAACCAAGCCTTCGACTCCGGCTTCCAGCTCAACAAAGGCACCGTAATCGGTGATATTTGTCACCACACCCTGATGGACTGATTCCAGCGGGTAGCTGGCGGCCACACGATCCCAAGGATCTTCTTGCAGCTGCTTCATGCCAAGGCTGATGCGATGCGTGTCTTTGTTGATTTTGATCACTTGAACGTTGATCGATTCGCCAATCGTCAAGATTTCGGACGGGTGGTTTACCCGGCGCCACGCCATATCGGTCACGTGTAACAGACCATCAACGCCGCCCAGATCCACAAAGGCACCATATTCTGTGATATTCTTCACAACGCCTTCCAACGACATGCCTTCGGCCAAGTTACCGATCACTTCTGCGCGCTGTTCGGCACGGCTTTCTTCCAGGATCGCGCGACGAGATACAACGATATTGCCCCGGCGTCTGTCCATTTTCAAGATTTGGAAAGGTTGCTTCAGCCCCATCAATGGGCCCGCGTCGCGCACGGGGCGCACATCCACTTGCGAGCCGGGCAAGAACGCAACCGCGCCGCCCAATTCCACCGTAAAGCCGCCCTTGACGCGTCCAAAGATTGCGCCGTCAACCCGCGCTTCTTCGGCATAGGCTTTTTCGAGGCGATCCCAAGCTTCTTCGCGCCGCGCCATTTCCCGGCTGATAACTGCTTCCCCTTTGGTGTTCTCAACCTGCCGCAAGAAGACTTCGACTTCTTCTCCAACGGCAACTTCGGCCTCTTCACCTGGGTTTGCAAATTCTTTTAATTCAACGCGGCCTTCCATTTTATAACCAACGTCGATAATGGCATGTCCCGCTTCGATCGCGATGACTTTGCCTTTGACAACTGAGCCCTCTTGGGGTGTGTCAATTTCGAAGCTTTCATTCAGGAGGGCTTCGAATTCCTCCATCGATGTATTTTGAGCCATGTGGTCTCAGTTTCCTTTACTGGTTTTTCTGGCCGCGCGGTTGTCTCCGCCGGTCTTGGGGTTCATTGGCTGATCCGGTTTTTCCAAAACGCAAAAGGGCCGGATGGTCCGACCCTGCTCGATCTTTAGCGCTTTGCGGTATGTTTACCGTCACAACAACCGCGTCTTTAGGCTAATTTTACCAAGCTGACAAGGTATAAATCCCGATAATCTTAGGATGGTTACGCCTCGTCTTTTCGGATTTTGGCGATATAAGTGATCGCGTCTGAACAGGCTTGTTCGATCGTTAAATCGCTGGTGTCTAAAAGATAGGCGTCAGGGGCGGCTTGCAACGGCGCCGAGGCGCGGGTTTCATCGCGCGCATCGCGCTCTAATACGGCCTTTAGAACATCGCTATACTGCGCGGTCGTGTCGCTGCGCTTCAATTCAGCAAAGCGGCGCTGGGCGCGTGTCTCTGCTCGTGCTGTGATAAATAATTTTGCCTCGGCTTTGGGGCAAACCACCGTTCCGATGTCGCGACCATCCAGAACCGCGCCACCGGGCGCACGGGCAAAGCTTTTTTGAAATTCGCTCAACGCCTGCCTTATGTCGGGTATCGCGGCCAGCTTGCTGGCAGCCTCGGCGACCTTGGCGGTGCGCAGCGCGGTGATATCGATGCTGCTCAGGTCCAGGTTGTGGGCCGCTGCAAGGGGATCCTGGCCCTGAAGATGCAGCCATCCCACGGCGCGGTAGAGCACTCCAGTGTCTAAATAAGCAAACCCGAAATGCTGCGCAACGGCGCGCGAGATTGTGCCTTTGCCAGCGGCTGCAGGGCCATCAATTGCAACTGTAAAAGCCACTTTAATTCCTAACTTTCTTGGCTATGTTCAAGCCGTGCGCCAAGCGCAGCCATCAGGCTTTCGAAAATCGGAAAAGAGGTGGCGATGGGGCTGCCATCATCTATGGAGACAGGGTTTTTACTGGCCATTCCCAAAATCAAAAATGACATTGCGATACGGTGATCAAGATGGCTGGCGCATTTGGCGCCACCGGGCACAGCTTGTGCGCCGCATCCAGATACAATCCACCAATCCGGGCCATCCTCTACGGTGGCGCCATTCGCGCGCAGGCCCGTTGCCATAGCGTCGATCCGATCGCTTTCTTTGACCCGAAGTTCTTTCACGCCGCGCATCACGGTATCGCCCTGCGCATTGGCAGCGACAACGGACAGAATGGGATATTCATCAATCATGCTGGCGGCGCGCTCGGGTGGCACCTCAATGCCCCGCATATTTGGAGAGAACCGCGCCCGCAGATCGGCGACCGGTTCGCCGCCTTCAACCCGCTCATTTTCATATTCAAGATCGGCTCCCATTTCAAGCAGCGTGGTAAATAAACCAGAGCGGGTTGGGTTCAGGCCGATATTTGGCACCAATACATCCGAGCCTTCGGTGATCAAGGCTGCGCAAACCGGAAAAGCTGCTGAGCTTGGATCGCGCGGCACGGTGATGTCTTGAGGCTGCAATTCTGGTTGCCCTGTCAGAGTAATCTCGCGGCCCGCATCGGTGATCTGCACGCTGATTTCAGCGCCAAACCCGCGCAACATGCGTTCGGTGTGATCGCGCGTGGCTTCTTGTTCAATAACCATGGTTTTCCCTGGGGTGTTTAGACCTGCCAATAAAACCGCTGATTTCACCTGCGCCGATGGAACAGGCACTTCGTAGCGCACGGGTGTGGGGGTTTCGGCGCCAATGATGGTCATTGGCAAACGGCCGCCGCTGCGGCCATAGGTTTGCGCGCCAAACAGCGCCAAAGGATCGCTTATGCGGGCCATTGGGCGTTTGTTTAAACTGGCATCGCCGGTGAAGGTTGCACGGATTGGATGCGTTGCCATTGCCCCCATGATCAAGCGCACGCCGGTTCCCGAATTGCCGCAATCGATGACGGTATCGGGCTCGCAAAAGCCCCCCACGCCCACGCCGTCAACGCTCCAATTGCCCGCAGCATGCTGGGTGACGGTTGCGCCAAATGCGCGCATGGCCTTGGCCGTATCCAACACGTCATCCCCCTCAAGCAAGCCTTTAATCGTGGTGGTGCCGACGCTGAGCGCCCCTAAGATGAGCGAGCGATGCGAAATTGATTTATCACCGGGCACATGCGCCTCTCCGGTTAAGGGGCCGGATTTGTAAGCAATCATCGGTCGTGCAACAGCGTGAGAGGACATGGCTTGGTTCCTTACATTTTCCGCAGCGTCATATCCTAAGCCACTGCCAGCGTCTATGAGATTTCCACCCGGTTGGTTGGGTTTTAAAAGCCCGTTTAAAGGCGATGAAACGTTAAATAATGCGGCATTCGACCCTCGCGTAGGGCTTTTTGTTCATAGCGGGTTGCAATCCAATCCGACCATGCCGGGTTGCGGCCTTTGGGATCTTGGTTCTGATAGGCAAAGCCCTGTTTGGGCACTTCCAAAAGAGTTTGGCGAACATAATCGACAATATCCGTTGCCACGCGAAACTCGGCCCCCGGTTTTAGCACCCGCGCCAGCGGAGCCAGATGCTCGGGCGTTACGAAACGGCGGCGGTGGTGGCGGCGTTTTGGCCAAGGGTCGGGATAGAGTAGAAACGCTTTGGAGATTGAGGCTGGGTGTAACACATCAAAGAGATGCCGTGCATCGCCCGGATAAATCCGAATATTTTGTGCCTCTGCGCGGCGAATTTTTTGCAGCAGCATTGCCACCCCATTGATATAAGGCTCGCATCCGATCACACCGGTTTCGGGATTTTGAACGGCTTGATGCACCAGATGCTCGCCGCCCCCAAAGCCAATTTCAAGCCATACCTCGCTGGCGTTGAATATTTGGGTCAAATCCAGCGCGGTGCGATCAGGATTCTCAGTCCAACTGACCGGGCCCAAAGAAAGCTGCGCAAGGTCGCTTTCCAGCGCTTCTTCTTGGCCAGGGCGCAACGTTTTGCCTTTAAAGCGCCCGTAAAAATTGCGCCAGGGCGCGCCCGATGAATGCTGATCTGCCGCCATCAAACCCTCAATTACTGCCCCAACTCGGTAAGACGTGTCAAAGCAGCTTTTAATTGGGCCTCTTCCTCTTCACGCAAGGCAAGAGTTTCACGGGTTTCTTCAACCACCTCAGGCGGCGCGCTTTGCACAAATTTTGGATTATTGAGTCGCCCCTTCAATCCCCCCAGTTCTTTGGCAAGCTTTCCGAGCGCGGCGTTCAGGCGCGCCGTCTCTGCGCCGATATCGATCAGATCGGCCAGAGGCAGCCCAAAATCTCCACCGGAGACTGAAATATTGGCGCATCCTTTGGGAAATGTATCAACAGCGCTTAGGGTTTCGATCCGCGCCAAGCGCATAATCAGCGCTTGATTTCGCTCCCAAGCGTCTTGACCTGCCGCGTCAAGCGCGCTGACCAGCAAGTTGACTTTGGCGCCCGCAGGCACGTGCATTTGCGCGCGCACAGACCGAATTTCCTCGATCAAGCCAATCACCCAATTCATTTCTTTATCAGCTGCGGCATCTATAAGCGTGCTGCTATAGCTGGGCCAGTCAGTATGGATCAGCGCTGTCTCTCGTTTGGTCAAACTGCCCCAAAGCTCTTCGGTGATGAACGGCATGATGGGGTGAAGCAAAATCAGGCATTGGTCCATCACCCAAGCCATAATCGCCTGGGTTTCTGCGCGCGCGGCCTCATCCTCACCGGATAAGAGCGGTTTGGAAAATTCAACGTACCAATCGCAGACTTTGCCCCAAACAAAGGCGTAAAGCAGGTTCGCCGCGTCATTAAAGCGATAGGCGCTTAGCGCGGCATCGACCGCTTCGCGCACTTTGGCGGTTTCGCCGACAATCCATTTGTTCAGCGTTTGTTGAAGTTGCGCTGGCAATTGGCTTTTGCCTGCCGAGTCCAGCGTTGCATAAACTTCATTCATCTCGGCAAACCGGGCTGCGTTCCAAAGTTTTGTGCCAAAATTCCGATAGCCCGCGATGCGCTGGGTGCTGAGCTTTAAATCGCGCCCCATCGCGGCCATTGCGGTTAAGGTAAAGCGCACAGCATCGGCGCCATAAGCATCGATGAGTTCCAAGGGATCCAAGACATTGCCCAAAGATTTGGACATTTTCTTACCTTTTTCATCGCGCACCAACGCATGCACATAAACGGTGCTAAAGGGTTTTTCGCCCATCACCGCATATTGCATCATCATCATGCGGGCGACCCAGAAAAAGATGATATCAAAGCCTGTGATCAAGACGCTTGTGGGAAAGTATTTTCGGAGCGCTTCAGTGTTTTCGGGCCAGCCCAAAGTGCCGATGGGCCACAGCCCAGATGAGAACCACGTATCTAACACATCTGGATCGCGGGTTAAGGGTACATCTGGCCCCGCCTGCGCCTGTGCCTCGGCCTGAGTGGCGGCGCAATATTGATTGCCCTCGGCGTCAAACCACACGGGAATTTGGTGCCCCCACCAAAGTTGGCGCGAAATGCACCAGGGTTCGATATTTTCCAACCAATGGAAATACACTTTTTTATCCCGCTCTGGCAGGATTTCGGTATCGCCATTGCGCACGGCATCAAGCGCTGGCCCCACGATTTTATCGGTATCCACGAACCATTGATCGGTGAGCATAGGTTCGATTACGACTTTTGAGCGATCGCCAAAGGGCTGCATAATTGGTTTATTCTCTACCAGCGGCACGCTTTTGACGTTGATTTCGCCAGTTTCCGCATTTTTGCTCTCGACCATCGTCATCACGGCCAAACCTGCGCGGGTGATATCCTCGATGATCCGTTGGCGGGCCTCAAAACGGTCGAGGCCGCGATAGGCCTCGGGCACCAAATTCATCGCGGCAATGCTGGCCTCATCGAATGGCTTTTCCCCTGCGGCAATCGCTTTCGCATCGCTTGCCTCTTCTATATAGGGCCGTCCATCAGCGCGCATTTTGCCTTTTGTGTCCATCAAAGAATACATTGGAATATTGCCGCGCTTGGCCACTTGGTAATCGTTAAAGTCATGCGCGCCGGTGATTTTTACCGCTCCCGAGCCGAAATCGGGATCGGGATATTCGTCGGTGATGATTGGGATCAAACGGCGTTGGGCTTGCGGCCCAACGGGGATTTCGCACATCTTGCCCACGATCGGGGCATAGCGGGCATCCGAAGGGTGAACGGCGACAGCGCCGTCGCCAAGCATCGTTTCGGGGCGCGTGGTGGCGATGGAAATATAGCTGCGTTCCTCTTCGAAAGTGATGGCTCCATCCGCGTCTTTTTCGATATAGGTATAGGTTTCGCCGCCCGCGAGCGGATATTTGAAATGCCACATATGGCCCGCGGTTTCGATGTTTTCTACTTCAAGATCTGAAATCGCGGTTTCAAAATGCGGGTCCCAGTTGACCAGGCGTTTGCCTCGGTAGATCAGGCCTTTGTGATACATTTCAACGAAAACCTTGATCACGGCATCATGAAAATTTCCCGACTCGCCTTCCGGCGCGCCGGGCGCGCCGGACATCGTAAAGGCTGTGCGATCCCAATCGCAGCTGGCACCAAGGCGCTTCAGTTGGTTGATGATTGTACCGCCAGATTGCGATTTCCAATCCCAAACTTTGTTCAAAAATGCGGCGCGGCCCATTTCAGACCGGCTTGGCAGTTTCGCCGCCGCCAATTGCCGCTCAACCACCATTTGCGTCGCGATCCCCGCATGATCCGTGCCGGGCTGCCAAAGCGTGTCAAACCCCCGCATGCGGTGCCAGCGGATCAGGATATCTTGCAAAGTATTGTTGAACGCATGCCCCATGTGCAGCGAGCCCGTTACATTGGGTGGCGGGATCATAATGCTGAATGTTTCGGAGCGTTTCGCATTCGCACCGGCCTTAAAACAACCCGCTTTTTCCCAAGCTTGGTAAAGCCGGCTTTCTGCCTTTTGCGCATCGAAGTTTTTGTCCAAAGCCATCAGAGCTGTCCCGTCTTGCATTATTTTGCGCCGAGATAACTTTTATTACGACAAAGGGAAAGGGGCCGCGCGCAATATTAAACGGGTCATCTTGGAATTTATGCGTTCCAGAAGCTGCCACATATCGCACGCCAAACCCTTGGCCGGCAGAAAATCTAAAACGGGGTCAAGATCATGTGCTAAGCGGCTCACGCTTTCCGGCGCGTAAAACTTCTGGATCATAGGCGCTGCGCGCAAATACCTCGCGCACCATGTCTTGAAAAAATTCAAGCGGTTGGCTGGCGTAAGCTGGATCAAAACTGGCTTGATCCCAGCGTTCGCAAAATGTTGCGCAATCTTCAAAATACGGATGCTCTTTGTAAGCCAAGCGTTTGTCTGGATTGCCGCCCACATGATGGGCATAATACAGCATCTGAAAATCCCCGTGTTTTTCCACCGCCCAGCTGCATTGTTCGCGCACAAAGGGCCGTAAAATACTGGCGGCATATTCGTCGTGATTATAGGGCGCGTAAATATCGCCTATATCATGCAGCAAGGCAGAAACGATCCAATCGATATCTGCGCCGTCTTTCCAAGCCCGTGTAGCCGCTTGCAGGGAATGCTCAAGGCGGGTCACTTGATAGCCCGACAGACTTTCATCCAGCTCGACCAATGCCTTTAGCAGCCGGTCCGCGGTGCCATTTGAAAAGGCGATTTCATGTTCGGTTAAGAAATCATAATCTTCTTTATCGCCGTCTTTCATTTGTGTAAATTTCACCTTATTAATCATGCAAAAAGCCCTTTTTTTGCTTTGGCGTTTTTCATTTTGGCTGCGGCCTGCGCAACACGGATTTCTTCATGCAATTGTAAGTCGGTGGCATTAAATAAGCCTTTAGGCGGTGCAACATGAATAAAATTTCCCTGCCTGTCTGACCCCCTTGCGAGAATGGCATAATCGCGGGCGCCAATTTCTTGGGCGACATTCGGGGTCACGTATCGGATCACTGCCGCGATGCGCCGGTCATCGCTTACATTGGGCCCAGAACCATGAATGGTTAAGCCGTGATGCAATGAGATTTCGCCGGGTTGAATTTCGATTGAGGTTTTATCTTGCTCGGCCACGTCAACCTGAACTTCTTGGCCGCGCGACAGCAAATTATCTTTGGCAAAACTGTCCTTATGCGGCAGTATCGGGTTTTTATGGCTGCCGCGCACAAAATCCATACAGCCGCTTTGCCGCGTCGCAGGTGATAGGGCCAGCCAAGCAGTGACCATTTCAGATGTGGCGCCCAGCCCCCAATAGGTGAGGTCTTGATGCATTGTCACTTTATGGCGAGTGTTCGGCTCTTTGATAAAAAATTCAACCGCATATATCAGAATATCTGGGCCTAGAATGCCTTCAACAACGTTGAGAATGCCCGGCTCTGCGCCAATCTGATACGCCAGAGGCATCACGCATTGCGCGTTGACGCGTTTGTAGGTGTTCAGAGGCTGGGGCAAACTTTTGTGCGTCCATTCTGTTTCAATCATTTCTAATTGGCGGCGAAACTCCAACGCGGCATCCGGGCTGATCGCGGGAATGGGAAATAAAAAACCGTCTTCCCAATAGCGCTTGATATCCTGTTGGCGCAGGCGGCCAGCGTTGAGTTTAAGCGGTTTAGGCATTGTCATTCCCCTCCTTTAAAACATGTGAAAACCTTCGCCAGAGATTTCTTAGAAAGCAAGCGATTTCATCGGCATTTATTTTTCGGCGATCATTATCCTAGCCTCTGCTACAGCATTTATAGAATGTTGGCACTTGTAACTGGCGCTGGCTAGCTGTGTCAGAGCAGGGCGCACCCGCTTCAAATTGCTACGTTTCCTCATTGGACGGTCTAGACAAATGCCTTGAAAGCTTTATTTGTTATGGGTATTTGTTTAGAGGTTTGCAAATTGGAAAAATTCGGAAAAAGCCAGTCGGTTATGCGGGTTGAAGATGTGCGGTTTTTAAAAGGAACCGGGCGTTATGTTGATGATATCGCACCGGCGCATGCCTTGCATGGCTTCGTGTTTCGCTCGCCCGTGGCCCATGCGATTATCACGCAGCTGGACGTGTCTGCGGCGCGCAGCTGTGTCGGGGTGCAGGCCGTTATTACCGCAGAGGATCTGCGCGCAGCCGATGTTGATTTGCACATCGAGGCAACGATTTTAACGAACCTTGACGGCTCGCGGGCGGCCGATCCTTTGCGACCAGTTTTGGCAACTGAGCGGGTGCGTTTTGTGGGTGAGCCGATCGCGATGGTCATTGCGCAAACGCTGGAACAGGCCCGCGATGCCGCTGAAAATATCGTGTTCGAGTATCAAGATTTACCGGTTCATTTGGCACTGGAGGCCGGTGGCGAGCCTTTGCATGAAGAGGCGCCAGATAATATCGCTTTTGACTGGGGTATGGGTGATCAAGCCGCCACCGAGGCAGTGTTTGAAACGGCGGCGCATCGCATCGCTTTGGATATTGCGGATAATCGGATTATCGTAGCCTCGATCGAGCCGCGCGGCTGTTTTGCCGAATGGGAAGAAGATCGGTTGCACGTTTCGGTCAATGGTCAAGGCGTTTGGCCAACCAAATCGCGTTTGGCGAAAATGTTGAAGCTTTCCCCAGAGCAAGTGCGGGTGACGAACCCGGATGTGGGCGGCGGTTTTGGAATGAAAGGAATGAATTATCCCGAAACCTTTGTTTGCGCGCATGCAGCGCGGGTGTTGCAGCGCCCGGTGCGCTGGATGTCAGAGCGTACCGAGGCAATGCTGAGCGATAATGCCGGGCGCGACCTGACATCCTTGGCGGAATTGGCGTTCGATGAAAATCACAAAATGCTCGCCTATCGGGTGACCTCTAAGTGCAATTTAGGCGCCTATAATTCGCAATATGCACAGCCCATTCAAACCGAGTTATTCGCAAAGGTTTTAATGGGCACATATGATGTGCAGACCACATGGCTGGCGGTGAAAGGCGTGTTCACCAATACCACGCAAGTTGACGCCTATCGCGGCGCTGGGCGTCCCGAGGCGATCTTTGTGCTAGAGCGGTTGATGGATCATGCGGCGCGTGAATTAAACGTGGACCCGTTAGCGTTGCGCCGGAAGAATTTTATCGCGCCTGACGCTTTTCCCTATCGTTCGGCTACGGGCGAGGTTTATGATGTTGGACAATTTGCCAAAGTTTTATCGCATGCAGAAGCGTCAGCAGATGTGGATGGCTTTGCGGATCGCAAACGCAAAAGTGCTGTGGCCGGCAAATTGCGCGGGTTGGGCTTATGCTATTACATAGAAAGTATTTTGGGCGATAAGGATGAAAGCGCCAAGGTGATTTTTCAGGATGACGGGATGGTAGATATTCTGGTTGGAACGCAATCCAACGGGCAGGGTCACGAAACCGTTTTTGCGCAGTTTTTATCGGATCAAACCGGAATACCGGCGGATCATATCCGGGTTGTTCAAGGCGATAGCGATCTGATTGCCCGCGGCGGCGGGACGGGTGGATCGCGCTCGGGCACGGTGCAAGCCAACGCAACGTTGCAAACTGTTGCGGTTATGCAGAAGGCGTTTCGGGCGTTTTTATCTGATAAGCTGGAAGTGGATGCGGATCAGATTGTGTTTGATGATGAGCGCTTTCGCGCGCCCGGTTCGAACCTGTCTCCCACATTTTTGGAAGTGGCGGATATGGCGCGTGCTGCGGGCCGTGATGATCTGATGCAGCACTCGGCTTATGCGGTGCTGGACAGCCGATCGTTTCCAAATGGCGCGCATATTTGCGAAGTTGAAATTGACCCCGATACGGGCGCGGTAGAGGTGGCGCGGTATTCTGTGGTGGATGATTTTGGAAACCTTTTGAACCCAATGTTGGTGGAAGGTCAGGTACATGGCGGCGTTGCCCAAGGCATTGGGCAAGCGATAAGCGAACATGTGGTTTATGATGATCAAGGGCAATTGTTGAGCGCGAGCTTTATGGATTATGCGGTGCCGCGCGCGAAAGATGTTCCATTCTACCAGTTTGAAACCGAACCGCTGCCAACAACCACAAATGTGATGGGGATGAAAGGGTGCGGAGAGGCTGGCACCGTCGGTGCTTTAGCGGCTGTCTCAAACGCCGTGCATGACGCTCTGTCCTGCCGTGGGGTCAGGCGGCTTGATATGCCCTTCACGCCGCTTCGGGTTTGGGAGGCCTTAAATCAGGCAGATGTCGCGGCTGAGTAGCTCAAATCGATTTCTGCAGTGGTTTTTTCCTCGCCCAAAGGCCTTGGAGGAGCCGCCCCAAAGGCAGAGGCTGGCGCAAGATCATGTGGTGATTTTGGATGGCACAATGTCTTCCAACGCGCCCGGTCATGAAACCAATGCGGCTTTGCTATACCGATTGCTGGAGGCACAAGCGCCGAAGGTTAAAGTGTATTATCAGCCAGGGCAGCAATGGATCGATCTGCGCTCTGGCTGGGATGTTTTGGTCGGCGGCAATATGAATACCCAGATCCGCCGCGCATATGGCGCCTTAGCAACGCGATTCCGGCCCACGGATAGAATATATCTTTTTGGATATTCGCGAGGGGCATATGCGGTGCGCTCATTATCTGGAATGATCAATCATGTGGGGTTGTTAAAGCGCGAATATGCGACGCCGCGCCACATACAGCAAGCATGGCGCCTTTATCAAACCAATATATCCGGTGCCGTTTTGGAAAAATTTCGCGCGGCCCACTGCCATGATGTGATCGAAATTGAAATGATAGGCGTCTGGGACACGGTGCGCGCGCTGGGCTTGCCGATTATCTCGCGCTGGAGGCAAGCCCGGTATGGTTTTCACAATCACGCGCTGAGCCCGGTGGTGAAGGCGGGATATCAAGCTTTGGCGCTTAATGAGGCGCGCATTGCGTTTTCTCCGGTTAAATGGGAATGCTCGGCGCAGCCGGACACCCGGGTTCAGCAGGTTTGGTTCCGCGGCAACCACGGTGATGTCGGGGGCCATCTGGGGGGCTTTTTTGCGGCCCGTCGACTATCAAATATTCCTTTGATCTGGATGCTTGAACGCGCCGAAAACCACGGTTTGGTTTTGCCGAAGGGTTGGCAGCAGGGTTATCCGATAGATCCCAAAGCCCCCTCAACGGGCCCGTGGCGCGGGATTGGAAAACTGTTCTTTCTGCGCAAAAAACGGCGTGTTGATCTGAGCTGTTGCGAGTCGATACATCCGTTAGCCGAGCCCTAACCGGGTGATTGGCGCAGCGATGAGACGAGTTAGCTCTAAATTCAGATTGAAACCTACCTTTTTTGATGAATATTTTGTCACGGGGCCCTAGGTATAAATATGCAAAGTTTATCAGAATCTTTTTATATTGCTGCCGCTTTGATCGTTTCGGGCGATGAGGGTCTCTGGGCGATCGTTTTGCTCTCGTTAAAAGTATCGTTGAGCGCGGTGATCATCGCGGGGCTGTTTGGTATACCGGCGGGTGCGGCCTTGGCGATCCTGCGATTTCGCGGGCGGCTCGCTGTTTTGGTGGGCGTGAATGCTTTGATGGGTTTGCCGCCGGTCGTTGTGGGCTTGGTGGTTTATTTAATGCTCTCTAGCGCCGGCCCGCTGGGCGTATTGGGGCTGCTTTACACCCCAAGCGCGATGATTATCGCACAGACAATATTGATTATGCCGATTTTAATCGCCCTGAGTCGGCAAGTGGTTGAGCCGCTTCATGAAGAATATCGGGATCAGCTGACCTCATTGGGCGTGCGCGGGAGCCGTCGCGTTGCAGTGCTGCTTTGGGAGGCGCGGTTTGGCTTATTGACCGCGGTCTTGGCCGGGTTTGGCCGCGCGATCGCAGAAGTTGGGGCGGTGATGATCGTTGGCGGGAATATCAACCATCTAACGCGGGTTATGACCACGGCGATCGCTTTGGAAACCTCGAAAGGCAACCTGAGCTTGGCCTTGGCTTTAGGTCTTATTTTGGTTGGCTTGGCGGTGGCTGTAAATGGGGTGCTGGGATTTCTAGGTTGGCAACGCCGCGAGGCCTTCCATGTCTGAGATACATGTTCAAATTGACCAGCTAAGCTTTTCAATCGAGGGAGCCCCTCTCTTAGATATTCCATTCCTACGTTTGGATCCACAGGGCCCAACGATGATTTTGGGGCCAAATGGGGCGGGTAAAAGCCTTTTCTTGCGGGTTCTTCATGCTTTGCAAACGCCTGATACGGGCTCTGTGCAAGTGCGGCATATCTCAGGTGAAACAGCCAGACAGGCGATGGTGTTTCAAAGGCCCGTTCTGCTGCGCCGGTCGGTGCGCGCAAATTTGCGTTTCGCCCTATCTGCGGCGGGATATGCGCGCCAAACCCGATTTGAACTGGCGGAAAAATGGATGCATCAGGGGCAATTGGCACATTTGGCAGACCAACCCGCGCGTAGGCTTTCCGGGGGTGAGCAGCAACGGCTATCGTTGGTCCGAGCGCTGTGTTGCAACCCTGAGATTTTATTTTTGGACGAACCCTGCGCGCATCTTGACGTAAATGCCGCGCAACATGTCGAGGCTTTGATAAACAGCGCAATAGAAGCTGGTATCAAGGTGGTGATGATCACGCATGATTGGGCACAGGCGCGCCGCTTAGGCGGCGAGATTTTGTTAATGGAGGGCGGGCAGGTGAAAGTGCAAGAGGGGGCAGCATTATTTTTTGGCTCGTCTCAAAATCCTTGGACACAAGCGTTTTTGCAAGGGTATAAAATTTCGGATACCGAGGTCGAAACCTAATGAAAAATCGGGTTTTAACGGCTTTAGCCTTGCTTTGGTTCAGCGTTACCGCGCCAGTTCAAGCCGCAGACGCGATTTTCATCCAATCCACCACATCGACACAAAATTCAGGATTGTTAGACGCGCTTTTACCTATTTTCACCCAAGATACCGGCATCGCTGTCCGGGTGGTTGCTGTGGGCACGGGGCAGGCCATTAAGAATGCCAAGAACGGCGACGGCGATGTGCTTTTGGTGCATTCCAAAGACGATGAAGAGGTCTTTGTCAAAGCGGGCTGGGGGCTTGAACGCTTGGATGTGATGTATAATGATTTTGTCATTATTGGCCCCCGGCTGGATCCTGCCGGTATTCGCGCCAGCGCCGATGTGACCGTTGCCCTGCAAAAGATTGCGGCCTTGCAGGTGCCTTTTCTGTCGCGGGGAGATGATAGTGGCACTCATAAAGCTGAAAAAAAGCTTTGGACTGCAACGGGCATTGATGTGGCCGCAGCCTCGGGCAGTTGGTATCGCGAGGCCGGATTGGGAATGGGTGCCACATTGATGATGTCAACCGCCATGAATGCCTATACATTGAGCGACCGCGCCACATGGATTAGCTTTGCGCGCAAGGGAAATCAGGATGTTTTGTTTTCGGATGATTGGCGGCTGTTCAATCAATATGGGGTGATCGCGGTCAATCCAGCGCGGCATCCGCATGTCAACGCTCTGGGGGCTAAGCAATTTGTGGATTGGATCACTGGGCCAAAAGGGCAGGCGGAAATTGCGGCATTTAAAATTGGGGATGAGCAGTTGTTTTTTCCCAATGCCGCGCGCTGATCGGCGCCCTCGTCAATTTTCGACCCTCATAGCCGCGCAGCGGTCTGCCTTGGTTTTAAACCCATTAGGTTTGGTAAAACTTAAAACGCTTGTAGAAGTTAAATCGAATCGAGCCACGCGCCTGCCTAAACTCAGCGCGGATGAGTGCTGCAAAAAACTGATTTTTATTTGCCTGGTTGAAGCACGTTCATCAGCGCCACCAGCCCCATTGATTGTTTTATTTGGTGGGCCTTATGCACTTAACACATCCGGTTGCACTATCAGGTTGCTTGGTCAGGTTTGGTTTTTAAAATCGGTTGGCGCCGCAAAAGGCGGGGCTTTTCAATCTTAAAGCCCACCTTCCGGTAAGCGAGTGACGCCTGGTTCGACTAGGCCCGTTTAGGGCTTTCGAGTGCACGATTTGCTAGATTGAGCGGAGCCGATAAAGCCCCGCGGCTGGCCGAGCCGATGGCCTGCGATAGGGCGTGGACCAGACGCGTTTATTCCGCGCGTCTGGCAAACTTGAGGCGCATTTTGCCGCAGCTTAGCGCTGGATAGCAATCGCGGGCAGGGCATATAGCCCGGCTAACGGGCGATATGACACTGGTGCCCTGCGCGGGTTCTATCCTAGCTCTTTTTGAGCGGATTTGCGTTATTGATGCGGAAAGTAATCCTCGCATTGGCCTTCGCGATATACATCTGCAGTGCAGCAATGCAAGCCGCCGCCAAACGCATATGCATCTCGCAACTCAACCTCGATCACGTTCATGCCCAGCTTATCCATTTGTTCAGCTTGATAGACCTCAGATTTTTCAACGCAGACGGTTTTCGGATCAAGAACCAAAACATTCATGCTGAGCCAGGTCGATGAATAGCAAAGCGGCGGGGGGCTGTTATGCGCGGGCTGCGCGGCATCCACGATCTCCCAGCCATTTTTTTCAAACAGGCCGCGTTGCTCTGTTGGCAAACGGCGTTGCGGATTGTTTAAGATCAAACCTGGGCGCAGAGGGGTAAAGGTAGCATCGATATGGATAGGGTAGGGATCGCCAGGAAAATTCACCGTATGCACGCGATGATCCGGGAAATGCCTGCGCAGCCATTCGATGCCTTTTAAATTGGTGGTAAAGCCATGTTGCACAACGAGATCGCGGCCAAAGCGCAGAATGTCAGCTGCGTCAAAAAGCGGCTCTTCTTCTGTGGTGACAAAAAACTTCTCTTCCGCCCATTTGAGCCGTTTTTCAACTCCGATTTTATCCGATAGATAATCTGGATGATAATCGGCATTGGTCAGGCGGGGTTTTGGCGCCGCTTCATGGCGAAAATTACTGTCTTCTTCCCAGTATTTTTGCATCAGCGGCCGGTAGCAAAGATATTCAAACCAGCGGCAGCGATACGACATTGTGGCTTCCAAAATTTCAGAGCCAACCGTCAGTAAGACATCGCGTGGTGGCATACATCCAAATTGGCTTTCGGTGCGGAAATCTGGCGTGATTGCTGGCGCTGAGAAATCAATCGGGGTGGGGCGATCCACGCGAATACCGCGGGCTTGCAACAGCGCGGCAAAATTATCGAGAAGCTCATTGGCCCGATCGATTGTTTCCTGCGGGCGGCGGCCCCATTGGCCGCGCATGTCGCTGTCTTCGGGCACTTTGGCATCTAATGCGGGTTCTTCAGGGGGAATATGGCAATCATCGGCGCGACCAACGATTACATGTTTCAAAGGGTCCCATTCATTCCAGCTGTTTACGATGGATGCCATTTTGAATCTCACTTTTTAGACGGTTTTCTTCTGCGCTCAAAAAGCTTAGATTTTCCGCCGGTGCAATCAAAAAATCGCCATTTTTGGGCCGGAGTCCAAAAATTATACGCCTGCGCCTCAGGTCGGTAAGGCGCTTTCAAAATCAACTGCCAGCCGCAATTCGCGCAGGGGGCGTACTTTTGCGATTGAAGCTTGATAGATGGGGTGGGCTTTATACGCCGCCAAAGCGGCTTCATCTTTGAATTCCGCATACACGACCCAATCAACCCGATCTTGTGCGATCGGGTCGCTGCCGATATTGCGCGCCACTTCAAAGCGCAGCGCGTTTGGAATTTCGGCCAAAAGCTGCAAGCCCTCGCCGATTGCATCAATATCATCGGGGTTTTTAGCGTTGAAAAAGACGATATGTCGGATCATGTTTTGCGTGCTGCCTTCTCTGTGAGACCGGATTGAGCCGTTCTTCGCTCAAGCTCTGTCATGACATGTGATAGGCTGATCTCGCGCGATTTCAGCAAAACGAGAAGATGATACATCACATCTGCCGCTTCGTTGATCAGGCCGTCGGAATCGTTTTTAACCGCTTCGATGATCAGTTCGATGGCTTCTTCACCGAATTTTTCAGCGCATTTTTCCGGACCCTTTTCCAGCAATTGCGCGGTCCAACTTTCGCCGGATGACGCAGATGAGCGTTGCGCGATCAGATTTTCAAGCTGCTCCAACGTCATGTTTCTATCCTCATGGCTAGGCCGGCGGCTGCCATATGCGCTTTGGCCTCAGCGATTGTGTAATCGCCAAAATGAAAAATCGATGCGGCAAGCACGGCTGAGGCGCCCCCTAGACGTACACCATCCACCAGATGATCCAGTGTTCCTACACCACCCGAAGCGATTACGGGAATATCAACCGCCTCAGAGATCGCGCGCGTCATTTCAAGATTGAAACCGGCTTTCGTACCATCGCGATCCATAGAGGTGAGCAAGATTTCACCGGCGCCTTTTTGGGCAATTTTGATGGCAAATTCCACCGCGTCCAAGCCGGTTGGTTTGCGCCCACCATGGGTGAAAAGCTGCCATTGTCCGGGAGCTACTGTTTTGGCATCGATCGCGCAGACGATACATTGGCTGCCAAATTGATCTGCTGCCGCGCTGATCACATCCGGATCGGCGACAGCGGCCGAGTTGAAGCTGACCTTATCCGCGCCTGCGCGTAACAGGGCCCGCACATCCGCGGCGCTTCGCACGCCGCCACCCACGGTGAGGGGGATATAGCATTGCTCGGCCGTGCGCCGCACAACATCGAACATCGTGGCGCGGTTTTCATGCGTGGCATTGATGTCTAAAAAGCATAATTCATCCGCGCCCGCGTCATCATAAGCGCGCGCGGCATCCACCGGATCACCCGCATCGCGTAAATCCACGAAATTGATCCCCTTGACCACGCGCCCATCGGCCACGTCTAAACAGGGGATGATGCGCGTTTTAAGCATCTAACGCCTTCAGGGCAGCGCTGAGGTCAAGCGCTCCATCATAAAGCGCGCGCCCCGAAATTGCTCCGTTTAAAGCGGTTCCGCAGCCTTTCAATGCCAATAAGTCGGCCAGCGAGGAAACTCCACCTGACGCGATCACCGGAATGGAAATCGCATCCGCCAAAGCCGCAGTGGCTTCAATATTTGGTCCCTTCATCGCGCCATCGCGGTTGATATCGGTGTAAATAATCGCAGCCACGCCATCTTGTTCAAACGATTTTGCCAGCTCGGTGACCTCTGTATCGGTCTCAACCGCCCATCCTTTGGTGGCCACCATGCCATTGCGGGCATCGATGCCAACGGCAATTTTATCTGGGAAAGCCAGGGCTGCTTGCCGGACAAGGGCGGGGTTCTCAACCGCGACAGTGCCTAAAATCACCCGCGATAACCCCTTTTCGATCCAGGTCTCAATGGTTGCCATATCGCGGATACCACCGCCCAATTGCGCCGGCACGTTGCACTGCTTTAAAATGGCCTCAACAGGTTCGGCGTTTACGGGTTTTCCGGCAAAAGCACCGTTCAGATCAACCAAATGCAACCATCTGCACCCTGCGTCAACAAAGCTTTTGGCTTGGGCGGCCGGATCTTTATTAAACACCGTGGCGGCGTTCATATCACCTCGCAAAAGCCGTACGGCTGCGCCGTCTTTCAAGTCGATAGCAGGATATAGGATCATTCTATTCTCAAAACCTTCTTAACGGGGTGCATGTGCCATGTCAGAGCGCGAATTGCAATCAAGGGATCTGCATCTGTTGCATCCGCCGTTGAACTAGGTTGCGGGTGCAATGGAAGCCTGCCCTGTGCCTGAATACCGCTAGGGGGACCAAGATAAGAAATTGGCGATCATCTGTAGGCCGGCGGTAGAACTTTTTTCAGGATGAAATTGTGTTCCAACCATTGTGTCTCGGCCCACAATTGCCGAAATCGGCTGTCCATAGTCAACGCAGGCGATGCGTTGAGAGAGTGCATTAAGCTCCATGTGATAGGAATGCACAAAGTAAGCATGGCTTCCATCGGGCACATTGCGCAAAAGCGGGTGCGGTCGATCGAAGCTTAAATTATTCCAGCCCATATGCGGAATTTTAAGCGCGGGCTCGTTCGGCTTGATCTTGTGAATTTCCCCATCAATCCAACCCAGCCCGCTGGTTGCTTCATATTCAAAGCCTTTTTGCGCCATCATCTGCATGCCGACGCAAATGCCTAAAAACGGGCGTCCGCGCTCGAGCACGGCTTCGATCATTGCCTCAAAAACGTCAGATTCTACCAGCGCTTTGCGGCATGCGGGAAACGCGCCATCGCCGGGAAGCACCAAGCGATCAGCTTTGGCAACCATGGCTGGATCAGCGCTCACGCGCACCTCTCCTGCATTTGTTTCCTGGGCCATACGCTCAAAGGATTTGCTGGCAGAATGTAGGTTTCCGCTATCGTAATCGATTATAACGGTCAGCATGATGTTTTACAGACTGCCTTTGGTCGATGGCAATTTACCTTGCATCCGCGGGTCATGTTCAACGGCTGTTCGCAACGCCTTGGCCACCGATTTGAAAACCGCTTCTGCAATATGGTGACTGTTAAAGCCATGGATCTGATCAATATGCAGCGTCATCCCGGCATGGGTGGAAAAGGCCTGAAAAAATTCGCGCAATAACTCGCTGTCAAAAGCGCCAATTTTTGAGCTTGGCAGCGCCACATTCCAAATCAAAAAAGGCCGTGCAGATAAATCTAAAGCACAGCGAATTTGTGCATCATCCATCGGCAATAAACAGCTGCCATAGCGATTGATGCCGCGCTTATCGCCTAAGGCTTGACTGAGCGCTTGGCCCAAAGCAATGCCTGTATCTTCAACGCTGTGATGATCATCAATATGGGTATCCCCCTCGCAGCGGATGCGCAAATCGATCAAGGAATGGCGCGACAGCTGATCGAGCATATGATCAAAAAAGCCAACCCCTGTTTGGTTGTCATACAGACCAGTGCCATCCAGATCCAGCGTGACTTCTATTTTTGTTTCAGCCGTGTTGCGGCTCACGGTTGCGTTGCGCATGAAATTCTGTCCTTCTCTTTGCCGCACCTTATAGAGCGCTCTTGATGTCGCGCCAACCCCCCAGAGCGCGAGCGCTGCAGAAGGCTGTTAAAGGTTAAATCCAAAGCCAAATGTAAGAGAGATTGCGTGCGGTGAATTTGGCGCTAACGCGCGCGAGCTGCGGCAAGGCTGGCAGCAGGTGTAGGCTGTTACCGGCAGCGCGCTGCAGCGGTGATCCGTCACGATAGAAATGGTTTTTCACTTTATCAGCCGTAGATCGTCGGCGATTGCATTGGCGCGAAACCTGCGACGGGCAGGGTTGGAAAACTGCAGCTTTTAACGGGTTGCTTTTTAGCGCTACAGTATCTGGGGCAAAACTCGTTACTGTTTATATAATTGATGCGCCAAAGCTTTCTTTTCGATGGGTTCAGTGCAGAGAAAGCGAAAGGTTGCAAGGCCAAAGCGCGCAGTTGGCCTGAGCATTGCAGTGCGCTGCGGCGCTAGATGCGAGAGTGGCGATAATTTGAACCGCTTCTTAACTACGCCAAGAAGATTAAATTTTCCATTGATAGTGCAAAGCCGGTTCTGATGGTAGATTTGCCGTGTGAAAGAGCTAGATTTAAACTTCATTAACGTGGTGAAAGGTTTGTAAGATTGTAGAAGAAAACGACATAATAACAGAAGCCTGCAGGCCGTATTTAATTTCATCTTCGATCTACCGCAACTCGAGTTACGGCGGCAGTCATCCGCTGGCTATTCCGCGTGTTGCAGCGGCTTTCGATCTTATCTCTTCGTTGAACATGCGCAGTTTGGATCGCTACTGCACGGCGCCCCAGGCAAAGCCTGCGCTTTTGAAAACCTTCCACGCGCCAGAGTATATTGAGGCGCTTAAAAGGGCTGAAGATACGCAAAAAATATCAGAGCATGATCGGAAGAGATACCAATTGGGCACTGTCTCAAACCCGGTTTTTAAGGGTATGTTTGCACGGCCGGCCACGTCTGTTGGAAGTTCGTTATTGGCTGCTGAACTGGTTGCAAATGGTGGCGTTGCTTATGCGATGGGCGGCGGTTTACACCACGGGTTGACCGATCGCGCAAATGGGTTTTGTTTTTTGAACGATTTGGTATTTGCAATCTTACGGCTGCGCAGCCTTGGCGTAGAACGTATTGCTTATGTTGATTTGGATGCACATCATTGCGATGGAGTTCAGGCCGCGTTTTCGGGGGATCGTGACCTTCTAATGATCTCAACCCATGAGGCGAAAAGATGGCCTTTTACAGGGGGTCTCTCTGAAAATATAATTGATCAGCAGATGAATATACCCCTGTTAAAAAATTGTAATAATGAAGAATTTAATCTTTTCATGGAAGACTGTGTTTTTCCTGCATTGGCCCGCTTTGCCCCCGAAGCGATAATAATCCAAGGTGGGGCTGATGCTGTTTGCGATGACCCTCTTTCGCGATTGGGGCTGTCAAATTACACGCTGTGGAACGCCGTAAAACGCCTAAAGGAAAGGTGCGATAAAGTCATTCTGACGGGCGGCGGCGGATATAACCCTTGGACGGTGGCGCGCTTATGGGCTGGGTTTTGGTTGGTTCTCAACGATCGTTCGCCTTTTATCGAGCTGCCAAGCGGCGCGCAGCGCGTTCTTGAAAGCCTGTCTTGGCAGCGCAAATTGCGCCCCAGCTCTGATTTAATAACTCAACTTTACGATGCTCCACCCGAAAAGGCGCAACTTATTCGGCCAGAAACCGCTGCTTTGGCAAAACATATTCGCAATCTTCACGCGCTTTGAAAAACACATACGCCCGGCCTTTGGCGCTGCATCATAGCATTTTTTATTGGTTTGGCCCGCTTCTGACGCGATTGCAGAGAATAAACGGCCTTCTGCGCGGGGCGGACCTTTCTTTATGGCGCTGCCCCGCTATGTCCAGCTTCATGAATACCCAGTTTGATAAATGTGTAAGAGGCGCGTTGATGCCTGCTCAGAGCCAGATTTTTTGGCTGTGAGCGGGCGTGCTGTAAAGGTTCCAAGTGGCCGCGCGGCGCGCCTTGCTCATCTTGGAGGCCTTTCTTTGGGTGTGATGGGGAATGTTGCTGGCCAAGGTTTGAAAGAGCTGGGTTCCGGTCGGCGGTCGGCGCTTCCACAGCTTTTAATGAGCCCTCAAAATATAAGCCTATTGGCGCGCAAACTGGCAAAAATGCGCGGTGCGGCGATGAAACTGGGCCAGCTTCTTTCAATGGATAGCGGCGATTTTCTGCCATCAGAGCTGGCGATGATTTTGCAGCGCTTGCGGGCTGAGGCGGATTTTATGCCCCCGAAACAATTGCGGGATGTGCTGAACCAAGAATGGGGAATGGGCTGGATGGGGCTATTTTCCCGCTTTGATGTGCGCCCGATGGCGGCCGCTTCGATCGGGCAGGTTCATTATGCAGTGACCAAGGCGGGCGAGGCCCTGGCCATAAAAGTTCAATATCCAGGCGTGCGCAACAGCATTGACAGCGATATTGAAAATGTATCCGCCCTAATCGCATGGTCGGGGCTGTTGCCCCCCGGCCTCGATCTGGGCCCGTTTCTGACCTTGGCGAAAGAACAGCTGCACGAAGAAACCGATTACGCGCGCGAGGCCAAGCAGCTGTTATGCTTTGGCGACCTTTTAAGCGGGGATACCCGCTTTGCAGTGCCGCAAGTGCACGCGAATTTAAGCACCGAAAATATATTGGCGATGGAGTTTATGCCGGGTCAGCCGATTGAAGATTTGCTTCAATTTCCAACAGAGGATCGGCGTGCTGTTATGGAAGCCTTGATCGATCTGAGTTTAAAAGAACTGTTTGATTTCAAGCTTATGCAGACGGACCCTAATTTTGCAAATTTTCTTTATGACGCAAAGTCAAAGCGGGTGGTTTTGTTGGATTTTGGCGCAACGCGCCCAGTAAATGCGGCACTGAGTGCAGCTTATGCCCGCTATCTGAATGCAGGTTTGGCAGGAAATGAAGCTCTCATGTGCAGCGCTGCGTTGACGTTGGGTTTCTTAAATGAAGCCATGCCGCAGAGTATGCAGGATGAGTTTGTCGAGATGATGCATCTTGCCTTTGCAGAGCTGGCAAAGGATCAGGTTTTTCAATTTGGCCAAAATGAACTGGCGCATGACTTACAACAGCGCGGTTTGCAGATGGCCGAGCGCTCGCGCGAGATGCATCTGCCGCCGCCTGAGACTTTGTACATCCAGCGCAAAATGGCGGGCCTGTATTTATTAGGGCGTCGACTTAAGGCAGAGGTTGATTTAAAGAATCTGCTGAAACCTTACCTGCATCCTTACGATCAGGGCAGGCCGGAAAAGGTTGATTGTAATCTTGCTTAGGCAGGTAAAGGGCTCCAAGTTACCATGTTTCGGAAAATGGCCGCAGATCCACCTCATGGCTCCAGCCATCTTTGCTTTGATGATATAGGCTCCAATACGCTTCCGCCACAGAGCTTGGATTCATCAGACTGTCTTCGGGCAGTCTATCCGGATCCTTGCCCTGCGCCCGAAATCGCTCACGGATAAATTCAGTGTCAACGGCGGCATCAATAATCAGATGCGCAATGTGAATATTTTGGGGGCCCAATTCACGGGCCATGCTTTGCGCCACCATACGCAAACCCGCTTTCCCGGCCGCAAATGCGCTATAGCCCGACTTGCCCCGCAAACTGGCAGAAGCGCCTGTGAAAAATACTTTGCCTCTGCCGCGCGGAACCATATATCGCGCGGCTTCGCGGCCCGTTAAAAATCCAGCAAAACAGGCCATTTCCCAAACTTTTCTAAAAACCCGTGAGGTCGTTTCCAGAATTGGAAAATGAACATTTCCACCCACATTGAAGATAACCAGATCAAGGGCCCCGATATCGCGTTCGATGGTTTTGAAAAGATCCGCGGTTTGCTCCTCATCGCGTGCATCCATAGAAAACTTATAGGCGACCCCGCCAGAGGCGGTAATCTCATCGACCAGGTCTGTCAGTTTATCGCCATTGCGCCGCGCCAAACAAACCACAAATCCGCCTTGTGCAAAACGCCGCGCAATGGCGGCGCCAATATAATCGCCCGCGCCCACGATCAGAACAATCGGCGCCGTCATAAGGATGAGGCTGTCTGAAAGGCTGGGCGTTGGCTCAGATGCTCGCTATATTGCCGGAGGTTTGGTTTGTCACTGAAATCCGCGCCCAAGCGTTTTGCCATAATCACCGCATGACCGGTCATGAAATCAGCCGCGGATAAGTGCTCGCCAAGCAGAAAGGTTTTCCCTGCAAGCTGTTGCTCCACGCTTGTCAGCATCTGCCCCAAAAGTTTTGTAGCGCGCTTCACATTTACTTCATTGCGCCGCTCTGGTGGCAATAGAATCGTTTCGACCACGATGGTGTTCATCGGCGGCATGATCATGCCTTCGGCGTAATGAAACCACTGCAAATAAGCTGCAAACGCGCCCGAGTTTAGATCCGGGATAAATCTTCCATTGCCATATTTGGCTAATAAATATTGTATAATCGCGCCGCTTTCAAAAAGCGTGATATCGCCATCAACAAGCGTGGGTACGCGGCCTATCGGGTGCAAAGCCCGATAAGTGTCAGAGCGCATATCAGGGCTTCCAAGCTCAAAACTTTCAATCTCGTAGCCGAGGTCAAGTTCTTCAAGCAACCAAGCCACGCGAACGGCGCGACTGTTGCGGGCATAATATAGCTTCATTCGTTTTTTCCCAAAGCGACTAAAAACAATTTCAAAGAGTGACTTTGCAGGAAACGTAGCGTTACGATTTGATCTCTGTCAACTAAAGGATAAGCTAGCGTTAAATTGGTGTTTATGAAAAAGGGCGAGGCGCTATGAAAACCCAAAATTGGCTTACCCGGGAAGATGATATGAGTGGGGTGACCCGCATCACATTATCATTCCCGCCGGTAAACGCCTTAACGGCTGATAATTTAGCGCTTCTCACCAATTTGATGGCTGACTTAGAGGCGGATAGCGCGGTGCGGGCGGTTGTGCTGGCCAGCGCATTGCCCGTTTTTTCAGCAGGTCTAAACCTGAAAGACGCGGTCGATTTTGATCTTCAGGCGCAAACCGCTGTGGTTGATGGGATGGACCAAGCTTTTGGCGCTTTGTTTTCGTTTCCCAAACCCTTGATTGCGGCGGTTTCGGGCGCTGCTATTGCGGGGGGGCTTTTTCCTGTTTTATGCGCAGATTATCGAATTGCCACCGCGAAGGCTAAGTTTGGATTGGCAGAGGTGAAGGTGGGTGTGACGATACCCTTTTGTCCGATGGAGATCGCGCGCGCCGCACTTAGCCCAAATGATCTGCGCCGCTTGATGCAGCGAGGAGCGGCTATTTCAGCAGATAAAGCGTTAGCATCAGGCTTGATTGATGAGCTGGTTGAGCCAGGCGTGCTTTTGAGCCATGCTCACAGCGTGGCGGCGGAATATGCCGAATTGCCGCCGCGAACTTATGCCGAGATTAAAATGCAGGTGCGAGCTGAAGCGTTTGAACGCATCGAAAAAAATAGAGCACACCGGCAGGCTACGCCCGCTTTGGCTTGGTTTAGCCCTGAAACGCGGCCCGCAATGCGCAACTTGATCGGGTGAGGCTTTCCCTGCGCGGCTTTTTGTTATCTGGTAGGAAAGTATGACGCTTTGAAGCTTGCTTAGATCCCGCTGTGAAATACATAGTTCGGCAAGGGCGCTGCCTCAAACGTGCCCGTATAGGATGCCGTTAAAATGACAGATCCGGGCCATGATTTAATAAAAATGCTTGAATTGACAGCTGTGGGTACAGATGCGTTTCAAGGCGTTGGAACGGGCGGCGAAACCAGAATGCGCATTTTTGGCGGCCATGTGATCGCGCAAGCGTTAAGAGCGGCCTATCTGACCTTAGCGGGGCGTATATGCCATTCCTTAAACGCCTATTTCATCCGAGCAGGAGATCCGGCCGTGCCTGTGATCTATCACGTTGAACGCACGCGAGATGGCGGCAGCTTCACAACGCGGCGTATCGTTGCGCGCCAGCAGGGTAAAGAAATTCTGACGATGAGCGCGTCGTTCCAACATCAAGAAGCCGGCATTGAGCATCAACACCCCATGCCCGCATGCCTGGGCCCTCAGGGATTGGCGTCGCGCAGCGCCTTGCGTCACGCCGAGGTGCACCGTTTGCCTGAAGCGCATCATGAAGAGTTTCTACGCCCGCGGCCTGTTGAGGTTCGAGAGGTTCAACCGCGCGATTCTTTTACGCCTGATCCCTGCAGCGATAAGAATCAACTTTGGTTTCGGATGATGGCCGTAGCTGGACAAAGCGCAATAGTGCAGCAATGTTTATTGGCATATGCCTCGGATCTTAATCTGCTAGCATCCGGGTTGCGCCCGCATGCTGTGACTTGGTTTCAGCCCGGGGTTATGGTGGCCAGCCTTGATCATACAATTTGGTTCCATCGACCGACGCAATTTGAAACATGGCATCTGTACGCGATGGACAGCCCTTTCGCAGGGGGAGCGCGGGCGTTTAACCGGGGTTCAATTTATGCCTCTGACGGCAATTTGGTAGCCAGCGTGGCGCAGGAAGGTTTGGTGCGGCAACCGTGCAGGTGATGCGCATTATCGCCCCATCTGTGACGGGATCCGAAACGATTGAATAGCTGGATCTAGCCATATTGCGTTTACATTGCTCGGCCCAGCTATTTTCCCTTTGGTGTGTTTGAGGTATCATTTGCACGGTTTAATTTGCGCATACCTCCAATCCAACGGTCATAATCGGACGCTTTGTTTCGCATATAAGTCAACACTTCTGGATGCGGCAAAATCAGAAAGCGTTCGTCTTTAAGCCCTTGCAGGCAGGCTTGCGCCACGACATGTGGACTTAAAATGCCATCAAGGCTGGCGGCATGGCCGTCCAGCCCGGCGATCATATCAGTGTGCACGGCTTGTGGGCAGAGCACGGATAGTTTGATCCCTTGATCGCCATAAGTGAAGGCCAACCATTCGGCAAAACCGATCGCGGCGTGCTTGCTCACCCCGTAAGGCGCAGAGCCAATTTGGTTTAACAATCCAGCCGCCGAGGCGGTTTGCAGCAAATAGCCCCCGCCCCGCGCAATCATACGGGGTACCAAATGCCGCGCCACCCAAATATGCGACATGACATTGGTTTCCCAAGCCCGCTGCCAGTCTTGATCTGAGGCGCCAAGTCCCGCCTGATGTAAAATTCCAGCATTCGAGCAAAACAGATCAATCGAGCCTATTTCGGCTTCGCTTTGCGCGATAAGATTGATCAGATCGGCCTCTTTTGAAACATCGGCTTCTATGCTGACCCCATCGATCAGATCAGCGGTTTCTTTGCTTTTGATTGCGTCAATATCGCTGCAAATAACTCTCTTTGCCCCCTGTTTGGCAAAGCAGATGGCAAGCGCTTTGCCGATCCCTGATCCTGCGCCTGTAACCACAATAATTTTATTCTTGATATCCACGTTTTATTATCTTTCGTTAGAGCAAGGGCAAAACGCAAAATGCCTTTTAAAAGAAGCGCTGATCGGTCATTTATTCACCCATTTTGGCGCGCGTTTTTCAACGAAGGCCGCAACGCCTTCGCGCAAATCCTCTGTTTGCAGAAGGTCAGCCAGAACCTCGCGGCTAAACTCTAAGCTGGCAGGCAGGTTCTCGCGCTTGGCCAGATCGTTCAACACCCGCTTGGTGGCTTTCACCGCCGAGGGCGAAACAGAGGCAATTTCCTGGGCTTTGTTCAACGCGGTTTCTATTAATTTTTTGTCCGGTGTAACCGCATTCACAATGCCCATATTCAACGCTTCACTTGCCGAAATACGCCTCCCTGTCAGCATCATTTCCTGGGCTGCGACGCGTCCGATATAGCGGCTGAGGCGCTGTATGCCGCTGGCGGCAGCCATGAAGCCAACTTTTACCTCGGGCAGTGCGAATGTGGCTGTTTGCGCTGCGATGATAATATCGCAGGATAGGGCGGTTTCAAAGCCGCCGCCCATTGCAAAGCCATTCACGGCTGCAATGACCGGTTTTTCTAAGTCAAACCTTTGGGTTAGGCCAGCAAAGCCGGTTGTGGGCATGCTGGCAGCGCCGCCCTTTGCCGTGGCTTTCAAATCATTTCCCGCGCTAAAGGCTTTTTCTCCGGCTCCGGTTAAAACGGCGACCCAGAGATCAGGGTTAGCTGCAAACCCGTCCCACACGTCTGACAGTTCTGCATGCATGGGCGCATGCATCGCGTTGTAAACATCAGGTCGGTTTAAAGTAACCAAAAGGACTTTGCCATAGGTGCTAAGGCTAACGAATTCGTAGGGCATGGCTGCTCCTTCACAAAAGTACAGTAGATCAGAGCCGGGTCTCTTGGCCGTTTGTACCGGGCGCTACAACACTGATCTATCAATGCTTTTCTCAAGGTAACGGGTTGGTCTTTGTAGTTCAACGGCGCTTTTGAGTGCAAGGTTATATCGCTATTGTGCAATTGACCCAAACACCCAAAACCCTCGCGCAATTAAAAATGATGGATGGCGGGGCGCGGGGCTTATCCTGCGGGCAAAGCTACAAAGTGCCAAATAGCCTTAGCGATCTTCAATATTTACATAGTCGCGCGCTGTATCGCCCAGATATAATTGGCGTGGACGACCAATTTTCATTTGCGGATCTGCAATCATTTCTTTCCATTGCGAAATCCAGCCAACGGTGCGGCTCAGAGCAAAAATTGGTGTGAACATTGACGTTGGAAAGCCCATCGCTTCCAGAATAATTCCCGAATAAAAATCTACATTTGGGAATAATTTCTTGTCAACGAAATAGGGATCACTGAGGGCCACTTTTTCAAGCTCTTTGGCGACTTGCAGCAATGGGTTATTGGCCACTCCCAGCAATTCGAGAACTTCATCTGCCGATTGTTTTAACACGGTGGCGCGCGGATCTGTGTTTTTATAAACGCGGTGACCAAATCCCATTAAACGAAACGGATCATTTTTGTCTTTCGCTTTGGCAATATAGGTTGGGATATTCTCGACGGTTCCGATTTCGCGCAGCATTTCCAAACAGGCTTGGTTCGCGCCGCCATGCGCGGGGCCCCAAAGGCAGGCAATACCCGCGGCAATGCAGGCAAAAGGGTTAGCGCCAGAACTTGAGGCCAGGCGTACGGTGGATGTTGACGCGTTTTGTTCGTGATCTGCATGCAGGGTAAAGATCCGGTCCATTGCGCGGCTCAGGATCGGATTTACTTTGTAATCCTCGGCCGGTACGGCAAAGCACATCCGCAAAAAATTGGAGGCATAATCAAGATCATTGCGCGGATATTCGAAAGGTTGCCCGATCGTATATTTATACGCCATGGCGGCAATCGTTGGCATTTTCGCAATCATTCTGATCGACGCCACCTCTCGCTGCCAGGGATCAGAGATATCGATGCTGTCATGATAAAAAGCTGACATAGCGCCAACGACACCTGTCATAATGGCCATCGGATGCGCATCCCGACGAAAGCCTCGGAACAAATACATCATTTGTTCGTGGATCATTGTGTGATTGGTGACGCGGCTTTCGAAATCCTCTAGTTCCGCCGGTGAGGGCAATTCACCATAAAGCAGCAGGTAACAGACTTCCAAATAATGCGATTTAGAGGCCAATTGATCAATCGGATATCCGCGGTGCAATAACTCACCTTTGGCGCCATCAATGAAGGTGATGGTGCTGTCACAACTGGCTGTTGAGGTGAAACCGGGATCATAGGTAAAAACGCCTGCGTCTTTATAAAGGCTGCGAATATCAATCACATCAGGACCGGCTGATGGGCGGTGAATAGGCAATTGATACACTTGACCGTTTAAGCGCAATTCTGCGGTTTGTTTTGTATCAGCCATATTCGTTCCTTTTCCCATCGGCACTATGGCCTTGTTCTTTCTGATTATGCGTGATGTGAGCAGAATTATCTTTCTGCTATGGCGTCTTTGATTCGCGCTATCGTTTCGTCGCGGCCCAGCAAAACCATCATATCATACACGCTTGGAGAGGCTTTTCGTCCAGCAAGTGCAGCCCGTAACGGTGCTGCAAGCTGCCCGAATTTGATCCCGTTAGAGCCAACAAATTCGTGAAAAAGCGCTTCCAAATATTCCCCGCTCCACGTAACATTTTGCAACTGCGGCGTCAATGATTTGAGTATACCGATGAACACAGTGTCAAGCGTTGCCTGCGCGGGCTCATCGATAGAAATCGGGCGTGTTTGTAAAATAAAGCGAGCCTTTTCAAGAAGTTCAGGAAGTGTTTTGGCCCTTTCCTTTAGGCAATACATGGCCGTATCCAGCCCCTGTAACTGCGCGTCAGTGAATGGCGGAGCGCCGTTGGCAGATTGATAATTGGTTATATCTTGCAGCAGTGCAGCATTTGAAGCAGCTGCGATATGTTTGCTTGAAAGATTTTCTAGTTTTTTGAAATCAAATCGCGATGGCGATTTGCCTATGCCCTTAAAATCAAACCACTCTTGCGCCTCGGCATCGCTAAAAAATTCATCATTCCCATGGCTCCAGCCAAGTCGGGCCAGATAATTGCGCATCGCCACCGCGGGATATCCCATCTGTTGATATTCTTCGACGCTGGTGGCCCCATGACGTTTTGAAAGCTTTTTGCCATCATCTCCAAAAATCAAAGGAATATGGGCGTAGATGGGCAGGGGCCATTCCATGGCTTTATAGATCAGCATTTGGCGCGCGGCGTTGTTTAAATGATCATCGCCGCGAATCACATGCGTGATCCCCATGTCATGATCATCTACCACGACCGCAAGCATGTAAACTGGTGAACCATCCGAGCGCAGCAACACCATATCATCCAATTGACTATTGCGAATGACCACCTTGCCTTGCACTTCGTCATTGATATGCGTCTCGCCATCGCGCGGGGCTTTTATTCGGATAACAAATGGCGCATCGGGATGCTCTGATGCTGAAATATCGCGCCATGGGCTTTGAAACAGCGTCGAGCGCCCTTCGGCGCGTGCCGCTTCCCGAAAGGCTTCTATGTCTTCTTGCGTCGCAAAGCACTTATAGGCATGCCCCGTCTTTAAAAGATGCCAAGCGATCTGGGCATGGCGTTCGGCGCGCTCATATTGACTGATAGCCTCTCCATCATAGTCTAATCCCAACCAATCTAATCCGCGCAAAATGGCGGCGCTGGCTTGCGGAGTTGATCTTTGTCGATCCGTATCTTCAATGCGTAACAAAAATTTACCACCGCGCCCACGGGCATAAAGCCAGTTAAACAATGCCGTGCGCGCCGTCCCTATATGCATATATCCCGTTGGTGAGGGGGCAATTCTCGTAACAACCTGTGACATTACAGATTAACCTTTCCGCAAGTTTACCGCGTTAATTTTTGCCCGTGTCTAGCGATCCTGCGAGGCAAGGACAAGCATGCTCACGCTCAAGAAATTTTTACGATGCGAACTGGAAAAGCAACGGGTTGTTTTATTCTACTGGCTGCCGGTTGCCATGGCCAGTGGGATTGGATGTTACCTGTCGCTTCGTCAGGAGCCCGCGCCAAATTTATTTGTTGCGATGGCGTTGCTCGGGGGAGTTTTTTATCTGGGCTATCATTTTCAAACATGCAGCTTGGCGCCGTTTTTCCTTTTGTTGGCGGTGTTCTGCCTTGGTTTTTTTGCGGTGGCCGGAAAGGCTTATTATGTCGCGGCACCCACGCTTACCTACCGATTTTACGGAGAGATTGAGGGGCGAATTATAGGTGTCGATCGGGCGCGCAGTGGAGCGGTAAGAGTAACGCTGGATCAAGTGAAATTGGAAAACATGTCCAAAAGCAACACGCCCCAGAAAGTGCGGCTTTCGATCAGTAGCGGCCCTGCAGCGCAGCTTTTAACGCCGCAGGGGCGTTTGAAAACCAAAGGTTTTTTGATGCCACCTCCGGGTCCGTCTGAACCCGGGGGGTTTGACTTCCGGCGTTACGCTTGGTTCCAAGGGCTTGGAGCCGTGGGTTATACGCGAGAAGGCGTGCATATCACCTCTGGCCCGTCATCAGGAATTTTTACGCGGCTTTTTGACAGAAGAATGGCGCTTTCTGCGCGGATTAAAGCCGGTGTCTCCGAGGCGGCATCTGGCCCAGCTGCGGCAATAATTACGGGCGACCGCTCTTCTCTGACGCGCGCGCAGCTTCAGGATTTGCGGCGCAGCAATTTGGCGCATTTACTAGCGATTTCGGGGCTGCATGTGGCTTTGTTAACGGGCGTGGTGTTTGGGGTTTTTCGCCGCTTATGCTTATTGAATGCAAATGCCTTCTTGCATTTTAACGCTAAAAAAATTGCCGCGGGTTTTGCAATTTTGATCGGGTTTTATTACGTGATGATTTCTGGGGCAGCTGTGTCAACCCAACGCGCCTTTATTATGGTATCAATCGTGATGCTGGGGGTGTTTTTCGATCGGCGCGCTTTGAGTTTACACAGCGTTGCTCTTGCGGCTTTGGTGATTTTGGCTTGGCGACCTGAAGATGTAAGTTCAGCGGGGTTTCAAATGTCATTTGCCGCCACGATTGCGCTGGTTACCGTGTTTCAGCGTATTCCTGCTTTACCGGGGTTTTCGCGTTGGCGCCGGATGCCGATGATTTCGTTGATTTTATCCTCATTGGTGGCGGGCTTGGCCACGGCGCCTTTTTCGGCGGCGCATTTTAACCAAGTTAGCCATTATGGTTTGCTGGCAAATATTCTAAGTCTTCCGGTTATGAGCTTTCTTGTGGCCCCCTCGGCAGTATTGGCCATGATGTTAATACCTTTTGGCGCCGAGGCGGTTGGTCTTTGGGGGGTGGATCTTGGCCTTCGTTGGATTTTGGCTGTGGCGCATTTTTTGGCGCAGCCAGCAAGCGCGGTAACCTTTGTGACAGAGCCAGATGCATGGATCTTACCTTTATTCAGTGCATCATGCGCTTGGATCATTTTATGGCGCGGCTGGGGGAAGGGGCTTGGCGTTTTAGGCGTTGTCGCGGCTTTAATGGGCTGGCATGGAAGCGATCGACCAGATATTTTGATCGCCAAAGATGGCGTGCTTGTCGGCCTTCTTTTGCCGGAGGGACGGGCGCTTTCCAAGCCAAATGGTGGAACGTTTTCGGCCCGCATATGGGCGCAAAACGATGGGTTGCCGATGCCACGCGAAAAAGCCTATGCTTTGTGGCAAGATCGGAAAATCGATCTTTATCACCATTGGTCGAAAAAAAAGAAAGGATTAGAAATTGCCTGCGTTCCAGGAGAACTGCATATTGTGGCGCAGCAACGCCGCATAAGCGGGGAATGCTGGCATCTGTCTCATCATATCATAAAGCGCAATGGTGCAACCGCGATATGGTTGGATCATCAGGGAAAGCCCGCGAAAATCCGACACATAAATTCCGGCTTTACCCGCTTATGGAGCAAGCAAAGATAGCGGGCCTGCGCGATTGCTGGATCTTACCCCAATAACCTTATTGGAAAACGCTTTTGCACCGCGCTAATAGGTGCGGATCAATCCAACCAAACGACCCTGCACTTTAACTTTTCCCTGCGGCAAAATGCGCGTTTCATAGGCTGGGTTGGCCGCTTCAAGCGCAATCGCATCGCCGCGGTGGAAAAACCGTTTCAGCGTGGCCTCGTGATTTTCAACCAGCGCCACAACGATATCGCCATTGGTGGCTGTTTTTGTTTCTCGGATCACGACAACATCGCCATCATTGATCCCAGCTTCGATCATCGAGTCGCCCTTTACCTCAAGCGCATAATGTTCGCCGCCCGCGCGCAGCATGTGGCCTGGAACGGCGATGTTATGGGAAACTTGGCTGATTGCTTCGATTGGCACACCGGCGGCGATTCTGCCCATAACGGGTAGTTCCCGCGCCTGCAGCGCCTCAATCGGGGTGGCGCTTGGCGGGCGCGTTTCAGGCCGTCCCCCTTCGATCACGCGGGGTGCAAATCCGCTGGGATCGCCCCCTAGGCTTTCTGGAAGCTTCACGATTTCGATTGCCCGGGCTCGATGCGCAAGCCGGCGGATAAAACCACGTTCCTCCAATGCCGAAATTAATCTGTGAATTCCAGATTTTGACCTCAAATCCAACGCTTCTTTCATTTCATCGAAGGAAGGCGGCACGCCGTCACGGGTTAGGCGCTTATTGATGAAGTTTAATAGATCAAGCTGTTTGCGGGTGAGCATCACATCCTCCAGAGCATAATTTTGCTTTGTTCTATAGATGTTCTTGGTTTGTGTCAAGTTATTGCCGCGAAAGAGGCCGCTTCTTGCGCGGCTGCCGCTTTAAAGCGGGATATATTCGATCCTGTCACCTTGCTTTGCGGGGGCGGCAAAAGCTGGACGAATGGCCAAAATATTGGCTTTTGCCAGAACGCTTAGCAAAGCGCTGTCTTGGCGTTCAAACACATGTACGCGCCCCTCATGAAACTTTGCCCGCATATAATGTTCGCGGGGGCCGTTGGCTGCGACGTCTTGCGCCAAGGGCGCGGATTGCCGGATCTGCGCGGATCTTGGTAAACCCAAAAGCGCGTTCACAACTGGAATGACAAAAATATGGCCGCAGACCAAGGCTGAAACCGGGTTTCCGGGCAGGCCGATCATAATCGTATCGTCCCAAGCTCCGGCCATTAAAGGTTTGCCCGGGCGCATGGCGATTTTGTAAAAGCTTTGTTTTATGCCGATATCAGCAGCAACTTGCGCCACCAAATCATGATCTCCGACCGACGCGCCGCCAATCGTAAGGACCATGTCGCTGCCTGCAGCCAGCGCGAAGGTGGCTTTCAAACTGGCGCGAGTGTCGCGCGCAATCGGTAAAATCCGACAGTCGGCGCCATGGCTGTTCAAAAGAGCGGCCAGACCATATGTGTTTGACGCTAAAATTTGATCTTGGCCCGGCTGCTCTCCTGGCATTACCAATTCATCACCCGTTGACAGAAGAGCAATTGTTGGTCGTTTATACACGGGGATCTGCGCCATATTCATTGAGGCCAAAAGGGCAATATCCGCCGCATTAAGCCGTTTGGGTGCATCTAGGCAACTGCCGGTTTTAAAATCATTGCCGGCTGGCCGGATATGGCTTTGGGCATTGGGATCTTCGCTCAGTTCGATCCTATCTGCGATGCGGATCGCATTTTCTTGAATAATGATAGCGCTGGTGCCTGCAGGCACAGGGGCACCGGTGAAAATGCGCACCGCGGTATCGGGTGTCAAATCACCTTCAAATCGGCGTCCTGCTGCGGCTTCTCCGATCACCTGATAACTATCCCCGCGTTTCGCTGCTGGCTGCGCGATCGCGTAGCCATCCATGGCTGCGGCATCAAATGGCGGTTGATCGCGCGAGGCCTTCATCGGACGCGCTAAAACGCGGCCCATGGCTTTGGTGAGATCGACCGTTTCCACATTCGGTTTCTGGACCAGCGCGAAAAGAGCATCTAATGCCGCTTGGACAGAGATCATGTCGCTTCGTAGCGGCCCGATTTACCGCCATCTTTTAAGGCCAAATGAACGCCCCCGATCTGCATCGCCCGATCTGCGGCTTTTAACATATCATAGACAGTCAGCGCCGCGCCATTCACTGCGCAAAGCGCTTCCATTTCCACACCGGTTTGCCCTGATGTTTTTACCGTTGCCTCAATGCGCACCCCCGGCAAATCGGGATCGACCTCCAGGTCGACAGCGATTTTTGTGATTGCCAATGGATGACAAAGGGGAATGATCTCAGCGGTTTTTTTAGCGGCCATGATCCCTGCAAGACGCGCCACGCCCAACACATCGCCTTTTTTGGCAAGGCCTTGGGTGATGAGATCCAGCGTTTCAGGCTGCATGCTGATCCAGCCTTTTGCCACAGCGATGCGATCCGTGTTTTGTTTTTGCGAAACATCAACCATATGGGCGTTTCCGCAGCTGTCAAAATGGGTGAGTTTGGGCATCCGAGCTTACCTTGGATCCGATAGCAGGCTGCGCGTTGCCGCCGCCACATCCGTTTGCCGCATCAGGCTTTCTCCGATTAAGAAGATACGCGCCCCATGCTGCGCCATATCGGCCAAGTCATCTTGCGTTTTCAACCCAGATTCAGAAATCAAAACGCGCTCAGCTGGAAGCAGTTTTGATAGGTCTTTGGTGGTTTGCAGCGAGGTTTCAAAGGTTTTCAAATTGCGGTTATTCACTCCAATTAGCGGTGAGCTTAACAATAAGGCCCGTTCTAATTCTTCTGCATCATGGACTTCAATTAAAACATCCATCCCCCAAGCAAATGCAGCCTGTTCAAGCTCTTGTGCTTGGCTATCCGCGAGCGAGGCCATGATCAATAAAATACAATCCGCGCCCAACATGCGCGCTTCGGCAACTTGATAGGGGTCATACATAAAATCTTTGCGTAAAACCGGCAGCCCGCAGGCCTGCCGGGCTTGGGACAGGAAGGATTTATCGCCCTGAAAACTGGGGCTATCTGTCAAAACTGATAGGCAGGATGCACCGCCAGCCTCATAGGCTTGGGCCAAGTCTGCTGGGCTAAAATCAGCCCGTATCAATCCTTTGGACGGCGAGGCCTTTTTGATTTCTGTAATCAGCCCATAGCCTGTTTTGCTGTCTTCAATAATGCGCTGCGCAAATGGGCGAACGGGCGCTGCGGTTTTGGCATCTGCTTCCACATCTGATTGCGCGCGTTTGGCTTTGTCGGCTTTGATTTCTTCAAGCTTATAGGCTTTGATTCTGTCTAAAATAGTTGTGCTCATAGGGTATCCGATGTGAAGGAGGCCAGCTGCGTCAATTTTGTTTTTGCGGCATGGCTGTCGATACTTTCGCGCGCCATTGCCACCGCCTCTTGTTTGTCAGTGCTGCGCCCGGCCACAATCAATGCAGCTGCGCTATTGAGGAGAACCGCATCTTTATAAGCGGAGGCTTCACCCTCAAGCAGGGCGCGGAACGCCACCGCATTTTCTGCAGGGGCGCCGCCAAGAATCGCCGAAAACGGGTGCGTCGGTAGTCCAAACTCTTCTGGGTGCACTTCAAATTCCGTAACCGAGCCATCGGGATGAAGCGCTGCAACGTGGCTGGAGGCGCTGATCGCCAGCTCGTCGGTGCCGTCACCACCATGAACCAACCAAGCGTTATGCGCACCCAATGCCCCTAATGTTTCCGCCATGGGCCGAATTAAATCGGCGCTATAGGCGCCGGTGAGTTGGCGCGTTACGCCCGCCGGGTTGGTTAGCGGACCTAAAATATTAAATATCGTCCGCGCGCCCAGTTCCGCGCGCACAGGCCCTACATGTTTCATCGCAGGATGATGCATCGGGGCCATCATAAAGCAGATGCCAATATCACGCAAAGCGGCCTGTGCCTTATCGGCGCTGATCATCACATTCACGCCCATCTCACCCAGCGCATCTGCGGCACCGGATTTTGAAGAAAGATTTTTATTGCCATGTTTGGCCACGGGAACGCCCGCACCGGCAACAACAAAGGCAGTCGCGGTTGAGATATTCAGCGTGCCTTTTCCATCGCCGCCAGTGCCAACAATATCCATCGCATCGGCGGGCGCCGACACCGCGTTGCATTTTGCGCGCATAACCGAGGCGGCGGCCGCAAATTCGGTCACGGTTTCTCCGCGCGTGCGCAGCGCCATCAGAAACCCGCCGATTTGGGCTGGCGTTGCGGCGCCTTCAAATAAAATCTGGAAGGCGGCCTCGGCTTCATTTTTTGTTAACTCGCGGTCAGAAGCCGCCGAGATTAGGGGTTTCATAAGATCGCTCATCAGCTCAGTCCTGCAATGCTCAGAAAGTTTTTCAACAAATGATGCCCGTGTTCAGAAGCGATCGATTCTGGATGAAATTGCACGCCATGGATCGGCAGGCTGTTATGCTGAAGCCCCATGATGGTGCCATCGCTTAATTCTGCCGTGACTGTCAGGCAAGCGGGCAGGGTGGCCCGCTCTACGATTAATGAATGATAGCGGGTAGCCTCAAAAGGGGTAGGGATATCTTTAAAAAGACCTTCGCCTTCGTGATGCATCGTTCCCATTTTTCCATGCACGATTTCGTGGCATCTTATAACCTTGCCGCCAAAGGCTTGCCCGATTGACTGATGCCCCAAGCAGACGCCCATCAAAGGCGTTCGGGTTTCGCTGGCTGCGCCGATCAGCGCCAAACAAATCCCGGCTTGATCAGGATCGCAAGGCCCTGGTGACAATAAAATGGCTTCTGGTTGCAGTGCCATAGCGTCTTGAACATCCAGCGCGTCGTTGCGTTTGACCATAACATCCGCGCCAAGTTCACCAAGGTAATGAACCAGATTATAGGTAAAGCTGTCATAGTTGTCGATTAGCAGCAGCATTGCGTTTCTTTTGCCTTGTATTAAATGGGGCTGGCCCCCACGCCTTAGATCGATCTATACTTGCTCAGGCTTCGGTGTCACCGTCAAGGGTCGGGAAGCAAAAACAAGTCTATATCACGCCAAATAATCGCGGCGTCAATGAGGGCAAGAGTAGTGAAGCGGGGATTTTTCAGTGGGCTGGTCTGGGGGGCGTTAAGCGCCGTCATTGTGATCGTTGTCGGGCTGGTTTTCCAGAGCTATGAGCGCATCCAGATGCCAGAGGCCGAGGCGTTCGAGGTGCCCGCCGGATCAGAATTCACCCGTTCGCGCGAAGATCAGGCTGCCCGTTTACCTGCGCCGGTAGAGGCGCCGCAGCAGCTTGCCAAAACGCCCGCCGAAGCGCCTCAACCAGTGGCGCCTGATGTGGCCCCCAATGAGGATGTCGCGTCAGCAACGGTGCCTAAAAGCACAAAAAACAAGCTCACAGGCTTAAGCACGAGCACCTTGCCACAAACCGAAAACAATTTGCCAGTTTTATCGGATAGCGCTGAAAAGCCGACCCTCTCAGCCGACGGCTTTGTACAGCCGGGTCCTCCGAGCACGGATTTTGGATTGAATTTTGATCTTGATCCTGCGCAGCCTGTTTTTCCCAGCCAGATGATGTTAGACGCGCCCGTGCCCAGTGAACCTCAAGCAGGGCTGGATCGGTCAACCGCGCCGAGCATTGATAAATCAAGCGTAGCAGCCCCTGTTGCGGATAAGGCTGTGCCCAAGGCCGAAGTATCTTTACCCGCACCGGAGATTGCGACGAAAACTGAAGCAAGTTCTGATAGGGCGGCGGTTTTACAATCTGAGCCAGAGGAGAGTTTGAAAAACCGCTCATCTACGCCTGATCCCGATCCAACCGCATCCGCATTGGCCTCAACCTCTTCAACTTTCTCGAGCATTCCTTCGGGCACTGTGCTGGCACAGCTCGGGGCGTTCCGCAGTGCCGATATTGCCGAACAGGAATGGCAGCGCCTATCGGCTAAATTTTCAGAGCAGCTGAACGGCTTGGAGCATGTGGTGCAAATAGCGGAAGTGAACGGGCGAATTTTTCATCGCTTGCGCGTTGTTGGTCTTGAAGATTTGGCTGAGGCTTCGGCGTTTTGCGAAACCTTTGTCGCAAGAAACACCGCCTGCCTTCCGGTTGTGATGCGCTAGCTTGGGCGCTTTTTTGCATTGGATTTAGCGCAGGTTTTGGATCCGTCATGCGCCGCTCTACGGCCAAAATTCTCAGTATGGCTGGCTTTCCTGTGATTTTTAGGATGGTTTAGATGCAAACATCGCCGCATCTGCCGCGGCCCGGCGGATCGCGTTGGATTTATGCACCGTTTCCATATATTCGGCTTCGGGATCGCTGTCATAGACCACGCCGCCGCCCGCTTGTATGTAGAGTTTTTGATCTTTGACGATGGCGGTGCGAAGGGCAATGCACATATCCATATCCCCGCCAGAGCTGAAATAGCCTACGCCGCCACCGTATACCCCGCGCTTTTCGGTTTCAAGCTCATCGATGATTTGCATTGCACGCACTTTTGGAGCGCCCGATACGGTGCCCGCCGGCATACCCGCGAAGAAGGCGGATAGCGCGTCTTGATTTTCGTGCAATTCCCCAACTACATTTGAAACGATATGCATCACATGGCTGTAGCGCTCGATAATAAATTCCTCGGTTGGTTTGACCGTGCCCAATTTGGCCACCCGGCCCACATCATTGCGCCCTAAATCCAGCAGCATTAGATGTTCGGCCAATTCTTTTTTATCAGCTAGAAGATCGGCTTCATTGGCGTTATCTTCTTCGCTGGTCGCGCCGCGCGGACGGGTGCCTGCGATCGGGCGCACAGTCACCTCACGGCCAAAGACACGCACTAGGATTTCTGGGCTGGCACCGATCACTTGAAAGCCATCAAAATTAAAATAAAACATGAAGGGAGAGGGGTTCGTGCGGCGCAAAGACCGGTAGAGCGCAAACGGTGGCAGCGCAAAATCTTGCGTCCAGCGCTGGGCTGGCACCACTTGAAAGATATCCCCGGCGCGAATATAGTCTTTGGCTTTTTCAACCGCAGCGATATAGGCGTCTTTGCTGAAGTTGGACCTTGGATTGGGCGCCTCTTGTGGCGCGCCAAGGCTGCGCGGATCGGGCAAGGGGCGTTCTAAATCCCGCATCGCATCCTGAATACGTTCCGCTGATTTGGCATAGGCGGCTTTTGCCGAGATCGCTGGATCATACCAAACCGGCGCAACCAAAATCACTTCGCCTTTTACGCCATCCAAAACCGCCACAACACTTGGGCGCAAAAAAACCGCATCTGGCAAAGCAAGCGGATCGGGATTCATGTCTGGCAAATTTTCGACCAGCCGAATCATGTCATAGCCCAGATATCCAAAAAGGCCGGCGCTGGCTTGTGGCAAATCCTCGGGCAGGTCGATAAAGCTTTCTGCCAAGAGCGCGCGTAACGCCTCTAGGGGGGGCGCTTGAACCGCTGTAAACGCTTCATCATCGAAACGCGCATCCCGGTTGATAAAACTTTCGCTGCCTTGGCACTTCCAAATCAGATCCGGCTTCATACCGATGATTGAATAACGCCCGCGCACTTCTCCGCCGGTCACAGATTCCAGCATGAACGCATTTTTCTGATCCCCCGCGAGCTTCATCTTTAAAGACACGGGCGTATCCAAGTCAGCCGCCAATCGGGTGAATAAAACCTGGCTTTTCTTTAGCGCATATTGCCACGAAAAATTATCAAGATCGGGCGTTATCATAGCAACGACTTTACTGAAAATTGGCATGAACGGCATTGAGAGCCGCTTGGTTTAAAGACACATCGGCGCGCGCCTGTATTTGTCCCACATAGGCTTCAAACAAATCTTGTGACAGGCCATCACTAAGCTGAGCTGTGATCTCTTGCATGATGTCTTTGGCAAGCTCGGATTGTCGATCTGCGGCCATAATCTCTGTGACAAGTATAAGCGTTATCTGCCCCGCATCATCAAAAACATCCACCGCATCTGGCGCAAGTTCGAAGGCGCGTTCAATCACATTTGCGGTTGTCGTGGCTGGGCGCTCTTGACGGTTGAGTCCGGTTTCCTGACGCAGCATTCCGCCGATTTCCTCAATGCGCACCGTCTTAGCCTCGAGTTGCGATTTCAAATCATCGGCTTGCGCAAGCAGTGCTTTGCGCAAAGCTTCGACGCGCCAAGCCTTCATCGCATCTTCGCGTATTTCCGGTAGGGGTTGGGGGCGCGGTGCTTGGGTTTCATCCAGTCTTAAGGCGGCCAAGCCACCATTGTCCAAGCGGATAAGTTCGGGAAAATCCTCGCTTTTTACTTCAAATGCAGCCTGTCGAAAGGCTTGATCTGAGGCCAAGCCCTCAGCCACACCAGCGTGATAGCTTAGAGTGCTTAGCACCAGATCGGTTTCTAGCGCGAGATCTTCCAAAGTTGCACCGGCGGCCAGAAGGTCTTCGGCTTGCGCGCTCACCCCGTCTACTTCTTTCGCGGCCAGTTCAAGCGCCAGTTCTTGGCGCAATTGATCTGCAACGTCTTCAAGCGGAGTAGATTGCGCAGGCAAAACTTCTGTTACACGAAACATAGCAGCGCCCAAATCATCGGAAAACGGCCCAATGGCCGTGTTCAATTCTGCATTGAAAACAGCTGCGCCGGTGCCCTGCCCAAAAAAGCTTTGGTCTATTGCGCCCAGGCTCACATCTGCAGCGCTTAGGCCGCGCTGCTCGAGCAGCGCGTCGAAATCGCTTGTTCCGTTCTCCAGCGCTGCCGCGGCAGCATCGGCGCTTTGCGCATCTGAAAACACAAGTCTTTCAACGATCCGGCGCTCAGGCTGATTATAAAGCGCGTTCTGTTTTTCATAAAAAGCAGCAACAGCCTCATCGCTCACGGTCATCTTTTCGCTAAGCTGGGTAAGATCCAAAGAGGCAATGGTAAGCTGTTTGCTTTCCGGAACGGTGAAGCGCTCAATATTTTCGTCATAATAGGCTTGCAGTTGCGCCTCTGTGGCCTCTTGAAGGGGCGTGGCAAGGTCTGCCTCGTTCAGTTGAACATGGGTAAAGCTGCGGGTTTCTAACAGAAAATCAATCATTTTCTCTGTAAACACTGAAGGCATCACATTGCCTGTCACCACGGCAGCTTGCACGATGTTACGCGTTGTTTCCTGGCGAATACCATCTTCAAATTCAGCTTCGCTGAGGCGATTATTCTCTAGCGCAAACGTGTAGGCCTCGCGGCTGAATTGACCATCTGAACCGCGAAAGGCACTGACTTTGACCAGCTGTTCCAGGACCGCTTCATCGCCCACGGAAAGGCCAAGCCGGTCGGCTTCGACTTCAATCGCTTTTTGAAGTACCAAGCGGCTGAGCGTTTGTTGCGGAAGCCCAAATAATTGGGCTTGCTCAAAGGTAAGCGTTTGACCAAATTGTTGGGCGGTTTGCGCCAACTCTTGGCGCAAGGCCCGCGCATATTCATCGATCGAAATGTCGCGATCACCGACAGAGCCGACGCTGCGCATGGTGCCAGACAGCCCCGACGCGCCAAACCCACCCAGGCCAATGATGAGCAGCCCCAACAGAATCCAAACGAAATATTTGGAAATGGATTTTGATTGTGACGCCATAGATCCCTCGTAGACTTGATATTTTCCCGCCTGTCTACGCTTCTGAGCAGTCGGGGGCAAGCTGGAAGGTGAGATTTGAAAGCCGTATTATCATCTCTTTCAAGTTGGTTTGATCGATATTTGCGAATGCCAGCCGTAAATGCTTCGCCGCATTGCGAGTGCCCGGGGGTGCAAACATATCGCCAGGCAGGCATAAGACGCCCGCCTCTGCCACCAATTTTTGTGCCAAATCGGCGCCCGAGCTGGCAAAGGGATGCTTTACATAGGCAAAATATGCGCCGCAGCCCACCAGCTCCCAGCCTTGCCTTTCAAGCGTTTCAAAATTGCGCTTAAGAAAGGTTTGACGCTGTAAAATCTCTTTCCGCTGGTCGGCCAACCAGGGTTGAAGATGGTTAAGCCCCCAGCGCGCCGCGAATTGCCCAACGCGCGAGGCGCATATTGTGGTGGTGTCGAGGTATTTTTCAACCTCGGCCAGTAAGGCTTTATTGGCAATGATGGCGCCAACGCGGTGGCCGGTCATCCGGTAGGCTTTTGAGAACGAATAGAGCTGCACCAAATGCTGCTTCCAATCGGGCGCATCCAAAAGGCTGTGGGGACGCTTTGGATTGCTATGAAAATCTTTATAGGTTTCATCGATAATAAGCGTGAGATCATGGTCTTTTGCGAGCTGATAAAATGCATTCAGCACGGCGTCAGGATATTCCACGCCCGAGGGATTATTCGGGCTGACCAGACAAATGGCTTTGGTTTTTTTTGTGATCAAATGGCGGGCCAATGATGCATCGGGCAGCAAATTTTTCCCAGTCGGCAAAGGCGTTGCCTCTACCCCCATCACATCGAGCCACATTTTATGGTTGAAATACCAAGGTACGGGCAAAAGCACATTATCCCCAGCCGAGCAAAGCGCCGTGATCACCGCGCAAAACGCTTGGTTGCACCCAGAGGTTATGGCAACTTGGCTGGCGCTTACCTGCGCCTTGTAAGCGTGTGACCAATGCGCGGCAAAATCCACGCGCAATTCAGCATCCCCCAAAATTGCGCCATAAAGATGCGCCTCAGGGTCGTGGCGCACAAAATCCGCAATCGCATCGCGCATATTTTGAGGGGGCGGGTCGCTTGGCGCGGCTTGCGAGACGTCTAATACCGGTAGGCCGGGTGCCGGATCATGGCCTGCCAGCCAAGCTTTTGCGGCTTTAATCGGAGCGGGTGCCGTGCGCGCGGTTGCGCCGGCCAAAACCGGTTTTGAAGGTGGGGGCGAGGCCACCATTCGCGGCTACTCCGTTCCGCGAAACGGCTCAACATATTGCAGGGCCATATCCCACGGAAAAAAGATCCAAGTGTCTTGGCTGACTTCTGTTATAAACGTGTCGACCTGAGACCGCCCCAGCGGCTTTGCATATACGGTTGCCACATGCGCTTTGGGCATATGTTGGCGCACGACTTCCAGGGTTTTGCCCGTATCCACGAGATCATCGATCACCAAAACGCCGGTGCCATCCCCGATATGGTCCATATCCGGGGCTTTGATTACCCTTGGTTCACTTTGGCTTTGGTGATTATAGGATTTGACGCTGATTGTATCGACAACGCGAATGTCCAATTCACGCGCAACGATCATTGCAGGTGCCATGCCACCACGGGTGATCGCGACAACCGCGCGCCAGCCGTTTTCGGTTAGTTTTGGATCATCAAGCCGCCAGGCCAATGCCCGCGAGTCGCGATGCAACTGGTCCCAGCTGACATGGAACCCTTTTTCATGGGGGAGACGTTCAGACATGGTCATTTCCTTCCCGTTACGGCATCAATATCCGGAGCATCTACAGCCTTCATTCCCACGATATGATAGCCTGCATCTACGTGCAGCGTTTCTCCGGTGACCCCTGACCCTAAATCTGATAACAAATATAGCGCTGATTTGCCGACATCCTCTGTGGTTACGTTTCTGCGCAGAGGTGAGTTCAACTCATTCCATTTCATTATATATCGAAAATCACCGATACCCGATGCTGCAAGCGTTTTAATGGGGCCAGCCGAGATGGCGTTGACGCGAATATTATCTTTGCCAAGATCCTCGGCCAGATACATTACAGAGGCTTCAAGGGCTGCTTTTGCCACCCCCATCACATTATAATGCGGCATCACCTGCTCGGCGCCGTAATAGGTGAGCGTGAGCATTGACCCGCCCTCCGTCATCAGCTTTTCGGCCCGCTGCGCCACTGCGGTGAAGGAATAGACAGAGATATCCATGGTCATTCTGAAATTGTTCAGGCTTGTGTCGACATAGCGGCCGCGCAACTCGCTTTTGTCGGAAAATCCGATCGCATGCACGATAAAGTCAAGCTTGCCCCAGCGCTGTTTGATCTCTTCAAACAAGGTATCGATCGAACTTGCATCCGCAACATCACATTCTACAACGAAATCGCTGCCAACTTGCGCTGCCAAAGGCTCTACCCGCTTTTTTAGCGCGTCTCCTTGATATGAAAAACACATTTCCGCACCGGCCTCGGCGCAGGCTTTTGCAATACCCCAAGCGATCGATTTGTCATTTGCCAGCCCCATGATTAAGCCGCGTTTGCCCTGCATAAGATTATGTGACATCTTGCCTCTCCGATCTACCTGTGTTGCGTTGGTTTAGGCGATTGCACAGCCGTCATCAAGCCCAGAGGCCCTGAGGGGCAGTCAGGATTAAACAGGGATCGGAAAAAGGAGCAGCGGAAATGTTAGATTTGGATGAAGGGTTTACAAAGGCTGACCCGTTTGAGCTGGCAAAATCCTGGCTAAAAGAAGCCGAATCAGCTGAAATTAACGATCCAAACGCAATGGCATTAGCAAGCGTGGACCGTTTCGGAATGCCGAATGTAAGAACTGTTTTGTTGAAAGATATCGAGGCGAATAGTTTTGTTTTTTACACCAATTATGAAAGCGCCAAGGGCACTGAGTTGTTGGCCAGCGGCAAGGCGGCCTTTGTGTTGCATTGGAAAAGCCTCGCGCGGCAAATTAGAGTGCGGGGTCTGGTTGAAAAAGAGGATGGGCCGATCGCGGATGCCTATTATAACAGCCGGGCCCTAGACAGCCGCATTGGGGCTTGGGCCTCGCAGCAGTCGCGGCCACTCGCCTCTCGAGAGGCGTTGATTGAACGGGTAAATGAAATCCGCGATGAAAAGGGCGACCACCCAGCACGGCCACCTTTTTGGGGTGGATTTAGAATCACGCCGCTTGAGATTGAATTTTGGTCAGATGGCGCGTTTCGATTGCATGACCGCGCAGTCTGGAGACGAAACAAGGTAACTGCGCCTTGGTCGGTGCAAAGATTGAACCCGTAAAGCGCTGACCGGATCGTTTTTCGGGTCTGTCGCCTGCGCGCTGGGTTTTTATTGTTTGCTTTTTTATCAAAAAACGGTTCCTTTATCGCGGCGCGGTAGATTTTACGGGTGGGTATGCGTGTGAGCGACGACAACGAGAATATGGAAAAACAGTCGGGCTACATAAAGTGGTTTGATCGCGTTAAAGGGTTTGGTTTTATCATATCCGATGAGACCGAAGAAGATATTTTGATTCACGCCAATGTGCTGCGCAAATTTGGACAAAGCTCTATCGCAGAAAATACCCATATTGAGTTTATGGCGCATTACACGGAGCGCGGCGTCCAAGCGGTCGAAATACTCTCGGTGGATCCGGTTTTAGATTCATTGTCCACGCTAGAGGATTTTGAAGACGTCGATATTGAAGATATCAGATCGTTGCCGCTGCAAGCCGCTCGGGTCAAGTGGTTTGATGGTGGTAAAGGATTTGGCTTCGCCAATATTTTTGGCAATGATGAGGATATTTTTGTTCATATCGAAGTGTTGCGCAGATCTGGCCTGTCCAATTTGCAAGCTGGCGAAGCGATCGCTTTGCGCGTTATGGAGGGTAAGCGGGGTAAAATGGCGGCTGATGTGTGTTCTTGGGAAATGGGCAGCTCTGAATAAGGCAATATGGCTCTGCGCCTTTGCAATGCTGCCCTTTACAAATTTCGCGCAAGCCAGCTGCCCTGAGGCAGATTTCATAATCAGTGGCAGTTGGGGTCAAGCGGCGTTTAAGGTGACGCTTGCAAGAACACCGGAACAACGCAACCGGGGTTTAATGTTCGTGACAGATCTACCAGATCAATCGGGGATGCTGTTTGTTTACCCAAATCCGCAATCGGTTTCGTTTTGGATGAAAAATACGCCGCTTGGCTTGGATATGCTGTTCATTGATCAAGGCGGCATCGTTCGGCGCATCAAGCATGGTGCAACCCCGTTCTCGACCCAGTTGATTGATGGGGGATCTGATATTCAATATGTTTTGGAAGTACATGCTGGAAGCGCAGCAAAATATGGCATATCAGAGGGGGATCGCAGCGCGCATCCCAGCATTGGACCCGGCGCCGATCCAGGTTGCGGCGGTTTCTAACAGTTTCTGGCCAAATTGCTTGTTTGAAGCGATCTTTCCTCTTTTCAATCTTCTGAGAACTCGTTAGAAGGCACGCCAGTCGGGGCGTAGCGCAGCCTGGTAGCGCGACGGTTTTGGGTACCGTAGGTCGCAAGTTCGAATCTTGCCGTCCCGACCAAGTTCTAAGGCATTGATCTAAAAACTCGACGAATCTGTTTTCTGTTTTAACGAACAGTCATTTCAGCAGCATTAACAACGCCAAGACAGTTTGAACTTTCGTTTAATGCGTAATAGGGCGCTCAGACCGGACGCTTACTCATGGAGTGTCGTAACGTCTTGTATAATGTGTTCTTTTTGGGCACCTTATACACTACTTCTTGTTTGGAAGCTCATCGCATGTCGCGGTGATAAAACGCGTAAGCCAATCTGAATATTCTAGCTTTTCTTCTGGAATGACAAAACTAGGTTTGGCGCTCGGGTAGGGAGCGGCAAGTTCCAGTTCGGCAGCGAGAGCCCCGCCCGATTTGGTCTTTTTCACAAACAGGGTATTGCGGCAGATCACACCAAAGAATTTTCCACCGCAGTACACGCCATACTCACCAAACATCTTGCGTGAAGATATCTCTCCTGCATCACCAAGTTGACCACAGATGTAGTCGACTATGCTTTGATCCGAAGCCATTACTTACCGCCCACTGGTGAACAAATCTCAATCAGGCACCCGTTGATGTCCCTTACGTATCCAACGACTTGACCCCAAGGTTTGGTCTCAAGGGCCTTCACCAAAACAGCCCCCGCTGCAACGGCTTTTTCAAAGGCATTTTCCGGCTCCTCAGTAACCAAAGCAATCTCCTGGCCTGCTGGTGTCTTGGTCGAACGATTGCTGCGGATGGAAAGACCATTTTGTTCGGCCATGCCATCGGATGCAAAGGCCAACGTGGTTTCGCCTGTTTCCAGCTCACCATACATGTTGCTGTCGTGCAAAAAACCAGTTTTCAGGCCAAAGGCTTTGCCATAAAATTCAAGCGTTTCAGGCACATCAGCCACATATATTATTGAATATCCAAATTTCATGTTCGCGGCCTCTATCCAGTTTCCTATGCAAAGCATGGGACGTTAAAAGATGACAATAAAGTTGAAATTACACTCATAGAGTGTGCGGATTTGCGCCTCTTCAAATAGAGGAAATGAGCATCACCGATAAGATCGTGAGCCGTACGAACTGCACTTTTCCAAACCGGCGCTGTTCCCTAGAAACTCGCTTGATGGCATCCCATAGTCGGCTGACTTGATGGACATCCATCAACTGCGCCTCAGCTTTCCGCTTCCCGTTGTTATCAACGACACGCGTGGCAAACGAAATCGTTTCGTCCTGACCATTAAAAATTATTTTCGAAACCTATGAAAACGTGTTGATGGCCTGTGCTGTACATGCTTGCTCGATCCGATTTATGGCCAGTGTAAGCTGCTGGACAGTGTAATTGTCTGACATCAACGCTTGGCAGCAAAGATGCTGCAGATAAATTGGTAAAACACATGCGTTGCAAGATAGCCCGTTTTTATTCGGCTGAAGAAAAGATCCTTATTGCCTTCGCTGGTCTTCGTGGCGAAGAGAGCATTTCCGCGTTGTGCTGTCGCGAAGAGATCACAGAAAGTCTCTACTAAAATTAGTCGAAGGCATTCCCGGAGGCCGGGAAACGTTAGCAATCACTGAAAGCGATTTGGATATCCACACACTCACCTTAGAGCCTCATTTGCTAGTAAGTAGGGAGTCTTATTCTTGGGTGGCTTATCAACTGTGACTGCAGACATTGAACAACTTGTTCGCGAACGGCTCCAAAGGCAGATCGCAAATGGTCTGGATGATGCAGCCTTAGACGGCGCCGGTTCGGGTGCTAACCCTCAAGGAATAGAAAATGCCACCGGTATTGAGACGTTCGCAACCGCTTCAGGCAATACGATGACCCATGCAGAAAGTTTAAACGCAATCGCTGAAGTGGCGGAGAATGATTATCATACATCTAATGGCGTTTGGCTTGTTCATCCTGCTAACGCTGCAACACTTGGTGCACAGGCTAAATATAACGGCTCGGGTCAATTCGTTTGACAAGATAGCCTGATTTCTGGACGCAGAGTTATCGAAACAACTCATGCAGCCCTTCACACTGCCTATTTTGGTTTCTTTGAAAATGTCATGATTGGAACTTTTGGAGGTGTGGATATTGTGGTTGATCCATGCACCAACGGTGCAAAAGGCATAGTGAACATCTATGCTTATCAGCTTTGTGAGCTTGGTGTGTTACGCCCCAATGCCTTCCAAAAGGTCACGCTGACATGTAAGGAATAGCTAGGTTTTTGAGAGAAGCGCGGTTTTGCATCCGCAAGGATCGCGCCAGATGATGGTTAAAGGGAGGCGGTGGTTCAAGTTCCTCAGTGCCGCCTTGATTTTGAGACCCATCACCCCCCTCCCGCTAGTAGCCAGCGTGCAAACGTCATGGGTCGGGTCATTTTAAAGACAACAAGAATTCTTGAACTTGTATAAAAGTTTATCATAGGCAAAAACAATGAACAAAGACTACATCAAATGATTTGGTTCCATTTTCGTTTTCTGAAGGGTTGAATGTATATTTTAAGACTCATTAACATTTTTCCTATCTTATTTCTTGGTACTTTAGCGTATGGGGGTACTGTCGATGAGGCTCAACGATTATTAAATAAAATCGGTTACAATGCTGGTACCGTTGACGGGATCTATGGTTCAGAACCAAAGTCTGCGTTGGTATCATTTTATAGCGACAAGTCACAAAAATTTTGATGGACGCTTAAGTGGAAACGAAATTTTGGACTTAGCCGAACAAGCTCAGGAAACAATTTCTCTACAAACGGCATTGATGTTAGAGCCAGTCGCGGCGCTTAAAACGAATAAGCATCGCAGATATTCTAAAATGCACATTAACGTTTCAAATTGCATGCAAGGTAAATCAAAGGCATGGCAATTAGAGAAATTCCCATTGAAATTAAAGGAATATGATTTCGTAAATGAATTCAGATCACCATTTGCAGGATTAGATAATAAGCTATGTAAAAAAGGTTTTATACAGACTTTTGGGTTTCCAATTTCAATAGAAAACACAATACCGATTGTAGTCGACGGCGGTACCTCCAACAAGTACGGAAATGTTCTAATCGATGTTGCGAACGCAACCGCATGGTGGTCAATTGCAACGTCACAGGCGGTTTACGACCCAAAGTCAAAAGCTTCTAAAAAAGTTAAGGACACGATCTTAAAATGGGCAGAAGAAGATGCGCTGTCCAGAAACATTATAACTTCTTACAAAACTGTGGATTTTCAAATTGCTGTGATCTTGTCTCATATTGTTGAAAGTGTTGCTGCGCTTGGTCCCGAAATAAGTGAAAATGAGAGAAAGATCATAGGACCTTGGTTGGATGACTTGATAAGTAAGCTGGCCGCTTCCGATTGGGGAGGTCGGCAAGATAACAAACAGTACTTGAGCGACTACATCCAGAGTGTTTGGGGTTACACGAACGGAGATGATGATATCATACTTGATTTAGCTGAAAACTATAAACTTGCGATCCATGATATGAGAAATGACGGATCTATAGTCTACGAAAGTATCAGAGGTGGAACCAGCCTAACATATCAGGTACATGCCCTTGCCAGATTGACAAAGCAGGCGGCACTTATACAGGCAATTACTGGAGTTGATATTGCCCAATATTCAGCGGAAGGCGAAAGAAGTATCGCAGGCAAATTTTGAAGAACGCGCTACAAAATCATTATGATCCCCTTAAAAGGGTCAAATTCTATGGAAAGTCATGTCCAGGAGGTTCAATGGGTTCATTGACGAAGCCTCATACTGGCAGAGACAAGATGTATTTAAAACCAATCCTTGAATTCGTGAGCGTGGCTTATCCAGAGCTCAAAGCAATGAGTGATCCAAACCAGATCAGAGGGAATGGTGATTATCATTCAGTAGGTAATATTCAGTGTTTATTTACCGTGAATTTGTAAGAACAGTTTAATCTATTTCAGTATGTAAACCGCGCATAGCCTTTTCTCTGGGTTAAAATGAAGCTTGAAGCGGTGAAATCGCGCGCTAAACGCGGGCTGGTCAATAAATATCCACAAAAAAAGAGGCCACTAATCCAGCTAAGTCTTTGTTATTATTTGTTCCTGCAGTAGGAATCGAACCTACGAGTAATTGATTAAAAGTCAACTGCTCTACCGCTGAGCTACGCCGGAGCTTTATCACAAATGCTGCTCGGAAGATTAGCACTGTGGGTGGGTCGCTCGGAAATGTGCAAATGTTGGCAGGTCACTCGTCTTTTTCTGCCACGCAGCAGTATATCGAAGAAGACAGTGAGGTGAGAAAAAAGATTGTCGACCTGATATAGGCTGCCATTCGACGAATTCCTCACCGGTTTTCAGTCAGCAAGAATTCAGCCCCACCTACGATGAACGCGGTGAACTCGAGTTTTGGGAACAGTTTGTGCTTTAGCAGACCGAGCTTAATAGGTAGTTACTGTGTGGATCGCATCGAACTGTGACTTCGGCAGGGGCATGGGCATCGATAAACCCGATATACGATTTGTAATTCATGCCTGCCTCCCAAGTAGCGTGGAAGCTTTTTATCAAGAGATTGGTCGAGCTGCACGAGATGGAAACGCTTCAGAAACTATATTATTTTATAATCTCCAAGATATCATAAAACGTCGCCAAATGATTAAGGGTGGCTCTTCTGAGTAAAATTACAAATTGCTTGAGACCAAAAGGCTCGGCTCTCTAGTCGGGTATTGTGAGGCATCTGAATGTCGAAGATTGGCCCTACTTTCATATTTCGATGATAGTGCCGCACAAATGTTGTTAGTTTTTTGCTACCCAAATGTTACCTTCGTAATCTATTGCATTAAAAGTATTGAGCGGTACCTGTTTCATCGACTTCATCATTTGAACGTTCTCTGGGGGCATATCCTCTGGAAGCCCATCACACCATTTTTGAACACCACCGTCCTTGGTGCAATATGAAGTGCCATGGAACGGGCAGGTTATGTGGCCATTTTCGTCTATCTCTCCACCAGATAGAGGCAAATTCATATGAGTACAGGTATTTTGAACGGCTCTTACATCACCGTTGAACCTAAACAACAATACGTCATCACCGTCTAATTCAAATTCAATTTTATTTTCTTTTGACAGATCTTTGCTGGCACCTGCACGTGTCCATTTTATTCCATCCTTCACCAGTGCATCATGCTTTTTAGCCACTAGGCTTTCGCCTTTTACTGACTTAATTTCATACAAAGTAATTCTCTCACTAGTACCTTTAAGTTTTGTTCTAATGAAATCTTCCACCTCTACTCTATCTTGGATCTGGTTATAGGCGTTTTCTGTAATAAGCATTGTCGTATCTGCTTCTTTGTTGGCACTTTCTGCTCTAGCAGCCATATTCACGGTGTCACCAATAACACTTAATCTTTCCGTGCCCCTACAACCTAGCATGCCGATTATGGCTTCTCCAAAATGAATTCCAATTCGAATTTTGAATTCTTCATCAAAGTTTTCTTCGACGGTACTGGCAAAGTTTTTTAGGTCTGATTGCAATTCTAATCCAGCTTTTACAGCCCGAAATGTTTCATCGCCTTCACCATCAAGCCCAAATATTGCCAGAAATGCATCACCAATATAATTGTTAATTTCACCGCCATTCTTCATGACGATGTTGCCAGCAAAATCGAAATATTTGTTCAATAGATACATCACGTCAAACGACGCTAGTCTCTCACTTAGTGGCGTAAAGTCCTCAATATCCGCAAATAAAATTGCAACTTGTTTGTTAGAGCCAATTGAGCCAGATGATTGCATTGCTGCCTGTGCAAACTTTATATCTGTTTTGTTCTTAAATAACTTCCGTATTTTTGCGTCCCCACTTAACAGTGTTTGGCAAGCGAGGCGTACATCATCTGGGAAATCAAGCTTGTCAGCTATAAGCTGTTCTTTCTGAGACCGCTCGGAACAATTTTCTAAGCCGTCCAGGATTTGTACTCGACAGGTAGAGCATCGTCCGAGACCGCCGCAGACATGCAAGTGTTCAACTTGGTTTTCATTTGAAATTTCAAGAATGCTTTGGGCCTCAGAAAATTCAACTTCACGTTTTTCATCGGCATAAGTTAACTTTGGCATATTTTTCAAAGGCTCCATTTTTTATTATTATGGAACGTCTATAAAGCATCGTAAAGACAAACTAACGTCTAAACTGTGCTCAACTCCGCCGAATGCTTACCGGAAATTTAATATTGTCACTAATTCCTATGATTTTCAAAAACTCATGTTAATCTTTCTGAGTTGTTAACCAGAAATAGGAGAGAGTAACATGTCGTCAATTGAGACAAAAGCATGGTCAAACCCTGATGAAGCGATGACACCCGACAAAACACATGCTGCAACTATTAAATTTGGACCAGTTAATATCACGAAAGCAAATATGCAGCCGGGATGGAAATGGTCTGAGTGCATTAAACCTCATGTTGGAACTGACTCCTGTCAGGCCGGCCATATCGGCGTGCTTATGCAGGGGAAAATTCACGTAGTTTGCGACGATGGCTCTGAAGAGACAATCTCTGCGGGTAGCGCTTATAGAATTGCACCAGGTCATGATGCATGGGTTATAGGCGATGAGCCTGCTCTCGGCATTGAATTTTCAACTACAGAAAAAGAGTTTGCAGCTTGGACAAAGGGCTGAAGCAGTAAGATGCTATTTAATCAAGTGATGCTCAGCGCTTACAAATGCTGAGCATCAATAAAATTCTATCAAAAACAAAAGGAGGGAAAATACGATGAATGATTTTGCCGAATTGAAAGAGAAAGCAAAAAAAACATGGTCTGATTTTGCCTCTATGGAGAATTTCACCGGTGTCGCTGCACCGAAGCTCGTGCGGTTTGCAGGAGTTTTATCAGATAGCCGAGTTCTAGATGTTGCCTGCGGTACCGGAGTAGTGGCTCTAACCGCAGCAAGGTCAGGCGCAAAAGTGACGGGAGCTGACTTAACGCCTGACTTGATCGCCCGAGCAAATGAAAACAACAAAATCCTAGGGCTAGATATAGATTTTCATGAGGCAGACGTAGAAGACTTACCATTCCAAAATGAAAGCTTCGATATTGTTCTTAGTCAGTTTGGGCATATGTTTGCGCCTCGACCCAATGTCGCAATAAAAGAAATGTTACGAGTGCTGAGGCCTGGCGGAACAATAGCATTTTCAAGCTGGCCTCCAGAGTTGTTCATGGGGCAATTCTTTCAGATTAATGCTAAATATGGACCGCCGTTACCCGATGGTGCTGCAGCGCCAGTACAATGGGGGTCTGTCGAAATAATCAAAGAGCGACTTCAAAATTTAGTTCATGATTTAACATTTGATCGTGATAAGCTTGAGATGCCAGGACTAAGCGTTGCACATATTCGTGCTAATTTTGAAAAGGGCGCAGGTCCTCTTAAGAGAATGGTAGAAGCTTTTGCTGAGGAACCAGAGAAGCTTTCAAGTCTACGAAATGAAATTGATAAAGCCATTTCTAAATATTTTGGAGATAACCTTTTACGGATGGACTTTCTTATGGCGAAGGGCACAAAGCGTTATGAGTAAATATTTGGCGAAGAACAAATCTGGTTAACACACCCACAGCCCACCTCACTGTCAAACCCCCGTATATAATGCTGATAAAGGAGGTGTGGCCCATACGTTCCACGCTCAGTTTCGAAATCGTTTGGACGAAAAGAATGTGATTGAAGGTAAGGATGGGGATGTCCTCTTCTGGAAGGTGTCACCAGTGCAGGATGCAAATAAAGTTCTATAACGTTTTTCTTTGCTAACACTATTCATTTTACCTGACATACCCGCCACCGATTACGCAACTTCTTCTATGATTCATTTATTTTTTTGCTTTGATAAACTTTATTAAGCGGCCTGACCTGCCATCCTCCAAGGCCCAGATGGCACCATCGCTTCCAAGCTCCACGTCCCGTACTCGTTGCGACCAACTGAACCGTTCTGCTTCAACTGGTAAATCATTTTTAAACTCTATCCTTAAAAGTGCTCTACCCTTCAATCCTCCAAGGAAAGCATCTCCGTTCCAATCTGGGAATTCATCACCTTGATAAAAAAATAGGCCGGAAGGCGCTACTGTGGGAACCCAAAATAATTTTGGTTTTTGAAATTCTGGTCGAGTATCATGCGTTGGGATAACTGCACCGCTATAGTGGTTACCCTCAGAGACTATCGGCCAGCCATAATTCGCTCCAGGAAGGATTAGATTCAGCTCATCGCCATGCTTTGGCCCCATTTCATGCGCCCAAAGCTCACCATTTTGATTAAATGCAATCCCTAAGGAATTTCTGTGACCAATCGACCAAAATGTTTTTGCTAATTCTCCCTTGTCTTGGAAAGGATTGTCGACGGGTACAGATCCATCATCATTTAAACGAATAATCTTTCCTAATGCTTTATCCCAGTGTTGAGCAGGCGCTTGCTCTTGCCTATCTCCGGAAGTTATGAAGATTTTGCCGTCATGTTTACTTCCCTGTTGTCCTAAAGTGATTTTATGTGAGAAGTGACCTTTGCCAGGTCTAGCCGGGGTTTGGTCCCAAACAGTTGTAATATTTTCTAACTTTGGTGAATTTTCTATATTCAATTCTGCTCTAACCACAGTGGCGTATCGTGTATCACCTGCGGTATCTGAGGAAATGTAAGAGATATAAATAAATTTATTTTGTTTGAAATTTGAGTGAGGTACAACGTCGCCTAAACCGCCTTGGCCACCATAAAAGACCTTGGGAACGCCGGTTACCAAAGACTTTTCACCACTTGTATGAACTAGCCAAAGATCACCCGATTTCGTCGTAACTAATAGTCTGTCAGGTGAAATAAAGGACATGGCCCAGGGGTTTTGAAACCGTTCAACTACAATCCCCTTTATCTTTGAGCCCTGATTTCCTTCAATAATGTTATTCGCTAGCGCATGTGTAGCTAAGCTCATCAAAGCAACATAAATTAGCAGCCGCATTTATACTCCGATTTTATTATATCTACTTCAATCTGAAACTTAGATGCTTTTACAATCAAGCCCAAATCCAAAAGGAAGGTTTTTTTAAAGTAAGACCTGAAACGCAAGGTGAAAAGACTTTTGGGTTACGGATCGTATGTAGGATTATTGATTGGTAGCTTCTGTAACAAATTTAGTGGCCTCAGGTTTTTATTTCGACGACAGCTAGATAGCTGCACATGCCAATTATTTAGGCAAATTTATAATTCTAAAATTATTTTTTTAACAAGACGCAGCGTCAAAAGCCTTAAATCTTTCGATTGTTGGTACGCTGATAGCATTCACTAGGGGGGTTGAGATGAAACTTTTGAAAAAAACAGCGATCATTATAAGTTTACTAACGTCGACGACAGGCTTTGCTTTTGCCGATGGTCATGAAGCTCCAGGTTCTGGATATTGGTCAACTGTTTCTCAGGAACTCAAAGAAGGAAAAAGTGGTACGATTTTGTACAGGGTTACTAAAGATATCTGGGACACACCAAACGCTCCAGACGGTTGGCCGAAAGGCGGGTCTGGCAATTGCTACCAGACATTAATTTTTGCAACCGGAGAGCAGAATCCGAGCTTTGTTCATAACACATGCCATTCGATTGACCCGCAGGGCGATGCTGCCGTCTATATCGGAAAGTTCGATCCGACTATTGGTAAATTCACTGGTGGTTTTGTTTCTGGTACCGGAAAATATGCGGGATTAGCGCCGGCTAATCTTATCTTTGAAGGTGTAGATTTCGATCAAACTTCTGGGAAATATACTTGGACTTCTGCTAACTAGATAAAACTGAAGGCCAATGCTCTAGCCGCTAATTAAATTTACTGAAGAAGAACAACTTTTAATTAATCCAATTCAGTACTCTTTCTAAGGCTAGAGCTCACGACCCTATTAAAGCCCGACTACATCTAATGGGTATATCTTTGTGGCTCATGGGTTCACTCCATTTCTGCGGGTTAATCAGAGCCAAAGCTCTAAATCAATAATTTTAGATGCAGGGATCAAGTTCCTACACCGCTTTGCCCCTTGCATCAGCTTCATAAATAAACATGAAATACTTACGATTCAGTTCAGATAACGCTTTAGATGTTGTTTCAAATATGGTTCCGCCTCTAAAAGATACGCCGCCGGCTTCTGTTATGTTTCTAACACCATTACATTTATATGTGGCAACACTGTCTGCAGACATTACAACTTAAGCGTAGGCATGACCTGCCCATGAACCGTCAGGACTCATGTGATCAGTAAATGCCGCTCGTGATTGACCATCGTGGCTTAGTAGTTTCCTATTACTGACAGTATGGGCGTCCATTGCAGGTAGTCGATATCGACCGAGATCGGCTAGTGGTTGCTTCTGATTGTGGGTTAGGCCTCCTTTCACCAAAACTAGCTGAGAATAAATTGCGTGTAATATGTCAGGCGCCAGCACTTATTTGATGCCGACAAGAAGGCCAGACCGTCTTCAAAGCGAGATGATCTTTAACTTGCGTCAATCTTTTACAAACTGGTTAACACACCCACAACTCACCTCACTTTCAAAGCCCGAATATCTAACGAATACCGGGGGTGTGACCCATGCCTACCCCTCATCTGGTAACCACTTTTTGTATTGAAGCAGGCGGCTCACCAATTTTTGAATGAGTTTCACGAAATAGCTACATTGAGTAGTCTTCTACCGTCCCTTGTTTATCATCTCAGTACTTTTAACACGCTTTCTCATTTAAAAGATCTGGCAGGAACCATTATCCGAGGTGCAAGAAATCACTTGGAGGCGGTATTTTAACTTACTGAGTTCTGGGAGATTGGCAGAAGGACTATCTTTAAACGCAAATGAGTGAATACATTTAATAAAAACGGCGGGATTAATATTGCAATTTTCTTGGCTATAGAAATGCCTTTGACTCGCTTATTGCATGCCAAGAAATGTCTATAAGTGTTTATAACTTTTAGTTACACACCCGAGTGCTTGTGGAGGTGGTGTAAGTTATTGATTTTGTTGTTATTTTGGCTCCAGCGGTAGGGGCCATAAATATTTATAGTAAATTGAATTCAAACAATTAAAATGAAAATAATTTGTTTTTTATGTACCGAGTTTGGTAAATTTTATGTGCCGACTTGTTCCAGTTTTTGTTGGATGAGTTACCTATCTAACCCACAACAACTATTTTGCTCTTCTCACACTTTTCAATTTCATCTTCTGTCGTCCATCGAATATCCCCAAATCTCTCACGTTTAATCGTCCAGAGGGAAGGGTGTTCCGTTTACTCTTCAGTGGGTTTGTTTAGTGGGAATGACGCCCCTCACACCACCTCTAGGGTCTTCGACATCACAACACGTCTTGGGATCATATACAATTGCAATTTTACATTTCTGATAGATCTTATCTTCTGGGTTCGGTAAGGCTTCTTGCTCTTACTACCTCATGGGCGAGTGATGCTTACATTCAGTCATATTTATATTCTGCGATACAGATTTGTCTGTTTGATACTTTCTTTAGGGTATTTCTTATATCAGTTCACTGAAGCTAATTATAATAACTTTGGTATTCAGTTTCGTTATCTGACCATTTGGGGTTTGACGACCGCTATGGTGGCAACATGGCTCTTGTACAAAAGTAAGCACAAAGGTCTTCCTGAGAGTTACCTGCCATTTGTATCAGCGACTGCCGTGTTGAACGCTATGGTCGTTTTTCTGTATTGGAAGTTATACTTTATTGATCCCAGTTTGGTAAATTATTCAGGCTCAATAGTTTGGTTTCAGGAATATTACCTGCATATACTGGGCCCTGCTTTGATAATTCTGGACGCACTTCTTTTGAACAATTCTTTCACTCAAGTGAAGAAGGGCGTCATGACGATCTTAGCTATATGTTTGCTTTATATTTTGTGGTCGGAAGCCGTTACAGGACCGCTCAACGATACACCAGAGGGATCTGTGACCAATGGTTTGCCGTATCCCTTTCTAAACAACATGTCGTTTAGCGAGCGAGTGAGTTTTTACTCTACAACTATTGTCACTGGCCTTGGATTTTATGCGGTTGGCTGGATTTTGGCAAAGTTGAAATCAAAGTTTGCGGAATGATAAATAGCCGCCGACGAAAGATAACTGGATAAATTTGGTGGACTTAATTTAGAAAACTCTGTTAAATACGAAACACAGTATACCATCAAGTATACACTTTTTCATACAGATTGGATTTATCCGTGAAACTTCCAGAATGGACGGGATCGGCGCTTTGGGGTGCCGTGGCAGGAGCTATTGTTTTAGCAATAGTGGGATTTAATTGGGGAGGCTGGGTGACTGGCTCTTCAGTATCTAAAATAGCGAGAGACGCAGCTAATACTGCAGTGGCCGAAGCATTGACGCCATATTGCATTGCGGCTTCTCAAGCGGATCCATCATTACCAGAAATCTCTGCTCAATTAGCTAGTTCTGGTGCATACCTAAAACGTGGAATTATTGAAAAAACAGGCTGGGCAACTCCTTTAGGATCAGACAAGTCTCATCGACAATTAGCAGAGGCCTGCTTGATCGCTTTAGAGAATAAAAGTTAGCTATAAAGTTTGGGGCAGGTTTTGGACTTAGCCCCATTATTTGTCTTGCTGGCTATAACTTCACCATCTATCGATCTTTGTCTTTTGGTAGAATACAGTTCACGCTCTGCAGCTAAATGCGATTTCTAAGGCTGTAAGACCTATGTGGAATAGGTGCGCTTGCGATCTAAGTCGATTGTTGAGAGCAAATCACTTAAAGGGTAATAAATGATTAGGTTCCTACAAATACTTATTTTGTCGATCGGTCTTGCGGGGTGTGCGTTTAAGCCGTCAATAGATGATGCTAAGTTATCGGATAAAACCTTTGAGCTAGAGAAGTTTTTCGATGGTCAAGTCAAAGCATACGGTCAATTCCAAGATGTCTTGGGAAATGTGAGTAGACGTTTTGTTGTTGATATAGACGGATCATGGGACGGTGAAGCACTTACTCTAGTAGAAGATTTTACTTATTCGGACGACACCACAGAACAGCGAATTTGGAGTTTGGCAAAGGGTGATGACGATACTTGGACTGGAGATGCCAAAGGAGTAATTGGTGAAGCAAAAGGCCAGATTGAAGGTGATACGTTTTACTGGGCTTATAAAATAGATTTGCCACTTCCCGATGGAGAAATGAGAGTTTCGTTTGATGATTATATGTGGCTGCTGGACGATGATAGAGTTCTCAATATCGCCTACATGTCGAAGTGGGGATTTCCTTTGGGGCAAGTCACCATCATGTTTGAAAAGCTATAGTTAGGTTAGCTTAGCTCTATCACAAATATAGTTGTCCTATGATAACGCCAGTTTATTATACATGATTGGACTAATACGCTTACTGGACTGAGGAATGAACCATGAGAATATTATTTACTGGTGGATCAGGTAAAGCAGGAAAGCACAGCGTGGCATACTTGTTAGAGCAGGGCCATTCAGTTCTTAACCTCGACCAGGTCAATCTTGGCCATTCACAGGTTTTAACTCGCTTTGCAGATATTACAGACGCTGGGCAAGTATTTGATGTAATGGGTAGCTACGCAAATTATGATGAGTTGGCTCAAGGTGCGGGTGTCCCAAAGTTCGATGCCGTTGTCCATTTTGCAGCAGTTCCACGCTTGCTGATGACGAGTGATAACGAATGCTACAGGGTTAATACTCTTGGAACTTACAATGTCATAGATGCCGCTATCAAAATGGGTGTGCGAAAAGTGATATTCGCATCTTCAGAGACAACTTACGGAATTTGTTTTGCAGATGGTGAGGTGAAGCCAGATTACTTGCCCATTGATGAAGAGCATCCGACTATACCAGAAGACAGTTATGCAATGTCAAAAGTAGTAAACGAGGCGACTGCTCAAAGCTTTCAACGCAGAACTGGCATTGATATTTATGGCTTGCGAATTAACAATGTCATTGAGCCGCACGAATATGTTGAAAACTTTCCTGCCTTTATGAAGGATCCAGATTTAAGACGGCGAAATATCTTCTCTTACATCGATGCTCGTGATCTTGGGCAGATGGTTCAAAAGTGCTTACAAACGGATGGGCTAGGGTATCAAGTTTTCAATGTATCTAATGATGACCATTCAGTTGGCTTAACATCGGAAGAGTTGATCAAAACTTACTACCAACACGTTCCTTTGAAGACCAACGATATTCCCAAGAGCTTTTATTCAAATGAAAAAGCCAAACGTTTGTTAGGCTTCGAGCCTGAGTATAGCTGGCGAGATTATATTAATCCCTAATTATTTAGAGACCTCCATTACATTCCGCCAAGTTCAGAAATACATGCTACTTTCAAACAAAACTCCTAGCTCTGCATTGCAAATCAATATTAGACTTGCCTTATGACGCAAAGCGTACAGCTAGATGAGCTAGACCAGTATCTGTCTTCTGACGAAAGTCCAGAGGATTGTATGATGCTTTCTGATCTTGATGGTCTGCTTCACGGTGTCATTTGCTCTCCCTCTCCTATCTCATCTGATATGTGGATGGCAGCAGGGCTTGGTGCTGAGCCAAAAGAGTTACCTGATTGGGTCTTTAATACCCTCACTGATCGCTATATGGAGATCGCTCAAGGGCTTGCTCATGATCCGATGGTTGTCGAGCCAATATTCTGGCAAGCCAAAGCAGGACATCTGATTGCAATGGATTGGTGTGAGGGCTTCATGAAGGCTGTAAGCTTAAATCCAAAAGAGTGGCTCAGGTTAAGTGAAAGTGGCTCAGACGGACATCTAATGACCCCTATTTTGCTTCATATGATTGATGACCAAGGCAACTCGATGATGGGAATAACACAAGATCAACTGGACAAGGCCTTGGATCAGGCTTCTGAAGTTATTCCTGATACTGTCGCTAGAATTTACCTATACTGGCAACAATAGATAAGTAGGGTTGTTTAGTTGGAATTACGCCCTTACACCACCTCTAGGGCCTTTGACATCACCCTGATGCCCTAAAAACCATGTAGACCTACGCCCCATGCGTCATCGATGCAGAGCTGGTTGTTTTGTGAGGATATATGCCCAGCGACTTGTAACTTTGTCCAATCGGCATATTCCAAATAGTGTGCGTTTTCGATTGATGATAAAAGGTGTGCACTAATTTCTGGATAAAGATGTGACGAGACTTTGATGCCACGCTTTGCTGCTAACTTTGCGCTTCTCAACCACTGTGTAGCTCCTCCAATTTTAGCCACGTCACGCATTAAGTAATTGCTAGAATGTAAATCCAATGCTCTTTGAGCCTCTACTGGTGTCTTAGCCCGCTAGAACTGTGCCGGTCTGCGCGGACAGCTAGGCCGCAAACAGTTTGCAAACCGCGTTGAGGCTGCCGGCGTAACAAAATCCTCACGGCGCAGTCAGGGCTACTTCTTCGTGAATGTGGACCTGCGATGAGCGCGCAGGATGTACAAGGTGTACTTTGTGTAGGTTTTTCTGGAACCTCAAATAACAGAGATATTGGTCTTAATTTATCTCTTAGTTTTTCTAGAAAGTACACAAAGTACGCAAACTACACTCCTTGGCCTACGCCATGCGAAGTGGCAGTTGAAATGCAGACAATGGCCAGTTGCGAGCGTCTGGCAGCAGCATCTCGAGGCTGGTCAGCATTTGACTGGGCAGAGCATTGCCTTAAACAGGATCGGCGCATAGGCGAGGGCGACGTATGCGTTCGTTATATATGGCGACAGTGGCAGCTTGTGTGAGGCCAACCTCAATGCCTCGTTCGTGCAGAAAATCTTCCACGTTACGAAGTGAGAGCGGAAACCGAACGTGCAGCATTACAGCCAAGCGGATGATCTCAGGACTGGTTTTAAAGGACCTGAATGTGGAGTTTTTTGTCATACGGCAAGGCTACGAAACCGCCCTGCCCGCTTCAACCGAGTTTAATCTTACAGTTACATCACGTGTGTTCCACACATATTCAGCTGTCAGAACTTTCTTGAGCGCGTCATAGGAAAAACGGCGGCACCGGCATAACAGTCATTGCAACCTACCAGCTGTTGTAGCCAAGATACTTGCCTGACATCTCGACCTTCACGCGATCCCCCTTTGGGTTTTCAACGCGCGTTAAAGTCATATCAAAGTCGATGGCAGACATGATCCCGTCACCAAATTTTTCTTGGATCAGAGCCTTGAGCGTCGGGCCATAGACGCCAACGATTTCGTAGAAGCGGTAAATGCAGGGGTCGGTTGGCACGGCTTGCTCCCAAATCTTGGTAGGACTTTCGGCCAAAACACTTTCCGCCTCTTGCGGCAGCCCCATGACAGTGACCATCAACTTTGCTTTCTCGGGCGGAAAGGCATTCATGCCCATTGCGGCAGAATGGGTCCAGATAGGCGACATATCGATCTTCTCGGCGATATCTTCCCATGTCAGTCCAGCCTGTTTCTTGGCGGACAGGATCAGCGCGGTGACGTCTTCTTTGGTCATCAATGCAGTCATTGTGAGGTCTTTCATGTTGGTCTCCTTCGGTCTTAGCTACTTACTGCCTTTAAGGTGGGTCGTTTGTTTTCGGGGTCTTCTGTGGGATCGGTCAAGTCGATCCTGATCGTTTTGGGTTTGTTCGTTTTGCTTGCTTCCGTTGGTTGTCCAGCCAGTTCTTTTGATCGTTTACCAAGGAACTGCACCAAATGGTTGCGGATCGCGTAGTAGTTGGGGTGTTCGACGATTTCAGTCCGGTTGCGCGGGCGCGGGATTGTTATCTCGACACTTTCGGCAACACGCGCGTACGGTCCGTTTGTCATCAACAGGATGCGGTCAGCCAGCAGGATCGCCTCGTCGATGTCATGAGTTATCATAAAAACCGTCTGCTCCATCTGCCCCCAAATCTTGAGCAGCTCGTCCTGAATAGTCCCGCGCGTTAGGGCATCAAGTGCGCCGAAAGGCTCATCCAGAAGCAACAGCTTCGGATGGTTTGCAAAGGCGCGCGCAATCGACACCCGCTGGCGCATGCCGCCTGACAACTGGCTTGGCTTGCGGTGGATAACATCCCCCTCAAGCCCAACCATCGCAAGGAAGTTTGTCGCGTGTTCTTCGACTTGGCTTTTGGTCCATTCCGGGTGGCGCGCCTTGATCCCAAACGTAACATTCTTGAGCGTCGTCAGCCAAGGGAGCAAGGAGTAGTTCTGGAACACCACGCCACGGTCAAGGCTGGGGCCTTTGACCTCTTGCCCATCCATTATCACGCAGCCACTTGTCGGATCAGCAAGGCCAGCAAGGATATTCATGATCGTAGATTTGCCGCAGCCAGAATGGCCAAGGATAACCACGAATTCGCCTTTCTCAACCCCGAAAGAGGCATTTTCAAAAACAGTCATCTCGCCGCCGTTCCCGTTTGGGAACTTCTGGACGAGTTTTTCGATGCTTAGAAATGGTTTCATGAGGCTTCCTTCATTCGGCGTAGGTGACACGGCGCTGTAGCAGGCCGAACATTGCGTCCAGCAACATGCCCACCACACCAATCATTAGTATCGAAAAAACGACTGAGGTCAGGTCAAGATTGTTCCATTCGTTCCAAACGTAGTAGCCAATGCCCGTGCCACCGACGAGCATTTCAGCCGCCACAATGACCAGCCACGCAATACCTATCGAGATGCGCATTCCAGTCAAAATGGTCGGCGCAGCAGCTGGCAAGATGACCGTGAAGGCCGTTTTGATCGGCCCAAGCTCGTGGGTGCGGGCAACATTCACCCAGTCCTCACGCACTCCGGCAACGCCAAAAGCGGTGTTGATCAACATCGGCCAGATCGAGCAGATGAAAATCACAAAGATCGCAGAAGCCTCACTGTCTCCGATGATGAACAGCGCAAGTGGCATCCAAGCGAGCGGAGAGATTGGGCGCAGCACCTGAATGAACGGATTGAAAGCCTTGTAAGCCACTTGGCTCATCCCAATCAGGAACCCGAAGGGGATAGCAATCAATGCGGCAAGGAGATAGCCTGTCAGGACACGGTAGATCGAATACCCGATCTGAATGCCAATGCCCTTGTCGTTGGGTCCCGCATCATAGAAAGGGTCGCTTAGTTGATCCCATGCCTTGATAATGACCTGACTGGGTGGCGGGACACCAGCCTTTGGGGAGCCAGCACCAGTCAGAATTTCGTATTCCGTCAACTCTTTAGCGGCCTTTTGGGCAGGAATGGCGGCCTCCCATATCAGGAGACCGACAACCAGCATAAATACGGACAGCAAAGCGGCTCGTTGGTTCAAGGAAAGGGTGCCCATGGCTTACCCTTTTCCGATCGGGAAGCTGCTGACGTATTCTTCCGGCTTCGCAGGATCAAAGGTCTTACCCATAATAGTGTGCGATTTGTAGGTGATGTCCGGCGCCTCATACCCGAGGTCTTCCATTACTTTCTTACAATCAGCGGCCAGGTAGACCTGCTCCGCGACGCCGCGGTAGTCGACGTCGCCTTCGATGTAGCCCCACCGCTTCATCTGTGTCAGGATCCATACGCCCATGGAATGCCACGGGAAGGGGTCGAAATCTATCCGATCAGGCACGCGCTTCACTTCGCCCAGGCCGTCGGCGTAGGTGCCTGTAAGGACCTGTTCGATCACCGTGACTGGCTGGTTTAAGTAGTTGGTGGGGGCGATTGCCTCCGCGATTTCTTTACGGTTCTCGGCTGCTGATGCATATTGCGTGGCGTCGATGATCGACTTCAAAAGCGCGCCATAGGTGTTTGGCAACTGTTGCGCAAATGACAGGGGGGCTGCGAAGGCACAGCAAGGGTGGCCTTCCCAAATATCCTTGGTCAACATGTGCAGGAACCCGATGCCCTCATAGACGGCGCGCTGATTGAATGGATCGGGCGACAAATAGCCGTCAAGATTGCCGGCTCGCAGGTTGGCAACCATCTCTGGCGGCGGCACAACGCGGATCTGGATATCGACATCGGGGTCCAAGCCAAACTCGGCCACGTAATACCGGAGCAGGAAATTGTGCATCGAGTATTCAAACGGCACGCCGAAGGTGAAGCCCTTCCATTGCTTAGGATCACGTTTGTCTAGGTGTTCATTCGACAGCACGATGGCTTGTCCGTTAATGTTTTCGACAGCTGGCATGATGTAAGGTTCCGCAACCGACCCCGCCCCAAGACTCATCGCCAAAGGCATAGGCGTCAGCATGTGCGAGGCGTCATATTCTCCGTTCAGAGACTTGTCGCGCGCAACGGCCCAACCTGCGGTTTTGATCACTTGGGCATTGAGACCGTAGCGCTCATAGAAACCCAAAGGCTGTGCCATAATTATCGGGGTCGCGCAGGTGATCGGCACAAATCCAATGTTCAGGTCTGTTTTTTCAGGTGGCCTGTCTAGCCCCCTAAATTCGTCCATTGATTTTTGGTTTCTCTAATAAGGTTTCTGGTACGGGTGGGCGCATGTTCAATGCATGATGAGGTCTGATCTGGTTGTATTGCCTAAGCCAAACATTGATAGCGACCTGGGCTTGCCGTGTGGTGTGAAACCATTCGGCGTTGAGCACTTCTTTTCGCAAGGTGCCGTTAAAGCGTTCGTTGTATCCATTTTCCCAAGGGCTGCCCGGATAGATTTGCATTGGTTTGATCCCAACCTTCTTCAGCCAGTCCTGCAGATGCGTGGCAATGAACTCGGGTCCGTTGTCAGAGCGAATAAACTCTGGCTTACCATGTTTGATCAGCAGCGGGTGCAGTGTCTCCAAAACGTCGTTCGCATTCATTTTGGGTCTCACTGCCACGCAGAGCGCTTCACGGGTATATTCATCTAGAACCGTGAGCATTTTATAGCTGCGCCCATTGCTAAGCTTATCGTGCACAAAGTCGATCGCCCAAATATGGTTGGGGTGTGTGGGCCGCAGCCTGATGATGGAGCTGTCTTTATGATAAAGCCGTTTGCGCTTGTTGTGCCGGCGCGGCAGCTGCAAACCTTCTTCAATCCATAAGCGCTCGATCCTCTTGTGGTTAACACGCCAGCCTTCCATGCGCAGCAGAGCTGTGACTTTCCTATAACCATACCACCCATATTGCTTGGCCAGCCGGATCATCGCCAAGCGAAGTTCGTTGTCATCTGTGGGTTGGGCTTGATAGCGCAGACTTGAGCGGGCTACATCCAGAACAGCGCAAGCACGCCGCTCAGAAATATCCAGCTTTTGACGCGTATGAATGACAGCCTGACGAAGCTGAGCCCGCGTCAGGCCCGCGGCTTTAGATGATCAAGGCTCTCCTTGAGGATCAATTTGTCTAACTGCAAGTCAGCGACGATTTTCTTCAAGCGCTCGTTTTCTTTCTTGAGCGATTTCATCTCAGAAACCTGTGAACGAGAAAGACCTCCAAACTTCTTACGCCAGTAATAATAACTCTTATCTGAAATCCCAGCTTTGCGACACGCACTCACAACGTCCAAACCATCATGTAAATGAACATCAATCTCGCGTAACAACTTCAATACATCTTCATCAGAATATCGCTTCCGAGCCATGTTTCCTTACTCCCTTTGCCAAAATATACTGGCACAGTTCTAGGGGGCTAAGACAGGGGCAGCTAATGATATGGCTGATCTCATTATTGATGCTGACATAAAAACTTATGTTGAAGGTACCTGCGAAAGTGCGTGTGTTACAATGTTTCTTGGTGGAAGAGACAGAACATTAGCGCTTGGTGGCAAAATTGGTTTTCATGCAAGTTGGTGGGCGGCAGACAGCATTGAAGAATACTATAACGCTGAGAAGGAAAATGAAGGCTGGGAAACTCCTTTTGATTTTGCATCTTGGCTTTATGAAGATACTCAAGCCGAAATTTTTACAAAGTTTGAATATCTGCTTGAGCGAGGAGTTAAACCACAGTTTGCGATCCAGACACTAAGAGCCGGATCGGATGGAATGTGGTATCCGAGGCGTAAGGAATTACTCGAAGGTGGTATTTTAACTGAGCGAGTTCTCGGAGATTGACCGAAGAATTAGTGTTTAAAGCAAAGGCCTCAAAAAAATTAATCAAAGAGATGGGAGGAACGCTGCAACTTTCTTGGACATATTTTGACGATTAATGTCTCTAATTTCACACCAAGAAATGTTTATAACTGTTTATAACTTTTAGCTATACACCTAAATTCCCACATAAATCATGTAACTTTTTGATTTTGTTTGTGAATTTGGCTCCGGCGGTAGGGATCGAACCTACGACCAATTGATTAACAGTCAACTGCTCTACCGCTGAGCTACGCCGGAACTGGCTCCGCTATAGCAATACAAGAATTCCGCGTCCAGCGGTTTTTATATTAATTTTCTTTTTGTTTTATGACGTCAGGGATCGAAATTGGCTTTCAAAACGGATTGGTTCATCACAGATGGCTTTTTGGCGTTCACAAAGGTCGATCAAATGAGCAAATACGTTGCGTTCGGCAGCTGGGAGCAAATCGTCAGAGGTGTCACGATAAACGTTTTTTGTGATCTCTTTTATGCTGCGCCCCTCTACTGACAGGGCCGCAAGTATCGAGCGTTCTCGGTGCTCTCGATGCGCAAGTAACTCGCGAATACGCGCGTTTGGTGTTTGAACAATATCGCCATGACCAGGGTAGAAAACGTTCCAGTCGCGCTGCAAAAGCGTTTCGCAAGAGCGTATAAAATCACCCATATCACCATCGGGTGGCGACACCATCGAGCTGGCCCAACCCATGATATGATCGCCAGTAAAAGCGGCCTCCTGCCAGCCAAAACAGAGATGATTTGAAAAATGCCCCGGGGTGTGAATTGCTTCCAGTTCCCAATCAGGGCCAGCCAGTTTGCTGCCGTCTTTCAAGGTGTGATCTGGGGTAAATTCGCAATCGACGCCTTCTCCACCGCCGCTATAGCCCGATTTAATCAGCGCTTTCATGCGGTCACTTTGCCCTGTATCAGAGCGCCCATATGCAAAAATGGGCGCGCCGCAATCCGCCGAAAGCCGCCGCGCCAAAGGCGAGTGATCAAGATGCGAATGGGTAATGAGGATATGGGTGATTTTTTGCGTGCCCTGAAGCGCTGCTTTGATCGCCCTTAACTGCGTTAATTGATCGGGCCCGGGATCAATGATCGCCAGATCAGACCCGCCTAGCAGATAGGTGTTCGTGCCCCGAAACGTCATGGGTGACGGATTTGGGGCCAAAATTCTGCGAAGATTTGGCGCAATTTGCTGCGCTATGCCAACAGGCGGATCAAAGCTTTGGTGGGCAGAGTCCATTTTTGTTTCCCCGGTTCTAAACTTGTTCTAGATGTAGAGGTGATGTTTAGATCCTTCAAACGCTATTTGCCCTCGGGGCTGTATGGTCGCGTGGCCTTAATTTTGGTGCTGCCGGTGGTGTTGCTCTGGCTTGTGGTCTCCATCGTGTTTATCCAGCGACACTTTGAAGGGGTGACCGAGCAGATGAGCCGGACAGTGATCAGCGAACTTAGCTTGTTAAGCGCGCGGCTGATCGCGGATCAGGGTCTGACCGAAGCGACGGAAAATTTGGCCAAAGCTTTGAATATCACCATTGAGACCGTTGCTGCCGATGCTCCGGATTTGGCAACTTTTCGGCATTTTTATGATCTAACCGGATTGGTTGTTGTAAAAGAGTTTGAGCTATTAGACAGTTTGGTGGCGGTTAATCTTGATACGCCTAAAATGGTGCATCTGCGGCTTGAATTGGCGGGAGCCTATTTTGATATTGAATTTTCACGTGACAGGGTGTCGCCGTCAAACCCGCACCAGTTGATCGTCAATATGGTTGTATTTGGTGTGTTTTTCACTTTGATTGCATTTATTTATCTACGCAATCAATTGCGGCCAATCACCCGTTTGGCCGCTGCGGCTGAGGCCTTTGGCCGGGGGCGGACCCTACCATATCACCCCTCTGGGGCGATCGAAGTGCGCGCAGCGGGACGGGCGTTTTTAGATATGCGTGCACGCATTGAACGCCATATTGAACAACGCACAATGATATTATCGGGTGTTAGTCACGATTTGCGTACACCTTTGACACGTTTGAAGCTGGGCCTGTCTATGCTCGAGCATGATGATCGCAAATTGCTCGAACGCGATGTTGATGAAATGCGCCAGCTCTTGGATGAATTTCTTTCCTTTGCCCGCGAGCAGGGCGATGAAGGGGGTAAATCAGAGGCAACCAACCCGTTCGAGTTGGTTCAAATGATTGTACTAGATACAACGCGCGCCGGATATTCCGTTTCTTTGCGCTGCAAGCCAAGCGCTATCCTCGTTGAGATGCGTCCGCTTGCGATCAAACGCGCGCTTGAAAACTTGATTATGAACGCGGTGCGGTATGGCACGAAAGCGGTTGTTGATCTTCAATATGATGCGCGCAGCCTGATGATTTCCGTGGAGGATGACGGGCCAAGTATTCCCCCAGAGCTTTATGAAGAAGCCATGAAGCCATTTTCGCGTCTTGATCCCGCGCGCAACCAAAATAAAGGATCGGGGGTTGGTCTTGGGCTTCCAATTGCCGCTGATATTGCGCGTGCTCATGGTGGACGAGTTGAGCTGTCCGAAAGTGGCGCTTTTGGAGGCCTTTGCGCAAGCCTTATCATTTCGCGTTAGGTGAAATTTGGCGGTTTTTGGTTTACGGGCTTTGCAAGCGTGAATTTAAAGGATGTAAATGTATACTTTTGTATTGAAAAATATCTTTTTGTCCTTTAATGGCATGGGTAGGCGAAACATTTTCGGATTCGTTTTGGTTTGGGTGTCTTTTTTGGTTTTGTGTGCCCGGCGCGGTTGGAGATGTTGCGTATGCGTATTGGTGACGAGTTTTGTGGAGGGGCGGCCTATACTTCTTGAAGACGGCTTTATGATTAAAGACGCTTTTAGAGGAACGCACCCCTCCACGGTTTCTTTCTAAGCGGATAAAAATTTTATGCTCAAGAATGACTGGCAGGTGCCTGCGGATGAGGCGCCGGTCTTTTTTGTTGTCAAATGCCTATGCTTTTTTTGGTCAAAGATTCGAGTATCTGGAACTTGTAATGGGCGATATACTCTAACTCTTTTCATATAATTTTGACATGAAATCACCTTAACAACCACGAAATACCATGTTTGACATTTCTGTTTTGCCTATTTTTATTTTAGCCGTTTTAATCTTAGCAGTCACACCAGGGCAAGACTTAGCACTAATCATCCCAAGCCTGCTTAATCCGAAGGCTATCATCTTCATATTTGCGTTCTTACTGCAGTTTGCCGACAGCGGACGCGGAAACTTAAGCTCCCAGATATTGTTACTTGGAATTTTGATGAAACTTAGCGTCTTTATCGTTGAAGCGAGCGTTGCCTTCGCATCCGGCTATGCGCGAGAATGGTTTGTCGCAAACCCTACACGTCAGACAAAGCCACAATACCTCACGGGCATTGTGCTCTGCTTGCTTGGTGTATCGATCTTTTTCGCCCGTTAAAGTCTCGGACATCATATCCAAGATACGCTTTAGCCTAAGGCCTCATAGAAATTGAAAGTTTTTTACGGCAAACGCGCGTGGCAGAGCGTTTAAATATAAAATATGTGCGGTCTTGGGTCCGTAAAAACAAGCTTGCAGCACCGCATCATTATAATCTTTCCTTTTGGAACATTTAACTTTAGCACAGAGGTCTAATCAAAGGAGACGCCTGTGCCTATTTTGCAGTTCTTCCGTCAAAATAGCGCCTGGTTAGGAGCAGGGGTTTTGCTGGCATTTATGTCAAGCTTTGGTCAAACCTTCTTCATTTCTATCTTTTCAGGCCATATTCGGGCCGAATTCGGCCTCTCGCACGCGGCTTGGGGTGGGTTTTACTCCTTGGGCACCACGGCGTCGGCGATAGTGATGGTTTGGCTGGGCACTTTAAGCGATGTCCTCCGGACCCGAGTTTTGGGGCTTTTCGTTTTATCTGGTTTAATGGGGGCAACGCTTGTGATGGCCAATCTGTCGCATGTGTTTTACCTGCCTTTTGCAATTTTCGCGTTGCGTTTATTGGGGCAGGGCATGTGCTCGCATCTGGCCGTGGTGGCTATGTCCCGCTGGTTTGTGGCCAATCGGGGGCGCGCGCTGTCGATCGCGGGATTGGGATATTCGTTCGGAGAAGCTTTTCTGCCCGTATTGTTCGTGTTTTTAATGGGCTTTGTGTCGTGGCGTTCTTTATGGAGCGTTGCTGCTGGGGTGCTTTTATTGTCTTTACCAGTTTTATTTCGCTTGCTGCGTCAAGAGCGAACCCCGCAATCCATGGCAGAAGATAACAGCTCTTTGGGAATGGATGCGCAGCATTGGACGCGCGGCGCGGTTATCCGCCACCCACTTTTTTGGTGCATGATGCCGGCATTACTGGGCCCCAGCGCGTTTAACACGGCGTTTTTCTTTCAACAGGTGCATTTCGCGGCCATAAAAGGCTGGGATCATTTAACGTTGGTGAGTTTTTTCCCGCTATATACGGGGGGCGCGGTTTTGGCGATGTTGGCATCGGGCTGGGCGCTAGATCGTTTTGGCACCCCAAGGCTGATCTGGTTTTACCAATTGCCGATGTCGGTTGCCTTCTTGTGCTTTGCATTCGGACAATCGCAGATGATGTTCGTAACGGGTTTGCTGTTTCTGGCCATCACAGCCGGCGCAAATACAACGCTTCCAAATGCGTTTTGGGCTGAGTTCTATGGCACCCGGTATCTGGGCGCGATTAAATCATTGGCGGCCGCGATTATGGTATTGGGTTCTGCGCTTGGGCCGGGCATCACCGGGGTGATGATTGACTGGGATATAGGGTTGGAAAGTCAATATATCGCGGTTGCTATATTCTTTGTATTGAGCACGGTCGTGATGTCATTTGGGGTCTGGCGCGCAGCGCCGCATTTGCCTAAATCGATTGTTGCAGATAGCCCAAGCAGCCTTTAAGCGCGGCAAAGTCATCCTCAACCAAAAAGATCGGAAATTCCGACATGTAATCGGAGAAGACGCCTTTATCATGAAAGGTCGCTCCGAAATTTTCCGGCGTTACATAGGGCGCGATTGCGCGGGAAACCCCGCCAATCATATAAATGCCACCGAGGGGCAGATGTGCCAGGGCCAAATCGCCAAAATAAGAGCCCATGACTGATGCAAAGCAAGTTACAACTTGGCGTGCCTCGCGCTGTCCATCCTGCGCGGCTTGCATAACTTCGCTGGCGCTGCGAGGGTGCTCGGGATCAAAAAATCTGTTTAAGGTTTCCAGCCCGTTCCCAGCCAGCACGGTTTCAACAGATGCAAACCCCCGTTCAGATGTAATCCAATCAGACAGCTCGCGCTGTATCGGGGTTGCAACGGGCAACCGAACATGCCCCGCTTCCGCAGGCGGCACCAGCACACCATTAGAAGCAGGATAGGCAGCCGCAATATTAAAGCCGGTTCCAATTCCACAGACCAGTTTAGTGGCCCCCACTTTGGCTTTTGCAGGGCCATAAAGATGCTTGAGGCTTTCCAACGGCAGAACGTTAAGCGCGTATCCTTGGGCTTGTAGATCGTTAAGCAAACCAACATTATCGGCTTGGGTAAGCGCGCGCAATCGATCCGGGCAAATAACCCAGTTTAGATTAGTCACTTTTATCACGCCGTCGCGAAGCGGCCCCGCAGCGGCAACACAAATAGCTGTAACCTTGCTTAGGTTTTGCGCCTGCATATAGGTTTTGATAATATCTTCTAAGCAGCCATAGCCTGCATTCGAAAATTTTTGAATTGTTTCAGAGTTCAACGTGGTATCATCACTCAGAGCGACGCGGGTATTGCTGCCCCCCAAATCAATCAAAATATAGGTGTTATCAGCCATTATTTATCCCCGAGCTGCCGCCTGCTTCTGCTTCATCTGCTGTTTAGAAGCCTAAAGGCGATTGCTCAAGCCGATAGATCGAGCAAATGTTACAGAATGAAAGATCAGAGGAAAAGGCCACGTAAAACCAAATGTTCTATATTTGTTCTCAAAATTTGATTGGAGACTCAGTTTAATCAGCCTATGTTTGCATTGTAGAGTAAGGAACATCATGGCAGATCAAAAATTCATCTCTGTGCGCGGTGCCCGCGAACATAACCTAAAGTCAATCGATGTGGATATTCCACGAGATCAACTTGTGGTGATAACAGGTCTTTCCGGATCCGGAAAGTCATCGCTGGCCTTTGATACCGTTTATGCTGAAGGGCAACGGCGCTATGTTGAATCGCTTAGCGCCTATGCCCGTCAGTTTCTGGATATGATGGAAAAACCGGATGTCGATCAGATTTCTGGCCTCAGCCCTGCCATTTCGATCGAACAGAAAACCACCAGCAAAAACCCGCGCTCCACAGTTGGCACAGTCACCGAAATTTATGATTACTTGCGGTTGCTTTTTGCCCGGGCTGGCACGCCCTATAGTCCTGCCACTGGCTTGCCGATTGAGGCCCAGCAGGTGCAAGACATGGTCGACCGCGTCGCGGGGATGCAAGAAGGCACCCGGGCCTATTTATTGGCCCCGATCGTGCGCGATCGAAAAGGCGAGTATCGCAAAGAATTTCTTGAATTGCGAAAGCAAGGATTTCAACGCGTGAAAGTGGATGGCGCGTTTTATGAATTGGATGATCCGCCCACCCTAGATAAGAAATTTCGCCACGATATCGACGTTGTTGTCGATCGGATTGTGGTGCGTGCGGGCATAGAAACACGCCTTGCAGATAGTTTTCGAACCGCGCTTGATCTCGCCGATGGCATTGCAATTTTGGAAACCGCTCCGGATGAGGGTGATCCTGAGCGGGTTACCTTCAGCGAAAATTTCGCTTGTCCGGTGAGCGGCTTCACAATTTCGGAAATTGAACCGCGTCTGTTTTCCTTCAATGCGCCCTTCGGGGCTTGCCCGGATTGTGATGGGTTGGGCCAAGAGCGTTTTTTTGATGAGCGATTGGTGGTGCCGGATGAAACGCTGAAAGTGCGGGATGGTGCCATCGCACCATGGCGGAAGGGAAAGAGCCCTTACTTCACACAAACGATCGAGGCAATTTCTAAACATTATGGCGTGTCCATGAATGTCAGTTGGAAGGATCTGCCCGCCGCCGTTAAAAAGGTGTTTTTGCACGGATCAGGGGATCAGGAGATTAAGTTTCGTTATGATGACGGAGGCCGCGTTTATCAGGTAACCCGCGGTTTTGAGGGTGTCATTCCGAATATGCAGCGGCGATATCGCGAGACCGATAGTTCGTGGGTGCGCGAAGAGTTTGAAAATTATCAGAACAACCAACCCTGCGGAAGCTGCAATGGCTTCCGCCTGCGCCCCGAGGCGCTGGCGGTTAAGATTGCCAAATTGCACGTGGGTGAACTTGTGCAGATGTCGATCAGAGATGCGCTGAGCTGGTGCGAAAGTGTGCCCGAACATCTGAGCGATCAAAAAAATCAAATCGCTGCGTCGATTTTGAAAGAAATCCGCGAGCGGCTCGGATTTTTGAACAATGTGGGCTTGGAATATTTAACCCTCAGCCGCAATGCGGGCACCTTATCGGGGGGTGAAAGCCAACGGATCCGGCTGGCCAGTCAGATTGGTAGCGGCCTTACGGGAGTTTTATACGTGCTCGATGAGCCCTCAATTGGCCTGCATCAGCGCGACAATGACCGCTTGCTTACCACGTTGAAAAACTTGCGCGATCAGGGCAATACGGTGATCGTGGTCGAACATGATGAAGAAGCAATCCGCGAGGCGGATTACGTGTTCGATATCGGACCAGGCGCGGGTGTTCATGGGGGGCATGTTGTGTCCCGCGGCACGCCAGCAGAGGTGTCGGCCGACCCAAACTCTCTTACAGGGCAATATCTTCAAGGAATAAAAGAGATCGCGGTTCCTGCGGTAAGGCGCAGTGGGAACGGCAATATGCTCACCGTGGTCAAGGCCACCGGAAATAACCTGAAATCCGTTACGGCGGATTTTCCGCTTGGCAAACTGATCTGCGTTACAGGGGTGTCCGGCGGTGGTAAATCCACGCTTACAATCGAAACCTTGTTCAAAACGGCCTCGATGCGTTTGAACGGAGCCAAACAAACGCCAGCCCCCTGTGAAACGATCAAAGGTCTCGAATTTCTCGATAAGGTGATCGATATCGACCAGCGTCCGATCGGCAGGACGCCGCGCTCAAACCCCGCAACGTATACGGGTGCCTTTACGCCCATCCGCGATTGGTTCGCAGGATTGCCCGAGGCAAAAACCCGCGGGTATAAGCCCGGCCGGTTCAGTTTCAACGTGAAAGGTGGGCGCTGTGAAGCCTGCCAGGGCGATGGAGTTATCAAAATTGAAATGCATTTCTTACCCGATGTCTACGTGACCTGCGAAACCTGCAATGGCGCGCGCTACAATCGCGAAACGCTAGAGGTTAAGTTCAAAGGCAAAAGTATTGCGGATGTGCTGGATATGACGGTCGAAGATGCGCAGGCGTTTTTTCAGGCGGTGCCATCGATCCGTGAAAAAATGGATGCATTGGTGCGGGTGGGTTTGGGCTATATCAAGGTGGGCCAGCAAGCCACAACGCTCTCGGGCGGTGAAGCGCAGCGCGTCAAATTGTCAAAAGAGCTGGCAAAGCGCTCAACGGGCCGTACCCTTTACATTCTGGATGAACCGACAACGGGCTTGCATTTTGAAGATGTACGAAAATTACTAGAAGTGCTGCATGAACTGGTGGATCAAGGCAATTCTGTGGTGGTGATTGAGCATAATCTGGATGTTGTCAAAACGGCAGATTGGATCATTGATATAGGTCCTGAAGGCGGTAATGGGGGCGGGCGTATCGTGGCCGCCGGAACTCCGGAAACCATCATCAAGAATACAAGCAGTTACACGGGCCATTATTTGAAGATGTTGCTCAAAGATCGGAAATTAGCGGCTGAATAAGCCGCCTTTGCCTGGGGGATACAAAAGCTCTCGCTGCGCTCGGAGTGGCTTGGAGGTGTGTTTCGTGGCGCTGTTCTTGATCGCCGGTTGATGTTTGTAGCGCAGGTTTTGTTGGTCGCAGTCTGGGCTTCAAAGCGGTATGCGCGACCTTTAAAAAGCGGTCTGCAAGGCCCCCTGGTGGAGGACCTCAACCCGTTTTGCTATTTTTCAGGAATTAAGCCTTTGGGCGAAAACCGCAGCACCAGCAATAAGATTAGACCCATGGTAAACAGCCGCATATGCGCCACGCTGCTGATCAAATGCTGTTTTAAGGGGCTTCCATCTTCCATGTCAGAGGTGATTGCTTGCATTAAAAAACCACCGATTGGTTCCACCTGCACCCAAAAAAACCAGATCACAAAACCGCCCAGCACTGCGCCAAAATTATTTCCAGAGCCGCCGACAATCACCATAACCCAGATCAAGAATGTATAGCGCAAGGGTTGATAGCCCGCTGGGGTCAGCTGGCCGTCCAGTGTGGTCATCATAGCGCCCGCAATGCCGCAGATTGCCGAGCCCAACACAAAGATCTGCAGATGCCGTTTGGTAACGTCTTTTCCCATAGCTTCCGCAGAGGTTTCATTGTCGCGAATGGCGCGCATCATGCGCCCCCATGGGCTGCGCAGCGCGTTTTGGGCCATCCAAAGCAAAAGCAACAGAACGACAGTGAACAAGCCAGCGTAGCACAGCTTTACATAAATAGACGAGGCGGTCACAGCATTCATGCCAAGGTCGCTTGCAGTTGCCACAAAGTCTGGGTTGTTTTGCAAATCCACCTCGAAGGGAACCGGCCGAGGAAGGCCGATTACATTTTTGACGCCTCGGGCCAACCAATCCTCATTTTTCATGATCGCTAAAATAATTTCCGCAATGCCTAACGTCGCGATAGCCAGATAATCAGAGCGCAAGCCCAAGGCGGTTTTTCCGATAATCCAGGCCACACCCGCAGCCAGCAGCCCGCCAGCGGGCCAAGCCAGAAGGATCGGCAATCCCAATCCGCCGAGATATCCCGTTGAGGCTGGATTGACCGCTTCGATCGCTGATACTCCGCCATCGAAAACAAATCTGAATGCGAAAAACCCCACAATCAGCCCTGCAATGATCCCCAATATTTTGGCTTTGCCCGATGGCAGGCGGGCAATGGCCAAACTGGTTAGCCAAAGGCTGGCAACACCAATCACCAGTCCCAGCAGGGTGCGCAGCCCTCCTGCGCTCCACGCCTCTGTAACGGGTGGCATTGAAATCAGCACAGTGGCCAGACCGCCCAGAGCTACAAACCCCATCACGCCCACGTTAAAAAGGCCCGCAAAGCCCCACTGCAAATTGACCCCTAAGGACATGATGGCGCTGATTAGCCCCATATTGAGGATCAATAAAGCGCTATTCCAGCTTTGCAAAAAACCGGTCAACAGGATGAGCAATGCCATCGCTGCAAACAGAAAAATGTTTCTATACTGCGCCATCAATAGGCCTTTCCTTTAAACAAACCGGTCGGACGAAATAGCAGCACAATGATCAAAATAGAAAAGCTGACTGCAAATTTATAATCAGTGCTTAGCAATTGCACCAAGCTCGAGGGGGCCCAATCGCTTGGCACGAGATAGGTCACCACCTTTTTCCACGCATAGGTTATGGTAACTTCCGAAAAGGCGATCACAAACCCGCCGGCAATCGCGCCAACCGGATTGCCCAACCCACCGACGATGGCCGAGGAAAAAATCGGCAAGAGCAAGAGCAAATAGGTAAAGGGCTTGAACACTTTATCCAGCCCATAAAGCGTGCCCGCAATCGTCGCCAGCGCCGCGACGATCATCCAGGTCACCATCACCACGCGCTCTGGATTGATCCCAGAGAGCAAAGCCAGATCTTCATTATCCGCATAGGCGCGCATCGACTTGCCGGTTCGTGTGCGCTCAAGGAACCAAAACAGCACCGCAACAACAATCACGGCGGCAATCATGGTCAAGCCTTGCGTCGTTTTAATTGCCAACCCCTCTTTCAACCCGGTCATGGCCTTAAACTCGCGCGCGGACATGATGAAGCGCTGACCATCGCTAAAAGTGCGATCATCGGGGCCGATGATGAAGCGCACGACGCCATTCATAATAAACATCACCCCCATCGAAACGATTAAAAAGATCACGGGTTTGGCTTTTTGAACGCGATAAAAGCGATAGACGGTACGATCGGTGAACAAGATCAACGCAATACAGCCAAGAATACTGAAGGGCAGCGCCAAAAGGGCGGTTGGCAAAACCCCAAAAGAAATTCCCATCGATTGAAGCCACCACGTGCCCAGAATACTCAGCGTTGCTCCAAAGGCCATCGTATCGCCATGCGCAAAATTAGAAAAGCGCAACACCCCATAGATGAGCGTGATACCCAAAGCCCCCAGCGCCAATTGGCTGCCATAGGCAAGGCCGGGTATAATTACATAATTGGCCAGCGCAACCAGTGCATTAAGCAGATCCATCACGGGCATTCCCCTAGATCAATTCTGCGCGCGCGCAGACGCGTCTGAGGTGAAAGACCGCCACCGCATAATCGAGTGCATTCAAAAACTTTACGCAAAGCTCTACCCCCCTAAGAACGATTTGCGGACTTCTGGATTGTTCAACAATTCTGCGCCGCTGCCGGTAAAGGCGTTGCGCCCTTGCACCAAGACATAGCCTTTATCGGCAATGCTCAGCGCCTGCCGCGCATTTTGTTCAACCATAAGGATCGGTATGCCGGTGCGGGCCACCTCGATGATCCTATCAAAGAGCTCGTCCATAACAATCGGGCTGACACCGGCGGTTGGTTCGTCAAGCATGAGCAATTTGGGCTTGGTCATCAACGCGCGCCCAACCGCCACTTGCTGGCGTTGCCCGCCTGATAACTCGCCGGCGGCTTGCCGGCGTTTATCGCGCAGAATAGGAAATAAATCATAGACCTGCTCAAGCGTCTCGCGAAAATCATCCCGTCGAATAAACGCACCCATTTCTAGGTTTTCTTGTACTGTCATGCTGGTGAATATGTTGTTTGTTTGGGGCACGAATCCCATGCCTTTGGCAACACGATCTTGCGGTGAGAGATGTGAGATATCATCACCATCAAGGCGCACTTGGCCTTCGCGCAGGCGAAGCATGCCGAAAACAGCTTTCATCGCGGTTGATTTTCCCGCACCATTTGGGCCCACAATCACCGCGATTTCTCCGCGCTCGACCGCAATGGTACAGCTGTGCAGAATATCTGGCCCCTGCCCATAGCCGCCGGTCATCGTTTCTCCGATTAAAAATGGCTCATTCATGTCCAATTAACTCGCTTGCATCCAAGTAACGTGCAGATTTAGGCTGCTCATATTCATTTTCTGACGCCCTTATTCATGCGGTGGTTTTGTTTTTCAGGCCGGTGCCCAAATAGGCTTCGATAACCTGTTCATTGGCCTTTATTTCGGCCAGCGTCCCTTCTGCCAGCACCCGTCCTTCAGCCATGCAGATCACTGGATCACAAAGCCGCTCGATAAAATTCATATCATGTTCGATGACAACGAATGTGTAATTGCGCTCTTTATTCAGCCGCAAGATTGCATCGGCTATTGTGTTCAAAAGCGTGCGGTTCACCCCAGCCCCAACTTCATCCAGAAACACAATTTTTGCATCGACCATCATCGTGCGGCCCAGCTCTAACAGCTTTTTTTGACCGCCAGAGACTTGCCCAGCTTTATGGTCGCGCAGGTGATCGATGGTTAAAAACTCAAGGACTTCATCCGCTTTTGCCGCCAGCGCCCGTTCTTCATTGGCGATGCGTTTGCGGCCAAACCAAGTGTTCCAAAGGGTTTCCCCTGATTGATTTGCCGGAACCATCATCAAGTTTTCGCGGCAGCTCATAGATGAAAATTCATGGGCGATCTGAAACGTGCGCAGCAGGCCTTTACTGAACAACTGATGCGGCGCCAATCCGGTGATATCTTCGCCATTCATCAAAACGCTGCCCGATGTCGGCGCAAGCACCCCGGCGATGACGTTAAATAAAGTGGTTTTTCCAGCGCCATTCGGGCCAATCAACCCTGTTATAGACCCTGAGGCAATTTCAAGCGAGGCTCCGTCAACCGCGTGAAACCCACCAAAATGTTTGTGAAGATTTTGAACTTTAATCAAAACAACTGCCCTTATTCATCCACTGCGCAGGGTTGAAATGCAAAACAGCCCGGTCTCCCGGGCTGTTTTTTGTTCTCACTTAAAGAGATTAACGGAATGCGACCGTTGCCACTGCACCGTCTTTGATCTCGATCTCGCGATAGTTACCAGCTGATTCGCCCGGTCCGATCAATTCAACGGCGGTTGCTCCCACGTAATCGATGTCTTTACCGGCTTTGATCATATCAAGCGCCTTACCTAATTCGCCCGGCATGATTTGCTCGCCTGGCGCATTGGCAACCGCCATTATGTGCTCTTTCACTGCGGCTGAATCAGTTGAGCCAGCGGCTTGCATGGCGAGCATGATCAAAGCGGCAGCATCGTAGCTTTCGGGCGCAAATGCATCAGAACCGCCAAAAGCTTCTGCAGGATTGTTCAAAGAGGCGCCAAGTGCCATCGCAACAAACATGTCAGCGCCTTTGCTGTCGGTGCCTGGATATTGACCGAATGAGCCGGTCAAATCTGGGCCAATTGTGTCGACAATATCTTGACCCACCATACCGTCTGGCAGCACGAATGTGTCAAACGCGCCTGTGTCAAGCGATCCTTGGATGATTTGCGTGCCAGCACCGTTTGCATAGCCCGCAACAACCAAAATTTCACCCCCGGCTGAGGCCAGCGCGCCGACTTCGGCAGAATAATCTGCTTTATCTTCATCATGCGCAGCAGACACGGTTACAGTGCCACCAGCGGCTTCAAATGCGGCTTGGAAGCTGTCAGCCAAACCCTTGCCATAATCGTTATTTGTGTATGTCAGAGCAACGGATTTGAAACCGCGATCCATGATATTTTCTGTCATCACGACGCCTTGACGCGCATCTGACGGGGCTGTGCGGAAAAACAACCCATCATCTTCAGCCGTTGAAAGCGCAGGAGATGTCGCTGATGGTGATACCATCACAATGCCATTTGGGCGCGCTACATTCTGCAAAATTGCGCCTGTGACGCCTGAACAATCCGCGCCCATGATCGCATCCACTTTATCAGATGTGATCAAACGCTCCGCCGCCGCTGTTGCCGCGGCTGCGTCAATGCAGGTCGAATCGCCGCGCACCGGCGTCACGGTTGCGCCATCGAGCAATTTGCCTGACGCAGTGACTTCTTTCATCGCCAGCTCAGCGCCCAAGCCCATTGAGGGGGTGATTGTTTCGAGCGGGCCGGTAAAGCCCAAAATCACGCCGATTTTAATCTCGCCACTATGGCTGCCTGCGATTGCGGTGCCTGCTGTTAAAGCTGCCGCAGCCGTGGCCATTAAAAAATTTCTCATGTTACTTCTCCCATGTAAGGATCACAAATCCAGACCGAACTTTATGACGCTGTGTCGCAAAAGAAAAGTAGGAATGCTTGAAATATCAGCATAAGTTCAGGCTAAACTGTTTTTCTGCGATGCAAAGCCCTTGCACATTGCGATCAAATCAACTCGAGGTTGCTGACAGGCTGCCCCGCTCGCGATAGGGTGTGGTTTGATAATGCGCTCGGTAGCATTTTGAAAAGTGAGAGGGTGAGGCAAAGCCACAGGCCAGCGCAACATTGATCACGCTCATATCCGTCTGCATCAAAAGATTGCGGGCTTTTTGCAGGCGAAGCTCCATATAATACCGCTTCGGACTTCGGTTTAAATAGCGCCTGAAAAGCCGCTCTAGCTGCCGGGTCGACATGCCAACATATTTTGCCAGCAGCGAGGGGCTGATCGGTTCTTCGATATTTGTTTCCATCATTTGAATGACTTGGCTTAGTTTTGGGTGGCGGACGCCAATCCGCGTTGGTACTGATAATCTTTGGGTGTCTTGGTCGGTTCTGATCGAGCTGTAAATCAGTTGATCTGCCACAGCATTGGCCAAATCCTCGCCAAAATCCTCGGCGATTAATTTCAGCATTAAATCGATCGATGAGGTGCCACCTGCGGTGGTCATAAACTTACCGTCTTTCATAAAGACGGATTTTGTTAATTCGACCTCATCGAAATCTTCGGCAAAACTATCATGATTTTCCCAATGTATGGTGGCGCGTCGTCCGTTTAACAGGCCGGCTTTTGCCATCGTGTAAGCTGCGGTGCAAAGCCCGCCCACAGAAAGGCCTTTGCGCGTTTCGCGGCGCACCCAATTCAAAAGCTTTTTAGAGGTTTGCCGCTGAATATTCATGCCCCCGCACAGGATGACGGTATCATCTCTTTTCAGCTCAACAAGCCCGTCATCGACGCGGAAGGATGTTCCTGCAGAACAAAAAACAATATCTGCGCTCTCTCCAAGCACTGTCCAGCTGTAAAGAGATTTGCCGGACATCCGATTTGCGATCCGCAACGCATCCAACGCGGCCGCAAATGAAAGCAGTGAAAACTCTTCGATCAAGACAAATGCAAATCGGCGCGGGGCACCTTGCTGGTTGGAGACTGAAATTAAATTGGATTGGCTGACCATTCCACTATCTCTTTCATTAACGAGCCGCGGGTCTGCTCGTACGATTTTTTCAGACATCACTTGGTCAAAACTAATCCACCGCGTCAAGATGTAGAATAACATTCTGCTATGGTTCTTTTGCGACAGGTTTAGTATAGGAATGCGAAACAATCCTGTGGTTCGGAGATCAAGATATGGCAGAGTGGCAAAAATCTGATTGGCGCAAACTTCCACGCGTGCAAATGCCCGATTATGTCGATGCGGCAGCTTTGGAGAAAGTAGAAGCACAGCTGTCAAATTATCCGCCTTTGGTTTTTGCGGGCGAAGCCCGTGATTTAAAAGCTCAGCTTGCCTCGGCGTCACGGGGGGAAGCCTTTTTATTGCAAGGCGGAGATTGTGCAGAAAGTTTTGAGCAATTCACTGCGGATGGAATTCGTGACACGTTTAAAGTGATGCTTCAAATGGCGATGATTCTGACCTATGGCGCGAAAGTACCTGTGGTGAAATTGGGCCGCATGGCCGGCCAGTTCGCCAAGCCCAGATCCGCCCCAACCGAGACCAAAGATGGCGTGGAACTGCCCAGTTACAGAGGCGATATTATCAATGAGCTGGCCTTTACGCCTGAGGCACGCATTCCGGAACCTCTAAAAATGACGCAAGCTTACACGCAATCTGCGGCGACGCTGAACCTGTTGCGGGCGTTTTCCAAAGGTGGCTATGCGGATGTGCATCAAGTGCATAGTTGGACGCTGGGCTTTACTGAAAGCGAGCGCGCTGCAGAGTACCGCAACATGGCGAACCGTATCAGCGATGCGCTTGACTTCATGAGCGCGGCAGGTATCGCCTCTCATAGCTCTCAAGAACTGCGGACAGTTGATTTTTATGTGAGCCATGAAGCACTTTTGCTGGAGTATGAGGAAGCCTTAACCCGCTTAGATTCAACATCTGGAAAATGGCTGGCCGGATCGGGCCATCTGATTTGGATCGGCGATCGCACCCGCCAGCCAGATGGGGCGCATGTAGAATTTTGCCGCGGCGTTCAAAATCCGATCGGGCTAAAATGTGGACCAACCACCACCGCTGATGATCTTAAGGTCTTGATGGCGCGTCTCAATCCTGACAATGAGGCTGGACGCCTGACGCTGATTTCACGATTTGGCGCCGGTGCTGTGGGTGATCATTTGCCGCGGTTAATCAAGGCTGTGCAGGAAGAAGGCGCCAATGTGCTTTGGACTTGCGATGCGATGCATGGAAATACCATCAAATCCTCGACCGGTTATAAAACGCGCCCCTTCGACAGTGTTTTGCGGGAGGTACGAGAATTCTTTGCGGTACACACGGCAGAGGGTACAGTTCCAGGCGGCGTTCATTTTGAAATGACAGGCCAAGATGTAACCGAGTGTACTGGAGGCGTATACGCTGTAAGCGATGAAGATCTATCGGCGCGCTATCACACCGCCTGCGATCCGCGTCTAAACGCCAGCCAGTCTTTGGAGCTTGCGTTTTTGGTGGCCGAGGAATTGGTTTCTCACCGGCAGGGACGCGCGAAAACAGCCGTTGCGTAACAATGGGATAGCCCCTGCCGGCACGCACGCTATTGTCGACATTGTCTTATGTGCTTACGCGAAACTGCGCTAGGCGGGTAATGAGGGTGAGCAGCCTGAACCTTTTTAAACGGTGGGGGAGGCGCTGTTTTTCAGCTTAAGGCTGAAAACGCTCGGTGCCGGCGGATATTTGCTGGCAGCCGATGCTTGGTGGTGGGTTGATCTGTCTCTGGGGATAGCTTAGCACAATCTCAGTGGTACAGGAGGTCATTTTGATCTGTTCAATGACTGGTTTTGCATCCGATACTGGATGCTTAAATGGGGTGGTTTGGCGAGCCGAAATAAGAAGCGTAAATGGCCGTGGACTAGACATTAAATGCCGCATCCCCGAATGGATTGAGCGGTTTGAAGAGATTTTGCGCACTGAATTGCAAACCTGTGCGACGCGGGGGCATATTTCTGTTTCGCTGAAACTAGAAGCCCATGTGTCACCCGCAGATCAAGCAGAGCTTGGCGAAGAAAGCCTAGCGGCGATTTTAGATGCGTTAGAACGTATCGAACAAAAAGCGATGGATATCGGTCTTAGCTTGGCGCCTTCTCGGGCGGTTGACATTTTGCCATTGGGCGGGGTGCTGGTATCTTCGGAGGTAGGGCAACAGCCATTAAGCGAACAAGGCGCCGATCTTCTTGCGGCGTTGCGGCCCATGCTGCGCGCCTTTGCGGCAAGTCGCGCAGCAGAAGGTACAGCCTTAAAAACAATTATTTCAAAGCAATTAGCGGATTTTGAACGCCTTTTGGCGCAGGCTAAAACTCTGCTTCCACAGCGTGAAGAGGCCGCTGCCAAATCACTGCAAAAGAATCTTGATAAAATTTTTCGCGCCGAGAATGAAATTGACCCTCAGCGTGTTGCCCAAGAAGTGGCGCTGATTGCGATAAAGAGTGATATTACTGAGGAATTAGATCGTCTTGACGCACATGTTGCCTCGGCGCGTAAATTGATCGAGCAAAAAGGTGCAAAGGGCCGAAAATTAGATTTTTTGATGCAAGAGTTTAACCGAGAAACCAATACGCTGTGCGCAAAGGCCAATTATAAAGAATTGACAGATCTTGGGCTCGAGTTGAAGGTTTTAACAGATCAGATGCGCGAACAAATTCAGAATGTGGAATAAAGTATGACCCAAGAAGACCGGCGCGGTTTGCTGATTATTTTATCCTCGCCCTCAGGTGCAGGAAAATCGACCCTGGCGCGCAGGTTACGCCAGTGGGATCCTGAAATCCAATTTTCGATTTCGGCCACCACGCGGGCGCCGCGCGCCGGAGAAGTTGATGGGCAGGATTACATGTTTATCGATCAAAAAACCTTTGAAAATTTGGTTGAAAACGATGAAATGCTCGAGCATGCTGAGGTGTTTGGAAATTTTTACGGAAGCCCGCATGGCCCCGTGAAAGAAGCCATTATAGAGGGAAAAGATGTGCTGTTCGATGTTGATTGGCAAGGCGGTCAACAGGTGCGAAATTCCAGTTTGGGCAAACATGTGTTATCTATTTTCATCTTGCCACCCAGCATAGAAGAGCTTGAACGCCGTCTGAGAGCGCGGGCGCAAGACAGCGAAGAGGTGATTGCCGGGCGTATGGCAAAATCACGCAACGAAATCAGCCATTGGCCTGAATATGATTACGTTCTGATCAATGATGATCTTGATGAAACAGAACAAGACTTGAAAAACATCATCACATCTGAGCGTATGCGCCTTTCCCAACAACCTGGCTTGGTTGACCGAGTGCGCCGCTTGAACAGTGAGTTTGAGGATCGATTATGACGCTTTATCGTTTGAATGCCAAAACACCGCAAGTTGATCCTTCTGCTTGGGTCGCGCCAGATGCCAATGTCATTGGGAACGTGATCCTCGAGCGCAAAACATCGGTTTGGTTCGGTACAACTTTGCGCGGTGACAACGAATTGATCAAGATTGGGGCTGGCAGCAATATTCAAGAAAATGTTGTCATCCATACTGATATTGGGTACCCGCTGCAGGTTGGAGAAAATTGCACAATTGGCCATAAGGTGATCCTTCATGGATGTGAAATTGCCGATACCTCACTGATTGGAATGGGCGCAATTGTCTTAAATGGGGCAAAAATTGGAAAAAACTGTTTGATCGGGGCGGGGGCATTGATCACAGAAAATAAAGTCATTCCAGATGGATCACTGGTTGTGGGCAGTCCTGGAAGGGTCGTGCGTGCGCTCAGCGCGAAAGAGATCCAAGGTCTAGCGGCAAGCGCGCTGCATTACCAAGAGAATGCAGCGCAGTTTCGCGATCAGTTGGAGGAGCAGGTTATTTTATGAAAAACCATCCTCGCAATTTGATGCGGCCTATTGGCCTGCCGAGCAGTGCCAGCCGACCTGTGGTTACCCCTTTATCCCCATCGGTTGTGTACGCGTCTGAGGGGCCCGATATGCTGGATGCTCAATATGAGGGAAGGCTGCAGGGGTATACCTATGCGCGCGAGGGGCATCCGAACGCAGAGGCGCTGGCTCGCCTCATCGATGATCTAGAGGGCGCGCATCATGGAATTGTGCTGGGGTCTGGAATGGCTGCGGTCAGCGCGGCCCTTTTGGGGGTGCTCGAGGCGGGTGATCATATCATCGGGTCAGACCAGCTTTATGGCCGTTCGCTGCGCCTTTTGAAAGAGGATTTGCCCAGATTGGGGATTCACACCAGCTTAGTTGATACCACGCAAGCGGATTGCGTGGCAGCGGCGCGGCGCCCCAATACGAAAATGATCTTGATTGAGGCGGTGTCAAACCCGACTTTGCGCGTTGCTGATCTGACTGGCATTGCCGCCTGGGCGGCAGAGAAGCAGGTGATACTGGCAGTCGATAATACCTTCACCACGCCAAAAGCCATCCGGCCTTTTGACTTTGGTGCGGATATTGTGATCCATTCGGTAACAAAATTATTGGCGGGGCATTCCGATGTCACTCTGGGCTATGTGGCCGCAAAAGATCTGGGTTTACGAGACAAAATTTATACATTCTCGGTAACCGCCGGGATGACGGCCAGCCCATTTGATTGCTGGCTTGCCGAAAGGGGATTGCTGACCTTTCCTTTGCGCTTTGACAAAACGCAAGCCACAGCAAGCGCTTTGGCCAAGATGCTTGCGCAACATAAAGCCGTGGCGCGGGTGCTGTATCCAGGCCAAGCCAGCCACCCTGATTTCACCCGGGCACAGACCATTTTGGGGCAAAACGGGTGCAATATGGTGAGTTTTGAGTTGGCCAATCAGACACGAGAAGCTGCTGAGCGTTTTACAAAAGCTGCCGATCCGATAGCCTTTGCCCCCACATTGGGGGATGTGGGCACCACGCTCAGCCATCCTGTCAGTTCATCGCATCGGGTGTTGACGGGGCCTGAACAGCAAGAGCTGGGCATTTCGGAGGGTTTTTTTCGCGTTTCGGTTGGTTTGGAAGATGAGATTGCCCTGCTGAATGTCTTCGAACATGCGCTTGCGTCTGTGTAATTATGCCCTCCACGGGCATTCAAAAAGCCGCGAGCGATGGATTGCTTTTATCATCATCCTATAGCTTAACGATATAGGCGTTCAAAGCATCCCGTTTTATGTGGGTTCAAAAAGGTGACATGATGGCAGAGGTAAATATTGCGTCCATCCTGCAGGGCATACCCCTTGCCACGCTAGCTATAGATGCCAATCAGCGCGTCTCGATGATGAACGCAGAGGCGGTTTCTCTCTTGGGGGAGGGGTTGTTGGATCGGCACTATATTACAGTGCTGCGACAGCCCGCTCTGCTCGAAGCGGTAGAGGCTGTATTGACAACGCGCCGTAGGCAGATCAGCCAGTTCGTCGTGAATGAAAGCACTCAAGATGCGCTTTATAAAGTGTCCTGCGCGCCCATTGACGAAAATCTGACATTGCTATGTTTTGAAGACCAATCTGATAAAGAGCATGTCAGCCAAATGCGGCGCGATTTTGTTGCCAATGTTAGCCACGAGTTGAAAACACCCCTCACCGCGCTGTTAGGCTTTATTGAAACCCTGAACACGTCAGCGCGCTCGGATGCCTCAGCGCGCGCGCGATTTCTTGAAATTATGGAGCGCGAAGCGCAGCGCATGAACCGCTTGGTCTCCGATCTGCTATCCCTGTCACAAGTTGAGGCGGTTGAACGAATGCGCCCGAATGAGGTGGTTGACGTGTCGCGCTTGCTGCAGGAAACCGCAACAACATTGGCGCCCGTTGCCGAAGCGCGAGGGGTACGCTTGCACGTGGTCAACGCGGATCGCTTGGTCAAAATGGCTGGGGATAAAGACCAGTTGAGGCAAGTTTTTATCAACCTTATTGAAAATGCGATCAAATATGGTGGGCCAAATAATGAGGTAAGCGTTACCTTGTCGGATATCAGCTATCAGACCCGTCTTGGATGCGAGGGTATCGCTATAAACGTAGTGGATAAGGGCCCCGGCATTGATGCGCTTGATATACCGCGCTTGACCGAAAGGTTTTACCGTATTGACAGCCATAGAAGCCGCGAAATGGGGGGAACCGGTTTGGGTTTGGCAATTGTAAAGCATATTGTCAGCCGCCATCGTGGGGTTTTGAAAATTGACAGTGCTGTTGGCAAAGGCAGTGAATTTAAAATTATTTTGCCAATCTAGACGGTGCGAGGCTTTCCAAAGCTTGGTCAAGCTTCTTAAAATTGGGGTTTGGCGAAAATTTTTTGTAAAAATATAAAGCCGTCATATAGCTGTTACAAAACTGTCGCAAAAGCATCGCAAAACAGAGGTAGCACAGCAAGAATCGAACAAGGTGCAAAACGCACCTGGCTGGACCTGACACATTTAGGAGAGATCGATGTCTTTTGTTAAACTAGCAATTTCCGCCTTGGTTGTAAGTGCAACATCTGCAAATTTTGCTTTTGCACGCGACAATGTGCACGCTGCAGGCTCATCAACGGTACTGCCCTATGCCACAATCGTTGCCGAGGCCTTTGGAGAAAACTTTGATTTTCCCACACCTTTGATTGAATCGGGGGGGTCAGGCGCTGGGCGTAAGAAGCTGTGCGAAGGCGTTGGCGTAAACACAACGGATATTGCCAATTCTTCAAGCCGGATCAAGCAAAGCGATATTGACACTTGCGCGGCGAATGGCGTGAACGAAATCATGGAAGTGCGCTTCGGGTACGATGGCATTGTGTTTGCAAGCCGATTGGAAACCACGGGTTTTGAAAATCTGACGCCGATGCAGATTTATCTCGCGACCAGCGATAAATCGGTTGCTCAGAATTGGACGGAAATAGATCCGTCTATGCCTGATCGAGAGATCATGTTGTTCATTCCGGGCACCAAACATGGAACGCGGGAAGTGTTTGAAACGAAAGTTATGCTTGCCGGATGTAAAGCTGCCGGATTTTATGAGACTTTCTTCGCGGCCAATGGAAACGATAAAAAGAAAGCTGAAAAAGAATGCTTTAAAGTGCGCACCGATGGCCGTTCCGTAGATATTGACGGGGACTACACCGAAACGTTGGCGCGTTTATCTTCGAATCCCAACGGCATTGGCGTGTTTGGATTGAGCTTTTTGATGAACAATACCGATACAATTTATGCGGCGACAATTAACGGTGTTGAGGCATCAACGGAAACCATTGCAACCGGGGCCTATCCGGTGTCACGCCCGCTTTATTTTTACGTTAAGACTGCGCATTTAGATGCGATCCCAGGGCTTCAAGAGTTTGTTGAGTTTTTTGTAAGCGATGACATAGCGGGCCCCGATGGGCCATTGTCGGAATATGGTTTGGTGTCCGATCCGCAGCTTGCTGAAACCCAGGATATGGTCGCAAACCGCATTCCGATGGGTCCTTTGGAATAATCCAAGGAGACTGTTTCAAGGGGGCGTGCCTCAGATTGAGGCGGCTCCTGCTTTGTTAAAGGTTGAAACATGAATTCTGTTTTGCCCATTCTCTTTTTGGCCTGTGTCGCTACGTTTTTTCTTTGTCGTTCGCGGTCTCTAAATTTGCGCATAAAAGGGCAAGTTATGGGTGCCTCCCCAACCCATTGGGGTTGGTATGGCGTGATGCAAGTCAGTATTCCAATCATGCTTTTTTTATCGTTCATATGGGGGCTTGAACTTTATTTTTTCAATTCTGCGATTAAGGTTTTGGGCGCGGATTTATTTGAAACCACGGCCGATCTGCACTTGCTGCGCGAAAGCATACGCGCTTCCTTGAATGCCGGTTTGCTCGGCTTGGCGCCGCAGGGCTTTATGGGCCTGCTGATGGCCGTAATCTCATATTGGTCCGGTGGGCTTGAAACGGTTTTACCGCTTTTGGGCGAGGCTTATGATGTGGCTCATCTCGAGCTTGTTCTTCACGCTTTGCGTTTGAAAATGCAGTTTTCAACGTTGTTGCTGATCGGAACCAGCCTGATCGCATTGGGTTTTGCCCTTCGCGCCTGGCATAAAGTCTCAATCGAGTTTAATGCGCGCGAGCGGGTTGAATTTGGTGTTATCTCGGTGCTGGCGGCCTCATCCGTGGTGGCGGTTTTAACCACGGTCGGGATTGTCGTGTCGCTGCTGTCCGAAACCCTCCATTTTGCGCAAATGCACCCGATTTCCGATTTTTTATTTGGCACCGTTTGGAGCCCACAATTCCATTCTGGTGAGGTAGAAGGGTATGGGTCCGAGCTGGGTGTTTTGCCGCTTCTCTGGGGCACGTTATATATTTCTTTTGTGGCGTTGGCTTTTTCGGTTCCGATTGGGTTGTTTGCGGCGATCTACCTGTCAGAATATGCCACGCAACGCTTTCGGGATATCACCAAACCTTTGTTGGAGCTGTTGGCTGGAATTCCCACTATCGTTTATGGATTGTTTGCCTTGCTTACGGTGGGCCCGATGTTGCGGGATTCCTTTACGCAACCACTTGGCTTAGGGTCAAATTCGGATTCTGTTCTAGCGGCGGGTTTGGTGATGGGCATTATGCTTATTCCTTTTGTCAGTTCACTATCTGACGATATCATCAATGCGGTGCCTCAATCCTTGCGCGATGCGTCTTACGGGCTTGGGGCTACGCGGTCAGAGACGGTGAAAAAAGTGATTATTCCCGCCGCATTGCCTGGCATCATTGGTGCGATCCTTTTGGCCAGCAGCCGTGCAATTGGCGAAACCATGATCGTAGTTTTAGGGGCGGGTGCAGCGGCCAAGCTAAGCCTTAACCCGCTGGAAGGCATGGCAACAATCACCGCCAAAATTGTCAATCAGCTCACAGGTGATACAGAATTTGAATCGCCAGAAACCTTGGTGGCCTTTGCACTCGGGCTGTCGCTGTTTGTGATCACATTATGCTTGAATGTATTGGCGCTTTATATCGTGCGCAAATACCGTGAAGAATATGAATAGGGATTAAGGTTTTGGATTTAAAAGCCCGTCACGCGAAAGAAATGCGCTTCAAGATATATGGCCTATCAGCGATAACGCTGGGTTTGCTGTGCGTGCTAGCCTTATTCAGCTCGGTCTTGGCTGCGGGTCTGCCGGCCTTCAAACAAACCTTCATTCAGCTGCAGATGGATTTGCCCGCTGCTAAACTGGATAAAACCGGTACGCGGGATCCTGAAAAGATGAAAAAAGTCTCAACGATCGGCTATTCAAAGGTGATCCGGGATCAATTGCAGCAAAACCTGAAAGATGCGGGGATCGACTTTTCAAAATTGGATAAAAAGCAGCTTAAGAATATGATCTCAAAAGAGGCGCCTGCTCAGTTGCGCGATGCAGTGTTAGAGGATCCATCTCTGCTTGACCGACCGTTTGACTTTGAAGTTTTGGCCAATGGCCGGATTGACGGGTATTACAAAGGGCGGGTGACTTTCGAAACCGCCGCGCTTGATGTTATGATTTCGCCAGATCAGCTGGTTTTGGCAGATGCTATGAAAGCCGCGGGTCTATTAAAGACGCGGTTCAACGGGCAATTTTTATATTGGCCTGACGCCTCTGACTTGCGGCCAGAAGCAGCGGGCTTGGGTGTGGCCTTGCTTGGCTCGCTTTATATGGTGATAATCGTTTTTGTTTTGGCCGTGCCTCTTTCTGTATGCACAGCGGTTTTCCTAGAGGAATTTGCTCCGAAAAATTGGTTTACCGATTTGATTGAAATAAATATTTCAAACTTGGCGGCGGTGCCCTCGATCGTGTTTGGGATTTTGGGGCTGTCGCTTTTTATTAATTTTATGGATTTGCCTCAATCAGCCCCGATTGTTGGAGGTTTGTGCCTGACATTGATGACTTTGCCAACCGTGATAATTGCCGCGCGCGCCGCGATCAAAGCGGTGCCACCCTCGATCAAATCTGCAGCGCTAGGGCTTGGCGCATCCCGCGTTCAGGCGGTGTTTCATCACGTATTGCCCTCAGCAGCGCCTGGTATTTTAACAGGCACTATTCTGGGCCTTGCTCAAGCGCTGGGGGAAACCGCACCTTTGCTGTTGATCGGGATGGTGGCTTTTGTGCGCGAATACCCATCGCTGTCTCCCGATGGTATTTTTGATCCCTCAACGGCGCTGCCCGTGCAAATATATAATTGGACGGTCAGAGGTGACCCAGCCTTTGTTGAGCGCGCCTCGGGTGCCATTATCGTCTTATTATGTTTTATGATAACAATGAATGCTCTGGCGATAATCCTGCGCCGCCGCGTTGAAAAACGGTGGTAGGATATGCTTGATACAAATATGGAAGAAACCGTGTCTGATAAATCAAAAATAGTCGCTCAAGATGTGCGCGTGCTTTATGGTGATAAAGAGGCTCTTAGAGATGTGAATATTCGTATTTCTGAGAAAATGGTAACCGCCTTCATTGGTCCCTCAGGCTGCGGAAAATCAACTTTTTTAAGATGTTTCAACCGGATGAACGATACGATTTCGGGATGTCGTGTTGAAGGAAGAATTATGTTTGACGATCACGATATATCGCAAATAGATCCAGTGATGCTGCGGGCCAAGATTGGCATGGTGTTTCAAAAGCCCAACCCATTTCCAAAGTCTATTTATGACAATGTTGCCTATGGCCCGCGCATACATGGCCGGGCGCAGAATAAAGCAGAGTTGGATAAAATTGTTGAAAAGGCGCTGCGCCGCGGCGCCATTTGGGATGAGGTGAAAGACCGGCTGCACACCTCCGGAACCGGCTTGTCGGGCGGGCAGCAGCAGCGCTTATGCATTGCCCGCGCAATCGCCACAGAGCCTGAAGTTTTGCTGATGGACGAGCCATGTTCTGCGCTTGATCCCATCGCGACCGCGCAAATCGAAGAATTGATCAGCGAGTTACAACAAAACTACTCTGTGATTATCGTTACCCATTCGATGCAGCAAGCGGCCCGAGTTAGCCAAAAAACTGCTTTTTTCCACCTTGGTAATTTGGTCGAGTTTGACGATACGAGTGCGATTTTCACAAATCCGAAAGATGCCCGTACCGAAAGTTACATCACGGGCCGGATCGGCTAAGGAGGCTTCCATGGTAGAAAAACATATTGTCAGCGGATTTGATAAAGACCTAGAAACAATAGAAGCCCTGATCATGAAAATGGGGGGGCTTGTTGAGGCATCAATCGCAGATGCGACCCGCTCATTTGAAACCCGTGATAATCCATTGGCAGAAGAGCTGATCGCGCGCGATAAATTGATTGACCAGCTTGAAGCGTCGATCAATGCGCAGGCTGCGCGGGTTTTGGCTTTGCGCTCTCCTAACGCGGTCGATTTAAGGTTGATCCTGTCGGTGATTAAAGTCAGTGGCAACCTTGAACGCATTGGCGATTATTCAAAAAATATGGCCAAGCGCACAGGCGTGCTATTGGAGCTGCCCGAGATAGAAAATGCGGGGTCATCTTTGCGACGTTTGGGGCGCGAGGTTGAGCTGATGTTAAAAGATGCGTTGGATGCTTATATTCAACGTGATCCGGATTTGGCAGAGCGGGTGATTTTAAAAGACCGTGATGTTGACCAGCTGTATAACGGAATGTTCCGGCAATTCTTAACGTTTATGATGGAAGATCCGCGCAATATCACGGCCTGCATGCATTTGCATTTCATCGCTAAGAATATCGAACGCATGGGCGATCATGTGACCTCAATTTGCGAACAAGTTGTCTTTTTGGCAACTGGCGAGCTTCCCAGCGACCCGCGCCCAAAGGGCGATCTTACATCGCTGGACCCTGATATCAGCTTAAGAAAATAATTGGACGCGCCGCATGGTAAAACCATCGATCTTGATTGTGGAAGATGAGCCGTCACAGCGTGAGATCTTGTGCTATAATCTAGCAGCCGAAGGCTATGAGGTGTTGATCGCCGAGAATGGTGAAGAAGCGCTTCTGGTCGTGGATGAAGCGTCACCCGACATAATTTTGTTGGATTGGATGATGCCATTGGTCTCAGGTATTGAAGTGTGCCGTCGTTTGAAACTGAATCGGGAAACGCGGGAAATCCCAATTATTATGCTCTCTGCGCGCTCAGAAGAAGTTGATAAGGTACGTGGTTTGGAAACCGGCGCAGATGATTACATGATCAAACCTTATTCGGTGATTGAATTAATGGCGCGGGTGCGCGGCCAGTTACGTCGAACGCGCGCCGCCGCGATGGGACAAAAATTGCGATTTGAGGATATTGTTTTGGACGCTGAAACCTTTGAAGTGTTTCGGGATAACCAGCCGCTGAAACTTGGTCCGACTGAATTTAGATTACTCAGTGTTTTTATGGAAAAGCCGCGCCGCGTTTGGAGCCGGGATCAGCTGCTTGATCGCGTTTGGTCGCGTGAAACCGATGTCGAAACGCGCACGGTTGATGTTCATATAGGACGTCTTCGCAAGGCCTTGTGCCAGAATGGCGGTAGAGATCTTTTACGCACAGTGCGCGGTGCTGGATACGCATTGGGTTGAAACTGTTTCAATTTTGACCGGGGGGGCGACAGAGCGTTTGAACTGCACATAAAAGCCGCGGTTCCGCCTGAATGATGGTGGATTTAATGAAAAAAAAATTCGCGATTGCGCTGTAACTTTTCTGATATTCAGGTCATATTGGTGCTAATTCAAAAAAGCAGCCTTGGGGATATCGATATGAAAGATGCAACTGACGTGATCAGCGCGAAAGATCGGCCAAATCTAAGCAGTTTCGATTGGCAAGATCCGTTCAATTTTTCAGATCAGTTGACCGAGGAAGAACGCATGTTGCAAGAATCTGTGCGAAGCTTTGCGCAGAATGAATTGCAGCCCCGAATTTTGAACGCCTATCGAAATGCGACTGTTGAGCCAGAGATTTTTCGGGAAATGGGGGCGCTGGGCTTGTTGGGAATAACCGTACCTGAAGAATATGGCGGGTTAGGCGCAGGCTATGTGGCTTACGGGGTTGTGGCCCGCGAAGTTGAACGCGTTGACAGTGGCTATCGTTCGATGATGTCGGTGCAGTCAAGCCTGGTGATGTATCCGATTCACGCCTATGGTTCCGAGGAACAACGCAACAAATATCTGCCTGGCTTGGCAGAAGGGCGCCTTATTGGCTGCTTTGGATTGACCGAAGCAGATGCGGGGTCGGATCCGGCAGGCATGAAAACGCGGGCGATTAAAACTGCGGATGGGTATCGACTGACAGGATCTAAAATGTGGATTTCGAATGCGCCGATCGCGGATGTCTTCGTGGTGTGGGCCAAATCAGATGCGCATGATGGTGCCATCAGGGGGTTCATTTTGGAAAAAGGGATGGCGGGTCTGACTGCTCCTAAAATTGATGGCAAACTGTCGTTGCGGGCCTCAGTCACCGGCGAGATTGTGTTGGATAATGTCGAAGTCTCAGAAGATGCTTTGCTGCCCAATATTTCAGGATTGAAAGGGCCTTTTGGCTGCTTAAACAGAGCGCGCTATGGCATCAGCTGGGGCGTTATGGGCGCGGCTGAGTTCTGTTGGCATGCGGCCCGACAATATGGCCTCGACCGCAAACAATTTCACCGGCCAATTGCGCAGACGCAATTGTTTCAGAAAAAGCTGGCGGATATGCAAACGGAAATCGCTTTAGGATTGCAAGCGTCGCTGCGGGTGGGGCGTTTGTTGGATCAAGCTGAAGCCGCGCCAGAGATGATCAGCTTGATCAAACGTAACAATTGCGGCAAAGCGCTGGATATTGCACGCCTTGCGCGGGATATGCATGGTGGCAATGGTATTTCGGATGAATATCAAGTGATGCGCCACATGAATAATCTGGAAACGGTGAACACCTATGAGGGCACGCATGATGTGCATGCGTTGATCCTAGGTCGTGCCCAAACCGGTTTGCAAGCGTTTTTCTAGCCGCTCAAGGGCATCTAACGTTTGCTGCAAGCGCTGGCTTTTAGACCAGTCAAAGGCTCTTTTATTTCCCCATGTGGTTCAAATACCGCGTGGCGCGCAAAGGCTGGCCATTACCCTTTCGGTTTAAGAATCGATCTGCACCAATTGGCGCAGATTCTTCGACATATGAACATCGGCATCCATGAAATGTCATTAACATAGATCCCAATAACGCCCCTCACGCAGCCTGACCTGTGATTTTTGAAATTGATTTATTCATTGTATCTATCATCGCTTCTAACCGGTCTTTTTCGTCTTGTGCTAAGGGATGAAGCGGCTTGCGCGGGGGGCCAGCATCGATCCCGCGCGTGTTCACGCCATGTTTGACAGATTGCACAAACCTTCCTTGCGTTTCAAAAGCCTGCATCAATGGCAGCATGGCCGACATGATCGCCCGACCTTTGACAAAATCGCTTTCGATCACGCAGGCCTGATAAAGCGCGATATGGGCCTCTGGTGCAAAATTGGAACCCGCGCAAACCCAGCTGCGCCCGCCCCTAGCAAAAAACTCAAGCGCGCCAGAACTGTTTCCGCAGGATAGGTCGATTTGAGGATACGCGCGCGCAGTGGTATGCAAATGCTCCGGATCGCCGCTGCTATCGATCAACGCGCATGGATGATGGGATGCAACAATTTGAGCAAGACAGCTTTCATTCAGATTAACCGATAGTCGCTGCGGATCATTGTGCAATATAAGCGGTAACCTGGCTGCGCGCTCAATGGCCAAAACATGCGCTGCGATTTCAGGGCCCGTTGGAAGCGCTATCGGCGGCGCTGTGACCAGAACTGCATCTGCCGCCTGCACCTTGGCTTGACGGGCATATTCGATGCACTCTTCGGTACGTATCGCGCTGGTGCCGATAATCATGGGCACGCGCCCTGCAATCATTTCTTTTGCCAATCGCATCAAATAGACGCGTTCTTTCATCGACATTGCATAATATTCACCCTCCGTGCCCGCCACAATTAATCCATGAATGCCAGCGTCGATCAAAAGGTCGATGCTGGCTTGCATGGCCTGTTTGTTTAACGTGAAATCCTTGTGGAACGGGGTGACAAGTGGGGTATAAACACCCTCAAATTTCATGTTTTACTCCATCTATAAGGGTAAAGCGGCTTATCGCATGGCCGCAAATTCGGGCGTCTTGCCCTGATCTTTGCTGTGAATTATTTGGCCCCTTGCCGGCTACGCGGTTACGCAAAGATGTTTTATTATTTGAACTAATCATTGCACCATGTCAGTTCGGACTCTTTGTCAATCTAGCGCGATGCGTGAAGAGATCCATCTTTAAGGCTTAAAGATGTTCAAGATGGCCGCAGAACCACTTTGCAAAAGCTCACATGCAGTTTGTTTTAGGATCGAACGTAGCACTGTTTAGGCTGTTGCTAAAATGCGTTTTAAGGTTGTAACGCGCAGATATCTTAGCAATTTAGATACGTTCACTTCTGCCAGACCCGTCTTCTTGAATGCGCTAAAACAGAAGCGCGGTGCACCACATTCCGAGCCCAAAAACGCTATGGCCAAGCAATCCCATCGCGCGCCCAAAATGCGGGTTCGGGGTTTTTGATAAGGCGATGCCAAGCCCCAAACCGGGATGCAATAAAAACCATCCTGCGGCGATTGTGGCAACAGAAAACACCCAAACAGGCAGGAAGCTTGGGTCCCTTAGCCAGTCTGCTCCTATTAAAGCAATGAAAACAACGCCGTAGATTATACCCACGCCATAATGGAAGGCCCAGCCGATGCGGGTTTCACCAGCCGTTTCTTGCGCGATTTGAATATCTGAATGAAAAACCACGCCATGTTTTAAGTGGAACACCCATCTGCCAACCAATCCCCAATTGGGGGGCGCAATCGCAAAGACGCGATTTAACAGAACCGACCATAGATCCATGAACACGGTTCCCCCAATTCCAACTGCGCTTGCCAAAAGAAGATTGCTCATGCTTGCCTCTGATCAAATTTGAGTTCTGTCAGTATAACCATCGCTATCATACTGAACTAGATAAAAAAGTTACTATCAGCTTGCAGGATACCTAAAGAAGTCAGAGCTATCAATTTGACCCTATTCTGCGGCTTGCAGGGCGTATTGCGGGGCTGTTTTTAATGCCCTGTGATCATCTTCCGTTGGGTGAAACAGCCGTTTTCCAACGCGCAATTTCTATTTGTCGGGTTGGGTTCTGGAAAATTTACAGATTTTTGATCTAGGTTGGCAAAGAAGTCGCTGCTCGCGCGCGCCTCACATCAACTTACATCATGTATAACATGTGCTAAGGTCGATTGATTATTGGTAATTTTCAGGAGCTGAGGCATGCAGATTTATACACCCGGTACTGAGATTGGGGTTTTGCAGCCTTGGCCTTTTGATAACCCTGAAAGCAATTATAAAATTCTGTTTGGGGCGCCCGCCGCATCGGGCCGTATTGATACCGGGGGGGCGGGCTATACAACGCGCTCGGGCATCTGGCGCTGCACTGCGGGTACCTTTGAATGCACAGAGCAGGGCGATGAATTGATGACCTTTTTATCTGGGCGTTGCCATCTGACAGATCAATCAACGGGCAAAAGCCACGTGTTGGGTGCCGGCGACAGCCTTTTTATGCCCGATGGACGCCGCGTCACATGGGAAATTATTCAAGAGGTTACGAAAGTATTTTTTGGGAATAAATCCAGCGGATTTTAACGTTAGGTGTGTTTGTTGAAACGGTTTTTGGGAAACGTTTCTGCGCCTTTTAAAACTGTGATCCGCAGCATATGCATGTGTCTGTATGATTTTATTAAGATAGGTTTCGAGCATGTACCCTTATCCCGAGCTTTATATTTTAAGACATGGTGAAACGCTCTGGAACCAGCAGGGGCGTTTTCAGGGGCAAAAAGACTCGCCTCTGACAGATAAGGGGCGGCAGCAGGCCTTGGCCCAAGGCGAAGTGTTGCGATCTGCTAAAAGCTTGCCGCATATTGTGTTCGTTAGCCCTTTGGGAAGAACTTTAACAACGGCAAATCTTGCAGCCCCCTTTATCAAAACTCACGTAAAAGATCCGCGTTTGCTTGAAATCAATTTTGGCGCGTGGGAAGGGGCCACGCGCGAGGACATAAATCAAACAATCAAAGCGCCAGTGCAAGGATTTGACTGGTTTTTTAAGAGTCCAGGCGGTGAAACCTTTCAGATGATCTCAACGCGGGTCATGTCCTTTTTACAAGAACTTGAAGATCCGGCTATTATCGTTACGCATGCAGTGACCTCTAAGGTCTTGCGCGGCCTTTATCTGGGCCTTGATCAGGCTGACTTATTAAAGCTGCACGCAGAGCAAGGTTGTATCTATCATTTATACAGGGGTGCTGAGGCGGTGTTACGTTAAGCCTTGGCAAGACCTGATAAGCAGATTTAGCTATTTATAGCTGAGCAGAAATGGTGTTAAAACCGTGTTTTTACCCAAGACAGTTGCCGCGATTGTTCAAAGCTTATTCGGCGCCAGTATAGCTGAAGCGGGAAAATTGCGCTTCGGCGGCCAAACCTGACGTATCAAAGGCAATCATACCGACGAAATTGCCTGTAAAAGACTTGCCTTCGCCTTTGCCGGCTTCATCTGACAGGCAAGCTGCATTCAAAACTGGGCCAATCGGATGCCAATCTTCAGCCTGTTTCCAGAAAAACTGTTGCTTGGCATGATCGGTTTGAACGCGTAATTCGACCCGCCCCTCAGCGACGGGCACCGGCGCCGCAAGTGGATAGTCCATATCCGTATTGGGATAGCGGCCCGGACAGGAAAACATGGTTAATATCCGGCCAAGTTTTTGATCATGAGACAGCATGAGCGCATGAAATTTATGGCCGTTATAATAGGTGATCAAACCGGCGGCTTGCTGATAGGTTTGCGGCGCAAATTCCAGCTGGCATTCGGCGGAATAGATGAGATGTTGTTGGCGGCGCGCGAGCAATGCTTGTTCAAAGCAACTGCCGATGCTTTCCCGCCCTATTAAAATTAAACGATTATTTTCTAAACGAAATAACCTTTCGGGAAACGGCGTTCTAAGCCATTGGAAATCAGAATGAAGGTGATTGAACGTATAATTTATTGTTTTGGTTTTGGCTTTTTGAACGCTGTGCTGGCCTTGGTCAGAGCTGGGCAGGTTTGCCCGAACGTTTTGCCCAGATTCTTCAAGATAAAGCCAGTTATCGGCTTTCCAAACGCAGCGCTCTAATCCTGTTTCACGGCCCAAGGGACAAAAACGGCCAACCCCATCTGGGTCGGGTATTGGCCGCCCCATCAAAAATGAGTGATAGGCATCACCGTCTTGGGTCTCAACATATTGGCCGTGCCCAATGCGTTGAAACGCGTGGTCAGGCGTGGCGCTATGCGTCATCAAATGTTGTTCTGGATGGACCTCATAGGGCCCCTCTAGATGGCGCGCGCGCGCCATGCTCACCGCGTGCCCATAGCCGGTTCCCCCCTCTGCGGTGGTTAGGTAATAATAGCCGTTTCTTTTGAAAATATGGGGTGCTTCTGTCAGCCCTCTTTGGCTTCCGGACCAGATGTTTTTAATGGGTCCGAACAAACCTTTATCGGGGTCCCATTCCTGCAGAGCTATGCCATCAAAACGGTGATGCGTCGGGTTAGAGCCTGTATCATGCGCGCCATGATTCCAAACCATATTCAAGAGCCATTTGCGGCCATCGTCATCGTGAAAAAGCGACGGATCAAATCCCGACGAGTTTACGTAGATTGGATCAGACCATTCGCCATCGATGCGCGGGCAGGTTGTGATATAATTATGCGTATCCTTAAAAGCGCCGTCCAAGCGTTTCACATCTGTGTAAACCAACCAAAATAAACCGTCCGCATAAGAGAGGCACGGGGCCCAAACACCGCCTGAATCTGGGTTTCCACGCATGTCTAAAAGCGCAGGCCTGTTCAAAGGGGTTGCCACCAAGCGCCACGCGCCAAGATTGGTTGAATGATAAATGCGCACCCCGGGATACCATTCAAAGGTAGAGGTCGCTAGATAGTAATCGGAACCGACCCGAAGAAAAGACGGATCCGGATGAAAACCTGGTAAAACCGGATTCTTGATCACTCTCATATTACCCCGCTGTTTGATCTAGCAGTTTTAAAGCCTCTGTTTTACAGAGCGCTGCGGGCCGTGCGCAACTGGTTGACAGCTCAATCCACTGCTTTTTCTCACCCGAATCCAGAATACTCGTCATCACGTCCACGACATGCGCTGCCAAATCCAAAGAACAACGATGCGGGCGGTTTTCAAGAATTGCCGCCGCCATATCAGCAAGCCCGGCGCAGCGGTAATTGGCCCGCTTTTCGCCTTGTCCATCGGTGGTATTGGTGATGCCGAACGGATGATCATTTTGCTTGGGCTGCGCGGTGCCCCCGCTTGCATCCGTGTAGAGCACGCTGCCCCCGAAGAAATTGGGATCAGGCAGGTAAAGCGAGCCTTCGCTGCCATAAAGCTCCATATTTTCGTGCCGATGTGCGCAAACATCCCAGCTTGCACCCAGCGTTATAATCGCGCCGGATTGAAATTCGAGTAAGGCATGATGCGTGGTGGGGGTATCCACGGGTATGCTCTCTCCTGTGCGCGCACCGGTGCCAATGGTGCGGGTTTTCAGGCCGGTTGAGGCCATCGCGCTTACCGCCTTGACCGGCCCGATCAGTTGCACCAAATTCGTAATGTAATAAGGGCCTAAATCGAGCACTGGCCCGCCACCAGGTTGAAAGAAAAAATCAGGGTTCGGATGCCATGCTTCCATCCCCCGCGACATGACATGGCAGGTGCCGCTTAAAATCTCTCCTATCGCGCCCTGATCAATCAAAGATCGCGCCATTTGATGGGCTCCGCCCAAAAACGTGTCGGGCGCCGAACCGATGCGCAAGCCCGTTTCATCGGCCAATTTGCGCAACGCCTCACCTTCTTGCAAGCTGAGCACAAACGGTTTTTCCGAAAAGGCATGTTTTCCCGCTTGTAGGATTTGTTTTGTGATCTCAAAATGCGCCGCTGGTACGGTCAGATTCACAATAATATCGATATCACCGCTGGCAAGTAGTTCAGGTACGCTGAGCGCGCGGAGGTTAAATTTTTCTGCCTGAGTTTTGGCTGCAGCCATATCAAGATCTGCAACAGCGCGCATTTCTAGGGGTGAAAATTGCGATGCCAATTGTAGATAAGCCGTTGAGATATTACCACATCCAATAAGGCCAATGCCCATTTTCTTCATAATTTTAGCGCCTTTCTTGCAGTGGCCTTTAGTTTAAAAGGTTATCAGTTTTTCGTAGGATCTTGTTGCAAAGCGCACACCATCTTTTGGATTGTCATGTTCCAGAACATAACGGCCAATGCCCGATGCGCGTAAACATGCGCTGATTTCATCCCAATCCAGCACCCCATGCCCAACATCAGCCCAACCGCCTTCATCAAGGTTTTCACCCTTTGGGGCGTGATCTTTGATATGCGCAGATATGATGCGATTTTTGTAACGCTCTATCCATTCTACGGGTGATCCCCCTGCAACCGCCACCCAAGCAAGATCAAGTTCCAGAACCAGCGAGGGCGCAGCCTCTAAAATGGCTTCAATCGGATACGTGCCATCCTCTAAGGGAATAAATTCGAAATCATGATTATGCCAGCCAAACTGCAATCCCGCCGCACGAATAGGCGTACCGATTGTTTCAAGATGCGCGCCAAAGGCAGCCCAGCCTGCGCGATCTGTTGGTCGCCGTTCGGGCTTTAAAAAGGCGAGGATCATGGCTTCCATGCCAAATTCACGTGCAATATTTAAGGCATTTTCTGGTTCATTCTCAACCAGATCTATGTCGAAATGGCCGGTGGTCATTGACAGGCCATATGCGTCCAACAGCGCTTTGGTTTTACTTGGATCTTCGTATAATGCCCCGAACCCCTCGACCTCGCGCAACCCCAGATCAGCCAGAGTTTGCAGCGTATCCGCTAAGTCAAAATTTCGAAACGAGTAAAGTTGCATGGAATGTGCGGGCATGAGTAATCTTCTTTTATTGTAGGGGCTAAGAGGGGGGTTAAAGGCGCAATTCGGAAGCAGGATCAAACAGAGAGGCTTGTTTCGGGTCAAACCCTATGCTGACAAGATCTCCTGGTTTTACGCGGGCTTGGCCATCCATCCGAAATCTGAAATAGGCCCCGCTTACGGTGCAATCAACGATCGTGTCCGAGCCCATCGGTTCGACCAAATCAACGGTGACTTGTGTGTGATAAGGAGCCTTGGCGCTTAAATCCCCCACGATCACATGCTCTGGACGGATCCCAATGGTTGCGGCGCAGTTATTGGCTGGCTGTTCAGAGAATTCATAACGATCGAGCGGCAATTTGACGTCTTCGAAGATAAAATGGTTATCTTGGATCTGACCATCCAGAAAGTTCATTGAGGGCGAACCGATGAAATTCGCTACATATTTATTGCGTGGGCGGTTGTAGATATCATTTGGTGAAGCAAGCTGCATGATTTTGCCACTGCGCATCACCGCGATACGGTCGGCCAATGTCATGGCCTCGATTTGATCATGCGTAACATAAATCATCGTATTGCCCAATTGTTGGTGCAGACGCTTGATTTCAACGCGTAAATCGGCACGCAGCTTAGCATCCAGATTTGACAGAGGCTCATCGAATAAAAAGACATCGACATCGCGCACCAGAGCACGCCCGATGGCTACACGTTGGCGCTGCCCGCCAGAAAGCGCGGCGGGTTTGCGGGAGAGCAAGGGTTCGATCTGCAAAATTTCGGCGGCCCGAGCCACACGCGCTTTGATCTCCTCTTTAGGCATTTTCGTGTTTTTCAGGCCAAAGGATAAATTCCCCTCAACGTTCATTTGCGGATAAAGCGCGTAGGATTGAAAAACCATCCCGATACCACGTTCTGATGGCTCGGCCCAAGTGACATTGGTGCCATTGATCAGGATTTGCCCGTCGGTTATGTCGAGCAATCCGGCAATACAGTTCAGCAGGGTTGACTTGCCGCATCCTGACGATCCCAAAAGCACCAGAAACTCGCCCTTATGAACATTAAGGTCCAAATTGTGCAGAACATTTACAGATCCAAAATTCAGGTCTAATTTTTTTATTTCTACCGAATGCATAATGCAGCTTATCCTTTAACTGCGCCGGCTGCGATGCCGCGCACGAACAGTTTTCCTGAGATGAAATAGATGGTCAGGGGAACCAGCCCCGTGATGATTGTGGCGGCCATATTCACATTATATTCCTGCACGCCCTGCGTTGAATTCACAATGTTATTCAATTGCACGGTCATGGGGTAATTTTCCGGCCCCGTATACACAATACCAAACAGAAAGTCATTCCAGATGCCGGTCACCTGAAGAATCACGGCAACCGTAAAAATTGGCAAAGACATGGGCACCATAATGCGGAAATAAATACCCCAAAACCCGGCACCATCCACGCGCGCCGCTTTGAACAACTCTTCGGGTAACGAAGTGAAATAGTTACGAAATAACAGCGTCAAAATGGGCATGCCAAAAATCGTATGAACGATAATCAATCCACCCAGTGATCCATATATGCCAATTTCCCGCAACATGATCACCAATGGGTAAAGCATCACCTGATAGGGGATGAACGCTCCAAATATCAAAATTGTAAAAAACACATTGGCGCCTTTAAACCGCCAGTTCGCCAAAGCATATCCATTGATGGAGGCGACGATTATCGAGGTGATGACCGAGGGGATTGTGATTTGAACCGAGTTCCAAAACCCGCGGCTTAAGCCTTCACATGTTAACCCTGTACAGGCCTGCGACCAAGCTTTCACCCAAGGCGCAAAGGTCACCTCAAGGGGTGGAGAAAAAATATTTCCCAGCCGAATTTCAGGCATGCCTTTTAAAGAGGTGACCGTCATCACATAAAGCGGAATGGCGTAATATACCGCGATAAACGCCAGCGCCCCATAGAGAAAGATATTTCTGCGCGAAAAGGTTTTGCGAGGTTTCGGGCCCCGAGGGCCATTCATGATCTCTTGCTCAGCCATGTTTTTTTGAACCTCCAAATTCAAGCATTGCCCAAGGCACAACAACCAACATAACGGTGAGCAGCATCATGGTTGAAGCTGCGAAGCCTTGACCCAGGTTTTGCGCTTGAAACATAAGATCATATACATATTTTGCGGGCACTTCTGTGGCGATACCGGGGCCGCCGCCGGTCTGTGCGACGATCAGATCGAACACTTTGACAATGCCCGTGGTTACGATCACCAAAGTTGTGATGAACACGGGTCGCATCATTGGAATAATAACAACCACATAGGTTTTCCATGTCGGAATACCATCAACACGCGTGGCCTTCCAAACATCTTCATCGATACCGCGCAAGCCCGCGAGCATCAGCACCATCACCAAGCCGCTGCCCTGCCATAAGCCAGCAATGAGAACGCCAAAAATCGCGATGTCGGGGTTGTAGAGCGGATCGAAGGTAAAGCTTGCCCAGCCGAGATCCCTTACAATGCCTTGCACGCCAAAACTTGGATTCAAAATCCACTGCCAGATCAACCCTGTCACAACGAAGCTTAAAGCATAAGGGTATAAGATTACGGTGCGAAAAACGCTTTCGAAGCGCACTTTTTGGTCAATTAAAGCCGCGAGTATAAAGCCAATCACGAACATTAAAATCAACATACATAGGCCATAGATGAACAGGTTTTCGATTGAAACCAGCCACTTCTTAGTGTCCCAAAGCCGCTCATATTGCTGCAGGCCAACCCATTTCAAACGTGGTAGCAGGCCAGATTTTGTAAAACTATAGACAATAGTCCAAGCGGTGCCGCCCACGAAAACAAATAGGGCCGTCACAATCATTGGGATTGCGGCAATCTTAGCTGATTTGTTTCTGAAAAGCTGATTAGGGCGCTTATGCGACATCTGCGGCCTCAACATCCAATGCTTTAATAAAAAAGGGGTGTCAGCCCGCGATAGCGGGCTGACATTCTGTTTTGGGTTTAGTCTGCGTTTGCGATCATTTTCACAAAGTCAGCTTGTGCATCCGCCGCTGAGATGGATGTGTCGGCAAAGAACTCAGTAAACAATGTGTTCATTTGGTTTGCCGTGTCAGGCGTTAGAAGCATATTGGTATCTGGCAACAAGGCGCCTTGGTCAAGCAAAGCCAAACCTTTTTGCATGCAATCATTTGCCGCTGACAGATCAACATCTCCGCGTACTGGAAGCGATCCTTTCTTCAGGTTGAAAGCAACTTGCGTTGTCGGCTTAAGCAACAATGCCGCCAATTCACCTTGCGCTGCAATTTTCGCATCATCCTTCAGAACGGGGAAATAGAATGCATCGCCGCCCGTTCCCAATCTTGGGTTCATCCCCAAACCGGGCAAGCAGCTATAATCTTCGCCCGCTACGGCATTCGCAACCGCAAATTCACCCTGCGCCCAATCACCCATGATTTGACCACCGGCTTGACCTGTGATGACCAAGTTGGTTGCGTCATTCCAGTTTTGAACGGTTGATTTTGCCGCCATGGAGCGCGCATTTTCAGCCGCTTCGAACAGCGAGGTTACTTCTGGGCCTGCTGCAACAGAGGCGTCTTTATCACCATAAACAGCCATAAAAATGTCGTTTGGCAGAAGCGAGGCCATCATCACGTTGAACGCGCCAGATTGTTGCCAACCTTGCTGGCCCATCGCCAATGGTACTTTACCAGCAGCTTCCAGAGCGGCTGCACCAGCTACAAATTCGGTCCAATTTGTTGGAACTGCAACCCCAGAATCTTCAAAGGCTTTGTGGCTGACCCACAGCCACTGCCATGAGTGGATATTGACAGGCGCGCAGTAAATACGGCCATCGACGGTGCAGGCGTCAAGCAGCGAAGAGGGGTTAACCATGTCTTTCCAGCCTTCGGCTTCGGCGATATCGGTGATATCACGCAAAAGGCCAGATTCGATAAGCTCTTCTGCCTGACGGCCATGGTTGAATTGGAATGCTCCCATCGGCTCTCCGCCAATGATCCGGCTTACCATGGCCGCGCGCGCGGCTTCACCGCCCACAATCGCTGCGTCAACCCAAGTATTGCCCGTCGCGTCAAAGGCTTTTGCAAATTCGGCAACCGCAGCGGCTTCGCCGCCGGATGTCCACCAATGCATGACGTCCAGTTCAGTTGCTGATGCATTTCCGGCTGCAACAAATGCCGTCGCTGTTATAAATTTTGATAGTAGTTTCACGATTGACCTCCCATGTCTGAATCGATTCGTGTAAATCTATAACGTTTTAGTTTTTACTTGCAACAATTTTATAATAATCTAAACTCTTCTCATCCTGCGCGCTAGAAGGTCCACATTTTAAATTTTATCACCGGAAAAGTCTTGAAAAAATATAATTAAATATTGAAAATCTACCTGTTTCTGCAGAATGGCATCTGCGGGTTGGCTGGATATTAGGGATAAAGTGACAAAAGATGGCGCGTAAACGTGAGACGGTTGATCAAGACTTTGCGGCGCGCCTTTTGCCTGGGGAAAAACCGACTTTAAAAACTTTAGCTCGCCTTAGCGGGTTTGCCGTGGCCACGGTGTCGCGGGCTTTGTCTGATGCGCCAGATATTGGCGATAATACAAAAAATCTTGTTAAACATATTGCGGAGGCCGTTGGATATGTTCCCGATCGTGCCGGCGTTCGGCTGAGAACCGGCAAAACCAATGTCATCTCACTGTTATTGCCAATGACAGATGAGGAAACAAATATTTTTTATTCGATTATCATCCGATCTATCAGCGCAGAGTTTCTGGGCACCCCATATCATTTGAACGTGACACCGTTTTTTGCCGCTGAGGATTCGTTGTTGCCTGTGCAACGTATCGTCGAGAATGGGTTGGCTGATGGCATCATTATGAACCAGATTGAACTCGAAGATCCGCGGGTTGCTTATTTGTTAGAACATCAATTTCCGTTTGCCACGCATGGCCGTAGCAAGTGGCGTGAGCAGCATGCTTATTTCGACTTTGATAACCATGCTTATGTGTGGGATGCGATGCGCAAGCTTAAGGATCGGGGCAGATCTTCGGTGCTTTTGCTTGCGCCGCCGTTGACGCAAACCTACGCCCAGGACATGCTCCGGGCGTTAACTGAAGCGGGGAAAGAACTTTCGATGGCGGTGCGCTTTATTGAACGGCCTATCGAAAAAATACAGGGCGCCGAAAGCCCTGCGGCTTTTGCTGCTGCGATTGCCCAAGAGCTTGCGCGCGCGCCCCATATTGATGCGGTGATCGCCGCGTCTATCGATGCAGGTCTCACCGCCGCGCAAGCTGTCGAAAAGATTAAGGGTGTGGTGGGCGATACGATCGATGTCTGGACAAAAGAATTACAACCGTTTTTGGCCAATTTTCGACCAGATATCTTGACGACGTTTGAAAATGCATCTCCGGCAGGAACATTTTTGGCGCGCGCGGTTCTAAACGCTATTGCTCAGCCAAGCGGACCGCCATTGCAAAAGCTGGTTGGCCCAGAAGATATATAAGGGCTGGTTCTGAGCCCGATTTTAAAATTTTACCAAGGTGAGAATAGGAAAAACAGATGAAATCGCAGATCAAAGGACCAGGAATTTTTCTGGCGCAATTTGCCGGAGATGAAGCTCCGTTTAACTCTTTAGAGGGCATTACGAAATGGGCGGCCAGTCTTGGCTATAAAGGCGTGCAAATTCCAACCTTCGATACGCGCCTTTTTGATTTGGATCGCGCGGCTGAAAGCACGACTTATTGTGATGAAGTCCAAGGCATTTGCGCCGATGCCGGTGTAGAGATCACCGAATTATCAACGCATCTCCAGGGCCAATTGGTGGCGGTCAACCCGGCCTATGATATCGCGTTTGACGCCTTCGCTCCGGCGGCGTGCCAAAAAAATCCGAAAAAGCGTCAGGCTTGGGCCGTTGATCAAATGAAAAAAGCTGCCATCGCTTCACAGCGGTTAAACCTGAAGACCTCTGTTTCCTTCACAGGAGCGCTTGCCTTTCCCTATCTGTATCCTTGGCCGCAACGTCCAGAGGGCCTGATTGAAGAAGCCTTTGCCGAACTGGGCCGCCGTTGGACGCCGATTCTGGATCATTATAAAGAGCATGGCGTGTCAATCGGTTACGAAATTCATCCTGGTGAAGATGTGTTTGATGGCGCGACCTATGAGATGTTTGTGGATGCAACAGGCGGGCATGATTGTGCCTTAATCAATTATGACCCCAGCCATTTTTTGCTTCAACAAATGGATTATCTGGCTTTTATTGACCTGTATCATGACCGGATCAATGCGTTTCATGTTAAAGATGCCGAATTTAACCCGGATGGGCGCCAAGGCGTATATTCAGGCTATCAACCTTGGGTCAACCGGGCAGGCCGGTTTCGCAGTTTGGGTGATGGTCAAGTTGATTTCGCGGCGATTTTTTCCAAGCTGACACAATATGGCTATAACAGCTGGGCGGTATTGGAATGGGAATGTTGTTTGAAATCCGCCGAACAAGGGGCGGCTGAAAGTGCGCCGTTTATTGCAAAACATTTGATCGAAACTCCGTTAAAAGCGTTCGATGATTTCGCTGGTGCAGAGCGTGACGAGGCGCAAATCAAAAGGATGTTGGGGCTGTGAAAACTTTAAAATTAGGAATGGTTGGCGGTGGCCAAGGCGCGTTTATTGGCGGCGTCCACCGAATGGCTGCGCGGCTTGATGGGCGTTGGGAATTGGTGGCCGGGGCTTTGTCATCCCACCCCGCGCGTGCAGAGGCTTCGGCTAAGGAATTGGGCTTGGACCCAAAGCGATCTTACCAAAGCTATGCTGAGATGGCTGTGCAAGAAGCCGCCCGCGCCGATGGGATTGATGCAGTTGCCATCGTCACGCCCAATCATATGCATGCGGGGCCAGCCATAGCTTTTTTAGAAGCGGGTATTCACGTGATTTGTGATAAACCTTTGGCGGCCACGTCTGAACAAGCTCAGCTCATCGATGCGGCGGTAAGGGCGTCGAAGGCGCATTTTATTCTCACGCATAATTACACGGGCTATCCGGTGATCCGGCAGGCGCGCAAATTGGTGGAAAACGGCGAATTGGGCGAAATTCGGGTGATTCAGGCGGAATATGCGCAAGATTGGTTGAGCGAAGCTGCGGATAACAAGCAGGCAGATTGGCGGGTAAATCCCGAAAAATCTGGCGCGGGCGCCATTGGTGACATCGGCACACATGCTTTAAACTTGGCCAGTTTTGTATCGGGTTTGCACCCTCAAGCGCTTTGTGCGGATTTGCACAGTTTTGTGGATGGCCGCCGTGTGGATGACAATGCCCATATTATGCTGCGGTTTGAGAAGGGGGCAAAAGGTATGCTTTGGGCCAGTCAAGTTGCGGTAGGGTGCGAGAATACGCTGACATTACGGATTTACGGCGAGAAAGCCGGTTTGGAATGGCAGCAAGAAAACCCAAATCAATTGAGCTTTACGCGCTTTGGGCAGGCCAAACAGCTGCTCACCAGAGGCGGGGCAGGGTTTGGAGAAACTGCCGGCGATTGGACCCGCATTCCCCCTGGTCATCCCGAAGGCTATCTAGAGGGGTTTGCAACGCTCTATAGCGACGCGGCTGACTTAATCTCCGGCGTCGGCGCGGGTGAGCTTTTGCCCAATTTAGACGCGGGTCTGGCGGGAATGTGGTTTATTCAAGCCTGTCAAAAAAGCTCTGAACAGGGGGCTGTTTGGGTGTCTCGAGCAGGGGATTAACGTTGAATTGTAAAGCGTACATTTAAGCCTTGCGCCCCCTGCTCGAAGGTGAGCGAGCCTTCATGCTGCGTTGCAATTGTGTCTACAATCGTGAGGCCCAAGCCAAAGCCAGGGTTGGCTTTGCTATTCTCACCGCGTGAAAAAGGCGTTGTTAGCTTTGCGATTAACTCAGGGTCAATGCGTCCGCCCTGGTCGGCGATGGTCAGATGTGCCTGGGTGGCGTTCGCCTCAAGCGTCACATGCGCGCGGCGGCCATATTTAAGCGCATTTTCGATTAAATTCGTGGCAGCACGGCGCAGCGCCAGTGGCCGTGCGGTCACGATGACCTGATGCAGCCCGTCCATGTTAAAAGCGCGGCTGCGCGGGTTACGATCAAACACACTATGCTGCATTTTGATTTTCACCGGGGGTTCCCCCGCCAGCGTGACCGGGTGGCCAAGATCTTGATAATCATCCACGATGGCCGATATCAAGGCGCGTAAAGACAGCCGTCTTGGCCGCTCTGCGCTTAGCTCTGAGCGCGTATAGTTCAATATGCTGTCGATCATATGCGTCATTTGATCGATATCCCGCTCAAGCTTTTGTCGTAGCTCTTCATCTTCAATAAGTGCGATTCGAAGCCGGGCCCGAGTGGCCGGTGTTCCCAGATCATGGCTCACGGCTGAAAGAACCATCGCGCGCTTTTCCAGCGCGTCTCGTTCTCGTTCTCGATAGGCTTCCACCTGGTTCGCGATTTCCAGCAGTTCAAGGGGGCCTTCCACCGGTGAGGTTTCATTTATATCGCTGCGCCTTTGCGCGCCAAGCAGCGCGGCATAGGCGCTAAAATTGGCAGCCACATCTTGCAGGCGCAAAATCAAAAACCCTAGCCCGAGCAAGGCCAAAAGCACCGCATGCGGGCGTCGGTCTATTGGGGCGGCGTCACAGCCCCAAACCTTCGACCCGTCGATTTTATACCAATACCCGTCTTGATAACGCGCAAAAAGGATCGGGTCCGAGCAGTATGAGGCCAATAAGCGGGTCACATCGCCAAGCGCAACTGCCGCGGATCCGTCTTTCGTTTTGGCGATTTCTCTAACTGGATATTGCAGATCTGAGGATACAATTGCCAGCGATAAAGTTTCTTGGGTTCGCAGCTTCGGACCGCTGACTTTCAGCGAAAATACCGTGACGTACGGCGTTGCGGATTGATCGGTCAAAAGCCCAAATTTTCCTTTATTTGCGCTCAGAATATCATTTGGTTTGAGTTGGGTTATCCCCAGATCAGAGGGTGGGCTTGCCTGTTCTCGAAGAATATCTGACAGCCTAAGGCCGCTGTTGAAGGCCCGCTGCAAATGGCTTTGCCAGGCGGCATGGCTGTGCATCCAAATCCAAACCGATCCAGCCCCGATTGTAGCGGCGAGCATAATCAAAACAATTCCTGTAATACGCAGGGAATTAAATTTTCGCGGCCACATCCTCATGCGCTGGTGCGATCCACATCCGTTGCGAAAATATATCCAACGCCGCGTTCTGTTTTTAGAAGTTGTGGTTCTTTTGGATTGTTTTCAATTTTCTGTCGAAGCCGTCCGACCAAAACATCCAAAGCCCGCCCTGACACATCGCTCGGTTCATTTTCAATATCTTTTGTAACATCCATTGCCGATAAGATTTCGTCGCGTGTCAGAGGAATATGTGGGTTGGCAAGTAACACTTTTAAAAGCGCGGTTTCGCGGCGCGAAAGCACCACTTGAAATCCTGACGGAGATTGGACTTCATCGCGTTTTCCATCATATTGCCAACCCGAAAAAAAATATTGCGATGTGTTGCGGCGATAATTCAAAGAGGCAGAGCGTTGGCCGCGCCGCAGTACTGCGCGAATGCGCGCGAGCAGTAAATCGGGGTTGAAAGGCTTGGCGATATAATCGTCGGCACCAACCTCATAGCCTTGCATTCGCTGGTGATCAGCCGAAAGTGCAGATACAAGAATAATCGGCACATCATGCGTATTGCGCAGGTTAGCGCAGATCTGAACCCCGTTTTCATCGCCAAGCATCACGTCTAAGAGGACCAGATCAATGCGGCCTTTTTCCAGATGGGCTTTTACATCCCGGCCGGTGGCCGCGGCCATCACCATATAACCGGATTTGCGCAGATATTGCGTCATCATGCTGCGCATATCATCATCATCATCCACCACCAAAAGCCGTTGTATTGCCATTTCATGCCTTTATCTTGCTAAAAGAGTTATCTGTGCTTTTCGCTGCTATCGATGTAACACTGTGCAACAAATTCCAGTCGAAGGTAACAGTTTGTAACAAAAGAAACGAAAAACTAACGATCGGCTGCTGTAAACCAAATCTTGGCGGTTGAACTTCGTGATGGGGCGGGCAATGCATCTGCATTCGTCGCGTTGGGCGACATTTTGGGAGGAAATTATGACCTTAAAATCTGCTCTGGCAGCATCCGCTGCTGTAAGTATTATTTCTGCAACCGCTGGCTTTGCGGGACCGGAAGCCGAAGTTTTGCATTGGTGGACATCCGGCGGTGAAGCCAAGTCAGTTGCCGTTTTGCAAGAAGAATTTGCCTCAAAGGGTGGCACATGGACAGATATGCCCGTTGCGGGCGGCGGCGGCGATGCAGCGATGACAGCGTTGCGCGCGCGGGTTCTTTCTGGCAACGCGCCAACGGCGGTTCAGTTGAAAGGCCCCGCCATTCAAGAATGGTATGAAGAGGGTGTTTTGGCGGATATCTCATCGGTTGCCCAAGCCAATGGCTGGGCCGATGTTCTGCCAGCGTCAATCGCGGGCCACATGAAATGCGAAGGCACATGGTGCGCGGCGCCGGTCAACGTACATCGCATCGATTGGATCTGGGCGAATGCCGCGATCTTGGAAGCCAATGGCATTGCTATGCCAACCACATGGGCCGAGTTTAACGCAGCTGCCGAAAAACTTCAGGCCGCGGGCATCACGCCTTTGGCGCATGGTGGACAAGCTTGGCAAGATGCAACCGTTTTTGAAGCTGTCGCATTGGGCGTTGGGGGAGCAGAGTTCTTCCAAAAAGCGTTCGTGGACCTTGATGAGGCAACTTTAACTTCGGACACAATGAAAGCCGTATTCGACCAAATGCGCACGATGCGCGGTTTTGTTGACTCGAATTTCTCTGGTCGCGACTGGAACTTGGCAACAGCCATGGTGATGAATGGCGAAGCTGCTTTCCAAATCATGGGAGACTGGGCCAAAGGTGAATTCCTTGCAGCAGGCAAAGAGCCTGGCAAAGATTTCCTCTGCGCCTCAACCCCTGGTGAGGGCTTCCTCTATAATGTAGACAGCTTTGCAATGTTCGATGTTGCGGGCGATGACAAAACGGCCGGTCAGCTGCTTTTGGCGGAATTGATCGTAGGCAAGAACTTCCAGAAGGTTTTCAACCTGAACAAAGGCTCAATTCCAGCCCGTACAGATGTTGCCTTGGATGAGTTTGACAGCTGCGCGCATACATCGGCAAAAGATATGGCCGACAGCAACGCCGGTGGATCATTATTGCCAAGCTATGCTCACGGTATGGCCTTGCGTGGAGCACAATCTGGCGCAATTACCGATGTTGTGACATCGCATTTCAACTCTGACATGTCCTCAGATGACGCCGTTCAGATGTTGCTGCAAGCTGTTCAAAACAGCATGTAAATGCAAGTCGCCTTGCCCGATAGCTTCGGGCAAGGCAGTTTTTTCTGGAGAAATATGATGACTGAGTGGCTTGAACGCCATATGCCCAAATTCGTAATGGCGCCGTCTTTCGTGGCCATTTTGATTTTTGTGTACGGATTTATCGGGTGGACCGCTTGGGTGTCATTCACCAAATCACGCCTTCTGCCGAAATATGATATCGTGGGAACGATCCAATATGACAGGTTGTTTCAGTCGCCCCGCTGGGAAACCGCGATCAATAATCTGTATGTTTTTGGCATCTTATTCATCGTGATTTCTATGTTTCTTGGTCTGGTACTGGCCATTTTTCTGGATCAAAAAATTCGGGTTGAAGGGGTTATTCGTACAATTTACCTTTACCCTATGGCGCTTTCAATGATCGTGACGGGCACGGCTTGGAAATGGATTTTGAACCCTGGCCTTGGTATCGAGGCAACGGTGAAGAAATGGGGGTATGAAAATTTTACCTTCGATTGGTTGGTTAATTCTGACATGGCCATTTACACGGTGGTTCTTGCCGGGGTGTGGCAATCTTCCGGATTTGTGATGGCGCTGTTTTTGGCTGGCCTCCGCTCCGTAGACGAAGAGATCATTAAAGCCGCACAAGTGGATGGTATTCCAACATGGCGCATTTATTCGGCGATCATCATTCCCTCTATGGCCCCAATCTTCTTGTCAGCCTTTATCGTTCTATCGCATTTGGCGATTAAAAGCTTTGATTTGGTGATTGCGCTTACCGGCGGTGGGCCGGGTTATGCAACAGATCTGCCAGCAACCTATATGTATACGATGGCGTTTTCTCGCGGTGATATCGGGCAAGCTGCCAGTTCAGCCATGATTATGATGGCCGTGGTATTCACGATTGTGGTTCCTTATCTCTATTCCGAATTGCGGGCGAAAAATGACTGATCTTTCCAACCCTCATATGGCCAAAAAACAATCTTTTGGCACGGTGGCGCTGCGATGGTTGCTGTATCTGTTCTTAGGCCTCTTCGTCGTTTATTATCTGATGCCCTTGTTCGTGATGGTCACGACATCGTTGAAAAGCCTTGAAGAAATTCGCACCGGCTCGTTGGTCGCCTTGCCCAGAGTTATTACGTTTGAGGCTTGGCAAACGGCATGGTCCAGCGCTTGTACGGGCATTCAATGTGAAGGGCTTCAACCCTATTTTTGGAATTCAGTTTTACTGGCTGTGCCTGCTGTGATTTTATCTACGTTGATCGGTGCGCTCAACGGATATGTGGTTGCGCAATGGCAATTCCGCGGCGCCAACCTGATTTTCTCATTGATGCTTTTTGGCTGTTTCATCCCGTTTCAAGTGGTGCTGTTGCCCATGGCGCGGATGCTTGGGCTTATGGGGCTTGCAGGATCAATTCCGGGATTGATTTTCGTTCACGTTGTGTACGGGATCGGCTTTACAACGCTGTTTTTCAGAAACTATTACGTTTCAATCCCTGCAGAATTGGTGAAGGCGGCGAAGGTAGATGGGGCAGGCTTCTATCGCATATTTTGGTCTATCTTTTTACCCTTATCGCTGCCCATCATCGTGGTCACCGTGATCTGGCAGTTCACTCAAATTTGGAACGATTTTTTATTCGGCGTGTCGTTCAGCCAAGCTGGCACACAGCCGATCACAGTTGCGCTAAACAATATCGTAAACTCAACCACCGGCGTTAAAGAATATAATGTTGATATGGCCGCAGCGATTATTGCTGCCCTGCCTACATTGCTTGTCTACGTGGTTGCTGGAAAATACTTCATTCGCGGTTTGACCGCAGGCTCGGTCAAAGGATAACGACTATGTCACCTGTTTTGGATATCAGAAATCTATCTAAGAATTTCGGCTCAATCGAAATTTTGAAAAATATCAATATTTCTATCGACGAGGGCGATTTTTTGGTTCTCGTTGGCCCTTCTGGATGCGGGAAATCGACCTTGCTCAATTGCATTGCGGGGCTGGAGCCGATCAGCAATGGTGGGATTACGATCAGCGGGCAGGATATGACCCATGTCAGCCCTAAGGATCGCAATATCGCAATGGTGTTTCAATCTTATGCGCTCTACCCCACCATGTCGGTTGCGAAAAATATCACGTTTGGGATGAAAGTGCGCGGCGTTGATAAAGAGGTCCAAGCACAAAAATTGCAGGAGGTGTCACGCCAGCTGCAAATTGAACCATTGTTGAACCGGCGGCCGGGGCAACTGTCCGGTGGGCAACGCCAAAGGGTGGCCATGGGGCGGGCGTTGGTGCGAGATCCAAAGCTGTTTTTATTTGATGAGCCTTTGTCAAACCTCGATGCAAAACTGCGCGTTGAAATGCGCACCGAGATTAAGAAGCTGCACCAATCCTTGGGGGCCTCGATGGTTTATGTAACGCATGATCAGATCGAAGCGATGACCCTGGCGACAAAGATTGTTGTTATGAAAAGTGGTGTTATCCAGCAAATCGGTACGCCTGCAGAAATTTACAACCGGCCCGCAAATCTATTTGTAGCAGATTTTATGGGCTCGCCTGCGATGAATTTGGTGCCCGCTTCAACGTCAAAGACATCTTCTGGTTTTGATATTATTATTCGCCGTGATGGAGAAGATCCTCTGGTTTTGGCAGATACCAAAGCGCGTGATCTTCCCAGCGAAGTGATGCTTGGCTTGCGCCCAGAAGACATCACTGATGGTCAATTCCGCAATGGTTCGGCAAAACCAATGGCGCCTTGCAAAGTGAGCGTTGTCGAGCCGGCAGGGGCCGATACATTTGTCGTGCTCAGCCTTGGCGGAAAAGAAGTTACGGCGCGGCTTCAGGCGGAAACCTCAGCCGAAGCAGGGAAGTCGATGGAGTTTTGTTTTGATCTGAATAAGGCATCTTATTTTGATCGCGATACGGGCCATCGCCTGTCAGTTTAGGGCTGTTTTAAGTTTTCTCCTCGCATCGCTGCGTTACGCGTTGCTGTCTGGCTTAGGTTTAAAGGCCTTAAAGCGCTGGGCGCTATGGCTTTTTCAACAGTGGGTTTTTGCCGCCCCTTTGCAGGGCTGTTAGCAAAGCCGTTATTTTGGCACTATAAAGTTTCATAGTCTCTGATAGTCTTCCCTCTATCACAGGGCGAGGCAGGTTATGAAAGCGCAGACTATAAAAAATGGGTGCAATCCCATCTCTTTTTACCGCCGTAATTTGGTTGGGTGTTGATAATGGGCAGCCGGCTTTTTTCGCCCATTTCTTTGGCAGATGTTGAACTGCGCAATCGCATCATTGTGGCGCCAATGTGTCAATATAGCGCGGATGCAGGATGCGCTACGGATTGGCATTTAATGCATTTGGGGCAGTTCGCGGTGTCTGGTGTGGGGCTGATCTTTACCGAAGCGGTTGGGGTGGAAATGGCGGGTCGGATCACTCCGGGATGTTTAAGCTTGTGCTCGGATGCGCAGGAGAGCAGCTTGAAACGCGTGGTTGATTTTTGTCAAAAATTTGGTAACGCCAAATTGGGAATACAGCTTGCCCATGCTGGACGCAAAGGATCAACGGATCTGCCCTGGAATGGTGGGAAGCCCATTTCACCAAATGAGCCGCGCGGATGGCAAACTGATGGTCCGTCAGCATTGCCGTATGCGCCTCTAGGGTGGGATGCGCCTGCCGCGTTGGATCAGGCTGGGCTGCTGCGAATCAAGAATGCCTTTGTGAGCGCCGCGGAGCGCGCCGACCGCATCGGGTTTGATGTTGCGGAACTGCATGCCGCGCATGGGTATTTGTTGCATCAGTTTCTTTCGCCCTTAAGCAACCTGCGCGCGGATGAGTATGGAGGAAGTTTGCAAGGTCGCATGCGGTTTCCTTTGGCTGTGTTCGAGGCAGTGCGCGAAATCTGGCCCAAACATAAGGCTTTGGGCGTGCGGATTTCGGCCACCGATTGGGTCGCCCGCTCAAGCTGGACACTCGCTGAATCGCAGATCTTTGCCGAAGAGTTGAAAACCCGTGGCTGCGATTTCATCGATGTGTCAAGCGCGGGGAATTCGCCAGAGCAAGAGATAGATGCCGGCCCAGGCTATCAAACCGGATTTGCCGCGGAGATTAAGCGCATAACCGGTATGCCGACAATGGCGGTTGGTCAAATCACCGATCCAAAACAGGCCGAGGCGGTGCTGCGTTCGGGGCAGGCTGATATGGTTTCGCTTGGACGTGCGATGTTAAACAACCCGCGTTGGGCGTGGCAGGCGGCAGAAAGCCTGAATGCGAAAGCTGCATATCCCCCTCAATATAGGCGCTCGAACAAAGCCTTTCTAGCTTTGCCGGTGCCGGGAAACCCGCCGGTTGCCACAAAATGAAACGGGCATTGTCAGCCCCTGACGTTGTGTTAAAAAAACGTTTCTATCTGCTCAGATCATTAAAACGATAAGCGTTTTAAAAAGCTGCGCTTGGCAGGGCGCCAGGCCGATAGGCCGTTTTAAACCGAAATTGGGGCTTCAAAACACAGCAATGCCGGCTAAAAAAAGGCGCCGCGCCTTGACAGGATTGGGCGATTATAATGTTTCTACATTGCCACAGATGCTAATCGCTTGTCCGGATATGTTGCGGCCAAGAGGCGAGGCAAGAAAGATGGCTTGGTCGGCAACATCTTGCGCGCTGACCATGCGTCGAAGCGATATCTTCTGCAGGTAGTCTTGCTCCATATCTTGATAGGAAAGCTCTAGCGCGGCGGCGCGATCAGCAATCACCTTCTGCATTCTTGGCCCCTTCACGATGCCCGGCAACAACGCGTTGGCGCGTATTCCGCTTGGGCCCAATTCGATTGCTAAGCTTTTCACCAAACCAATTATGGCCCATTTGGTGGCAGAATAAGGCGTTCGATAGCCATAGCCCAAGCGCCCTGCAACCGATGATATGCAGATAATTGAGGCGTTCTGAGACCGCTTCAGAAACGGCATCGCGTATTTTGTGCAGTAAAATTGACCATTGAGATTTACATCCACGGTGTCGCGCCATTTGGTGCTTTCAATATCTTCTATGGCGCCGGTTGGGCCTGCAATGCCTGCGTTGTTCACCAAAACGTCCACGCCGCCCATTTCAGTGGCCGCCTTTTTAAATAATCGCGCCACCTGCTCTTCATGGGCGATATCGCAATGGCTGCGACCCCAATCGGGATGGCTGGCTTTCACGTCACTCAAGGCTGAGTTATCTGCGTCGCAGATATGGATTTGAGCACCATAAGAGGCAAAACTTTCTGCAATCACCCGCCCAATCCCGTTGCCACCCGCCGTGACCAAGACTTTTAAATCTTTACATAAATTTGTCTGAAAACCCATAATCTTGTCCTTAGTGGCGGTTCAAAAATTAACCCGGTCAGCGCCTTTTAATTCCAGCATCTCTCTGGTCTGCGCAGGAGTGGCGATATTCAAAGAAAGGCCTTCGAGAATTTGCCGTATTTTGGTAACTTGATCTGCGTTGGATTTTGCCAATTCTTTAGGCGCGATCCATAAGGAATCTTCTAATCCGACACGCACATTTGCCCCTTGCGCAGCGCCCATGGCAGCCAATGGCATTTGATGGCGCCCGGCTCCGAGGATTGACCATTGATACTCGGACCCAAATAAGCGATCCGCGGTGCGCTTCATATGCATCAGGTCTTCAGGATGCGCGCCAATACCGCCAAGCAGACCAAAAACAGATTGAATAAATAAAGGCGTTTTGGCCAAACCGCGATCAACGAAATGCGCCACATTATACAGATGCGAAATATCGTAGCATTCAAATTCAAAGCGCGTACCATTTTCATTGCCGATGCGCAGGATTGTTTCGATGTCTTGGAAGGTGTTTTTGAAGACAAGGTCGCGAGAGTTTTCTAGGTTTTCGCGTTCCCATGTATGGGTGAAGTGATCAAAGCGATCCAGCATAGGATAAAGCCCAAAATTCATTGACCCCATATTCAAGGACGCTACTTCTGGTTGAAAGGTTGTGGCCGGCTGCATCCGTTCTGCCACGCTCATATGCGGACTGCCTCCGGTGGTGATGTTGATGACGGCATCTGTCGCTTGTTTTATCCGCGGCAGAAATTGTTCAAAAACGCGGGGGTCTTGGCTAGGTTTCCCTGTGTCAGGATCGCGCGCATGCAGATGTAAAATGGAAGCGCCCGCTTCGGCGGCTGCAATCGCAGCGGCCGTGATTTCATCTGGTGTTACCGGCAGATAAGGTGACATGCTGGGGGTGTGGATCGCACCGGTCACGGCGCAGGTGATAATTACATTGCGGTTGGGTTTGCTCATTTTAGCGATCCTGCTTTTGTTTATGTGCGGCCAGCGCGGCCAAGCGCGCATCACGCCAATACTGGCGCTGGTTCAGATCTTTTATATCCAGCGCAGCGCGTCTTTCCTGCGCTATTTTATCAATAGCCGCTTTGCTCCAGTCAGGGCTAGCCAGCGGCGGCTCTGCCATCGCGCGATACATCGCGCCGTAACGGGCCGCATAATCAGCCAACCCGCCGGGTGCGTTTAAATCGATGGTTTCAAATGGCCCCATAAAGGACCAGCGCATGCCCAAACCATCGCGGATTGTTTTATCGATATCCTCAGCTGAGGCGATCCCGGCCTGCGAGAGGCGCAACGCTTCATTGAGCAAGGCGCCTTGAAGACGGTTGAGCACAAAGCCTGGTATTTCTTTATGCAACGTAATGGGAGTCTGGCCGATAGATATCATAATTTGATGGACGGTTTTAATAGTATTCGGATCGTTCCACTCGGCAGAAGAAATTTCGACAAGTGGAACCAGATGGGGTGGATTTACAGGATGCGCCACCAAAGCGCGATGTCGTCCGGAAAGATCTGCAGTAAATTGTGAGGCCATCAGGCCTGAGCTTGAGCTGGCCAATATCGCCTCTGGAGAAGCGATTTTATCCAGTTCTCCAAAGATCTTGCATTTTTCATCTAAATTTTCAGGTCCGCATTCCTGAATATAATCAGCGCCTTGAACGGCCGCTTGGAGCTCGGCTACGCAGTGAATATGCGATTGAATTTCGCTCGTGTCTGAGCACAGATGATGGGCTTCAAGCAAATTAAGTTGCGCTGCTATGCTGTCTTGCGCTGCAATACGCGCCTGCTGGTGAGGATCGTATAAACTTACGCGCCACCCGGCCCGGGCAAATACAATTGCCCATCCGCAGCCAATCAGCCCCGCCCCGATAATCGCTACTGTTTTCGACATATTTTCTGGGTTTGTTGAGACGTGCTCAGAGTTTTGCATGTAACGTGATCCCGCTGGGGTTAAAGGAAGGTATCATCATGTACCCGCGTTTCAGCCCCAGACCAGGGGCTGATTTCAAGCGAATATGTCTTTGATAAGCGCTTTTGGCAATCTTGTTTTCTGCGCGGCCTTGCAGATCCAGTTTTCGCCGTGACTGTCAGCCACGTTGGGTGGTAAGCGGCTGAGAGCAAAGCTTGTTTTGTCGATCAACAGGGTAACGCGTGTGCAGGGGGCTATGCAACCTCAACAAGCGCAACCTTTTCAAATCGCAAGGTCATTGAAACTTTTGGATATTCTGCGTAAGCCAAGAAACGGGATATTTGGCATGTTTCCGGATTTTGTTCACAAAATAGGCTTATAGAGATGTCTCTTCTTTTCTCTGTTTTAGAAGTTGTGGCGCCGGTTTTCATTCTGGCGGCTATAGGGTTTTTATGGGTGAAGCTGGGGTTTGAGTATCGGGTGCAGTTTGTTACCCGTCTGTCTATGAGTTTGGGTGTGCCTTGTTTAATTTTTACTGCGCTGATGCAAACGAAAATTGACGCTGGTTTTTTGCAAATCACCGTGTTTGCAAGCATTCTGGCCTACGCATTGGTAACATTGGTGGGTTTTGCTTTGGTCAAGTTGGCGGGCTTGGATCTGCGCACCTATTTGGGGCCATTAATTTTTGGAAATACTGGGAATGTAGGCCTTCCGTTGGCATTTTTCGCTTTTGGCGATGAAGGGTTTGGCTATGCTGTTGTGATCTTTGCAATTATGGGCATGTATTCTTTCACGGCAGGAATTTGGATCGTGTCCGGGGCGGCTCATTCTTTAAAATCGTAAAAGAGCCCCTGGTCTCGGCCACGTTTTTAGGTGCGCTGTTTTTATGGCAGGGTTGGGAAACGCCGCCGTTTTTGACCAACACTCTTGAATTGATCGGGCAAATGGCGATTCCATTAATGCTGATTACGCTTGGGGTGGCGGTGGCTCGCCTAACGCCGGGGCGGGTTTCAAAAGTGGCGTGGTTGGCGCTTATCAAATATGCCGGATGTTTGATCTGTGCTTGTGCGGCTGGATGGTGGTTTAATCTACCTGATATTGCCTTTGCCGTTTTGGTGCTGCAAGTCACAACGCCAGTCGCTGTAACATCTTATATGCTGGCAGAGAAATACGGTGCTGATGCGCAAGCGGTTGCTGGATTGGTGGTTATCTCAACCTTATTTTCGGTAGCTCTGATCCCGATCACTTTGGCCGTTTTGATCGCTTAAGCGCATAGAGAGATTTTTCGGCCTGCCAATAATGAAGCTCTGCTGCTTCGGTAAATTTGGCCTCCAGCGCGGCTGCCATCCTCAAAAAACGCAGGGGCATCGTTTTTGCTAGACAAAATTGGAACTTGGACGCGATAGTTTGTGCAACTAGGTCAAAAAAAGGAACGACATATGTTTATGTACGAGGCCTTGCTGAGCCGCGCGAAAAACCAATCTCCTATTCGCGTTGGTCTTATTGGCGCGGGAAAGTTTGGCTCTATGTTTTTGGGGCAAGTGCCCAGTACACCGGGCCTTGAGGTGGTGGCAATTGCGGATCTATTCCCGGATCAAGCAAAGGCAACTTGCGCTTCAATCGGTTGGTCAAAGGAGTTAATCGCCCAAACAATTTTCTCACAGGACGCGGTTGAAATCATGCAAAGCGTCGAGCTGGATGTGATCGTTGAAGCCACTGGAGATCCGATTGCGGGGATCACGCATGCGCGCCATGCGATTGCAAACCGTCTTCATATTGTTATGGTAAATGTGGAAGCCGATGTGCTTGCGGGAAGTTTTTTAGCGCAAGAAGCCGAAGAGGCGGGGGTTGTTTATTCGATGGCGTATGGCGATCAGCCTGCGCTGACTTGCGAATTGGTGGATTGGGCCAGATCTAGCGGGTTTCGTGTGATTGCGGCGGGCAAGGGCACCAAATATTTGCCCTCTTATCATATGTCGACACCAGATACCGTGTGGGAGCATTATGGGTTAACGCCCAGCCAGGCAGAAGCGGCTGGTATGAACAGCAAGATGTTCAATTCCTTTTTAGATGGAACCAAATCCGCATTGGAAATGGCGGCGATTTCAAATGCCACTGGATTGATGGCACCCAGTCAGGGCTTGGCCTTCCCACCTGCGGGTATGGATGATTTGGCGCATGTGCTTCGACCGCGGGCTGAAGGCGGGCAATTGGAGGCAAGCGGGCAGGTTGAAGTGGTGTCCTCTGTTGAACGGGATGGCAGGCCCGTGTTTCGAGATTTGCGCTGGGGTGTCTACGTTGTGCTAGAAGCCCCGACCGAATATGCCGCCGCATGTTTTCGCCAATATGGCATGAATACAGACGAGTCGGGCCGCTATTCAGCGATGTATAAGCCCTTTCATTTAATTGGTTTAGAGTTAAATATTTCGATCCTGTCCGCGGCTCTGCTCAATAGCCCAACGGGCAGAACCAAGGGGTTTCATGCCGATGTGGTGGCGGTGGCCAAGCGTGACCTCAGCGCCGGTGAGAGGCTGGATGGCGAGGGCGGTTATACCGTTTGGGGTAAATTATTGCCCGCGCGCACATCGCTGGAGATGGGTGCGCTTCCAATTGGCTTGGCGCATAATGTAAATCTCAAAACCAATATTGCCGCCGGCGCGTGCCTTCGTTGGGACGATATCGATATTGACGCCCGCCTCGAGGCTGTGCAAATCCGCAAGCAAATGCAACCAACCCGCGCGGATCATGTAAGCTAGGTTTAAAGAATTGTCAGCTCACCCTGTAGCAAACCAACCCGTTTTAAAAAGCCTTTGCTGCCAAGACGAGAGACTGCTTTTTGATATAAAAAATCTTCGCTTGTTTTGTTAAAGCGATCATTACTTAACACCATATAGTCATTGCGATCGGCAAATCGGATCAGCAACGCATCTGCCTTATGGCCTTTTTTCGAAACGGTGAGCATATGGCGGTCCACATCCAGTAAGCGGCTTACGGCCATTGGAACAGTTTCATTAGGTTGTAGTAAGTCGTTTTCTTTCAAAGTGCGGTAAACGCTATGGTCAAAGAAAAGATGCAGGGTGAACCCGTCTTGACGCAATTCATCGGTAAAGCGCTTCAACGTGATCAAATCCCATTGAGCAAGGCCCAAAAGGTTATTCCCATCTATCGCAAGATTGGTGACAGGAGTGGAAGAAGCTCTCGGGGCGGATGGCGGCTCAACTTCTAAACCTTGACGGATTTTTCGATAACCCCGATGCATGAGAAAAAAGGAAAATGCATAGACCACTAAGACCACAATTTTATCTGGATCGGTATATAAAAGCAGGCATAAAGAAATGGTTACAGTGCCCCAAAGCGCATTTTCACCAAAGTAGAACCCGAAACCGATCAGAGCCAAGCTGATGATAAGAGGGTAATTATAAATTACAACGTCCAGCCAGTTCATGAATTGACCAAATTTCCTTTTCATTGCGTGCCCTCACCATTTCAGCAGGGCCCAAGGTTGTAAATTGGCAAATTGCTTTTTACCTCTTCAATCGTTTTGAAAACAAATTTAAATCGCTTGCGGCGAAAGCCTCTGGCCCCGCTCAGAGATATAAGAAAGACTGGTTTGTGCAGGCTGCCGTAAGCTTTGCGCGCGCTTGAGGCTCAAATTTATGACCATGCACCCTTATTACATTCAACAAGGGGGCCAGCGGGCACAGATGGAGCCTGCCAAAGCGAAAGCCTGCTTTTGCAGGCTGCGGGCGTTGGAAATGAAGAGGCACCATCAGCGCATCATCACATAGCAAAGCTTTTTTGAAGGCTAACCTAGGATACAGGCGTGATCACGCCTAGCTTACCCTTTAGGCAACCGCTTTAAGAGAGGGTTTTGCAGTCAGGCCTAGGGCAAGGCAAATATCGCGCGTGAGTTTAGGGCGGTTGAGCGTGTAAAAATGCAGCGTGTCAACGCCTTCCGAGCGTAAAGTATCGCAGAGCTCGGTACCGATCGCGGTGGATAATAAATCATGCCGGTCATCGCGTGTGGCGCGTTCAAAGGCCTCTTTTAACCATAATGGCACGCTGACGCCGCATTTCTTTGCGAAGTTGCAGGTTTTTGCCCAGTTTTTGATGGGTAAAATGCCCGGAATTATAGGGGCGTCGATCCCAGATTTCACGCAGGCATCGCGAAAGCGCAGAAAGTCATCGGCTTCAAAGAAGAATTGCGTGATCGCCTCATCAGCGCCTGCTTCAAATTTGCGCTTCAACCAATCAAGATCGGCGGCTTGGCTCCTGCTTTCGGGGTGCCCTTGAGGATAGGCCGCAACTCTTATTTTAAAACCGCCCAGATTTTTTAAAGCCGCGATCATCTCGCAACTTGTTTGAAAGCCGAACGGGTGGGGGCGAAACGCGCCGCCATGATCAGGCGCCGGATCACCTCGCAGAACAACGATATCTTTCAGCCCCTTTGCCGCAAGATTCTTTACCAAATCCAATGTGCTTTCAGCGCTCATATCCACGCAGGTTAAATGCGCGGCCACTGCCAGATCTTTATGTTCTAAAAGCGTTTCCACCAGATCCTGCGTCAGGGCGCGCGGTTTATTCCCGGTTCCATAGGTGATTGAGATAAATTTTGGTTGAAACCCTTCCAGCGCGCTGATCGTGTTCCAAAGGCGAAACGAGTCATTCAAAGAGGCTGGAGGAAAAAATTCAAATGATATTTCAGGCGTGCTCATGCGGGTTCCTTCTTGCTTGCAAGTTTCATCAACGATCTTTAAACTTGAATCAAGTTCATAAAATTCAATAATATTATGAGTTCTATATGAAAATGCACATTGAATTCCGCCATTTAAGAACGATAAAGGCAATTGAAGAGGCTGGTGGTTTGGCCAAAGCAGCGGATATGTTGCATATAACCCAATCTGCTCTAAGCCATCAGATCAAAGGTTTGGAAGATCAGGCCGGGGTCGAATTATTCGTGCGGCGCTCAAAACCGATGCGTCTATCCGCAGCGGGGCAACGCTTGTTGCGTGCGGCCAACAAGATTTTGCCCGAGATCGACGCCTTGCAGGCAGAATTTGCCAGCTTGCGGAGCGGGCGCGCGGGGCGTTTGCATATTGCGATTGAATGCCATGCCTGTTTTGAATGGCTGTTTCCGGTCTTAGAGTCTTTTCGGAAAAATTGGGGCGATGTCGATGTTGATATTCGGCCCGGCTTGGCATTTGATGCCTTGCCTGCGCTGCAAAAAGAAGACGTTGATCTTGTTGTGTCGTCCGATCCCGATGACCTTCCGGGAATAGAATTTGTTCCCTTATTTGATTACGCGCCGGTCTTTGTGGCGGCACAATCGCATCCTTTGGCAAAAAAACCTTTTATTGAGGCGAAGGATTTTGCCGAGCAAACTTTGATCACCTATCCTGTTGAACGCAGCCGCCTGGATCTGTTCAGCCAATTATTAATCCCTGCCAAAGTCGAACCTAAAGCCATTCGACAGGCAGAGTTGACAGCGGTTATTCTTTTGTTGGTCGCGTCAAATCGTGGGGTTGCGGTTTTGCCAGATTGGGTGGTGCGCGAGGTCCAATATAATTCGGATTATGTCACGCGGCCGCTCACCGAAAGCGGCTTAACCCGTCGCCTTTACGCAGCCGTGCGCACGCCCGATTTGCAAAAGCCTTTCTTCGCCGACCTTATTGAGTTGGCCGGAAAAGAAGCGCGGCGGCTTCAAAGCACCTAATCCCGCATAAGGACGGGGCTTGGCGTTTCGTTTATAAAGGCTTCAACTCTGACGCCATTTGGCGTCCGTCACGTCCTTCTTGCAGTTCAAAGCTGATCTTTTGATTATCAGCCAATCCGGTTAAGCCCGATTGCTCCAAAGCAGAAATATGAACGAAAACGTCTTTTCCGCCATCGTCAGGTGCAATAAAGCCGTAGCCTTTTGTTGTATTAAACCATTTCACGGTACCATTCGGCATGCCCCGTGTCTCCTTCTAAAGTTTGCCCCTCTGCAGGGGTGTTCGTTCCGCCGTTTTGGCGGCTTCCTAAGCGGCAACGGTTTCTGTGTCGCTTCAAGACATAATAAATTGGAACCGAGCGGCTTTAAAAATCAAGAAAAACCTGTTCATTTATGAAAACTTCTGCAAAATTTCATTAAAAAAGGCGTTGAAATGAGAATATTCGGTTTAAAAAACTGCGATACCTGCCGAAAAGCCGTTAAGTTATTGGATGGCTATAGATTTTTTGATGTGCGTATTGATTTGATTCCTGACCAAATTCTAGACGCTGCTTTGCAAGAATTTGGCGATGATTTGGTCAATAAAAAATCTACAACATGGCGCAATTTATCGTCGGATGAGCGGGCGATGCCACCGCGCGACTTATTGCGCCTTCATCCCGCAGTGATGAAGCGCCCCCTTATTGAGACACAAGAGCAGAAGCTTTACCTCAGTTGGAGCGCGAAGACGCAAGCTGCGCTGCTTTAAACCCTGCGCGAGGTAAGCCATTGGTCAATTGAAAGTACTCCGCCTCCGTGTTTGACGAGATAGACTAACACAAACAGCCAAAGCAGCCTTTGATCCATAATCACAGAAGACGAGCTGCGATCAAACCATTTGCCTAAAGTGGTTGGATCCTCAAGCACCCCGTGACCAAATAGATCGGTTGCGGTTTGTACGGCTATAAAGAAAATCATGCCTAGCGCCGCATAGCGGGTGAGAAGGCCGATTACAATCATCAATGGAATGAGGAATTCTGCCAGAACACCCATCAAAACGACGAGGTAATGAAACAGGCCAAACTGGCCAGGATCATAGCCAAAGGCTTCCATTTGTTTTGGAAAGATTTGAACATATGCGCCAGCTGATGGGTGGAACACCCCCAGCAGCCCTTCGCCGAGTTTGCTGAGGCCTGATGCCCAAAAATAAACCAACAGCACCGCCGCAAACGTAAATCTGGCCAATAAGCACAGATTGGGTATTTTGGCTGCCAGCCTATCGGCAAAAGAATTCATATTTTGAACAAGTTGGATCATAATGCTGCCTTAAATATGATGTCGTGGATAGAGTTTGCATTTACAAGAAACTGCAGACCGGCTTTGGACGTAAACGCTGGGCTGCTGGCTTTTCCGATATTGCATGCGGTTTGAAATGTATGACCTGCCGCCAATGCGCTCAGAAAGTTTATGAGTTCTTCTGGAATCGTCGTGATCTGGGGGTCAAACTCAGGTCGTGTAATCAGGATCGCGCTTGCGCTACTAAGTCGTTTTGGGTGCTGCGTTGATGTGCCTGACTGGGCTTTGTGATAAATCATGCCCAGCGGCCAATATGTTGGGATGATGAAACAGGCTGCGTCAAACTGAAAGCATGCAGTTAAAATATCTGCATCGTGGCGCTTAAGAAGGTTTTTCCAATTATATGGGGCGCAGTCGCGCGCATGATAAGACAATCTGATCTGCTGTTCGAGCCGGGCCAAATCAGGTAGGTATCCCAATTTAGAAAGGGCAGGTATCTTTTGTAAAAATTTCGAAAACCCCGCGCCATATTTATACAAAAGGGAGGAGCTTGGTTTTTCTTTACTGGCGTATAAGCGCGCCAATGAATAAAAATTCTTTGGGCCAAGAATGGTTCTTGTTTTTGGGAAGTTGCTTTCCAAAGTAGTGATTAAGCCATGGGCTATGTTATTTCGGTAGATGTTCAACCCGTTGGTAGCAGGGATGTGTTTGCCGGATTTTAAATGCGCGGGGCAAGGCTGATCGGGGTTTAAACAAGCTGTAAAAAGCTCTTTTTGTGTCATTGATACTTGCATATTTGCTGTTCCAAAAGACAGGCAGCTTGCATCACCTCACCGTTTAGAACGGACCATTCAGGCACATTTGTATCCCATTCGATCAAGCTTGCTTTTGGCCCTGTGCGTCTTAAAATATTTTCATAAAGTCTCCAAACTGGATCTGCTACTGGCGCAGCATGAGAATCGATCAACAAATCTCCACCCTGTTCCAAAAGATCTGTCGAATGCCCCGCCAAATGAATTTCACCAACGGCGGCGCAATTTAGCTCATTGAGATAGGCCTCAGCTGACATGTTTAGATTGTGGCATGAGATGAATATATTATTGACGTCTAACAAAAGCCCGCATCCGGTCTGCGCGACTACAGCATTTAAAAAGGCAGGTTCTGAATAAGTACTTTCTGAAAACAGCAAATAGCTTGATGGATTTTCAAGCAGCATCTGCCGCCCCAATGTGGCTTGAACATGATCAATATGTCCGATGACGTGTTTTAAGGTTTTCTCGGTATAAGGCAGCGGCAAAAGGTCGTTTAGAAAATTTCCTGCATGCGTTGACCATGCCAAATGTTCGGAAAAACTTGCTGGTTCCAACCAGTCGCATAAATGCTTGATGCGCGCCAAATGTTCCTTATCCAGCGGCGCCTCACCCCCTATTGATAAACCAATTGCATGCACCGAGATTGGCAGCTCAGCCCGTAAATATTGCAATTGAGAGATTGGGCGCCCGCCTTCGCCCAAATAATTTTCAGCGTGAATTTCTAGCCATCCAACGGGATGCGGGCTAGATAAAATATCGTTGAAATGTTGAGATTTAAACCCGACGCCAATGCTGGCGGGAAGTGAATTTGCGATAAGATCTGGCATCGGAGTTCCTTGGTTCATCTTTGGATATTCCTCGAAAGATGATCGAGCCCGTTAAGAGGGCAGATCGCGCTCTAAGGCTGTAAGGGATCCCATACGGGCTTGATCGCCTGCGTCATTTGGCAGCTCGATTTCCAGACAGCTGCCTGCATCCACCAACGAAAAGGAATTGCCTTGGTAATCCATAGTTGAAGTGCCTGCGCAGGTAGTGCCTGCGCCTGCAGCGCAATCATTTTGGCCGGCTAGGGATACGCCATAGCATTTTTCTTTCGCACCAGAGTGGGATGAAGCGGTAGCAACCATAGGTGAGCTCAAGGCAACGGCTACGGCCCCGACCAAGATTTTTGTTTTTAGATGTTCTGACATAATGTAACTCCTGATACATGTTAACAATCCCAATATTGGCAGCGTTCAAATAAAAAAGCACATCACGTCTCATCACATCATTGTGTTGAGACCGGGCCTCGTCTTCGCAAAGAGACCGGCTTGGCTGAAACGATTTTCAACCAATTTCTGTGTGGTTTTTAAGCGTTGCGAAGGAAAAGCGTTATCTTAAATCAGGCGCTACAGACTCTGTTTTCAGCGATTGTGCAATCTCATCTAACGGGGCGACGCTTGTTTGCGTTTCGCCAAGACGGCGAATTGAGACGGTTTGGTTTTCAACTTCTCTTTTTCCGCAGACCAAAATAACAGGTACTTTTGCCACTGAATGTTCGCGCACTTTATAATTGATTTTTTCATTGCGCAGGTCGAGCTCGGCCCGAATTCCCAAGCGAGTAAGCAAAGCAACCACTTCGCGGCAATATTCATCCGCATCCGAAACGATTGCCGCCACCACAACTTGCCGCGGGGCCAACCAAAACGGCAGCTTTCCAGCAAAGTTTTCGATCAAAATACCGATGAAGCGTTCAAAAGAGCCCAAGCAAGCGCGGTGCAGCATCACGGGGCGATGTTTATCCCCATCTTCGCCAATATAATTTGCATCAAGCCGTTCGGGTAAAACGAAATCCACCTGCAAAGTCCCGCATTGCCAATCACGCCCGATGGCATCGGTCAGCACGAATTCTAATTTTGGGCCGTAAAATGCGCCTTCGCCCGGGTTAAGTTCAAACTCACAACCGGCCGCTTCCGTGGCCGATTTTAAAGCGGCCTCGGCGCGATCCCATACCGCATCACTGCCCGATCGTTGTTCGGGCCGATCCGAGAATTTAATGGCGAATTTCTCAAAACCCAAATCTTCATATACATTTGAAAGAAAATTGATGAATTTCTTCGTTTCATATTCGATCTGATCTTCGCGGCAGAAAATATGGGCATCATCTTGGGTAAAGCCGCGCACGCGCATGATGCCATGCAACGCGCCAGACGGCTCATAGCGGTTGCAGCTGCCAAATTCAGCCATCCGCAATGGCAAATCGCGGTAAGACTTTAAGCCCTGATTATATACTTGTACGTGGCAGGGGCAGTTCATCGGTTTCAACGCATTGACGGCTTTTTCGCGCGCATGATCTTCGTCGACCTCAACAATAAACATATGTTCTTGGTATTTTTCCCAATGACCAGAGGCTTCCCATAATTTGCGATCCACCACTTGGGGAGTATTGACTTCGACATAGCCGTCCCGTGTTTGTTGGCGGCGCATATAATCTTGGATCGTGGTATATATTTTCCAGCCATTTGGATGCCAAAAAATTTGTCCGGGGGCTTCTTCTTGCATGTGAAACAGAGCCATTTCGCGCCCTAATTTTCGATGGTCGCGCTTTGCGGCTTCTTCCAGCATATGCAGGTGGGCTTTTAGCTGCTCTTTATTCAAAAACGCCACGCCGTAAATACGCTGCAACATGGCGCGATTGCTATCGCCGCGCCAATAAGCACCGGCCACCGACATCAGCTTAAACGCGTCGGCCGGCACTTGTCCTGTATGTTGTAAATGTGGCCCACGGCACAGATCCTGCCAATCGCCATGCCAATACATGCGCAGAGGCTCTGTACCCGGTATCGCCTCGATCAGTTCAACTTTATAGGGTTCATCCGAATCGGTATAATGCTGCACGGCTTTGTCGCGCGACCAGATTTCTGTGCGAACTGCCTCGCGTTTATTGATGATGGCTTTCATAGTTTTTTCAATCAAACCAAGATCTTCTGGGGTAAATGGCTCGGTGCGATCAAAATCGTAATACCAACCGTTTTCAATCACTGGGCCGATTGTCACCTTTACGTCTGGCCAAATCTCTTGAACGGCGCGGGCCATGATATGCGCCAGATCATGGCGCACCAGCTCCAGCGCAGGTGCCACGTCTTTCATCGTGTTGATAGCGATTGCGGCGTCGTTTTCGATGGGCCATTGCAGATCCCAATGCGCTTCGTCTAGCGTTGCGCTAATAGCTTTTTTGCCCAGCGATGTCGCAATATCATTGGCCACTTCGGCTGCGGTTATCCCGGCCGCATAGTTGCGCTTGCTGTTATCTGGAAGGGTGAGCGTAATTTGGGACATCAGATGCCTCCTCGTCATTTTGGCGCCGACCATGCGCCCGGTTGCGGGTATGAGCCGTTGTGGCGCGTCTTGCGTTCATCGTCAAGCAAGCTTTTGCTAATTTTAAAAGCTCTGGCTTGACCAAACAGGGGATGCCCTGTCACAACAATAGCCAACCTTAAACGATAAGGATTTATGATGCCCGCTTTTTACACCACCTCGCAGGCGCGCCGGCTTGCCTATCACAAAACCGCAGGCGCCTCGCCCAATTTGGTGTTTTTGGGGGGATTTAAATCCGATATGCAGGGTTCAAAAGCGCTTTTCCTAGAAAGTTGGGCGCAGCAGCGCGGCTTTGCTTATCTGCGTTTTGATTATTCTGGTCATGGCGAGTCCTCAGGCGTGTTTACCGATGGATCTATTGGGAGTTGGGCGCAGGATGCAGAGTCTATCATTAACGAAAAAACGCAGGGTCCTATCGTGCTAGTCGGCTCCTCGATGGGGGGATGGATTGCGCTGCTTTTGGCGCAGCGGTTGGCAGGTCGTGTTGCGGGTTTGATGACAATCGCAGCTGCGCCTGATTTTACCGAAGACAGCATGTGGCCGAGTTTTTCGGCTGAACAAAAAGCCGAAGTTTTGGAAAAAGGTCTTACCTTATTGCCATCTGATTATGGCGAGGCTTATCCAATCACCCGACATTTGATCGAAGAGGCCCGCGACCATCTGGTGATGCGGGCAAGTCTGTCCCTGCCGTTTCCGGTGATTTGCTTGCAAGGTACACAAGATCGTAGCGTAACCCGCCAAACCGCCCTCAATTTGCTGGATCATATTGAAAGCCCGGATGCGTCATTAACTTTTTTGGCGGGGCAAGATCATTCCTTTTCAACTGCCGAATGCTTGGCTGTAATTGATCAGAATTTGACCGTCTTATTTGAAAAATTAACCAAACGTATGGGGCAGCCATAAATGACACTTTTTTTCATTTTGATAACAAGTGCTCTGGGCGTCTTGGCGGTGGGTTTGGTCTATTGGGGCCCCCGTGAACCCGCAGATTTAAGTTTGCCGACGCCGAAACCGATTGGCGATGATCTCGATCATTATTTGCAAGATGCAGAGCGCGCGTATTCCGATATTAAACCCTCCCTAGAAAAACGCATCATTTGGGCAAATGACGGCAAAGAAAAAACGCCGCTATCTGTGGTGTATTTGCACGGGTTTTCGGCAGCATCTGAAGAAATTAGGCCCGTACCCGATTTGGTCTCAAACGCTTTGGGCAGCAATTTGTTTTTTACCCGCCTGCAAGGGCATGGGCGCGAAGATAAAGCCCTGGCAGAGGGGACGGTTGCGGGTTGGATGGCGGATTTACAAGAGGCGATTTTAATTGGTGAGCGCTTGGGCGAGCGGGTTTTACTTATCTCGACCTCGACAGGGGGCACTTTGGCGGCGGCGGCGGCTCTAAATTCGAAGCTGTCCCACAAGCTTGCAGGCTCGGTGTTTGTATCGCCAAATTTTGGTATCTTAGATTTTCGCGCGCGGTTCTTAACATGGCCGTTGGCGCGCTATTGGTTGCCGGTTTTTGCGGGCAAAACGCGCCGGTTTGACGCCCGCAGCGCGGCGCATGCCGCGACGTGCAGCCTTGTTTATCCATCCGTGGCGGTTCTGCCCGTCGGTGCCTTGGTCAAACAGGTCATGCAATTGGATTTTGCAGGCGCAAAAATTCCCAGCTTATTTTTATATTCTTTAAAAGATCAGGTGGTACAGGCTGATAAAATTTTACAGGTAATGCATGCTTGGGGCGGCCAGAGCACAGGGCAGGAAATTCACTTGGGGCAACAGGATGATGAGAGCTTCCACGTGCTTGCCGGGCATGTCTTGTCGCCTAGCCAAACCAAGCCCGTTGCCGATATCATCATCAATTGGGCCCAACGCGTTTAAAACGGGAACGGTTACCCAATTTCGTCTCTTAGAAAAGTAAATTGGTGGCGTCTGCTTAACAGAAAAAAGCGTGGCTTTCACTGAAGCAGTATTTCGATTTCAGACGTAATCTTTCGCCCACTGGGACGCGCAACTGAGCCAAAACTCTTAACGATTTGGCCATTTTGATCGATCAACAATTTATTGAAATTCCAAGACGGCGTGAAGCCAGCAGAGCGTTTCGCCCATTTGAAAAACGGATGCGCATTTGGCCCTTTTACCTTAGTGATACCGGTCATCGGCATCGTGGTGCTATAACCAAGCTCGCAAAACTCTTTAACATCCGCGTTGCTACCCAATTCTTGGTTGAAATCATTCGAGGGCACAGCCAGAACCACCAGACCTTGGTCTTTATAGGTTTCGTGAAGCTTTTGCAGCCCGCTCAACTGACCAGTGAAACCACATCTGCTGGCCGTATTTACAACTAAAATTGGACGCCCTTTGTAATCCGATAAGGATAGCTCGCCCCCGTCAATATTTTCAAAGGTAAAGTCAAGGGCGGTGGCAGTGCTGGCGGTGATCATCATTGCAAATAAAATCCATAGGCGCATGTGAGCTCTTTCGATCAGTCATTCAACTCGTTTGTGCAAAGGTAGATCGGTTGTTGAAAAAACAAGAGCAGACTTGACGCAGGTTGCTGTTGCTGCAGGCTTGGGCTGGCCTGACCAACGGCTTTAGATCGCAATCGGATATCCTTGTTAGGGAGTTTCCATCGCTTCAAGCTCATCGATCATCGATGAGATCATCGATAATCCTTGCTGCCAAAATGTTGGATCACTAGCGTCTAAACCAAATGGGGCCAACAGATCTTTGTGATGTTGGGAGCCGCCGGCCTTTAACATATCGAAGTATTTTTCCTGAAAGCCATCAGGAGCCGCTTCATAAACGGCGTATAGCGCGTTGACCAAACCATCGCCGAATGCATAGGCGTAAACGTAAAATGGCGAATGCACGAAATGCGGGATATAGGCCCAAAAGGTTTCATAGCCATCCATAAACTCGAAGGCTGGCCCAAGGCTTTCGCCCTGAACGCTCATCCAAAGCGCGTTGATATCATCGGGCGTGAGTTCGCCGGCTTTTCGTGCCTCATGCAATTTGCACTCAAAATCGTAAAAGGCGATTTGCCGGATGACCGTGTTGATCATATCTTCCACTTTTCCGGCTAATAATACTTTGCGCTCATTTTGATCTTTGGCGTTTTCCAACATTTTTTTGAAGGTGAGCATTTCGCCAAATACGGATGCCGTTTCTGCAAGGGTTAAAGGTGTAGAGGAAAGCATTTCGCCTTGCTTTGCAGCCAGAACTTGATGAACGCCATGCCCCAATTCATGCGCCAAAGTCATCACATCGCGCGGTTTTCCCAAGTAATTCAGCATCACATAGGGATGCACATCGGTCACGGTGGGATGCGCGAAAGCACCGGGGGCTTTACCGGGTTTAACCGGTGCATCTATCCACCCTTTGGTGAAAAACGGTTCAGCCAAATCCGCCAAACGCGGATCAAAGCTTGCATAGGCGCTCATCACCGTCTCGCGGGCCTCCGGCCAATCTACCAAACGATCGGTTTCCAGCGGAAGAGGTGCGTTTCGATCCCACACTTGCATTTTATCCAGCCCCAGCCATTTGCGCTTGAGCTCATAATAACGATGGCTGAGTTGCGGGTAGGCGCTTACCACAGCGTTTCGCAACGCTTCAACCACTTCCGGTTCGACATGGTTGGATAAATGCCGACCGGTTTGTGGGCTGGGCATGCCCCGCCAGCGGTCTAAGATCTCTTTTTCTTTGGCTTGCGTGTTGTGCACGCGCGCGAAGGTTTTGATGTTGTCTTGAAACACATCGGCCAAAGCATATGCTGCGGCTTGGCGGTTATCTCGGTTTTGATCGGTTAAGAAATTTAAAGTGCTCTCGATATTATGCGTTTCGCCTGCCACGTCGAAAGACAATCCTGCGATTGTTTCATCAAATAGTTTTTCCCACGCATCTCCAACGACACCAAGATCATGCAGAAAATTCTCCAACTCATCAGACAGCTGGTAGGGCTTCATCGCTCGGATTTTGTCAAACACCGGCTTATATCGGGCTAATTCCTTGTTCTGCGCAAACAGCGTGTCTAAATGGCCCTCTTCAAGCCGATTGATCTCGAGGGTGAAAAACACCAAAGGCGTGGTGAAATTGGTGATTTTTTCCTGCGCATCCGACATAAATTTGGCGCGGTTGCTATCGGTGGTCATTTGATAATAGCGCAGCCCCGCGAAGGACATGATGCGCCCCGCGATGGCGCTGATTTTCTCGTTTCGGTGGATACAGTTGAGCAGTTGATCGGCGTTTAATGTGGCCAGATTATTTTGATAATCCTGTGCGAATTTTGCACATTCTCCTTCGAGCCATTGCAAGTCGCTGTTCAATTGCGGTGCGTCTTCCGCCGCGTAAAGGTCACTTAAATCCCATTCAGGCAGATCGCCAAGGTTTTTATCTCCATGAGATGTGTTTGCATCGCGTGGGGCAATAATGGGAAAATACATGAAAAGACCTTTTGTTGTTCAGCTAGAGAGATAAGCCGCTGGGTTTTGAGTTACAAGGGCCTGTTGCGCGCTCGCGCGGACTGGCAGTTTTGGCAAGGTGCTAAGCAGATCAATCGGCGAAGCCGTAAAGTTTCTTGGGGTTCTCAATCAAAATTTGATCGCGCGTTTTTTCATCGCTGACCACGCGATAAAACGCATCCATCAAAGACCCCGCATCGGGCATTTCAGCGCCGTTGAGCATGATATGGGGCCAATCTGATCCCCATAGGCAGCGCTCTGGATTGGCGCGCACGAGCCTTGAAACAATTTCATCCGTGTCAAAATACGGGGCATTTGCCAGCCGGTAGAGGCCTGACAATTTGATCCAAACCTTGCCGCTATCCAACATTTGATACAGTGCCTCAAGCCCGGCATTGCCTGTTCCAAGCGTTAAGTCGGGCCATCCGATATGATCAAAACACACATGCACAGGCAGGTTTTGCAGGTCGGTTTGTAATTCGTTCATGTGCAGATGGGCATGCATAAGCATTTGAATATGCAAACCCCGATCGGCCAGTTTCGGCGCCATTGCTTTGGCGCCTTTCCAGCTTAAAACACCCCCATGGACGTAATTCAGCCGCACGCCAGCCATGTTCCAGGCTACGAATTGGTCAAGATCGGCTTCTGAAGCCTGATCGGGAAGCAAGCCAATGCCACGAAAACCTGCGCCCATTTCGCGCAGGGCCGCCACGGTCACGCTATTATCTGTGCCGTAAAAAATTGAATGCACGATAACCCCGCGGGTGCAGCCCAAATTTTCCAGATGACGACGATACAGCCTGATCCACTCTTGAAATGTATGACCGCTCGGGGGGTCTTCCGCGCGGCCCTCATAGAGCGGAAATTCGTTTGCTGCGGCTAGAAGATGGACATGCGTATCGCAACTGCCCGGCCGCGCCTTTTTGTGAGGGGGGCGCGCCAAGGCCGGGGCGGGCGCGGTTGGCTTAGGGCTGGACATGAAGCATTTCCTTTAAGTCGGCCAAGGTATTTGCATCCTCTGGTTTTTTATCGCTGCGCCAGCGTGCCATACGCGGAAAGCGCAGTGCAATACCTGATTTATGGCGCGTGCTTTCTTGGATGCCTTCAAAGGCTATTTCAAAAACATGCTGCGGCGTGACCTGGCGCACGGGGCCAAATCGTTGCAGCGTATTTTTGCGCACCCAGGCAGTAATTTTGCGAAATTCGGCATCGCTTAGCCCCGAATAGGCTTTGGTGAAGGGTACGAGCGTTGGGCCATCCCATACAGCAAAGGTGAAATCAGTATAGAGGTTGGCCCGCCGCCCATGTCCGGCTTGAGCATAGATCATCACGCCGTCAACGGTGCGCGGATCTAGCTTCCATTTCCACCAATGCCCCTTTTTGCGCCCGGCGATATAGGGGCTCTGGCGTGATTTTATCATCAAACCTTCCGCCAGCTTAGATCGCGCGGCGGCCCGATATTCTGCCAAGTCCTCCCAGCTTTTAGCTGGAAGTGCGAGTGAAGGGATGATCACATCCTTCGCGTTATGCGTTTGCAAAAGCGCCTCCAATGCGGAGCGACGCTGCGCGAAGGGTTGCGCGCGTATATCGGTGCCTTTCTCCTCGAGCAGGTCATAGGCTAACAGCCGTATTGGCGCAGATTTGAGCAGGCTCGACGGCACTGTTTTGCGCCCAAGGCGTTTTTGTAAATAATTAAAGGGCAGGGGTTTGTCATCTGCCCAAGCCAATAATTCGCCATCGATCACGGTGCCATGTGGTAATTGTTCAGCCAAAGGGGCCAGCTCGGGAAACTGATTGTTCACCATCTCTTCACCCCGCGACCAGATGAAACAGGTTTGCTCGCGCACCACCACTTGGGCGCGTATGCCATCCCATTTCCATTCGGCAGACCACGCGCTGATGTCGCCCAGTTTTGTGGGCTCTGTATCTAAGGCATGTGCAAGGCAAAACGGATAGGGGCGCGATAGATTGATACGGGCGTTTTGCGCAAGAATAAGATCTTCCCAACTGGTTGTTTGTGGATCCCACTGACCCATTAATTTATGAGCGAGATCGGCAGCATCCTGCCCGGTTGCTTGGGCCAAAGCGCGCGTCATCAACTTTTGACTGACGCCGATGCGAAAGCCGCCCGTGATTAATTTATTGAACACTAAACGCTCATACCCGTCGCATTCTGTCCAAGCTGAAAGCATGAAGCCTTTGCGTGTCGCCAGATCCTGACCTTTCAAATTGAGAAGGGCTTGGATCCATTGCTGAAGCGTGCGCGTTGATTTGTACTGCGCAGGCGGCAGTAAAAGCGAAATGGTTTCGGCCAAATCACCCACAATGTGATAGGTGTTTTCCAACAGCCATAGCGGCAACTCGGCCGCCTCGGCTGCCCAAATACGCATTTCGGTGGTGGTGACGCTGCGCGCAGGCCTGCGGCCAGAAAATAGAGCAATGCACCAGACGCGATCTTCAGGCGCGGCGCTTTTAAAATATTCAGATAGCGCCGCAAGCTTCGCGTTGGTTTGACTGGCTTCATCCAGTGTTTTGATCAGCTGCGCAAAGGCTTTCATTCGGCGCTCTCTTCCTCAGGCAGCTCAGCTTCATCCCCCGTAAAATCGGTTTTTACAATGGATGAATTATAGCCCTGATCGTTCAACCAGTTGTTGAATATATCAGTGTAACCATGCGTAACATATATGTTTTCTGCGCCAGTTTCTTTGACAACAGCGTTTAAAGCCGGCCAGTCCGCATGATCGGATAAAACAAAGCCCCGATCAAAACCACGCCGCCGCCGAATACCGCGCAGCGCCATCCAACCGCTGACGAAACCTGTTGAAGTTTCGCCAAAGCGTTTGGCCCAGGCGCTGCCAAATACCGAAGGAGGCGCCAAAATTAGCGCACCGCGTTGGGCTTTGCGATCCGTATCTGGCATAATTTTTTGAGTTTTGGGAAGATCAAAACCCTGATCGCGCAAAATATGATTGGTGGCTTCTGTGGCGCTATGCGTTAAGATTGGACCGATAGTGGCATCCAAGCCGCATAGCAACCGCTGCGCCTTGCCCAGACCGTAGGCGCCCAGAAGGCAGCATTTGCCGGCTTTGGCCGTTTCTGCCCACCAAGCGTTAATCTGATCAAATACGGTATTTTGAGGTTGCCATTGAAACGCCGGAAGGCCAAAGGTACATTCGCTAATAAAGCTATGACATTTCAACGGCTCAAAAGGTGTTGTTAATCCATCATTTTCGATTTTGTAATCGCCTGATACCACCCATGTTTCACCTGCAACCTCAATGCGAATTTGGGCAGAGCCAGGGATATGGCCGGCGGGGTGAAACGAGACCAGCGCATCTTTAATCTTTCTGGTTTCTCCATAGCGGATGGTTTCCAATACGGGATTGTTTAAGCGATGCGATATCACAGGAGCAGCAATATCCGTGCTGAGATATCTGTTATGCCCAGGGCGGGCGTGGTCGGCATGACCGTGGGTGAGAAGCGCACGATCCACGGGGCGCCACGGGTCAATGTAAAACTCTCCGGCGGGGCAATATATCCCACGATCCGTGAAACGAAGAAGTGCTGGTTTGCTCATCGCCCAAACATAGATCAAAGCTGGGCTGAGGCCACCCTTGCATCTGTAAGATCGCAGCGTACACTGCGCATCAAACACATGGGGTATATAATGTCACGCATATCGGATTTTCGGCGAAAAATGTTATCGGGGGCTCCTTTAGCGGGAACCTTCCTGAAAACACCACATTACATCATGATTGAGATTTTGGCGCAGTCTGGATTAGACTTTTTATGTTTGGATGCCGAACATGCGCCATTTGATCGGGCCGCCATGGATCAATCTATTGCCGTTGCAACAGCGCTTGATTTCCCAATTTTGATTCGGGTGGGTGACGGCAGCGAGCGCGAAATTTTGCAGGCTTTAGATTATGGCGCGGTTGGTATTGTTGTGCCCCATGTTGACAGCGTTGAAAAAGCGCAGTCGATTACCCGTATGGCGCGGTTCGGGCATCGCGGTCGGGGTTATGCCGGATCGACGCGCTGGGCCGGTTATGCCACGCAATCAATGCCCGAACTTTTGCGAAAGTCGCGTGATGAAACCGTTGTGATCGCTCAGGTGGAAGAGCCAGAGGCGGTTCTTGTTGCAAAGGATCTTGCCTCAATCGAGGGGATTGATGGTCTGTTTGTTGGGCCGGCTGATTTATCGGTTGGCTATGGTAAAACCGATCAAACCAGCGAAGAATTGCAAGCAGCATTGCGCAGCGTGGGCGAGGCGGCGCGCGCCTCGAATAAGGCGTATATGAGCTTTGTGGGTACTGTAGAGCAAGCTGCAGAATGGCACGAGAAATATGGCTTAACGGTGTTTTTTGTGGCTTCTGAGCATAATTGGCTGCGCGCTGGTGCTGCTGCGGTTGCCAAAGGCGTGCATAAGCTCACTTAAAAACGGTTAAAAAGATCGCTTAGATTAGGCCGCCCCGCGCACCATAGGGGGGCTGGCCGAATAGCGTTTGAACGTGTTGGTCCCCTTACCCAAGCGCGCTGCCCAGCTGCATGGCGACGCCCATGTCACCATCAATAGTCAAACGTCCACTCATGAAGGCAGATGCAGGATCTAAATCACCCGCTAAAATGTCTTGAAACGTCTCTGTATTTGCCCGAAGCGTTACCTCTGCCTCTTCATCGCCAGCGCGCACGCCCGCAGCGTCGATCATAATGCACCCTTCGCCGTCGATATCGAATTTAGCAGAACCACCAAAAGAGGCCTCGCCCATTTTGTTTGTCAGCGCTGCGACAGCCTGTTCCAAGATTTCACTCATCACGATTCCCTTTTCCATTTTTACTAGAATAAAGTGATCCATCCACTATCTTAACCCTATGGAGAGTTTTCGAACAACAATCAAATGCCTAGTCGCCTCAGGCTTCATTTCAGTTTGTGCAACGCTTTGCTCTGCGGATAGATCGGATCAAATCAAGCTTCTGTACAATGAGCTGGCCACGTCCGACGCAGAAAAATTTGCCGCGATAGAGCGAGAAATAAAGTTACTTTGGTCCTTGTCCGGCTCGCCTGGCGTTGATTTGCTATACAGGCGCGGCGAAAACAGTTTTCAAGCGCAGCGGTTCGATGTGGCGGCGCAACATTTTAGCGCCGTGATTGAAATGGCGCCAAAGTTTGCTTCAGGACGGCATGGGCGCGCCCGCGCCTATAAACAGCTTGGCTATTTCGGCCCCGCTATAGAAGATTTGCAAGCCGCCCTAAGGCTTGATGCCATGCATTATCCGTCTCTGGTGCTGTTGGGCGAAATTTTTGAATATTTTGAACGCCCTGATCTGGCATTTACCGCCTATTCAAAGGTTCTGACTATACATCCGTTTTTAGAAGACGTAAAAAGCGCCAGAGATCGCGTTGCATCGGCGACCGGCGAGAAGACGCTTTAATCCTAGAGGGTAAGATGCAGCAATCTGCGCGGGTGGTCGCCGTTCTAGGGCCCACAAATACCGGTAAAACCCATTATGCCATTGAACGCATGCTCGCCCATCGCACTGGAATTATTGGCTTGCCATTGCGACTATTGGCGCGTGAGGTCTACGATAAAATTGTTGCCCTGCGCGGCCCATCGGTTGTGGCATTAGTCACTGGCGAAGAGAGGATCGTACCTCCGCGTACCAAATATTGGATTTGTACCGTCGAAGCCATGCCGCAAGCGATGGGGTTAGATTTTGTGGCGATTGATGAAGTGCAGCTCTGCGCGGATCCCGAACGAGGTCACGTGTTTACGGATCGCATAATTCACATGCGCGGCTTGCATGAAACGCTGTTTTTGGGCGCCGGCACGATGCGAAAGGTGATTTCAGATTTGGTGCCAGAGGCGCAATTTATGCGGCGGGACCGTTTGAGCACGCTCAGTTACACGGGCTCTAAAAAAATTAGCAGAATGCCCGCCCGCAGCGCAATTGTGTGCTTTTCAGTTGATAATCTTTATGCCATCGCCGAATTGATCCGGCGTCAAAAAGGCGGTGCAGCGGTGGTGATGGGGGCGTTGAGTCCGCGCACAAGAAACGCGCAGGTGGAGCTGTATCAAAACGGGGATGTTGATTATCTGGTGGCCACGGATGCGATTGGCATGGGGTTAAACTTGGATATCGATCACGTGGCTTTTGCAGGTTTATCGAAGTTTGATGGTCGCCGGATGCGGGATTTGGCGCCAAATGAATTGGGGCAAATCGCCGGCCGCGCAGGGCGCGGGATGTCGGATGGCAGTTTTGGGGTGACGGGCGAGGCGCCCCCGCTTGACGAAGGGATGGCGGCTGCTATCGTTGAAAATCGCTTCACGCCGATTTCGAAACTGCAATGGCGCAATTCTGATTTGAATTTTTCTTCGATCGATGCGTTGATCCATAGCCTGTCTGTACCGTCTCAAGATGATCTCTTGGTAAAAGCTCGGGAGGCCGATGATTACCTTGCGCTGCAGGCTTTATGGCAAAGCGAAGATATTCGCCAACAAGTGCAGCATCCAGAGCATGTGCGCCTGCTTTGGGATATCTGTCGAATCCCTGATTTTCGCGGGATAAGCATGGCTGAGCATGTCAGCTTGCTCAGCAGTGTTTTCGAGCATTTACAGGGCAATATGCATTTGCCGAATGATTGGCTTGCGGGGCATCTTAAACGCATTGATCGCGTCGAGGGTGATATTGATACATTGTCAATGCGATTGGCTTTTGTGCGCACTTGGACATATGTCAGCCAAAGAAGTGGTTGGGTAGATGACGAAAATCATTGGCGTGTGACGACGCGCGCTGTAGAAGATAGATTATCAGACGCGTTGCACATGCGTTTGACGCAGCGGTTTGTGGATCGGAGAACCTCGGTGCTGTTGCGCAGGTTGAAACAGAAGGAGGCCCTGTTGGCCGAAGTGAATGAAAATAGTGAGGTGACCGTCGAAGGAGAATTCGTTGGTCGGCTTGAAGGCTTTCAGTTTCGTCAGGATAAAGACGCGACCGGGCAAGAAGCAAAGACCATCAAATCTGCGGCTTTACAAGCCTTGACGCCGCATTTTCACCTGCGCGCGGATCGATTTTACAATGCGCCGGACACGGAAATTGATTTTACTGAGCAGGGCGGCTTGATGTGGGGGACGCAGGCGATCGGTAAATTGGTGTCCGGAGATGATATTTTAAAACCACGGATCACGGTGTTCGTGGATGATGAGGCCGGCACCGATGTGACGCAAAAAGTACAGCGGCGGTTGCAGCATTTTATTGATCGCAAAATCGCTAGCCTGTTTGAGCCGCTGATAAATTTACAACGCGATGAAACCCTAACCGGTTTGGCGCGGGGCTTTGCCTATCGCATGGTTGAGGGATTTGGTATTCTACCGCGCGCGCAAGTTGCCGAAGATGTGAAATCCTTGGATCAAGATGCGCGTGGGGCATTGCGCAAACATGGGGTGCGTTTCGGTCAATTTACCGTATTTATGCCCTTGCTGCTGAAACCCGCCCCCACCCGCTTGCGGTTGGTCTTATGGTCGCTTTCCAAAGGGTTACAAACTTTTTCCGAAGCGCCGCCCCCCGGTTTGGTGACGGTTCCCGTCGATGCGCATGCGGAAAGCGGGTATGATACGATTTGTGGCTATCGCAACGCGGGCACCCGCGCTATTCGCATCGATATGCTCGAGCGTTTGGCGGATATGCTGCGGGGCGAAAACAGCCGGACGGGGTTTGAAGCAAAAGCAGATATGCTATCGATTACCGGAATGACTTTGGAGCAATTCGCCGATTTGATGAAAGGTCTTGGCTATCAGGCGGTGAAGGGGGAACGCGTAAAAACCAAGGCTGCCCAAGATCCAGTAGACGGTGCAAAGCCTGAGGTGGATCAACCAGAAATATCCACCGCTTTGTCAGAAAAGGAGGCGTTTGGAGCTGGGGGTGGGGCGCAAGAAGCAGCATTGGACGTCAACCCCGCGAAGGTGGCGCCGAGCGCTGCAGAAGCGCTTGCTTCAGGCTCAGAGCGGGTTCAGGCGCAGCCCCCTGAAGAGCAGCGCGCAGCTTCGACAGCGCAGGCAGATAGCCAATCAGCGCCCGCGCAACCACAAAGCGCTGAGACCGTCGCACCCGAGTTGGAAGTGTTCTACACATTCACCTGGGGGCATGTGGCCAAAAAACAAAGCCCCCCCAGACATCATAAACCGAAACACCGGGCGGGTGATGAAAAGCAGGCGCGCAAATCGAATGGTAATCAAAAACCATCGCGCGATAAAAAGGGCCCCCAAACCTTTGCAGCCAAGCCAGAAAAAACGCAGAAAATTGATCTAGATAACCCGTTTGCAGCTGCTTTGATGGGGTTGAAAACGCAGGATCGCTGAGTGTGTCAGAGGCGGATCGAATACGGTTGGACAAATGGCTGTTTTTTGCGCGGTTTTTTAAGACCCGCAGCCTCAGCAGCAAACAAATTGAAGCGGGCCATGTACGGGTGAACGCTACAAAAGTTTTGAAGCCAGCAACGAGTATTTCGATTGGACAAGTCCTTACTGTTGTGCACAGCCGAACTGTGCGCGTTGTTGAAGTTTTAGCCTTGGGGCATCGTCGTGGACCGGCTAGCGAGGCTCAGTTGCTCTATCGCGATTTAACGCCAAAGCAAGACTCCCAAGACCCAGCGCCGGGGCAGGATCAAAAAGGGCGTCCCACCAAACGAGAACGCCGCGCGCTTCGTAATTTTCGCAATGATTGGCTTGAATGATTCTTTCGACTGCTCTAGCTAAGGGCTTGGAAGACATGTGAAATGGACGACGACGAATGACCTATATTGTGAACGACAGTTGCATTGGCTGCAAATATACCGACTGCGTTGAAGTTTGCCCGGTGGATTGTTTTTACGAGGGGGAGAACATGTTGGTTATTCACCCTGATGAATGCATAGATTGCGGCGTTTGTGAGCCGGAATGCCCTGCAGATGCCATCCGTCCTGACACAGAGCCTGATATGGAAAAATGGGTCGAATTTAACCGCAAATACTCGATCCTCTGGCCGGTGATTATAACCAAAAAAGACCCGCTTCCTGACGCCGAAGAGCGCGACGGTGAAACCGGAAAGCTTGAAAAATACTTTTCTGAGGCTGCCGGCGAGGGCGGATAAACGGCAATAAAACCCCTCTCTGGCGCCGAGTTCGATTTTGTGCTAAGAGAGCGCGCAAACGCATAAACGAGCAGCGAAAAGTGGTGTGATGCCCCGCATCTAATCATCCAAGGTGGGTTTGTGTTAAAAAGAAGCCTTGTGTTTTAGGCTTGTTTATCAACTCGGCCAAAGAGAACCGCAAGAAAGGTGAACTGAATGTCCAAATCAAAACGAAATGATTTTCGTCCGAATGAATTTGTTGTTTATCCCGCGCATGGTGTGGGCCAAATCGTTTCGATTGAAGAGCAAGAGATCGCTGGAATAACGCTTGAATTATTCGTTGTGTCTTTTGAAAAAGACAAGATGACTCTGCGCGTTCCAACGCATAAGGCGATTGAGATTGGCATGCGCGCATTAAGCTCTCCTGATGTGGTCGGCCGTGCGATGACCACGCTCAAAGGCAAAGCAAAAGTGAAGCGCGCCATGTGGTCACGGCGTGCACAGGAATATGAACAAAAGATTAATTCTGGCGATTTGATTGCCATCGCGGAAGTTGTTCGGGATTTACATCGCAACGATGATCAGCGTGAGCAGAGCTATTCGGAACGTCAGCTTTACGAAGCGGCGCTGGAACGCCTAACGCGCGAAGTTGCGGCTGTTGAAGATGGCGATGAGGTTGCTGCGGCAAAAAAAGTCGATGATGTCTTGGTGTCTCGCGCCGCGTAAAGCAGAGACAGTCTGGTCAGGCGTCTCTCATTTGAGGTGCAGCTACGGTAACAGCGCGACGATTGCCAATAACACAAATATTTCTGAAACCTGTTCGGTTGCTCCCAAAATATCGCCGGTTTGCCCCGAGACTTTGCGCTGGGCAATCGTAGAACAGAGTAGGGCAGCGCAGCCTGCGCAGAGCAGAGCAGCCAAGCCGATCAGACCTGCAAAGGACAGCGCGATTACGGCAGCTATGCCGACCCCTATCAGGGCGTGTTTTGGCTGAGGCCTGCCAACGCTATGCGATAAACCGCTGCTTCGGGCATGCGGTAGATATACCATCAAAAGCGGCATGGCCGCGCGGGCAAGAACGGCGGTCACAATCAGCCCCGCAAAGGCAAATTCTGCTAGCATCAGCTCTTTTATAAGCTGCCAACGCAAGAGCACGGACACAACCAACGCTAGGGTTCCATAACTGCCAATTTGGCTGTCTTTCATAATTTCCAAGCGGCGCTGTTTTTCATTGGCGCCCCACAGGCCGTCAGCGCAATCTGCCAGACCATCCTCATGCAACGCGCCGGTGAAAATAAGACCACTGCCCAAGGCGATAAGCGCCGCTAGGCCAGATGGAATATTTAAAGCCACTGCGCATAGACCCACAGCCCAAACCAAAGCGCCCCAAACAATGCCGACAAGCCCATAAGCCCACACGGCCTTTGCCGCGCGCTGATAGGCGCCATCCTCTACGGAGATAGGTGTACGGCTGAGCAGGCTGAGCGCCAATTTCGCATCTCTAGAATAGGTGGTGATCTTATGCAGGGTCATGTCGGTAAATACTCGTTGGATGCCTCTTAAATGCTTGTACTTTAATGGCAATTGGGTAACTAGCTCAAAGAGTATATTGCGAACAAGGTAAAACTGATTATGGACACTTTTTCTTCTCTTTCACAATTCGTTGATCTGCTGCGTCAAGCGCCGTCATTTGATCTTGAAAGCCAAGCTGCAGCCAAGCAACGCAATATGCAATTGACCAAACCGGCTGGTGCTTTGGGGCGGATGGAAGAGCTTGCCATATGGTATGCCGCCTGGCGGGGGGATGCGCGTGCGTCTATTTCACAACCTGAAGTGCTGATTTTTGCGGGCAATCATGGGGTGACCGCGCAAGGCATATCCGCTTTTCCAGCTGAAGTTACCGAACAAATGGTGCTTAATTTTCAAGCTGGGGGCGCCGCGATTAATCAGCTTTCCGCCTGTTTTGGGGCGAAATTACAGGTATATGGCTTAGAGTTAGATCGCCCAACACGAGATTTCACGCAAGGACCTGCGATGCAAGAGGATGAGTTTCTTCTGGCGTTGCAAACAGGCTGGAACGCGGTGTCTAAAGATTGTGATCTGTTGGTCACAGGTGAGATGGGCATTGGAAATACAACCTCCGCAGCTGCGATTGCTCATGCACTTTATGGCGCACGTGCGGAAGATTGGGTGGGCAGGGGCACCGGTGTTGACGCGGCTGGTATCGCGAAAAAAGCCCGTGTTATTGCTGCGGGTTTGCAGATGAACCCAGAGGCCCAGCAGGACGGATTAAAAGCTTTACAATGTTTGGGTGGGCGCGAATTGGCAGCCATGGCGGGCGCGATTGCGCGCGCTCGCTGTCTGCGCATCCCGGTGATTTTGGATGGTTTTATTTGCTGCGCCGCGGCAGCCTGTTTACAGCAAATTAGCCCGTCCGTTTTGGATCATACTGTTGCGGGGCATGAAAGCGCCGAGCAAGCGCATAAACGCGTTTTGGCGCAGCTAGATAAAGAGCCGCTTTTATCTTTGGGGATGCGACTCGGCGAAGGTTCAGGCGCAGCGGTTGCGATTGGAATTCTTCAGGCAGCACTGGCCTGTCATTCTGGGATGTCGACGTTTGCGGAAGCAAGGGTAAGCGAAGAAAGCACCGCCTAGTGTAATTTTCGTATTTTTACGGGTGTTGCAACGCATACAGCCCAGCAACAGAGCTTACCCGCTTGGCATGGATAAAATGATATTGAGACCTGACTTGATATAGCGCAATTCTTCTTCGTCAATGGCGGCCACCTGTCCGCCATCCAAGCGGTCTCCCACTTTTACCATCCGCTTCGACCCATTTGGCATAAGAATCAGGGCTTTCCGGCTGTTTCCAAACCGATAGGTGCCGAGCAAATTCACTTTTCGGAGATTGAGCCCTTTTTCCAACGTTGCGCGTTCACTTACCCGCGCGCTGCTTGGTTCGTCTGCTACGGGGGAATCGACATTGGCTTCATCCCCTTCATCCAAGGCGCTGAACAAACGGCTTATCAAAGTATCAGATTGAGCAAGTTCTGTAAGCTCTGGCCGGATTTTAGGTCGGATAGAGGTGTTAAGCGCCTCTTCAAAGGCTTTTTCTTTTGCACGTAAGGCTGCTACAAGGGCTTGCGGGCGGATAAGAGGCCGGCTTTGGGCGAGCATATCTATCGCAGGCTCGGGTGCGCGTGGTGTTTGCGGATCGGCGCTGGCAACGGTTTCTTCGTCTGAGGAAACTGAAGGCGGTTTTAAGGCGAGTTCAGAGGTCAGGTTGGTTTCTGAGCCTTGGTTTTGGGCGTCTTCGGTAGACGCACTTTCAAAAATCGGGTCCCTTGCTTGGTTCCCAAAGCCAGTCACGCTGGGAGGGTCAAGCCGCGTTAACGCATCAATCGAGGGTACTGCATCCGGTTGTGATATTGCCGTTTTATTGCTGTCTTGCGTTATGATCGATGGAGTCAATTCGGCCAAAGGTTGCGGCGCCATTGAAGGCGGCCTCAGCGTCACATCTGGCAATACGCGCAGCGCATTCATACTGGGCGAGACAAGCGTTTCTGCAGAAGGTTGCTTCTGCATTTCGATAGCCGGATCCCCCGTTGCAAGCCCTAGAGGTTTCGCCTTTCTCAGCAGAGGGATTGCAAGATCTTTTGTACTATCGGTCAAAAATTCATCCGGGCTTTGCAAAATAACCGGATCATGCGCGCGAATATCTGCATCAATTGATGCGATATATAAATCTTCAAGCGTTTTCGCACTTGCTTGATATGGAGCTTTGGGGGCCATTGGCCAAACCCCTGTCGATACATAAACGCGCCGAAGCTCTTCGGGGGTCATTGGCCCATTGGGGATGAATTCAGGCGTATTAAGCTGGGAAGACCTAGCCGTTTGTGGAATCTCGATTTTAGCTTCCGGTGCAAGCTCTGTTCCATTGCGCGTATCAGTTGAACTGGGTGTTGCCAGGCTGTCTAAGCGCGACAGCGCCCGTTTCATTGGCAGTTTTTCTACAATAGAAAGGTCAAAACCGGCAGATGTTTGAAGCTCGGATAGGCCGAGCAATGGCGTTTCGCTGAACACCTCTGCCTTTGTCTGCGTATCGCTTGTGATAAAACCTTCCAGCCCGGTTAAACCCCGGCGCCGTTCTGTTTCTGGAGCTGGCGAGAGCTCTTGTATCGATCGCAAAACGTCGATTTGTCTATCTGCCTCTGCCTCTGCCTCTGCCTCTGCCTCTGCCTCTGCGTTTACCGTTTCCATTTTCAACGCAATATCAGTTTTCGGATTGGCGCCTCGCGTTACAATGAAATATGTTGCTGTAAACCCAGCCAGAAGCACAGAAGCGCTAAGCAGCACAACAGGAAGTCCCCAATCCCGCGCCTTCAGGACGTTTTTGCGTAGAATAGGGCGCAGTGTTTGTACCAGCGGTACAATGCCTTCAACAAGCAGCTTGTGCCTACAGGTTTTTATAAATTGCGCGGTGCCTGCGCCGACCAGTTGGCTTTGGCGAAGAACCGCTTGCAGTAGCGTTTTTAAAGCGGCCATGAGCGCGCTAATGCCTGCGCTTAGGCGTTGTTTGATTTGACGCAGAACGTTTCGGATCTTCTCGGCTGTAACTCTGTTTTTAAAGCCGCGTCTTTTCAAGATCGGGTCAGCAGGGGGGGATGCAGCGTTTCCGGGAACCCGAGCCGCGCTTACATCGAAAACTGCAGGCTTATCAGCCTGCTCTTGCCCTTCTAACTTTCCTTCAATTTGAGAGAGAATGCGGGGGAAGGCAGTGCCAAGATCATTCAGGCTGACGGGGATATTTTCAGCTTCTTCGTTGATTTGTTTGGTCAGTTGGGTTGGAAGACGAGGCTGTTTTGGATAGGGGCTAGCCGGCTTTTGTTGCGCCTCTAGTTGCGCCTCTATATGTCCTTTGTTGCGCGCAATGGGTGGCTCTGGTGGGAGTGGTTTGGGGGCGATTTTCAAAAGCGCTTCTGGGCTGGGCGATGGGGAAATATCAATTTCCTGATCATACCATTCCATTTGCTGTTGGCCGCCGAGCGCGGTGCCAAAAAATACTTCACCGATAAAACTGTCTTTGGGCGGTATCGCAACATTTCCCAAAGGTTTAAAGCTATGGGCCTCGGCAAAATTTTCTGCCTCTTGCAGCGTTTCAATCGCGACAGCCGCCACGTAAAGATCATTTTTTGAGGCGATCCAATCAAAGCGCAATTCGGAGACATGATAGGGGGTTGCCCCTTGTAGATGGTCTAATATGACCGTCTCTATATCGTTTGATTGCGCGCCGTCAGGCCGAAGCAATTTAATGAACTTAATTTGTTCGTTCGGTATCACAAGTTTTACGCTATCGGCTCGTGCATCAAGGCTCAACGCCTTGCGCCGGATATCAGCAACGTCATTTTCGAAAGTTGCAGCGTCCAATTTTGCCGTGCCAATAATATCCCAGCCCGGTTTTGTTCGATGCAGCAAAGTGATGCCATCGAAGGAAAGGGAAAGGGCAAAGTCTGGTTTCATTTGCTCGAGTTTATCTTTTACAGCAAGGCTCGGTTGGACCGCGACTACGTCCTTCTAGACTAGGATGGCGTGCGGGAAAAGCAAAACTATCGCGGCAGGCATAAAATTGCGCTATAGTTGCGTCTGTCACGTGGCGTAAATCCCTTGCTGGAAATGAAGGAGCGCTTATGTATTTTAAACATTTTATCTGCAGAAATATCATTTACCTCGCGGTCTGTTTGATTTTTTCATCGCAGCTGGCATTCGCAACCCAGCCTGTCAGAATGCTGACGGTCACCGGCGTGGCAGTGGTCAAGGTTAAACCTGACCAGGCAAAGTTGACCTGGACAATTGAAGCCCGCGCTGATGCACCGGCCTCAGCAATGAGCGCGCTCAGTTCAAAAACAGCCTCAATCCTCGCCGCCCTTGAAGCTTTTGGCTTGCCCAAAGAGGATCTGGCAAGCTCGGTTTTATCACTGTCACCAAATTTTCAATATATTGATCGGCAACCACCTAAATTGCTGGATTATAGCGCCACTACGCGGCTGGAGGTCACAATCAACCATCTTCCTGCCTTTCCAGAAATTGTTCAAATCGGCCTCGACTTTGGGGTAACGGCATTGGGAAATCTGGTTTTTCTAACCAAGGATGAGGCTCGTTGGCAAAGCCAAGCTCGACAAAACGCCATGAAAGACGCGCTGGTAAAAGCGCAGGATTACGCAGAGGCTGCAGATGTGAAATTGGGCCAATTGATCAGCCTGACCGATAGTGTCGCCGAGCGCAGTGGACCCCCCGGTTTTTTGAGCGCGCAGCGCGGCTTGTCAGAGGCGGGAATTGTGCCAAAAGACGTTGTGTTCAGGCAGTCGGTGATTGCTCAGTATGAAATAGTGGCCAAGCCGGAATAGCCAGCTTGACCAAAAGTGTTTAAACGAATTTTGCAATCTCAAGCGCTTGCTTCAGATCCGCGATCAAATCGTCACTATCTTCGATTCCAATTGAGAGGCGAACTACATTTGGCCCAGCGCCTGCTGCAATTTGCTGTTCGGGGCTTAGCTGTCGGTGCGTGGTAGAGGCGGAATGTATCACCAATGATCTACTGTCGCCTAAATTGGCCACGTGGCTGAAAATTTCAAGACTATCCACGAATTTTAGGCAGGCTTTATAGCCGCCCTTCAAAGATACTGTAAACAAGCTGCCCGCGCCCTTGGGGCAAATTTTTGCGACGCGGTGGTTGTAGGGCGAACTGGGAAGCCCAGCATAGGTCACCGCTTCAACGGCGTCATGGGTTTCAAGCCAAGCCGCAATTTTTTGGGCGTTTTCAACATGTCGCTGCATGCGCAGTGATAATGTTTCAATGCCCATTAACGTATAATGTGCTGATTGCGGGTTAAGCGTCATCCCAAGGTCGCGCAGCCCGATTGCAATGCCGTGAAACGTAAAGGCCAATGGCCCAAATGTTTCATGAAATTTGAGCCCGTGATATGCAGGTTCTGGCGCGCTGAGCGAAGGAAATTTATCCGAAGCAGACCAATCAAATTTCCCACTATCCACCACACATCCACCCGTGACCGTACCATTGCCGGTCAAGAATTTGGTGGTGGAATTCACCACAAGCGTTGCGCCATGTTCGATTGGGCGGCAGAGATATGCCGAAGCGCTGGTGTTATCGACGATCAAGGGTAGGCCCGCTTCATCGGACAGCGCGCTGATCGCCGGCAGGTCGGTGATATAACCGCCGGGGTTTGCAATTGACTCACAAAACACCGCACGCGTGTCATCATCAATTGCAGCTTTCACCGCGTCAAGATCATCAAAATCTACAAATTTTGCGCTCCAGCCAAAGCGTTTAATTGTTTGGCTGAACTGCGTGATTGAGCCGCCGTAAAGCCGCGTTGAAACAACGATATTGCGCCCAGGCTGCATCAGTGGAAACAGCGCCATAATTTGTGCGGCATGTCCGGATGAACAACAAACCGCGCCCACGCCGCCCTCTAGGGTTGCAATGCGTTCTTGCAATACGGCCACGGTTGGATTGGTCAATCGCGAGTAAATATAGCCAACTTCTTGCAGGTTAAACAAAGCGGCTGCGTGATCGGCATCTCGAAACACAAACGCTGTCGACTGATAGATTGGTGTTTGCCGAGAGCCAGTGGCTGGATCAGGCCGGGCGCCCGCGTGTATTTGTAATGTATCAAACCCGTAGGTTGTTTCGTTTGTCATCGATCTAACTCCTAAATCTGTCTCCGCTGTGATAAGAAAGTCAGGCTGTTTAAACAATGCTATTATTCTACCTAAAGCGCTTGCTCGCCTAAATTAGGAACATAATATCCTATTTTTTCGCCATTATTGGGAAAGTATTTCCTTTTTGGGAGCTTTGTCCAACTTTGAACTTGCAAGGCTTTCCGGCGAAAACCGATTTTTCTGTTCAGCGGATCCAATACCCCAAAGCTTTTAATTTATTACGCAGCGCAACCTCACAGATTGGTTGATGGCTGCGATCAATCATTCCGCGCAAACGGCGCCCTTGTTTTTGATAAATCATCCGCTGAAAAGCCGGGTGCTGCGACAGACGCGCGCGGATGTTGCTCTGGTCTGCAAGTTGTTCCAATTTAGCGATGACCCGATCATCCTCTCGAGCGTAAAGAAGGGGTATTCTGCGATAATGACAGCTGGTTTTTGCGTCCAGCCATCCCCGAGCAAGCGTGTGTTTGCCCCCCCCAAAGCTGTGAATAACCATTGGCAAAACCACTTGGTCCAGCCAAGGGTCTAAAGATTGTCGGGTGATCCGAGGGCGCGTGCTGGTTTTGATCCTTTGGGCAAACTCTAGGAAGCGCGCGCCGAATTTAGTTGGGTTTTCGTGAAAGAAAAAGCTGGCATTAAAATATAAGTACCGTCGCCAATCCTGAGCTGAAAATTGTTTATCAAGCGAGGAAGGATAGTCTACGCCACAGATGTCATAACAATCTTTCCAGATATCCGAATAGTGATGCCCTGGCCCCAAAGGTTGTGGCCAAGTTGCTGTGCGGCGCAGCGAGGCAGTTGGGCGCGAAAAATCAAAGGGCACATCGCAGAGCTCATCCAAGATCAGCGTATCGCTGTCAAAAAACAAAAAGGGTTTGTCGTCGGGAATGGCTGTTAAACATTCTATTTTGTTTCCGTAGGGGTAGCTTTCGCCGAAAACCTTATTGTCAAAGGCAATGAATTCTGCACCAAGCTCTGCAATCAAATTTTGCCTGTGCTGAGAGCGGATCATTGGGTTATTCGTCCAGGCTTGGTTAAAGCGCGGTTCAGCAATAAACACCTGCCCTGCGAATTTTGGGCTATTGGCCCGCAGCGAGGCTAAAAAAAGGATTACTTCAAATTCCAGCCGCCCGTTTTGTCCGACCAGCACCAGATTGAATTTTGGTACGGCTCTATCGGGTTGCCTTTTAAAAGCAGGCCATAATTTGGCTTTTCTGTTTTGGGAAATAGGTGGAATCAGGGCACGTCTTTCATGGTGCAGGTAATGGCTGAGATGACTGCGTAAAGAAGATTTTTGACAATTTTATGGCACTGTATCTGAGACTGGGTAGTCAGATTGATCTTCTGCTTAGCTAACGTGGATGAGATTGGTCCCTTTCAATGGATTAATCTTCATTTTGCTTTCAGTTTTCCCGTTGGGTAGGGCCTATAAATTATGCCTTGCGACGCCTCTTGTAGCTGGTGAGGCCCCCCCCCTTTAGTGTCTGAAGAATAGGAGAGGGTAAAGGTGGCCATAACTTGATGTCTATTGAGTATCTCGCGAAACATAAATTTTTAAGCCAAAGGCTTCACCAGGTGATGCCTCGATCTGAAAGCCGGCGTTGAACCCGGCCCGGATAATCTGTGACAATCGCGTCGACATGTAGATCGATCATCTGATCGATCTCGGTTGGCTCATTGGCGGTCCAAGCTGCAACGCACAGACCCAACTTTTTGGCACGCGCTAGCGTTTTGGGGGTTATATCAGCAATATAGGGGCACCAAAGCGCGCCGCCTGCGGCCTCTACCATTTTTGGGATATTATCCTCACATCCAGAAAAATCGGGATTCATTGAATGGGCTGAATCTTCGCCCTGATGCGATGTATTTTCGGACAATTGGGTGAGAAATGATATTGGAATATCGGGCGCTTGGCGTGCACATTCGGCAAGCAGATTCCAATCGAAGCTATGCAAAAGCGTGCGCTGGGAAACCCCTGCAGCGCGGACCAGTCCGATTATGATTTCGATCAACTCCTTGCGATAACGGGTATCCTGCGCAAAATCAGGGTCTGATTTGATTTCAAGCATGAATTTGGCGTTGGCAAATGGCGGTTGGGCTGCGGCCTTTAGAAGCTGGTAAAGGCTGGGAATACGGATATCGTTCAGCTGGGCTCTTTCAGGGAAGCGCTGCCCATAGGCGCTCGTGCCATCAATCCACCCGATATCAAATTTTTGGATTTCTGCCCAGCTTAGATCGGCGACTTTTGGTTCTTCATTTAAAAAACCTTTATCCGGGCCGCGGCAAATCGCGCCGTGAAGATGATGGTTATGCGTGATGACCGGTACCATATCCGAGGTCATCAACACATCAAATTCCAATAGTTGCGTGCCCGTTTGCATCAGAAATTCGAATCCAATCATGGAATTTTCTGGTAAAATACCGCGCGCGCCGCGATGCCCGACCACGCGAATAAGGTTTGGCCCTCCGCGAAAGGCTTCAACTGCGGGATACTGCATCAAACTGGTAACCTGCGCCCTGTCTCTGGATCGAACAGATGGATATTGGCTGGCTCAACGGCAAAGCCGATGTGAAAGGATTTGGTTTCCAAAAGATGCACGCCGGGTAAACTGGCAGTGATTGCTATATTGTCGAACCTCGTTAATTTTCCATGCAGCAGCGTGTTCGCACCCAGCGGTTCTGACATTTGTATCGAAGCGTTCAAAGCCGCATCGGATGTTTTTACCAAATGCTCAGGACGGATCCCAAGCTTGACAGGGCCATCGCGGCTCTGAGCGGGCCCAATAGGCAGATCTTTTATTTTCACCTGGCCGCCTTCGACATGGGCATCGAAGATATTCATTGCCGGGCTACCGATAAATTGAGCTGCAAAGAGGGTTTGTGGCTTTTCATATACGTCTAGAGGCGTGCCGATCTGTTCTGCGATGCCTCCATTCATCACGATCATACGGTCGGCCATGGTCATGGCTTCAACTTGATCATGGGTCACATAAAGCGTGGTGATCCCCAATTTTTCCTGCAATTCGCGAATTTCGAGCCGCATTTGAACGCGCAATTTGGCATCCAGATTTGACAGGGGTTCATCGAATAAAAATACCGATGGTTCGCGCACGATGGCCCGCCCCATGGCCACGCGTTGACGTTGACCGCCAGATAATTGGCGGGGTTTGCGCTCTAATAAGGGCTCTATTTGCAACAGCTTTGCCGCATCTTGAACCTTGGCGTCAATTTCGCTTTTGGGCAATTTTGCAATTTTTAAACCATAGCCCATATTTTGGCGCACGGACATATGCGGGTACAGCGCGTAATTTTGGAACACCATGGCAATGTCGCGATCCATCGGCTCTTTGTCATTCGCGCGTTCATCGCCAATAAAAATATCGCCCGATGTTATGGTCTCAAGCCCGGCAACCATGCGTAGAAGCGTTGATTTTCCACAGCCTGATGGGCCGACAATCACGATAAATTCGCCATCCTTAATTTCAGCATTTATCCCATAGATAACATCTGTGGCCCCAAAACTTTTCTTGATATTTTTTAACGTAACATTTGCCATTTTTATTTCTCACTATCGACAAGGCCGCGCACGAATAGCTTTTGCATCGAGACGACAACGATAACAGGGGGGATCATCGCCAGAATTGATGTTGCCATGATCACGGGCCATTCGGCCACATCATCGCCGCTGGGGAACATTTGCTTTATACCCATCACGATCGTGTTCATCTCAGGGTCGGTTGTAATCAAAAGGGGCCAAAGATATTGGTTCCAACCATAGATGAACAAGATCACGAAGAGCGCCGCGATATTTGTGCGGCTCATAGGCAGAACGATATCAATAAAAAACCGCATCGGTTGCGCGCCGTCAACGCGGGCAGCCTCAGCCAGCTCATCCGGAATGGTAAGAAAAAATTGCCGAAATAGAAAAGTTGCGGTGGCCGATGCGATAAGCGGGAAGATAAGTCCAGAATAGCTGTTCAGCATACCAAAGCCGGCCACCACTTCAAAAGTGGGTAAAATGCGCACTTCGACGGGAAGCATCAAGGTTAAGAAAATCATCCAAAAGAAAATGGTGCGGCCCGGAAAGCGAAAATAAACAATAGCAAAAGCACTGAGCAGAGAGATGATAATTTTGCCAACGGCAATTCCGATCGCCATAATCAAACTGTTCATCAACATGGTGGCCACGGGCACGTTTACCCCCGACACCAAGGCAGTTTTATAATTGTCCCAAAAGTGGCTTCCTGGCAGGAGAGGCATGGGCGGCGAGACGATCTCCGGTTGCGTCACGGTTGATGCAACAAAGGCCAGCCAGATCGGAAAGAAAATAATCAAAACGCCGGTAATCATGAAACCATGCGTCAGCCAAAGGCCCATGCCGCGTTTTTCAACCATGCCAGAGCGCTGTTCCATCAGTAATGCACTCTTTTTTCAATATATTTGAATTGGATAACCGTGAGCAGCCCTACCACGAAGAGAAGGATCACCGATTGGGCCGCGGATGAACCTAGATCTTGGCCGACAAACCCATCGGAAAATACTTTATATACAAGAATGGTGGTGGATTGCTGCGGGCCGCCTGCCGTAATCGTATGAATGACGCCAAAGGTTTCAAAAAACGCGTAAACTATGTTTACCACCAACAAGAAAAATGCTGTAGGCGATAAAAGTGGTAATATAACTGTGAAAAACCTCCGCCAAAACCGTGCGCCGTCAATCGCTGCGGCTTCAACAACTGAGCGTGGTACGGATTGCAGCGCGGCGAAGAAGAACAGGAAGTTATAACTGATACGCCCCCATGCCGAAGCCACTACGACCAGGCCCATCGCTTCGCCGCCATTGAGCACATGGTTCCAATCATAGCCCAAATGCCCCAGATACCATGAGACAACGCCAACGCGCGTGTTAAACATGAACAACCATAAAACCCCCGCAACGGCCGGTGCAACCGCATAAGGCCAGATGAGCAGGGTACGGTACACGCCTGAGCCCTTTATCAAACGATCGGCCAGCACGGCTAAAAACAGCGCTGGGATCATCGAGCAGAGCGTGACCAACAAAGAGAATACTGCTGTGGTGATAAAAGACGCGCGATAATATTTATCGCTGATGAGGAATTCGAAATTTCCAAGCCCAACAAAGGTGGCAGAGAGGCCAAACGGATCGGGGATAAACAGCGATTGCCAAATCGCCTGTCCGGCTGGGTAAAAGAAAAATATCGCCGAGATCATCACCTGCGGTGCAATCAACACCAGCGGCAGCAGCCAACCGTTAAAGGTGACGCGCTTTTCCATGGGACGCCTCGTTTTAAAAAAAATGCTGCGGGCCCCTATGCCGGAGCCCGCGATTTCACAATCCGCTTAACGGTTTGCTTGTTCAAAGCGGCGCAGCAGAGCGTCGCCACGCTCTTTGGCGCTGTCCATCGCCTCTTGCGCTGATTTGTCACCAGACCAGATGGCTTCCAGCTCTTCATCGATGATGCCGCGGATTTGATCAAAGCTGCCCAACCGCAAACCTTTCGAGTTTGCAGTAGGTTGCTTCGCGGTCATTTGGATCACAGCGATATCAGTGCCCGGGTTTTTATCGTAAAATCCAGAGGCGCGGGTTGCATCGCCCGCTGCTGATGTGATCGGCAAATAGCCAGTGTTTTGATGCCATGCGGCTTGCACATCTGATGTAGACAAGAAGCTCAAGAATGCCCCAACGCCTTTATATTCATCTGCGCTATGGCCTTCCATCACCCAAAGTGATGCACCGCCAATGATAGTGTTTTGAGGCTCATCGGCGACGGCTTTCCAATAGGGGAGCGGGCGGACTTCAAAATCAAATTTTGCTTCTGAGCTGATGCCCGCATAGCCTGCCGAGCTTTCGGTAAACAGCGCACATTCACCGGAACGGAAATTTGCACCGCCTTCGTTGCGGCGGCCCGTATAGATAAATTTTCCATTTTTCGCCCATTGGCCCATCGCTGAAAGATGTGCCACTTGCGCCGGTCCGTTCAGGCTGAGCTCGGTATCAAGGCCGGCAAAACCATTGTCTTGTGTGGCAAATGGTACGTTATGATAGGCAGAGAAATTCTCAAGATGGATCCAGCTTTGCCAAGCAGTTACCAAGGGGCAATCTTCACCTCCGGCTTTAAGCTGGTCTAAAACATCTCCCACTTGCTCCCAAGTTGACATATCGCTGTCGGGGTCAACACCCGCTGCAGACATCGCATCGCGGTTTACCCATAAAACTGGTGTGGATGAGTTGAACGGCAAAGATAGCATATCGCCTTCGGTGGTTGTGTAATAGCCTTTGACAGCTCCAATATAAGCATCGGGATCGAAAGAGGCACCACTTTCAGCCATCACTTGGTACACCGGCTTAACAGCGCCTTTGGCGGCCATCATCGTGGCTGTGCCAACTTCATAAACCATCAGAATATTCGGCTGTTCTTTTGCGCGGAACGCAGCAATACCAGCGTTTAACGTTTCGGAGTAGTTTCCTTTGTGGGTTTGCACGACCTCATAGTCGCTTTGGCCGGCGTTGAAATCCTCAACTTGCGCGGCGACCAATTCGCCCAAACGCCCGGTAAACGCGTGCCAGAAATGCACCTCGGTTTTGGCCATAGCTGCAATTGGTGACAGCACAGCGGTTGCGGCGACAGCGCCGATCAAATGTTTTTTCATATTATTCTCCCGTACATCGTTTTCGATGCTTGTTACGCCACGTGCCGAGTTGCCCGCGGTCTCCGTTACTAAACATGAGCTTATCAGCGAAAGAATATAATTCAAGATGCCAAATATACAAAAACGTATAACATTATATTATAAATATCTCGAATCGGGAAGGGAAGGGGATGCGATGACACAGCGAAAAGCGCCGCGCATACGCCAGTTAGAGGCGTTGATGGCCGTTATTACAAATGGGTCGGTCACCGCTGCAGCGGCTGATCTTGGAATCAGTCAACCTGCGGCCAGCCGTCTGATCGCTGATCTGGCAAAAGAGTTTGATTTTCCCTTATTTGACAAGCGTGATGGTCAGTTGGTGCCCTCGCAAGAGGTGCGGCTTTTGGTGCCCGATATCAAGCGGGTCTTAGAGCTGATGCGGCAGATTTCAGATCTGAGTCAAGATATAACAAATCGAAAAGCCGGTCATATCCGCATCGCATGCTTGCCAGGGTTTGCCACGAGTCATCTGCCACAAGTGGTTGCCGAGTTTTTAAAGAGCCATCCGGGGGTGAGCCTCACCATCGAGCCTGATCGCCCGGAGCGTATACTAGAATGGATGATAGGGGAGCAATACGATTTTGGAATCACGGACGGATTTATCGGACATCCGGCAGTCGACCGCCATTATCTTGAGATCCGTACGGTTTGTGTGTTTCCTAAAGGCCATGCTTTAGAAGCCAAAACGCAGATTGGGCCCGCTGATCTTGAAAATGAAAATATCATCCACACGAGACGAGACAGCGATTTCTTCTTGAAATTATCGCGCTGCTTTCAAGCTGCCCAAATCCCACTTAATTCGCATATAGAGGTCCGTCAATTCACCGCCGCCTGCGAGCTGGTCTGCGCTGGCGTTGGGGTATCGATCGTCAGTGAATTGGATGCGGTTAAGTATCAAAAGCTTGGCCTTGGATTTCGCTCCTTTACGCCCAGTCTGCCGCATGGGTTGTCTTTGGTGCGGCCAATTTTGAAAAAACCCTCCTTGGTCACGTTGGAATTTATGGAGCATTTTAGAGATAGCCTCATTCCCTTTAGCATTAATCAGGCCAATTGAGCGGTATCAGCGCCAGGTTAAACCTGAACGCATCTCCATTTTTCGTATATTTGAAATTTTAAGCCAAGATCTTCGCCGTCGGCATGCCGGCAATCGTGGAGTGTTAAATTCGCTTAACGCGCCAATTGGCAAAAATGCCAGATTCTTTGCAGAAAATATCGGTCTCATGTCCGGAAAACATCCCGTCCTGCGTCACTAGCACGCTGCGCCAACCTCTGGCCGTGGCGCCCAAAATATCTGTGTGCAGCGTATCGCCGCACATGATAATTTCACTTGGGTTAAGCTGTGGAAGGCTGTTCTCCACCAATGCGTAAACTTCCGGAAAGGGCTTTCCAAAAAATCGTATATCGGTGATGCCGCGATCTAACAGAAGATGCCCATAAAACCCTGGCTCCAGCGAGAAACCAGTTTCCCGCGGGGCCACCAAATCCGCATTTGCGATGAGCACAGGGCGGGCATTTGTGATCAGCGAGGTTTCGAGCAGCTGTTGTTTTTGTGCCGACCAATTGGCAGAGGATAGAAATAAAAACCCATCCACTGCCTCATAGTCGCCAGCGTTCTGCCCAAGTCGGGTGTGATGAAAATTGACATCGCTCAGTTCGTCATCGGGATCGGCAATTATGCCCCAGTGGTTTTGCGTCAACGCAGAGAGCGTGGCATCGCGGCTGGTGATGATTTCTGTGTCGTCTATTGTTACGCCCAGTCGATCAAACTTTTCCAATGCACGGGTGCGATCATAACTTGCTGCATTGGTGAGAATGCGTATTTCACAGCCCTGCTGGCGCAATTGGGTTAAGCGTTGATCGGCCCCTTCGATAAGGCAATCACCAACATTCAAAACACCAAAAGCATCAAAGACAAAGGCGCCGGCTTTCCCCGAGATTTCGGTGAGGTTTTCAATATCCGACATGGTTTTGTTTTGCGGGGCGGTTGGCAGTTTGTGTCGGATTTCTTGGTAACGTTGAAAGGCTGTGGCGGTTGATAGCATTTAAAAGTCACTTTTTGATCAATTCAAGCCGGAACACCCAGCAGACTCGCACCAGCTTACCTGAAACTGATCAGAAAAAAAGAAAAAACGCCAAATTTTTGTAGTTTTGTAGCTTAAAAATTTTTAAAAAACTAATATTTTTGTTGTTTTGTTGTTTATTGTGAGTCATGGTTCCATCACAAAAAGAGGCAATGGCTCTGCACTGATACGCAACCGTTACATCCGGTAGCTAAGGGTGTTCAGGTGTAGACACCATATGTCCGTATAAGGGAGATTAAAAAACCGATCAGACCACATGAAGCATAGTTTATATTCAATTCTTTCCTTTATTGTGTGATCAGAAAACTTGATGTTCAAGTCAACCTGGCAGTTGACCTGAACATTGGTTCTGCTGCTTTTGTCTGGTGGAGTTTATCAACGAAAAGGCGATGAAGATTATTTTTACATTGGACTATAAGATGCGCCGTTCTGACTCGGAAATTGCGATGCGCAATAACCGGCAGCCTTTGCCGGCTTCTGTTCGTGAGTGGGGGAGATCGATATGAGCGGGGGGGCTGTTAGCTTTAAAAACATCTCAAAAAGCTGGGGTGACACAACGGCTTTAAACAATGTTTCGCTTGATGTTCCGGCAGGTCAATTCACGGCTTTGCTTGGCCCGTCTGGATGCGGAAAATCTACGGCGTTGCGAATTGTTTCTGGATTGGATGATCCAACTTCTGGGCAGGTTTTTATCGATGGTGAAGACGTTACGGATGTAGTGCCTGCGGCCCGCGACATTGCGATGGTATTTCAATCTTATGCGCTGTTTCCACATCTCAGTGTGGCAGAAAACATTATCTTTGGGCTCCGCGTGCGTGGTCTGTCGCGCGGTGATCGTGATGAAAAATTAAAGGCCGCGGCTAAACTGCTGGGTTTGGGACATTTGTTAGACCGCAGGCCAAGCCAATTGTCAGGCGGTCAACAACAGCGCGTCGCTTTGGGGCGCGCGATTGTTGCCGATAAGTCTATTTTCTTAATGGATGAACCATTGTCCAATCTTGATGCAAAATTGCGCGCCGAAATGCGCGAAGAAATTCGTGATTTGCAGCGTCGGCTTGGAGTGACGATGCTATATGTGACGCATGATCAAGTTGAAGCGGTCACCATGGCGGATCAAGTGGTGTTGATGAATCAAGGTCAGGTTGAGCAGGTGGCTTCGCCGCGCGTTATGTATGAAACCCCGGTAACTTTATTTGCGGCAAAGTTTATCGGCACGCCGCCTATGGTGACGTTTTCGCCGAATCTATTGGCGGGCGCGGTTCCCGCAGAATTTTTGCAGAAAAGCCAAAATTTTACCTTTGGCATTCGCCCAGAGGCGCTGGTGCCAGATGAGAATGGCGTGATATCGGGGCAGGTGGCCCGGGTTGAATATTTGGGCGCAGATGCGATGGTTGAATGTAAAGTTGGTGAAGAAAGCTTGCTCTGCCGGGCGCCAGGCCAAACCCGCTTGACCAGCGGGATGGCAATCAAATTGGCTTTTAATATTAACGATTTGCATGTGTTCGAAACGGCCTCTGGCCGGCGTGATGACACGATGCGTTCAGAGATTGAGATGGCTTTGTCATCCCAAAACGCCGGCTCTGTGTCGGCACGTCAAACTCAAACCCAGAGGTAAATCATGTTTCCAAAAATGTTTAAGATAGCCAGTGTTGCATCCCTGACATCACTTGCGGCCGTTGGTTCGGCCTTCGCAGTCGATCTGGAATTTTATTTTCCGGTGGCCGTGGGCGGCGCTGCCGCAACTACGATTGAAAAATTAACCGCAGATTATGTGGCCGCCAATCCTGGGGTCAATATTGAGGCAATTTATGCGGGCAGTTACAGCGATGCGGGCGTAAAGGCTTTAACCGCGGCGCGGGGCGGTAAACCACCACAATTGTCGGTTCTTTTATCAACCCAAATGTTCACCTTGATCGATGAAGATGTCATTGTGCCATTCGACGATTTTGTCTCTGCAGAAGAGCAAGAAAGTTGGATAAATGGTTTTTACCCCTCCTTTATGGAAAATAGTCAAACCGGTGGAAAAACCTATGGTATTCCGTTCCAGCGCTCAACGCCGGTTCTATATTTTAATAAGGAAGCCTTTGCAGAGGCTGGTCTCAATCCAGATGTCGCGCCAGCAAATTGGGATGAAATGGTTGAATTCGGCAAAAAGCTGACCAAAAAAGACGCAAGTGGCAACGTAACGCAATGGGGCGTTCGTATTCCATCAGCGGGCTTTCCCTATTGGTTGTTCCAAGGCCTTTCCACACCGGCAGGCGCAATCCTTGCCAATTCTGACGGCAATAAAACCAATTTCAACGATCCCAAAGTTGTTGAAGCCTTAGAATATTTGGTTGATCTCTCTGCAAAGCATGGTGTGATGCAGCCGGGCTCTATCGAATGGGGCCCAACGCCAAAGGCCTTCTTCGAGGGGGAAACAGCGATGATGTGGACAACCACGGGTAACTTGGTAAATGTGCGTAATAATGCCCCGTTTGATTTCGGTGTAGCAATGCTGCCTGCGAAAGAGCGCCGCGGCGCCCCAACAGGTGGCGGCAACTTCTATCTGTTCAAAGATTCAACGGATGAGCAAAAAGACGCTGCGGTTGATTTTGTTCAGTGGATTACAAGCCCCGAGCAAGCGGCGGTTTGGTCGATCGCAACAGGTTATGTCGCACCCCGCCCGGACGCATGGGAAACCGATGCAATGAAAGCTTATGCTGCTGATTTCCCCCCCGCATTGGTTGCGCGCGATCAGTTGGAATTTGCGGTTGCCGAGCTATCAACCTATGAGAATGGCAAAGTAACCCAAACGTTCAATGATGCGTTGGCCTCCGCAATTGCGGGTGAAAAATCCGCTCAAGAAGCGCTTGATCAAGCGCAGGCGGCAGCCGATAGAATTTTGAAACCCTATCGTTAAGTTTCACATCATTCAGGCCTGCCCAGCTTGCTGGGCAGGTTCACATTTCGAAAGCGCTTGATAAAAATGCGAAACTCTACCCGACATCAATGGATATATGCGTGGTTGCTGCTCAGCCCGGCGATGATCTTTTTGATCACATTTACCCATTATCCTGCGGTGCAAACTGTTATAAGTTCGTTTTTTTCAACGGCGCGAGGACGGCGAAAATCGGTTTTCATGGGGTGGGATAATTACACGACATTAATGGCCGATGAAGTGTTTTGGAAGGTTCTGGTGAACAATTTTTGGTACGCTGTTTGGACCATTCCGCTGTCAATTATCTTATCTTTGGCGATGGCGCTTTGGGTCAATGAAAAGCTGCGCGGGCGCGGATTTTTACGTATGGCCTATTTTACACCAACGGTTCTGCCTTTGATCGCTGTTGCCAATATTTGGTTGTTTTTTTACACGCCCGGCTTTGGCTTGATTGATCAAATCCGTGGCTTGTTTGGCTATCCTGAGCAAAATTGGATGGGCTCGCCCGACACAGCGCTTTATTCAATGATTGCCGTTGCAATCTGGAAAGAGGCTGGGTTTTTCATGATCTTTTACTTGGCGGCTTTACAAACCATTCCACCCTCATTGCGCGAGGCCGCATCGATTGAGGGGGCGGGTAAGTTCTATTATTTCCGGCGCGTCGCCTTCCCGCTTTTGATGCCCACAACCCTGTTCGTTTCGGTGAATGCTGTGATCAATTCCTTTCGCTTGGTGGATCATATTTTTGTGATGACGGAAGGTGGCCCAAATAATGCCTCGAGCCTCTTGCTATTTTATATCTACGAAGTGGCATTCGATTATTGGGACACGGCTTATGCTGCAACATTAACGGTGGTCATGCTCGCCATCTTGACGACGGTTGCAATCGGACAATTCTTTTTTCTAGATAAAAAAGTGCATTATAAATGATCGAAAATTCCTCTCTAGCGCCCCAGTCTGTTTTGAAACGCAAGCCGTTTAATTTTGATCGCGCTTTAAACACATTTGCCGCTTGGTGTTTGGCTCTCTTGTGGCTTTTGCCTCTGCTGTATGCGGTTTGGACGGCGTTCCATCCCAGTGAATATGAAACGCGGTTTAGCCTATTCGCGCCTTTGACGTTGCAAAATTTTGTACAGGCCTGGAATGAGGCGCCGTTTGCGCGGTACTTTTTAAACACTGTTATTCTTGTAACCGGCATTGTGGCAGCGCAGTTTTTCTTATGCACACTTGCCGCCTATGCCTTCGCGCGCTTTACATTTCCGGGCCGAAACGTCCTGTTTACTTTGGTGTTGCTGCAGCTTCTGGTGATGCCCGATATTTTGATTGTTCAGAACTATCAAACGATGCGGTCCTTCGGGTTGATTGATACGATCGCCGCGATTGGTCTGCCTTATATCGCTTCTGGCTTTGGGATCTTTCTGCTGCGCCAAACCTTCATGACGGTTCCCAAGGAATTAGACGAAGCCGCGCGGGTTGAGGGTTGTTCCTTTCTGGGCGTGCTCTGGCGCGTTTACATACCACTCGCAAAACCGACTTATCTAGCATACGGACTTGTTTCGGTCAGCCATCATTGGAATAATTTCGTTTGGCCGCTTATCGTGACCAATTCGGTAGAAACGCGCCCGCTCACCGTTGGTTTGTCGATCTTTGCGGTTACAGATTCGGGCATCCAATGGTCCGTAATTAACGCAGCCACATTGATGACATCCGGCCCGTTGCTTATTGCTTTTCTGCTCTTCCAACGGCAGTTTGTGCAAAGCTTTATTCGCGCAGGTATTAAATAGGGAGAGGTCATGACGCTTTCGAAAATCGGAGCGGCCGTTACATTAGATAATATTGAAACGGTATTTAACTGGCTTTGTGAGCAAGACAGGCCGATTGAGATTCAAGACTTCACGCCACCAAATATATTGTCAGGTGATTTATCGGGTTTAATTTCCCGCTATCAAGAAAAACTGCAAGCTCATAAAGGGCCACGCGGTTTGCATGGGCCGTTTTTTGGCTTGGACCTTGGCAATTTGGAGACGGCTTTTCAAAAATTAATCACAACGCGATTTCTCAGCGCGCTTGAAATTTGCGAGCATTTGAACGCGCAATATATGGTTATTCATAGCCCGTTCGACGATTGGATGAAGTTGAATCAGTGGCAATATCCATTTGTGCAATCCGGCGTTATTGCTGCAATGGGTGATATTTTAAGGGTGCCTCTACAACGCGCCGCTGATATCGGATGTACGTTGGTCTTGGAAAACTGTGATGATACGGATCCGAATATGAGGATGCGCGCTGTACGTGAAATTGATCATCCAAACCTGCAGCTTTCGGTTGATACTGGGCATGCGCATTTATCTCATTGCAATTACAAAGCCCCCTCGGTGGTGGATTTTATTGCGGCTGCAGAAAACCGGCTCGCGCATGTTCATTTACAAGACGTGGATGGGTATGCTGATCGTCATTGGCTTCCCGGCGAAGGTGCAATTTCTTGGCAGCCCGTTATGGATGCCTTGCATAAGAGTGAATCTGCACCGAAATTAATCATTGAGGTTCGTAAAAACATAGGGCGTGTACCCAAAACCGCCGCTTTCCTTGAGCGTTTGATTGAAACCATGTAGGGAGCATTCATGTCAGCGAAAAAAAAGAAACGGCACAAGTTAATTGAGGACATCGTTCTTGAACGTGGAGCGCTGTCTGTCGGCGCTTTAGCCGAAATTTTGGATGTTTCGACGCAAACGATCCGCCGCGATGTGGATAAATTATGCGAAGGGGGATTGCTGAAACGGCGGCATGGTCGCGTTGAGCTATCGCCGCGGCAGTCAAACACCCCATTTGATCAAAGACTTTCGACCAATCTGGCGGAAAAGCGTAATATTGGTGAGGCGGCAGCAGAGCTGATCCCGGATGGGGCCACTGTTTTTATTTCGATCGGATCGACGCCGCTGAGCGTTGCACGCGCGTTACGCCGCCGCAAAGGATTGACGGTTATTACCAATAATTTAAGCGCGGCGTTGGCGTTGAGCGACGAAATGACCAATCGGATTATTTTACCCGGGGGCGAATTGCGATTGCCGGATCGCGATATTTTAGGGGAAGATGTTTTGGCGTTTTTTAGCCGCTACCGCGCCGAATTTTGTATATTTGGCGTGGCAGGTATTGCTGAGGATGGATCGCTGCTTGAGTTTCATGCCGCAGAGGTGCGCGCACGTGAGCAGATTATGGCAAACTCGCAACGGTCGATCCTTGTGATTGATCACTCGAAATTTGGCCGCTTGGCACCGGCAGCAGGTGAAAATATTGCCGATGTTGATACGGTTATCCTTGATCGTTTGCCAAATGGAAATTATGCGACTTTGCTTGAAAGCTTGCAGGATAACCTGATCCTAACAGATGCTGGTAATCCTGTTTGATAGCGGGTTATTTCTACCCTAGCCTGAAAATTAACAGGCTCTGTTAAGGTGTTTAAGATGCGCAGATGAGTGATGATGCGAGGCCTATGAGGTGCTAAAATGACCCAATTCTTACAAATCTCTGATACGCATATTGTGAAACCAGGTAGCCTTGTCTCCGGGCGCTTGGAAACTTCGGGCCCTTTAAAGAGATTGGCTTTACGCATTGCAGAGCTGCAATTTGAAGTTGGACCGCTCGATGGCATCGTTGTAACGGGCGATGTCAGCGATGATGGCACGGCAGAAAGCTATGCGCTTTTCAAATCAATTCTGAAGCCTTTGGATCTGCCAATTTTTTGTATTCCTGGAAATCATGATGCCCGCGCACCTTTTCGCGCAGCATTTGACGGAGCAGGTTATTTGCCAAAGGCCGGTAAGTTGAACTGGCAACATAGGCTTGGCGCTTTGCAAGTTATTGGTCTAGATACCTTGATCGAAGGGCAGGGGGGCGGAGAATTAGATCAAGACTCTTTGCAGTTTTTGAAGACATGTTTGGCAGATTTGAAACAGGCCCCCGCGGTTGTGATGATGCATCACCCACCTTTTAAATCTGGAATGGCGTTTATGGATTCCATCGGCTTGCAGAACGGCACTGAGCAGCTGAGCGAGATCCTAGCTGAATATCAGGGTGAAATTTTGGTATTATGCGGACATATTCATAGAAATATATCAACCCGCTTGGCGGGCCACACTGTTATATCGGCGCCTTCGGTTTGCAGCAGTTTTCTATTTAACACCTATCACGATGCCCCGATCGGATTTTTAAAACAAGAGGGCGGCGCATTGCTGCATCAATGGGCCGAGGGGTTCAAGTCAATCCGCATTGATCCAGTGCGTGGAGATGGTCCATTCGGGTTTTAAAAAAGGGGCGCTTTGGGCCCATATTGGCCATAGTATGATAAAGGGTGGCGCGTCTGTCGCGCGCTGAATTCCATCAGGCGTCTTGGAGAGCAAAGCCTATCACTGAACGGTGATGTTTGGGACTAAATAGGTCTAACCGACCTATGAGAGCCTAGGACATTTCAAGCTGAGGTGGATGCGAACAAGAAGCGGGAGTTCAGCGTCGCAACACGCAGTCACAACAGCCAAACCATGATGCCGATGACCATTGATCTCAGGCACCCCATAATCCAATAAACCTTTGATAAGACGGCACTTCCCCCCCCCCTTTCGTTTGCAGTTTTTTGAAGACTGAGTGGTGGGGAATGTTCGAAACGAAACAGTATCGTGCATCAGTAACCCGCCTCAAGATCTCACTTTAAAAGGCGCAGTAGAAACTTTTGCGGCGATCTCGCTGAATAGTGCATTGAATTGGGAGTTTTCGATAGAAAGCTTTGCATCATTGCTCTGAAACCACTTGATAACTTTGGTCTCTCAGACTCAATGCCTTTGCCAATAAATTCAAAGGACTGCGTGGTGGTGGACGCAGTTTTTAGAGAACCGGTCACTGGTGGGAATTCCCTATTAACAGGGAATTTAACTGGGAAAAGTTGAAATTTTGGTCTGTTTAGGACGGTTTTCAAAAATTTCACTCCGATTTACTTTACTAAAAGAACGAGTTAGGGCCATTTCCCTGTTATTTAAATAACAGGGAAAAAGAAGTTTGATCAGGGAAAGAAATCATAAAAACGGGCAAGCGAGGTAACCGAATAGGGAAGCTCATATCTGTCAAAATTTATGGTGATGCAGACAATATATTAATCTGCTTGGAAGGCTAATTTCCCTCAATTGGCAGTCATTTGCGAAAGAGGCAGCGATCGGCTGTTTAGAGCCCATTTTGTAATTTCGTTTTGTGCACCATGTATGCTTGCAGTGAAAAATTACCGTGCCTGCTGACGCTTTTTTAAAGGGTGAATACTTCTTTCATGTCCAAGGCGCGATCTAAATTTAGAATGCGTGTATAAAGAGCGTTGCTTTTTGCGATGCTCCAACGGCGGGCGGTTAAGCTATTATATTTTTCTTTTAATGCAGCCTCAGAATAAGGAACTCGCCAATCCCCAATCTTGGTTTTTACACTCGCGCATGTCTGACGTCAGATTTATTCGGAGAGCTGAGGCTGTATCGTAACGGAGGCTCTGGTTCGGTTTCTGTTTGAGTTTATGCGGCAGCGGCTTGGCGCTGCAAAATTTTTTGATTTTGAAATTATTATTCCCTGCCATTACAAAACGTTCCCTCTTCTAGAGCAATCTGCGGATAATTTGATTAAGGCGGTTCCAAATGCGCGGGTGATTGAGCCCGAGCTATTGGTTCCTACCCATATTTAAAGTCCTCGCAGCGCGGGGGTTCTTCGATCCGGCGACCTCGACATTATTGAGGGGCGGATTATCACACGTGACAAGCTCGGTCTGTCGTTCGGGTACTTATACGAAGAAGTAATATCAATAATGGCGTCGGCCCGCCACCCGCTGAGCAATGGGGGGATTCGCATATTACCTCTAGAAATTTAATTTTATCAGTTACGATTAGATCGGTTTTTTATTTATGATGTAGTAAGCAGAACTAACTTTAAGATTGTAGAGCTTGAACTGTTGCAGATTTATTTTACAGGAAATTTTTAGAGAATTTGCCCAAGGAATTCCTGCGTCCTTGGATCCTGAGCGTTGTCAAAAAAAGTTTCGGGAGAACCGTGCTCTACAATTACGCCACGATCAGTGAAATAAATATGATCGGCAACCTCACGCGCAAATCCCATTTCGTGGGTTACAAGGATACATGTCATACCGTCTTCTGCCAGTTCGCGAATGGTGACTAAAACTTCTTTTACTGTTTCGGGGTCAAGCGCGGCTGTCACTTCATCAAATAGCATCACATCCGGGTTCATCGCCAGAGACCTAGCAATGGCAACGCGTTGCTGTTGTCCACCCGATAACTCGCCTGGATAATTGTCTTCTTTGCCTTCCAACCTCACCTTCTTTATTAGCTGGCGTGCGCGAGCTTCCACATCAGCCTTTTTTTCTTTGAGCACCTTAAGCGGGGCCATCATAACGTTTTCCAGCGCTGTTTTATGAGGGAAAAGATTGTATTGCTGAAAAACCATCCCTACCTTCTTTCGTAATTCTAGCTTGTCCTGATTAGAGCTATGTACCTCTTTTCCTTGAACAAAAATTGATCCACCCTGGATGTCATTAAGCCCATTAATGCAGCGGATCAGTGTGGATTTACCAGAACCAGACGGGCCTATAATGCAAATCACCTCACCTTTCATAACGTCAATCGAGACACCCTTCAGAACCTCAAGTGCGCCAAAGCTCTTACGCACGTCTTTTAGAGAAACTATCGGTTTTTCAGCGGTCCAAGTCATAATATCAATCTCACAATTTTACTGCGTATTTACGCTCTAGCCGCATGGTCAGCCGTGCAATCGGATAACAATATACAAAGAATAGCAATAATGCGAAGCCATAGAAGGGCACAAGAAGTTCTGGGTGGTTGTCTTCTGCTTCCATTGCCTGTCGGCTAAGTGTGATAATCTCTTCAATCCCCAGCAAGCTGCATAAGGGCGTTGCCATGGTCAAAATCGCATACCAGTTCATCCAGGGTGGTAGCATGCGTTTGAAACACTGCGGAAGAATAATCTGCCATAGGATTTGCCTTCGACTGAAGGCTAAGCTTTCTGCTGCCTCCCACTGCGCTGTCGGAACAGATTGAACTGCGCCGCGCACCACCTCAGAGATATTGGCCATTACGGGCAGGCTTAGGCCGAAGACCCCTTTCATCCAGTCGGGCACACGGATAGTTTGACCGAAAATTGTAAATTCAAACGGTAGCGCCAGCAGCACAATAAATAAGATCACCAGCCATGGAGAATTGCGAAAAAGCTGCGTTATAAACCAAGAAAACGCGCGCAACGGACCAAAAGTTGAAATCTGCCCTAGCCCCAATGCCGTCCCCGCACAGGTTCCTATTACCAGCGTCCAGAATGATATCAAAACATTGAACAAAAATCCCGAGACGAGCAGAAATGGCATCCATCGCCACAGCGCCCCAAAAGCGTCATCAATAGAGAAACCCGATTGAGCAGAGACGATAGAGGGATAGACACCGATTACCGCTAGTATGAGCAGAGGCGTCCATAAGGGTAGAGTTGCGAGCCAGCGCGTGAATATATAGCCGTCTGGGCTATGGGCTCTGATATCAAACGGTTTTAGGACCGCCATACCGCCTTTTACCGGCGTATCTATTCCAGATATTTGCTTCATAGGCCGTATCCTGGAATCTTTATGGATCGCTCCCATCGAGACATACCAAATACCAGTATGGCAACCAATCCCACATATGCCACAAACACTAACAACATCGTCGGATATTGAGCGGATGGATAATCGTTCCAGATAGTAACAGAGTGATAGAGGAGCTCTGGCACAGCAATTGCAAAGGCTTGGGTCGTGGTTTTGACCAAGTTGACTAAATTGTTGTTAAGCGCTGGCAGACTAACGCGGAAGGCAAGCGGTAACAAAACGTAACTGTAGATTTGAAGACGAGAGAAGCCCAAGGATTCGGCTGCTTCGACAGTACTTTCGGGCACTGCCTCAATCCCAGCCCGAAAGATCTCTACATTAAAGGCTCCTGCAAACATCGACAGTGAAACAATTGCCCAGCCAACATTTGAAATAATCGGCTCTACTGTCCATCCATCCACTCCTACAACAACAGGGGTGAACTGGCCCAGAGCAAAATAAAAGAACAAAAGTTGGACCATGGGCGGAGTATTGCGAAAAAATTGGATGTATCCTTGAACAATTGCTCGCACAAGGCGCGATGGCGCCCCCTGCATCCATGCTCCTACAACTCCAATAAAAATAGAGAAAATTAGGCACATGACGCTCAGCTTGATCGTCATCCATAGACCAGACAATATTTTTCCCTGCTGGCGATCCTCATACATCCATATGAAGTTCCAACGTGGTGCTGTATCCGCTAGTTGCCGAAAGTATTCTTCCATGAAATTCAATTCCGAAGCGCCCCCCCACAACAAAAGCGGAGGAGCGTCAGGTTGCTTGAGTGAATTATTTAATCCAATCGCTGTTACGCTCGTTCTGCATCTGCAGGAAAGCCGTGGGTTTGATGCCCCACTTCTTTTCCAATGCTATCAGCGTGCCTTCGCGATGCCAGTTATATTGCATGCCGGACATAAAATTACCAAAAACACAGCTGGCTTCAGCAAGCGGCACGCCAAGACCCCAAGGGTTGTCATCTTCTGACGCCAATGGCATTTCAAACTCGTCCCAGTTGCCAGAGCTCAGGTCAGAGCCGATAGAGCTGTCGTCGTAAACCCATGCGACGCATTTCCGATCTCTTAGAGCTTGCTTTGCTTCAGCATTACCAGTGAATGCCATGATTTCAACGCCATAACGCTCTTCCGTAATCTGATTATAAAAAGCACCCTGCTTGCCGCAAACCTTTTTGCCGCGTAGGTCTTCCCAAGAGGTAAATCCAAGCGCCTTAGGAGACATAATATTCGTACCAGAGGTGTAGTAGTTTGGCCCCGGAATACCAACGATCTTGCGGCGATCTGCACGGTCCGACATGGTCGCAATCATCATGTCGATTTTGCCCTGTTCTAGGAACTGCATGCGATTAGATGATTGTACGGGAACCAATTCGGCCTCAACGCCCATTTTGGCGGCGACATCCATGGCCATATCAATCTCCATGCCAACAAGATTTCCGCTATCATCACGAAAACCCCAAGGTTTGTAATCCGCTTTAACACCAATTACGATTTTGCCGCTCGACATTACCTTGTTCCAAACATCGTTGGTGCACTGAGCACTGACAGTTCCCACGGACATAGCGGCCAGCGCTAGGCCACTGATAGCGGTCTTGAAAAATTTATTCATAGTTTGATTCTCCTTTGTTGGTGGCAAGAGCTTCTTGCCAATACTCTTTTAAGATGTGATTTTGCCGTTCTACCGCAGCAATGTGTTTTTGCGCCTCAGTGCCCCGCTCGCGTATAACCATATCTACTAGCGCCTCCAACACAACCATAAGCGCTACATGCGAGGGGAAGAATTGCGGACTTCTGGTGTCCACAAAAAAACTATAATCGGCCAAAGTAACCAGAGGTGATAAGGCATTGTCAGTGATTGCCACTACCGGGACTTTTGCATTTACGACATGTTTTGCAATTGTAAGAGATCGCGCTGAATAAGGATTTACCGCTGTTACTAAGCACGCATCTTTCGACCCTAGATCAGCCAGCTCCGAAGATAAACCGTCCCCAGCACGGCCAAGCACTTTCCAGCCAGTCAGCGACATATTTGCTATGTAAGAGGCATAGTCCATTAAACCGCGAGAGCTCATCTCGCCTATCAAAACGACACGCCTTGCATCAGCCAGAAGTCGAGCCGCACCTGTTAACTTATTCGAATCTGTCTGTTCTACAAAATGCTGCAAGTTACGTATCGCGGTCGTGGCATGACCACTAATAAGAGATGGTTCTTCTGCATTTTCATTTACTTTGGAGATGAGCGATTTTGCCCGGTCAGCAAGGATGGTTTTATTGCGCAATACGTCCTTACGGCACAGGTCGCGCAACTGATCGTAATTTCGCAACCCCACCGCACGTGCCAACCGAGTAAAAGTTGGTGCCGGTAATTGTGAAAGTTCCGCAACGTGTCGCTGTGAGCGGGTGGCAACGTCTCCTGAGTTTTCAAGAATAAAACGGGCAGCACGTCGTAGCTGCGGGCTCAGTGCCTGCAATCGTTTGGCTGAAAGATCCATTAAACTTAAAGGGAATGTTTGATCCAATTTTTTGTTGCGTTCCTTACATCCGGAGACATTATTGAAATATAAATTTCAAGATTCGTCAAGGAATCAGTCAGATGACAGATAGCAACTTCCCATCCCATGCATCGGTCGTTGTCATTGGCGGCGGCATCATGGGGTGCTCTACTCTCTATCACCTTGGGAAAATGGGAGTTTCAGATGCAATTTTGTTGGAGCGAAATAAGCTAACCAGCGGCACAACGTGGCACTCAGCGGCGCAAGTTCGGGCTCTACGGAGTTCACATAATCTGACCAGAATGATCCAATATTCAGTACAACTTTATTCCCAACTTGAGGAAGAAGCTGGGCAGAATGTGGGTTGGATTCAAAAAGGTTCTCTGTCGATTGCGACTAATCCCAACCGCTTGATTCATATAAAGCGTCAGGAAGCAATGGCGCATGTCTACGGCGTTAACGCAAGATCTATATCGCCTCAAGAAGCAAAAGAGCGCTGGCCACTAATGAATGCAAAAGATGTGCTGGGTGCGGTCTGGTCACCAGATGACGGACGGGTTTCACCGTCAGATGTCTGCGCGGCGCTCGTCAAAGCGGCTAAGCCGTTAGGCGCGAAGATCTTCGAAGACACTGGCGTCACGGGAATTCTTACTGAAAACGGCCGCGTCAAAGGCGTCGAAACCACAAACGGCACTGTGATGTGCGACGCTATCGCACTGTGTACTGGCCTTTGGTCTCGCGAAGCGGGCGCATTGGCAGGAGCAGAAGTGCCAGTGTTAGCCTGTGAGCACTTCTACCTCTTGACCAAGCCAATCGACGGCTTCTTCGGCAACACACCGACTCTATCTGACCATGACAACCGCCTCTATATTCGCGACGATTCTGGCGGAATTTTAGTGGGATGTTTTGAGCCAATGGGAAAATCCATAGCACCCGGAGTGCTGGATGCGAATTTTGAATTTGGCCTACTGCCTGAAGACTGGGACCATTTTGAACCGATGATGATGAATGCATTGCAACGTTTGCCAGCTTTGGAGACTGCCGAAGTCAAAATGTTGCTGAATGGGCCGGAAAGCTTCACGCCCGATGGCAACTTTATGCTTGGCGAAACCGTTGAAACCAAAGGGCTATTCCTTGGTTGCGGCATGAATTCGGTCGGAATCGCATCGGGTGGTGGTGCGGGTATGAACTTAGCCCATTGCATCTTGCATGGGCATACCGCTTATGATCTTTCAGAAGCAGATGCTAAAAGATTGGCGCCAGTCTTCAACAACATCGAACATTTGATGAGGCGGGTGCCCGAAATCCTTGGAACACATTACGATATCGCATTCCCAGGTAAACAGCTCTCGACTGCCCGAAATCTCCGCGCCCTACCGCTGGAAAGCGAATACAAGGGGGCAGGAGCGCATATGGGACAATTTTATGGTTGGGAACGGCCTTTGTACTTTGGCAAAACCGAAGAACCGCGAATGACATTTCACCGCCCTGATTGGTTTGAAAATGTTCGTACTGAAGTTATGGCCGCACATGAGAGAGCTGCAATTTTTGATTGTTCATCTTTCGGAAAGATTGAGGTGCGCGGACCAGAAGCCGAAGCGTTTCTTTTACACACTTGTTCTGGGTTTCTCAGTCGTGCACCTGGGTCTGTGATTTACACTGCAGTTCTCAATGAACGCGGTACTTTTGAGAGCGACATCACTGCTCAGCGAATTGCACATGACCATTATCGGTTGTTTGTTGGCACCGACGCCATCAAACGTGATCTTGCGTGGTTTCAAAAACATTCCGAGGGATTTTCAGTTAGCATGACTGATAGTACCGAAGACTATGCCGTCTTAGGACTCATGGGACCTGAAGCAGCCAGAATTGTCTCTGAGTGTGGAGCGCCGGAACTTCACCAACTTGCCTACTTTAAGGTAGGTGCTGCACATATAGCAGGAAAACATGTGCGTGCTGCGCGAATGTCTTATGTTGGCGAACCAGGGTGGGAAATCACAATGAAAGCCGAAAACGCAGCTACGATCTATATGGCTCTTGTAAATGCAGGTGCAAGGCCGGCTGGTTTATATGCTCAGACTTCTATGCGGATCGAAAAAGGGTTTTGCGCTATGGGCCATGAACTGGACAGTGATGTTTCGCCTGTCGATACCGGGCTTGATTTTGCGACTCGTGAGGAAGGCGGCTTTATCGGAGCAGAAGCGCTTGCAGTGCGTCGAAAAATTAAAGGGAGATCGTCTTTGATTTCTCTCAAGTTTCACGATGAAAAAGCTGTACCCTTAGGCCATGAACCAATCTATTACGATGGCGATATCATTGGTCAAACCAGTTCTTGCGCCTTCGGGTATCGCATCGGCAAACCCGTCGCTTTGGGCAAGGTCCACAACAGACCGTCTTCTGGAACCGCCGTAAAAGTAGATATCGCACGGCAACTGTTTGACGCGACATTGTTCACCTGCGCACTCTTCGATGCTAAAGCCCAGCGAATGAAAAGTTAATATGGCGCAACCCTAAAAGATCCGTTTGCTGCCAAAACACTCTTAACGTTAGTCATTTGATGATAGAGCGCCGCCTCTCACGGTGGTAACAGGCTTCAATCACATACGAATATTACGAAACAATCAGCGCAGGGATAGAGAATAAACCTTACTTGCTCGCACGCGAGCGCTCACGTTTTTAATTGAAATGAATGATGCCAGTATTTTGAGAAATTTTTAGCGATTTTGGAAATACTTGGCCAAATTTTACTGAAGCTCATTTAAGTGCAGCGGTAAAACGCATCTCGTTCAAACACCAAAAAGCTCTGCAATTCCCAGTGCAGCCTCTCCGGCACCCGTGTAAATCAGATAAGTCTTGTGCTCAGTTTGAAATATGCAAGGATCGCGAAGGGCACATTCATCTGATCGCGCCATACCTAGATCAGATTTGCGAATGAGATGGTTTGAACCTTCCCAAATTAGCTCTGGTTTCAGTATTATTTTCGTCTCAATAATGGCCCATGTTTTCCATGGCTGATTTAAGTCTATAATCGAGTGCAGTAAGCTTTCGGGAGCATCGCCAACTCGAGACCAAATGACGTGAAGAATATCGCCTTTAACCAAAACTGCAGAATGACGATGTTCGGTTGGAAAAATCCATCCGCCTGTTTGGAACACGCCATTTTCGGACTCACGCAGAACTTCGCCTCCCAGAGCAATTGCATATGTCTTACTTTCGTACCTAAAGACACGCAAATAAGTTTGTTCGATACGCTTGGGGTGGACTTTCCAAGTCAATCCGTCTTTTGAAGTTGCAGTAAGGCTCCTTTGTTTTCCGTCGTGATCAAGCCCGTGAAAGTACATTTTTAGTTCACAACGATGATGGTCAATATGAACATCAGGAGATGCTATATGTGGATAGAGACCCGAAATACCTCGTTTTACCGCCCAATTTGGCTCGGGTACATTAGGTTTTTGCTGAACAAACGGGGTATCCGATAGCGTTAAAACACCTCCGACATAGACTGTCCAAGGTCCTGTTAGCTGATTAGCAAAAGCTAGCCGAATATGATCTCCACAATGATGAGAGAAATAGAGATAATATTCGGCTTTTCGGCTTTTTAACCAAGCGGGCATCTTTATCAGCGAAGGGCCATTCACATTACCTTCCAAGCGCGCATCCATTCTGGCGTCAATCAAAGGCCGTGTTAGTAAACGCTTTGCTAATAACTGCATGACGCAATTTTAGTTTAATGCTTCCTAGCCTCAAAAGAAAATTTGTTTAATTGCTGCTCTTATTTTGAACTATGTAGCAGCACAACACCTATCAAGATGGCAATAGAAGCAATCAATTTGAGGAGACTAGCGGGTTCTTTTAAAAAGAAAACGCCCATGAAAAAAGCAAAGACAATGCTAGTCTCTCTTAAAGCTGTCACTAAAGCAATTGGGGCTTTTGTGAAGGCCCAAATTACCAGCGCGTAAGCTGTAAATGATCCGGTTCCCCCAATTAGTAAATGTGACAGTCCATGATGGGGCAGGTTATTGAGTGTTTTGGGAGATTTCCAAGCGAGATAGGCTACCATTAAGAAGCCATTCCCTATGGCCAAAAGACAAAAAAATCCAAGTGATGAACCGGCGAGACGGGCACCAAGGCCATCTATCAGGGAATAAGAGGCGATAAAGAGACCCGTAATTAGGGCGAATATCGATGCACTATGGCGTTTTTGACCATCAGATTTTTGACCAAAAGCCAAGCTTATTACTGCAACACCTATAATTATTATTGAGAAGATTTTGGCATTCGAAAGCTCAACTCCTAGAACGCTCAAAGAAAAAAGCCCGACCAATAGTGGCGCAGTTCCGCGTGCAATAGGGTAAACTTTTGTAAGATCGCCGTGTTCGTAGGATTTTAATAAGAAAAGCTGATACCCAAAATGCAATACAATGCCTGTTAACAAATATGGAATGCTTTTGCTGTCAGGTATGGTTGCAAAAGGCAGAATAATAATAGCTATGGGAACATGCCCGATGACTATTGCCCCCATAGCAAGCGTCTTATACCTTATTGCACTGGTTGCAGACGCAAGACGGTGGGCAAGTGAACTCCTTGAAGGGAGAGCGTCTTCGATCCAGCACATCACTGAACGGGAAGGCCTGCGTAGCGGATCGGTCAGTCGCATTCTTCCTCTGGCCTGGCTGGCGCCAGACATTTCAACCGCGATTCTGGAAGGCCGCCAACCACTGCATCTCACTGCGAAAACATTGCGCGCGCTTCCAGAGCTGCCAATGGATTGGTCCGAGCAGCAACGTGTCCTTGGATTTGCGCAATCTTGAGGTCGTTTTGACCAGCTCAAGACCACACGTGCAAATGCCCCTCTGAGACTTTCCCCAAAACAACCCCGAAAGTGCTGAGATCAGAGATGATTTGTGAGGTCTCTGGCGCACCACTTCCCCATAACCCACGGAAATATAGACACTCTTCCGCAGAGGCATGTCGTCGGGGGTTTTAGGAAGACTAAATGGTGGGCGACCCTGCACTCCCAATAGGGGCATTTGGGCCATATTTTATTGACCAAGGTGTCCCACGAAAAAACACCGTGGGACACCTTACCAGTCCAGAGCGGCCAGTGACTGCATCCCATCGGCTGCCAATCCACGGCGCTGAACCCCCTTGGTGTAGACCTCAGATGTACGCGCTTGGGTGTGCGCCATGACCGCCATGATCTGGTATGGGTAAATTACAAAAACTGCTGAGTAGGGTCAGTGACATAATTCCCAACGGATAAAAACTTTGATGCTAAAGTCTCGAATGGTGAAAACGGCACCACTGATCGTATTTGGTCATGATCGATATTCCACTTGGCCTTTTTACTTAATAGCTAGGCCTTACTCGGACATTGAGCCTACAAACTAAAGCTGTGCTACACTTCAAAATTTAGCGATATAAATGGAGAGAAAATGCCAAATATTGTGAAATTGAGAAGGTCGCATACAGCCCATTTCAAGGCCCAGGTTGTTGTCGCAGGAATGACTAAACAGCTTAGTATCAATCAACTTTGCAAGCGCAACGGGATATCTGTAAGTTTGTATTATATATGGAAACAGCGATTTATTAGTGCGGGTACAATTGGGCTTGAAAGGCAAAATCGTCATGTGTCAAAACCGGTGCCTTCAAGAAATACAGTCGAGCTTCAAGACACGGAACTCGCAAGGCTAGAGGCAATCTTTTTAAATTCCCGCAAGGCGCTCATGACATTTTCAAGACAAACTTCTGGAGAAGAAAAATTATTGGTTCTTAAACTTGTGGGCTCGGCAAAAACTTCCAAACGGGCAGCCCTTAAACGTATCGGTATTCCCCGGTCAACTTATTATAGGTGGGTTAATACGCTACGAAAGACAGGGACACTTCAGTCCTGTGTTAGAAAGTCAGATTATTGCTGCATTACCAAGCGTGACGATATTAAAAAGATGGTTTTTCAAGTAATGCATGCTCCCCCGTCAGATTTTGGTTTTAATCGAACCACATGGAAATTAGATGAGCTTCAGGAAGCAATTGCAAAATCGGGTATTCAGGTTGGAAGGCATTCAATACGGCGGATAGTAAAGGATGCAGGTTATCGATGGTTGAAGGCGCGAGAAGTCTTGACCAGTAACGATCCTGAATATCGGCAAAAACTTTCAGACATAAAAAAAATCCTAGGAAATTTGCAAGAGCGAGAGGGCTTCTTTTCAATTGACGAATACGGACCGTTCTCAGTGAAAAAACGGCGTGGAAAGAAGCTTATTCCACCAGGGGAAACCTTTACAGTACCACAATTTCAAAAATCGAAAGGTGTACTGATAATGACGGCGGCTTTGGAACTTTCGACAAACCAAGTTACCCACTTTTATTCTAAGAAAAAGAACACTGACGAGATGATTAAGTTGCTTGATATCCTCAAAGCGGAATATCGACACCTTGATCGAATTTTTCTGTCTTGGGATGCAGCTTCATGGCACGTTTCTAAAAAACTTCTCGAGCACATTGAGCTAGGAAATTCCTGTGTTGGAACCCCATCTGGACCAAAAGTGGAACTAGCCCCACTACCCGCGGGCGCACAGTTCCTAAATGTAATCGAGGCAGTTTTCAGTGGAATGTCACGCGCTGTTATTCATAACAGTAATTATGCAAGCGTAGAGGAGGCAAAAGCAGCAATTGACCGCTACTTTTTGGAAAGAAATGAAAATTTTAAAAGACACCCCAAAAGAGCTGGAAACAAAATTTGGGGCAAAGAACCAGCCGTCACGAGTTTTTCTGAAAGCAACAATTGTAAAGATTCACGGTATCGTTAATCCCTTGGTGGATTTTGGGCTCCAGCGTGGGACACCTTCACCCTAACCCATTGATATGTTTAGGACCGGATTTTCCCTGCGTGGGACACACTGTCGTTGTCTTCATTGAATTTTTTTGTGAAGTGGTGGGCGACCCTGGAATCGAACCAGGCGTGCGTCTCCGCGAGGGAGTTACAGTCCCCTGCCACACCTTGCGGCCTGTCGCCCACTGCTCTCTTGAAAGAGCACACTGCCTGGTACAAGGGGAAAAACACAAGGTCAACCTGAAATTTATCACCCGTCCAAATCAGTTTATCCTACATCAAAAAAACGATGTTTTTGTCGGAATTACCCGGTTGACGCACCGTGACGATTAGCGCCTGTTCAGGGCATTCATGTCAAGGCTTAGGGAAAGGCCTCTGGCTTGGTGCTGCGCGCCATATGATCTAAAACGGCATTTACAAATTTTGCTTCTTTTCCTTCTGGGTAAAAAGCTGATGCAACTTCCATATATTCGGATATGATCACCTTCGGAGGAGCCCCACCGTCTAAAAGCTCGGCTCCGGCAGCCCGAAACAGCGCGCGCAAGGCTGGGTCTAACCGCCCTAATGGCCATTTTGCAACGAGGGCCTGATCGGTCAATTGGTCGATAGGCGCCTGCAGGTTTACGGCCTTAGTTATTATATTTTTAAACAGGTCAACATCGCCATCTACGAGCAGATCGCCCTCATGGTCAGCGCCAAAGCGATGGTTAAGAAATTCGGTGCAGATGGTTTCGGTGGTTTGACCAGAGCTTTCCATCTGAAACAGCGCTTGCATCGCATAAAGCCGGCTTGCACTTTTCATCTTACGCTTTTGATTTCCACTTATCGTAAAAGCGGTGTCGGAATTTGTCATAATAGGCCTGTCTTGGGGTCTAAGGGGCCGGGGGCAAACCCGATTTTCTTTTGTCCACCCGACCAAGCGCGGCTATGCGCGATCAGATGCAAAGCTGCGGCGGCAGCGCCTCCGCCTTTATTTTGCGCCTTCGGATCTGCGCGCATCTCGGCTTGGGGGCGGTTTTCAACCGTTAAAATACCATTGCCAATGCAAAGCCCTTGCAGACCCAGAAGCGTAATGGCGCGCGAACTGTCATTGCATACGGTTTCATAATGCGTGGTCTCACCGCGAATAACGCAACCCAGCGCGACGTAGCCATCGAATTCCTGCAAGCGCTCGGCGATGCCGATCGCGGTTGGAATTTCCAAAGCCCCAGGGACTTCGGCCACGTCGAACGTGCCACCCACATCCGTAATTTGCTGCGCGGCCCCTTGCAAAAGATTATCGGCAATATCTTTGTAATAAGGCGCCACCACGATCAAAAGTTTGACCGGTTGTTCAAAGCTTGGCTGGGCTAGCGTGTAATGTTGTTCTGACTGCGCCATTACCCCAACACCGATATTTTGCGCGTTGATACAATTTCTAGCCCATAGGCGTCTAAACCCACAACTTTCGGAATCGGAGAGTTGGTCAGAAGTTCTAGCTTGGACAGGCCGAGCGAAGATAATATCTGCGCTCCAAGCCCGTATTGGCGTAATTTCTTGGGCGAGCTGTCTTCGCTGCTTTCTAATTTCATCGCCGTGTCGCGCAATAAAACCACAACACCGCGTCCCTCGCGCGCGACCAATTTCATGGCATCGCCAAATTCAGCGGCGCGCCCATTGGGTCCAGTGCCAATAATGTCGAGCATAGGGTCCAATGCGTGCATCCGCACCAATACAGGCTCGGGTCCCGAAAGATCGCCTTTGCAAAGCGCGATATGCTCATCCCCGTGGGTTTCATCTACGTAACTGCGCATCAACCAACTGCCGCCAAATTCCGATATGATTTCTTTCTCGCTTTGAACTCGTACCAAGTTGTCATGCCGCCGGCGATAGGCGATCAAATCGCTGATCGTACCAATTTTCAGTCCATGACGCTGCGCGAACCCGACTAAATCGGGCAGGCGCGACATGGTGCCATCCTCATTCATGATCTCACAAATCACACCTGAAGGATTCAAGCCGGCCAAACGGCTGATATCAACGGCGGCTTCGGTATGACCGGCGCGCACCAACACACCGCCCGTGCGTGCGCGCAAGGGAAAAACATGGCCGGGCGTTGCGATATCTGCTGCAGATTTTGACGCGTCGATCGCCACGGAAACGGTGCGGGCCCGATCCTGCGCGGATATGCCTGTTGTCACCCCTTCGCGCGCCTCGATTGAGACCGTGAATGCAGTTTCGTGGCGCGATGAATTATGCGTACTCATAAGTTGTAGCCCAAGCTGGTCAATCCGCTCAGAGGTTAGACACAGGCAAACCAACCCACGCCCATGCTGCGCCATGAAATTGATCGCATCTGGTGTGGCCATTTGGCCAGGTATCACCAGGTCGCCTTCATTCTCACGATCTTCATGGTCAACAAGAACAAACATCTTGCCGTTTCGGGCGTCTTCGATGATCTCCTCGATCGAAGAGATCATGTCGCTATAGGCGTTCTCAACCTCGCCCGCAGTTTCATAATTCATGGCTATGCTCCAGCGCTTTGGCCCTGCTTTAGTGGGTTTAAAAAGATTTGACCAGAGGCAGTATTGCTTTTGAACTGTGCTCTGAACCGACCGTTTCTTTTCTGAAAGGAGAAGCTAGAAGGTTTATTTCTCGGATCGGGATTGTAAGGAATAAAGCGAAACCGCTGCAGCGTTCGAAACATTTAATGATCCGAAGCTTTTAGCGGACTTTATTTTTGCCAAAACATTCACGGTATCTTTTGTGCGCTGTCGCAACCCTGGCCCTTCGGCGCCCAACACAAGCGCAATAGGTCGATCGCATTTATTGGCGCTCGCTTGCTCGATCGTGAGATTGGCCTCTCCATCAAGCCCGATGACCCAATATCCCATTTCTTGCAGCGCAATGATCGTATCGCTTAAATTCCGCAGGCGCAGGTAGGGTTGGCGTTCTAATGCGCCGCTGGCCGTTTTTGCCAGGGCTCCAGTTTCCGGAGCGCTATGCCTTTGGGTGCCAATCACTGCATTTGCGCCAAATACTTCTGCAGATCGTAAAATCGCGCCAACATTATGCGGATCGGTGACTTGATCCAACAAAACCAAACGCGGCGCCCCGTCGCCCGCGGCCAAGGCAACATCCTGAAGGCTACCCCAGTTGAGCGGCGTCACCTCTAGGGCGGCCCCTTGATGCACCGAGCCGCTGTCTATGGGCGCGGCAAAGCGGCGGGGATCGGAAAATTCAGGTTCGATACCCGCCACAGCGATTGACTCTGCCAATTTATCGGCCGCGTTTTTGCTGACCACCAGCCGTAGTTTTTCACGTTGCGGGTTTCTAAGCGCATCTTGAACAGCATGCAGGCCAAACAACCAGATAGTTTCTTGGCTGGCAGCCTTTTTTTGCTGCTCTTTCTGAACGACCCATTTGGGTTTTTTCATGATGTCACTCTGCCCTATCCTTAGCCCATGTAGCCCGCTATCATAGACCGGGGGCACGAACCAGAGGGAAGCCGAGTAGATCATTCCTGGTTCAAGGGGCTAGTTTTAACATACGCTTGATCTTGGGCCAAATTGTCAGGCCCGTGCCAAGACAGGCCAGAATTAAAAACGCCAGATAATTTAAAAAAGGCACCAAAGAGAGGATGAATAACAGAGCGGTCGCCAAACCTGCGGCCTTCAGCTGGTCACTCCGCTGATCCGGCGCAAACCCGGAAATATTTTCCAAGGCTATTTTGCCCAGTAAATATCCCGCTGTAATCCCCCCAAACCCCGCGACAATTATCGCGACAAGCAAGAATAAAGGCATAAGAATTATACCAATGCCCGTGAGCGCAAAAACCAACATCAGGCCTAAAATCATGGCGAAGGCCAGAACACCATTCCATCCTGAGTTAAAGGGCTGGGCTTTTAGCGTTTCGGAGTTTTCAAAAACACGTTGGGGCATAAACAAACCAAACAGGATCATCAAAACGCCCACCTTCAAAAGAAATCCGACTTGTTGCAATAGCCATATATTGGGTCGAGCAGGTTTGCTGCGTTCAAAAAATGCAGTCGACGCGGGCGTCATTGTTACGCGATCCTCGCTGATAAGCGCGCTTAATGCGGTCCCGCTGAGTTCTGCTGTTTCTGATAATCTGAGCTTTCCCAAGAGTTCAGCGCCGTCTTTAAATTCGATTTTCTGAGCTTTAATATCAAGGTCTTGGTGAATAACAGAGGCGATGACAACGGTTTCCCCCCTTACATATGCGGATCCTAAGATGGGGGCCTGCAGTTCAATGTGTTCGCCAAAGGCGCGCAGATGCCCATCAATCTGGCCTTTAAGTTGAATGCGCTTTCCCGCGATATAAGCGTTTTTTAAAACTGGCCCGTTGATCAGAACGGATTGTCCTGTTGCGTATAAGGCACCCTTGATCGCGGAGCCAATAATGATCGTTTGTGCCAGCAAATGGGCACCATCTCCCACTGTGGCCACGGGCGTGCTGAGCGTGATGGATTGTCCCGAGGCATAAAGCTGGCCTGCAATCGGGGCCGTGATATATATGGTTTGCCCAAGCAGATGCGCGGATCCGGTAACCGGCGTGCTCAAATTGATAGAGTTCTCAGCCAAAAAAACATCTGCAGTGCTTATATCCGTAAGCTCCTGTGCAACGGCGTTGAAAGTGAATAATAAAAGAACGAAAAATTGGTAAATTGAGGCTTTGAACAAAACGATACCCTCCACTTAAAAACAAAACATGCGCGCCAGTGGCACAGATGTTCACTAGCCGTGAAGAGCGCTTAATATTTGTTGAAAATGTGGCCGGATAGAGGCGAGATTTACCGCCTATCTGCGAGTATCGTCGGCGATTTGTACCCGTTGTGAAAAAGCCTTTTAAAGTCTTAACGCAGAACCCGCTCGATTGGCGATAAATTAAGCGCCGGCATGCTTGGTTCGCGCAGCACATGAAAAAGCAGATGAAGGGGGCCGAGCAAAAGGCTGAGCAAGCGCTGCGTGGCTTTGTTTGCGGCACTGTCGATTTTATCACTGCGGGGGCTGGATGATCCTGAACACACCGAATGCCAATATCGGATCCTTAAAATCGCGGCTGCACAAGGTTGCGCAGGTTCTCGAGGAATTTATCGAAGAAATTGAAAATCTCAGGCAGCGCCTTTCAAGCGAGGCGCCCGCTTCAGGGGGCGACATGCGCCGCCTGTTTTTAGAACTGAGGAAATGGCTGATTTGGGCCCATGAATTGGAGCGATTAAGTGGAAAATACCGTCAAACGAACACTGCAGGAGAGGCCGGTTACAGCCTCGACTTGGAGGCCGCAAGGCATCAAATCGGGCGCCGCTTGGATCGCTTGCGCCAAGCCGAGTCTGAAGAGGAAATTTCTGGATGAGCTATCGGATGGCGAACTAATGGCTCTGCCATATTTGTTTGAATTTTGGGCGCTAGAACATCAGCTTCCTCCGTTAATAAACTGGAAAACATGGATTATTTTGGGTGGAAGGGGTTCAGGTAAAACCCGCGCTGGCGCAGAATGGGTGCGCAGCCAAGTGGAAGGCGCCCTGCCAGAAACTTTGGGCGCAGCCAAACGAATTGCGCTGATAGGTGATACATATGAGCAAGCCCGAGATGTGATGGTGCATGGCGAAAGCGGCATCTTGGCGTGCAGCCCAGCAGACCGGCGCCCGCTCTGGCAGGCCTCGCGTCGGCGCTTATTATGGCCCAACGGCGCGATTGCCGAAATCTGCTCGGCCTATGATTATGAAGCCTTGCGCGGGCGCCAGTTTGATGCGGCTTGGGCGGATGAATTGGCCAAGTGGAAACATGCCGATAAGGCGTGGGATATGTTGCAATTTACGCTGCGGCTGGGCGAAAATCCGCGCCAATGCGTGAGCACGACCCCGCGCAATATGCAGTTGCTGAAAACTCTTATGGCAGCGCCAAGCAGTTGCATAACCCATGCGCCAACCGAGGCCAATAAAGCGAATCTTGCCGTCAGTTTTCTAAAGGAGGTGCGCCGCCGCTACGCGGGCACGCGTTTGGAGCGCCAAGAGCTGGACGGGCTGTTGGTTGAGGATCTTGAAAATGCGCTTTGGACGGATGTGGTGCTTAAGGCTGTGCAGGTCAAACAAGCCCCAGAGTTGGATCGTATCGTGGTGGCAATTGATCCCCCGATGACTGGGCACAAAGCCTCAAATGCCTGCGGAATTATCGTGGCTGGCTTGCGCGCCAAAGGCCCCGAGCAGAGCTGGAAGGCTTATGTGTTATGCGATGCAACAATAACCGGCAGCAGCCCCAGCGCCTGGGCGAATATTGCGGTAAAAGCTTTTCATCAATGGGGCGCGCAACGCGTGATCGCCGAGGTGAACCAAGGGGGCGATCTGGTCGAGGCGGTTTTGCGGCAGGTGGCGCCCATGGTGCCCTATAAGGCCGTGCGCGCAAAATTTGGCAAATCAATGCGCGCAGAACCCGTGGCTGCGCTTTACGAGCAGGGGCGGGTGTTTCACCTGCCTGGTTTAAACGCGCTTGAACACCAAATGTGTGAGATGACGCTGCATGGGTATCAAGGGCAGGGCAGCCCGGACCGCGTGGATGCTTTGGTTTGGGCCTTGAGCGAGCTGATGCTGAAGCCTCCTGCTAAATCAATAAAGCCAAGGATGCGTTTATTGTAACCTCGCAACGCCAGCGCCCGTTGCGATGCGGGCCTGTTAAAACCTTTTGTGGTTTTCTCCACGCAAACGCCTTGCTCGATCAATGGGGTGGGCAGTCATAGGATGGAATATATTTAAATGCGCCTTTTCAACCGGATGTTTGAAAAAAAGACGGCTGTTGCTTCGGCTAACCTGGCGCCCAAACGCCCTACGAGCTTTGGATCTGGTGCCTTGACTGCGGGGCTTCATTGGAGTGGCCAGGACGGTTTGAGTTTAATCCAACAGGGATTTCTTGGTAATCCGATTGGGTTTCGGGCGGTTAAATTGATCGCTGAGGCAGCGGCTGCGGTGCCTTTGACATGCATGCTGCGCGGCAAGCGAATTGACGCGCATCCGCTGGTCTCTGTGCTCAAATCCCCCAACCATGGGCAGACCAAAGCTGATTTTTTAGAAGCGCTTTACGGGCAAATTCTGCTCAGTGGTAATGGCTATATCAAAGCGGTTCACAACAGCGATGGGCATCCATCCGAGCTTTACACGCTGCGTTCGGAACGTGTTTCAGCAGTGATTGGTCAGGATGGCTGGCCAGTGGCCTATGACTATACGGTTGGCGCGCGTAAGCAGCGCTTGACCGCAGAGGGTTCACATCCCGATATCTGCCATATTCGCAGTTTTCATCCGCAGAATGATCATTCTGGCTTTTCTGCTTTGCAAGCAGCCGCACGCGCGATTGATGTCCATAATGGTGCATCTGCTTGGTCAAAAGCGCTGCTTGAAAATGCAGCCCGCCCATCCGGAGCGCTCGTGTATCGCGGGCACGAGGGGCAGGGCAGTCTGACCGATGCGCAATATGACCGTTTGGTAGATGAACTTGAACTCTATCATCAGGGCGCACGCAATGCGGGGCGTCCGATGTTGTTGGAAGGCGGGCTTGATTGGCGCCAGATGGGGTTTTCACCTTCGGATATGGAGTTTCACAAAACCAAAGAATTAGCCGCGCGCGAGATTGCGACGGCCTTTGGGGTGCCGCCGATGATTTTAGGCATTCCAGGCGATGCCACTTATGCAAATTATCAAGAGGCAAACCGGGCTTTTGTGCGCTTGACTGTTTTGCCATTGGTACAACGCGTGACAGCCCATTTGGCGCGTTGGCTATCGACCTCTTGGCCGCAGGATTTTCAACTATTACCGGATCTTGATCTTATACAAGCGCTGTCTCAAGAGCGCGATACGCTTTGGCGCCGGGTGAGCGATGCAAAGTTCTTAACCGATGATGAAAAGCGCCACCTATTGGGCTTATCCTCCAAAGCAGGCGCCCGCAATGGCTGATATCATCTTGCAGATAAGCGGTTCTCTAGGTTGGCACATAGCCACGAGAGAATTGAGTTTTAGGGGTAAACTTATGGATGCGGAGAGGCTATAAATGAACCCAAGCTTTCCAAATATTGAACGTAAATTTTGCCTCTCTAAACAGGGGTTGTCTTTGTCAGACGGGTTTGCCGTTGAAGGCTATGCCAGTTTATTCGGCATTGGAGATCATGGCGGCGATATCGTTCAAAAAGGAGCGTTTCAACATTCGCTGCAGGCGGCTATTCGCGCAAACCGCAAGATTAAAATGCTATGGCAGCATGATCCGGCGCAACCCATTGGCATCTGGGATGAGCTACGTGAAGATGCGCATGGGCTCTACGCAAAAGGCAGGCTGCTCGAGCCGATTTTACGCGCCCGAGAGGCTGCTGCGTTGATCGCAGCCGGCGCTTTAGATGGGCTATCGGTGGGCTATACCACCAAACAGGCAGGGTTTGACGCTGCTGGCGCGCGTTTGTTGAACAAGCTCGAGCTGTGGGAGATTTCACTGGTCACATTTCCAATGCTGCCGGGGGCGCGTGTGAACGCCAAAGCCGATGAGCCAGCCGAGGAAAACCAGGTCAGCGAACTCTGCGCTCTGTTTCGGCAAGCCGCGCGAAACTTAAAATCAACAGATCAAATTAACGTATCGGATAGAGGTATCATATGACGCAGGATCAACGACTAACAGGGTTAACAAGCTCAGGATTTTCAATCGCTGATCTAAAGAGCTCTTTAGATGAATTTATAAGCAGTATCAATGACTTCAAGGTAAATTCTTATGAGAAAATTGACAGCCAAGAAGATCGATTGCGGCGGTTGGATCAAAAGGCGCATGCGCTGTTTCGGCCTGCCTTGGATCCCAATGCCCAGGCCGAGTGCCGCCATCAAAAAGCGTTCAAGACCTATTTGAAATCGGGGGATGAAACCAAACTGCGCGGGTTGGATATTGAACAAAAGGGCATGTTGGCCGCGGTCAATAGCGAGGGTGGCTTTCTGGTAGATGGAGAAACGGCGGATTTTGTCGATAGAGCGCTCAGCGCGGCGCATTCCATCCGCAGCATAGCGCATGTGGTTACCGTAGAGGCCTCTGCCTATGATATTTTAATGGATCAGGGAGGGATGGATGCCGGATGGGCGAGCGAACAGCAGGGTGTCAGCGAAACCGCAACCCCTAAATTGGATCGTATTAGTATTCCGCTGCATGAATTGAGCGCGATGCCAAAAGCATCGCAACGCTTGCTTGAAGACAGCGCGTTTGACATCGAAAATTGGCTAGCCAGCCGCATCGCTGACACATTCGCGCGGTTTGAAGGAAACGCATTTTTGTTTGGAGATGGCCTTGATAAACCACGCGGCTTTTTAAGCTATGAGCAAGTGGCGGATGGAGCTCAAGATTGGGGTCAATTGGCCTATATTCCGACCGGAGGCGCGGGAAAGTTTGAAGATGGTATGGCATCGGATAAATTGGTTGATCTGGTCTATGCGCTTGACGCGCGCTATCGCGCAAACTCCCGCTTCGTTTTAAATTCAAAAACTGCCGGTCACATTCGAAAGCTTAAAGACAGCGATGGCCGCTTTTTATGGGCGGATGGGTTGGCCATGCAGGAGCCGGCGCGTTTATTGGGCTATCCAGTCGTGGTCTGTGAAGACATGCCGGATATCGAGCCCGACGCCTATGCGATTGCCTTTGGCGATTTTAGCGCGGGCTACACGATCGTCGAGCGGCCAGATTTGCGCGTTCTTCGTGATCCTTTCAGCGCAAAACCGCATGTGCTTTTTTATGCAACGAAGCGCGTTGGCGGTGCGGTGACTGATTTCTCAGCCATTAAACTGTTAAAATTTTCGGCGTCATAGAACGCCTATATCTGGCGTTCTTAAATAGCTAATTGCTAATAAAAACAATTCACTAAATTTATATATTGATCTTAACCTTGGATAGCTGAAATGTATTTTGAACTTGCGCCCATACCGGCCTCTGATTTGCCGCTTGATGCCGCCAAATCGCATTTGCTGCTGGGCTCGACCTTTGAAGACGCGGCTGTTCAAGAGTCTGTTTTGGCTGGGTTTCTGCGCGCCGCGCTATCCGTGATTGAGCGTCGATTATCGCTGGTGATGTTACAAAGGCAATTTGGCTATGACGCGTTTGAGGTTCCAGAAACGCAAATGCTCAGCTTGCCGCTATGGCCCGTGAAACAGCTTTTAAGCGTATCGCTTCATATGGCCCATAACGTGAGGCATCTGCCAAAGGAAGGCTTTGATTTACATCTCGAAAAGGGGCGCGCCGAGGTTCACGGTGGTTTTCCCAAATTGCTGAATGGTGGATTTTGTCGGATTAGCATAATGGCGGGCCAATATGTCAACTGGGCGGGTATCCCTGCAGATTTACAGCAAGCGGTGTTGTTATTGTGCAGCCATTATTATGAAAACCGTGATGAATCTGGGCTTGCCCAAAGCCCAATGCCGTTTGGAATTCTCAGCCTGCTCGAGCCGCACAAGCGGCCACGCCTTCGTGCAGGGCGGTTATTATGAGAAATCAGATCCCAAAACTATCGCATCTTTTGACATTGGAAGATTGCGTGAGCCTGCCTGATGGCGCGGGGGGCAGCCAAAAGAAATGGCAAAAATTGGGTGCACTTTGGGCACGGCTTGATGTCTCATCGCATCCGCGCAGCGCGTCACAGGCGGGGGTTTTACGCCGTATAAACTGGCAAATAACCTTGCGCGCGCTGCCTCCAAGCGCGAAGCTTTACCCCCATCCAGGCCGCCGGTTTCGCCTGAAAGACGCGCTATATCCCATTCATACCACTGTTCCATATGATGCCTCTGGGAAGTATCTTTTGTCGACATCGTTAACCTGGGTGGCAGAATGAGGCATGTTGATTTCGCCGCTGTTCAGGCTGGGGTTTTCGCACAAATCAGCGCTGACCCTGAGATCAAAGCCCTGATTGGTACGCATATATTTGATGGCGTTCCGCCGGGTGTGGTTCCAGATCTTTATCTGCTCATCGGCCCGGAGCTTGTGATTGATAAATCCGATTTTACACAATCTGGCAGCGAGCATCAGCTGCTGATTTCCGCGCTGTCTCGGGGGCATGGCTTCAAAGAGGCGAAACGGCTGGCTGGCTTTGTTGTGAACGCGTTGCACGCCAAACCGCCTAATTTAGACAAAGGGCGCGTGGTTTTCGTCCATTTTTCAAAGGCGAATGCTTGGCGTGACCCTCAGTTGGATGCCCGCCGTGTTGACGTCACTTTTCTGCTTCGTTGCGCGCAAGATGACGCTTTATAAAGGGATTTAAAAATGACTGCACAAGCTGGCAAAGCGCTATTGATCAAGGTCGATATGACCTCGGACGGGCAATTTGAAACCTTGGCCGGGCTGCGCGCCACGCGGCTAAGCTTTAATGCAGAAATGGTGGACGTCACCTCGCTTGACAGCCAGGGTGGCTGGCGGGAAATTTTGGCGGGAGCGGGCGTTAAAACGGCTTCGCTTACGGGCTCGGGCGTGTTCAAAGATGCCCATTCCGATATGCGCGTCCGGCAAATTTTTTTCGATGCGAAAACCCCGGATTTTCAAATTATCTTACCCGGATTTGGAACGCTGCAAGGGCCATTTCAGATCACCAGTTTGGATTATGCGGGCACGTATAACGCAGAGGCAACTTACGAGTTATCCCTGGCCTCTGCGGGCGCTTTAAGCTTTGCGGAGCTGTAGCATGGTGAATCCCCATCGCGGTGAGGTGGAATTGGTGATTGATGGGACACGGCATGTGTTACGGCTGTCGCTGGGCGCGCTGGCCGAGCTGGAAGATCGCCTTGAAGCAGAGGGTTTGGTGGATTTGATCCAGCGCTTTGAGACGGGTGCGTTTCGCAGCAAAGATGTTATGGATTTGCTGATTTGCGGTTTACGCGGCGCTGGCTGGACGGGCGGTTTCGGTGATTTGGCAGATGCGCATATTGAAGGGGGGCTTGTGACGGCCAGCGAAACCGCGGCGCGGCTTTTGGTGCTGGGGTTTGGAGATCCCGCAGACCACAGCGATGGCGCCAATGTTTGATTGGAGCGAACTCTTGCGGTTTGGGCTGTCTCATTTGCGCCTCTCTCCGTCCGAGTTTTGGCAGTTAACGCCAAAAGAGCTGTCTTTGATGGCGTGTCCGCGCAGCCCGCAGGCGCAGCTTGGCCAGCGCGAGTTGCAAACTTTATTAGAACAATATCCCGACGCGCAGAAAGCCTCTGATAATGACATATAATGCCAAAGGAAACACGGCTGGCTTTGCTGCGCCTCAGGGTGAAAAAGCGCTGAGCGATACGCAAGATGCAGCTGCGTCTTTCAGGCGTGAATTACAGCGCTTAAGGCATAGTTTTTCAGATACCCAAAGCGGCGCAGCTGGGCTTCAACGATCGCTCAGCCAGGGGTTGAGACATGCTTTGGATGGTGCTGTGCGAAATGGCGAACAGTTCAGCGATGTGATCGGGCATATTCGCAAATCGTTAATCGACGCCACATTTAACGCCGCAGTCAAACCCGTAACGGCGCATTTGGCAAGCTCATTGGTGAACAATGCTCAATCTGTTTTGGGCGCCTTTTCACCGATTTCAGGCGGCGCCGGCTTTACCAATACGCGGGTCATGCCATTCGCAGATGGTGGTATTGTGTCTTCGCCCACCTATTTTCCCATGCGCGGTGGATTAGGGTTGGCCGGAGAGGCAGGTCCAGAGGCTATTTTGCCGCTTGCCCGCGGCAAAGATGGGCGTCTTGGTATCAAAGGGCAGGGTGGATTTTCTGCACCGGTCCACGTTTCGATACATATAACAACCCCGGATGTTGAAGGGTTTCGCCGCACCCAATCGCAAATTTCTGCACAAATTGGGCAGGTGATTTCGCGCGCTCAACGCAACCGGTAAAAAAGGGCAGAAGTCTATGTCATTTCATGAAGTGCAATTTCCCACCACGATCAGCTTTGGCTCATTTGGAGGCCCCGAACGGCGTACCGAAATCGTCACGCTGAGCAATGGTTATGAGGAACGGAGCACGCCTTGGGCCCATTCAAAACGGCGCTACGATGCGGGTTTGGGGATGCGATCGCTTGATGATATCGCCGATTTAATCGCGTTTTTTGAAGCCCGCGCCGGGTGTCTACACGGGTTCCGTTGGAAAGATTGGGGTGATTTCAAATCTTGCCTGCCCAGTCAGGAAATCGGGTTTAATGACCAAGTAATCGGGATCGGTGACGGGCAACAGCGGGAATTTGCCTTATCAAAATCTTATATTTCTGGCGAGGGCCGCTATGCGCGCCCCATTTGCAAACCTGTAATCGGATCGGTTGTGGCCGCCATTCAAGGCGAGCCGCAATTTGAAACGCGGCATTTTGAATTGGACTCGAGCAGCGGCCTTTTGAAATTTCTTACTCCGCCCGCCTCCGGTTTGGATGTAACAGCGGGGTTCGAATTTGATGTGCCCGTGCGCTTTGACACAGATATAATAGAAACCAGCCTGGCACATTTTGAGGCGGGCGAATTGCCGCGCGTGCCAGTTATTGAGCTGCGCCTATGACGCAGCCACCGCTTTATCAGGCCTTGCAGCAGGGCCTCACCAGTATTTGCAGAGCTTGGGCAATCACAAGACGCGACGGGGTGCGGTTTGGCTTTACCGATCACGATCGACCGCTCTTTTTTGCAGGGTTGGAATTTCGCGCCGAAAGCGGCTTGTCAGCGATGAACCTATCCCAAACGACAGGGCTGTCGGTTGATAATACCGAAGCCTTGGGGGTCTTATGGGATGACGGGGTGAGCGAAGCGGATATTGCGGCCGGCAAGTTTGATGAAGCCAAAGTAGAGGCATGGCTGGTGAATTGGGCCAACCCAGAGCAAATTCAGCTGGAATTCTCGGGGCTGATTGGCGAGATTCAACGCAAAGGGGGCGCGTTTCAGGCCGAATTACGCGGCCTGACCGCTTTGTTGAACAAGCCTGTGGCGCGGGTCTACAGCGCCAGTTGTAGCGCGCTTCTGGGGGATCAAGCCTGCGGTTTTGATTTGACAACGCCGGGGTTCGTGACTTCGGTGGCGTTATCGCGCGTCACCGAGCAGGGCGCGTTAGAGCTGTTTGATCTGCCCGCATTTGACGATGGGTGTTTCGAACATGGCACGCTGAAGGCTGTCAACGGCAAAGCGCGGGGCTATCAGGGCTTGGTGAAGCGCGATCAGCGTTTAAACGCGCATCGTTTGATCGAGCTTTGGGAGCCGCCAAGCCTTGGCTTTGAGCAGGGCGATCTTCTCGAGCTTACCATGGGCTGCGATAAACGCTTTGAAACCTGCCGGGTAAAATTTGACAATGCGCTTAATTTCCGTGGCTTTCCCGATATTCCCTCAAGCGATTGGCTGCTTATTAATCCCGCCCAGCACGCCGTATCGGATCACGGCAGCCGCAGATGATGTCAAAGCCCGATATGATTGTATCTGCGGCGCGTGCCTGGCTGGGCACCCCCTTTCATCATCAAGCCTCGTGCCGCGGTGTTGGCGCAGATTGCTTGGGGCTGATCCGAGGGGTCTGGCGGGCGCAAATTGGCGCAGAGCCTGCTCCAATTCCGCCCTATTCGCCGGCTTGGGGCACCTTGCAACCCCAAGAATTGCTTTGGCAAAATTTGCAAAAATATTTTTTGAGCATGACGCTTGAAATGCAACCAGATGGCCGTTTGCAAAACGGAGCTGTGATCCCGGATGGCAGCCTTTTGTTGTTTCGCCTGATCGCGAAAGGGGCCGCCAATCATTTGGGTATTGCCGCGCAGCGTGCCGGCCGGCCAAGCTTCATTCATGCCTGCCATGTGAAAGGGGTCTGCGAAGTCGATTTAACGTTTAAATGGCGCCGCCGCGCGGTGGCGATCTTTCGTTTCCCACAGCGAGGTTTTTAATGGCAACGTTGGTTTTGGCTGGCCTTGGGGCTGGCATTGGCAGTTCGGTCGGGGGCAGCTTTTTAGGGTTTTCAATGACCAGTGTTGGCCGCTTTGCCGGCGCGGTCATTGGGCGTAGCCTTGATGCGGCCGTGCTAGGGCAGGGCTCTGAGCCGGTTGAGAGGGGGCGGCTTGAACGGGCGCAAATCACGCAAAGTGGTGAAGGCCTGCCGATCGCGCATGTCTTTGGGCGCACGCGCGTTGGCGGACAGGTGATTTGGGCCTCGCAGTTCTATGAAAATAAACTGGTAACACATGGGCAAGTGGCCAGTAAAAGCCGCCCTGCCAGCCCAGATGTGATTGAATATCAGTATTCGGTGAGCCTTGCGATTGCGCTCTGCTGGGGTGAGATCACGCATATCGCGCAAATTTGGGCGGATGGGGTGCAGATATCGCCCGAAAAGCTGTCGATGCAGGTTTATAAAGGCTCTGAAACCCAAAGGCCTGATCCTGTTTTGGAAGCGATCGAAGGTATAGGTCAAGTGCCGGCCTATCGCGGCCTTGCCTATGTTGTATTTGAAAACCTATCACTGGCGCCTTTCGGCAATCGGGTGCCTCAATTCAGTTTTGAAATTTGCCGTCCGGCGCAGATCACCACAAAAACACCGGCCGAGCCCGCGGCGTTGATCAGGGGCGTCTCGCTCATTCCGGGAACCGGCGAATATGCTCTGGCGCGTTCATCGGTCCATTATCCACAAGGGTTAGGCCAGAACCGCAGCGCCAATGAAAACACCCCCTCAGGGCTTTCTGATTTTCAAACGTCGCTCACGATGTTGGAACAAGAGCTGCCAAAATGCAAAGCCGTATCTCTTGTGGTCAGCTGGTTTGGCAGCGATCTACGCTGTGCTCACTGCCGCTTGCGCCCCAAGGTTGAACAAGCCGTACATGATGGCGCGCCGATGCCTTGGCAGGTCTCGGGTCTGGCGCGCGCGCAAGCCGCGCAGATCCCGCTGCGCCAGGGTCGCTCTGTATATGGCGGTACACCTGCAGATGCGTCGGTTGTTGAGGCGATTGAGGCGCTGAAAGAGGCCGATCAAGCGGTGATGTTTTATCCGTTTATTCTGATGGATCAGGGGCCTGATAATATGTTGCCGGATCCCTATTCTGATCAAACAGGACAAGCTGCCTATCCATGGCGAGGCCGCATCACGCTGTCAAAAGCCCCCAGCCAACCCGGTAGCCCGGATCGTAGTCCGGGTGCGGTGGAAGAAATTGCAGCCTTTTTCGGACAGGCACAGGCGGCTGATTTTACCGTGTCGCAGGATGCAGTAGGCTATAGCGGGCCCGCCGATGATTGGGGTTATAATCGGTTCATTTTGCATTATGCCGCCCTGTGCGCGCGCGCGGGCGGGGTCTCTGCTTTTTGCATCGGGTCTGAAATGCGCGGCCTGAGCGCGGTGCGAGATCAATCAGATGGGTTTGTGGTTGTCGCGCATTTACAGGATCTGGCGCAACAGGTGCGCCGGCTTTTGGGCCCCGAGGTAAAGCTGGGCTATGCCGCAGATTGGAGCGAATATTTTGGTTATCGCCCGGCAGAGGCCGACGGTGATATGATTTTCCATCTTGATCCGCTTTGGTCGAGTTCCGACATAGATTTCATCGGGATCGATAATTACATGCCCCTGTCGGATTGGCGGGACGGCATAGCGCATAAAGATGCGGCATGGGGGAGTTTGTACGATCTGGCCTATTTGACCTCTAATATCGCGGGTGGAGAAGGGTATGATTGGTATTATCCCTCAAGCGAGGCTCGAAACGTGCAATCGCGCAAGCCGATCGAAGATACGGCCTATGATGAGGCTTGGATTTGGCGCTACAAAGATCTGAAAAACTGGTGGTCGCAGAAACATTATAACCGGATCAACGGCCTGCGCAGCACAGAGCCCACCCAGTGGCAGCCCAAATCAAAGCCGATTTGGTTTACCGAATTGGGGGTTGCTGCGGTTGATAAAGCGACCAATCAGCCAAATGTGTTCTTTGACCCAAAATCATCAGAATCCGCTTTGCCTTATTTTTCAGTGGGCCAGCGGGATGATTATATTCAGATGCAATATTTGAGGGCAATGCATTTATATTGGGTAAAGCCCGAGCATAATCCAGAATCTGATGTCTATGCTGGGCGGATGTTGGATTGCTCACGGATGTTCGTGTGGACCTGGGATGCGCGGCCCTTCCCCTATTTTCCCGCTGCAGAGGATCTCTGGGCAGATGGAGAGAATTACGCGCGGGGGCATTGGATCACAGGGCGGGTGTCGGGGGTGTCTTTGGCGGCGGTGGTGGCCGAAATCTGCGAGCGCTCTGGCTTGTTTGATTATGATGTATCGGATCTGCATGGTTATGTGCGCGGTTATAAAACCAATGGAGAGGAAAGCGCGCGCGGGCTGTTACAGCCTTTGGCGCTGCATTTTGGCTTTGACGCGGTTGAGCAGCAGGGCGTTGTTCGGTTTTTGCAGCGTGGGGCCGGGCTGGAGCGGCCACTTGATCTTGCAAGCTTGGTTGACAGTAAAGAGCTAGAAGCCCCGATTGAATGACGCCGGGATGGCGTTACAGAACGGGTGGGGCGCCTTCAACAAAGCTTTGCTTTGGCCGAAGGGGTTTATGATGTGGTTAGCGAAGAGGTTCAGCTTGCCTCAGATTCGGATCTGAGTGTGTCGCAAATCGAAACAGGGCTGGTGTTAACCCGTGCTGAGGCCCGCCAGGCGATGCAGCGCTGGCTTGTCGAGGCGCGTTTGGCAAAAGATACCATCCGATTTGCCTTGCCCCCTTCGCAGCGCCAGATCGGCGCGGGAGACAGGGTTCGAGTTAAGGCAGCTGGGCGCTCTGACAGTTATCGGATTGACCGGGTAGAGTTGGGGAGTTTTCAAACTTTGACGGCGGTGCGCAGCGATGCCAAATTGTATCAACCGCAGCCCTATCAGGCAGATCGCCTGCGCCTTGATCGCTTTGTACCCCCGCTGCCGGTCTTTGCAACTTTTCTTGATTTGCCATCGCTGAGCGGTGATGAGCAACCCCAAGCCCCTTATGTGGCGGTCTCGGCACAGCCATGGCCCGGGCGGGTTGCGGTATATGCATCCGATAGCTTAGACGATTACGCTTTGGCGCAGGTGATCACGCGGCAAAGTTATATTGGACGGTTATGCTCGCCCTTGCCGGCAGGGCCTTTGGGTTTGATCGATATGGGCACGCAGCTTCTGGTTGAAATGCCAAACCTGCAATTAAGCTCGATAAAACTTCAGGCCTTTTTGGCTGGGCGTAACAAAATGGCGATTGGCGATGGATCTGCTGGCAATTGGGAAATCGTACAATTTCAATTTGCTGCGCTTCGAGAGCGCGGGGTTTATCAACTATCCGGACTGTTGCGCGGATTACATGGCAGCGATGCGATCATGCCCGCTGAATGGCCAAGTGGCAGCTTGCTTGTGACGCTTGATCAGGCGCCGCCCCAGATTTGGGCTTTACCCATCCAAAGGGGAATAGAGCGTCATTTTCGCATCGGCCCCGCTGCAAAGCCATTAGATGATCCTATTTTTCAGAGCGCCTCACAGGTGTTTCTCAACAATCTGTCAAGGCCCTACCGCCCCTGCCATTTGCAACTACGTATCAAAGCCGAGGCAATTGAATTTGCGTGGCTGCGCCGCGGCCGCGTTGACGCGGATATGTGGCATGAGGGTGATATTCCGCTTGCCGAAGCCGCAGAGCGCTACCGCGTTCGCATTTTGGCACAAAGCGAGGTTCTGCGCGAGGCCTATCCCGAGCGACCAGTTTGGACCTATGAAAATGCGTGGTATATTTCTGATTTAAAAGCAAACAATATGAATGGGTTGAGATTTGAGGTCGCCCAATTATCCGATCGTTTCGGGCCGGGCCCCAGCGCCTATATGATAATTTCAGAAAACCTTGAAATTAGGGCTTAGGGGGTTTTGCGGTTCGTTTGATCTTTGCGAGGCTAATTATTCTGTATTAGGCGTTCAAAAATGAATATTATATACCCATCCTTAAGTATTGCTTTTGACTTGCTTTGGTTGACGCTGTGGATTAGGTTTATAGTTAAGGCTTAGGTTAACGGGAGATGCCGCATGAGGGATCCAAAACACCATCTTGCCAAGCTCGATCCGGTTTGGGAGCGTATTCGACAAGAAGCAGAGCAGTCAATTGAGCGCGAAGCGCTTCTGGGCGGCTTCATGCATCAGATAATTTTGCAGCATCCAGACATTGAATCTGCGCTGTCTCATAGTATGGCCCAAAAGCTGGCATCGGCACAGATGTCTGAACAGGCGCTGCATGATATATGTGCGCTGGCCTATGCGAATGAGCCAGAATTGGCCTTGGCCGCGCGGGCGGATATTATGGCAACCTATGACAGAGATCCGGCCTGTCACAGATATATGCAACCACTGCTCTACTTCAAAGGCTTTCAGGCTGTGCAAGCCTATCGCGTTGCGCATTATCTGTGGAAAGATGGCCGGATTGATCTGGCCTATGTTATGCAATCTCGAACATCCGAAGTGTTCGGGATCGATATCCACCCGAACGCCAGAATTGGAAAAGGTCTGATGATCGACCATGCGCATTCGGTCGTGATAGGGGAAACGGCGGTGGTGGGCGATAATGTCTCAATGCTGCATGCCGTTACTTTGGGCGGGACCGGCAAGGAAGAGCAGGATCGGCATCCGAAGATTGATGATGGGGTGTTGATTGGCGCCGGTGCGAAAGTGCTTGGCAATATTCACGTTGGGCGTTGCTCGCGCATCGCCGCAGGGTCGGTCGTTCTGGATAATGTTCCCGAAAAATCTACCGTTGCCGGCGTGCCTGCGAAAGTAGTTGGCACCGCTGGTTGCAGCACGCCCTCAATATCGATGGATCAATTGCTTTCGGGCGAGGCGAGCCTGGACTGATAGTGAAAAACCTAAGGGTTTGATGGCCTATATGTTTGAAATGTAAAAAGCCCCGACTGACTAAGCGGGGCTTTTTACATAGGACGCGAGTCTGCGCGGAACTTAGGCCAGCATCGCCATTGGGTTTTCAAGGTTTTTGACGATTATATTTAAAAGTTCGGCGCCCAAAGCCCCATCGATCACCCGGTGATCCACCGATAATGTCAAGGACATCACGGTTGCAATGCCCAACTCGCCCGATGCAGTTACCACGGGCTTTTTCTTGCCCGCGCCCACAGCTAAGATCGCGCCATGGGGGGGATTGATCACGGCATCAAAATTATCGATGCCAAACATTCCAAGGTTTGAAATTGCAAAGCTGCCCCCCTGATACTCATCCGGGGCCAATTTTCGCCCCTTTGCGCGTGTTGCGAGATCTTTCATCTCGGTGCTGAGCACGGAGAGGCTTTTTTGATCTGCATCTTTCAGCACGGGTGTGATCAGCCCTCCATCGATGGCCACAGCCACCGCAATATCAGCAGGGGTGAATTGCAATATACGATCGCCGGCCCAAATGGCATTGGCGGTTGGCACCGTCGTTAGGGCCAGCGCGCAGGCTTTTATCACAAAATCATTCACCGATAATTTTACGTCACGTTCTGCAAGCGCGGCGTTCATCTCACCGCGAAAGCCGAGCAAATTATCAAGCATAACATCGCGGCGAAGATAGAAATGGGGAACCGTTTGCTTGGCTTCGGTTAATCTGGCTGCGATTGTTTTGCGCATGCGATCCAATGAGATTTCTTCATAGGCGCGCCCAGCATATAGCTTGGCAATCGTTTCAAAATTAGCCGATTGGGGCGCAGGGGCGGCGCCGCTTGTGCTTGCCGCGCCGGCCAAAGACGCCGCCGGGCGTTCGACAGACACAGCATTTGCCGCCGCTTTGATATCAGCTTTTACAATCCGTCCACGCGGCCCGCTACCCGATAGTTTGGTTAAATCAACATCGTTCTGCGCTGCCAATTTGCGCGCCAAGGGCGTTGCAAAAACGCGTGCGCCCTCTGCCGCCTTTTTTGGTGCGGCGCGCGGCGTCGATTCGGGGGAAGAGGCGAGCGTTGCGGACTTTGCTGGGCTTGATGTGACTGCTTCGGCGGCCGGGGCAGGGCTTGCAGGCGCACTGGGCGCCGCTGCGACCTCTGAGGAGGATTCGCCATCTTCCAGTAAAACGGCAATCGCGCTATTCACGGCCACATTTTCAGTGCCTTCCGCGACCAAAAGTTTGCCAATGATGCCTTCGTCAACTGCTTCAAACTCCATCGTGGCTTTGTCAGTTTCGATTTCAGCCAGCAAATCTCCCGAGGCAACAGCATCGCCCTCTTTTACCAACCATTTGGCAAGCGTGCCTTCTTCCATCGTCGGAGACAGCGCTGGCATCAAAATTTCTATAGGCATGATCCGATCTCCTTAGCGGTAGGTAACAGAATGAACGGCGGCGATAACCTCATCGGTGGTGATCAGGGCATGACGCTCCAAGTTTGCGGCATATGGCATCGGCACATCTTTGCCGGTGCAATTGATCACAGGCGCGTCCAGATAGTCAAAGGCGCGCTGCATAATCACGGCGGAAAGATGGTTGCCAATCGCTCCAACGGGGAAGCCTTCTTCCACCGTGACGCAGCGGTTGGTTTTTTGAACCGAGGCCAATACCGTATCGTAATCGATCGGCCGCAAGCTGCGCAGATCAATCACTTCGGCGCTTATACCCTGCTCTGCCAGTTTATCAGCCGCCTCTAAAGCGTATTGCATGCCGATGCCAAAGCTCACGATGGTAACATCTGTGCCTTCGCGCCAGACTCGGGCTTTGCCGAATGGAACGGTGAAATCTTCTATGTCGGGCACGTCGAAACTGCGGCCATATAAGATTTCATTTTCCAAGAATATCACCGGATTGTTATCGCGAATGGCGCTTTTCAGCAGGCCCTTAGCATCCGAAGCCGAATAGGGCATGGCCACTTTAAGCCCAGGAATATGCGCATACCAGGCTGCGTAATCTTGGCTATGCTGCGCGCCAACGCGCGCCGCCGCACCATTGGGGCCACGAAACACCATCGGTGCCCCCATTTGACCGCCCGACATGTACAAGGTTTTCGCCGCAGAATTGATGATTTGATCCATTGCCTGCATGGCAAAATTGAACGTCATGAACTCAACGATTGGCCGAAGCCCGCCAAAGGCTGCACCGACCGCTATGCCTGCAAACCCGTGTTCGGTGATCGGCGTGTCGATCACGCGCTTTTCTCCAAACTCGTCAAGCAGGCCCTGTGAAATTTTATAGGCCCCTTGATATTCGCCTACTTCTTCGCCCATCAAAAATACCTTTTGATCTTGCCGCATTTCTTCGGCCATCGCGTCGCGCAAAGCCTCGCGCACCGTTTGTTGTTTCAGCTTTGCGCCTTCGGGCCAAACGGGCGCGGTATTCGGAGCCAGCGCGGCCGTTGCCGCTTTTGCCGGCGCGGCTGACGCTGGCGCCTCTGCCTGCGAAGGGGCAGGCGGCGCGGCGCTGGGCTGTGCTGCAGCGGGTTCGCCTTCGGCAAGTATAGTGGCAATCGGGCTGTTCACTTTTACGTTTTCGCTGCCCTCTGCCACGATAATTTGCCCAATTATACCTTCGTCAACGGCCTCAAATTCCATTGTTGCCTTATCGGTCTCAATTTCTGCAATGATATCGCCAGCGGCCACAACATCACCTTCTTTGACCATCCACTTTGCCAATGTACCCTCTTCCATTGTGGGGGAAAGGGCGGGCATAAGAATTTTAATTGCCATCATAAATCTCCTTATGCTTTAGGCGTAGATATCCGTCCAAAGCTCGTCCAAATCGGGCTCTGGGCTGGTTTTTGCAAATTCGGCGGATGCATTGACGATGTCTTTGACGTCTTTATCGATCGCCTTTAGCGCCTCTTCTGTGGTGTGTTTGCCCGTTAACAACAGGCTGCGCACAGATTCGATTGCATCGCGCTCTTCGCGCATTTTCTGAACCTCTTCGCGGGTGCGGTATTTGGCCGGATCCGACATGGAATGGCCGCGATAGCGATAGGTTTTGATTTCTAAGATATATGGGCCTTTGCCGCTGCGGCAATGCGCAACCGCTTTCTCGCCGGCGGCTTTCACTTCTAATACATCCATCCCATCCACAGCTTGGCCCTTGATGCCAAAAGCCTCACCGCGGGTGTATAGATCCGGTGTTGAGGTCGAACGCTGTTGCGCCGTTCCCATAGCATATTGGTTGTTTTCGATCACAAAGATCACCGGTAACTCCCAAAGTGCCGCCATATTGAAGGTTTCGTAAATCTGCCCTTGGTTCGCCGCGCCATCGCCAAAATAGGCAAATGTAACGCGTCCATTACCAAGATATTTATCCGCAAAGGCTAAGCCTGCCCCCAGCGGCACTTGCGCCCCAACGATGCCATGCCCGCCGTAAAAATGCTTTTCTTTGCTGAACATATGCATAGAGCCGCCCTTGCCTTTGGAATAGCCACCGCTACGCCCGGTTAACTCGGCCATAACTCCGTTCGGATCCATGCCGGCGGCAAGCATATGGCCGTGATCGCGATAAGACGTAATGCGTTTATCCCCCTCTTCGGCAGCAGCTTCGAGCCCAACAACCACGGCTTCTTGACCAATATAGAGGTGACAAAACCCGCCTATCAGGCCCATGCCGTAAAGTTGCCCTGCTTTTTCTTCGAACCGCCGTATCAGCAGCATGTCTTTGTAATAGCCCAAAAGTTCTTCGGGTGAGATATTGGGTTTAGCTGCCGCTTTTCGTGCCGCCATGTCGCGCCTCCGAGTAAATTAGTTTAATGTTAAACCATTTCTTACAGTAAAACAAAAAGAGTTGCGAGTAAAATCTTTTTACGGGCGTATTTACGGGGTTTTGGTTAAAGAAACTCTAGTTGATAACTAGTTCTGAGCTGCGGACATAGCCTAAAATTTCTCGCACACGCTCGTCTAGAAGATCGATATCAAGATATTCGTCCGACAAGCGTTGCGTGAGGTTTTCCATCTGTTCGACCTCGGTGTTTAACCGCATCAATTCGCTGTTTAAATTGTCCGAAAAGCTGGTGATTTCGGCGCGGCGCAATACGCCATATTCGCCTTGAATGGCTGCAAAGGCAAAATAACTGCCCAAACCAGTGGCCAGCGAAACCACAGCCAAGAGGCCCCAACCGGAATATGTTCTTGTTTGCGTCATACCTGCCTGTCATGCCCATATGTTTGGGCTTATGCAAAGTATGACACAGGTGATTCGCCTTGTGAATCCCCAAAGTTACTTTTGACGAGATTTTTGTTACCCAGGGCGCCAAGGCGCTTATCCAAAAGCTGGGTTTGCCGCTGTTTTCATCGAAGGCTCGTGTCTTCTCCTGCGACAGAGGCCTCGTATATTTCCTGAATTGAATGCGAGAGCCTTTGGTTGAATTCAGCATCGGTCTGAGATGCCGACAGGCCCTCCAGCAGCGCCCGCGAAAAGCTTGCGATCATCCCTGCATTTTGGCGTAGGCGTTGATTGGCGATGGGGCGAGTGTAACCGCCGGAAAGCGCCACCACTCGCAGAACATTTTGATGCGCGATCAAGGGCGCATAGCGATTGTTCACTTCTGGCAGGGTCAGTTTCAAAATAACAGATTGGTTGCTGTTTAATCGATCCAGTTGGGTTAGAATTTCGTCGCATAACAGTGTTTCTGACGCGGCTTTATCTGCGCTTTGAATATTAATTTCAGGTTCAATGATTGGGATCAAACCATAGCCAAGGATCGTTTGTGCGATGTCAAATTGCTGCGCGACAATTGCGGCAATGCCGTTTGCGTCCGCAGAATGGATCACAGAGCGCATTTTGGTGCCAAAAATCCCTGCATCTGTCGCGCGCTTCAGCAGGGCTTCTAACTCCGGTATCGGCTTTAAGGTTTGCACGCCGTTCTGCGCCTCTTCCAAGCCCTTATCAATTTTGAGAAACGGCACCACGTTGCGCGTGTTCCATAAATAATCAGCAACGCTGATCTCTCCCACCTGTCGCATCATGGTGTCTTCAAATAAGATAGCCCCAATGATTTTGCGTCCATCAAATGCGGGCGCGGTCATTAGCCTGCAGCGCATGTCGTGGATCAGGGTGAACATTTCCGCATCGGAATGGTAGGCGTTGGTTGAAATTCCGTATTCAGCAAGCGCTTTGGGCGAAGAGCCACCGCTTTGATCGAGCGCAGCGATAAAACCCTGCCCTCTGGAAATTTGGTCCATTTGCGTAAGAGTGCTCAATGCGCCATCCTTTTTTCAAAATGCGTTGTTCTGCCCGTTTAATTCGCAGATCGGCCAACACCTTCTATCTTAGGGAAAGGTGGCAGCGCAAATATGATAACGCTAACATTTTGAAAAATGAGTTTTTTTTTAACAAAAGGAGTGTCTGATAGGGATGCTCGTTTAATTTTGCGCAAGCGCAGCAACGCCGGGCAGTGTTTTACCTTCCATCCATTCCAAGAAAGCGCCCCCTGCTGTTGAAATATAGCTGAAATCTTGTGCAGCGCCAGCTTTGTTCAAGGCAGCAACGGTGTCTCCTCCGCCGGCCACCGAGATCAGCTTGCCAGCTGCGCTCAGCCCTGCGGCTTTGCGCGCTGCGGCTTTGGTTGCGCTATCGAAAGGCTCTAATTCAAAGGCGCCCAGGGGGCCATTCCAAACCAAGGTTTTGGCTGCGTCGAATACGGATGCGATGGTGTCAACCGTATCGGGCCCGGCATCTAAGATCATCGCGTCTTTTGGGCAGGCCTCTGCGGGCAAGGTTTCATGGGGGGCATGGGCTGCAAAGGTGCGGGCGACCACAATATCCGACGGCAAGATGATTTCGCAACCGGCGGCTTTGGCTCTCGCCAGAATGTTTTGCGCTGTATCTGTCATTTCATGTTCGGCCAAAGATGTACCGATTGCATGGCCTTGAGCGGCTAGAAACGTGTTGGCCATCCCCCCCCCGATCACCAATTGATCCACTTTAGTGACCAAATTGCCCAAAAGATCTAGCTTGGTTGAAACTTTAGCGCCGCCCACCACGGCCACAACTGGGCGTTGCGGTGCGCCCAAAGCCGCCTCTAGGGCTTGTAGCTCAGCTTGCATCAAACGTCCTGCGCAGGCTGGAAGATGGCGGGCAAGACCTTCGGTGCTGGCATGCGCGCGATGCGCCGCCGAAAACGCATCATTGCAAAAGATATCCCCCAATATGGCCAGTGAGGCGGCAAATTTTGCAGAATTGGCTTCTTCATCTGCGTAAAAGCGGGTGTTCTCTAACAAAAGAATTTGTCCTTCCCGCAGCGCCGCGCTGGCGGCTTCGGCTTTGGCTCCGATTGTGGCATCCGCCCAAATTATCGGTTGTCCAAGTGCGGTTTCCAATGCGGGGATCAGCTGCTTAAGGCTCAGCGTGGGGCTGGCAGTGCCTTTAGGCCGGCCAAAATGCGCCATTAAAATGGGCATGCCCTTAGCCGCCAATATATCTTTCACGGTTGGAATAATTTTTTCGATTCGCGTCGCGTCGGTGACTTTGCCTGCCTTCATCGGAACGTTGATATCGACGCGCAGAAGCACCTTTTTACCCGATATGTCCATATTATCTATGGTTTTCCAGCCCATCTATTTCCCGCTTTCTTTCACTAAATTGATTCGATTCAAGCACTGTATAAATGATCTGACGCGCGGTGCACCTTGTTCCCCAAAGGAATCCAGCATAGGAAGCTGCACCAGTTATCAGAAAGGATCGATCATGGCCGAGAAAAAGGCACCTAAAGCGAAGGCGAAACCGGCGGCAAAAAAGCCTGCTGCAAAGAAAACAGCGGCAAAATCTAGCCCCTATAAAGATCCTGAAAATACAATCTTGATTGAATTGAAATCAGGAACCGTTGTGATTGAGCTTTTGCCCGATATTGCGCCCGGACATTGCGATCGGATGAAAGAATTGGCGCGCAGCGGCGCTTATGACAATGTGTGCTTTCATCGCGTGATTGATGGATTTATGGCGCAAACAGGAGATGTTAAAAATGGCAATATGGAAGCCGATTTTGATCTGCGGATGGCGGGAACGGGCGGTTCTGAACTGCCCAATTTGAAAGCTGAATTTTCGGGCATTCCGCATGATCGGGGCACGATCGGGGCCGCGCGCAGCGCCAATCCTGATAGCGCCAACAGTCAGTTTTTCATTAATTTCGGCGATAATCACTTTTTGAACCGGCAATATACTGTCTATGGGCGCGTGTTGACCGGAATGGAGTTGGTGGATGAGATCGAGCGTGGGGAACCGCCAATGACTCCGGATCGTATGATTAGCATGAAAGTTGCAGCTGATGTTTAAACTGAGCGCGTTATTTGCCGTTCTAAGCGGGCCGGCCTTGGCGGCAGGTTTGGTGATTGAAGTCGCAGGCGAACAAAGTAAGGGAACAGTTACCATTGATTTGTTTGAACAGATCGCCCCGCAACATGTTGAGCGCCTCACCACGCTGGCAAGTGCGGGTGCCTATGATGACGTGGTGTTTCACCGCGTGATCGAAGGGTTTATGGCGCAAACCGGGGATGTGGAATTCGGAAAAGCCGGGGGCAATATCTCCATGGCAGGGCGGGGCGGGTCTGAGTTACCAGATCTGCCAGCAGAATTTTCCGATACGCCCTATGATCGCGGGGTAATTGGAATGGCGCGTGCGCAGAACCCCAACAGCGCCAATAGCCAGTTTTTTATCATGTTTGCCGAAGGATATTTTCTGAATGGGCAATATACAGTGGTGGGCAAAGTCACTGACGGAATGGATGTGGTGGATGCGATCAAGCTGGGCAAAGGCGCCAATGGCGCGGTTTTGGGCATACCCGACCGTATGTCTAAAGTGACAGTTACCGATTAAAGCCGCCCTTTTTTGAACATCAAAACGCGCCTTGGGCTTAGCATTTGCCAGAGGCGCGTTTTATGTCACCAATTGCACCAATGCATGGCGTTTTTTACCAGCGCTCAGCTTGATTGGGCTGCCAAATGCAGCCGCATCCAGCATTAGACCAGCATCGGTGAGCGGCTTATCATCCAGTTTGGCGCCATTTTCTGCGATCAAACGTTTGGCTTCTTTGCCCGATTTTGCCAATCCTGCTTTGACGATCAGCTGAACAATCGAAATTCCAGCGCCCAGATCTTCTGCGGTTAAATTTACGGTTGGTAAATCATCGCCAATACCGCCTTTTTCAAACACTTCACGCGCCGTGATTTGGGCTTTCTCGGCGGCATCTGCGCCGTGCAACAGCTTGGTTACTTCATGCGCTAAAACGGCTTTTGCTTCATTGATCTCAGAGCCTTCCAGCGCGCCCAGCCTCTCACATTCCTCGACTGGTAGCTCTGTGTAAAGTTTTAAAAATCGCCCCACATCCGCATCTGTGGTGTTGCGCCAAAATTGCCAAAACTCATAAGGGCTGCGCATATCTGCATTCAGCCAAACTGCCCCATCGAGAGATTTGCCCATTTTCTTTCCATCTGAGGTGGTCAGAAGCGGTGAGGTTAAGCCAAACACCGCGTTGTCAACCACGCGGCGCGTCAGATCGATGCCATTGACGATATTGCCCCACTGATCCGATCCCCCCATCTGCAGCAGGCACCCATAGCGCTGGTTGAGCTCCAGAAAATCATAGGCTTGGAGGATCATATAATTGAACTCAAGAAAGGAAAGTGATTGCTCACGATCCAGCCGTGATTTGACGCTTTCAAAACTGAGCATGCGGTTCACCGAAAAATGGCGCCCGATATCTCGCAGAAATCCCAAATAGTTCAATTCATCCAACCATTCAGCATTATTGATCATCAGCGCATCGGAAGGCCCATCACCATATGTGATATAAGAGGAAAACGCGTTTTTGATACCGGCGATATTTTCGTCAATCTTGGCGGGTGTCAGCAACGGGCGCTCATCCGCCCGAAAGCTGGGATCGCCCACTTTCGTTGTGCCCCCACCCATCAGCGTAATCGGGCGCCCACCGGTTTTTTGCAACCAGCGCAGCATCATAATTTGAATGAGACTGCCCACATGCAACGATTGGGCGGTCGCATCAAAGCCGATATATCCGGGCATCCCGCCCGCCAGTAAGGCTTTGTCTAAGCCCTCATAATCCGTGCAATCGGCCAAAAATCCGCGAGACATCATGATATCAAGAAAATCAGATTTGGGTTGAAAGCTCATGGCTGGCCTCACATAATTATTTTGAAGCGCTTCTATACTGCGGAAGTAGGGCAAGGAAAAGGGACCTTCGTGGAAAAGCTTATAACGGCGGTTGGCGCGATGTCTGGCACATCTTTGGATGGGGTGGATGTGGCGGAAATCACCACGGATGGTCAGAAAATCGCCTCGTTTGGGGCCAGTGCCTATCACCCCTACAGCGCAGCTGATCATGATATTTTGTCTTCGGTGCTTGGGAAGTGGCCCGAGGCGCAGGGGCTAGAGGCGGCGCGCGGGCTTATTCATCAACGGCATTTAGAGGCCTATCAGATGCTTGATGCGGCTGACCTATATGGGTTTCATGGGCAAACTCTAGCCCATGATCCAGGGGGAAGGGGAACCCACCAATTGGGCGATGGGCAGGTTTTGGCGCAAAGGCTTGGCAAGCCCGTTGCTTGGGATTTTCGAAGCAAGGATGTGGCGCTGGGCGGGCAGGGCGCGCCTTTGGCCCCGTTTTTTCATTTTGCCTGCGCGCAATGGGCGGGTTTGGACGCGCCAGTGGCGTTTTTAAACTTGGGCGGTGTCGGCAATTTGACATGGCTTGATCCCCGCTGCGCGGCACCGGAAGAAAAAGCCGCCCTGCTTGCCTTTGATACGGGTCCTGCCAATGCCCCGCTGAACGACCTTATGCGGTATCGTTTGGGGCATCCCGTCGATCAAGAGGGGCGCTTGGCCGCCACGGGGCAGGTTGATTCAAAATTGTTGTCACGCTGGAAAATGCATCCTTATTTTTCTCAAAATGTGCCAAAATCCTTGGATCGCAACGCGTTTTTGGCAGAGCTTGCAGACCTTGCAGATTTGTCTTTGCCAGATGCTTTGGCCACCGCGGTGGGCTTTGCCGCATTTGGCGTGGCCGAAGCGGTTGAGCGCTGCCCAATTGCGCCCGCTGCGCTTTACCTTTGCGGGGGTGGCCGCCATAATCTGGCGCTTTGTGATGCGATCCGCGCGCAAGTCGCCTGTCCTGTACAGCCTGTGGAAGCGATTGGTCTGAACGGAGATATGTTGGAGGCCCAGGCCTTTGCGTATTTGGCGGTGCGGGTGTTACGGGGTCTGCCCATTTCTGCTCCAATGACAACCGGGGTGTCTCAGCCTATCTCGGGGGGGCGCATCGCTGATCTTAATTTTTAAGCAGAAAGATTAAAATATTTCATGCAGGCTTTGAACAAAACGGGCTGAAGATCCCAGAAGTGGCAGGTCAAAAAACAGCATAGACTTTGCCCGTTTATTTGCCTAAAAGCGGCCTACGTTAGCGCTAACAATTGTTTTATTTGATGGTCGCTAATAGCCGGTTATAAAAGCACAGCGAAAAGAGGTGCCTACATGGTTTCACGCGTTATTCCCGTTGATCCGTTTGATTTGGTGATATTTGGTGGCACAGGTGATCTAGCAAAACGAAAAATTATTCCGGGTTTGTTTCGGCGTTTTGCGGCGGGTCAAATCCCGGCCGAGGCCCGCATTATTGGCGCGGCGCGGGCCAGTTTGGATACGCCGGCTTATCGGGCGCTGCTGCGGGATGCGATTCTTGAATTTGGAGTCAAAAATCCAGATGCAGATGTTTTAGCGGAGTTTTTAGACCGCTTTGATTATGTTGCAATCGACGCGATGGGGGAGGCTGGCTGGGAAGATCTGGCGAAGAAAATGCGACCCGATACGGTGCGTGCGTTTTACTTTTCGGTTGCACCAAGCTTGTTTGGCGCCTTGGCCGAACGGTTGCACAAGCGCGGCATCGCCCTTTCGGATAGTCGGATCGTGGTCGAAAAGCCGTTTGGCCGTGATTTGGAAAGCTCGCAACAGCTGAACGCCACATTGTCAGAACATTTCACCGAAACGCAGATCTATCGTATCGATCATTATTTGGGCAAAGAAACCGTGCAAAATTTGATGGCGATCCGCTTTGGAAATATGCTGTTTGAGCCTCTCTGGAATGCGCAATATGTGGATCATATTCAAATCACTGTCGCTGAAACCGTCGGCGTGGGAGGGCGCGGCGAATATTATGATAAATCTGGCGCGATGCGCGATATGGTGCAAAACCATTTGATGCAGCTGCTATGCTTGATCGCGATGGAACCGCCCGCACAATTCAATCCCGATGCGGTGCGCGATGAAAAGCTGAAGGTGATCAGAGCCTTGGACGCCGTACCAGCGCATCATATCGTGCGGGGGCAATATGCCAGCCCAGACGGTCAAGAAACCTATCGCCAAGATGTGAATAATCCGCGCTCTTTCAGCGAAAGCTTTTTGGCTTTGAAAACCCATATCGGGAATTGGCGTTGGGCCGGTACCCCCTTTTATTTGCGCACGGGCAAACGCTTGCGCGCCCGCAGTTCGGAAATTGCTGTGGTTTTCAAAGAGACGCCACATTCTATTTTTGGCCCAGAAGCGGGCAGCCATCGCAACGCGTTGGTGATTCGCCTGCAACCGGATGAAGGCATCACAATGGATGTTACGATCAAAGAGCCGGGCCCAGGCGGCATGCGCTTGGTTGACGTTCCGTTGGATATGACCTTTGCCGAGGCGTTGGGCCCTGAGGCCGAAGAAGTGCCAGATGCGTATGAGCGCTTGATCATGGATGTTATTCGGGGCAATCAAACGCTGTTCATGCGCGGGGATGAAGTGGAGGCGGCTTGGCAATGGACCGATCCGATCATTGAAGATTGGGAAAAGCGCAATGATGTGCCCAAACCCTATGAAAGTGGCAGTTCCGGCCCCGAGGATGCGCTGATGCTGATGCATCGTGATGGCCGCAAATGGCGGGATATAAAATGACCTACCAGTTCGAAGAATACCCCACGCGCGCGGCGCTGATCGAAAAGCTTAGTCAGGCCTTGATCGCCGATTTACGCAAGGCGCTGTCCAGCCAATCGACGATTAGTTTTGCGGTTCCGGGCGGCACCACACCTGGGCCAATTTTTGACCAACTCTGCCAAAGCGATCTGGACTGGGCGCGGGTGAATATTTTACTGAGCGATGAACGTTGGGTGCCCAGCGATAGCCCGCGCTCGAATACCGCCTTATTGCGCAACCGTTTGCTGGTGGGCCCGGTTGAGGCAGCCAGCTATGTGCCGCTTTACGCCGATTATGCAACGCCGGAAGACGCCATGGAGCCTTTGTCGCACCAGCTTAAAGCCTGTTTGCCACTGTCGGTTTTGCTGCTTGGAATGGGGGCGGATATGCATACGGCCTCGCTGTTTCCGGGCGGCGATCAACTGTCCTTTGCGCTGGGCGATAGCGCGCCGCCTTTGGTCGCGATGCGCGCGCCGGATGCGCCTGAGCCTCGGGTCACCCTCTCTGCCGCGGTTTTAAATGCCGCCCGATATAAGCATTTGGTTATTTTTGGGGCTGAGAAACGCCAAGCTTTAGAACAGGCGCAAAGCTTGCCTGCGCAAGAGGCGCCGATTATGGCCGTACTTGCCGGCACCACAGTGCATTGGGCCGACTGACAAGCGTAGCGCCAGGCAAAAGCGAGAGGATAAGGATGTTTGATGCGTTAAAGCGCCATTGGGATGCGCAGAAACAACAGCCCATTATGGCGCTTTTTGAGGCCAAAAACCGGGCAGAGCAATTTTCAGTTCAGGCCGATGATTTGCTGTTGGATTACTCCAAAACCCAAATCGATGCGCTTGCGCGCAAAGGCCTGCTGGATTTGGCGCAAGCGCGCGGATTAAAAGAGCGCCGCTCAGACATGTTTCAGGGCGCTGCGCTCAATGAAACCGAAGGACGGGCCGTGTTGCACAGCGCCTTGCGCAATTTAGATGGGCCAGATGTCTTTGTGAATGGCCGTAACGTGATGCCCGATGTGCAAGAGGCGTTGCAGCGGATGACCCGTTTTGCCGAAGATCTGAGGAGCGGGCAATTTCAGGGGCCTGGCGGGCCAATCACCGATATAGTCAATATTGGGATCGGAGGGTCAGATTTGGGCCCTGCCATGGCTTGTTTGGCCTTGGCGCCCTATCATGATGGCCCCAAATGCCATTTTGTTTCAAATGTTGATGGTGCCCATTTGCATGATATTGTGCAAAATCTGGACCCAAAGCGCAGTTTATTTATCATAGCGTCAAAAACCTTCACCACGATTGAAACCATGACCAATGCGCAAACTGCGAAAGCGTGGTTGGCCCAGCATGTGACGGATCCGGGGGCGCAATTCGTGGCGCTTTCCACCGCGCAAGAAAAAACCAAAGCTTTTGGGATTGCCGCCGAACGGGTGTTTGGCTTTGCCGATTGGGTTGGTGGGCGCTATTCGCTTTGGGGCCCTATTGGGCTGAGTTTAATGTTGGCGATTGGCCCAAATGCGTTTCGCGAGTTTTTGCGCGGTGCGCAATCTATGGACCGGCATTTTTGCACCGCAGAGCTATCGCAAAATATGCCAGTCATGCTCGCGCTTGTGGGATTGTGGCATCATCAGGTTTGCGGCTTTGCCACCCGCGCCGTGCTGCCCTATGAACAGCGCTTGAGCCGTTTGCCTGCCTATCTGCAGCAGCTCGAAATGGAAAGCAATGGCAAGCGCGTTGATATGAACGGTCATGATTTGCCATATCCTTCAGGTCCGGTTGTCTGGGGTGAACCTGGCACCAATGGCCAGCACGCTTTTTATCAACTGATTCACCAAGGCACGGCGGTTGTGCCGTGTGAATTTATGGTTGCGCGGGAAGGCCATGAAGCATCGCTTGACACGCATCATCGGCTGTTAATCGCCAATTGCTTGGCCCAGTCAGAGGCCTTGATGCGCGGGCGCACATTAGAACAGGCCCGCCAATTGATGATAGCGCAGGGGCTAAGCGGCCATGAATTAGAGCGGCAGGCGCGGCATCGCGTTTTTCCCGGCAACCGTCCTTCAACTACGCTCATCTATCCACGGCTTAGCCCGTTTGTTTTGGGGCAGATTATTGCTCTTTATGAACATCGCGTATTTGCCGAGGGGGTTATTTTGGGTATCAACAGTTTTGATCAATGGGGGGTCGAGCTGGGAAAAGAACTAGCCCGCGATATGGAGCAGTTATTAGTTGCCGCTGCGCCGATTGCGCATAAAGATGGCTCAACTCAGCAATTGCTACGGCATATTCGAAGAGCACATAAATAAAAAGCCTGTGTTGATAAGCCCGCTTTACTGGAGGCTTTGTTTTTCAATCGATGCCCCATTTTTTTTCAAGCGCTTCGATGGCCGTAATCCGATCTGAAGTTTTGGGATGGCTCATCAGCCATGCGGGAAGGCTGCCGATCTGGCCGGTCAGTTCTTCCAATTTCAGAAATAATGTTTTTTGAGCTTCCGTTCCCAAGCCTGACTTTACCATTAGCGCCGCGGCATATTCATCGGCCTCATATTCATCGCCGCGCGACAAACGCGCCATGAGCAGGTTTGCAACCAAACCGGCAATCCAAGGGCCAATCCACGGTATAAACCGCCCGAGCACCATGCCCAAGGCGGCTCTTACGGCATTTTGCCCGGAAAAATCGATCATACGCCTGCGCGCATGACCCAGCGCAACATGGCCAAGCTCATGGGCGATCACCGAGGCCAGCTCTTCTCCGCTGACATCGCCCGCCTTATATTTATTGTAAAACCCGCGGGTGATAAAAATCCGTCCATCCGGCGCTGCCAAACCATTGATCGGGTCGATCTCATAGATTTGAACGCTCAACTTTGGAAGATCCAGCGCTTTTGCCATGCGTTGTAACAAAGGGCTCAGCGCAGGATCCATTAAGGTAACAGATTGCCGATCCAAGGTTCTCGCAGTGCGCCAGGCCGAAAACTTATACATCACAAGCCCATAGATCAGGGCCAGAAGGATAGGAGAAAATCGCAACATATCTGTGATATGGCCTCAGGCTGGCGCCTTGACAAGCCCTATCGCACCAACTCTTTCATGCCACGCTCTAGCCCGGCCAAGGTCATCGGGACCATTTGGTCTTCAAAAATTTCTTGGATCATTTGAATGGATTGGGTGTAACGCCAATGCGTGTCTGGCACCGGATTAATCCAAATATTCGATGGCCATTGTGCGCGCGCGCGCATCAGCCAGGTTTGTCCTGACTCTGCATTCCAATGCTCATTTGCGCCGCCTGCATAGGCCACCTCATAGGGTGACATACTCGCATCTCCGACGAAAATACATTTATAATCAGAACCATAGGTGCGCAAAACCTCATGGGTTTGGGTTTGATCGTTCCAACGCCGCGCATTGTCGCGCCAGACCCCTTCATAAAGGCAATTGTGAAAGTAAAAATATTCCAAATGTTTGAATTCGGCGCGGGCGGCTGAAAACAATTCTTCGACTAATTTGATATAAGGATCCATCGAGCCACCCACATCCAAAAACAGCAGCACCTTGATCGCGTTGCGCCGTTCGGGGCGGGTTTGTACGTCGAGATATCCATTTTCGGCTGTTGAACGGATGGTGCCATCAATGTCGAGTTCATCCGCAGCCCCGTCGCGGGCCCAGCGCCGCAGGCGCTTGAGCGCCACTTTGATATTGCGGGTTCCCAGCTCAACGCTGTCATCCAGGTTTTTAAATTCGCGTTTATCCCAAACTTTGACCGCGCGCTGATTGCGGCTTTCGCTTTGACCAATGCGCACCCCTTCTGGGTTATATCCATAGGCGCCAAAGGGCGAGGTGCCAGCCGTGCCAATCCATTTGCTGCCGCCTTGATGGCGTTTTTCTTGTTCCTTCAGGCGCTGCTTTAACGTCTCCATCAGCTTGTCAAAGCCGCCCAAAGCTTCGATTTCGGCTTTTTCTTCCGGGCTAAGATGCTTTTCCGCCATTTTTTCTAGCCAGTCAGAGGGAATATCCACCGCGTTCAGGATATCAGCCTCGCTGAGGTTTTCTAAGCCTTTGAAGCTGGTTTGAAAGGCCCTATCGAACCGGTCAAGATGGCGCTCATCCTTCACCATGATGGTTCGGGCCAAATAGTAAAACCCCTCTAAATCATAGATCACCATGCCGGTTTGCACCGCATCGAGAAAACTGATGAATTCGCGCAATGAAACTGGAATGCCGGTTTTTCTGAGCGTTTCGAAAAAGGGCAGAAACATCGCGTTAGATCACCGTACGATCAACAATGATGGTGAGGATCAAGCCGATCAATGCAAATAAAATCCCATAGCCGGCGGCATATTGCACCATATCCAGCGCTTTTCCTCTGCGCTTTCGCGCGATGGCTGCGCCTAAAATGGCACCAAATAATCCGCTTAATAAATACATAATTACACTCTGCTTTATGGGGGCTGCTTTCAGGATAAAAGCCAAGGCTCCGCCCGCGATGATCTAGACCCTTTATTTGTAAAAGTCACGCGCTCTGCTGATTTCAAGTGAAAGTTTAACGCATTACGATCAACGGCCGCTGCGCGCCATAAAGGCCAAGCGTTCAAATAAATGCACATCTTGCTCGTTTTTCAGCAAAGCCCCATGCAGTTTTGGCAGGGCATTGGCCCCATCCCGCTGAAGGTCCTCGGCGCTGAGATCTTCAGCCAATAAAAGTTTCAGCCAATCCAGAACCTCGGAGGTCGAGGGTTTCTTTTTCAGCCCGGGTTGCTCTCTGAGTTCGTAAAATTGGGTGAGCGCGGCGGCGAGTAGTGATTCTTTGATGTCGCCGTGATGTACCTGAACGATTTGTTTCAAGCTCTCGAGATTGGGAAATTGAATATAGTGGAAAAAGCAACGGCGCAAAAACGCATCGGGCAATTCTTTTTCGTTATTTGAGGTGATGATCACAATAGGGCGGTTTACGGCGCGCACCGTTTCCCCGGTTTCATAGACGTGGAATTCCATTTTATCCAATTCCTGAAGCAGATCATTTGGGAATTCTATATCGGCCTTATCGATCTCATCGATCAACAAAACCACCTTTTTATCTGATGTAAAGGCCTGCCATAACTTGCCTTTGCGGATGTAATTGGAAACATCATGAACGCGTTCTTCGCCCAATTGACTGTCGCGCAACCGGCTGACGGCATCATATTCATACAGGCCTTGCTGGGCTTTGGTGGTGGATTTTATGTTCCATTCAAGCATCTCGAGACCAAGCCCGCTGGCCACTTGTTTGGCCAGTTCGGTTTTGCCTGTGCCAGGCTCGCCTTTGATCAAAAGTGGCCGCTCCAGCGTGACCGCAGCGTTCACGGCGATGGAGAGATCTTCAGTCGCTACATAGTTTTTGGTTCCGGTAAATTTCATTCTTTTGCCCATATTCATGTCCAGTTGCGCGGAACTTAGCGGGTTAATCATTTTGCTGCAATCTGTTGCTATTGAGTAGTGACAAGCCCGCCTTGTTGCGGTAGGTGCGTGCCAATGGGAACGAAAATTTGTGGAAGGAGACATGCATGTCATACTCTGACCCAAGCCAAGGGGTGGAAATGAAGCAAGAGACTTTTATTTCGGATAGCTATACTCCTGCCGAAGACGAGCCATTCATGAATGAGCGTCAGGTGGAATATTTCAGACGAAAGCTGTTGGATTGGAAAAATGATCTGATGAGCGACAGCAAGGAAACGATCGAAGGGCTTCAAGATGGCACGCGCAATATCCCAGATATTGCGGATCGCGCCAGCGAAGAAACCGATCGCGCGCTGGAATTGCGAACGCGGGACCGCCAGCGCAAGCTTGTCTCGAAAATTGACGCAGCGCTGCGCCGCATTGATGAGGGCGAATATGGCTATTGTGAGGTTACGGGTGAGCCTATCTCGCTAAAGCGTCTTGATGCGCGTCCTATCGCGACGATGAGTTTGGAAGCCCAAGAGCGCCATGAGCGGCGCGAAAAAGTGCATCGCGACGACTGAGGAAACCTGAAAAGCCGATCCGCTAGATCGGCTTTTTTATTGAGGTGAAACATGCTGAACGGCTTGCAAGTCCAGGTCGTAGGGGGCGGTATAGCGGGTTTGGCCGCATCGCTAGCCTTTTCTCAAAGTGGCGCCAGCGTTCACCTGTGCGAACAGGCTGCGGCGATCAAGGAGGTTGGGGCCGGTTTGCAAATATCCCCCAATGGGCTTGCCGTGCTGAGCCGCTTGGGGCTGAAAGACGCGGTTGCGCAAATTGCAGATAGCGCCGAAGCGGTGGATTTGCGCGATTACAAAGACGGGAAATTGGTATGCCGTCTTGATTTGAAAACCCACGCGCCGGATCTGGATTTCTTACTGGTGCATCGCGCTGATCTGATCCAAACCCTCTTTCAAGCCTGCAAAGCACAGGGGGTGCGCTTTGTCTTCTCGAAAAGCCTTTCCAGCCAAGATCTTTTATCTGGCGCTTGTGGCAGCGAGGCTGCGGCGGGCCCTGTGGATTTGGTGATTGGGGCAGATGGGGTGCGCTCAAAGATGCGAACGGCTTTGCTGGGACCATCTGCGCCGTTTTTTACCGGGCAGGTGGCGTGGCGCGCGCTGGTATCCAATAGCATGGATCATCCCAATAAGGTGATGGTGCATATGGGGCCGGGGCGGCATATCGTGAGCTATCCGCTGCGCGGCGGCAGCCTGGTCAATTTGGTGATGGTACAAGAACGCAGCCTATGGGCGGGCGAAGGCTGGTCCCATCGCGATGATCCCGCGCTTGTCCGGGCCGCTTTTGCTGATTTTGGCGGGCTTGCACATGTGTTGCTGAAAGCGCTCTCCGAGGTGTATTTATGGGGTTTATTCCGTCATCCTGTGGCCGAGTATTGGTTTCAGGATCGCAGCGTTTTAATCGGAGACGCAGCGCATCCGATGCTCCCTTTTTTGGCTCAAGGCGCCAATATGGCCTTGGAAGATGCTTGGGTGTTGAGCCGGGCATTGCATCTTTATGGTGCAACGCGGCAAGGCTTTCAGCGCTATCAGTTTTTGCGGCAAGGCCGCGTGAAAAAGGTTGTTGCAACAGCCCAAAGCAATGCCCGCAACTATCACCTCAGCGCCCCGCTGACCCGGTGGGTCGCGCATAGCGCATTGCGCGGTTTGGGGGCGGTCGCCCCAAGCGCAATGTTAAAACGTTTTGATTGGTTATATCGCTTTAACCCCGATACGGGGCTGCCCTAAAGATCTAATTGCGCCCAAACCGGCACATGATCTGATGGTTTTTCAAAGCCGCGGATATCTTTGTCGATACCGACGTCAAGCAGCAGGTCGGCGCAGGCAGGCGTCATCAGAATATGATCGATCCTGATTCCGTCATTGCGGTTCCATGCCCCCGCTTGATAATCCCAAAAGCTATAATGGCCGGGTTCTGCGTGCTTGCACCGAAACGCGTCTGTGAAGCCCAAATGGGTGATTGCTTGATAGGCTGCGCGGCTTTGCGGTAAAAACAGCGCGTCATCTGTCCAGATATCGGGGCGGGCGGCGTCTTCTGGTTGAGGGATAATATTGTAATCCCCGGCCATCAAGGCGGGCATTTCTGCGGCCATAAGCTCGATAGCGCGTTGGCGCAGGCGTTTCATCCAGGCAAGCTTGTAGTCATATTTAGGGCCGGGGGCCGGGTTGCCATTGGGCAAATATAGGCCGCAGATTTTGAGCGCGTGCTTGCCGATGACCGTGGCTTCGATCCAGCGGGCTTGCACATCTTCGGGATTTCCGGGCAGACCAAAGGAAATATCTTCTAGCGGCAGTTTTGATAAAATAGCCACGCCATTGAATGATTTTTGTCCATGGGTCACCACTTGGTAGCCTCGATCCTCAAAGAGATCGCGCGGAAATCCCTCATCGACAGATTTAATCTCTTGCAGAAGTGCGATGTCCGGCGCGCTGCTGTCAAGCCAATCGCACAAGGCCGACAATCTGGCTTTAACGCCGTTGATGTTGAACGTTGCTAGTTTCATCTTCACCCCCAAGCTTTCCTTGCCCTGAGCCTTTAGCGGCGTCATGCGGTTTTTCGCAAGCAAAACTGCGAATAAAGAATCACCTAATACACCTAAAAGTTGTAAATTATGCCAAGATGAGTAGATTCTTTATATATTTCTTCAAGCTGAGAAAAAATAAAATTAATATATAACATATACTTAATGTTCTTTCTGGTCAGTATTTTCGGCATTTTTTTCGAAAGGCAGAAAAAAAACTTGCAATACAACCTAAAGCTGTAATTAATATGGTATACAACTTAGAGAGGAAAAAATTATGTTAGCCCATAAATTCGAAATCCAAGCCGCCCCAGCCACTCAAGAAACTGCCAGCATGCATAGTGGCGAGGGCACTCATTTGTTCACATCCGCCTCAGAGCCTTTTGGCCCGATGCAGGCTTATCTTGGAGAAGGTGTTGAAATGTTCACCTCTGCTTCAGCGCCTGCCACTGCCAGTGATGCGCGTCACGGTGAAGCTGTTGAAATGTTCACCTCTGCTTCAGCCCCCGCAAGCGCGAGTGATACGTATCAAGGTGAGGGCGTTGAAATGTTCACCTCAGCGTCTTCTCCAGAGCATGCGAGCGATGCAATTCAGGGCGATAATGTGCAGCTTTTCACTTCCGCCTCAGCTCCCAGCCAAAACTCAGATTTAGACAGCGGCAATGGCATTCATTTATTCACCTCTGCCTCGTGAAGGCCCTGCGCATCGATTGTGCTCACCTACCCGAAATTATTCATTTAAGAAGCCTCGTCGCCTCACCTAACCAAACCAAAACGGGGCTTCTTTATTTTCTCTGACCAAATAGGAGTAAGAAAATGTCAAACATCATTAGCTTCCCGCAAAGGATCCGCCCCTTGGAAGAGGCTGGCCGTATTGGCATTTTAATAGATTGCTTTTGCAATCGCCGTCGCACCACGGAAGATGTGTTTTGGCTGAAAGAAAACGCTGAGCTGCTCAATTTGCTGGAAACCAGCACGGTGACGCTGAACACCAACGATTTAACCCATTACCAAAATTTTTATGACAGCTTAGAGCATAGATTATGCTTTTTCCCGCAATATTACCGATTCATTTTATCGCTTGCGCTTGATCTTGAAGCTTTGGGGCTTGGGCAGGGTAAATCTGCGAAGCTTTGCCAATGGGTTGTAGACCATAATTTGGTGGGTGCGGAATTATCAGATTTGCAACGCGCAGAAGCGGTGCGTTTGTTGAAACGCGGTCTTGGCCGCGCACAGCGAGATGATCCGACCTTGGTTGACCGCTTACATGGTTTTATCGATCAATCCGAGACTTTTTCAATTCCGAATAAAAAGGCGGCGTATGAATTAACTCATATCGTTTTTTATCTTAGTGAATATGGGCGTAAAGACCCCGGTATCAGCGCCGATGCGGTCCGTTCATTGGAATTTGCAGGCTTGTTGGCGCTGCTGGATCACAACACGGACCTTCTTGCCGAGATTTGCATTGCGTTACGCTTTGCCGGCCAAACACCACCGTTGGGCTGGGAGGATTGGGTGTTCGAACAGCTGGCCGGGTTTAAGGCCGTAAAAACCGAGATTCCCCGTAAAATTCTGCCGGGCGATGAATATCACAGTTATTTGATGTGCAGTTGGCTCGCGGCCTTATCAGGGACGCCGCTGTTTGAAGGCGCGAATGAACCCGCCACCCTATCGTTTCACCCCGCGCCCAAACCGGTTTCAGCGCTGCGCGGAATGTCCGAAAGTATTTTTCAAATGGACAATGCAAGAAGCGCTGATTGGTTTAAAATGCGTGGTACTTTGACTGTAGATTTATCGCCCCAAGCCTATCGTGATCTGCAATTGGCCGAAGCATCGAGCGATAAGTTTGATGAGTTTTTTCACGGCTTCGCGCGCTGCACGCCCGTTTTAAAATAACCCGTTCCATATCCAGCCTTTTTTGCAGGCCCGCGTAGAAAGCCCGAATAGGCTGTCTGCATAGGTCTGTTTGGTCGCTGGTTGAAATTGCGGGTTGTCGCGCCGATTACATTGAAAAGCTGGTTCCGCAGCCACAAGAGCTTGTGGCATTTGGGTTTTCAATGATGAAGCGAGCGCCGATTAATTCTTGTGAAAAATCGATAACTGCATTTTCCAAAAAGGGCAGCGACGCGCTGTCGATGATCACTTTTTCAGGGCCGCTGCCAAGCACAAGATCATCATCTTGGGCTGTATCCAGCTTGATCTCGTATTGAAATCCCGAGCATCCGCCACCTTCAACGGCCACGCGTAAAGCTTGGCCCTGCGCAGAGGCTTTGATTTCTGACAACCGAGAAAAAGCGCGTTCGGTGACTTTTGGGGGCAGGTTCATTATGTTACTCTCCATCGAGGTGATCTGGCCGTACGATTAGAGTATAGGCATTCGCTTTGGATACGGCAAGAAAGGCAAACCGATGGGTGAAAAATTTAGTTGTGATCCCGCGCAAAGCCGCGGGCGCCGGTTTGCAGAGGATAGCAGCACGTTTCGATCCTGCTTTCAGCGTGATCGCGATCGGATTGTGCATTGCAGCGCTTTTCGCCGCTTAAAGCATAAAACGCAGGTCTTTTTGGAACATGAAGGCGATTATTTTCGCACCCGCCTGACGCATTCGATCGAAGTTGCGCAGGTGGCGCGCACGATTGCGGGGGTTTTGGGTTTAAACGCGGAACTGACGGAAACGGTGGCGTTGGCGCATGATCTGGGGCATCCGCCATTTGGCCATACGGGCGAAGAGGCTTTGGATGCATTGATGGCGCCTTTTGGGGGGTTTGATCATAACGCTCAAGCGGTTCGGATCGTTACAAACCTTGAACGCCATTATGCCCAATTTGACGGGTTGAACCTAACCTGGGAAACGCTTGAGGGGATTGCCAAGCATAATGGACCGGTCACCGGAGCGTTGCATTACGCATTGGCGGATTATAACCGCCAGCATGATTTAGAATTGTCTGGCTTTGCCAGCGCTGAGGCGCAGGTGGCCGCCTTGGCCGATGATATCGCCTATAACAACCATGATTTGCATGATGGGTTGCGCGCCGAGCTGTTTTCAACCGATGAATTGGCGGATCTGCCCTTGTTAAACAGCTGTTTTGCCGCGGTAGATGCAAAATACCCAAATTTGAATTATTATCGGCGCCGGCATGAAGCTCTGCGACGCTTCTTTGGAATATTGGTGGAAGATGTGATCGCTGTTTCGTCCGATAATTTGGCAGACTTAAACCCACAAAACGTTGAAGATATCCGCCGCGCAGGGCGCCCAATGGTACAATTTTCACCGGCGGTTTGGACGGATTTGAAAGTTATCCGTCAATTTTTGTTTGAGCGTATGTATCGAGCGCCTAGCGTGGTGCTGGTGCGTCAAGAGGTGACAGAAACGCTGAATGATTTGTTTCCTTTGTTTTTGGAGCGCACCGATTTGCTTCCAAAACAGTGGCGCAAGGATATTTTGGAGGCCACCGACGAAACCAAACGGGCCAGGCTTGTAGCCGATTATATCGCTGGCATGACGGACCGGTTTGCCCTGCAAGAACATGCGCGTTTGGTCACTGGGGCAAATCCAAGGCGAATTTCTGCGCTTTCAGGCGCATTGACGCGGCTGTAAACGGGGCCAGAGCGCAGATCGGCGGCGAAACAGCGATTGACCTAGCCGGAGCGCGTGCTACACCCCCGCCAAGACAGAGGAAGGCTTCAGATGAACCTATTTCACGATATTCGACTTTTGGTTGTGCACGCGCTGGATCAAATGGTGGCCGCCGATCAGCTTCCGCAGGGCTTAAGCTATGTAAACGTCACCGTTGAGCCACCCCGCGATCCGCTGCATGGGGATATGGCCACCAATGCCGCGATGGTTTTGGCCAAGCCTTCGGGGCAATCACCGCGCGCCATCGCCGAAGCATTGGCGCCTCTGTTAAGGGCTGATCCAAGGATTATCGGGGCGGATGTGGCGGGGCCAGGGTTTCTCAATCTGTCGCTTTGCACAAGCGTTTGGCAGGGGCTGGTGGGGCAGGTGCTGGAAAATGGCGCTGCCTATGGCCGCAGCGATTTGGGAAATAATCGGTCGGTAAATGTTGAGTTTGTCAGCGCCAACCCGACGGGCCCGTTGCATGTGGGGCATACGCGTGGCGCCGTGTTTGGCGATGCGCTGGCCAATTTGTTAGACTACGCCGGCTTTGATGTGACGCGCGAATATTACATCAATGATGGCGGCGCGCAGGTGGATGTTTTGGCGCGCTCGGTTTACTTGCGCTATCTTGAGGCGCATGGCCAAGACGTTGCCTTTGAGGATGGCACATATCCGGGGGATTATCTGGTGCCTGTTGGCCAGGCGCTGAAAGATAAAGTTGGCGATGCCTATCTGGAGCAACCCGAAGATATCTGGTTGGCCGATATCCGCGCCTTTGCAACTCAAGCGATGATGCAGTTGATCAAAGATGATCTGGCCGCGCTGGGCGTCACGATGGACAGTTTCTTCAGCGAAAAATCACTTTATGGTACTGGAAAAATCGAAGCGGCAATTGAAAGTCTGCGCGCCAAAGGTTTGATCTATGAAGGTGTACTCGAGCCCCCGAAAGGCAAAACGCCCGAAGATTGGGAGCCGCGTCAGCAAACACTGTTCAAATCGACCGAACATGGCGATGACGTGGATCGTCCGGTGATGAAATCTGATGGCAGCTGGACCTATTTTGCCCCCGATATCGCCTATCATTATGATAAGGTGATGCGCGGCTATGATCAATTGATTGACGTCTTCGGCGCGGATCATGGTGGTTATGTTAAGCGAATGAAAGCGGCGGTATCGGCATTATCGGATGCTCAAACGGGGTTTGATGTCAAACTGACGCAATTGGTCAAACTGTATAAAGACGGAGCGCCGTTCAAGATGTCAAAGCGCGCCGGAACTTTTGTAACGCTTCGCGATGTGATTGATCAGGTGGGCCCAGAAGTGGCCCGATTTGTCATGCTGACCCGTAAAAATGATGCGCCGCTTGATTTTGATTTTGACAAAGTGCTTGAACAATCCCGCGAAAATCCGGTGTTTTATGTGCAATATGCCCATGCGCGCGTGTGCAGCGTTTTGCGCCGCGCAACGGCGGTAGGGATCGCGGTTGATGATGCCACGTTGCTGTGCGCCGATCTGAGCGAGTTGGAACATCCCTCGGAATTGAGCGTCGCGCGCAAAATCGCCGAATGGCCGCGTTTGGTCGAGGTTGCAGCGAAAGGAAATGAGCCGCATCGGGTGGCCTTTTACCTTTACGAACTGGCGAGTGATCTGCACAGTCTTTGGAATAAAGGCAATGAAGTTGAAGCTCTGCGCTTTTTACAGGAAGACAATCCTGCAGCATCGCAATCAAAAATCGCTCTTGCACGCGCCGTAGCGGTTGTTATTTCTGCTGGTCTTGGTATTCTAGGCGTAAATCCGGCAGAAGAAATGCGCTAAAAAAGCCATCGCTGCCGGCGAGCAAAAGACAGACCGGAGAAGCGTTTAGCGCTTTGATCGGAGGGCATTATGGCAGATTACGAGCATTTAGAGGCAGCGACTGCGAAAAGCGAACAGCGCCCAGGCCTGGGCATGTTTGCCAGCTGGATTGGGGCCGGGCTTAGTTTGGCTTTGGCGATTGCCATTGGAACGTGGGCCTATCAAACAATCATGCGCGATGTCAGCGGTGTTCCGGTGATTAAGGCGTCTTCAGATCCGATGCGGGTGGCGCCGGAAAATCCCGGCGGGCTTTCCGCGCAGAACAAAGGCCTATCGGTCAATCGGGTTGCCGAAGAAGTTGCCTCGAAAGCCCCTGATCAAGTAATGCTCGCGCCAAGCCCGGTTTCATTGTCAAAAGATGACCTCGCCAGCGGGGCCTTACGGGCCCAAAATTCAGAAAATTCCAACATGGTTTTGAACGCGCCGATACCGCTTGATATTAACAATTTACCCGATGATCTTTTGAGCGATAGCGGCGCGCGTGATGGTAGCGCTTTACCGGCTAATGGTAAGATAAGAAAGCAATCGGATTCGATTGAAGACGCGCTGAAGCTTGCATTGCAGAACGATGAGAGCTCTGTGGGGCTGGCGCAAGCAATTCGGCCACCCAAACGCCCGTCAAACCTGGCGCCCATCGGGTCAGCGCGCGCCGCGCAAGTGGCCTCAGTGCGCGATTTGAGCCCGTCGGATATCTTAGCAGGGTCAGCCTTGGTGCAATTGGGCGCGTTTGACAGTGAAGCGGTTGCGAAGGCCGAATGGTTGCGCTTAGACAAGACGTTTTCTAGCTTTATGCGCGGTCGTGATCGTTTAATCGTGAAAGCCACAAGTGGTGGCCGCGATTTTTATCGTCTGCGCGCTGTAGGTTTTGCCGATATCGATGATGCAAAGCGCTTTTGTGCAACGATGGTGGCTGGCGATGTGGATTGTATTCCTATTCTTGCTCGGTGATGCCAAGCCAAGCGCCCGAATTTGGCCCCTTCATCTTTGGCTGTGCAGGGCCGGTTCTTAACCCTGAAGAAGAACGTTTTTTTCAACGCGCTAATCCATTTGGATTTATCCTCTTTGCCCGAAATATCGCCAGCGCCGATCAGGTGAAAACGCTCTGCGTTTCCTTGCGCGATGCCGTCGGGTGGCACGCGCCGATTTTGATTGATCAAGAAGGAGGACGGGTTCAACGATTACGTCCCCCCATGGCGCGCGATTGGCCGCCACCGCTTGAAGATGGCCGCGATTTGCCGGCCGACCAGCGCGCCGCGCATATTCAAAGCCGCTATCAAGCGATCGCACGAGAATTACGCGGCTACGGGATTGACGTGAATTGCGCGCCTTGTCTGGATATTGCGCGCGCTGAAACGCACCCTATTTTGCAAAATCGCTGTTTTTCCAATGAGGCGGCGCAGGTGGCTGTCATGGGGGCTGCCGCGGTGCAGGGCTTGGCTGATGAAGGCGTTTTGCCCGTGCTGAAACATATGCCTGGTCATGGTTTGGCGCGCGTTGACAGCCATTTGCAGCTGCCGCGGGTGGGCGCATCATTGGCTGAATTGCGCGAGAATGATTTCAAGCCTTTTGCGGCTTTGAAAGACTGGCCGATGGGCATGAGCGCGCATGTGGTTTATGAGGAAATTGACGATCTGCCGGCCACAATTTCCCCAAAAATGATCGGATTAATCCGCAAAGAAATTGGCTTTGATGGCCTTTTAATGAGCGATGATATCTCGATGGAGGCGCTCGGGGGCAGCTTGGCAGAACGCAGCACGGCCGCCTTAGCCGCCGGCTGCGATGTGATTTTGCATTGCAATGGGAGACTGGATGACATGCAACAAATCGCTGCGGCAAGCGGCGTTTTAAGCCCAGAGGGACAGCGGCGTGCCTTGGCGGCTTTGCACAGACGCTGCGATCCTTAGCCAAGGATGGTTGACATCACCGCCGCCAATGCGCAGCGTGTGAGCGCAAGATAGCAGGATCTTTATGCAAAACCTATTCTCTCAAAGTGACGCCACGCTTTCGGTTGAAGATCGCCTCGCCGCGGAAGCTTTGATCGTGGATGTGGATGGGTTTGAAGGGCCGTTGGATTTATTGTTGACGCTGTCGCGCTCGCAGAAAGTCGATTTGATGAAAATCTCCATTTTGACTTTGGCGCGGCAATATCTGGCCTTTGTCGAGCGCGCCAAAAAATTGCGTTTGGAATTGGCGGCCGATTATCTTGTGATGGCGGCTTGGCTGGCCTTCTTGAAATCGCGGCTCTTACTGCCGCCTGACCCTTCGGATGAAGCCCCCAGCGGGGAAGAGCTTGCCGCGCATCTGGCCTTTCAATTGGAGCGTTTGCAAGCCATGCGAGACGCGGCAGCGCGCTTGATGGCACGGGATCAAAAGGGCCGCGATTTTTTTGTGCGCGGCCTGCCTGAAACCGTCGAGCGCGTTAAAAAAGTGAATTATACTGCAACCTTATTGGATTTGATGCAAGCCTATTCGCGAATCCGCACGCGCGATGAATTCCGTCCCTTTGTGATGGATCGCAACAACGTGTTCACGATGGAAGAGGCGCTGGAACGCATGCATGGTCTGATCGGATACGCGGCAAAATGGACGGATATCGCCAGTTACATCCCGAATGATTGGCTGGCTGACCCTCAGCGCCGGCGCGCCGCCACTGCCGCAACATTTGCGGCCACGCTCGAACTGGCCAAGGCCGGCCATGTTGAAATTCGGCAAGAAGAGAATTTTGCCGCGATTGAATTAAGAAAGAAAGACGGAGCTGCAAATGACCTCTGATCTAAGTGATGACCGCCCTTCAGAAAGTTTGTTCGAGGCCCCCCCGATGGGCGAGCAAGAGCGGATGGTTGAGGCTATTTTATTTGCCAGTGCAGAGCCAATTACGGTGAAACAACTGAATGATCGCATGCCCCATGGTTGCGATTCTGCCGAGGCTTTGCTTCGGATAAGAAAACGCTACGAGGGGCGCGGGGTGCATGTTGTCAAAATTGGCGAAGCCTGGGCCATTCGCACCGCCGCTGATCTTGGTTTTTTGATGCAAAAAGAAACCGTTGAAACCCGCAAGCTGAGCCGCGCGGCGATCGAAACTTTAGCGATTATATCCTATCATCAACCTGTCACGCGGGCGGAAATCGAAGAAATTCGCGGTGTCAGCGTTTCGCGGGGCACGGTTGATCAATTGCTCGAAATGGAGTGGATTCGATTTGGGCGTCGGCGCATGACGCCGGGCCGTCCAACCACATTCGTGGTGACGCCGCATTTTCTCGACCATTTTGGTTTGGAAAGCGCCCGTGACCTGCCCGGACTTAAAGAATTGCGCGCCGCCGGATTGCTCGAAAGCCGGCCGGGCATGGGGCTCGATCCATCTGCTCCGTCAGAGGATGAGTATGAGATGAGCGAAGAGCCCCAAGGGCAAAGCGAATTATTCGAGGAAGAGTAATTCGCCGGTCAAGCGGCTTTGAAATGTTTGGAAAGTTTCAACCCTTGGCCCTGGTAATTCGACGCAATGCCGGCACCATAAATCTGGCTGGGCCGGCAGCGCATTCTTTCGTAAATCAACCGCCCCACGATTTGCCCATGTTCAAGCACAAACGGGGCCTCATGGCAGCGCACTTCTAAAACGCCCCGCGAGCCGCCGCCACCGGCTGCGTCATGGCCAAAGCCCGGATCGAAAAACCCCGCATAATGCACCCGAAATTCGCCCACCATGGCCAGAAACGGGGCCATTTCGGCGGCATAATCAGGCGGGATATGAACCGCTTCTTGGCTGACAAGAATGTAAAACGCGCCGGGATCCAAAATAATTTGTCCGTTGCGGCTGTGTAATTCTTCCCAAAAATCTGCCGGCTCATAGGCCCCGATCTGTTCCAAATCGATCACGCCCGTATGCGGCTTGGCACGATATCCGACCAAACTGCCCTGACGCGGTTTTAAGTCAACCGAAAACCCTAACCCATCATCTATGATCGCTGGACCATTCACCAATGTTTCAGCCTGATGGAGCTCCAGCAACTCGCTATCCGATAAAATAGCCTGGCCGCTTCGAAATCTGATTTGGTTCAAGCGCATTCCGGGGCGCACCAAGACGGAAAACGATCTAGGGCAAATTTCGGCGTAAAGCTGGCCTTGATATCCCGCGGGTATCCGGTCAAATTCGGTGCCTTGATCGGTGATCACGCGCGTTAACAGATCAAGGCGGCCGGTCGAGCTTTTGGCGTTGGTGACGGCTTGCACGTCTTGGGGCAGGTTCAACCGCTCCATTAACGGCACCACATAAACGCAGCCCTTTTCCAAAACATAGCCAGAGCTTAAATCTATTTTATGCATTTCAAAATCTGCCAGGCGCTGCTCAACCTTGGCGTCTTTTCCTGCCAAAAAAGAGGCGCGCACCCGCCATGCAGTGTTTCCCAACCGCAGATCAAGGCTTGCCGGTTGGATCTGCGCTGGAATAATGTCTGGGTCTGATGCAATCCGGCCCCGCTCAATCAAATCCGCAATTTCTTGACAAGCTAGCACACCGGACATTTCATTTCCTTCAACGCGGTTTTCAGTCAAACTCTTTAATCAGAATATGCCACAAAGAACCACTGCTCAATGGGCTTTTCTTTTCTGTTCAACCTCTCGGCTGAAAGAAACTGTTTAGGAAGGGTTTGGCGCTGGAGTGAAGTATTTTGCATCGTGGCTTTTTACAAGTTGTAAAACGCGGCAAATTTCTGAACCAGGCCATGCAATGCGGCAGCGCGCAGATCATATCACGGATATCGCTTTCGTTTGGTAACGCAAAACAAACCAACACGGCAGCAGGTCAGTGGCGCGGGGTTCAAGATGGCTGAACTTAAATGCTCTTTTAACATCTGTGAATATGTAAGCATTGCCATTCGCGCCGATTAGATTAGTTTTCATCTAGAGGTAAGGGGGCTGAAATGCGGATCATTCGGATAAGTTTATTGCTGTTTTGGAGCAGTTGTGCGGCGCTGATTGCGCAGCCCTCTGAGCAGCTTTATCAATTGCTGTACTTAGATGAGCTGGTGGAGATTGTCAGCGAAGAAGGGCTTGCCGATGCAAACGCCACCGCAGACGCCTATCTGCAGGGCGTTACGAGGGGCGGCTTTGGGGCCTCGATTGCCAAGATTTATGACAAAAACAGCCTGTCCTCGCGGGTCAAGGCGATGTTTGCAAAGGCCTTGCCTGCAACCTCAGCTGACAGGCTCATTGCGTTTTACAACAGCGATTTGGGGGTGCAGGTAAGCCAGCTAGAGGTAAGCGCGCGTCGGGCGATCACTGATCCTTCCATTGAAGAGTATGTGATCGAGCTGGTGCTTGAGGCCGAAGCTCAGGGCAAACGGCGGCCGCAGCTTTTGCGCTCTGCGATCAAAGAGATGGATTGGGTCAAACAAAACCTTGCCGGCGCGTTCGAAGCGCGGTTTGCCTTTCTGGAGGCCCTTTCACAGGCCGAGGCTTTAAAGCTTGATCAGGGGCAAATTTTTACATTGATGCAATCGGATCAAGAAGCCTTGAGCAAAGAAATTGAAGAGTGGCTTTTGGGATATATGCATATGGCGTATTCGCCGCTTTCCGATGATGAGCTAACCGCTTATCTTGCGTTTCAAACATCGCCAGAGGGAATGGCCTTGAACGCGGCCTTGTTTGACACGTTTAATAAATTAACCACTGAAAACGCACAGCAGCTGGGGCAATTTACGGCCTCTGCGCTTTCGGCGCAGGATTTATAGAAAAGCCCGCTGCAAGGGCCTTGACTTTGCACAACAACTGCTCAATAAGCGCGGCTTCGTTGGATGCGTTTGCATTTGATCTCACATTCGCCTGATCGGGCGCGCTGTTCGAGGTGGCTGCCAGCCAAAACGTCCCGACAGGGAGGCCAAAGAACGCGGCAATAAAAGGAAGACTATATGTTTGCGGTTCTTAAAACCGGTGGTAAGCAGTATAAAGTTCAATCGGGCGATATGCTCCGCGTTGAAAAACTGGCTGCAGATGCTGGGGAAACAGTTCAATTTAACGATATACTGATGATTGGTGGCGAAAGCCCGGTTGTTGGGGCGCCTATGGTGGCAGATGCTGCTGTGCAAGCGGATGTGGTCGATCAGATCAAAGGTGACAAGACGATTAACTTTGTAAAGCGCCGCCGGAAGCACAGCTCGCAGCGCACCAAAGGGCATCGCCAGCAGCTTACGCTGTTGCGGATCACTGAAATTCTGGCCTCAGGCGCCGGCAAGTCTGGCGTAAAAGCGGCCTTAGGCGCAGGATCTGCACCGGCGGCGACTGCGGCCCCGAAAACTGCAAAAGCGCCCGCCAAGGCAGCCGCCAAGGCGGCTCCAGCCAAAGCGGCACCGGCGAAAGCCGCTGCACCCGCAGCTGATCAAGCAGCTGACGATTTGAAGAAACTATCCGGCGTTGGCCCCGCGCTTGAAAAGAAATTGCTTGCCGGTGGGGTCACCAGCTTTGCACAGATCGCAGCATGGAGCGCAGATGATGTGGCCTCCGTGGATGCCGAACTGGCGTTGAAAGGCAAGATCGAAAAAGAGGGCTGGATCGCCCAAGCCAAAGATTTGGCATAAGAAAAGGAGCACGATCAGATGGCACATAAAAAAGCAGGCGGTTCATCCCGCAACGGTCGCGACTCAGACGGACGTCGCCTTGGTGTGAAACTTTACGGTGGTCAATTGGCGATCCCTGGCAATATCATTGTGCGTCAGCGCGGCAATAAATGGTGGCCGGGTGAAGGCGTTGGTGAAGGCAAGGATCACACAATTTTTGCAACCACGGAAGGCAATGTGACCTTTCATAAAGGGTTCAAAGGCCGCACGTTTATTTCTGTTTTGCCAACGGCAAAAGCGGCTGAATAAACGGCATCGCCGCCTTATTTTTGAAACGTGAGGGATCGGCAGGGCCGGTCCCTTTTTTGGTATTAGCTTAAAGCGTTTAGAAGGGTAAAAATGGCAGTTTCTCTGGGTGCCTTTGCGGCCTTTGCCGCCTCACAAATTGCTACGCCGGGCCCGGCGAATATGGCCATGCTCAGCACAGGAGCCGCCTATGGGTTCCGCGCGGCCCTGCCGTTTGTGGCGGGCGTGGTGCTTGGCAAGCAGCTGATCATTTGGCCGATAGGGTTTGGCCTCATGCGCTTATCTGATAGTTTGCCTGGCCTGTTTGTGGCGCTTAAATTCATCTCGGCGGCTTATATTATTTGGCTCGCATGGCGGGTTGCGAATATGCGTTTATCCACAAACCGGGGCGCTGGGGCGGCGCCAGGTTTTATCGCCGGTTTATGGGTACATCCGCTGAACCCTAAAGCTTGGGCGATGATCGTGGCGGGGTTTACCAGTTTTGTCGATCCCGGAACGCCCAGTCTGCAAGCCACGTTTTGGATTGCCATTACGTTGATGGGTATTCAGCTGATATGCCACCCAATCTGGACGTTTTTTGGCGATCGTATCGCCTCTCTGATCTCAGGCCAGCGCGCCGAACGTTGGTTTATGCGCGCTCTTGCGGCGCTGACCGTTGGTTTTGTGGGTTATGCCCTACTATTTGGAGGCTAGCCGCGGCTAAAAAGTCTGAAATCGAAGTAAGCGTTAGGCTTTTATATCCTTTTTCATCAAAGAAAATTCTGGATTTTCTGAGTAGTCTTAGTATTGTGCTGACGCTCGTCTTTTTTATTTGTGCTTTGTTTGAATTGGTTTGAGGCTGTGCGATGGGTATGTGTTTAACCGGAAACCGTTTGGTTTTAAGACCTTTGGAACCAAAGGATTGCGCCGAGATGGTGCGTATTCTTGCAGATCCGGTCATCTCTTATTGGGTGCCGGTTTTGCCGTTTCCTTATACCGCAAGTGATGCCAAAGGGTTTTTCAATCTTCTGCAGGATAATCCACATCGGCAGGTTTGGGCGATCACGCTGAAGGAAGAATTTATCGTTCTGATTGAAGAGTATCCAAATTTTGGATTTTGGCTAGATCCGGCCTTTTGGGGCCAAGGCCTGATCTCTGAAGCGGCAGATTTGGTTTTGAAAAAATACTTTTCTGATCCGCAGGCCAGCCCGCTCTTGGCAAGCGTGCGATTGCAAAACCAGCGCTCTATGCGTGTATTGGTAAAAAATGGCTTTGCGCCAAATGGTCCGCCGGTGGCAAGCTATTCAAAAGCCTTGCGCCAATCGGGTCCGTTGCAACCGATGGCGTTGACCCCTGATCAATGGTTTTTTTTAAACCCTGTTTTTATCGAAACGCAGCGGTTGCAAATCTTTCCGCTTGCCCAAGTACATCAAGATGCGTTGTTTGGCTGCCTTGCTCAAAAGCAAGTTGCACGGAACCTCGCGATTGTTCCACATCCTTTGCCGCGCGGCTTCGTGGGGCGGTTTATTGAGGCGGCGCGCTGGAAAGGCGCGTGGAATGGAATGTTTGCGCTTGCGGATAAAACCCAGAACGTGATCGGGATGATCGGCTTTCGCGCGGCCCCATTGAGCGCACCGGTTGCGGCAGATCTTGTATATGCGATACATCCAAAGCAATGGGGGCAGGGCCTAATGAGCGAGGCAGTAAATGCCTTTTGTGCCTTTTTATTCCAGCGCTATCCGCTTGAGGCCATCACTGCAGAGCATTTTAAGGATAATCCCGGCTCGGGGCGCGTGATACAAAAAGCGGGTTTTATGCCAATACCGGTGCAGTCACATCCCAGCGAAATGGGAAAATCGGCGGCAAGGCTTGAGCCTGCGCCCATAACCCGATATCGCCTTATGCGACCCGCATAAGGACCCGGAACATGAAATTTCTAGATCTGACGAAAGTCTATATCCGCTCTGGCTCGGGTGGCGGTGGCTGCGTAAGCTTCCGGCGGGAAAAATATATCGAATATGGCGGGCCTGATGGCGGTGATGGGGGCAAAGGCGGCTCCGTGATTGCCGAGGCGGTTGACGGGCTTAACACCTTGATCGATTTTCGTTATCAGCAGCATTTCTTTGCCAATAATGGCGGCGCTGGCATGGGGCAACAACGCTCGGGGGCGTCGGGCGATGATATCCTGCTGCGGGTGCCTGCCGGCACAGAAATTTTGGATGAAGATCAAGAAACGGTAATTGCGGATCTTACCGAAGTGGGGGACCGGATTGTCTTGGCCAAAGGCGGCAATGGCGGTTTTGGAAACCTGCATTTCAAATCCTCAACCAACCAAGCGCCGCGCCGCGCCAATCCCGGGCAAGAGGGGATTGAGCGCACAATCTGGTTGCGGTTGAAGCTCATCGCGGATGCAGGTCTTTTGGGCCTGCCCAATGCAGGCAAGTCAACCTTTTTGGCGGCCACATCGAATGCGCGGCCCAAAATCGCAGATTATCCGTTCACCACGCTTTATCCAAACCTTGGGGTGGTTGGGATTGATAATACCGAGTTTGTTGTGGCTGATATTCCAGGTTTGATTGCTGGCGCACATGAGGGGCGTGGTTTGGGGGATTTGTTTCTGGGGCATGTGGAACGCTGCGCGGTTCTTTTGCATTTGATCGATGGAACCTCGGGTGATTTTTTAAATGATTACAAAACGATCATAGAAGAACTTGAGGCATATGGCGGCGCTTTGGCGCAAAAGCCAAGAGTGACAGTGCTGAATAAGGTTGACGCGTTGGATGACGAAGAGCGCGCGTTTTTCAAAGCTGAGCTGGAAGCAATTGCTGGCGGGCCTGTTTTTTTAATGTCGGGTGTCAGCCGTGAGGGGGTTGAGGCTGTGTTGCGCGTCTTGCGGCATGAAATTGACGCAGGGCGCAAGCAAGAAACAAGAGTGGAACAGGAAGATTTGGAATGGCTTCCCTAAGCGCTGCAAAACGCATTGTGGTCAAAATTGGATCGGCTTTGTTGGTGGATCCAACCACTGGCGCTTTGCGCAGCGCGTGGCTCAAATCATTGTCAGCAGATGTTGCTGCGTTCAAGGCCCGGGGCTGTGATGTGGTTTTGGTGTCCTCGGGTTCGATCGCCTTGGGGCGCAAAGTCTTGGGGTTGTCGGCAGGGGATGTTGCACTTGAGCAATCGCAGGCGGCCGCCGCTGTGGGGCAAATTCAACTGGCCCGCGCTTATGAAGAGGTATTGGGCCCGCATGGCATAACCACAGCTCAAATTTTGGTCACCTTAGAGGATAGCGCTGATCGACGGCGTTATCTGAACTCACGCGCAACGTTGGAAACTCTGCTTAGCTTAGGCGTTGTGCCCATCGTGAATGAAAACGATACCGTGGCAACTGATGAAATTCGCTATGGTGATAATGATCGACTGGCCGCGCAAGTGGCGGTAACCGTGGGTGCGGATCAATTGGTTTTGCTCTCCGATGTGGATGGGTTTTATTCGGCCAACCCGCAGCGTGATCCATCGGCGAGGCGCTTTAAAATTGTGAAAGAAATTACGCCGCAGATTGAAGAGATGGCAGGCGAGGGCACCTCTGGCCTGTCCAAAGGTGGCATGAAAACCAAGCTGATGGCCGCTAAAACCGCAACGGGTTCAGGCTGCGCGATGCTGATTGCGGCAGGCTTTGTGGATCATCCGCTGACCAGCTTTGACGCCGCCAAATCCGGCACGTGGTTCGCACCGCAAATGGATCCGCAATCGGCGCGAAAACGCTGGATTGCCTCGATGAAACCGTTGGGGCAGATCGTGATCGATGAGGGGGCAAAAAAGGCGTTAGAAAGCGGAAAGAGTTTGTTGCCAGCGGGTGTTTCTGGCGTGTCTGGCAGTTTTCAGCGCGGCGATTGCGTGGCCATTACGCTGGCCAATGGCGCTGCCTTAGCGCTTGGAATAAGCTCGTATTCTTCGACAGAGGCGGCGGCTTTGATCGGTTTGAAAACCTCTGAAATTGAAGCTATTTTAGGGTATCCTGCCCGCGCCGCGCTGGTGCACCGCAACGATATGGCTGTCTAAAAGAAGGACCAAGCGATGAGTGAAGTTCAGCAAATGATGCAAGATCTGGGGCGGCGCGCGAAAACGGCTGCTGCCAGTCTGGCCTATGCGCCCGCCGCGCAGAAAACCGCGGCCCTGATGGCGGCAGCGGATGCCGTAATAGCGGCGCAATCGGAAATTATAGAAGCCAATAAACTGGATCTCGTCTATGGGCGCGATAAGGGGTTGTCTGACGCGATGCTTGATCGTTTGATGTTGGATCCTGCGCGCATCGAGGCAATGGCCGAGGGGCTTCGCGCTGTGGCGCAGCAAGAAGATCCTGTTGGGCGCATCTTGGAAGAATGGGAGCGCCCGAACGGCTTATCTATCCAAAAAGTGGCAACGCCGCTTGGCGTGATAGGGGTGATTTATGAAAGCCGCCCGAATGTAACGGCGGATGCGGGCGCTTTGTGTTTGAAGTCTGGCAATGCGGTGATTTTACGTGGTGGCTCGGAAAGCCATCACAGCACCGCGGCGATCCATGCGTGTTTGACCCAGGGTTTGGTTGCGGCCGGGTTGCCTAAAGAGGCAATACAAACCGTACCCACGCGCGATCGGGCGGCGGTGGCTGCTTTATTAACCATGACCGATTATATTGATGTCGTGGTGCCAAGGGGTGGCAAAAGCCTGGTTGGTTTGGTGCAACGCGAGGCCCGCGTGCCGGTTTTCGCCCATCTTGAAGGTATCGTGCACATTTATATCGATACGGCAGCTGATTTGGCCAAAACGCTGAGTGTCGTGTTGAATTCGAAAACCCGCCGCACGGGTATTTGCGGGGCTGCGGAATGCCTGTTGATTCATCAGGATGTGGTAGACACCATTGGGTTTGAGGTTGTTCAAGCGCTCATTCAGGCAGGGGTTGAGGTGCGCGCTGGCGCCGGCATTGATGGGTTTTCCGGAACGCAAGCCGCAAGCGCAGAGGATTGGGGTAAAGAATATCTTTCCAGCACAATTGCCGCCAAATCAGTTGTCGATATAGAAGCTGCGATTGCTCATATTCGCCAATTTGGCTCGGACCATACCGATTGCATTATGACCGAGGATAACACCGCCAAACAAAGGTTCTTTGCACAGGTTGATAGCGCGATTTTGATGCATAACGCGTCGACGCAATTCGCCGATGGAGGCGAATTTGGCATGGGGGCAGAGATTGGCATCGCGACCGGAAAAATGCATGCTCGTGGGCCCGTTGGTGCGGCCCAATTGACCAGCTTTAAATATTTAGTCAGCGGGGATGGCGCCGTCAGGCGCTAAGATTGATCCTGATTAGGCTTGGTTGAACGCAGACGTTCAATTCGCGGCCGATTTCATGCACGATGCTGGGCAAAAACAAAAATTGTACATGCTCTGGCAGCGAGGCGTGTTTGGGACTCGTATTTGTCAAAGGGTCCCAAATGGCCGCATCTACGATGATCTTGGTTGAATAACCCTCAACGCTTAACCGCGGGCCGCGTTCGGTCACCGATATTTCGCCGCCAAGCGGCAAGGCGGTTTCGATACATAAAATCGCCAGAAAAAGCGCTTGTGCTTCGCGGCGGGTGAGGCTCCGATGGATTTTCCAGTGTAAATTTTGTCGGGGACCGTTGATTAACGGCATTAAGATGTCCAGCAGAGTATCGGTTGAAAGTTGGCGGTCACTGCCGCTTACGCCAAAGGCGACGCGAAAGAACTTTATGCGGCTGGCAGCATTTTGGCAGCTTTGGGTGATTAAAGATATCTCGGCTTCATGTTGCACCGCACCGGAAAGCGATATCAGCTCTAACCCGTTGTGTATTGCGCCAATTGGGCTTATCAGGTCATGGCATATGCGCGAGCCAATCAAGCTTGCAAGATGAGATGCCGATTGTATCATTGGTAATGCCTCAGCGTCAGGAGTGGTGTGGTGGAGGACTTAAATCTTTTTTTAGAACCCGGCATGCTGGTACGCCATCCCAGCCAGCCAGATTGGGGTGTTGGACAAGTACAATCTCGTATAAACGGTCGCATTACCGTGAATTTTTCTGAAATGGGTAAGTTGGTCATTGATGGATCCAAAATTGCGCTTGTGCAGGTCTATGATCAAGAATAGCGATTATCTAAGCTGCATTAAACCTATAGTTGTAATCAGTAAGGGCCGGATTCCGGTCAATTTGAAACGAAATTGTATCAAAACTTGCATAATAAGCGAAAGATACGACTAGATGATGCTACAGAGTGACACTGATTTGGTCGTAGAATTGGCTGAAACCAGGCCTGATTTGCGCGCGGCGCAACGGTTGCGCTACGCTGTATTCGTGAAAGAGTTGGGGGCTTCTGGGGCCGAAATAGATCATCAAAACGAGCTAGAAATGGACCGGTTTGATCCCTTCTGCGATCATCTTGTCTTGAAAGATAAGGCTCGAAAAAACTGCCCTTTTGGTGGGATTATAGGAGTCTATAGGCTTTTGCGCTCGGAACAAGCGGCACGGATCGGGCAATTCTATTCAGAAGATGAATATGACCTGCAAAGATTATACGCCACTGGGCGTAACCTGCTTGAGCTTGGACGCTCTTGCGTACATCCGGCGTATCGCGGCGGCCTCGCAATGTATCATTTATGGCAGGCCTTGCAGCGCTATGTGGCAGAGCATAATGTCGAAGTGCTGTTCGGGGTGGCCAGTTTTCATGGCACCGATCCGCAGAAACTGGCGGAACCTCTAAGTTGGCTTCACGCGCGCCACTTGGCCCCCGAAGCGCTGCGGGTCGCCGCAAGGCCAGAGGCGTTTCAGGCGATGGATCTGATCCCATCTGCAAGGATTGACCGGCGCGCGGCCATGTTGGCCATGCCGGCGCTGATTAAAGCCTATCTTCGGCTGGGCGGGTATATCGGTGAGGGGGCTTTTGTCGATTTCGCGTTTAAGACCGTTGATGTTTGTCTTATTCTTGATCGAGACAGTATCAGCACACGCCAGAAAGTGCTTTATTCGGGTGATCTTTTAAAGTCATGAACACTTGGTATGGATCAGAAGATTCTGAGGCACTAACAGGCATTTCTTTTGCCGGTTGGTGGCTTGTTGCTGTGCGGCTTCTTGGCTTAGCGCCGATCGTTTTAGGCGGGCTGCTGCTGAGCGTGCTGATCCGAGGCCTGGAACGCCCGGTTTTTGGTCAAAACCGCCCGCTAACGCCATATATTACGGTGGCCGTTTGCCGGTTTGCGCTGCGTATTATTGGTTTGCCTTGCCGCGTAACAGGCATGCCAATGCGCAGCCCGGGCGCTTTTGTTGCCAATCACAGTTCATGGCTGGATATCTTCGTATTGAACAGCTGCGCACGGGTTTATTTTGTATCTAAAGCAGAAGTCTCGGCCTGGCCTTTAATTGGATGGTTGGCGCGGGCCACTGGCACCGTTTTTATTCGCCGCAGCCGGCAGGATGCCGCGCAACAAACAGAAATGTTTCGCGCCAGATTACAAAATGGCCATCGTTTAATGTTCTTCCCCGAAGGAACCTCAACGGATGGGCTGCGTATTTTACCTTTTAAGTCAAGCTTGTTTGAAGCGTTTTTTGCCTCTGATGACGCCTGCACAGAACTTTGGGTTCAACCCGTGAGCGTGGCTTTTTTTGCGCCACCAGAGCGCCCAGCGGCGTTTTATGGATGGTGGGGTGATATGGAATTTGGCACTCATTTCATCAAAACGCTCAGCGTTTGGCGGCATGGGCGCGTTGAGCTTTGTTTCAATGCGCCGCGTCGCGTCGCGGATTTTTCATCTCGCAAAGATTTGGCTGGCGCATTAGAGGCGGATATACGCGTTACACATGAGCGCACGCTCACCCATGCGCCTGTTGCGCGTGAATAAGCGCTCCTAAGGCCGCAATTGGATCCTCCTGCTGCCAAATTTCTTCGGCATAGGCAAAGAAATCGGCGCAGGTTTTGAGTTGAAGAATTTTCGTGGCCTCCAGCCCGCCTTCTGCCACAATCGGTATTTCAATCATTTCGCTCCACCAGGCGAATAGCTCTGGCTCGGCGATATCTCCTGCGTTCAGGTCATTTTCGTTTAACGGGCCGAAACAGACGTAATCCGCGCCGGCCTCGCCGGCATTTAACCCTTCATGGCGCGAGATACCACAAAAGGCGCCAACGATTGCGTCTTTGCCCAGTTCGGTGCGCGCCGAGCGTATTGAGCGGGCGCCATCAGTGAGATGCACACCATCAAGGCCGAAACGCTCAACCAGAAAAAAATGGCTTTGCAGCACCAACGGCACATCGCGGCTGTGACAAATTTCGCGCAAGGTATCGGCAGCTTTGCCAATCATGCCTTCATCTCGAGTGCTCATTGCCAGGCGCACGCAAGCGATCTCATGTAGATCTAGCATTCGTGATAGTAAATCTGCATAGCTGCTTAATTCAAATTCGGGCGGGCTAATCAGGTAGGTCTGCGGCTGCTCGTTTTCGGCCATGTTTTGGACTCCAAGTGTTTTTTATAAGGCTAACGCGATTTGCCTGCGGTGACTATGGCTGATCTCTGCTATGGGGCTTTAAACCCTCGTCTTTCTGGCGTAGAGCAAGGCCATTATGTAAGGAGGCTTAAGCCGTGCCTGAGTCACAGCGTCAACCCTATTTTGTTTTGGTCCGCCCGCAAATGGGCGAAAATATCGGCGCATCCGCCCGTGCGATGTGGAATTTTGGTTTGGAGAAAATGCGCGTGGTTGCGCCGCGCGATGGCTGGCCCAGCACGCGGGCGGTGGCGATGGCCAGTGGCGCGGGCCGGTTGCTGGATGCGGCGCAGCATTTTGATGGGGTCTCTGAAGCGGTGGGCGACGCCAATTTTATTTTTGCCACAACAGCGCGCGGCCGCGGCTTAACCAAGCCAATTTTAGCGCCGGAAGAGGCGATGCGCCAAGCCGCGGAAAAACTCGCTCAGGGGCAAAAAGTAGCCGTGTTGTTTGGCCCAGAGCGCGCGGGGTTGGAAAATGAAGATATCGCGGGGGCAAATGCGTTGATATCGGTGCCGGTGAATCCTGATTTTCCATCGCTGAATTTGGCGCAATGCGTGTTGCTGATGGCCTATGAGTGGCGCCGCGCGCAGGGGCAGGTTGAGCTGGTGCGCATGGAACTGGCAAAAACCCAATGGGCAGAGGCGATTGAGGTTGAAAAGTTGGCCCAACATTATGAAGAGCGGCTTGAGGATGCTGGGTTTTTCTTTCCCGAGGCCAAGGCACCCGGGATGAAGGTGAATTTGCGGAATATGTGGTCTCGCTTTACGCTGACCCGCGCGGATGTGCAAATGTTGCATGGGGTGCTGCGGCAATTGGTGCGGGGTACCAAAGGCCAAGACTGACTTGAACAGCCTCTTTCTTAGTCTAAATTTTAGCATGTTATAATAAGGGTTTTTTACGCAGATGAATGATAAAAGATCGATATTTGAAGAGGTTGGATCGCAGAGCGCAGCAACTGATACAGCGCCGGTTCAGGGTATGATTGACCAAGGTCGTGGCGCCGGAGCCCGGTCTTGGATCCGGATCTGGTTGTATCTTTTATTTGCTTTGGTGGTGACGATGATCCTGGTCGGGGGACTGACGCGCCTGACCGATAGCGGCTTAAGCATCACCGAATGGAAACCCGTTTCCGGGGCGTTGCCCCCCTTATCTGCCGAGGCATGGCAGAGCGAGTTCGACAAATACAAAGCCATTCCCGAATATGAACTTCAAAACAAAGGCATGAGCCTAGTGGAATTTCAATTTATTTACTGGTGGGAATGGGGGCATCGGCAATTGGGCCGGGTGATTGGTTTGGTTTGGGCGGTTGGATTTGCGGTGTTTTTCGCCGCCCGTAAAATCCCCACTGGGTGGACTGGCCGTTTATTGTTGCTGGGTGTTTTGGGCGGCATGCAAGGGGCGATTGGGTGGTGGATGGTGGCCAGTGGCCTAACTGGCGAGCGTTTGGATGTGGCCAGCTATCGCTTGGCAACGCATCTGGGGTTGGCCTTTGTTATCTTGGGTTTCATAGCTTGGTTTGCGCTCTCGCTCAGCCTTTCAGAGAGAGCGCTTTTGCAACAGCGCCGCAGACGTAAAGAGCGTCTATTTTCCATGAGCACCGGGTTGATGCATTTTACCTTTTTGCAAATTTTGATCGGGGCGCTGGTGGCGGGAATTGATGCGGGGCGCAATTATATCGACTGGCCTTTCATGGCGGGCGGGTTTTTCCCCCCTGATCCATTCAGCCTTACGCCTTGGTGGCGCAATTTTTTCGAAGATGATGGTTTGGTGCAATTTATTCACCGGATGTCGGGTTATCTGCTCTTTATCTTTGGCGTGGTGGTATGGAGGCGGTCGCGCAAATCGGGAAATAGCGTGGTGCGCTCTGGCTATGCTTGGGTGATGGGTATGCTCGTGCTTCAGATGGTGTTGGGCATTGTCACTGTGATGCATTCGGCGCCTTGGTCCTTGGCGATTCTGCACCAATTGGGAGGTATTGCGCTTTGGGTTTTGGTTATTCGGGCCCGTTTCTTGGCTGGATATCCGCCTGAGCAATTCATAAAAGGAGCCTAAATCATGAGCGCCTATCAAATTTTGATGGAATATCAGCATCAAACAGAGGCCTTGTCAAAAATTGCGGCGCGTCTTGACTGGGATCAAGAAACGATGATGCCGTCAGGCGCTATTTCAGACCGCTCACAGGAATCAGCCGCGCTTGAAAAGACCTTGCATGCCCGGCGCAGCAGCTCCAAATTGGGTGAGTTGCTGGCCGCAGCGCGCCAAACAAAACTAGCCGCCTCAGAACAGCGGCAAGTGCAGTTGATTGGGAAATCCTATCAACGTAATTGCAAAGTGCCGGCAGAGATATCGGTGGCTTTGGCCGGATTAACCTCAAAATCGCAACATATATGGGCCCAAGCGCGCGCGGATGAGGCGGTTGAAGATTTCACGCCGATATTGGCCGAAGTGGTTGCACTGCGCCAGCAAGAGGCCGCCGCTTTGGCCGATGGCACAGGGCTCAGCTTATATGACGCGTTGCTTAAGGATTATGAACCTGATGGCAGCACGGCTGAAATTTCAATAATGTTTGAGGCTTTGCGCAGCCCATTGGTCGCGCTGCGCTCCGCGGTGCTTGAGCGCCCGCCTGCGCCTGAATTGGAGGGACAATTTGATCCGCAGTTACAGTTGAAACTGAGCCAGGAGCTGGCAGAATGCTTTGGCTATAACATGGCGTGTGGACGAATCGATAGGGCGGTGCATCCGTTTTGTTCTGGAACTGGCGCGGATGTACGGATTACCACACGCACCGACTCCAGTGATCCGTTAGGGTGTTTTTATTCGACCATTCATGAGGTGGGTCACGGTAATTATGAGCAGAATATAGATCAATCTTATGGCTTTACGCCGATTGGGCATGGCTGCTCGATGGGGGTTCATGAAAGTCAAAGCCGCATTTGTGAAAATCAACTGGGCCGCTCTGAAGCCTTCACCAGCTTTCTTTATGGCCGGATGCGCGACGCGTTTGGCTCTTTTGGCGTGGCCTCTGAGCGGCAGTTTTATCAAGCGGTGAATCGTGTCAGTGGTGGGTATATCCGAACCGAAGCCGATGAATTGCAATATAATTTGCACGTGATGATGCGGTTTGATCTCGAGCGTGATTTGTTGTCTGGACAGCTTGCAGTGTCGGACCTTGAAGCGGCTTGGAATGACCGGTTTTTGTCAGATTTTGGATATGCGGTTGATCGCCCGTCGCATGGGATGCTGCAGGATGTGCATTGGTCAATTGGGTTATTTGGTTATTTCCCAACTTATTCCTTGGGCAATGTCTATGCGGGGTGCCTGTATGAAAGCCTGCAATCGGCCTGTCCAAATTTAGATACAGATTTAGCTGCAGGCAATTTAGGACCTGCCTGTGCATGGCTGAAACAGAATGTGCAACAATACGGTAATCTTTTGCCAGCACATGAATTGATGACTGCCGCTTGCGGCGAGGCACCATCTGAAGCTGCATTCCTGCGCTATATCGAGGCAAAGTTTTCAGACCTCTATGATTTGGCATAGAAAGGTGCAAATCGTGTTTAAGCAGGGCCGCTTTGCGGATTTAGAATTTAAGCCTCGCTTTGCGGGGCTTCTTCTTCCTCTGATTGCTCGACAATTCGGGCGACGGAAACTACTTCTTCGTTGCTGCCTGTGTTGAAAATTTTCACGCCGCCGGCGCTGCGCGAGCGGAAAGAAATACCTTCAATGGGCACCCGGATGGATTGGCCTTTTGACGTTGCCAGCATGATCTGATCTTCCAAATCGACTGGGAAGCTGGCAACTAAATCACCGCCCCGCATCGCTTTATCCATCGCAGCAACGCCCATCCCGCCTCGGCCACGGACGGGATAATCATGGCTAGAGGACAGTTTTCCCGAGCCGCGGCTGCTAATCGTTAAGATCAGGTTCTCGGCGGCTGACATTTCGGCATAGCGTTCAGGGCTGATGGTTGCGTTGGCGCTCACCTCTTCATCTTCAGTGCCAGCCCCTTCGTCATCAACCATTCCGGCGACGGCGCGGCGCATCTTCAGATAGGCGGCGCGCTCATCTGAACTGGCTTCAAAATGGCGTAGGATCGACATCGAGACAACGCAGTCATCGCCAGTGAGGCGCACGCCGCGCACACCGGTGGATTTCCTCCCTTTGAAAACCCGCACCGCGTTGGTGGAAAAGCGGATCGCCCGGCCTGATTTAGTGACCAACATCACATCATCATCTTGGGTTGCGATGCGCGCGTTTACCAGCGCGACATTATCTGGCAGATCCATGGCGATCTTGCCATTGGCGCGGACATTGGTGAAATCAGACAGCGCATTGCGGCGCACATCGCCGGCCGAGGTGGCGAAAATGATTTGCACGTTTTCCCAATCCTCTTCGGGAATATCAACCGGCATGATTGCGGCGATCGAAACGCCGGTTGGAATGGGCAGAATATTCACTACAGCCTTGCCCTTTGAGGTACGCCCGCCTTGGGGCAGACGCCATGTTTTCAGCTTATAGGCCATGCCATCGGTCGTAAAAAACAACAATTGGGTATGGGTATTTGCCACGAAGAGCGAGGTGACCAAATCTTCATCTTTGGTTTGCATGCCCGATAGGCCTTTGCCGCCGCGGCGCTGGGCGCGAAAATCCACCAATGGGGTGCGTTTGATATAGCCCCCAGAGGTAATCGTCACCACCATATCTTCGCGCTCAATCAGATCCTCGTCATCCAGATCCCCGGACCATTCGATAATCTCTGTACGGCGCGGAACCGCAAATTGCTCTTTCACGCTGTTCAGCTCATCCGTGATGATCGCCATAATACGGTCACGCGAGCCCAGAATTTCAAGATATTCGCGGATTTTTCCCGCCAATTCCTGCAATTCATCCGTTACTTCTTTTACCCCAATTTGGGTCAGGCGTTGAAGGCGCAATTCAAGGATCGCTCGGGCTTGCACTTCTGATAAATGATAGGTGCCATCCGCATTCACAGGATGGGTCGGATCATCGATTAGTTTAATATATTCAAGTATCTCTTCTGCCGGCCATGCCCGCGTCATCAATTTGGCGCGCGCATCCGCGGCGTCAACCGAGCTGCGAATGGTCGCTACAACTTCATCAACGTTTGAAACGGCCGCGGCCAGCCCGCATAGGATATGGCTGCGTTCGCGCGCTTTGCGCAGCTCAAACGCGGTTCTGCGCGCCACAACATCTTCGCGAAAGGCGATGAAATTGGTTAAGAACGAACGCAACGTTAACTGCTCTGGCCGCCCCCCGTTTAACGCCAACATATTGCAGCCAAAATAGGTTTGCATCGGGGTGAAGCGGAACAGTTGGTTCAAAACAACCTCTGCGGTTGCATCGCGTTTCAATTCGATCACAACCCGAACCCCGATTCGGTCGCTTTCATCTTGCACATGCGAGATGCCTTCGAGTTTCTTTTCGCGCACCTGTTCAGCGATTTTTTCAATCATCGCGGCTTTGTTTACTTGATAAGGGATTTCATAGATGATGATGGCAAATCGGTCTTTTCGAATTTCTTCGACGCGGGTTTTCGAACGGATGATAACGCTGCCGCGCCCCTCTAAATACGCTTTGCGCGCGCCCGAACGGCCAAGCATGATGCCGCCGGTCGGAAAATCGGGCCCCGGTACATAACCCATTAATTCTTCGCTGGTGAGGTCGGGATTCTCGATCAAAGCCAAAGTGGCATCGATCACTTCGCCCAAGTTATGCGGCGGGATATTGGTGGCCATGCCAACGGCAATGCCCCCCGCGCCATTGACCAGCATATTCGGAAATCGGGCTGGAAGCACGGTTGGCTCGCGGTCTTTGCCATCGTAATTATCTTGAAAATTGACAGTATCCTTATCGATATCGGCCAATAAGAATGATGCGGGCTTGTCCATGCGCACTTCGGTATAGCGCATTGCGGCGGCATTATCCCCGTCCATAGAGCCAAAATTGCCCTGGCCATCCAGCAGCGGCAGCGACATTGAGAAATCTTGCGCCATGCGCACCAACGCATCATAAATCGCGCTGTCGCCATGCGGGTGATATTTACCCATGACGTCCCCCACGGGGCGGGCTGATTTGCGATAGGATTTATCATGCGTATTGCCGGTTTCATGCATGGCGTATAAAATCCGGCGATGCACCGGCTTTAATCCATCGCGCAGATCCGGGATCGCGCGGCTGACGATCACGCTCATCGCGTAGTCAAGATACGCGGTTTTCATTTCCTCCGCGATCGAAACGCTGGGCCCGTCATAGACAGCGCGTTGCGGGGGCGTTTCTTCGGTGGCTTCGGGGGTTTCTGGCGTGTCGGTCAAATAAACTGCTCTTTTCGATGCCTAATCTAAATCTTGTGAGTTAACCTTAGCAGAACAACCATATACTGCGCAATGGCAGAGGCTGTTTCATTCAGTCAAAGACGGTAATTTCTGCAAGATTTAGGGCAGAATGCGCGTGTATTTTGCCCCTTCTAGGCTGACTCCGAATTTCAGACCGGCTTGGCCAAAAACCACCGCGATCACGGGGGCATTCAGCGTGGTGGTGTCAAGCCGGATCGACTCACCTTCGCCCTGAAACGCATAGTCAATATCGCCGCCTACAGTCCAACCGTCGGAATTACGAAAATCGTTTAACGCTTTCGAGCTCATGAAAAATAACGCATGCGCATATTGTTGCGCGCCCAGCTGCCAGCCATAGCCGGCGGAGGCCATAGAATAATATTCGATCGTCTCTCCTTCCGTGCGCAGGGCCCCGCGCCCGTAAGAGCCGCCAATTCCAAAACTAGCTTCGGTTATCAGAGGCATGATCAAAATACCCGCGGCGCGTTGGCTTAAGTCCTGCGTATGGGGGTGGGTTTGATAAAGCTGCTCGAGCGTGGCGTCTACTCTGGCATCAATTTTGGTGGCATCTTCTTTTAAAAAAGCGGCTTCTTCCTTTAAAGCCTCGGTATCAACAAGCGCCGCCGCGCAGCCGTTTAACACAAGCATTGTGGCAAAGAGGCTTGCAAAGAGACGTAGTTTTGAGGTCAGCTTGTTCATGTTATTTTGCTCGATTTATAAGGGTACCGGATTGCCTCAGTCTCTAGCCTGTCTTACGCAGTTTGTCATCCTAGATTTCATTCACATTCCCTTGAGTTTTTGGGCCGCATAGGGCGCATAATAGGTTAAAATACCGTCACAGCCTGCGCGTTTAAAGGCCATCAGGCTTTCCAAAATGACCTTATCACTGTCAAGCCAGCCATTTTCGATCGCACCTTGCAACATCGCGTATTCGCCAGACACTTGATACGCATATGTTGGGGCGCCAAATTTATCTTTGACCCGTCGACAGATATCCAAATAAGGCATGCCTGGTTTTATCATAACCATATCGGCGCCCTCCGAGAGGTCTCTGGCCACTTGGCGCAGGGCTTCATCTGAATTGGCTGGATCCATTTGATAGGTGGATTTATCGCCCTTTAAGGCACCCGCAGCGCCGACCGCGTCGCGAAACGGGCCATAAAACCCGCTGGCAAATTTCGCCGCATAAGACAAAAGTATAACATCTTGATGGCCCGCCTGCTCAAGCGCTTGGCGCAAGACCCCAATGCGGCCGTCCATCATATCGGAGGGCCCAATGATATCTGCGCCGGCTTCCGCTTGCGAGAGCGCCTGTTTTACAAGCGCTTCAAGCGTTGAATCGTTTTCCACTTTGCCATCGATAACAAAACCGTCATGGCCGTTGATATTATAGGGATCCAACGCGACATCGGTCATAATGGCGATCTCTGGCACCGCGTCCTTGATCGCGCGCGTTGCGCGATTTGAAAGGTTTTCGGGGTTCCACGCTTCTGCGCAATCCTGCGTTTTCAACGCGGGATCCGTGTAAGGAAATAGGCAAATTGCCGGAATCCCCAATCCAGCGGCCCATTTTGCTGCCTCAACCACTTTATCAACGCTGCGCCGGACAACCCCCGGCATCGAGACCACGGGTTGCTCGATATTTTGGCCATCGCAGACAAATACCGGCCAGATGAGATCTCCCACGCTCAACGTGTTCTCGCGGATGAGCGCGCGCGTGGCTGCCGATTGCCGCGCGCGGCGAAAGCGGCTGGCGGGAAATGCTGCGATTGGGTTCGATGCCATTATGATCCTCCAGTTGACCGGCCACATCGTGGCATGTAACAAGCAGCCGAGCAAGAGATTGATTGCGCATAAAGCGCTGCGTATTCGATGCGCTTATTCGCGGAAACCCAGAGAAAATTATCGTGCTACTCATTGATAACCTTGATTTTACAGCTTTTACCAGCGTTTGGTTCTGGGTTATCCTTGTGCTTGTTTGGGCGGTGACCAGCCAATATATCCTGGGCATTCCCTTTTCCGATTTACAGCGCGCGGCCAAGGCTGATGCAGATGCGCAAGAGGAAGCTTTAACTCGGCTGTTTGCGCAGGCGCAGCGTGTGGCCCCCCCCGCCATTGCAACTATTCGCTTGGGCTTGGCATTGGGGGCTGGATTCGCGGTGGGGTTTTGGGCAGTGGCAGCCTTTGGATATAGCAATGAGCCGCTGCAGGCTGTCTTTCTATTAGTGGTGCCGCTTTGGCCTGTATTGCTCTTGCGCGTGCGTTTTGCCCGCAGTATTATCGGCACCCGGCCCGATTTCGCGCAGGTCTATACAAAACTCCGATGGATCCGGTTTTGGACGTTTTGTATCGGCGTGCTCACGCTTTTCCTGACGGCGTTCTGGGGGATGATTTTCAATATAAACAAGCTGGTCCTATGAAAAAAGACGGGTGGTTTAGTTTTTGCGCAGCAAGGTTTGAATGATGGCCAACACCGTAACAATAGGGGGCGTGCCAGAGGGGTTTGACGCAGATATTATATTGCGCCAAATGCAGCAAGATGAGCGCCCTGTGATGCATATTGCGCGGGATGATAAGCGGTTGGCAGCCTTTGCCGAAGCGGTCCGGTTTTTTGCACCAGACATGCCCGTGATACGGTTTCCCGCCTGGGATTGTTTGCCCTATGATCGTGTATCCCCGAATGCGGATATTTCAGCCCAGCGGATGGCCACATTGGCCGGGCTTGTACATGGCATGCCCAAACAATTCATCTTGCTTACCACGCTGAATGCCGCGATGCAGCGCGTGCCTGCGCGCCAGGTGTTGCGCGATGCGGCATTTCGGGCCGAGGTTGGCCGGCCCATCGATGAAGAGGCGCTGCGTTCTTTTTTAGGTCGAATGGGGTTTTCCAAGGCGCCGACGGTGTTGGAACCCGGAGATTACGCCATTCGCGGGGGATTATCGATATTTATCCCCCGGGTGATTTGGGCCCAATTCGTTTGGATTTGTTCGGGGATATATTAGATGGGGCGCGTCGGTTTGATCCGGTCAGTCAGCGCACAACTGAAACATTATCTGAGATTGAATTATCGCCCGTATCGGAAGTGATTTTGGATGAGGCGGCAATCACCCGGTTTCGTCAAAATTACCGTAGCGAATTCGGGGCAGCCCGCAGCGATGATCCGATTTATGAATCGATAAGTGCAGGCCAAAAGGTTCAAGGGTTTGAACATTGGTTGCCGTTTTTTCACGCGCATTTGGAAAGCCTGTTCGATTACCTCCCAGAGGTTTGCGTGAGCTTTGATGACCAATTGGAGCCCGCAAGACTGGCGCGTTGGGAAGGTATTGAGGACCAATATGAAACGCGTAAATTGGCGATGCAAGCTAAGCAACGCATGGGTTCCGTTTACAAACCGGTCACGCCAACGGCTTTGTATTTAGATGACGCGGCGTGGGCAGCCAGTTTAAACGGGCATAAAATTTTAAAATTGCATCCTTTGCCGCAGGCCAGCGGGCCGGGTGTGATTGACGCACAAGGGCGTATGGGGCGTAATTTTGCGCCAGAGCGCCAACAGGAAACGGTAAGCCTTTTCAGTGTATTATGTCACCATATTCAGAAAAAATTAGCGAGTGGTCCCGTGGTTTTGGCAAGCTATTCCGACGGCTCTTGTGAACGCCTAAGTGGATTGGTAAGCGATGAGGGTTTTGGCGATCCTGTTAAGATAAATACGCGGGCGCAAATCGGCGATGCGGGGCTTTATGTCACGGTTTGGGGGCTTGAACATGGTTTTGAAACCCCCGATTTCACGGTGATTTCTGAACAAGATATTTTGGGGGATCGTTTGGTGCGAAGCGCCAAAAAGCGCCGCAAAGCCGAAAATTTCTTGACCGAGACGCAAAGTTTATCTGCGGGTGATTTGGTGGTGCATGTCGATCATGGTATCGGCCGCTATCGCGGGCTTGACTTGGTGACGGCAGCGGGGGCGGCGCATGAATGTTTGGTTTTGGAATATGCGGAAAGCGCGCGTCTCTATCTGCCCGTTGAAAATATAGAATTGCTGAGTAAATATGGCCATGACGAAGGCCTTTTGGATAAATTGGGTGGGGGTGCCTGGCAGGCCAAGAAGGCCAAACTCAAGCAACGTATTCGCGATATGGCGGATCGATTGATCCGTGTTGCTGCCGAACGGGCTTTGCGAAAAGCGCCGATTTTAGAGCCGCCGCCCGGCAGTTGGGATGCGTTTTGTGCGCGCTTTCCCTATCAGGAAACCGACGACCAGTTGATGGCAATTAGAGATGTCGTCGATGATTTAACATCGGGCGCGCCAATGGATCGGTTGATTTGCGGGGATGTGGGGTTTGGTAAAACCGAGGTGGCCCTGCGCGCAGCTTTTGTTGCCGCGATGTCTGGCACGCAAGTCGCCGTAATCGCGCCCACCACCTTGCTCGCGCGTCAACATGCGCAAAGCTTTGCCGAGCGGTTTCGCAGCTTTCCATTGCAAGTGCGCCAATTATCGCGATTTGTTTCGAGCAAAGAGGCGCAAGCCACGCGCGATGGCATTAGTGAGGGAACCGTTGATATTGTTGTGGGCACGCATGCCTTGCTGGCCAAATCGATCAAATTTCAGAATTTAGGGCTTCTGATTATTGATGAAGAACAACATTTTGGGGTGCAGCATAAAGAACGGCTGAAGCAGATGCGCTCTGATATTCATGTCCTGACTCTGACCGCCACGCCGATCCCGCGCACGTTGCAATTGTCTCTTTCTGGGGTGCGCGATCTGTCGATCATCGGCACGCCGCCCCTGGATCGCTTGGCCATTCGCACCTATGTCAGCGAATTTGATGCGGTAACCATCCGCGAAGGATTGTTGCGGGAACATTATCGCGGCGGTCAGTCCTTTTACGTGGTGCCCAGGGTCAGCGATTTGCCTGAAATCGAAGCCTTTTTGCAAGAACAGTTGCCCGAGCTTACCTATGTGGTTGCGCATGGCCAAATGGCGGCAGGTGAACTGGATCGGCGCATGAATGCCTTTTATGATCGCCAATATGATATTTTGCTGGCCACAACGATCGTTGAATCGGGCTTGGATATTCCAAGCGCGAATACCATGGTGGTGCATCGCGCCGATATGTTTGGTCTGGCCCAGCTTTATCAAATTCGCGGTCGGGTTGGGCGTTCTAAAACCCGCGCTTATGCGTTTTTGACCACCAAGCCCCGGGTTAAACTAACCAACACGGCCAGCAAACGCCTGCGGGTGTTGGGCTCATTAGATTCTTTAGGGGCAGGGTTTACCTTGGCCTCGCAGGATTTGGATATCCGCGGCGCGGGCAATCTATTGGGGGAAGAGCAATCCGGGCAGATGCGCGATGTGGGCTATGAACTCTATCAAAATATGTTGGAAGAGGCGATTTCAAAGATCAAATCGGGGCAATTAGAGGGCTTGTCAGACGCTGATGATCAATGGGCCCCGCAAATCAATTTGGGCGTTTCGGTGCTTATACCAGAGAGTTTTGTGCCGGATCTTGATGTGCGACTCGGGCTGTATCGCCGGCTTTCTGGGCTTAGCACGAAAGTGGAGTTGGAAGGTTTTGCCGCTGAACTCATCGATCGGTTCGGCGCCTTGCCCCGCGAGGTTAATACACTGCTATTGGTTGTGCGGATAAAGGCAATGTGCAAACGCGCGGGTATAGCCAAGCTGGATGGGGGCCCCAAAGGCGCGGTTCTGCAATTTCATAATAATAAATTTGCCGCCCCTGAAGGCCTTGTTGCGTTTATTCAAGATCAACGCGGTTTGGCAAAGATTAAAGATAACAAATTGGTCGTGCGGCGCGATTGGAGCAAAACCAGCGATAAGATCAAGGGCTCTTTTAGCATTGCAAAAGACCTAGCGGCGAAAGCCGAGTCCCAAGCGCAAGCATAGCCCGAAACCCTGAACGCTCTGAGCATGCTGCGATGCACGGGGCCGTTTTGGGGCAACGTTCTAACGGCTGGTTTCTGTGAGTCGGCGCTTCACATAAGACGAGACGTGGCCGATCATATCATCCATGTGCCGATCTTCAAAGAAATGCCCTGATCCCTCAAGTTCCGTATGCGTGATGGTAATGCCTTTTTGCTCATGCAGTTTTTCAACCAGCCCAACCGTGTCGGCGGGCGGAGCAATCCGATCTTCGGTGCCATTGATGATCAAACCAGAAGATGGGCATGGCGCCAAAAACGAGAAATCATACATATTGGCGGGGGGAGAGGCGGAAATGAAACCGGTAATTTCGGGGCGGCGCATCAACAATTGCATGCCGATCCATGCGCCAAAGCTAAACCCTGCAACCCAACAATGCTTTGAATTGTTATTCATCGATTGAAGGTAATCGAGCGCCGCCGCCGCATCACTTAATTCACCAACGCCTTGATCATACTCGCCTTGGCTGCGCCCGACGCCTCGAAAATTAAAGCGAAAAACGGTAAAGCCCATATTGTAAAATGCGTAATGCAAATTATAGACGACCTTATTGTTCATCGTGCCGCCGAATTGCGGGTGCGGATGCAAAACGATTGCGATCGGCGCATCGCGATCTTTTTGCGGATGATAACGGCCTTCAAGACGACCTTCAGGACCGGGAAAAATTACCTCAGGCATATGCTTTTCTCTCTCCTTGGCGCCGGCGGCTTATTGTTGACAGTTTATATCAACCATATTAGAACTATTCTAAATTGCTCTGCGGCGTTTGATTGGAGTTGCAGATAGTCTGTGCAGCAATGCAGGTCAATCAATTTGCGGGATGAAACGATGAAACTCAGCACGAAAGGCAGATATGCAATGGTCGCTTTGACCGATATCGCCTTACAACCGCAGGACGCGCTGGTGACATTGGCTGATATTTCCAAGCGCCAGGATATCTCTTTAGCTTATTTGGAGCAGCTTTTCGTTAAATTAAGGCGCTCAGGTCTGGTGCAATCTGTTCGGGGGCCGGGCGGTGGCTATAAATTGGGCAAATCGCCCCATGAGATGCGGATTATTGATGTTTTGTCGGCCGTCGATGAAAAGCTGGACGCTATGCATAAAGGCGCGGGCGCCACTGGGGGGCTCTCTGGCAGCCGCGCACAATCGCTAACCAACCGCCTTTGGGAGGGGCTGAGCGCGCATGTATACGTATTTCTGCATCAGACCCGCCTATCGGATGTGATCCAGAATGGTCTCATTCCATGCCCGGCGATCCCTTCGTTTTTGTCATTGGTTGATGAGGAATGAACCGGGTTTATTTAGATTATAACGCCAGCGCGCCGCTGCGCGAAGAGGCTCGCGAGGCTATGGTGCACGCGATGGCGCTTGCGGGAAACCCATCTTCGGTGCATGCCGAGGGGCGTCAGGCGCGCGCTATCGTGGAAACAGCCCGCCAGCAGGTTGCCGCAGCATTGGGCGCGCAGGGCGCGGATGTCATCTTTACATCCGGCGCCACCGAAGCGGCGGGATTGGCGCTGAACGGGCGCGGCATTCGCTGCGCGGATATCGAGCATGAAGCCGTGTCTTCGTGGTGTCAGAGCGATTTGAGTTGCGGCTTAGATGGGGGGGTGGCTTGCGAAGCGCCCGAGGCAACGGCGCTGCAATTGGCAAATTCTGAAACAGGCATTCTGCAGCAATTGCCCGAAGGTTTGGCGCTGTGCGATATGACACAGGCGTTTGGAAAGCTTCCCGTTGCGTTTCATTGGACCGGCGCCAACATGGCGCTGGTCTCTGCGCATAAAATTGGTGGGCCCAAAGGCGTGGGCGCATTGATCGTTAAGCGCGGCACCGAGGTCGCGGCACAAATCAAAGGCGGCGGGCAAGAAATGGGCCGCCGCTCGGGTACTGAAAACGTGATTGGAATCGCCGGTTTTGGCGCCGCGGCCGAGGCTGCACAGCGCGACTTGGCCGATGGTGTTTGGAAGCAAGTTGAAAAACTTAGAAACATTCTAGAAAAGGCGGTTGCACAATCCGCTTCGGAGACTATTTTTGTAGGTCAGGGTGGTCGCAGATTGCCCAATACGAGTTACATGATTTCGGAGGGTTGGCGCGGGGAAACCCAAGTGATGCAAATGGATTTGGCGGGGTTTTCAGTCTCTGCAGGCTCTGCCTGTTCGAGCGGAAAAGTAAAACGCAGCCGGGTTTTGCAAGCCATGGGGTTTTCAGCTGAGCAAGCAGCCTGCGCGCTTCGAGTGAGTTTGGGGCCGCAGAATAAACAAGAAGATATCGAGCGCTTTGTCGAGGTTTGGGGCGCTCATCAACATCGGTTACAAGGTCGCCGCCGTAGCGCCTAGCCAATAATAAGGAGGCCAAAATGGCTGCTTTGGATCAAATGGACGTCAAAGAGGGTGTCGATCAGGAAACTGTTGACGCGGTGCGCGAAGTTGGCGGTGCCTATAAATACGGGTGGGATACCGAGATTGAAATGGAATACGCCCCGAAAGGCGTGAACCCTGATATCGTGCGGCTGATCTCAGAAAAAAATCATGAGCCCGACTGGATGACCGAGTGGCGTTTGCAAGCTTTTGCCCGCTGGGAGCAAATGCAAGAGCCGGATTGGGCGATGGTCAGCTATCCGAAGATAGATTTTCAGGATCAATATTATTACGCGCGCCCTAAATCAATGATTGAAAAGCCAAAATCGCTGGATGAGGTGGATCCAAAGCTTTTGGCAACGTATGAAAAGCTGGGGATACCGTTGAAGGAACAAATGATCTTGGCCGGAGTGGAATCCGATCAAGAGGTTCCCGCTGAGGGCCGTAAAGTGGCGGTAGATGCGGTGTTTGACAGCGTCTCTGTGGGCACCACGTTTAAAGAAGAGCTGAAAAAAGCGGGTGTGATTTTCTGTTCGATCTCCGAAGCGATCAAAGACTACCCTGAATTGGTGCGTCAATATCTCGGGTCGGTTGTGCCGGTGTCTGACAATTACTATGCCACGTTGAACAGCGCTGTATTCTCGGATGGATCATTTGTCTATATCCCCCCGGGCGTGCGCTGCCCGATGGAGCTGTCTACCTATTTTCGCATCAATGCAGAAAATACCGGCCAATTTGAGCGCACATTGATCATCGCCGATCAGGGCGCCTATGTCAGCTATCTCGAGGGCTGCACGGCCCCTAAGCGGGACACCACGCAATTGCACGCGGCGGTGGTTGAGCTGGTGTTGCTAGAGGATGCCGAAATTAAATATTCGACGGTTCAAAACTGGTTTCCGGGCGATGAGGAGGGCAAAGGTGGCATTTACAACTTTGTGACCAAACGTGCAGATTGCCGCGGTGATCGCGCCAAAGTCATGTGGACGCAAGTTGAAACCGGGTCTGCTGTGACCTGGAAATACCCGTCTTGCATTCTGCGCGGTGATGAAAGCCAGGGCGAGTTTTATTCGATTGCGATTGCGAACAATCACCAACAGGCGGATACCGGCACAAAAATGATCCATTTGGGCAAAAACACCAAATCTCGGATTGTCTCGAAGGGGATCTCTGCAGGCGTGGCGCAAAACACCTATCGGGGGCAGGTCTCAATGCATCCCAAGGCCAAAAACAGCCGCAATTACACGCAATGCGATAGTTTGCTGATCGGGGATAAATGCGGGGCGCATACGGTGCCTTATATCGAGGTGAAAAATAATTCCTCGCGCGTTGAGCATGAAGCGACCACGTCAAAGGTCGATGACGATCAGCTGTTTTATTGCCGTCAGCGCGGAATGGATGAAGAAGAGGCTGTCGCGCTGGTTGTGAATGGCTTTTGTAAAGATGTTTTGCAGGCTTTGCCGATGGAGTTTGCGATGGAAGCGCAGCAATTGGTTGCCATCAGTCTGGAAGGCTCGGTGGGCTAGCCGCGCCGGTGTCGGGATCCGGGGCGAGCTACCGGTGATAAAAAAGTTAGATCGGGTGTGTCAGAGTGGAAGAACAAACCCTTTAATCAATTAATTTGAGGTAAGAGATGTTAGAAATTAAAGATCTTCACGTGTCGTTGGAAGAAGAAGATAAGCAAATTTTAAAAGGTGTGAATTTAACAGTTGAAGCGGGCAAAGTGCACGCGATCATGGGGCCGAACGGATCCGGAAAATCCACTTTGTCTTATGTCTTAAGCGGTAAGGATGGCTATGAGGTGACGGGCGGAAGCGCGGCATTAGATTCGGTTGATCTGCTTGAAATGGATCCTGAAGAGCGCGCGGCTGCCGGCTTGTTTTTAGCCTTTCAATATCCGGTTGAAATCCCCGGCGTTGGGAATATGACGTTTCTACGCACAGCGGTGAACGCCCAACGCAAGGCACGGGGCGAAGAAGAAATGAGCGCTGCCGAGTTTTTGAAACTTGTCCGCGCCAAGGCGAAAACCCTGAAAATCGATGCAGATATGCTGAAACGGCCGGTCAATGTAGGGTTTTCCGGTGGTGAGAAAAAACGCAATGAGATTTTGCAAATGGCGATGTTGGAACCCAAAATGTGTATTTTGGATGAAACCGATAGCGGGTTGGATGTGGATGCGATGAAACTGGTTGCTGAAGGCGTAAATGCTTTGCGCGATGACGGCCGTGGCTTTTTGGTGATCACGCATTATCAACGCCTGCTGGATCATATCAAACCGGATGTTGTTCACATCATGGCAAACGGGCGGATCGTGAAAACAGGTGGCCCAGAATTGGCGTTGGAAGTGGAGAATAACGGTTATTCTGATATTTTGGCGGAGGTTGCTTAATGGCCTTGCCACAAGTCAAACTGGGTGCTTTAGAGGCGCGTCTATCTATGATGCAGCCGATCGATACGGGCTGGAGTGCTTCGGCCCGCGCCGCGGCGCTCAACACTTTAAAAGCGATGGGATTGCCTGACCGGCGCGATGAATATTGGAAATATACCAACCCCGCGGCGTTGGTGGCGCCTGAGGCCGCGCGTGCTGAGGTTTTGGGTCTGCCCGAAGCGGCGCTTTGCGGTGATCTAGAGCGCCTTAAAATTGTGTTCGTTGACGGGGTTTTTGACCCCGAGGCTTCTGATGATTTGACTGGCTCGGGGGTTCAAATTGACCGCCTGGCCGCCTGTCAAGATTTGGATCTGCATTGGGCAAAGCCGGTTTATGGAACCTTAGAGGCGCAGGGACAAGCGCCGGTGGAACGGCCTTTGGCCGCGCTTAACACCGCGTTTGCGAGTGATGGCGTTTTGATCCATGTCACAGCTGCGGTGAAACCTATTTTAAACGTCGTGTACCGACATGAAGATCCGCTATCTGATGTGATGCTGCACCATCTGATCAAGCTTGAATCAAACGCATCTTTGACGTTGGTTGAAAACGGGCCTATCGCCGCGCGCAGCAATCTGGTGATGGAAGTAGAGGTCGCAGATCAAGCGCAATTTCATCACATACGGGCGCAGGGCCGCGATCATGAACAACGCTGCTGCAGCAGCATCTTTGCCTCTTTGGGCCAAAAAAGCGTTTTCAAATCATTTACCTTAACGGTGAATGGCGTTTTGACCCGCAATGATTGCGTTTTGGGCTTGAAGGGTGATGATGCGGTTGCGCATGTCGCCGGGGCTTGCGTGGGGGATGGGGCGTTTCATCATGATGATACGGTCTTTATCACTCATGATGCGGTGAATTGCGAAAGCCGGCAGGTGTTCAAGAAAGTCTTGCGGAACGGGGCTATTGGGGTTTTTCAAGGCAAAATCCTTGTCAAACCTGGGGCGCAAAAAACCGATGGTTATCAGATTAGCCAATCGCTTTTGCTGGATGAAGACAGCCAGTTTCTGGCCAAGCCTGAGCTGGAAATCTACGCAGATGACGTGATTTGCTCGCATGGCTCCACCTCGGGTGCGATTGATGAAGACGGGCTGTTTTATCTGCGCTCGCGCGGTGTTCCGACGCCGCTGGCGGTGGATATGCTGACTTTGGCGTTTCTTGCAGAGGCGCTTGATGAAATTGACAATGACATATTGTCCGCCGCGATGCTTGAGCAATTAGAGGCGTGGCTGGCCCGGCGGCGCAGCTAAGCATGTCAATGTTGCGAAATATCGTAAAGAGCTACACCAAGCCAGGCCAAGTTATGAGCGACTTGTTGCAAGCGGGGCCGCGTGAAGATCGCGCCTTGGCGTTTTTGGCTGCCGGCTGCGTATTGGCCTTTCTGGCGCAATGGCCGGGCCTTGCCCGACAAGCGCATCTGGAAGAAAAAGCTTTGGATATGCTTTTGGGGGGCGCCTTGTTTGGCTGGTTCTTTTTGGCGCCGTTGATGTTTTACATTTTGGCCTTGCTGGTGAAGTGGGGCTGGGGTGTTTTTGGGCCATCACTGTCAGCCTACAGTGTTCGCGTTGTTCTTTTTTGGGCGTTTTTGGCCGCCGCACCCCTGATGTTATTGCATGGGCTTATCTCAGGGTTTTTAGGTCAAACTTGGATTAAAGAAGCCGTCGGCTTTGTTTGGTTCGCGGTGTTTATTTGGTTTTTGGCGGCGGGGCTGCGCGCGGCGCGGCCGCTGGCCCCATGACGGGTGAGTTGATGATAAAGCGGCTTCTTCAAGATAGTTTCTCAAAGCCCAGAGAGGCGGCGCAAGAGGTGATTGCGATCAACCTTTCTTATGATGCGATCTTTTCTTTGTTTCTGGCTATGGTCTGCGCCAGCACCGCTTTGATGTTCACCATTGATTTCATTTTGCCGCAAAGCGCCGAGGCGGTTGAGATCCTTGGCGCACCTTGGAAAATTTGCGTTGTCATTTTTGTTGTGACAACCGCGGTTGCGTTCGGCATTGCTTGGATTGGCGAGAAGCTACAGGGCTTGGGCGATTTTAAATCAATTATGGCGCTGATGGCTTGGATGCAGGTGCTGCAATTTGCATTGCAAATTATATCTTACGTCTTTTTGTTCATCATGCCCCCGGTTTCTGCGTTTTTTCAAGTGGCGTTGATCGGGTGGTCATTTTGGATTTTTATCACCTTTATTGATGTGGCTCATGGGTTTGACAATATGATCAAGGCAACGTTTGTTTCCCTACTGGGCAGCATGCTCGGGGTGCTGAGTTTGGCGATGCTGACCACTTTATTTTTCTTGGGAACCTGACCTGTTATGACGTTTGATATCGCCTCTATTCGCGCAGATTTTCCAATTTTAAGCCGTGAAGTAAACGGACAGCCTTTGGTGTATTTGGACAATGGCGCGTCGTCGCAAAAGCCTCAGGTGGTGATCGATGCGGTGACGCGAGCTTACGCGCATGAATATGCGAATGTGCATCGTGGCCTGCATTATCTTAGCAATCTGGCAACCGATAAATATGAGGCGGTGCGTGGCGTTGTGGCGCGGTTTTTAAACGCCGGCGCTGAAACTGAGATTGTGCTCAATTCGGGCACGACCGAAGGCATAAACGCTGTGGCCTACGGTTGGGCGATGGAAAATTTAACCGCAGGCGATGAAATTATCCTTTCGGTGATGGAGCATCATGCCAATATCGTGCCCTGGCATTTTTTGCGCGAGCGCTATGGGGTGGTGTTGAAATGGGTTGATATTGATGCCCAGGGCAATTTGGACCCGCAAGCGGTTATCGATGCCATATCCGAGCGCAGCAAACTGATTGCGATCACGCATATGTCAAACGTGCTAGGCAGCGTCGTGGATGTGAAAACCATTTGTCATCATGCCCGCAGCAGGGGCGTTCCTGTGCTTGTCGATGGCTCGCAGGCGGCGGTGCATCACGCCGTTGACGTGCAAGATATCGGGTGCGATTTTTACGCGATTACCGGTCATAAACTCTGCGGCCCGTCAGGGTCGGGGGCAATATTTATGCGTGCTGAACGGATGGCGGAAATGCGCCCCTTTATCGGCGGCGGCGATATGATCAAAGAAGTGCATAAAGACAAGGTGATTTATAATGATCCGCCCATGATGCTTGAGGCTGGAACCCCCGGCATTGTGCAAACCATCGGATTTGGCGTGGCGCTGGATTACATGATGGATATCGGGTTTGAGGCGATTCAAGCGCATGAAAAGACGCTTACCGATTATGCGCAATCTCAGTTGGGAAGTTTGAATTGGCTGACCCTGCAAGGCGCAGCGCAGGATAAGGGGCCGATTTTCAGCTTCACTTTGCAGGGGGCCGCGCATGCACATGATATTTCGACGATCCTGGATCGAAAAGGCATCGCTGTGCGGGCAGGCCAGCATTGTGCAGGACCTTTGATGGAGTTCATGGGCGTCACCGCCTCATGCCGGGCGTCTTTTGCATTTTATAATTCGCTTGAGGAAGTTGACCGCTTGGTAGATGGGCTGCATTTGGCGCATGATCTTTTGGTCTGATTGATCGTGGTAGACGGCGGGAAGGCTCGCCAAGCGCTTTTGGGCTAAGCAAAAACCGCGCTGGCTAAAGCCTCATTTTTCGGGTTTTTTTTGGGTTTCAAATTCTGCGAGGATTGCCCTGGCTTGAAGAAGATGATGGGCCATGAAATGGGCAAGCCAGATTGCGAATGAGGGCATTTTTTACATCCCTAGATTTGCGCATTGGCCGATTTTGATCACCAAAATGCGCGGCGCTGCATCCTCGTCCGTTTTTGCTGTTGAATTTGGCTTAGGACGAAATGGGTTGCCATAACGCGGCGCCTGTTGATCGGTTTGAATTCACTGCGTTTGACACTTTTTTGATATCCAAAAGCTGATCAGAGACCGGCCTCATAAGCTTTGCGGCGCCTTTTCCCTGCTCTCCCAGCCAAAGGGGCCAGTCCTCTGCTTCAAGTATTACAGGCAATCTGTGATGGATCCGTGCCATTTTGGGATTGGCATTGGTGGTTACGATTGCACAACTGGTTACTTGGGCGCCATTCAACTGCCAGTCTTGCCATATCCCCGCCATTACAAGCGGGCTACCATCCGAGCGCGTGACGCGGTAGGGTGCCGGCTTTTTCCCTTCAACGCGCTGCCATTCATAAAATCCGTCTGCGGGGATTAAACAGCGTCTTGATCGACAGGCCTCTTTAAATGCGGGCTTTTCAGCGATCGTTTCTGACCTTGCGTTTATCAGCAAAGGCCCCCCCGCCATTGTTTTGTACCATTTTGGTATGAAACCCCAGCGCATTGGTTTGAGCTGGCGCATCCCGTTGGCTGCAATAAGCGCGTGAACAAGCATTGTGGGGCAGACATTGTAATTGGGGGTGCTAGGCAAGTCATTAGCGGGTGTTGCATGAAACAGGTTGACCAGCGCGTCTTGTGGTATGGTGATGGCAAACCTTCCACACATTTCAATCCCCTCTCTTTAACAAAAACTGTCTCTGCCCAAAAAATTTTAGCTGACGCACCCGTTTAATGCCAGTGGCGGTATGAGCCAGCGAGCATTGCAAATGCTGCATGGCGGCAATTCTAACTTAGATGATGTTGCTCATGCAGAAAGTGCCTAATTAGGCGGCAATTCAAGCAATGGAGATTGAGATGCTTAGACAAATATTTAAATCATTGATCGTGGCACGCCAAGCCAGTGCTGCTTTTGAAACCCTTAGCCATTTAAGCGATCATCAGCTGCAAGATATTGGCTTCACCCGCGCAACCTATGTGAACGAAATCAAAGCTCAAGTTTTGGCTGAAATGGACGCTGCGGATGAAGAAAAAGCCGTCCAAATGCAGATAAATCCAAATTTGGTGGGGGTTGTTTAAGGGCCTCGTTGCGCGGATCCTGCCGGTTCTGTCAGAACGGGGCTGTCTTGATCTATTGGATATTATGGATGCCGCAAAAATTCAATGGCGCCGGTCGGTACTCGTTCGAAGAGGCGCCGTATAGGCTCACAAACTGGCCTGCCTATACTGAAAGCCTGCCTCAGCGCGGTTAGGTGACTATTGGCTTGAGCCGCGATGTAAAAGCCGCATGGCGCGCAGGGCGCTGCAAGACCCGATGCGCTCAGCCAGTATATTCAGATCAGGTAATCCCTACCTGCCTGACGCTTGAGGTGGTATTTTAAACGGCCGCTGCGCCAGAGCGACTAGGCTGTACGCCTCCTAGTTAAGCTCATTGGGGAAGATATCCGCCTGCCTGATTTTTTTATCTTTTCACGCCGCGGGTTTGAGCTGTAATTGCCGATGCACTTGCGTGCCTATGCGGATAGCGTGATCCGACTTATGGTAGACAGTGCGGGCCTTTAAATATTTGGCGCCGGCGCCTGTATGTAAACCTAGCTTCACTCAAAGCCCAAACGCAAATCTTGGCGCTGGCGGCATTTTTGGGGCAGACGTTGTAATTGGCCGTGTTTGGCAAGTCATTTTTAGGTATTGCCTGAAACAGGGAGCCCAGCGTGCCTTGTGGTTTGGTGATGGCAAACCTCCCACCCCATGCAGGTGACGACGATATTTTGAAGCATAATGTGTATTTAATCAGCGCGGATAAACGGCAGTGCCTTTTGAAAGCGTGGCGGGTCTTTTTCGTCAGAATTTAGGGCGTTTTTGGCCCTCTTAAGCAGAGTGATCCGATCTATTAATCGCTACGTTTAACTGGGCAGATCTTGCCCAAATTTCATATGCAAAAGGCATGGATCATGACAGCAACAGATCAGTTTGGCTTCGGCACTCAGATTAGAAAATCTCCTTATTTTGACGCCACGGTTCGCTGGGGGGCAAAAGGGTTTTCGGTTTATAATCATATGTATATCCCCCGCGACTTCGGAGATCCTGAGCAGAATTTTTGGAATTTGGTAAACGCAGCAATCCTGTGCGATGTAGCCGTTGAACGGCAGGTCGAAGTAACAGGGCCTGATGCGGCAGAGTTCGTGCAAATGTTAACCCCCCGCGATCTTTCGAAAATGGCGGTGGGTCAATGTAAATATATTCTCATCACCAATGCCGATGGTGGGCTGTTAAACGATCCAATTCTTTTGCGACTGGCAGAAAATCATTTTTGGATTTCCTTGGCGGATAGCGATATTTTACTCTGGGCGCAGGGGGTGGCCGTACATTCTGGCTTGGATGTAAGTATTTGTGAGCCGGATGTGTCCCCTTTGCAATTGCAGGGCCCCAATTCCGGGGAAATCATGAAGGCTTTATTCGGAGAATCTATAGGAGATTTGCGCTACTACTGGCTGCGCGAGCTTGAGCTTGAGGGCATTCCATTGCTGGTGTCCCGCACCGGTTGGTCAAGCGAATTGGGTTATGAGATTTATCTTAGGGATGGGGCTTATGGAAGTGCGCTGTGGGAGCGCATTATGGCCGCTGGTGCTGCGTTTGGCCTGAAGCCGGGGCACACGTCTTCAATTCGGCGCATCGAAGGGGGGATGCTGTCTTACCACGCGGATGCTGATATCCATACGAACCCGTTTGAGCTGGGTTTAGGCCGGTTGGTTAACCTGGATATCGAGGCGAATTTTATTGGCAAATCTGCGCTGCGCCTTATCAAGGCCAAAGGGGTAGAGCGCAAACAAGTCGGCTTGATTTTGGACGGCGCGCCTTTGAGGGGGCCAAATACAAGTTTTTGGACCATCACAGATAAGGAGGAAACGATTGGCAAAGTGACCTCTGCGGTTTTCTCGCCGCGCTTGCAGAAAAATATTGCGCTTGCGATGGTGTCTGTAGATTATACTGCGTTGGGATCCGAGCTGCGTGTTCTTGTGGGGGAGCAGCAGCGCAGCGCATTGGTGGTTGAACGGCCATTTTTCGACCCCAAGAAAAAGATCACGGCTGGTTTGCTTTTTAGTTGAATATTCTGCGCAAAGCCGCGCTGCCTTTTACAGCCTGTTTTGGCGCTGTGGATGCGGCGGCCAATTGGTGTCATTCTTTAGGCCAGCGGTCTCGCTCGTTTGGGCAAGCTTATTGCCCTATGTTTGTCGGCTTGATCCATGGCAATATAGGGTGAAGATTTTAGTGGCTAGACTCGCTCTCCTCCCAAACAGAGAGCCTAGCCACTATAGCCTCAAGCCTGACGCGGCGAGACTTTGCAACACAACTGACGCTGCGTTAACGCGATGTCAATAGCTTAATTATTAAGCAACACAAGAACTTTTAGATTTGCATAAAATGCATATCGGCAATGCAATCTTATGCATTGCTGACAGAGGCTGCCTGTTGCTATTTGTGTTGCAGCAAATTTCTCCTCCCATTAATTTGCTTGTGTTGAAAATTCTCCTCCCAGATGTTTTCAATTTATTGGCAGTGCTTTTCAGCACTGCCTTTTTTTTGAAAAAGAGATAATGCGCGCCCTATGCGCTCATGATCCTATTGTTTCTTGGGTGCTTTCTATGCTGATTTTCAGCAATTCGCTTTGGCTGTGCATAATTTGCGCGACAGCGCCAAATCAACCCGTGCCGCCTGATGTTTTTTCGGCCAACAAGCAATTAAAGAGGCAAAATATGGGTTGCCCAAATATCCGCAAGTGATGAAGCCTAGCGTTAAATTCTCATATTGCCTAAACGATGGTGATATCTACCATCCTGCGGACGGCTTTTTTGCCGTTAAGAACGTGATTTACCCGTCGCGATCGGGTCTGAAAGCGGCGGGGTTACGCGTCTCAGAAGCCTTGGTATGGGCCCGGCTCAACCGGTTTTGAACGCGGTTTGCGCGTGCATTTCCCATTATCTCAGCCGGTATTTTCTGCATTTTGCGCAAGCTCTAATGCCTCGGTGGTGGCTTCGAGAGACAGTAAAATTGAAGCATGGCGGTTTTTAAACTGAATTGCGGGGTGCAAAACCTCAAGATCGTGAAACGGTTCCGCGGGTATTGGGCCATCTGCTGTCAACATGGCCTGTAATTCTGCGCAGGCCACGCGCACTTGCGCGGCGCTGCAGCCAATGATCGCTTTGGCGGTGATGCATGCGGCGGCCTGTCCCAATGCACAGGCTTTTACGTCTTGCGTAAAGCCAGCTACGCGCCCTTCTGAGAGTTCAAGTTCAACACTTACGCTGGATCCGCAGAGGGGAGAACGTTTTTTTGCGCGAGCTGTCACATGCTCAAGCTCTGCATAATGTGGTAAATCGGCCGCCAAGGCCAAAATCTTTTTAGAGTATAATTTTATCAGATCTGGGTCGCCCGGCATAGTCTTTCCCTTTTTCCCGCAACACAATACATAAGGCGAAGCAGCGCAGAAGCAAAGGTTTGTAAGAATGGAATTTAACGTTGAGGAACTTGCATTTAACGAAGATGGCTTGATTCCAGCGATTGCGCAGGATGCCAATAGCAACGAAGTGCTGATGATGGCTTGGATGAATGCCGAGGCGGTAAAGCTCACGCTTCAAACAGGGCGGATGACCTATTGGTCGCGCTCGCGTCAGGCGATGTGGGTGAAGGGCGAAACCTCGGGGCATATCCAGAAATTGGTTGAGTTTCGCGTAGATTGTGACCGCGATTGCCTGCTGTTGTTGATTGATCAAACCGGGCCTGCGTGCCATACCAACCGCCGCAGTTGCTTTTACATCACCGTGCAAGATGGTAGGGAACATGAACGCTTGCCGGTTCTGCTTTAAGGCGCTGAAAACAAACGCTCCGTGATATCTTGGGCAGAGTGGCCGGCTTTTCGCAAACTGCTGAGCGCTTCAGAATCGCTGCGTTTTGCCAAGCGCTTGCCCGTTTCATCTCTTATCAAGGCATGATGGTGATAACGAGGGGTCTGAATATTCAGCAATTGTTGTAACACGACATGAATTTGCGTTGCGGCGCTCAGATCTGCGCCGCGCACCACATCGGTGATGTTTTGCGCATCATCATCTATGACCACCGCAAGATGATAGGCTGCCCCCTGATCCTTTCTGCGCAGCACCACGTCTCCAACCTGCGCAATAAGCGGCTCGGGTTTAAGCGTTATCCGTTTCGAATGCTGCGTTCCAAATTCCTCATAGGTCACAGGTTTTTGCAGGGCTTTGACGGCTTTGCGCATATTCAAGCGCAACGCATCGCCGGCGCTAGCCTGCGACAGGCTGCGATGGCGGCATGTGCCCGGGTAGATGCGGCCATCTGGACCAAATTCGGGCACGCCTTCTTGCGGGGCAGCTGCGGCTTGCGCAATATCCGCGCGGTTGCAGCAGCACGGATAGATCACTCCGGCGCGTGCCAGAGCATCAAGCGCTGTTTGATAGGAGGCGGTTTCCTGCGATTGGAACCTGACAGGCTCGGGCCAAGCCAGTCCAAGCCAGCGCAGATCATCGAAAATCTGCTGCGTCCATTCTGGTTTTGAACGGCTGTGGTCTAGATCATCTATCCGAAGCAGCCAAAGCCCGTTTTTTGCCTCGGCCAGTCTGTGGCCATATAAGGCAGAATACGCATGACCAAGATGCAGCGGGCCCGTGGGCGAGGGGGCAAATCTGGTTCGAAACGTCACAATTTTTCAAGAATATAAATATTGGAATTGATTTTTTGCTTTGGCAGATGGTCGCCATACTCCTTTAAATGCAGCACCGCCTGACCCTGTTTTACATAATCCTCAACCAGCCCGTCATAAGCGGGGTCTTCCAACGTGTGGTCATTGAATGAAAACACCAACAGCCCTTTTGGAGCCAAGAGAGCCATCATTTTATCTAATACGGCGAGCGGTGCGGCGCCGGCGCCAATGACGCCAACCGCGGCAATAATCTGATAAGCCCCCAGTTTCACGTTCGGGCCGATTTCGGGCGCAAACACCTCCAAGCGGCGATAGATCTTTTTTTGCGCCGCAACCTCGAGCATTTCAGCCGAAATATCTACCCCGTCGATCGTAAGAAAACCCACCTCTTGAAACGCCTGCCCTGAAACACCTGTGCCGCATCCATAATCGAGGATGGGTATACTCAGATCTTTTACATGTCGCGCCAGCGCCTCGGCAATTCTCAGCGGAGTGACATAGCCGTTTTCGCCCACTTCCTGATCATAGCTCTGCGCCCATTGGGCGTAAAAGGGGCGTAAATCTGCGCTGTCAGCGCTGTAAATTTTATCGAGATATGTTGTCGTCATCCCGTAAGTTAAGCAAATCAGATGCTAGGCGTCCAGAGGGGCTTTGGCCAACCAATCCTGCCAAGCGCTTTTTGCCCGGTCTGTATAGGCTTTATAGCGCTCTTTGCGCCCTTTACGCCCGTTCTTTGTGCCCTCTATCGGTCTGAAAAGGCCAAAATTCACATTCATGGGCTGAAAGGTTTTTGCATCAGCGCCGCCGGTAATATGCAGCATTAACGCCCCTAAGGCGGTATCTTCCGGTACAGGGGGCAGAGGCTTTCCAAGGATTTCACTGGCTGCCATGCGCCCAGCCAATAAACCCATCGCGGCGCTTTCTACGTAACCCTCTACGCCAGTTATTTGGCCGGCAAAGCGCAGATGTGGGGCCGCCTTTAAACGCATCTGATGATCCAAAAGAGTGGGGGAATTTAAAAACGTATTGCGGTGGATGCCGCCCAAACGCGCAAATTCAGCCGCCTCTAACCCTGGTATCTGCCGCAGAACCTCTTTTTGGGCGCCATATTTCATTTTTGTTTGAAATCCGACAATATTATACAGCGTGCCCAGGGCATTATCGCGGCGCAACTGCACCACGGCATAGGGCTTTTGGCTGCTATGTGGATTGGTCAGGCCAACGGGTTTCATCGGTCCGAAACGCAGCGTTTCGCGGCCCCGCTCTGCCATCACTTCAATCGGCAAACATCCATCAAAATACCCCGCCGTTTCTCCTTCATGAAATTCGGTTTTTTCGGCCTCGAGCAGCGCGTCGATAAAGCGTTCATACTGGCTTTTATCCATCGGGCAGTTTAAATAAGCGGTGCGCTCGGCCTCAGTTTCGCCCTTATCATAGCGCGATTGCATCCAGGCTTTGGACATATCAATGCTGTCATAATAGAGTATGGGGGCGATGGCATCGAAAAAGGCCAACGCATCGCGGCCAGTTGTTTTTGCCAAAGAGGCGCCCAGCGCGGATGAGGTGAGCGGCCCAGTGGCCACGATCCAATGACCTGATTGAGGCAGCGCGTCGATTTCTTTATTAACAATCGTGATCTTGGGATGCGCCTTGAGTTTGCGTGTTACGCTTTTGGCAAAAACCTCACGGTCAACGGCTAAAGCACCGCCTGCAGGTAAACGATGCTCGTAGGCGGTTTGAATGATCACGCCTTCGGCCTGTAACATTTCCCAGTGCAGCAGGCCGACGGCGTTTTGTTCGTGATCGTCAGAACGAAAAGAGTTAGAGCATACCATTTCACCCAAATCAGCCGTCTGATGCGCAAATGTTTTCACCTGAGGACGCATTTCGTGGATCACCACGTTCACGCCCATTTGGGCGGCTTGCCAGGCGGCTTCTGATCCTGCCATGCCGCCGCCAATGATATTTAATGTCTCGCTCATGCGCTCTTCCTAACGAAATGCAACGGAATGACCAGCCCAAGACCCGCCTTTATTGACCTGAGGCTTTAGCTTTGGATGGTTTACTGTGTCCAGTTAGGATCGCGTTTCTCAATGAAGGCGCTGATGCCCTCTTCGGTATCCCGATACAGCATATTTTCGACCATCACGTCGCCCGTATAATCATAGGCTTCGGATAATGGCATTTGTAACTGATTGTAGAACGCTTCTTTGCCAATTTTCACCGCAACGCCAAGTTTGCTGGCCAATAATTCCGCCAAGGCCCGAGTCTCTGCGCTGAGCTGTTCTTCGGAGACAACGCGGTTTATCAAACCGAGGTCTTGCGCGCGCGCAGCATTAATAAATTGCCCGGTGGTTAGCATTTCAAATGCTTGTTTTCGGGGGATATTTCGGGAAAGCGCCACCATTGGGGTGGAACAGAATAATCCGATATTAACGCCGTTAACGCCAAATTTCGTGCCCTCGGCGGCAACTGCCAAATCGCAGCTTGCCACCAATTGGCAGCCTGCGGCAGTGGCAATGCCATGCACTTGTGCGATCACCGGTTGCGGCAATTTCTGGATTGTTTGCATCATTTTTGCGCACCGATTGAATAGCGTTTTGAAATAGGCTTTGCCGCTATCTTCGGCTTGCCGGCCTGCGGTCATCTCTTTTAGATCATGGCCGGCACAAAACGCTTTGCCGGCGCCCTCTAAAATAACCGCACGGATCGCCTGGTCGTTTTTTAGGACGTCAAATTCAGATTGCAGCGCCTCCAGCATCCCCTCTGACAGCGCGTTTAATTTCTCTGGAGCATTCAATGTGAGATGGGCAATCGATCCCGTATCGTTGCGTTCTAATAAAGCCATCTTGCTCTCCTTCTGATTTTCCGCGAGTCTACGCCAAAATAAAGAGAGAGAAAAGTATGCCATTACCTTACACGGCAGAGACCTTAATGCGCTATCTTGAAAACGTGTTTCCTCAGATCCGCGGTGAGTTTGCCATTGAGGCGCTGCAGGAGGGGCACATAGAGGTGCGCTTGAAGGTGCAAGAGCGGCATTTGCGCCCTGGCGGCACGGTGTCAGGGCCGGCGATGTTCGCTTTGGCGGATGTTTCGGTTTATATGAGCGTTCTGGCCGCAATCGGGCCGAAAGAACTTGCCGTTACGACCAATGCATCTTTGGATTTTATGCGCAAACCGGATGCAGGTCGTGATCTGATTGCGCATTGTAAGGTGTTGAAACTTGGCCGTTTATTGGCTGTTTGCGATGTTCTCATATTTTCTGAGGGTAAAGCCGACCCCGTGGCGCGGGCTTCCATGACATATGCCTTACCGCCCGATAAAACGATTAAAACGCAGTAAGATGTAATCGGAACGAAAAATGCGCTCAGCTCGCGAAGAGCTGGCGCATTATCTGTTTATGCCTGATACTCAGACTTTGGCGGCGGTTTGCCGGGGCGCTGGAGCCGCTGCGGCAGGCTTCGCGGCGGCCGTTTTGGTTAATGGATCGTCTTGGCGCTGAACAGAACCTTCGAAATGCGCACCCGATTCAATCGCGATTGTTTTATGAATGATATCGCCTTCCACGCGCGCCGTCGCCGTTAGGCGAACTTTCAGACCCCGCACCCGACCGACGATTCGGCCATTTACAACCACATCATCGGCAATCACCTCGCCCTTGATCGTGGCGCTTTCGCCCACCGTCAGCAGATGCGCGCGTATATCGCCCTCAACCGTGCCTTCCACTTGAATGTCGCCCGTGGTTTTCATGTTTCCGGTAACGTGCAGATCAGATGACAGAACGGATGCAGGTGGTTTTGCCTTAGGTGCCGATGGCTTTGTTTCAATTTGATCAGCCGCATAAGCCGTGGGCGCAGGGGCGCTGGGCGTTGCTGCATCGCTGTCTTTTTGACCTGGTTCGTTTATTTTGCTTTTAGAAAACATCTTTCGCTGCCTTAATATAATTCATCGGATTTAACGCTTTTCCTTTGTAGCGCACTTCATAGTGCAGATGCGTCCCTGTGGAGCGCCCAGTATTTCCCATACCACCGATTGCCTCTCCACGAGATACTCTTTGCCCTTTTTTTACACGGATCTTTGAAAGATGACCATAGCGTGTTTCATAGCCAAAGTCATGCTTGATTTTTACAAGTTTTCCATAGCTGGAAAACGTGCCGGCGAATGTTACAACGCCATCCGCCGTTGCCAGAATTGGGGTGCCCTTGGGCGCGGCAAGATCAATGCCGCGGTGCATGCGCCCCCAGCGTGGGCCAAATCCAGAGGTGAAGCGATGCGCGGCGGTGACCGGGGGCGCGAAAGGCAGTTTGTTTATTGCGATGCGGTAGTGATCCAGCTTGGCCACAGAGTTTAAAATACCAAGCGCTCTGGCTTCTTCGGCAGAAAGGTCAGCGGGGTTTGTTTCAAGCCCGAAAGCTGGTCCACCGCGCCCCGAATATCCTTGGCGCACGGTGTTTAAAAGCGAGTCAGCGTCTAGGCCACTGGCGCGCAAAACTTTTTCCAATGGCTTTACGGAAATTGTAAGGGCTTCTTCAATCTGACGGAATAATTGTTCGTATTTTTGTTCAATGAGGCGAATTTCCAATTCAAGCGCATCGCGTGCGCTTAGCGCGGCGGCAAGGTTTTGTTCGGTTTCCAGTTTGTCTGCGGCTGTTTGCGAAAGTGCTTGCGACACCTTGTCGATCGCAGAGGCGTTTTCTGGGCGAGGGAGCGCTGATAATGCGCTAGGGGCGACCGAGCCTGCAGCGCTTGCGTTGCGTTCACCCATGCGCTGCTGTTTTAATACCTTCAACTCGTTGAGCGCCAAAACCAGCTTATGCTGCAGCTGCTCTTGTTGTTCGCTTGCGATTAACTCCCCGTTTTGCATTTTTCGCATTTCTGTAAGCGCTGCCGAGAGCTGTGATTTTACTGATAGGCTCTGTTGCGTGATTGCGTTCAATTCTTCCGCAAAGACCCTAGTTTCAGACGCGTTGATTGTGTTATTTATGGGGCTTGCCGGGATTGATGGCGCGCCAATTCCCTTCGAAAACAGCATAAGGCCGCTAAAGCTGATCCAGAAAACCACTCCAATAGCGCAAATAAAAGCTAAAATCTGCGCCCTTGATGACAGGCTGAGCCTTATGGTTTGCCCGGCAGTTTCCACGTAGATGGTTTTTTCGCTAAACCAAAAGAAAGATCTTTTTGAGGGGGGTCGCACAGTTTTCCTGCAAATTTGTAAGGCCAGATATATTGTATCGGTGATACTGATCGCAAACGTTGAGGTCAATCAGCTTGCACCGCTGCATCGCATCGGTTGCGCAGGTCATTTTTCTAACGGCGCTGTGCCGCGTTCTGTCGCTTTTTCAACCAGGCGCGTTTTTACCACCAAGAAAGGCAGGGTATTCAATATTTTCGGTTAAAGGCCAGTAAAAATCTGGCGGGATGCCCGCATCTGCCCGCTTTTCAGCGTTAAAGGGTGGTTTCAGATTGCCTTTGAAATATTTTCGCACCAGCGCATGAAAAACTTGCTTTGGGTCTTTATCATCGCGCCCGCACAAGAAATTAAACCATTTTGATCCATATGCTACATGTGTCACTTCTTCTGAATAGATCAGTTCTAGCGCCTCAACGGCTTGGGTTTCTTTTGCCTGTTTGAATATTTTTATCATATTCGGCGTCACATCAAGTCCACGGGCTTCTAGAACCATGGGCACCACGGCCAAGCGCCCTAACAGGTCGGTTTTTGTATCTTGGGCTGCCCGCCACATTCCGGCATGGGCAGAAAGCGCGCCATAAAAGCTGCCCAAATTTTCTAAGCAATCGCAGATTAAATTGAAATGCTTGCTTTCTTCTGCAGCCGCCTGCACCCAATCATCAAAAAAGCCGGTTGGCAGGCGGGTCTTGCTGAACCGAACAATAATATCCCAATGCAGATCGACGGCATTCAGCTCGATATGGGCGACCGCGTGCAACAGCGCAATCCGGCCTTCGGGTGATCCGGGCTTGCGTTTGGCCACGTCTTTTGGCGCGCATAAGCGGGGGGCCTCTGGACGCGCTGGGTGATCTGGTGCCGGCGCGGTTCCAATTTCAAGCGTGTTGCCTGCGGCGCGCGCCTCTTGCCAGGCTTGGGCATATTGCAAAGACAGGGCGGTCTTTGCGCGCCCATCCGCAGTGTTCAGTACTTGTGCGCCCATTTCAGCAAGGCTTAATCGCATCAAATGACCTCTTTTGGGTTACAGGGTTTGCGCCGCGGCCAAGACAGCTTCGACATGCCCGGCCACTTTAACTTTGCGCCACTCCTGCACCACTTGACCGGAGCCATCTATCAAAAAAGTGGAGCGCTCAATACCAAAATAGGTTTTACCATACATGGATTTTTCTTTCCAAACGCCAAATTGTTCGCAGATATCGCCCTTTTCATCTGACAGAAGGGGTATGCCGAGCCCCTGCTTTTCAACAAATTTGTCATGGCTTTTCACGCTGTCTTTTGAAATGCCGATAATTTTGACGTTTAACTTTTCAAACGCGTCCTGATGGGTGGTAAAGCCTTGAGCTTCTTTCGTGCAGCCGCTTGTATTATCGCGGGGGTAAAAAAACAGAACAACCGAAGATGGTTGCAGATCTGAGAGCGCCAATTCGCCGCCACCATCCCGCGGCAGCTGTACAATTGGAGCGGGATAAGGCAAATTTGTCATGGTGCATTCCTTGCTAAATAATTGGCAGACGCGCTAAGAGCTAGAACAAATTGAACGCGAAAAAAGAGTTAGGGCAACAAAAGAGTGGGCGAAGAAGGGAAGAATGTGAGGGCTGCGCGTCATCCCTGGCGCTGGCTTGCTGTATTGGTCTCTGCGGTTAGTGCACTTTTGGGAGCGTTGATCCTGTGTTTATTGCTGTTCGTTGCGGTTTTAAAGGGCCGCGATCTTGCGCTACCATATTGGGTTGAAGACCGCGTTGCGAGCATTTTAAGCGAAAACCTTCCTGATGCGGAAGTCAAGTTTTCTGATGTATTCCTGACCTTATCCGAAAATTGGGCGCCTCAATTTCAGTTTGAGAATGTCTCGATTTCGTTGCCAGGCCCGTTAGAAGCGCCGCTTGAGGTACGATCCCTGCGCGTTGAGGTGAATCTGCCAGCGCTTTTGGAAGGGCAGATCAGGCCAGAAATGCTCATAGCAGACGGTGTTTTTATGCCGTTAAGCCGGCAGAAGACGGGCGATATCTACGTTCAAAGCGCGGATTTGAAGCCAAGCGATGTGGCGATGACGCTGTTTCCAACATTGATCATGCCAATGGATCAAGTGTTGCAAACCGCCCTCTTTGAGAGTTTGAAGACAATCGCGATCAACAACATTGCGATCACCTATCAAGATTTTCTCAGCCGGCGAAATTGGGTGATTGATGGGGCAAGGCTTGTTTTGAAAAAACAAGGGGCGGCTTTATCGCTTGACGTCAGTATGGGGCTGCTGGCCGGGGGAGCTGATTATGCGAGCTTGCGCGCCGGAATAGAACGACAAATCGGGGAGAGCGCCGCAAATTTTGATGTGCTATTCGAAGATTTACCAGCGCAGGACATGGCGAGCCAGCTGCCATTTTTTGCATGGTTGAACGCCGTTGAGGGTCCAATTTCTGGCGCGATAAACGGCGCGATAGATGAATCCGGCGCTTTGGGGGCGCTCAGCGTAAGTTTGCAGATAAAGCAAGGCGCGCTCAGACCCAATGAAACAGCGGTGCCGATCCAGTTTGAAACGGCGCAAACCTATTTCACCTATGATCCGCTGGATCGCCGTTTAGAGTTTGATCAAATCAGAATTGTGGGCTCTGATGTGTCGTTTCTGGGGCAGGGTTACGCCGCGCTTGAGATGAATGAGGCTTGGCCCGATAGCTTGTTTGGCCAACTTAGATTTTCGGAGGCCAAAGCCAAACTGCAAAACAGTCAACTCGATGCAGTTATTCTGGATGATGCCTTGGTTGATTTTCGCTTGAATTTAACTCCATTTCGGCTTGAAGTTGGGCAGTTTTACGCAACGAATAGTGCAAAAAAGATTTCAGTTCGGGGTGAGGCGCGGGTGAACGCTGAGGCGCTGGGTTGGTCTGTGGCGCTTGACGCTCGCACCCCAGCTTTAACCAAGGCCGCCATAATGGAATATTGGCCCGTAGGGTTTAAACCTAGATCCAGAGATTGGGTGTCAAAAAATGTAAAGCACTCGAAATTACGTGATGTGCGCTTCGCCTGGAGATTGCCCGCAAACCAGCCCCCTGTGCTAGATCTTGGATTTGCTTATGAGGAGACGGCGCTACGGGTTACAAAATCATTGCCGATGATCACGCAGGCGCGGGGGCAATTTTCGTCAAATTCAAATCGGCTTGCAACCAATTTGAGTGCCGGATTTATGACTGCAAGCGGGGCCCGGCCTGTTGACATGTCCGGAACGCGCTTCGTGATCCCTGATACGAAAAAAATCCCATCAGATGGGGTGGCGGATGTTGTCGTGTCGGGGCAGTTGGCGGATGTGCTGCCGCTTGTTGATATCATCGTGTCTTCGCGAAATAGCGAAACAAAACTTCCCAAAATACCGGGGGTGGGCGAGGTTGCTTTGACCGCCTCGGTTTCATTTTTGATGGTTAAAAATGGCGGCGACTCTGTTGAAATTTTTGCGGAAGGCGATGTGAAGAATTTTGAAGGCGAGTTCGGTGACACAGGCGCTGTGATCTCGAGTGATTTGGTGCAAATCGCTTTATCTCCCAAGCAATTGGAACTCACCGGAACAGGCCGGTTTGATCAGGTGCCTTTCAAGGCAAAGTTTCAAAAAGGATTGGGCCCAGATCAGGCGGATGTGCCTGCACTGCTTGAGGCTGAATTGGATCTTTCCTCTGAATTGGTAAGTCGCTTTACAGGGGCTGAGATCGAAGGCTTGATCAGCGGAAGCAGCCCTGCGCAGATAACTGCAAGCTTGCCAAGCGGCGCAGAAGCCTCGTTTTCCCTCAGCTCTGATTTGGTGGGATTAGGGGTAAACGCAAAGCAAATAAATTGGCAAAAACCGGCTAAAAAACCCGCCCAGTTTCGACTAACGGGACGCTATAATAAGCGGGTGCTGACTGATGCGTTTTCCCTAACCGGCGCTGGTTTGAATTTGGAAGGCGCGGTAGATTACGCGGAACAAGAGGAATTCAAATCGCTATCAATATCTAAGCTTCAAGTGGATGATATACTTGATGTGTTCGGTCAGTTTAACCCCGCGATGGGCATTGAGATATTTGGCGGATGGGTTAATTTTCCAAATCTGATGGCAGGCATGCCCGAAACAAACGCTGCGCAGACGGCGCCGCTTGCGCTAAAGGTGGCCTTGGATGAGGTGGTGTTGGGTGAAAATAAACTGACCGAATTTCGTGCGGATTTGATCAGCGCACCGCAATTGTCGGGTCCGTTTTCGGCAAAAGTGAACGGGGTGGCACAAGTTGTGGCTGTTTTATCGCCGCTTAATGGCCGCACCGCATTGGAAGTAACATCAGATCAGGCAGGGCGTTTGCTGACATCGGTTGGGGCTTTGCAAAGCGCCACAGGTGGGCAGCTGCGGTTAAATTTAAGTCCAACGCAACAAATGGGTGAAACTGATGGGCTTTTAGAAATCCGGAATGTCAAAGTACAAAAAGCGCCCGTTTTTGCAGAGCTTTTGAACGCAATCAGCATCGTTGGCCTATTAGAGCAATTGACAGGGCCGGGTATTCTTTTATCGGAGATAGATGCCAAATTCAGAAGCACTAAGGAACAAATTATAGTTGAATCAGCCTCTGCGTTTGGGCCGTCCATCGGGTTGTCTTTGGATGGCTATTACAATCGAAAGGCACAGAGCCTGGATATGCAGGGGGTTCTATCGCCAATATATTTTATCAACGGTATTGGCTCAGCCCTGACCAGAAAAGGCGATGGTCTCTTTGGCTTTAGTTTTAATCTAGATGGAAAAAAAGGACAGCCAAGTTTAGAGGTGAATCCTTTGTCGATCTTAACGCCCGGAATTTTTCGCGAAGTGTTCCGGCGCCCTCCCCCCAAACTTGAGTGACCGCAGCGATGAACTTAACCGAATTTGATTTTGAGCTGCCCGAAGAATTGATTGCCACGCGGCCTGTTTCACCGCGCTCTTCGGCCCGATTGCTGGTGTCAAATGGGGAAGGGATCGCGGATCGGTCTGTGGCAAACTTGCTAGAATATCTCACTCCTAAAGATCGCCTTGTTCTGAACGATACGAAGGTCATTCCGGCCCGCCTGAGCGGTATGCGCCGGCGAAGCGCCGCCTCAGGCGGCAGCGGCGAAGCCCGGATCGAGGTGACATTGCTGCATCGGCACAAGAATGGTGATTGGATGGCGCTGATCAAACCCTTGCGAAAAGTCGCTCTTAACGAGACGATCGAATTCGCCGGCGGCCTGTCGGCGCAGTTGCTCGATAAACAACAAGGGCAAGCTGTGCTGCGCTTTGATAGAAGCGAAGCGGCGTTTGAGAGCGCGCTAGACCGTTTTGGGATGATGCCTTTGCCGCCTTACATCGCGTCAAAACGAGCCGCCGATGCGCAAGATCGACAGGATTATCAAACCGTATTCGCGCGGCATCAAGGCTCGGTGGCCGCGCCCACCGCCTCGCTACATTTTGATGCGCCGCTCTTGGCGCAATTGGCAGAGCAAAATATTGGCATAACCTATGTGACGCTGCATGTGGGCGCGGGCACTTTTTTGCCCGTAAAGGTCGAGGATATTCGAAGCCATAAGATGCATTCTGAATGGGGAAGTGTTTCCCCGCAAGCTGCCGGAGAAATAGCCGCAACGCAGGCTGCGGGGGGGCGCATTATTCCAGTAGGAACAACCGCGCTGCGTTTACTGGAAACCGCCGCGCGTCGCAGTGGTCAGATTGAGGCGTGGCAGGGGGAAACCGATATTTTCATATTTCCAGGCTTCGAATTCAACGTTGCAAGCGCATTGATGACCAATTTTCATTTGCCAAAATCAACATTGTTGATGCTGGTTTCAGCGTTGATCGGGCTTGAACAGATGAAATTTATCTATTCCCATGCGATTAAACAGCAATATCGGTTTTTTTCCTATGGTGATTCCTCGCTTTTGGTTCCACAGAGATAGACAGAAGTAAGCGACTCGATTAGGGTAAACAGACGGGCCTTTCTGCCGTTCTGCGTGGTGATTGGAGCCTTTCCATGCTGTCAGTTTTTAAAAATTCTTGGGCCCTTTTATTGGGCATGATGCTGTTAATGGTTGGAAACGGTCTGCAGAGCACCCTGTTGGGGGTGCGTGGCGGCATAGAGCAGTTTTTACCTTTCGAAATGTCGATGATTATGTCCGCATATTTCATTGGGTTTTTGGGCGCCAGCCGCATGGTGCCCTCGCTTATTCGCCGCGTTGGCCATGTGCGCGTATTTGCGGCACTTGCCTCCTTCATTTCGGCTGTGCTGGTGTTGTTTCCATTATATTTAAACCCGGTTTTTTGGATGTTTGGGCGTTTGATCATCGGGTTTTGTTTTTGTGGCGTTTATATTATCGCTGAAAGCTGGCTGAACAACGCCGCAACGAATGAAAACCGTGGTCAATCCCTTTCGCTTTATTTGATATTGCAAATGGTGGGAATTGTCGTTGGCCAAGGCCTATTGGTCACCAGTGATCCTGGGGGCTATACGTTATTTATTATCATTTCGGTTTTCGTTTCCGTGTCATTTGCGCCGATTCTTCTTTCGATCAGCCCGACACCAGCTTTTGAAACCACAAATCCAATGCCATTGAAAAAGCTGATTGAAACCTCACCTTTGGGCTGCGCGGGGATGTTTGTGCTGGGCGGGGTGTTTTCAGCACAATTTGGCATGGCGGCGGTTTATGGGGCGGAAGTGGGTTTATCGCTGGGAAAGATTTCGCTTTTCGTTGCGACTTTTTATATTGGTGCGGTGTTTTTACAATACCCGATCGGCTGGTTATCTGATCGAATGGACCGGCGCCGCTTGATCATGAGCGTGGCTGCGATTGGAGCCGTTGGGGCTCTTATTGGGGTTTTTATGGGGCAGAATTTCACCTTGTTATTGGTTTCGGCCTTCATTGTAGGGGGGACGTCGAACCCGCTTTATTCTTTACTGATCGCGCATACCAATGACTTTTTAGACTTTGATGATATGGTGTCCGCCTCTGGAGGTTTGCTGTTCATCAATGGGATTGGGGCGATTGCTGGTCCTTTAATCGTGGGATGGGTCATGCAGGCCATCGGAGCTTATGGGTTTTTTGTGCTTATTTCTTTCTTGATGGCAGGTCTTGCGCTTTACGCGGCCTATCGCAGTACGCAGCGCGCGGCTCCAACCGTCGAAGAGGCAAATGCCTATCAAACCGTTATGCCCACGGCGTCTCTTTTATCGGTTGAGTTCGCGCAAGAAATCGCGATTGAGACGGCTATGGAAGAGGAAGAAGGCCAAGATGTTGATGAATGAAGTTTTATACATCTATATATAGAAAAATATTGAAAACCCTTTTATTTTCATAAATAAAAAAACCAGAGAAGAACTGTCGTAAAATAAGGGAGCGACCATGACCCCTGATCAGATTTTAAAATTCTGGCTTGATGAGACTGCGCCAGAAAAATGGTATTCTGTTGATTTGGACCTTGATGCGGAAATCAAACACCGCTTTGAGCCTGCGTGGCGCGAATTGATGCAAGGTCGCTATGGCTTGTGGTTGACATATCCGAGCGGGGCTTTGGCATATATTATTCTCGCAGATCAATTTTCGCGCAATATGTTTCGTGGTCAGGATACGGGCTTTTCATCTGATACTGTGGCATTGGCGGCGTCGAAATCAGCCATTAATCAGAAATGGGATTTGCGCGTTGATGAACCTGCACGGCAATTTTTTTACATGCCGCTGATGCATTCTGAGAACTTGATCGATCAGGATCGATGCGTGCGTTTGCTCAAGGAACGCATGCGCGATGGCGGCGGGCATAATTTGCTGCATGCCAGGGCGCATCGTGAGGTTATTCGTAACTTTGGCAGATTTCCTGATCGAAACAGCGCCCTCTCGCGCAAGAGCAGCCAGGCCGAAGCTGATTTCATACGCGATGGTGGCTATGGCAACCTGTTTCAAAATTTGACCGTTCCGATTTGATTTCGCGCTGACCCATTGAACTCGATCCTAATTTAGTTTAACGTTAAACAAATTTTTTGAGATGAGGAAAGCGATGGCAGAGCGTGCATTTGATCTGGTGGTTATTGGGGCGGGGCCCGGCGGCTATGTGGCTGCGATACGGGGCGCCCAACTTGGTTTGAAGGTCGCCATTGTCGAACGCGAGCATATGGGCGGAATCTGTCTCAATTGGGGCTGTATTCCGACCAAAGCGATGTTGCGATCGGCGGAGGTGTTCCACCTAATGCATCGGGCAAAAGATTTCGGATTAAGCGCCAAAGGCATCGATTACGATCTTGAGGCTGTCGTGGCGCGCTCGCGCGGGGTTGCCAAACAGTTAAATCAAGGCGTTGGCTTCTTGATGAAGAAAAATAAAATCGCCACTTTGATGGGCGAGGCGCGGATCGCAAGCGCCACCAGCGTCGATGTAACGACCAAGAGCAAAACGGAAACGCTGAAAGCCAAGCATATCATTCTGGCAACCGGCGCCAGAGCGCGCGAGTTGCCCGGGCTTGAAGCCGATGGCGATCTGGTTTGGACCTATAAGCACGCGCTGACGCCAAGCCGCATGCCCAAAAAACTATTGGTTATTGGTTCGGGCGCGATTGGAATTGAATTTGCTAGTTTTTACAACACGCTGGGTACGGATACCACCGTTGTAGAGGTGATGGATCGGATCTTGCCCGTAGAAGATGCTGAAATAAGTGCTTTTGCCAAAAAACAGTTTGAAAAACAGGGTATGCATATTTTGCAAAAGGCAATGGTCAAAAAGCTCGACCGGGCAAAAGGCAAAGTGACGGCGCATATTGAACAGGCCGGTAAAACCACCACCGAGACGTTTGACACGGTCATTTCTGCGGTTGGGATTTTGGGAAATGTTGAAAATTTGGGCTTGGAAGATATGGGCATTGCTGTTGATCGCAGCCATATCGTAACCGATGCCTATTGCCGCACCTCTATTCCGAGCATTTTCGCAATCGGCGATGTGGCCGGCGCCCCCTGGCTCGCCCATAAGGCCAGCCATGAAGGGGTTATGGTTGCCGAGTTAGTTGCCGGTAAAAAGCCGCATCCCGTGCGCCCCGAAACAATTGCAGGCTGCACCTATTGTCATCCTCAAATCGCCAGCGTCGGGTATACAGAAGCGCAAGCGCGTGAGAAGGGCCATGAGATTAAAGTTGGGCGGTTTCCATTTATCGGCAATGGCAAAGCCATTGCTTTAGGCGAGCCTGAGGGATTGGTGAAAACCATTTTTGATAAAAAATCGGGCGAATTGCTGGGCGCCCATATGATCGGCGCCGAGGTGACCGAGTTGATCCAAGGCTATGTGATCGGGCGTCAATTGGAAACCACGGAGCAAGATTTGATGGAAACGGTTTTCCCACATCCGACGCTGTCTGAAATGATGCATGAAAGCGTGTTGGATGCCTTTGATCAGGTGATCCACGTTTAGACCATATCGGGCGAGCAGCACAAACTCGTTAAATGCGTTGCACTCCGCTGCCCAAAGATTTGCAATAGTCTGCGGCTTGCCCGCTTGAACTGCAGCAGATGTGCGCGTTTTTTATTGGTCCAACCTGAGCGCTGAGCGTAACGTGACATTGATAATCGAGTGTTTCAGCATCTCATCCTTTGATAATCGTCCATCGCGATCTTCATAATGGCTCAGTCGTGGTCAGTGCACTTGATCGCCAACCGCAATCCCAAGGTGGTGCGATGCGTGGTGATCGTCCTGAAACATGAACCCTGCAAACCCGAGCGCCTTGATTTTCTGCGCTTCGCTTGGATCGCTTGAGGTCACGACAACCTCATATGACGCACCTTCGCCTGAAACACTGATTTCCCACGCAGGGCGCACATTTTTCAAAAACTGCGAATGCGCGGGGATCATGTTGCGAACGGCCCGATCAGCGGCACCTTCACCCGTCACCAGCATCTTCAGACCGTCGTCCAATTCCGATTTTTCGACTTTGGCACAGGTCATAAGAGCATCCATGTCCTTTAGATGCTCCCAAAGAGCATCCAAATCGACCTTGGTCCAGTCTGCACCAGATTCTTCGATGATTGTATTCACTTCAGAAATTGCACCGAACATTCCTTGGCCCGGTTCCAGTGGGCTGGCGAATGCACCACCGCCACTTTCATGGTCTTCATGTTCTTTCGTGTCTTTGGATTCATTTTTCGTTTCTTCGCAGTCAGCCGGGAAGTGCTGGCAATGCAATGCCGCATTACCATGACCCTCTGATGATGTTTGCGCGGACAGATGTGTCACACCAAAAGCAGCATCGGCTTGAAAAAAATCTGCGGTTATGCCACGCAGCTGCTCTTTTTGGGTAAGCTTCCAGTTATCTGAGCGATCCCAAAGGTCAAACACAACTTTTCTTGCAGTTTCATAGGCCTGTGAACGATGCGAGTCATCCGCAATAAGTTCCATTCCAAATCCCCAAAAAGAAAATTCTCTCCAGCTGAGCAGTCCGTCATCATTGGCATCCATTGACAGAAATATGTTTATAGCCTGTTCTTGATGTTCGCCCAGACTGACAAACCCGTCCTCATTGCTATCCTCGCTGGCAAAGGCAAGCGCCGCTAGATCTCTTCCCGGAGATTGCGCCATGGCCATCGTCCCAAAAATCGTATAAGCAACGATCCCCAACATGACTTTCTTCATAAAAATATCTTCACTTAACTAATTAAGCATATGCTCAGCCGTGACTGAGACAGACGCTGTTTCAGTTTTTTGCTGTGCAGGAACACTATGGGCATGGAAAAATGTTAAAAGTGAGGCATTCTTACGTCAGGGTGTTTTTTATCATTTTCAAAATTTGTTTTTAAATTTTGGCCTGCTTATGCTTGCTGGCGCGTCTTCTCATCATGTAGGATTCGATTTGAGGTCAAGAAATCGGGCCTGTGTCAGGAAAAATAATTTTCAGTGTATGGTAAGTTGGCTCAAAGAGGTTTTTTATCTGAATTTTGCAAAGTCAATTTCAAAAAAACGGATCTTTACTCTAAATCCTGCGCGGAAAACGCTGAGGTTGCCCATAAAAAGAGTGCATTGCCGCCATATGTTAATTTGCGCCCCATGTATCGGATAGGCGGTAGCCCTGTGGCCAGGGGTCATCCGGATCCAGCATATGCTGGTGAATGCCAGTGATCCAACCACGGCCGCTTATTTCAGGAAGAATGGCCGCGATGCCATTTACGTCAGATAGATCTACGATGCGTCCGGAAAACTCTGACCCGATGATAGAGCGCGCGGTAAGCGTTTGGCCGAGGCGCATTTTGCCCTTTTTATGCAGAACAGCCATCATCGCAGAGAGGGCAGTGCCGGTTGGCGAGCGATCAATCTTTCCCGGTTGAATGGCCACAGCAGATTTCATCCGCAGCTCCTCTTTATCTTCTTCCAATGGGCTTGCGAATTGGCAAAACGAAAAATGCTTCCAATCGGCATTGGTGGGATGAGAAAAGCGCAATTGCTGGTTGGCAGCGTCGGTTATTTTGCGACCCAATTTGGCAAGATCGGCGGCTTCATCCGCGGCAATTTGAAATCCTAAAGCGGCGGCATCCACCATCACAAAACTATCGCCGCCAAAGGCTGTGTCGACGCTCAGCGTGCCGAGTCCAGCAACCTCAAGCGGCGCGGCAATTTGTTGAGCGAAACTGGGAAGATTTTGAACAAATATCCGTTCAGCCTTGCCGTTCTTGCAATGGGCTTTAATCTGCACCAGCCCTCCGGGGGCCTCAAGGCTAAATTCGGTGATCGGCTCTTGCATCGGAAGAAGGCCGCCATCAAGCAAAACAGTGGCCACGCAGATCGAGTTTGAGCCGGACATCGGCGGGGTATCTTCGGGCTCCATGATGATGAAAGCGGCGGCGGCATCCGGGTTTTTGGGAGGGACCAAAAGATTGATATGGCGAAATACGCCGCCACGTGGCTCGTTCAGCATAAATTGACGCAGCGTTTCATCTTTGGCGATCCAGTTTCGTTGCTCCCAGATCGTGGCGCCCGGTGGCGGCGCAACGCCCCCAACGATCACATCTCCAACTTCGCCTTCTGCATGCGCCGAGATGACGTGGATGGTTTTTGAACTTCGCATATATCCTCCGCTTTATACAGCGAGGATGCGGGTGATTGCCGGCGCTTACAAGAGCGATTTGGCGGAGATCCGCTTTGCGCCGTAAAGAATTGCAATGCCCGTCATTATGGGATGATCCCCGCCGGGATATTTTGGGTTGATCCAAAACAATCGATATGGATCAAAGCGTGGGAGCGGGTTGTTTTAAGCCCGTTCTTGGGTGTTTTTGTATTTATTGCATGCTATCTGCCGCCTGCTATGAGCTGCGCGGTAAGGTTGGCGGTATGCCCGCCATTGATCTTAAGGCCATTGCCGAATTTTTCGACTTATTTGGTCGCTTGTTTTAACTGCGCAGCGCTGGCTTTTGCCGATGAGCCAAGTTTTTTCGCGCTTTTTTCGGCCTTATCACCGGCTACGGTCAAGTTTTTAAGCTTCACCTCGCCCTGCTCAAGATCTGATGTATCCAACTCAAGCACGAGCTTTACAAAATCAACCATGAGGCCTCCTTTTTGAAATTGTAACAACTTGAGTGAACCTTGGTCTTTTCAACCAAAGGTTTTTTCTGAGCTATTGTAATGAAGATTATTTAAGCAGCGCTTATGGCGCTTGGATTATCCAGCTCAGTTTGTTTTTTGTAGTAAACTTATCAAAACGAAGCTCTAGTGCTCAAAGCAAATTCATCTGGCGGGCACCTGGCCTGTGCTCAACAACCTTTTCCACGTAAATGGTTGTTATTAAACTGGACGCGGATATGGACTGCTCTTCGCGCAGCTGACAGCGTATAGTATCGTTAGCGTGGAGCGTCACCTTTCCCTTTTGGACGTCATTTTGAAAGTCTGAGTCTTCCATTTCAGCCAAAAAAGGGCGCTCACCGCGAGTGGAGAAACGCCATTTATAACCGAAAGTAAAATGCATAGTCACGATCTTTAGCCAGGCTTCACGGCGTGTTGTTTCTGTGCCTGGTTCATCGGCCTCTGGCGGTTTTTTAAAAGACGTGAGATCAGTCTTAGTGAGGCGAACAGCTTTGATCGCTTCGGTATCGGCTCCAATTCGAAGATAGTCGAGACCATCTACTTGAGAAGCATTTTTTCCAAGATCCGCGATGGCTTCCCGTGTCGGAGAATCTTGCATCAGTTTTAAGGTCCGTTCATCCACCAAGAAGTTGTTCCGGTTGTTAGTTATCTCGGCAGTGCCATCTGACTTCAGTTTAACTTTGTCTGGAGGTTTGCCCTTCAACGCTTTCACTGCTGCGATTAAGCCAATGGTTCCACCGACGGTGATGGTGGTCCCCTTAATAATAAGATCCATGACCTGATTGGCTGCATCCACCCTTTGTTTATGGGCATCGACAGTATCTAGCATGTCCGTCAACCAACCAACATCCATTGTGAGCGCCACGACGAAAGACCCCTCATCAGTAGTGGCCATTTTCAAACGCGCATTTGCCCTGTCGCCATTTAGTGCCTTGTTGGCAGCTTGAACTACATCTCCTAATGCCAGAAGGGTAGGCGCAAGATCGCGTACATCGATCTCGCCTTCATCGAAGGGATGGCCTTCAAATGCTATCTCAAATTTCGCTTTTGACATTGCTGCATTTACCTCCGAGCCTAATTGACATTGCACGCTCCGCGACCTTGAATAGCGATTATGGCGTTTTTCACCGAACGCTCTTGTCGCGCCTTAAATTTTGCGGTGGGTTCAAACTGGGATTTCTTTATAGGAAAGTTGTTTGCAAACTCTTGCAGTTTCGATCTTGATACAGCTTCAACGCTCTCTCCTAAAACAAAAGGGCATTGATCTACCTCTTCTGTCAGTGCGGGCTTGGTGAACATCATACAGGTTACTAGGAGGATTTTGAAACTCTTTAACGGCATGAAACTCTAAACAAAAACTTCTACACTATTGGTACCGTCAAAATACTGCGGTCATATTTCGCTGCACTAAGGCAATGATATGCAAACCTCTTCATCATAGAAAAAGGGCTTTTTTGTGGCTGAAAACGAGACGGCGCTGCAGTTGCGCCACACTGCACTGCGGCTTCGATCTGATCTAGATCTGACATTCTGAGATTAATCGCAAAATTGGCTTTTTGATAAAGGGGAAATAGTTTTTACGCAGCGCGTATGATGCCATTTGTGAATATCTGAAAAGGCGCTCAATTTATCCCTATTTAAAAGCCGGGCAGGTCAGCCTGTTTTGAACGCTTTATTCAGGCGTGGCAAACAGCGCGCTTATGCGCGCCGCCGCCCGCCGCGTCTGCCGTCACGCCCGCAGGCCTCGCCGCTGCTGCGCGGAATTCTGCTGTCCGTATTGGTGATGCCCTATCGTTTCTCCTCTTCGGGAAAATACCAAGTGAGAGCAGCAGAACAATTCCGTGACCTGTCCAGTCAGCGAAACTGTGGGACTGCGCAGGATGAGGCCACGCGTATCTTTGACGGGACGACGAGAGCTTTGGCTGCTGCAAAGACTAGAGGTCAGTTGTCGGCAGCCCACGACAAAAAGGACAAGAATGGGTTGATTGGGCGTACTGTTGCGAAAGAGTATTGCCTCAAAGCAGTTACAGCCAAGAAGCAATACGCCAACGCTAAAGCTGAGAACCATAAACCCCTGTTCGACAGATTGAACCCTGATGGGCGGATGTCAATGAACTCTATGGCTCAAGCTCTAAATGCTGAAGAGATCCCAACGCCTAGCGGTAGAGGCAAATGGCAGAACGTCACGGTGAAGCGGATCTACAATAGACTTGCCGCCTGAACACCCTCCAGTGGAAAATGACCCCACCTCAGGTAGGTTCTATGCGTTTGTATCCATGCATTGCTGGGTTTCAGGGTTCCAAACCTGTCCTACAGCGCAAGACATCGTTACGTCTTTGCCATGATTGCCGCATCCGTCAGCTAGGACGGCTGGGGTGCTTAGAATTAAAGCGAAAATCGAAGTTGTGATAAATTTCATCTCTCATCTCCTTTTTGACTGATACAAAGATAAGTCAATCAATAAGCTAAACAACGCACAAGTTGTCGCATTCCCTCAACAAGACAAGCCTTGAGTTCGGCATTAGGTAATATCAGACATCAATTGTTTCGGGCGATGATGGCGAATAAACCTCTAACAATTCAACGTCTGCTGAATAATCAAGCAGGTCGTGTGCTGCAGTCGGTGGATGATAAACAAAATCACCTTTTTCTAACAGAAACTCACCTTCGTTTTCATACCAGAATTTAACCCATCCATTTAAAACATATATCATTTGGAAGGTCATTTCGTGATAGTGCTTTCCAGTAGAATGCCCCAACTCCTTTGCCCTAGTAACTTGCGCACCAAAAGCGCCATTTGTGGCAGTAGCTAAACCTAAGTCTCGTGCAGATAGCCAAGTTCTAAACTGGTCATTCTCAAAAGTAGCGTTCTTAGCTCTGGAGATGCAGAATTTTTCACTATGATTATTCATATTTGTTCCTACGAATTGCTTTACTGTATTAGTGGTTCATACAGTATTTTGGTCGTTTCGGCCAATTAAGTATAGTGAGATTGAAAAGATAAACTCACTGAGCGGTGAGGTTGCAGAGATAGCAGTTGGTCATAATCAGGCACAAGATAAGAAGTTTGGGTTTGTTGATGAGGATGCGAACCTAAATTGTTATAGATCAAATGAAGCAAGGTCGGGGGCATTAGATGTCCGTCTGGGCCGCGTTCACTTAACCTGAGCCACTCTTTTGGATTTAGGCTGACAGCCTTCATGAAACCCTCACACCAAGTACCGCAACAGATGTCCTGCTTTGGCTTGCCAGAATATTGGCTCGACAACCATCATCGGATCATGAGTAAGACCTTGAGCGATCTCCATATAGAGATCAGTAAGGGTACTCACGGCCCAATCAGGTAACTCTTTTGGCTCAACGCCAAGCCCTGCTGCCATCCACACATCAGATGAGATTGAAGAGGGAGAACAAATCACACCGTGAAGCAGACCATCAAGATCAGAAAGCATCATAGAATCCTCTGGGCTTTCGTCAGAAGACAAATACTGGTCTAGTTCGTTTGGGTTTGCGCTTTCCGTCATAAGGCAAGTCTAATATTGATTTGTGATGCAGAGCCAAGCTTTATTAAGGTAAGAGAAAATAGGCGTGTAGCTCATGGAGGAAAGTGATGAAATTCGTACAGTTAAGTGATGTCCATCTTGTTGCAGGTGGTGGCGAGTTAAATGGTTGCTTGCCTTCGCAGAGACTTCGTTCTTGCCTTGATGATATTTTGCAATGGCACAGCGATGCTGAGTTTTGCGTTATTTCTGGCGATCTAACAGAGTTTGCAGAGCCCGGGGCATACCAATTGTTAAAAGATATGCTAGGCGCATTTCCACTGCCTTACTTTTTGATGATGGGAAACCACGATGACCGTGATGTTTTCCTGAGAATATTTGATAATTATCACCAAGATCCAATGGGTTTTATACAGTTCAAATATCAGTGCTCTGCTGGAACTTTTATTTTTTTGGATACGAGTAAAGAGGGGGCTGATGAACACGAAGGCCAACTTTGTGATGCTCGCTTAGAATGGTTGAAAGAGCAGTTGATTGCCGCAGAGCACGAGCCGGTATTTATCTTTATGCATCATCCACCCTTTGAGATTGGTGTTAGTTATGTTGATGAGATTAGTCTTATAGACAGTGAAAAGTTTGCGCTTGTTCTAAAATATGCGAAAAACTTGAGGCATGTTTTTTTTGGCCATGTTCATCGAATGACATCTGTCAATTGGAAGGGTATCCCTTTTACTAGCCCACCGAGTTTGAATCATCAAATTCCGATGGTTCCAGAGAGCGTAGATGGTGAGTTCTGTGATGAACCTCCTGCTTATAGCGTGGTAAACGTGACGACAGAGCAATTAGTTGTGCATTTTAACACCTTCCTACAGCGTAATCCGCTACATCAAACGTTGTTATGAATTCATACGGTTTAGCATTCGTACTTATGGCCGCTGCTATACATCCGTTTCGGGATATTTTTCTGAAAGGCTCAAGGCATCCTATTTCGGCCTATGCCAGTATATGCTTAATTTGGATTTTTATCTCTATTATTCACGTTTTAATATTTAATGAGGATTTGAGATTACCAGTATCTTATTGGCCTTATGTTGTGGCTTCTTCACTTGGCTTAATCATCTATTACTATGGAACTTTAAAAGCATTAGAGCGGGGGAGCCTCTCGGTTTATTATCCAATTATCCGTTCATCGCCGTTGGCTATCGTGTTTGTAAACTGGCTAGCCTTTGATCACTCTTATGAGCTTAAAGTTCTCTTGGGGATTGGCTTGGTATTAATTGGAGTATTTATGCTTCAAAAATCTGCGAGGGGAGTGACTGGCGACAAGAAAAGCTTGTACTTAGCACTTTTGGCTATGCTGGGATCAGCAGCCTATACAGTGGCCGATGCTAACGCTATGTCGGTAATATCACCCTCGGTATTTTTGTTTTACGTCTATATTATTGTCACTTTGGGATTGTTCGGATTGGGCCTTTCTGAAACCAGAAGTATAGCGAACTCAATGTCTTTACTTAAAACCAATTTTGCAAATGCACCACAACGAATTATTTTAGCAGGTGTGTCGTCTTACGTTTCCTATTATTTGATACTCTGGGCCTTTAAGGTGGGGTCAGAGGCAGCAGCTGTGAGTGCTATTAGACAGGTTTCAATTCCTTTGGCTGTGGTGTTTGCCACGATTGTTCTGAAAGAAAAGAAGTTTTTTTATAACATTTGGTGGGCCAGCTTTGTTGGGGTCGGTGTTATTATTATTGCAATTGAATGATGGCCAGTATTCTGAGCCTAAGCCCTTCGAATGTCTGGCACCAGATTATTGAGTAGTATTGTCATCATAGCGGCACCATCACTACCGTCACGTAGTTCAGCTCAAAGGTGTTATTTCGAACAAGCAGGGATATTAGGCATTAGTGCGATGGGCTAAAGCGTCACTTAAATTCAAGATCAGTTATTGAATGCTTCGGCCTAACACATATCTGCTTATAATGCTAACGAAACAAAGGTTCTGTTATGATTAAGACTGCAATGCTTATGGCTGCCATGACTGCCCTATTCGGCTTCGCAGGTACGATGCTTGGGGGCTTTGAAGGTCTCCTCATAGCTATCATATTGGCCATAGCAGTTAATCTTTTCGCTTGGTACAATTCAGATAAGATGGTTCTTCGAATGTATGGGGCTAAAGAGGTTCCTCGCGGTCATCCCCTTTATGAAATGGTAGCTGATCTATCACTAAATGCCGAGCTGCCAGTGCCAAAGGTTTACGAAATACAAAGCGATCAACCCAATGCGTTTGCAACTGGCCGTAATCCTGAAAACGCTGCAGTTGCTGCTACTACAGGGCTTTTACAAAGGTTAAATCAGAATGAGATAGCAGCAGTAATGGCACATGAACTGGCCCATATTAAGAACAGAGATACAACGATCATGGTAGTCGCAGCTACTTTTGCTGGAGCCATTTCTATGTTGGCCAATTTTGCAATGTTTTTTGGTGGGCGAAGAAACAATAATATGGGCTTTATTGGGTTGATAGCGATGATGATCCTAGCACCTCTGGCTGCATCACTCATACAAATGGCAATTAGTCGTAGTCGAGAATACATCGCCGACAGAGTTGGTGCTGAAATTTGCGGCAACCCCTTATGGTTGGCCTCCGCCTTAAAATCCATTCAAGGCTTTGCTTCCAAAATCGACAATCATGGAGCAGAAAGAAATCCTTCTACAGCCCACATGTTTATTATAAACCCTCTCCATGCTCATGCACACGACAAGCTATTCTCAACTCATCCAAGTACAGCAAACCGAATTACTGCTTTAGAAGCTATGGTTGGCAAGGTGAAACCGAACCAATCCAACCACCGATCCTCCATCCCAAAGACCGGCCGTAGAACACGCACAGAGAACCCTTGGGCTGATAGATAGGCTACAGTTTTGTTGTCGACTGTGTCAGAAACCTAAAGTTCTATTCTAGCTGATCAGGCATACACCGCCCAAGAGTAATGCGTTTCATGTTTCTCCAGAGGGGAATTGAAGAGCATGATTTCAGCGCGATACTCTTTTTGGGTTAGATAGATCACTTATTTGGCACACACACGGCTAATAAACTGGTACTGAAATTGGAAAAAGCAGCGACTTAAATAATTATTATTTATAATTTAATTAAAAGTGATGATGCACCCGCAGGGGGTTGGTTCCTTAATAAGGCCCGAAGCAGACCCCCGTCTCTAATGATATCAAGCGCTTAGCCACAAATGACCTGGTTTGTTTAGGACACATTTGGTGGCCTCTCTGGTGGCTTTGCGTCCGTCCCATATGCGACACACCTGATCCTCTGCGCAGCTTACTAAAAGGTCAGTGAATGGCACCGCTGTCACTTTGATTGCAAGCAAGTTTTTCTAATCAGAGGCCGAGATCTTCAAAACCGCGATTTCGACCAGATCTGCCAGTTCGGTGATATTGCTATCTTCCATAATAAAGGGGGGGGCAAGCAAAAGGTGATCGCCAAATTCGCCGTCCCTGGTACCGCGCATCGGATAACAAATCAGGCCATTTTGAAACGCATCTGTCTTCAGCTGCGCCGCAATGTTGCGTTTCGGATCAAAGGGCTTTTTCAGGCCTTTATCTTCGACGATTTCAAGGCCAATAAACAATCCGCGCCCTCTGATATCGCCAATAAAAGGGTGCTGCGCGAAACGTGCGCGTAAGTCTGAAAATAAAAGCTCAGAGCTTCGTTGCACATTGACCAGAAGGTCGCGGTCTAAAATCGCGTTCAGCACGGCCAGGCCGGCTGCGCAGGCCATAGGATGCGCGTTATACGTATGTCCATGTTGAAACAATTTTGAACCCTGTTCCAGCACCGCATAGATGTTCTTGTGGCACAACATTGCCCCGATTGGCTGATAACCGGCCCCAAGGCCCTTCGCGATGCATAATATATCCGGGGTAACCCCATCCGCTTCGCAGGCAAAAAGGTGACCCGTGCGCCCCATTCCACACATTACCTCGTCAAAAATCAGCAAAACACCATAGCGATCACAGATTTCGCGTATGAGTTTAAAATATCCTTCAACGGCTGGTACCGCGCCCATGGTTGCCCCCACAACCGGCTCGGCTATGAAGGCCATTACTGTGTCAGGGCCTAGGCGTAGGATCTCATCTTCCAATTCCTGTGCGGTGCGCTGGGCATATTGTGTAGGCGTTTCAGAGGGCCGCTTTTCAGCATATTCATAACAGGGAGCAATATGCGAGGCGGGCGCTAAGATTGGTTCGAATTGCGCGCGCCGCCATTGATTGCCCCCAGCGGCCAATGCACCCAAGGTATTGCCGTGATAACTTTGCCGTCTGGCTATTAAGTGCCGCCGCTGCGGCTGCCCATGTTCAACATGAAATTGCCGCGCCAGTTTGATCGCGGCTTCCACTGCTTCAGAGCCGCCCGAGACGAAATAGACTTTCTCAAGGCCGGCTGGAGCATGCGCGCTAAGCAGGCTCGCAAGTTGTTCTGCGGCTGCGCTGGTGAAAAACCCCGTATGCGCAAAGGCCAATGTGTCCGCTTGTGTTTTCAGCGCGTTAATAATTTCGGGATCACCATGCCCAAGGCAGGATACCGCCGCCCCGCCGGATCCATCAAAATATTTCTTTCCATGTTCATCATATAAATAACAGCCCTGCCCAGCAACAGCGATGGGGGGCGGACTGGCGATATTTCTCGGAAAGACATTACTCATAGAGGCTCCAGGCGCGCAGATGGGGTGAGATAAGCGTGTCATGCAGCGCTCTTTCTCAAACGGATGCAATTTAATTTAGGTCAGAAAAGGCCAGAATAACATAGGAGGTCAAGACTTATATAAATTAACAAAAGTTATTTATTAAAGGGGCTAAAGATTTGGTTTATATACATCAATTTATCTGCGCTTAGATATAATGGATGGGCAGATAAGGCATCGCATCGCTTCGCGCTTTGAGGAGCAATTTTTTCATAATCGGCGCGTCCGAGCCGGTTGCGGGTCTTACATAGATCATTTTCATTTTTCTATGTTTTGAATAAGATCCAAACTGTTCTCTGCCGAGCGGTGGATTGCCGGACACCTTGCATGTCGGCTTATAAGGCAGCGCGTTTGCAGTTTAGGAAGTATCTTAGGCATCAATCTATTGCGCCATGTTGGTGATTGTCTGATGCTGGTAGAGCCTCTCGGAGACCGATGTCAAAGCTGACGTTTTTTATCGCGCTCACCAAGCAAATGGCGATCAGAGAATTTCCGCTGACTGTCTAGACCCCCTCATGCGCGTGGCATGCGACCTCCAATGCCAGAAACCTTATTAGAGCAACCCAAAATTACTCGCACCGAAATTGGGGGCTAGACATGTTGGATAAATACGCTGAAGCACGTGCAGCATATTACCGCAGCTTAAAGACGTTTGAGATATTTGGACGAGGGTGGCCGCGTCGCAATGATGAAGTGCTGGCGAAGGCCAAAGGTATGATTGAGTGAACTGACGGGCGACAGGATCGGTAGGAAATCACCCGCTAGTATGATGGAGCCGGAACCACTCGACTGCCTTAACAAATGGTGTGTCGGTATGTTGATTAGTCAAATTGGCAGCGATGCAGAAACGCATAAAATGGTACCAGTAAAACGGTTATTGATGCATCTTGCATGTGTCGTTTCCGATACACTACCAGATCGATGCATCCATGCATAAAGTGGTACCGGTAGCGGGAATCGTGGCTTAGAGCCAGAAGCAACCTGTTTAGGTGCCGGTTTGTTGGCGGCTGTGGGCGCGGGGATATTTCCATCTGTACAAGACGCGGTAGCGGCAATGTGTGGTGCGGGCGTTTCTTATCATCCGAATGAAACCGATCGCCTGAAATATGACCAAATCTATCATATTTACAAAGATATTTATCCCGCCTTGAAAGAACATTTTACGCGCTTATCCGACGTAACATCTGAATTGGAACAAATATGACTGCAATGACTGTGCAGCAAAAAACAATAACCTTTCATGCAGCCTTTGATCGATATGAGGCTATCCGCGATAGATTACCCTCAGTCGTGGTGCAACAAGCCTCCAGACAGGCAACATGTTTGGATGAGATGGTTGATTACTATGAGGGGTTTTTACTCGATTCATTCGGTGTGCTTAATGTTGGCAACAGTGCGATCGAAGGCGCGGCGCGGGTTCTGGAGGATTTGCGTTTGCGGCATATCCCATTTCGGATTTTAACGAATGCGGCAAGTTATACTTCTCAGGACGCCTTTCATAAGTATAAGCATCTTGGTCTAGATATTCGCCGCGATGAAATTATATCCAGCCGTGATACGTTATTCGCCAATTTATCCGAATATTCGCAGATTTCCCAATGGGCGGCGATTGCGACGCCCCAAGATGAATTTCAAGATACAAAACAGGATGTAAGCAACCTCTTTGAGGTTTCAGGCTCTTGGGATGATGTTCCAGCGTTTTTGTTTTTGACTGCCGAAAACTGGACGCAAGCCCATCAAGATAGGTTGATCGAAAGCTTGCTGCGCCACCCTCGACCCGTGATTGTTGGTAACCCTGATTTGGTTGCGCCGCGCGAAAATGGACTGACGATTGAACCGGGTTTTTGGGCCCACGATCTGAGGGATAAAACCCAAGCCGACGTCGTGTTTTTCGGAAAACCCTATCATCATGCGTTTGACATCGCGCTTAATGCGTGGGGGGCAGGGCATTATGCCATGGTTGGGGATACGTTGCATACAGATATCCTTGGCGGTCAGGCTGTTGGATTGGATACCATTTGTCTGACGCAACACGGGCTGTTTCGAAATAAACCTCTAGCTCCATTTATCGCAAGATCGGGGATTATGCCCATTTGGACCATGCCAGCGCTAGCAAAGCTATAGTAAAAGGAAAGAACATGACGGAATATGATATGATCGTCATAGGGGCCGGCCCCGGTGGATATTCGTGTGCAATCAAGGCGGCACAGCTTGGGTTAAAAACAGCAATTATCGAAGGACGTGCTCGTTTGGGCGGGACCTGTCTAAATGTTGGCTGCATTCCCTCCAAGGCATTGTTGCACGCAACACATATGTATGTCGAGATGAATAAAAACTTTGCCTCGATCGGCATCGATGTGCGTGACAGTGCAATCAACTGGCCCGCAATGAAAGCGCACAAAAATTCTGTCATCGATCAGAATACAAAGGGCTTGGAATATTTGTTCAAAGCGAATGGCGTGACTTGGATTAAAGGATGGGCGGAATTCATATCACCAAATGAGGTTCGCGTATCCGAAGCTGTCTATAGTGCAAAAAATTATGTTATTGCAACGGGATCGCAGCCGCAGATTCTGTCTGGCGTCTTGATCGATGAAACACGCATTGTGTCATCAACCGGGGCGCTAGATTTTGACCAAATCCCAAAGAGTTTGGTTGTTATCGGGGCAGGCGTTATCGGTCTAGAGCTGGGCAGCGTGTATGCGCGGCTTGGATGTGATGTTACAGTTTTAGAATACGCTGATGAAATATTGCCGGAGCTCGATCAAGATATGCGAAAAGCATATGTAAAATTGCTGAAAAAGCAGGGGCTGAAATTTATTCTCAGCGCGGCGGTCAAACAATCCCAGGTGGACGTGGATTGTATTACGGTGACCTACAATGATCGCTCTAAAAATGAAATTTCGAAAATTCATAGCGAAAAGGTTCTGGTTGCAACAGGTCGGCGCGCCAACACGCGTGGGTTAGCATTGGAAAAAGCGGGCATTTCTCTGGCTAAGAGCGGTATAATTCCAGTTGATGCTCAGTGCCGAACCGCCGTGTCACATATTTACGCTATAGGTGATGTTATCGCGGGACCAATGTTGGCACATAAGGCTGAAGACGAAGCCATCATGGTGGCAGAGCAAATTGTGGGATCCGAGCCTCATTCGATCAATTATCATTCAATTCCTGGTGTTATTTACACACATCCAGAACTGGCAACCGTTGGCTATGGTGAGGCCCGCGCCAAATTGGCAGGTGTGGCCACAAGATCTGGCGTTTTTCCATTTGCTGCCAATGGACGCGCCAAGGCGGCAAACTGTGCGGATGGTTTTGTAAAAATTATCACCGATAGTGAAACGGGGAAAATTTTGGGTGGGCAAATTCTTGGTCCGTCTGCTGGTGATATGATCCATGAGATTTGCGTAGCAATGGAATTAAACGCCAGTGCTGCTGATTTGGCGGCTGTATCACATGCCCATCCTACCTATAGCGAGGCAGTGCGCGAAGCGGCGATGGCCTGCCACGGTAAAGCAATTCACTTTATTTAGGATTAGTCTTGTGGAATTGATATCGCTACGACAACTTTGTGATCATGTAAAACACATGACTTTGCATTTTCTGCATGCAATATCAGTAATCTTGAATAGCTAAAGGTTGTAATGGCGGCCGCAGTTGCTGCGGATAGTCATTCAATCATTCGACCCCTCTTCAGATACTGTCTTTGGATCACAGTAACAAATCAATTTGAATTCGCTATTTGTTTTCTCAAACGCACGATTTGATCGGCGGTCGCTGCGGCCTCGGCCCCTTTTTTCACGAAATGGTCTTCAAACTGTTTTGTGTGAAACTCGGTCTCTTGGAAATTATGGGGGGTGAGCGAAACGGACAGCACAGGCACACCTGTTTCTAAACCGACGTTCATTAGTGCCTCAACCACGGTTTGGGCCACGAAATCATGGCGATAAATCCCGCCATCCACAACAAAGGCTGCACAAACCACGGCATCATATTTGCCTGTTTTTGCCAATTCTTTCGCGATGAGGGGCATTTCAAATGCGCCTGGAACCTCGAAATTGGCGACATCCGCATCGGGCAGGGCGGCACGAAACCCATCCAGCGATTTTGAAACAATGTTGGAATGCCATTTTGCTTGGACATAGGCGATTTGGGTGCGCATCATGAAATCTCCTTATTCACGCGTACTTCACCCAAGGCGATCACACGACAGCACACCGATCACGATCGGTACATTGCGTCTTCTCTTTCATCCGGACTGTAACCGTCGGCCCAGGAATTGCACCTGATCTGCTGACCTCATCGCTGAACGCTCGCGGGCTTGGGTTTCCCCTTACCGCCGGTGGGGAATTTCGCCCCGCCCTGAGAATTATTGAGTGATATCAGATCACTGTGTAAGGTCAAGCGGGATTGTTTTGATCACAAAAATGATTGCCATGGAGGCTTTGGGTAGGCTTAGTAAGTGCATTAGGATTCATGCATGAACGGGACAAAAAAATGAACGATAAACCACAAGACGCAGAGGCACGGCGCAAGGTAAAGCCCGTCATTTGCTATCTAAACGAAACCCTGCCTGTTCCTGATTTGAACAGATATCGTGCGGCGCGACAGGGGGCAGAGAAGGTGGATGAAATGTTTGCAGTAGTGATTTTTACGGCAAGATTCGTCTGACTTAGTGAAATAAAGTGTATCCAAAGGTGTACCCGAAAAACATCGTCTTCGAATTAAATAACTGACATCTATCAAATAAAATGCGTTAATTTGGAGCGGGCGATGAGATTCGAACTCACGACATTTACCTTGGCAAGGTAACGCTCTACCCCTGAGCTACGCCCGCATCCGATGGGTAGCCGGGTGATATAAACAACTTGACCCGCCCGCAAGGGGTAAAATGCACTCTGTCGTGATTTTTTCTTCCAGATACGGGGCAAGCCGAGATGTCCCGCCGCCACGTGTAAACTGGACGTTTTCATCCCAGGCCCCCTAAGCTGTCTAATCTGATTGAAATTCTATCAGCAAATCCTTGGCATCAATTTGACCGCCAGCTTGCACATGTACTGCGCTGATCACTGCATCACGCTCGGCGTGTATGCCTGTTTCCATTTTCATCGCTTCCAAAGTCAAAAGCAGATCACCGGTTTTAACGAGTTGCCCTGCGCTGACCGCCAGCGAAGCTACAACGCCCGGCATAGGCGCTCCAATATGGTTTGCATTGCCTTGCTCTGCTTTTGGGCGAGACATCGCTTGTGATGTGATCAAGCGGTTGGGAACACGGATCACCCGCGGCTGGCCATTCAGTTCAAAGAAAACCTTTACTTCGCCTTTATCATCGGTTTCTCCGATGGCTTGTAATCGAATTTCTAGAATTTTTCCGGGATCAATTTCCGCTGTTATTTCCTCGCCAGGTTGCATGCCATAAAAGAATGTATTGGTGGGCAAAGCGCGCACGGGGCCGTAGGTTTTATGCCGAGCCATATAATCAAGGAACACTTTTGGGTACATCAAATACCCATTTAAATCTTCGTTATCAACCTCGCGCCCGTCCAGCGCCGCGCTCAGTGCAAGGCGTTCTGCGGCCAAGTCCACGGGGGGTAAAACGGCCCCGGGGCGCGTGGTCATCGGGGCCTCGCCTTTTAGGACTTTGTTAACAAGCGCTTCGGGGAAGCCGCCCGGAGGCTGGCCTAAATTGCCGCGTAGCATGTCGACAACGCTGTCTGGAAAGGCCAGATCAAGATTGGGATCTTCCACGTTGCTGCGCGTTAAACCTTGGCTGACCATCATCAAGGCCATATCGCCTACGACTTTAGAGGACGGGGTGACTTTAACAATATCTCCGAACATTTGGTTTACATCGGCATATGTATTAGCCACCGCGGGCCATTTTTCTTCAAGTCCGAGCGAGCGTGCCTGCGCTTTCAAATTGGTAAATTGCCCCCCGGGCATTTCATGCAAATACACCTCGGAAGCAGGCGCTGCCAGCCCGCTTTCAAACGCTGCATATTGGGCACGTACATGATCCCAATAATCACTTAACGAGCGGATCGCAGCGATATCTAAATGAGTGTCCCGTTCGGTATGGCGCAGCGCTTCGACGATTGATCCAAGGCAGGGTTGCGAAGTGCCCCCAGAAAACGCATCCATCGCGGCGTCAACCGCGTCAACACCGGCTTCTGCTGCAGCTAATAAAGTGGCGCCGGCCAAACCTGATGTATCATGCGTGTGGAAATGTATGGGCAAGCCAACTTCGGCTTTGAGAGCGGTGATTAGCTGGCGTGCAGCTGCCGGTTTGAGCAACCCGGCCATATCTTTCAGGCCCAGTATATGAGCGCCCGCATCGCGCAGCTCTTTGCCCATGGAAACGTAATATTTTATGTCATATTTTGCTCTGTTCGGGTTCAAAATATCACCCGTATAACAAATGCTTGCTTCGCATATTTTTCCAGAGTCTATTACGCCTTCCATCGCAACGCGCATATTTTCAACCCAGTTCAGACTGTCAAAAATACGAAAAACATCAATGCCTTTGGCGGCTTCTTGAATAAAGCTTTGCACCACATTATCGGGATAATTCGTATAGCCCACACCGTTGCTGGCCCGCAGCAACATTTGGGTCATTAGGTTTGGCATCGCGGCCCGAAGGTCGCGCAACCTTTGCCAAGGGCATTCTTGCAAAAACCGATAAGCAACATCGAATGTGGCGCCCCCCCAGCATTCGACGCTGAACAAATTTGGCAGCGTGCTGGCATAGGCCGGCGCGGCTTTGATCATATCGATCGAACGCATTCTGGTCGCCAGAAGCGATTGATGCCCATCGCGCATCGTTGTGTCAGTAAGCAGCAAAGCCTTTTGATCCAACAACCAATCCGCAACGGCTTTTGGGCCTTTTTCTTCCAGTAGGTTGCGCGTACCGGGCTGCACGATTTCTGCAGTTCTTGGGGGCTTTGGCGGTTTAATATGGGCTGCAGGGCGCGGCCTATCGGTTGTTTCAGGATGTCCGTTGACGCTGATATCGGCGATATAAGTGAGTACCCGCGTGCCTCTGTCGCGGCGGCTTTTGAAATCGAACAGGTCTGTCGTTTCATCGATGAATTTTGTGGTATATTCATTGCTCAAAAATGTTGGGTGTTTGAGCAGGTTTTCGACAAAGGCAATATTGGTGCTCACACCACGAATTCTAAATTCGCGCAGCGCTCTATCCATACGCGCGATTGCCTTTTGGGGTGTGGGGGCCCAGGCTGTGACCTTCACCAAGAGCGAGTCATAATAGCGCGTGATGACGCCGCCCGCATAGGCAGTGCCGCCGTCAAGGCGAATGCCCATGCCGGTGGCGCTGCGAAAGGCGGTTAAACGCCCATAATCGGGAATAAAATTATTTTGTGGGTCTTCAGTGGTGATTCGCGTCTGAAGCGCGTGACCGTTCAATCTAATCTCAGCTTGCGATGGCTTTCCCGTCGCTTCGGCAAGCGTTTTGCCCTCGGCAATCAAAATTTGTGCTTGGACGATATCAATACCGGTGACCTCTTCGGTCACAGTATGCTCAACCTGTACGCGGGGATTTACCTCGATAAAGTAAAACTTACCGCTATCCATATCCATCAAAAATTCAACTGTACCTGCACATTCATAATTCACATGCGCACAAATACGCCGCCCCAATTCACAGAGCTCTGCGCGCTGCGCCTCGTTTAGATAGGGGGCCGGTGCCCGTTCAACGACTTTTTGGTTGCGTCGCTGGACAGAGCAATCGCGCTCCCAGAGGTGATAGATCGCACCTTGCTTATCGCCCAGAATTTGCACCTCAACATGCCGGGCGCGAAGAATCATCTTCTCTAAATAGCCCTCACCATTGCCAAAGGCGGCTTCTGCTTCGCGGCGCCCCTCCAACACTTTTTCTTCCAACTCGCCTGGATGGGTGATCGGGCGCATGCCACGCCCGCCGCCGCCCCAAGAGGCTTTTAACATCAATGGATAGCCAACATCTTCAGCTTGCCGCGCGATATCGGCAATATCATCCCCAAGCACTTCGGTTGCGGGAATAACCGGAACACCGGCTTCAACCGCCACGCGGCGCGCCGATGCTTTATCGCCAAGCGCGCGCATGGTGTCCGCGCGAGGCCCGATAAACGTAATACCATTCTTCACGCAAGCATCAACGAAATCGGGGTTTTCAGACAATAACCCATATCCTGGATGGATGGCATCTGCGCCCGATGCCAGCGCAACCCGGATTATTTCATCGATTGACAGATAGGCAGCAACGGGGCCTAACCCCTCGCCAATGCGGTAGGCTTCATCGGCCTTGAAGCGGTGCAGGCCCAGTTTATCCTCTTCGGCAAAAACGGCGACGGTTTTCTTTCCCATTTCATTCGCAGCTCGCATAATGCGGATGGCTATTTCGCCGCGGTTTGCAATAAGAATTTTTTTGAAATCAGTCATTTGATCGTCCTTGGTTGAAGTCTACGCCTGAAAATCTGAAACGATGGGGGTATGCTACGTCATGCTGCGCTGCAGAATTACTACTGTCGGCTTTCATTGTCAAAATTTATGTAAAGCGTGGTTTGTATCGGTGTTTCGTCACCGTTTAAAGCGCGCGCTGCGCGAAAGCTTAACCCGGCTGTTATACGATTATTTTGCCTGCGCAGTCTTTGAGATTTTCGAGCCCCAATTGGCCCATATTGGCGATTAGATCCTTGCGTAAAATATCTGTTAAATGTGCCGGACCCAGCGGCCCTAATGCCCCCAAAGCGTAATGCCATGCTTTGCCAAGCATCACAAAATCTGCACCCAGCGCAAGCGCGCGCAGGATATCCAAACCGCTTTCAATACCGCTGTCAAAGACCAGAGGAAGTGTTGTGGCGCGGCGAATGCTGTGTAGCATACTGATACTTTCAGGAGCGCCGTCAAATTGTCGGCCGGCATGGTTTGATACCCATAACGCATCCACTCCAATGCGTTCCAACCGCTTTGTATCCTCGGGGTTCAAAATACCTTTGACGATCAACGAGCCATGCCAATTCTCTCGAAGCCAGCTCAGATAGGCCTCATCGGGCGAGGCGCGCAGCAAATAGCCGATATGGGCGGTGGGGGGCATGCCGGGTTTAACTTTTGCATATTTGTTCAAAAACGGCATCGCGGGCCGTCCAAAAGCGGCCGTTGCCAGCGCCCAATGCGGTTTTTGAGCGATTTGGGCCAGAAGGCGCGGAGTAAGCCTTGGGGGCTGGGTGATGCCGCTTCGTGTTTGACGTTCTCGTCGGCTGGCTACGGGCAGATCAACCGTTAACACCAAGGTATCAAAGCCAGCATTTTTCACGCGGCTTAGCATATCTGTGCGGATCTTAGGGTCGCGCGGTGGGTAAAGCTGAAACCAGCCATTGCCGTTTGCGACAGGACCAATGGTTTCAGGGGTTTGGCACGCAACCGTTGACAGGGTGTAGGGTAGATTGTTGTCCTTAGCATTGCGCGCCAGCAGCGTTTCGGCATTGGGCCAGATCAGTCCCGACAGTCCCACTGGTGCAACGCCAAAGGGCAGATCGAAGGTTTTTCCCAAAAAATTACAATTAAGATTAACCGCGAGGGGCCCATGCAAAACTGAGGGCATCATGCGCAACCGGTCAAAGGCGGCGCGATTGTTAATAAGAACGCTTTCTGTTCCGGTGGCGCTGTCAAGATACTCCCAAACAAAATAAGGTAATTTGCGCTTTGCGGCCCGTTTCAGGTCTAAGAGGCCGGGATATCGTGTGTCTAAATCCATATTTCTATATGGCGAAACCAAGATGTTCTTGTCTAGAGCCGTGGCGGCAATCGGATAAATAAAACTTTGTGTTTTTTAGCTTTTTGATCTTTTTGCACAGACATCTGATCGAAAGAAAATAATAGAACATTTGCTGAACATCCTCTTTTCAATCGGCTTTATTGGCGCTAATTTGGCGCCATGAGCAGCTATGATGATACCCACAAACCCGCAGAGCTTTCTCTTTCTGCGCAAGCGATCGCGGCGCGGCCAAGCCCTTATCTTGAGGAGCTGAACCCAGCTCAGCGCGCTGCCGTTGAAGCGCTTGACGGGCCGGTTTTGATGTTGGCGGGGGCAGGGACGGGAAAAACCAAAGCCTTAACCTGCCGGATTGCGCATTTGTTGACGACAGGGCGGGCGCGTCCTCATGAGATATTGTCGGTAACATTTACCAATAAAGCCGCCCGCGAGATGAAAGGCCGCGTTGCAGAATTGCTAGGGCAATCCGTTGAAGGGATGCCTTGGATGGGCACATTTCATTCGATTTGCGTGAAGCTTTTGCGGCGGCATGCAGAATTGGTTGGGCTGAAAGGCAGTTTTACGATTTTAGATACCGATGATCAGCTCCGGCTGCTGAAGCAATTGCTCGTGGCCTCTGATGTGGATGATAAGCGGTGGCCGGCGCGGCAATTGGCGGGTATTATCGATCAGTGGAAAAACCGAGCTTGGGGGCCTGAAAATGTACCCGCGGCTGAAGCGGGTGCTTTCAATAACCGCGCCACTGAATTCTATGCGGCCTATCAAGCGCGCCTTAAGGCGTTAAATGCGGTGGATTTTGGCGATCTGCTACTGCATGTCGTTAAAATTTTTCAGACGCAGCCGGATGTTCTGCAGCAATATCAGCGATGGTTTAAATATATCCTGGTAGACGAATATCAAGATACAAACGTTGCGCAGTATTTGTGGCTTAGATTATTGGCTGGCGGTCACAAAAACATTTGCTGCGTTGGCGATGATGATCAGTCAATCTATGGCTGGCGGGGCGCCGAAGTGAGCAATATTTTGAAATTTGAAAAGGATTTTGTCGGAGCGAAAATCGTAAGGCTGGAGCAAAATTACAGATCAACGCCACATATTCTTGCCGCCGCAAGCGCCGTTATTTCAGGCAATACAGGGCGGTTGGGCAAAGAGCTTTGGACCGATCTTGACGAAGGTGAAAAGCTGCGTTTGATTGGGCATTGGGATGCTGAAGAAGAGGCCCGTTGGATTGGCGATGAGATCGAAGCACTTCAACAAGGCAGCCGTGGTCTTGATAAATTTACCCCGGATCAAATGGCGATTTTGGTTCGGGCCAGCCATCAAATGCGCGCCTTTGAAGATAGGTTTTTGACCATTGGTTTACCCTATCGCGTGATTGGTGGCCCACGGTTTTATGAGCGAATGGAAATTCGCGATGCGATGGCTTATTTTCGACTGGTTTGTAGCCCCAGTGATGATTTGGCCTTTGAACGGATCGTGAATACGCCCAAACGCGGGCTGGGAGATAAAGCGCAGCAGAAAATTCAATCTATGGCGCGTCAAGAAGGCGTTGCCTTAACGGAGGCGGCCAGGCTGCTTTTGGCTGCCAAAGGCATGTCGGGCAAAGGGGCGCTTGAGCTGGGACGTTTGGTCGATGGGTTGGGGCGTTGGCGCAAAGCGATGCAAGATCAATCAATTTCCCATCAAGAATTGGCCGAAGTGATATTGGATGAATCGGGCTATACTGAGATGTGGCAGAATGACAAAACGCCCGAAGCGGCGGGGCGGCTGGAAAACTTGAAGGAATTGGTAAAAGCACTCGATCAATTTGAGAATTTACAAGGGTTTTTAGAGCATGTGTCGCTGGTGATGGATAATGAGCGCGATGAGGCGGGTGAGAAAGTCAGCATTATGACGCTGCATGCCGCCAAAGGGCTCGAATTTCCGGCCGTTTTTCTTCCAGGGTGGGAAGATGGCTTATTCCCCTCGCAGCGCAGTATGGATGAAACTGGTCAGCGTGGTTTGGAAGAAGAGCGCCGTCTTGCCTATGTGGGGATTACGCGCGCAGAGCGTCTGTGTACGATTTGTTTTGCAGGCAACCGGCGCATTTTTGGACAATGGCAATCTTCAATGCCTTCTCGCTTCATTGATGAGCTGCCTGCTGAGCACGTCGATGTGCTGACCCCTCCGGGGCTTTATGGGGGGGCCTATGGAATGCAGACTGAGACGTCAAATTTGGCTGTTGATATGGAAAATATCGGCGGGGGCTATGCCTCACCGGGGTGGAAGCGCTTGCAATCCCAAAGCGCTGAGCGCCCGATAAGCCAACCGCGCGAAAGCGCGCATATGACAATTGATGCGGTTGCGGTTTCAAGCTTTACGACCGGTGTGCGAGTGTTTCATCAAAAGTTTGGCTATGGTTCCGTATCTGAGACCGAAGGCGATAAATTAACAATCGCCTTTGAAAAGGCGGGGGTTAAAAAAGTGGTCTCGCGCTTTGTAATATTGGCGGATGATGTGCCGTTTTAATGTGATATAGCTAGCGGCGGCGTTTTAAAAAAGGTTTTTGGGATGAATAGCTATGATTTAAATGGCCGTTTGGCGGTGATCACTGGCGGCGCCCAGGGTATCGGCTTTGCTGTTGCGCAACGCTTTATCGCCAGCGGCGCCCGAGTGATGATTTGGGATCGAGATGATGCGCAGGGTCAGGCCGCAGCCGCGCGATTGGGGCAGGGTGCGGCCGCGATGGCTGTGGATGTGGCCGATACCAATGCGGTGAAAGACGCAGCGGAAAAAACCAAAGCTGACGATGGTTTTATTTCAATTTTGATCACATGCGCTGGTGTTGCGGGATCAAACGCAAAGCTTGTGGCATATGATCCTGATGAGTGGAAATCGATTATTGACATCAATCTCAACGGCACCTTCAATTGTTGCCGCGCGGTGCTGCCATCCATGATGGAACAGGGCTATGGGCGCATTGTGACCGTTGCCTCCGTGGCTGGTAAAGAAGGAAACCCGAATGCGGCGGCCTATTCTGCCTCAAAAGCTGGGGTGATCGCGTTAACCAAATCTTTGGGCAAAGAACATGCTGATATGGATATTGCTGTGAATTGCGTGACCCCCGCCGCGGCGAAAACCCGAATTTTCGATCAAATGAGCCAGAAACATATCGACTATATGTTGTCTAAGATTCCGCGTGGTCGTTTTTTGCAGGTTGAAGAAGCGGCCCAAATGATCACTTGGCTGAGCACCTCGGAAAATTCATTCAGCACGGGATCTACCTTTGACCTAAGCGGCGGCCGCGCAACCTATTAGATTGGTCATTTAAAGAGGCGTCGATAGCCTTTTTACAGCGGATTTTTTTCTTTCCCGCGCCTAGGTCGCGCACATGTGGTGTTTCTTTTGCGTTTAAAGCTGATAAGCTATCCTATAAATATTTCATAGGCTGGGGTTGCGGCTGCTTTGCCTGTTCTAGGAGTTTGATATGTCCGAGGCGAAGATAGTCCGAAAAATAGCAGTTATTTTTGTGACTGATGTTGTGGGTTTTACCAAAATGATGGCCCATAATGAAGATTTGACGCTGCGCACGCTTAGATCTTGCCGTGAAATTTTGGACAATCTGTTTCAAGAACATGGAGGGCGGATATTCAATACGGCTGGGGATTCTGTGCTGGCCGAGTTTCAAAGTGCTGTTTCAGCGGTTTTGTGCGCCAGCGAGTTCCAAAAGCTGATCAAACAGCGTAACGCCACGCTGGACCCTTCAGAGCAAATGAACTTTAGGGTTGGGCTTAACATGGGGGATGTGATCATTGAGGAAAGTAATCTCTACGGGGATGGCGTAAATGTGGCCGCGCGGCTTGAGGCATTTTGTCAGCCTGGCGGGGTTTCTTTATCAAAATCGATACATGATTTTGTGAGCGAAAAGGTTGATATGACTTTTTCAGATCTGGGCAATCAACAGGTTAAAAACACTTTGGTGCATGCTTTTGATATCACTCTAGAGGGCGTCGAACAGCGTAAGGCAGCGGCTAAAGCGATCCTAGACGGGGAAGCGTTTGAAAGCAAACCTCCCACGATTGCCGTGTTACCGTTCAAAAATATGAGCAATGATGAGGAGCAAGAATATTTCGCGGATGGTGTGACCGAAGATATCATTGCCAATTTATCGTCTTGGAAATCATTTCCGGTGATTTCGCGCAACTCCAGCTTTAGTTTTAAAGGCCAAGATTTAAAAACCAGCGAGATCGCGCAGGAATTGGCGGCCAATTACATCGTTGAAGGCAGTATCCGGAAGGGCGGCAACAAAGTGCGGATCACCGCCAATTTAATCGACGTAAAAGATGATCAGCAAATTTGGTCAAAGCGATGGGACCGCCTGCTTGACGATATTTTTGAAGTTCAAGATGAAGTCTCTCAAGAAGTGGCGGCATTAATCACGCCGGCTTTGAAAAGCAAAGAACATGAAAGAGCCAAGAGGCGGCCCAAAGCCTCGTTTTCGGCCTGGGATAGTTATTTACAGGCTTTGTCCATTTTCAACCAGTTCAACACGTTTGGGGATGAGCGCAATATACAGGTGATCGAGCTGTGCGATGAAGCAATTGAAAAAGATCCAGAATTGGTTGATGCTTATGTTTTAAAATGTAAATGTCTTTTTTCGGTACGCTTAGAACCTAAGTATAAATCACGCCGGAACGAGATGGAGGCAAGCTTTCACGAGCTGTCCGAGCTTGCCTATCGGCTTGATCCTAAAAACCCGGATGCGGTATCAAATTATAGCAATTCTTTCAATATGAAAGGAGATTATGAGCAACGGGTGAAATATGCCAAAGAAGCTTTGGACCTCAACCCAAGCCATCCAAGATCAAATTCTCAATATGGGATGGCGATTTGTAACGAGGGGCGCTTTGCCGAGGCAGAAAAGTTCTTTTTACGGGCCATTGAATTGGATCCTGTTCAGCGCAAATCCTATGAAGGTTTTTTCCCGTTTCTCTATATGGCAATGAATCAGTCGGAACAGGCGCTGAAATGGTCAAACACGCTTTATGACAGGTCGCAGCATAACCGCTATGATGGGTTTCGGGCGGCGATTAATGTGCATTTGAATAACAAAGATGCGGCAAAAGCCTATTTGAAAACGTTTAAAGCAGCGCGGCCGGAATTAAAGACGCTTCAGGATTACGAAGAAGTTGCCCCCACTATCATTAAAGATTATTTGCTAGCTGGGCTGAAAGAGATTTGGGATTTGGTGTGACAGAATAATTATTAAGCGCCTTTTCGAAATAATGCTTTAATAAAAGATAGAGGGGCCGCCTTGCAGAGCATGTAATATGCCACTGGGTATTGATCTAATATGTTCTAATCCTATTGGGTAAACAGTGTTTTATTACAGGTTCTTAAAAGGTTTTTCATGTCGCCCTGTGCGCTGAGAGGTTTTCGATTTTTTCAAGCAGACGATTAAAGCCTTTTTTCACAACAATCGGCTCTGTGTTTTTTTAATCAATTTAAAATTTTCTTCTCCATGCTAAGCTCTTCTAGTCAATCAAAATCTTTCTACCAAAATTTTAAGAATTTTTTTGGCGAGAGTCGCGTAGGATAAGTGTTTTCGCGCTGTTCTCGGCGCGGGTTATCAAGCGCCAAAAACTTACAATTTTATGCAACTGCGTGAAAATTTTCACCAGAGGTTCAACGTAAATGGGCGGGGTCAATTAGGCTTGGCTTTATCGTGCATTGTTTTTATCGTTCTGCAACTGAGAGATTGATTTTATTTGTGCGGTTTGCGCTTAAGAAAGTGAGCTAAGTCGCTTTTACCAAAGGCCAAACGGTCCGTTGCCTTCTTCGCGCCGCACGCGTTCTTTAAACGCATCCGTTGCATTGGCTCGAAACATTGTTTGTAGATAGTAGCGTTCTGTATCTGCCCCATCGATTGTCAATCCGCCGATTGGCCGCCAGTCTGCGCTGATTAAATCATTGACCGAGTTTTGTAGATCTTCCAGGCTGGTTTTGCGTATTATTTGGTATTGCATCGGCCAATCCCCAAGCGGTTGTTCAGATCCGAGATTATCCAATTACAGCAAATAAGCCAAAAGTTTTCTTTCCTAGTGGCGTGTCCTTACGCGCATTTGATCTATTGTCCTATGGAAATAAAACAGGCGCGGGTGATTTAAATATCACCCGCGCCATAAAACCTTAGGTATCCAACTGGACCCTGTTTTTTTGTCCTTCTGCCATAGCGCCAATTCAAATTCCGCGCGACAGGCTTTTGCATCCCTTGATTATATACACATAGCAGTTAAACCGCTTTGTCTTTACATTCAGGTTTCAGTATTAATTAAAGCTTATTGCTTGAAGCCTCAGGGGTAACCATTACGGATTCTGGTGCTGCTGTTTCACAGCCTGCGACAAAAACGGTTCCGATGAGCGCGAATGCGATAATAAAAATCTTTTTCATTTGGTTTCTCCTTCTAGCTCTATAAGAACGATCGTCGCACGTTATTCAAGGGAAAACTGATGTAAGATAGATATTTTTTTTTTACGTTGGTCTTACAAAACGTATAGCACGAGGCAAAACTGGCCTTGAATATCGATTTGATCGGTTTGATGATCACCGTATACAAGTGATACTTAGGTGTTGGTTTGTAACGTCACGTGATCGTTTTTGATGTATTCTCAGCTTTACGAAAAAATGCTTGAAGGCGCCGTGTCGAAAGCATGCCAATGATCATCGCGCTGGCAAATACCACGCCGCTGCTTCCGCCAAAGCTTAAGGATGCGATTGCCGGGCCAGGGCACAGGCCTGCCAACCCCCATCCTACCCCGAAAAATACCGAGCCAATAATAAGGTCGCGATCTATTCCAGCGGTGTTCACAGCTGGGAATTTATCCGCCCCTAAAGGCATGCGTGCCCGCGTGGCCTTCCAGGCGATGGCCATTGGTAGGATTGCTCCGCCCATTACGAAAGCTAAGGTGGGGTCCCATTCGCCGAATATGTCCAACCACCCCTGCACTTTTTTGGTATTCGTCATGCCCGATATGATCAAGCCAAGGCCGAACAGAGCTCCTGCAACCAAACTAATCACTATGCGCATCAGATCAATCCGAAAAAATGTTTGAACAGAACCACGCTTATCGCCCCGGCTAAAATATACACCATCGTTGCGGCTATACCCCGCAGGGAAAACCTTGAAATGCCGCAGACGCCATGGCCCGATGTGCAACCATTTGCCAGCCTTGTTCCAAAACCCACTGCTAGGCCTGCAATCACCAAGACGATCACATTTTCGCTAGCATGTGTCGGAGCTATGTTTAATGGTCTTACGAACAGCATTGGAACAACGAATAAAGCAGAAACGAACGCTAGGTTTTCCGCCCAAATTCGCCGATCCGTTGTTTTGAACATGCCAAAAATCAATCCGCTTGCGCCCATAACGCGGCCATTCCCCAATAAAAGAACAGCGCCAGCGCAGCCAATCAAAACACCGCCGACCAATCCATAAATCCAATCCATTGGCATATTTTGCTCTCCGACTGCGCGCGCCTATTTTCAAGCCATTTTTTAAATTTAAAGTTTATTGATGGGCAGTTTTAAAAACACATCCCCATGCTCATCAGGCGGCGGCATATTGCCTGCCCGCATATTGATTTGCAATGAGGGCACTATCAATTTTGGCATCGCGAGTTTTGCATCTCGTTCGTCTCGAAGCTTTACAAACGCTTCAGCTTTGACATCGCCCCCAATGTGAACATTTTGTCTGCGCTGTTCGCCAACTGTGGTTTCCCAACTATATTCATCTCTGCCCGGCGCTTTGTAATCATGGCCTACAAAAATTTTCGTTTCATCAGGCAGCGCAAGTATCTTTTGGATAGATTCATATAGGGTTTGCGAGGAGCCGCCCGGAAAATCACAGCGCGCGGTACCAAAATCGGGCATGAACAACGTATCTCCAACGAAAGCTGCATCTTCGATGACATAGGTGAGGCAGGCCGGGGTATGCCCTGGTGTATGCAAAACATCAACACGCATTTGACCAATGTGAAAAACATCCCCGTGATCAAACAATTGATCAAATTGGCTTCCGTCGCGCTGAAACTCTGTGCCCTCGTTAAATACTTTTCCAAAAGTATCTTGAACAAGGGTGATATTGTTTCCAATTCCTATTTTGCCGCCCAGTTTTTCTTGAATATAGGGAGCTGCGGAAAGGTGATCGGCATGTACATGGCTTTCAAGCAACCATTGAATATCCAAAGCCTCTTCTTTGGCATAAGCGATGATTTTATCTGCTGAGCTGGTCTGCGTGGTTCCAGAGGCATGGTCAAAATCAAGCACGCTGTCGATGACGGCCGCTGCATGTCCATTCGGGTCGCGCACAACATATGAAATTGTGTTGGTTTGCGGATCAAAAAAAGCTTTTACCTTCGGTCCCATTCAGCGCTCCTAGGTATGGTCGAGGGCAGAATAACAATATCCTTCAAATTGACAAGCATATCGAATGGATTGTTTTTAAAGGGTTTGCTTGGTGGAATTTTGTTTTCTTAGGTGGGCAATCCGAAGGCGTTTGTTCTTCGCCTCTCATTTTGTGGTCTGGACGACGAGTTACCCAACCGCTATACCGATTGCGACTGTCATCAAGCCCAAGGCAGATAAAAATAAAGACCCTAAGTTTACCGGCATTAGGGAGGCTAATTCAGCGCGCAAGTCCTCATCCGAGAGCGATCGCTTCTTTGCCTTTACAACTCTCGCGATGCAAAGCATCAATCCAACAATGCCAAGCAAAGATAGGGCGGCCCCAGTTAAAACTATTCCCGACATGACGGCACTCCTAGCGATCCAGATTGAGCCCGCTTTATAGATTTTCTTTATACCAAGCAACCAAAAGGGCTCTCTTGCGCAGCCAAAGCAAGCTGGTTTAAGGAGGGCAGGAATTCCAAGGAGATTGAAATGCAAGATACGCCCGAAGATACCCACCGTGTGGCTGCCGCAGAGCTTCGCCAGTTTATTGAAAGATATGAACGTTTGGAGGCTGAAAAAAAAGATATTGCGGATCAACAGAAAGAGGTGATGGCAGAAGCCAAAGGGCGGGGCTACGACACGCGCGTGATGCGTAAATTGATCGTTTTGCGCAAACGCGATCAAAATGAGATTGCTGAAGAAGAAGCCATTTTGGATCTGTATAAAGAAGTGCTGGGGATGTAGCGCTTGGGGCTAGTTGAGTAAGGTGAATTCTACCTAAAGCGTTGAATAAGGGAACTCTGTAGTCTCTTTTGACGCGCGCGCTCGAGGCTTTGGCGTTGCAAGCTGTCGCACCAGTTGTGCAAAGCGCGCCCATCGGGCAAGTATAAGCTGAGCATTACGCAGAAAAACCGGAAAAGGACCACAATGTGACAAGCCGCGCCATTAATAAGACGTTGGGGGCAGCCTTTCCCCAAGCGATCGGTATATGGTCGCTGGCGGCTCTGCTGATTGCAGCGGGCGTTTTATTGCCCATTATTGCGATTTTGGTTTTGGCGTTTTTCCCCTCGGATAATATTTGGAGCCATTTACTGGCAACCACTTTGCCTCGCTACCTTAAAACCACGCTGACGCTTATGTTATGCGTGGGTTTTGGCGCTGCTTGCATAGGCGCTGGCACCGCGTGGTTGGTTACGCGGTACCGCTTTTGGGGCGTGCGCTCTTTTGAATGGTTGCTGCTGATGCCATTGGCGATACCCTCTTATGTGGGGGCCTATGCGTTGGTCGATTTGCTTGAATATGCGGGTCCCGTTCAGAATGCGCTTAGAGGGGTGATGGGATGGAAAAACGCGCAAGATTATTGGTTTTTTGAAATCAGGTCATTCGGGACGGCCAGTTTTGTGCTGACTATGGCGCTGTATCCTTATGTTTATTTACTCAGTCGGGCAGCGTTTCGGGAACAATCTGGGGCCGCCGAAGAGGTGGCTCAATCGCTTGGATCGCATGCATTTTTGCGGTTTTGGAAAATTGGTTTACCTTTGGCGCGCCCGGCAATCGCGGCGGGTACGGCGATTGTGATGATGGAAACGATTAATGATTTTGGCGCCGTAGATTATTTTGCGGTTCAAACCCTAACAACTGGAATTTTCAGCGTTTGGCTGGAAGGCAGCAATGCAGGCGGGGCGGCGCAATTGGCAACTTTGGGATTGTGTTTGATTATCATTTTGGTGCTGCTTGAAAAAAATGGGCGCAGCAAAATGCGGTTTTTCAGTTTATCCACTCATCACAGGCCAATTTTGCGACAAAAATTGCGCGGTCGCCAAGCTGTTTTCGCTTCGGTATTTTGCTTTTTACCGGTTTTATTCGGATTTATACTTCCCACTTTGGTGCTGGCGCTGCACGCGGTGCGCAAGCTTGATTACTGGAAAGATGCGGATCTATATGCGGCCTTGTGGAACACTGTGTTTGTCGGCGCGATTGCAGCCTTTTTCACAGTGATTGCTGGACTCGTCATGGTCTATGGTGTTCGCCTCAGCCAACAGAAATTGCCACGTCTTTTATTGCCCCTCACCACGATCGGCTACGCTGCCCCTGGCGCGGTCTTGGCTGTTGGTATTTTAATTCCTTTGGCGGCTTTTGATAACGCCTTGGCCGATTTTATTCTTGCCCTCACAGGGCGAGAAATCGGGTTGATTTTGACGGGTAGTTCTTTTGCGGTCATTTTGGCGTATTTTGTGCGCTTTTTTGCGATTGCCCAAGGCGCGGCGGATACCGCGATGGAGCGCGTCTCTCCCAATTTATCGCAGGCGGCCCGTTCTTTAGGCCGCTCGAAGCGTGCAATATTGGTGCAGATTTTTTTACCCCTGATTAAAGGCAGTTTGGGGTCGGCTTTGGTGCTGGTTTTCGTCGATTGTGTGAAAGAACTGCCTGCAACGATGCTTTTACGGCCGTTCAATTTCAGCACGCTCGCGACTCGCACGCATGATCAGGCAAGTTTGGAAAATTTACCCCAGGCTGCGCCAGCGGCTCTATTGATAATATTGGTAGGTTTGCTCGCTGTCGGGCTCTTGGCGCGCGCCAGCCGGTAAGTCTTACAGCACAGGGTTGTTTCAGTCTCTTTTTATTGCATTAAACCAATCGGCTTTCCGTCGAGCCCGCTACGGCGCGAAAGAGGCGTTCTATGATTTTATCCTGTTAAGGGTGAGACCTATCCGGATATGAGGTTTTTTCCAAAGAATAATGACATTCGATATCCCAGGGGCATTCACTAAAGTTTTGATCACTGCCATTACATCCGCTGGTCGTGCAAGCACCGCCTTTAGCGGGTACAAGGCGACATAGGGCTTCGTTTTGGAATATTTTTGGTAAAATCTGCCAAGAAAAGGGCATCGAGACTTAACGTGATAGGCTGTCTGCAAAGCATTCATATTTTTGTATGGGTGCCATAGATGTAGACAAAAAGCGATTTGGTGCAGCGGATTATAAGCGAAGCATTCCATAGCCCCTACAAGAGAAAAACAAAAATCAATGGTCGTAAAAAAGCGGCGAGATGTGGATAAAAAGTTTCTGCAGCGGCAATGCCTTTGTTTTCATGGGGGTAAACTGGACAATCAAGCCTGCAACGCCTTAACGGGCTGTGAAAAAGGCAGCTGCGGATATTGAAATGCCCAACGCAATCCCAAGGTCACGTGTTTCAGCGACCAAAAGAAAAGCGTCAATCGCTCTATTTCCCACTTGGGAGATCGCAAGTCCTACGGGTAAAAAAAGCTGAGTGCATAAAATAGGCAAGGCTTGCTTTGATCATTTGATCGCCTTTTCAGTTCAGTCATCTCAAACTGTTTTGTCTTTAACCGCGCAGAACTGGTTCGTGAACAAAGCAATAGACGTTATGTTGCCGTTGCCAGTTTTGCATAATCAAACTGAAAAAGGCGATTGTTGGAGGGCAAATATCAATGTTTACCATTGGCCTGTTGATGAAAAAAATCTGGCGCCTTCTTAATTTCGACGTCAAATAGGGTTTGATAGTCCTCAAGATTTGATAGCATCAGCTGGCTAACGTTGCGGCCCGCAGATGTTAGCTGATTATAAAAATCCACTAAGCCTTCTTTTTGAGCAGCGACTAAGGCTTCCCTTGTTCCAGTGAGGTTATGCGTCATTTGGCAATGCAATATAACGTTTTCAAACAGCGTGAGGTCGCTCATTTTTTTCATACGCTCTTCCCTTTCCACCATAAAAGATCTGCCAAATTATGGCGTCTGAATAAAATTGGAAAAAAAGCTGACCGTGACTTCCGCGCGCGTATTTTGTCGCGACCCATTCATAGTACGGCTGCGTATGAGATATGGATCACTTTTGGCATCAGCTTGCGCTGATCTGATTAATCTCGCCCAATCAAACCTCCTGTTATCCGCGCAGGATTAAGGGATCAGCTAAGCTTGAGGTTGAGGCCAGAATAGTCGTTGAACAGGTGGGCATGAGGGGCTGATTGTTCAGCCCGCTCATTCATTAAAAAAGGCCCCAGATGGCTTGGCGCTGGGTAAGAGCGGTTGCTCCAAATAAAATAGTTACAACAGTTTCAAACATGCCCCAGAGTTCTTTGCGAAACTTTGATCCAAAGTGCGTGGTAGCTTCCTCTGCATCCAAATCATCCCCATTCGCTTTAAGGTCGTCCATGAAATCAAAAGAATTGATCATCACAAAGACGAATGTTCGCAGTATCATCGTGGATATCGCCAGTGATTGAAAATCCGCGCCCTGTGAAATGATAAAAAGCGTTGCCAAACTAGTTCATATTGCAATCGCAAATCCCCAATATAAGTCGCGTGCTCTTTGGTTTCCAAGCCTCTGACGCAGATCACGATTTGCCGGGGAGCTTACACTATCCGGCCTTTTTCTCTTCCTAATTAATCAAGTTCGACAGCAAGCGGACCAGTCATTCCCCCGGTCACGGACATGCCAACTGCAGAACCGGCTGCGGCTCTAATTTCATCAATATTTGCTTCCAACATTTTTGGGTCTCTCCATAGTGTCATGGTTCTTATTGTATTTTCTCCAGTAACTGTGGCGCGCATGTTCACTGCGCCATACTTTTTCATCTCGGGCCAGAAACCCTTGGCGGCTTCAACTGCATTGTCAACGTTCCCGTCAAATTCCCAATCCGTAAAAGATACAAACATTTTTCTCTCCATTTTTTGCAACGTTACATCATCGTTCATTCAATTGTCGATTTGTCAAAGATTACGTTGCGAAAGCTAGAATCTAAATGACGCCCGATCACAGAATATTCGCTTTCATAGACTTTTTGCTTAATCCCAGACGGCACTTAGATTGGGCTGCCGCTCACGCTGATGGGTTTCCAGCGCAGTTTATTCCCGATAGGTTTGAGAAGTCGCACGGCACATGCGGAAAAGGGATGGGCAAAGTGATCATGCGGGAAACTGAAAGCGACATGAATTAAACAGCAGCTCAAAGATCGCTGGTCTGATGGGTATGACCATGGCTCTTGGGTCAATGATCGCAGAAGATATGATCGTGCCAAAAAGCCTGTGGCACGATCCTGAATGTAAGATTGCAGGTTAATTTATTAATTCAATTCTACAACTTTCGGGTAATTAATAAAGCCGTCATTTGTAATCGGTGTAAACGTTCCGGTTTCGACTATCGCGCCTGCTTCTTTTCTCAGTCTAGTCAGTTCCTCATCGGCACCAAAGCGCTTCAAATGTTCTTCTGATTCAAAATGTATGACGGTATGCAGCATAGTGTCATCGTCTTTTTGTGTTCCTGCAAAAACAAATGTCATGCCATGTTCTTGCATCTTGTCTTCAACACAGTGCACCATATCTTTCCATGCTTGGAAACCTTTAGATAACCTTATTGTCGTCACCACTAGCACAACGCTCTCCTCGTTTTGTGTTATTAAACTTCGCGTTTAGCCAACCACAGCGCGGGTTTTTTTGACAGTTAAAAATCTGACGCAAGGTTTCTCGCATGTCCCCCCCCTTAATGTCCCTGACTGGCTGGTGACGTGCTGAACAGGATAGAGAGAGGCGTTTTATCGCGAGCCAAGCCTTGACGTGAATGTTTAAACCGCAATGGGCGCTTTGGTTATCTGGTCTGGGGTAGAGGTTTTAAGCGGCGCTGTTACGCGCTGGCATTGTAAGCTTATCTGGAAGAAAAAATTATGCGCCAAGAGTTGTTAGATTGCAGTGACAAACAGCCATCTTTTATAAGATAGACCTGTTGAGAACAGTCGAGAATTTTCGCCTTCCCTGTGCCTATTAAAAATATATTTTTCGCTTACACTCCGCTTTGCACGCATCTTCAAGCTGCGCTGTGTCGTTTTTTCATTGGGATAAAATACGGTGGTCATCGCTGGCGTTGAGCTTGGTCTAGTCGTGAAAAGTAAAACTTATTCTGAAAACTGTTTTCTTGCAATTTTGGTATTCTTTTACCCGGGTGCCGGCGACCGTTTTTTATCAAGCTCGATAATATTTATTAAAAGCCTGGTATCTTGTGCCCTTTGAATTATTCTCTATCGTGATCTACGAAAGCCGCTTTAGATGACAGGTGTGAGCTCAGTCACAAATCTTCTTTTTACTATCCTAAACTTGAAACAGTCACTGCATACCACCCACATGAAATTTTGCGATTGGTTGCCGTATTATGGCATGTTTGGTCTTGCTCGAATAAAGATATGCTTGGGTTGGTATTAAAATTTCTCAATCAATGATTGACAGGATGAGCCTACCATTGCTTTTTTGTCGGTGAAGTACAGCCATTTTGCGATCGCCAAATAAACCCATTTTTTAGCTTGTGGGACCATAGAACCGCTTCGCAGCTGCCTTTTGTGGCAACTGTATGAAAATGCTCAATGAAAATTTCTTCATTTTGATAAATATAAGGTGGATGTAGCTGTTCGGCTTCGGTCATGAAATTTAAAATCCGATCAATATCATAATTTGTAATGTTGATTTTCAGGTCATTTATATGCAGATGAAATTCCTATTCTGTATGCAAATAAGACATGTGAGTTTCGGCATCTTTCTCCAACCAAGCCCTTAAAAGCTATTGCAGACAATTCTCATCGTTCAAAATCTCAAAAAATAATTTTCGAATTATAATGTATCAAGGTTTGAAAAGTTCCACACGTCTTTATAACTTTCCGTTTTTGAAGTTGCCAAATCGATATAACACTAAAGGTGAATGAACCGCTCAATAGATCAAGTGATCAAAGGGCTCTAATTATAAGCGAGTCCTCCGTTCATCCGTAGGAAACACATTAGAGCGAGTATAAAAATATCTGATGAAAACAGATGAACCGCTAGCACCATTTTTCCGGCAGTCGAATTTGCAGTAGACCTATGGGCTTTATACCCTTTCATCTGATTTAAGGCGCCGCTCTAGCCAGCGCACGCCTGCGGAAACAACCAAGATGAGCACCAAATATTCCAACACCAAAATGGTGTAAATCTCCAAAGGCCGATATTCTGTCACAACAAGCTCATTGGCTTTTCGGGTCAGTTCTTGCATGCCAATCACAGAAACCAGTGAAGACATTTTTAGCATATAGACCAGTTGATTGCCCAATGCTGGAAGAATACGACGAATGGCTTGCGGTAAGATCACAAATCGCATCGTATCTTTGTAGTTTAATGAAATGGAATGTGACGCTTCATATTGGCCTCTATCGATAGATTGTATTCCCGCGCGAAAAATCTCTGCCTGAAAGGCACTATCGGACAATGCCAGCGCAATGACTCCAGCCCAGAAAACGTTTATTTCCAGACCTGTCATTGGAGGCAGGCCATAATATACCCATAAAATGAGAACCAGAATAGGAACCGATCTGACAATCTCGACATAGAGGCGGTTAAAATTCCTAAGCCACGGATTTTTCGAAAGACCGGGCAGGGCGATCAATAATCCAACGGCAATCGAAATGAGGATCGAGGTGAAGGACAGCAACAACGTGAAATAATATCCCGACATAAGGAATTTTAAGTTTATCCAACCGGATTTGCTGTAGGGGTTAACCACATACCATCCCCAATTGTCAGAGCAACCCGACAGAAACAGCATTAAAAATAATAAAATTGCCAGCTTTTTCATCTCATTACTCTAGTGATGCAGAATTTGTTGAAGAAAGGCCTTACACCGATCGGTATCTGGAGAGTCAAAAAATTTGGCTGGAGGCGCAGTTTCAACGATCCGACCTTGATCCATAAAAATCATTGTATCGGCCACCCGCCGGGCAAACCCCATTTCATGGGTGACGCAAATCATTGTCATTCCGGTATCGGCCAGTTCAATCATCACCTCAAGCACTTCGCTGATCATTTCTGGGTCCAAAGCCGATGTTGGCTCGTCAAATAATAGAATTTTTGGCTCCATACATAAAGACCGGGCAATCGCCACCCTTTGTTGTTGCCCGCCCGACAATTGGCCCGGATATTTATGCGCTTGTTCTGGAATTTTAACCCGTTCTAAATACCCCATTGCCCGGCTATCCGCCTCTTGACGGGTCACTTTTTTGGCACGAACCGGCCCAAGCGTGATATTTTCCAAAACAGTCAAATGGGGAAAAAGATTGAATTGTTGAAAAACCATGCCAACGCGCGATCTGATCTGTTCAAGAGATTTGGTTTTATGGTTTAATATGATGCCATCAACCGTAATTGATCCCGCATCATGGACCTCTAATCCGTTGATACATCTTATTAATGTAGACTTTCCAGATCCAGAAGGGCCACAGACAACAACGCGCTCTCCTTGCTTTACGCTTAGCGAAACATCCTTTAAGGCGGCGAATTTACCAAAATTTTTTGAGATATCTTTAATCTCAATATCATTATCTCGTGGGCTTTTAGGCATGAAATCTCCAAATATTCGCCCTAACAAACACCTCAAAACCGATAAAGGCAATGATACGATGCCTAAATCTCCAAATCTTGTTGCTTTTTCTACCGCTTTGCGTTCCTTTTGTTGAGGAAATTACAAATTATGGAGATAATCATGAAGTTAGCTAAGGTAATTGCAGCAGCAATGGTAATGGCGGTGTCATCCGTTCAAGTCCACGCGGGCGCTTTACAGGATATTTTAAGCAGCGGCACGTTGAAAGTTGGCACCACGGGGGATTGGAACCCGATGACGATGAAGGATTCGGCGACCAATTCGTATACCGGGTTTGATATCGATGTGATGACCCAGCTTGCGGCTGACCTTGGCGTTGAACTAGAGCTGGTTCCGACAGAATGGAAAACGCTGGTCGCTGGCATTACGGCGGGCAAGTATCATATGACGGGATCTGCCTCGGTCTCGCCGGCGCGCGCAAAAGCAACAGGCTATTCTGACAGCTATTTTTCGTTGGCCACAGTGCCGCTGACGTTGAAGTCAAATGCTGATAAATATAAAGATTGGGAGGATCTCAACAATGCGGATGTGCGCGTTGCAGCAACGCTGGGTACAACGCAGGAAAAACAGGTCAAACAGTATTTCCCCGATGCGAAGCATGTGATCGTAGAAGCTCCCGCGCAGCCGTTCCAACAGGTGCTGAGTGGCCGCGCCGATGCACATATTACGTCAAACGTAGAGGCGAATAAATTGGTAGCGATTCATTCTGATTTGATGATTGTACCGGTTTCAGCGCCAAAATCACCCACACCAATCGCGATGTTATTGCCACAGGCAGATCAAGTTTGGATCAACTATGTGAACACTTGGATCAAGCTCAAGCAAGAGCGCGGCTTCTTTAAAGAATTAGATGAAAAATGGAAGCTTAATTAAAACCCTCAAAAGGTGCCTTCGGGCACCTTTTTACTTTTAGGCCCACGAGGCTGCACAGTCTCCAAATAGTGGAATGTGTTTTTTAAATGAGACTTACCCATTCAACCTGGCAGGAAATTGACGCGTATTTGACAATATCGGATGGTATTCTCATTCCAACCGGCTCGATCGAACAGCATGGTCCCATAGGTTTGATTGGCACTGATATGCTTTGCGCGGATGATATTGCCGTCGCGGCTGGCCAAGCGGCAAACTTTCTGGTTGCGCCGCCGCTGGGATACGCGCCGGCTGAGTTCAATATGGGCTTCGCAGGGACGATTTCAATTTCCCAAGATACCTATCGAAATTTATGTGGCGAGATCTTTCACGCGCTAGAGCGTCATGGTTTTCGGCATATTTATATTTTAAATGGCCACGGCGCTAATTTGGAGCCTTAAGCCGAGGCTGCAGATGCAGTTTCAAAGGCAAAATTGCGGATCAAAAGCTGGTGGGATTTTGAGGGCGTTAAGTTGCTACGTCAAGCGTTCTACGGAGATTGGGAGGGTATGCATGCCACCCCATCCGAAATCGCTATTACGCAAGTTGCGCATCGCAGCGTGGATGCTGCTTTGGCCAGTGAGCCACCTGAAAAACTAACTCAAGACTTTGTTCGAACCCATGCAGGTGACAAACATGGGTCCGCAGATGAACATCGGGCGCAATTTCCGGACGGTCGCGTCGGATCGCATTCGGCTTTGGCCACGCGGGCGCAGGGTGCGCAGCTTAAAGCCGCGGCCGTGTCTGCTCTTATAAAAGATTACGAAAAATTCGTGGGGTCTTAAAGTTGATCAAGCCATTGAAGCCGAAAGTTTAATTTTTATGATTGCGTCACGTTGGTCAAATTCTGATAAATTTGAAACATGCGAGCAAGGGAGAATATATTATGGATTGGCAAAAGTTTCTGGATGAAACCATTCAAAGTACGGGCGTGTATCACAAAGAAGCGTCCGAACTTTTTGCAGCTTTTGCGGCCATGGGCAAGGCGGCAAAGAAGAGTGATGCTTTAGACGAAAAAACAAAAGAGTTGATTGCTCTTGGTATTGCGATTTCAACCCGTTGCGATCCTTGTATCGCTTATCATGTGAAAGCGCTTGTGCGGCTGAAAACCTCTCGAAAAGAATTTTGTGAAGCGCTTCAAATGATCGCTTACATGGGAGGAGGGCCTGCTATCTCTTACAGCGCCAAAGCCCTTGAGGCATATGATCAGTTTTCTCAATAGTTGGAGATGCACGCCCAAGTGGTTTTAGGGGGCTGCAATGCATAATTCATATCGCAGCCTGATCGTGGTCTTGCCAAAATCTGCGTATTTGTCGTTATATGTCTACCTTAATCTCTGGCGTATGCGAGCGCCATCAGCGGTGAAGTGAACAGGAATGAGTGAGTTGATCAAAAACGTTGAGCAGGCTGCGAAAAACATTTTGTTCAATTGCGCAAAAGGCCAGGCGGGTGACACGCTGCTGATTGTGCATGAAGCTTGTGATGAGGGGTATTATGATCCAAAGCTTCATGGGCTCGTCGCCGAAGCGGCCAAGACGCTTGGTTTTGAGGTCACGTTGTTCGAAATCGCTTTTGCGCCAGATATCAAAGATCCTAGCCCCGAATTAGCGGCAAAACTGGCCGCTGCAGATCACAGTTTGTTTCTGGCAAGATTGGGCGACCAGCTCCGATTTCAGAAGAATAAGATACCCGCGCGTTCGATCATCAGCTACGCGATTGATAGTGATATGTTTTTATCCAGCTTTGCTCGGGCAGACTATGCGGGGTTTGCCGAGTTAAAAGGGCTTATAGAGGCAGCGTTTGTGGCCGCAAAGCGCATTCAAGTCACCTGTCCTGCGGGTACCGATTTTTCGGGATCGCTGCAAAACGGTGAATTTGAACATTCAGATATTTACTTAAAACGCTTCCCGCTTTCGATTTTCAATCCTGTTCCGATATTTGCATTCAGCGGGTGCATTGCTCAAAATGGATTTTTGACCGGAACCGGATCGCAATATTATAAGCCTTATGCCTGCGAATTGCGCGATACGCTTTTGATTGATTTTAAAGGCGCGGACATCACCGGTTTTAGAGGCAGTCAACGCGATATTTCATCAGCCCAAACCCATTATGAAATGGTTGCCAAAAAATATAATATCGATCCTTATTTTGTTCATTCTTGGCATGCAGGGATCCATCCGGCCTGTCGCTTTGATCATCCGGCATCAGAAAATTTTGAGCGTTGGAGCGGCGCTGCATTCGGCAATCCTCGTTTGCTGCATTTTCATTCCTGCGGAAAAATTCCGCCTGGCGAAATATCGATAAATGTTGTTGACCCAAGCATCAGACTGGATGATGCCTTGATTTGGGAAAAAGGTGTGTTGCATCCTGAGCGGTTGCGTGGAGGTGATATGCTTTTGGCACGTTTTCCCGATTTGGCGCGGGCGTTTCAAAACCCTGCCAAAGAAATCGGGCTGGGGCCTGCAGAGCGGCTGTCATTTTCGTAAACAACCTTACTGTTAAACATGAAACGGATTTAAAGCTCAATCTTTGATGCGCTGGGGTTTGAAACCTTTCAAAAATCTCTTGCTCATGGTGTCACAGGCCTTTCTGAGGCGTAAATTTGAGTTAAAATTATGCGGCTTTTATGGTTTTCACAAACGGTGCCATAACTCGGTATGGGGCGGCTTACGAAGCGCGTTTGGCGCTGTTGTGCCGGTCGCCGCAAACCGGGGATGTAACCGGTCTATTTGCAATGGACTAACCGCAGCGCGCATATTACGCTTTGCCTGATACGAGGCGCCGGCGCTGGCCGAAAAAAGCGTTGTGTGGATTGAGCAGAAAGATCAAAGGGGCTAACATATGTTTTTGCAGAATTGCTGGTACGTTGCCGGCTGGAGTAAAGACTATAAACAAGAACTGCGCGCGCAGACTTTGTTGTCAGAAAATGTTGTTTTTTACCGCCGCGCAGATGGCAGCCCTGTGGCCTTAGAAGATGCCTGTCCGCATCGCAAATTGCCGCTGTCGCATGGCCAGCTAAGCGAAGATAGGGTGATTTGTGGGTATCATGGGCTGACTTTTGATTGCAGCGGATCCTGCGTTGAAGCGCCCACCCAGCGCGCCAATATTCCACGTCGCGCCGTGGTGAAATCTTACCCGGTTGTTGATCGATATCGCTTGCTTTGGATTTGGATGGGCGATCCAAACAAAGCTAATCCAGATGATATTTTTGAAATCAAAAATTTTGACAATCCAGATTGGGGCTATACCGAGGGCGGCGTGTTGCCGATTGCCTGCAATTATTTATGGGTTGTGGATAATCTACTCGATCCCAGCCACGTGGCTTGGGTGCATGTCACGTCTTTTGGGGGTAGCGGCACCGATGATCAACCGCTTGACCTTGAGAAAACAGAAGATGGTATAATTGTCTCGCGATGGATTTATGATCAGCCACCATCGCCCTATTATAAAGATCTTCTGCGTTTTGAGGGAAATTGTGATCGCAAACAACATTATGAAATGTCTATTCCCGGAATAGCTTTAAATATGTCAATCTACACGCCGCCAGGTACGGGGGGGCCGCAATCGAAACCGGTCGATAACACTTATGTCAATATTTCTTATAATTTCATGACCCCGGTTGATGAAAAAAACACGCAATATATCTGGTTTCAACACCGCAACACGGATCCGCAAAATGCCGAGATTTCCGAGAAAATGAATGCCGGTGCGCGCATGGCCTTTCTGGAGGATAAGGTTATTCTCGAAGAGGTTCAAAAAGGCATGGATAATATGGTGACGCCCCATATCGATTTGGGGCTGGATGCGGGGGCCAAGCTTTTCCGGCTTAAGCTGCAGCGAATGATTGACCAAGAACAAAAACACATTGAAAAAAGGCTTAACGGGCCAAAAGACCGCGCTGTATAGATTGCCCTATTTTCTGCAAATAAGCGCCTCGTCAGCGCAGCGTTAAAAGGAGAGACACATGTCTGCTTGGATAAGGATGATTTCGGATGAAGAGGCGGATGCGTCTTTGAAAAAAGCGCTGGATTTTGCACGTACCCCGCATGGTACGGTGGATAACGTTATGCGGGTGCATTCTCTGCGCCCCAGTACGATGAACGGACATGTGACGCTGTATCGGGCCTGCCTGCATGATGATCAAAACACCATTCCCATGTGGTTTCAGGAGGTAATAAGCTCTTATGTTTCGACTTTAAACAATTGCCCCTATTCTTATGCCAACCATTGGGCGAATGCGCGCCATTTAATGGCGGATGATGCAAAAGCCACAAAGGTAGAGGCCGCCTTGCGTGCCCATTCGCCGCGCGATGTCTTTGAAGGCGCTGAACTTGCTTTGTTGAATTATGCTGAAAAGTTAACTTTATCGCCAGGCAATATCACCAAAGAAGATGTTGATTCTCTGAAGTCTGCAGGCGTAGAAGACGGTGAAATTCTTGAGGCAAATCAAATTATTGGCTACTTTAATTATGTCAATAGGCTGTTAAATGGGCTGGGCGTGACCACCGCAGGGGATGTTGTCGGGTATTACCAATCAGACTGAATGGTTGCGAAATGAAGAGAAGCCCCCTTTTGTAGCTCAGAGGGAACAGGGGTGATATGGCGGTAAAATGTAAAGCTGGCGTTACGGTTGCCGGCGTGATCGAACCCTTAAAAGCCTTTGCAATGGCGACGGCAGAGTTCAAAACAACAGCTTTACGGGCGAATGGGGCGCAGTGTTTGGGCCGTGCACAGTCATTTATACCTCTTTGTCAACCGCAAAAGCTGCGCGTATAGTGATGAGAGGCGGGTCTAGCGAAACAATTGGAACGCCTGCATGCAGATCGGCCAAGCTGGTGCACGTGCGAAACCACTGAGATGAAAGGGAATTTACCACGTTTTTGCGTTGAGAAATACAGGACTATTTTGACCGTTTGGCTTTTGATAAGCTGCTATTATGCACCTATGCTGAAACATGGGCTGAAAGACCTTGCCGATTGTTAGTTCCCAGACATTTATGTTCTAGCATGCTCGCAATAAACGTTTTTCCATCGTTTTGAGGTTTTGTTAATGCAGGGCCTATCTTAAAGAACAACGGTTTCTCACAACCATGGCGCGGATTTGTGAATTTAAGCCTGAATATTTTTAAAAAAACTCAAAGCTATGCAGCGCTATGTTTAACCTTTTTGGGCCAAATGTCCTTAAGGGTCCAGATCTATCAATTGCTTTGGATGCCACGCATCGCAGACCACCTTGGCGGCACCTGGAGATTTTTGGCAGACACGGTATTCGCCCGTTACATCGTTGGTTTCTGTCCAACTGCGGGCCCCTTGTTGATGATAGCCGATAAAGCCAACGATACTGAGGCAAATCATAAGAACGACACCTGTTTTGCTTATGCTCATGGATGATCCTCCAGCGTATCTCGCGCACCCTAGTTAGGCTTGGCTGAGAGGTCAATTGCCCCGAAAATGCGCTGAAGCCCTTCGGGTGTGCTGGGGACGCCGCGGTCTTTGCTGGGGGGAATAGGATTTGCGCTCAACAAATCAGAGGGCTTATCGGCAGATTTTCAACATTTTTGCAATCGCGGTTATTTCTGGCCAAGTGCGTTAATAAGGGTGTTTTTGGCCAATCTGCGGAGATTATTTGCTGCTTTCGGACTGGCGCTTGTGAGAAGCCTAAGATCAAGATGGTAGGTTGCATCGGGCTTTGTGTTGACAAGTGAGTTCCCCCAAAAACGTTCAGCTTCTCTACAAAATACCTCGGCATGGGTCTGGGCATATATCCAACCATTGGTGTTTGTTGGTTTCGGCTGGGAAAGCGATATTCTGATATCTCTGATAGATAAGCCTACTGCTTGTATCTGTGGCCAAAAGCGCAGCGGCCGCATGACAGATTGCCAATGTAAACAGCTTGCGATCATGCGCCCAATCAAGCAGTTCTCTCAAATCCGGATTATCTGGTAATCTGAGCATGTCACCCTACCCGCCGGGAATAAATTTGGCAATTTAAGAAGCATCTTGGATCATGGCATTGTTTAAAAATTCGGCAAGGCTTTTGGGGTTTTTGAATGCCGTCTCAGACGCATGGAAGAAACCTGCGACACGCGGGTCTTTATCAGGCATTGCCCAGATTTCGATCGCGATGGGGGCGCCAGTGGGGGTTATCAAATCGATTTCAAATCCCGCGCTTAAAAAATGAAGCATTGGCAACGCCATTTCAACCGGGTGATTGCCCGTTGAAAACTTTTTATGATTGGGCATGGCCATATAGCGCTCTTCTGTACGGACCGTAAAGCTACGCGCCTTGGTATGTTTTACTGGAGGGGTGCACTCATCTCCTCTAAAATCAGTTTGTGTCGATTTTGCCTGCTTTTAAGTTAAAAGGAATGACAAAAAAGCGCCATCTTCGGTTGGGATGGGCGAAAGGTAAGGACTTTTTAAAATATAATAGTTTTTCCAAAACAAAAAACGCGGTGGTTACAAGTTGACGGGGTAAGAGCAGGAGCTGATGCTGTACCCAGCGCCTCCTCCTTTGGCCTGATCTGTAAAACATTTATTTAGCGGAAGTGGTGTCATAAAAAGAAAAGTGCGAAATCAGACCAGCTGGGCAGACGCGTTGGTTAAGTGGTTTTAAGTGTAGCCCGCTTTGAGTCAGAGGCGCCAAAACCAAAATACTGATTTGTATCATTTTAAGAATTGCCTCAAGCGCGCTTCTGCGCGGCAAAAGCTTAAGATCACTGGTAGATTCAAGTTTCTGGCCCACGCGCTTGAAAGGGCTAATAAGGGTTAACAAACCAAGGGATGATCGTGACCAGTCATTCGCCTCAGGTCAGTTTAGTCAACGGGCAAGCCGCTGGGCACAAACTCCGGGCTGCCCAACCGGCTTTTGGTAGCGGTTTTTCCCGTAAGGCTATGCAAAAACTTCACAATATCAGCGATTTGATTATCCGTTAGCGAGCGGGGCTCAATATCAATTTTCGCGGCTTGTCGCGCCATTTCATAGCGATCTGATTGGATGACAAAATCAATTTCCTCCAACCAAGGCACCGGGGGTAGAGCGGCCATATCGCGCGTCCAAGCCGCACGCATTCCCTGCGGGTCTAAATGATGGCGCAGGATCCCTTCTAATGTTGGGTAGGCGCCGTTATGTCCATAGGGCCCTGTCAGAGCAATATTGCGCAAGCGAGGGGTTTTGAAGCGATAGGCATCGCGCAGATCATCGCTTTCACCCATACGTCCAACATCGCGCGCAGTTGGATCCCAGCGCCGTGCGCGGCCGGGGCCAAAAGCGGGCAGGCCCAGCGCGTAGAATTTCTGATCGCTCAATAAAGGTCCATTATGGCAATTTGAGCAGCCCGCCTCGCCAAAGAATAATTGCCGTCCCCGCTCACTGGCCGGGTCTAGTGGCTTGCCCGAGGTTAAGAGCGCATCATAGGGGCTGTCAAAACTCTGCCACTCAAGATTGATGAAATCTCCTAGGGCTTTGGCGATTTCCACGATCGTGATCTGTTCTGGGCTGTCTATATCATCAAAGGCCTTGACGAACATATCACCATAGGCTGGGATCACGCGCACGCGTTTGGCCAAAATCGGCCAAGCTGCATCGATTCTGTCATGCACAGCGCCGGCAATTTCATTCTCTTTGGGGTTTCCAGCCATTTCAAATTGCGCCACAAGCGGAAAAATCGCTTGCGCTGAAATAATCGTGTTCAACCCATCTGGCAACCATTCCTGAGCCGGTGAGTTGAAGCCATTTTCATAAATATCGCTGATTTCAAGCCGTCCGTCCTGAAAGACCACATTGATAGATTTATGCCCCAAATTCCACAGCGCTGTGGCATTGCGTGGAATACGCTTTTTGATTTTGTCATCGCCCGTGCCGGCGCTGCGCTTAGGGCCTATTCCTACACCGCCTTCGCCGATGCCAAGGCTAAGCCCATCACTACCGCCATGGTCAGGGTGATGGCATGTGCTGCAACTGATATTGCGATTGCCAGAGAGAATTTTATCGTAAAATAAAAGCCGGCCAATGCTTGCTTTTTGTAGGTCGAATGGATGAAACTGCGCCTCGGTGAGGGGTGGCGTTTCTGCCCATATGGCAGAGCTGCTTAACGCAGAAACAAGGATAGAAACATGTATCGCACTAAACAGGTTTTTAAGAAATTGGGGCTGGTTTTGGCGTTGCAAACCGCGTTGATGAGCGCTGGGCCGGCTTTGGCCGAGCTTGAAATTGCCAGAGATTTGATGGAGGCGGGCAAATTTGAACAAGCGCGCCACGCGCTGTGGCCGGCGGCCCGTTCGGGCAATGCCGAGGCCGAAGAATTGATTGGCGTAATGTATGCGATGGGCTTGGGCGTAGAGCAAGATTTTGAGCGCGCGTTTGATTGGTATTTGCGCAGTGCAATGAAAGGCCATCCGGGCGCACAATCTGGTGTGGGGTGGTATTATGAACTGGGGCTTGGCATGCCCGCGCCTGATTTGACCCGCGCCTATATGTGGTATGTGCTCTCTGCGATTGGCAATGATCCGGATGCGATGATTAGCCAAGAGGAAGTGGTTAAAAAATGACGAAAGAGCAGATTGAAAAGGCGCATGTTTTGATCGATGATTATCGGGTCTGGTTATATCCGTTCAGATAAGAACGGATGCACACCAGCTTTGCAAATGTTTTCAACAGTTTTGACAGTAAGATGCAAAAGCGGGATCTGCGCAGCGCCATATGCGGCGCAGATCCTTTGTTGTTATTGAATATCCGCTGCGCGACCGGCGGAAATATCGGCCTCTGCGGCAGCAACCGCTGCGGTCAGTGCATTAAACACCTCTTCGCCTCCATCTACATTGGCTTTGAACCAATCAAAAACGGGCGCCGCAGCTGCTTTAAACGCTGCTTTTTCTTCAGGTGTGGGCACGTAAAGATCTCCGCCACCAGCTACAAAATCCGCATAGGCTTGGATTGATTTGCGCTTAGGTGAAGCGAAAGTGGCCTGTTGCAATTGTGAGAAACCATCTGCAACGATCGTGCGCATTTCTACTGGCATTGACATGAATGTGTCATTTGACATCCACCACAACGCGCCCATATAGGCATGGCCATCCAAAGTCACATATTTCAGGCCTGCATCTGGGAATTTCATCCCCATGATATCGGTAATGCCGTTTTTGGACCCTTCAACCACGCCGGTTTGAAACGATGTAAACAGTTCAGGCCATGGGATTGGCGTAGGAGAGGCTCCAAGCGCTTTCACCAGTTCTTGCGGAAGATCTGCAACAACGGTGCGGATTTTTAAGCCAGCCATGTCATCTGGGTTTTGAACGCGGCGTTTTGTATTGGCAAAGTTGCGCCATCCGCCAGTATTCCCGATTGTCATCAAACGGATTTTATCGCCCGAATCTTCAAGCGCCATTTTGCGTACTGTGCGGGTGAAATCACCGGAAAGAACATGCTCAGCAATGCGATCATCTGCCATCAAATAAGGCAGGTCCAGAACTTGCACATACGGGAAGATGCCTGCTGCGCCGCCGGATGTTGAAATATACACATCGATTGAGCCATCGGCCACACCTTGCAAACATTCTGCGCCTTTTGAACACAGCTGCGTGCCGATGAACAATTCAACTTCGATCGCGCCGTTTGAAGCGCTCTCAACATAGTTTTTAAACACAACAAGACCATCATAGTCTTCATCGTTTTCATTCGAGTTGGCTGTGGCTCGAATTGTGTAATCTGCGGCATTGGCAGCCACCGCCCCTGTGGTGAGCATCGCTGCGAGCGTCAGCGACTTGATAGTACCTTTTAGCATGTTTTCCTCCCTAGAGATATTGCAGTTAAGGTTAGTTTACGAACCCGGTAAGACGTGGGATCGTCATGGAAATGGCTGGAATATAGGTGATTAAGAAGATCACAAATATTTCAACCAAAAGAAATGGAATGATTGCGCGGGCGATACTATCGACTCTCTCTCCTGATACAGAGGAGGCCACAAACAGCACCAAACCCATTGGCGGCGTTGCCAGCCCAACCGTTAAGTTTACACTCATTATGATTGCAAAATGAACCGGGTCAACGCCCATACTGATGAAAATTGGCCCCAAGATCGGCCCCAAAATAATGATTGCCGGCCCAGCGTCTAAAAACATCCCAACAATGAACAATAGGATATTGATCAGAAAAAGCAAAATCAACGGGTTTTCAGAAAGCGACAATATAAACGCTGCAAGGGTTTCTGGGGCATGGCTCAGGCTCACGACTGTTTTAAACGCCATTGCCGCGCCAACCAATAATAAAACCACCGAAGAAGTCATCGCTGCTTTTGTAAGAACCTGTGGTAAATCCTGCAGTTTCAGTGATTTTAAAACGAATAAGCCGATAAAAGTCGCATAGCCTACCGCAACAGCCGCGGCCTCTGTCGGGGTAAATATCCCGCCGAGAATACCACCAAGGATGATCACCGGCGTCATCAAAGGAAAGAACGCTTTCAGGCTGGCTTGGCCGCGGGCGTGCCAGCTGTATTTGGCGCTGGCAACTGGAAAATCATAGCGGTCGGCCATGACCTTCACCATCAGCATCAGCCCTGCACCAACCATAATCCCCGGCACAATACCCGCTAAGAACAATGCGGCGACGCTCTCGCCCATTACATAGGCGTAGATAATCATGATGCCAGAGGGGGGGATAATGGGCCCAATAACCGAACTGGCGGCGGTAATTGCGGCCGCAAAACGCCGTGTATAGCCTTGTTTTTCCATCGCGGGGATCAGCATAGAGCCAAGCGCAGAGGTGTCAGCGACGGCTGATCCGGACAGGCCGGCAAACAGCATTGAAGATAAAATATTCACATGCGCAAGGCCACCGCGCAGATGCCCCATAATTGCCTGCGCGAATTCCACCAAACGGCTTGTGATTCCACCCCGGTTCATCAATTCGCCCGCCAGCATAAAAAATGGAATGGCCATCAGCGGAAAGCTATCCATTCCATTGTAAACGTTGCGATATAAAAGGGCGATGTCACGCTCTTGACCGTTGAGCCATAACAAAAGCCCGGGCGCCGCCAACAGCCCAAAAAACACCGGTAGACCAATCACCAAAAACACCAAAAACAGGGGGAGGAACCACATCAGCATTATCGCGCACTTTCGCTGTCAAGAATAGGAATATCCCGTAAATGGCGATGCTCCCCGCCCAGGGTAATGATTTGGCGAATAATTAACTCCACCGTAGCAAAAATCATTAAAACAGCCCCAACAAACAGTGATAAATACATCCATGCCAATTTGAGTTTAACGGCTTTCAAACCGATCAACTGAAGCGGAAGCTTTAAAGAGGCGCTGGCAAACAGCCATCCAGAATTAACGTGTTTCCAACCCAATTTAACGGCAACGCAGAGCACCACAAGAGACACTGTAAACAGAAACAGCGTTAGCAAGGTAACGCCCCGACGGGGCAAAAACTGCGTCAGAGTTTCAATTGCAACAAAACCACCCTGACGCAGCGCGATTGGCGCCATCAAGCCCGTGAGCCATAGCATAAGAAACCGTGCCGCTTCATCCGGCCAGGGCAGGGCATTGTTGAGCGCATAGCGGCAGAAAACCTGCAGTAAAATTATAAGGACCATAAGCGCCAAGGCGATGACTGAGAGCCAGCGCCCAAACCAACCACAGATATCATTGAAAATTTGCAATGGTTTGAGAAGGGTGAACATCGCATGCATTACATTATTTTCCAATCCACAGAGGAGCGCGGCGCGTTTTGTGAGGCTTCGCTTTTATGTTGTGGCTCGGCTTTTGCCGAGATAGGCAGCGCGTTTGGTGCTGCATAAGCTGCGTTTATCGCTACGCAGATATAGTTGCGCTTGGATGTTAAGATAATGTTGTTATTCATTTTCTAGCCAAAATTCAAATCCGCAACCAAAAGCCTATTTTCACCATCAAATCAACATGCCGAAAACGGCATTCAATTTTTACAAACTGCTGCAATTTGGACAGGTGATTGTTCACTCCATTCTCTTCTTTGCGCCTTCGCTAGCATTCAATCACGGGTAAATCAATAGTGTATCAATTTTTAGGGGGATGAATTTTTTTTCTTGTGCCGAGCAAGATCATTTCTGCGTGTCAGCAGGGCAGATTTCAAAGTAAAAAGGAGCGCTCCAAACGATGAGAGGGCGTATTTATGTAACTTTTTTCCTTTGGAATTTTGGTGGAATGAACCTGAATTTATATAGATATTTTGGCGAGGTTTAGTTATCTTCAAAAGGTTTTTTGGGCTTGATAAGATTGGCGCGTGGGTCACCATCTTTAACAACAATTAGCGAATTTTACGCGGCTATAAGGTTAAATTTTATGACAGTTTATTGTCAAAGGTCTTCGCTTGGATAATCAGAAAACCCCAAAAAGCGCGGTGCAGGCGGGTTAATTGGTTTTAATGGTAGGCTTTATCACACGGTTGTATTTTGACGTATTGCTTTGAGCAGTGCCGTATATTTTCAATGTCAGATCAATCCAGCGTTCCCCTTTTTTGCTCAAATTCAATGAGTATATGACCGGTTCAAAAACGTCCCAAGCGGTTTAGCTGTAACCGCGCCGTCCATCGCAAATGCAAGGGCCAAAGTGATCAGCTTTAAATCGATCTCTTTAGACAAGGCCTTGCGCAAAGTACCGGTTATCTGCCCTGCGCCTTAATCGGATAGCTGGCAATGGTTCAACAAAATGTGGGCTGGTCTTGACAATTATGATGCTTTTTCCGTTGGCGTGGATCAATTATTTATCGTAACTATTGAACTTATACCGATGCGCGGCGATTTCAAAGCGTGCTTCATCCTGAAAATCGAACATATTGATATTGCCGCTGTTCCTATCGGTTCCTGCATTTTGTTTTTCGCTTTCTGGAGTTTCTTGCATGATCGGCGTCGGATCAAAACGCGCGATCGCAACGGCGCATGCTTGGGTGTTGACGTACAGAACTTTTTTTTGGCGAAGGGGCATTTGAGGGGCAAAACAGTGTCCGAATGACGTGGGTTTGCGCAAAGGGGCACATTGGCTTAGCGATGTTTATGCTGGTTATTTAAAAAAGTGAAATTTGGGCCGCAGATAAGGGAGCCGTGTGTTTGATTTGATAGTTGCGGCTTCTGGCTTATCAAAGATTAAAACGGATATTGGTAAAGTCGCATAATTGATTTATTGGGGCCAGTTTTTTTGATCCATAAGCCTAGAATATTCCTCTGCGACTTTTTCAGCATGCGTTTCTGCTTCAAAGATGAGCTTTTTCACCTGCCATTCTGCGTGGGTCAGCTTATGCCACCCAATGCAATTGGCCGTCGGTGATCGTCCGCAGTCACATTTTTTCACATCATTTCCCAACGTCTAGGGTGGCTAGCCCGCGCTCTATAAAAGCGATTAACCGTGATCGCTGCGTGCGGATTAAGACACAAACCTATTTAACGTACGGTTCGAGATACAGATTGGATCAAAAAGAATGAGGGGTTTTCGAAAGTTTACCCGAGCATAAGCAACAAGGATTTGCCTCTGTCTGTTGCCTGATTTTTACTATCCACGAAATTGGATTGTTTCAACCACTCCCAAACCAGATCGTCTACATCGGTCAGCAGGTATTCTCGTCCGTATTGAACGAGTTCATCTATAAAATGTCGATCCCGTGTTTCATTCATAAGTCAGCTCCATAAGTGGCAGTTTCAATGAGGCTGTTGGCTACGACTTTCTTAACTTAACGACTGTTTTTGGTTTAGGATACGCTGAAGAAGCGATTTTAGATCAATATTCGTGCTATCAGTTTCATTAGCTTTAATAAGCCACTGATTAAATGAACATAATCAGATTAAGAAAAACGCAAAGATACAACGAGAAACCAATAATTAAAGTTATGATGTTTTAAGTCAAAGTTTGGAGGGGCTTTTTATCGGGGGCACAAATCTGCCTGAAATGCCCAAGCGCATCGTCTTTTAAGATTTTCAAGAGGGTTTTTTATCAATGGTTTTAACTAGAAAACTTGATAACGCCAATTTCGTACCACCCCCGATTGAAAAATAAATTTGTACTCACATCCGATGCTCTAACTTTTAAAACGGATCGTGGCTTCAATATAAATTCTTCCTCATCATATGGCGCACCATTTACAAAGCTATCATATGTAGTGATAAAAAGCGCCTCTCTCATGTCATTGTTAATCGTAACGACAAAGCCAACATTTGTTGCATCAAGAGTGGCAAAAATTAAGGCGGACTCAATAGAAGTCATTGCCGCTTCTAATTTTGGGTTCCGCGCCAGATATAATCCGTAATAACCATCGCCTCTATCTTCTATGCCAAGTGCCAAGGCCCCGGTCATGTTATCCTGATTTTGATCATCCACTCGCATGACCGACGCTTCAAGTTCAATATTTGCGGTTGCAAACAACGCGCTCTCATCGCTGTTGCATGATTGTAGCTTTCCGATCATGCCATAGGTTTCTAATATGCCCAGCACCTGACCGATTTCGGACTGACAATCATCCATGCTCGACGCTGGGACTTGCATAAATATAGGCAAATTGATGGGATCTCTAGACGCGATTACATCTTGGATGTCCCTCACGTAGAAGGTTGGCGTCACATTAAATTGGCAGGCAGATAAAACACTAAGAAGAATGATGACCGTAAATTTTCGCATTGGTTTTGCCTTTTTGAATTGGGCTCTTTTCATATTTGCCAAATAATGTCGCGTCATGACCTTTTTCAGGACAATTCGATAATATGTTTAAGGACTTCAAAAATAAATGAATTTTTAACTTTTTTCGCAGGCTGATAAAATCTTACGACTTCAAAGGGGCGGTATGTCAAATCCCGTTCGTGGCCAGTTCAAAAAAAACATTTGGTAAAAGCGCGGCGAATAGCAGCTTTAGGGCCAATACCCGCCCAAGTTTTTTCACTTTTGCAAAGGATATCTTTAAACCCAGCGCGGCATGTGCAAGGCGCAAGCTTTAAAATGTAACCTTTTTATGTCCAGCGCTTTAACGCTTTCCGGCGCAGCACGACCTCTAAGGCGAGGAGATGCTATTTCATAAGATCACAGGCTTGTTGGGGTGGCGTCATCGGGCTTTATGCCGGCTATGCGCTGGGGTGGGTTATCGTTTAGCAGGGTGCCGATCCAATTTTCTAAGGCCGAACCCTAAGGGGCGATCTAAATGGGCAATCTTGCAAAGCTAGAGCCTAGCGTGGAAGAGACCTCGCGTTTATATTTGCCTGTATCCCAAGTCCCGTTTGCAAGGCCCAAAATAACAGATGGATTGCAGCTCCGCGGTTTGGCGCGCCGTGTGCATGATTTTAAAGGTTGCGTTTCGAACAGCTTATGAACCATTCGAAAACACTCGTTTATCGCAAAAAACAAGTAACAAGCGCTGTGTTTGTATGGCTGGTTTTGAGGTATCGTGGCATATATCAGCCCCTGGCATAAGACGGTTAATTAAGCGCGCGTAGTCTTTACGTAGATGCAGCAATTCTAACCGACTCTTCGTTCTCCTGCGGGGTGCGTCACGAGGGAAAGTCGATGTCTGATTTAAACAAAACCATAATGCGGCATGCGCAAAAACAGATCGGGATATGGGAATGGGCGGGGTCCGAAAACAATCCTTTGGTTTTGGCAATGTTTGCCGAGTCTGGCCATTCTAAGATCAAACAGGATGCGGTGCCGTGGTGCGCGGCTTTTGTGGGCTCGGTCTTGCTGCGGGCAGGGGGTAAAGGTACTGGTTCGCTTCTGGCGCGCTCTTATTTAGACTGGGGCCAAAAAATACCTCTTAGCGAGGCCAAAGAGGGCGATGTGGTGATCCTGTCGGGCAAAGGCAGCTGGCAGGGCCATGTGGGGTTTTTCAAGGGCCAAGGGGCGCAGAAAATCAATCTGCTGGGTGGCAATCAAAACGACCAGGTGAATGTCAAAGCCTATCCCGCCTCTAAGCTGTTGGGGGTGCGCCGGGCAATCGCGACGCGTGCAAATCCAAGCGAGAGCACCACCCTTCAGGCCAGCACGGTTACAGCGCTGGCAGGGGCGTCAGCCACAGCTACGGCGGGTGTGGCGGCCATGCATCCCGCCGCGCAGCTTACGCTGATTTGTGCAGGTGTTCTGGTGATGCTGGCGGGGGCTTATATTTTCCGTGAGCGCCTGCGCAAATGGCATTTGGGGGACCGATGATTGCGCGGGTTAAAACATGGCTTGCGCTGGCGGGTGCCTTTGTTCTGGCCATGCTCGGCGCATTTTTATGGGGCGCTGCCAAACAGAAATCAAACCAGAAGATCCGCGATTTAAAAGCGCGGGTGTCAGTGCTTCAAAACTCAAAGGAGATTGAAGATGAGATGGATCTTATGTCTGATGATGCTGTCTCTGATGAGCTTGGCAAGTGGATGCGCGACCGTGATCAGCGGTGAGTGCCTTTGGGCAGAGCCTCTTCGCCCCTCGGTGCGTGATATTCTGACGATTGGCACCCAGCGGCAAATTTTGGCCCATAATCAAAAAGGCGTCAAATTTTGCGATTGGGAATGATTTTAGCGCTTTGATTGAGCCTAGCCTCGGATCTGTTGCGGAATAATGCGAAATGACATCCTGAGTGTGATCGGTTGCACACAATTAGAGTGAGATAGGACAATGAGAAGTTTTATCATTTGTCCTATCTTCCCATTAATACTGACCTCAATTCGAAAGCTTCGATACATTTGTTTGTGGTATTATGTGCTGCTGTCTTTGAATTTCATTTGCCCTAACGGCAATCTCATTCTCGGGCCAAATCAAGGCTGCTTTGGCTTTAGAACTAAATAAATTATTTTCCAGTTGCGTCAGAAGCTGTTTTCACATGAGAATTTTTTTGGAAGAATGTGTAGAGAGCGGCGTGATTTTATCGACCTCAATCTGGATCATTACGACCGTCTTCTAGAAATCAAATTGCGCAATCAGATCCAGTATGCCCTTGGTCTCAAAAGCTGTTAACCATTCTATTGCTGTCACCAACCCACGCGGCTTGGTCTGCAGCGCTGGCGATCGAGACCAAATTGGCTGAGATGAGGCTTTCTTTGTTATCTGTGTCCAATCCGCGTGATGTATCATTATACCGCAATCGAAATCAAACAAGGGCTTGCCCCTCGCGCTAAATAAGCCTAAAGGGGGGGCAACAATGGAGATACCTATATGCTGCAAGTAAGTGTTCGTGACAACAACGTAGACCAAGCGCTGCGTGTTATGAAAAAGAAAATGCAACGTGAAGGCATGTTTCGCGAGATGAGGGCGAAAGAATTTTATGAAAAGCCCTCTGTGAAGAAGGCGAAAGCCAAGAAAGAGGCGATTAAGCGGATTAAAAAGCTTGCGCGCAAAAAAGCTGAGCGTGAAGGGTAAAGCGCCCAACCGTTGATAAATAATACCTTAAGCTTTTATTTGACCAAAAATATATTTAGCGTCGCGTAACCGTGTTCGTGCGGTTACTTTTTGCGTTTTGAGAGAACTGAACAATGACGCATGCGCCCGATAGATAGAATGTCCGATAGCGCAGCCCTAGGAAGCGAAAATCAGCCTTTGAAGATCATAATTCGAATTTAGCTGAGAACTAAAATATAAGCGGCAGATTGATAAAATAGATCTGGGGGCAATGATGAAGCTACCCATGATTTTCCGAAAGTCTCCCGGATATGTCAGGCGTGCATGATTGCATTGCGCGCCTCCATGACTCTTCTTCCACGTCTGTTTCACGCGCAGTGTGCCGCATTTTGATCCTGATCGCCATGCGATGACAAATGTTGAAAACTTAATCATACTGAAGCATTATCATGAAGATTTAGTCGAACTGACTTCAAGCGATGTTCAGGAAGGAAACGAGGCATGAAAACTTTCTCTCACTAGATTCGGCGAAGTCTCTGAGTTTCTTAACGATCAGCCAAGTCGTTTGACTGTAGGATATTCTGCTCATGGCTCCGGTTTGGTGTTAGAGGAAACTTGGTAGAAGATGGCACACTAGCTCTTTCTCAAAAATTGATATTCTTCGTGAGTTATGATCCTGAAATTGTCTGACACTTGACTTTGAAAGCTATTACACTCGTTCGGAATAATTTCTCGGAAAAACTTGAGGATCGCAGTGGCGAACTGCTTTTACGTGAGATAGTGGCGATAATGGGTCACGAATTGCTGCATTTCGGCGCATAATCCTTTGATCGGGTTCAGGTGAAACAATATGGCGGTAATTGGATCAGGTGGAGGCGGCAATCCGACCGTGTGGGAGCTCTCGGACTTCTGATCCTTTATGATAAGCGGCGTTGTCCTAAATCACATGGATCATTTTATTAGGGTTGCGCGCCTCAATCTTGGCAAGAAGATGTGCGGCACTGGTGCCGTCCGCAGTGGTTGGTTCAACAAAGGGCGCATCGAAAGGTTCAAGGTTGAATGCGCCATGGATGTTCACGCCCCCACGCCCTTCGGTGGTTGTCACGGCGAGGCTGCAGCCTGCCTTGACCCAGCCATATGTGGGTTTCGTTTGATACTCGGCATGCACTGGTTCGGCGAAATATACCGATTCATCTGCTCTCATCCTTTTCAGCAGGCGCTCGCACATGTCGATGAATTCAGCCTGCTGTTCAGCAGCGGCAACACGGCGAAGGCTCTTTGGTTTGCGATACTCAAACCCCAGCCGGGCACGAAGCTTGAGGCAGCCAGAATCTGAGTGGTCCAATAAGAACTCTTTGAAAAATATGCGCCCCGATCTCAACCATTGAGCTGCAGAACGGAACATCCAGCCATTCAAAAAGCTCCGTTTCCTGCGTCAAAGCCATTCGGGATCGATCGCGCTTCCAGTCATCGCACGATAGCGTGTCCCAGCCACCTTCACGGTTGGTCTTGTACCGGGCACCAATGGCGTCGTCGTCCAAATCAAGAAACTTCGCGATCTGAACGCATCTTTCACCTACATCCAGCGAAAGGATTGTACTTGTTCAGCGCGTCACGCCATGGTCCTCGCGCTGACTGCGAACACATGCCTTAAGCTCAAGTTGATCAGAAGAAGAAAGAAAACGAGGACGGATCTTGTAAAAAATGAATTCTTCTAAGGTCGTATGTCAACCCGAATAAATCCGGGGTTCAATAACTCCGAGTATAAAGGTTTCATTTTACATTTTGCGGCGCCTCAAAACGGTTTAGGCTGGACGATTTGCTGTTAAAAAACCCTTTTGATTGACCATGTATTCTGCGTAAATACGGGTTGAAAATCGGTGTGAAACTTAAGACCGTTCTGGGATCTGCTTTGTGCCATTATACCTACAGAACCATTAAAAGATTACATATCTTGAGGCGTTGGATCTGGACTTACATTGTGGATTATATGGGAAGGGGAGATTTTTAAGGCAATGGCACGTATAAAACGAATTTGAATAAAACGTAAAAGGCGGTGATCACCACTGCGCCGGATACCGGATATAAAATGAGCGTTTTTGCTCTCCAGCCCTCATGCATTGCCGCAATCAGCCCACCACTGAAAGCCACTACACCTGCGGGGAGAAATCCGATCTTAGGGATCAGGAGACACATCAGAAACATCGTCATTATTAGCAAGACCCGGAGCCACCAAATGCCGGTTCCAAAGCCGCCTTCATCGGATGGTTGTAAAACTCTGGCGATGAATTAAACTGTCGCTGTGACGACCAGTATAATGGCCACGGTTTGCGGAAAAACTTGGCTGTCGCGATCAGTATAGCTGGTTGTGTCATAAAGCGTTATCAGCCCCGCACAGATGAAAAACAACGAGGCAAGCAGAGATCCGATCTGTCCGCCGCTTTTCATTGCAGAAGGGGGTGTCATTGGTCGGCCTCTTCGTATCTGCGTGATTTTTGCCATTTAACCACCGGCGGTAAAATCAACGTTATGAGGGTGAACAGCAAAATGCCCTGCGAAATCGGTCTGCCATAAAACATCCCGAATGAGTTATTTGTCGCCGCGCCTATGGTCCAGCCTTGAACAAAGCCCTACTCGGCGATCGGGCCCAACATCAACCCCAAAACGATCGGTGAGGCAGCAAATCCAAACCGGGCAACAACCCATCCAAAAATCCCAAGGCACAACATAATGATCACGTCTGAGAGGCTGTTGCGGATAGCAAAAGTGTCAATGATGGTCATAAATCCAACCGTTGGCACCAACACAGCTTTCGCTACAGTGACAATCGATTTATACGCATAACGTCCGATTAGAAGGCCGGCCGGCAACATCAAAACCGTTGCGATTATCAATCCATAGATGAATGTGAAGACGATTGAGCCGCTTTGTGTAAACATCGCTGGGCCGGTGCGTACGCCTTGCACCAACCGCGCTCCTAAAACGATGGCATCGGGCGGTGTGCCCGGAATGCCCAAAACCAGCGTCGGGATGAATCCCCCACCAACAGTAGCGCTATTTGCGGATTCGGTTGCCATAATGCCATTCGGCTCGCCCTCCCCAAATTTCTGGTCGTGCTTGGCGGTACGTTTGGCCTCTGAATAGGCCACCAACCCAGCAACTGAGCCACCGGCGCCAGGCAAAATACCCACTAAAGTACCGATAATTGAAGATCGGATCAGATTGAATTTCGAACGCATCGTGAGCGCAAATGCCTCTCCGATGCGAACCGTTTTCACGCCTTCTTCTACTTTTAAATGTCTGTCAGGAACCGCGATAACATCGATTAAGACCGGTACGCAGTACAGACCAATCAACGCGCCCACAACGCCAAAGCCGCCAATCAAGGTTTGGCTGCCAAATGTCAGTCGGATATCAGCGGAAATTTCAGCCACGCCAACCGTTGATAAAATCATCCCAAAAGCCCCGCCCACCAGACCTTTCATCAAATTGCCGCTGGAGAGTGATGCGATTAAAGACAGTCCAAAAACCGACAACCAAAAATACTCAATAGGCCCAAAAACCAGCGCAACCTGCGACAGGGGCGGCGCCAGGAATAGCAACGCGATCGCGCCAACCTGGCCGCCAAAAACCGATGCAAAACAGGCAAGGGCGACCGCAAGATCTCCATCGCCGCGTTTTGCCATGGGATACCCGTCAAAGGTTGTGGCAATGGCCGATGGGGTGCCGGGTGTATTCAATAAAATGGCGGCATAGGCGCCGCCGTAAATTGCCCCGGTGTAAATGGCCCCAAGAAGAATAAGCGCGGAGGCGGGCTCTATGCTAAAGGTGATGGGTACCAAAATAGCCAGCGCCATGGTGGCGGTTAACCCCGGGATAGATCCAATAACAGTGCCGGCCACAACGCCAAATAAAGCCAATGCAAAATTCAAAGGCGTTAAGGCAGATAAAAAGTGACTGAATTCCATCGTTACAACTGTGCGGGGTTAACCAGTTTATTTTACTTGATCAGACCAGCTTCGCGGGCGTCTTTCAGGTATTCCGCAACGCGGTCAGCCATAAAGGCCGGCATATCCGCCGGGCTTATATCCAACATCGCAAAGCCACCATCGAGCATTTTCTGGCGAAACGCAGGGTCGGCATTGATCTCGCCAATCATATCAGACCACATGGCGGTGGTTTCTGCGCTGGCGGTATTGGGCAGCGCGATGCCACGATAGGCGCCGCCTACCATATCCTATCCCAGCTCTTTAAAGGTTGGAACATCCGGGAAAAGCGGATGACGCTTTTCCATAGCAACGGCCAACATACGCACCGCATCGCCTTGTTTGGCGCCTACGGTTGTATAGCCCCATTGTGCTTTGACCTGATTACCCAAAAGCGCCGTTACTGAGGCACAGGTGCCTTTGAACGGCACATATGTGGTGAGCGCGCCGGTCATCTTGTCAAATTTGATTTGGGCCAGGTGGTTGGCGCTGGCTTTTCCCGATCCTGACATGGCGACCTGTCCGGGGTTGGCCTTCGCATCATTTACCAAATCTGCCAGTGTTTGATAGGGGCTATTGGCCGGAAAAACGATGGCATCTGGAGTGAAGTGGAACATGTAGAACGCGTTCAGCGACTCGGTTGTAAAGCCTACGTCTTTTTGCGCAGGTTTGATGATGATATGGGGTAGGTTCACGCCCATAATGGTCTGGCAAGCGCCGTTCAAACCGTTTAGAGAGGCCCAGCCAACGGCACCGCCACCGCCGGGTTGGTAGGAAACCACCATTTCTTGGCCGAATTTTTCGGCAAAGAAAGGCTGCTTCAATCGTGCGGAAATATCCGACTTCCCGCCGGGTCCGAAGGGAATGATGTAATTTACGGGTCCGTTCAATTCCGCGTGGGCTTGCACGCCAAATGTCAGTGCAAGCGCTGCCGCGGCGGTTGATGAGAAAGGGCTACAATTTCCACTGAGCATGGCTTCTAAGGGCAGCTGTAGTATCGGGGGGAATTTGGCTACCAATGCAGGGGGCATACAGGTTGTGCGCTATGGCAACACGCGAGATTTATGTTTGGAGATAGAAGCCGTGTTGCCCGGCGGCTCGATTCTAAGCGATCTCAGCCCTTTGCATAAAGACAATACAGGGTATGATCTTAAACATCTTTTGATTGGAAGTGAGGGGACATTGGGCGTGATAACAGCGGCCACATTCAAGCTCATACCGCTCGATCCTGAAACGGTGACCATGCTCTGCGCGGTCGCATCTCCCGCCGCTGCCCTCGCGCTCTATAAAAAGTTACGCCTCGATTTGCGAGAGAGTATTTCTGCGCTCGAACTGATGAGCGATTTCGGCTTAGAATTGGTGGCCAGTTGTTTTTCAGACCTCAAAAAACCCTTTGAACAAGATCACAGCTGGTATGTGCTGATCGAGGCAGGCGGCACCAAGGGTATTACAGATCAAGCTTTGGACGCGATGGCCGCGTGTTTGAAGACGGGTTTGGTGCAAGACGCGGTGATTGCACAATCCGATGCGCAGCGCGCCACCCTGTGGCGGTTGCGTGAAAATACACCCGAGGCAAACCGGTTGTCAGGTGCGTTTGTAAGCAGTGATACATCAGTTCCCATCAGCAAAGTTGAAGCGTTCATTCACGCAACATGCGCTGCTGTAAAAGCGATTAATCCGGATCTGAGGGTTAACACATATGGGCATATCGGTGACGGGAATATACATCACAATATTTTACCACCTCAAGGCGTTACGAAGGCCGCATTTCTAAAGGCAGAACCAGACGCGGCTGAGCGCATTCGCATGGTGATAAATGATGCCACGGTGCAATTTGGTGGCTCGATTAGCGCTGAGCATGGGATTGGCCGCTTGAAAACGCAAGACCTTGAAGCTTATGTTAGTCCGGTAAAGCAGCGCGCGCTCAAGGCCATAAAATTGGCACTTGATCCCAACAATATTATGAACCCCGGCGCGCTGCTTCGGTAAAGCGATGAATTTTGGTTTGATGGCTTGAAATAGTATCCGGTTTGCGTTCAAAGCGCGGGATACGCGCGGGGCTGCAATCTGGCGGCGTCTCGCAAGCATTTTTGTTAATGCCATCGCGCAAGAGATTCGGCGCCCCGCATTGATATAGATACTAAGCAGATTACACAAAATAAAGCCGGTTGCCTGCCACGGAATGCGCGGTTCGGGTTTGATATTGGCGGCTTTTCAATTGCCAAACCCTACGCTGGTTAAGATGGTATCTCCGCAGAGTGGTCAGCGTTTCAGCCGATGATTGCGCAAAAAAATCCGCCAATGTTGCCGAGGCGGCTGCCCCTGCCTGCGCGCAATGATACGAGAAATTGAATATTATGGGCAATGCATTCATAGAAAATATCAACTGCATCTTCTTCAAAACGCATAGTTGTTTTCATGGGGACGATATGAGGCTTTAAAAAAGGCTTTTTGGTAGATGCACCTTCCGCGTCGGCGGTGATATTAAAATAGTTAGGAAGATCGCAACACGGCTGGTCAGCGTAAAGGTCGCGGCGTTAAGCCTCGTTGTGTTCGTCAACAAGGCATAGGCCGTATTTACATCGAGATCGAAATTTGCTGGATTATTCGCGATGCAACAGCGCGTGAACCGGCTCATATTTGCCAGCTTATCTTAAAACCGCGTAAATTGATACAAATCTGTCAGTTTTGGAGGGTGATATAGGCTGTTTACTCCGATTTAATAAGGTAGAGCCCAGCTAATTTTCTTGACATCGCAAGTGACATAACACCGTGCTGACGGATTGACCGCTTTCTAGCGCTATTGTTTGTCTTGAGGCCATTTTGGCTGTGAGCTGAAAGATCTCAAGCTATTTTAAGCTTATTTCCGAATGTCACATGCGTTCATGTTATCCATTTATAATGACCAGTCGAATGATATATTTTTGTTAGGAAAAGATATATAGGGTTGGCTTGGCTGAAATTGCAGCATCGGATTATGGCTGCACATCTTAGCGCTTCTGTGGTAGGGGCACAGGCGGTGCCGCTCTTGGTTGCATGGATAGGGCTGCTAAAAACATTTGTTTTTTTAAGCTAATTTACGTTAGGTTTCACCGCGCAAGGCTGTAAGGTGAGTTTATGGATGACGCTCCAATCAAAGGCTGGAACCATATTCCAGAGGTTCCGATTAAAGTCTCTCCGTTTTTTAGGTGGCCTTTAAAGCCATCAGAGATGCTATCATGGATTTGGAATTCGTGGTTTTTAATTTCTGAAAAGCTGATTATTATCGTGCTGGCCTTTGTGTCTTTTTATTGGTTTCAGCCCCCGCTTACTGAGGTAAAGGAATTTGCTTTTGGCTGGATTGCTGAAATGTATTTGCGCAATTTGGTTTTAATGACAGGTGTTGCAGGCGGGCTGCATCTTTATTTTTATACCTTTACCAAACAGGGCCAAACCCTCAAATATGATCCCCGCCCATTGATGAAAAACGGCAAGCAATTCACGCTTGGTGGGCAAATTCGCGATAATATGTTTTGGACCTTGGCCAGCGGCGTGACCATTTGGACAGGGTATGAAGCGTTAATGTTTTGGGCTTTGGCAAACGGCTACGCGCCCATGCTGACCTGGGCGGCCCATCCGGTTTGGTTTGTTGCCCTGTTTCTGCTGATCCCAATCTGGGAAAGTTTTTACTTTTATTGGATCCATCGGCTACTTCATGTCCCATTCATGTACAAATATGTGCATGCTTTGCATCATCGAAATATTAACGTTGGCCCATGGTCTGGGCTGTCTATGCATCCGGTTGAGCATGTCATTTACCTGGGCACCGTGTTGATCCATTGGGTGGTTGCCGCTCATCCAGTGCATATCTTGTATCACCTGCAATATTATACATTGACCGCTGCCACCACGCATACAGGGTTTGAAGGTTTGATTGTGAAAAACCAAGACCGGCTAAAACTTGGTACCTTTCATCACCAAATGCATCATCGGTATTTTGAATGCAATTACGGGTCTTTGGAAATGCCGTGGGATAAATTGTTCGGGTCTTTTCACGATGGAACACAAGGCGCGGATGAGCGGATCAAGCAGCGCCGAAAACGCATGATGAACCCCTAAACAAGCCATCTGTAAAATCTGTTTGGCGGCCAACACACTTTTTAGTCTTAGCGCTGGGCGCAGATTAAGCTACGCGAAAAGATTTTAGGGCAACCTTTGGTCATACGGTTTGATATGATTTGCAGCTTCGTCATTGGGTTGAGGGTTGCATAGCCGCGCATGGCTTTTGATAAAGCACCCACCCGCGCTTGATAGCCGCCTGTTAAAAACGTTTCTTAAATTGAAAAGGGCAAATTTTGAAGCAGCAAAGCCATAGACGGCTTCACGCGTCAGAGTGATTTTGCCCAGCTGATGTTCCAGCGCTGAGATCGAAAAATAGGTGATGTATCTTCATTTTGATTGGGTTTAAGTTAAAAATAATAACTGTCATTTTAGTATGTTAGGACATTTCTTTGTTGTCTGTCAGCGGGTGACTAACAGAAAGGTGCAAGGGCATAGGCATGGCCCGGCATTCGTAAAAGGGCGCTTGGCTTAAGTTCCTTACACAATGCAACGCTGTTATTTGGAGAATTCGTAGGGGAGTTTAAGTGTCACTAATTTACAAAATTTAAATTAAAGTTAAATGAATTATGCCTCTTTACGGCATAAGCCTATTTCAAACACATACAAAATTCAGAGCGTATATGATGCAATAAGTGTCAAAAGAAACCGCATTTTTGTTACGTAGCTTTTCCGTTCGAGATCGGTTTTCTAGCTTAAAATAATGGCCTGATATGCGGTGCATTTTCCAATCAAAATACTGCATCGCAACGCTAAAAACAATTTAAAAAATTGTCTTATTTTCTATTCCAATTCACTGATTACTTGTTAGGCTGATCAGCGGAAGACAACTAAAAAAATCAAGGAGTATAATAATGAAGACGTTATTGAAAGCCACATTGGCTTCTGCACTTTTGTCTGGCTTTGCAGCGCCGGCAGCCTTCGCGGCGGACGTTGTGATCGGCGTTCCTAATTGGCCCTCTGTTCGCGTTACGGCGCATGTTCTCAAAGTGGTTATGGAAGATAATTTTGGCTTGGAAGTTGAGCTTCAAAATGGCTCAAACCCAGTGGTTTTTGAAGCCATGGACACAGGTTCGATGCATGTGCATCCCGAAGTTTGGTTGCCAAACCAAACCAACTTGCACAATAAATTTGTGAAAGAAAAGAAAACTGTATCTGTGAACCCAAATGGTGTGGCTGGCGATCAGGCGATGTGTGTGACAGCGGGCACAGCGGCACGGACGGGTATCAGCGAGCTGGCAGAACTCACCAATCCCGATATGGCTAAAAACTTTGACACTGATGGCGATGGAAAAGGCGAAATCTGGATCGGCGCGTCTGGTTGGGCATCAACAAATGTTGAAAAAATTCGCGCTAAATCCTATGGCTATGCCGAAACAATGAACCTGAAAGAGATGGATGAATCGCTTGCTCTGGCAGAGGTTGATGCCGCCGTTGCGCAAGATAAAAACATCGTCTTTTTCTGCTACACGCCACATCACATGTTTGCATTGCATGATCTTGTGATCTTGAAAGAGCCCGCCTATGACGCCTCAAAATGGAGCGTGAAACAGCCAACTGATGGCGCTGATTGGTTGGAAGTTTCAGAAGCCCCCACCGCGTGGGATACGGCGTATTTGCACATTCACTTTGCGTCAGCTCTGGCCGATACAAATCCGGGTGCTGCAAAAATGCTATCACAAGCTGCGCTGAACACAGATATCGTTTCTGCCATGACCTACGCGCTCGTGGTTGAAAAGCAGGATCCTGCCGAGTTTGCTAAAAACTGGGTTGCCGAAAATTCTGATCTGGTCGATAGCTGGTTAAACTAAAAATAGCGTGAAGTGAAATAAGCCAGCAGTGCCGTCGAATGCATTGCTGGCTTTTATATGGCCGGGGGAAGCTTGTGTCCGAAGATGTAATAAAATTGGAACATGTGTGGAAAATTTTTGGTGAAAACGCCCAAGCAGCTATGGAAGCCATCGAGGCGCGTAATCTTTCCAAAGATCAGGTTCTAAAAGAATTTAAATGTGTTGTGGGTATCGCGGATTGTTCATTTTCGGTGCGCAAAGGCGAGGTGTTCTGCGTGATGGGGCTGTCAGGATCCGGCAAGTCGACCATGGTGCGCCATCTCAATCGCTTGATCGAACCAACCGCCGGTTTCATCGAGGTGCTTGGAAAAGATATGCGGGCCTTGTCCGATGTTGATTTGCGTGCCATGCGCGCGCGGGAGATCGGTATGGTGTTTCAGCATATGGCGCTTTTGCCGCATCGTACGGTGCGCGACAATGTTGCCTTTCCCTTGCAAATTCGTGGTGAGTCAAAGGCGCGTAGATGGGACATATCCCAACAATGTTTGAACCTGGTCAACCTTAATGGATATGAAGATCGTTTCCCTTCTGAGCTTTCTGGCGGCATGCAGCAGCGCGTTGGTCTGGCCCGGGCCTTGGCCTCTGACCCTGAAGTTTTGTTGATGGATGAGCCGTTTTCGGCGCTGGACCCGTTGATCCGCCGGCAATTACAAGATCAATTTATGGATCTATCTAGGAATTTACAGAAAACAACGGTTTTTATAACCCATGATTTGGATGAGGCAATTCGCATTGGCCATCGCATTGCGATTATGAAAGATGGCCGGATCGTACAAATTGGAACGCCTGAGGAAATCGTCACCCAACCTGCGGATGATTACGTCCGCGATTTCGTGGAAGGGATTTCGAAGTTAAAGCTTGTCTATGCGCATTCTATTATGGTGCCAATTGCCCAGTTTAAAGCGGCGTCGAACGATGATTTGTCTCAGTCTCCCAAAGCCCATCACGGCTGCGATTTGGATCGACTGATCGATATTTCTACAACAACAGAGCATCCAATCGTTATTCAAGATGACGACGGAAACGATATTGGTGTTATCGATAAAACCACCCTTCTGAAGGGCATTCAGGGAGGCAAAGCATGACCAAGGGCGCAGCACAAGAGACCGGTCTTGATGATCTGGCAAAAGATTTTATCGTTGAAAATAATGCGTATTACCAAACTGCTTTTGCCAAAATTCAACGCGCCGAAGGGGTTGTTTTCTCATGGAACACGATGGCAGCGGTGTTTGGCCCTTTATGGGGAGCCTTGCGAGGGGTCTGGGGGTTTTTCTGGGTATTTATCGTTTTAGAGCTCTTTGCTTTAGTGCAGATTGGCCGCGGGTTATGGGGCGAATTGGGAGGCGATAAAATAGAGCGCTATGAGCGCCTTTTAACCAATATCGCAAAACGGCAGGATCAAGCAAAAGCGCTGCAGGCCGCTGGCGATACGGATGCTGCGGCTGCAAAGTTAAAAATTGCGGCAAACTTACAGGCCGCTGCAGATAATGCACTGCTTGCGGCCGAGGCTGCTGCGGCGCAAGCCTCAGGGATATTACTCAGTGGGCTGGTTCTGTTTGGGCTGATTAAGTTGCTTGAAGGGTTCTACGCCAATATCGCCTATGAACGGCAATATTTGGCTTGGCGTTCAAATCCTAAAGTGCAAACCGGCGTGAATTGGCAAAGCGCGTTTTGGGGCGGCCTGTTGCTGCTTTGTATTTGGCCCCTTACCTTGCTGCGTTTCACGGTGGCAAAAGCGGATGAGGTTCTTTCTGGGCTGACAGGTGGGGTGCTTGGCGGCTCAATACCGATCAGTGAGTTTCCAGTCGGTAAAGAGTATTTCTCGGCTTTAGCGCTGCATGGGGATAATGGTTTTGATGCTTTGGCGATCCGTTTCAGCGGTATTTTCGATGGGATTACGGCAGCAATACGATGGACTTTAACCGGTATTGAAGTGCTTTTGATTGATACGCCTTGGCCCGTTGTTATGGTGGTCATTGTGGTGATTGCCCTGCGTTTGGCTGGACTGCGCGTGGCAATTTTTACCGCTGCAGCTTTGGCTTATCTGGCCTTTATGGGGCTGTGGGAAATGTCGATGATTACAGTGGCTTTGATCGGAACAGGAGCGTTTTTATGCGTTTTGTTTGGAATTCCTCTTGGCATTTGGTTTGGGAAAAGCTCCCGGGCCTACCGATTTGCTGAACCTGTTCTTGATTTCATGCAAACCATGCCCGCCTTTGTTTATTTAATCCCGATTATTGCGTTTTTTGGCACTGGAAAGCCCCCAGGCGTTTTGGCAACAATCATCTTTGCGATGCCGCCGGTGATCCGTCTGACGGCTTTGGGGATGCGCGGTGTACCCGAAACCACCAAAGAGGCAGCCGTGGCATTTGGGTGTTCGCGGTGGCAATTGCTGCGAAATGTGGAATTGCCATTGGCGATGCCATCGATCATGACGGGGATCAATCAAACCATATTGATGAGCCTGTCGATGGTGGTGATTGCATCGCTTATCGGCGCCGAAGGGCTGGGCGCGCTGATCCTTGAAGCGTTGCAATATGCGGCAAAAGGGCAGGGGCTGCTTGGTGGCTTGGCAATTTTGTTTTGCGCTATGGTGATCGATCGGATTGCTCAGGGATCGTATCGCCGCGGTCCCAAGTAGAACTTTTGAACGCGCTGGATCTTGCCAAACGCGATAGGGCATCGCCCCAGCAGTTGGGGCGGCGCGCTGTCGCTGAATAACGCAGTCGCGAAGCGATTTAAAAACAGTCCAGAAAACTTCGCTGATCACCTATGCACCGTTTGCAATAGCTTAAAAATCTGCGAAGCTTTCTATGCGATTACACGACATGCAGGCTGAAAAGATCGTAAAAAATTTAAATCAAAAGATCTTTTAGGCTAAGCTGAAAAAAACTGGGTAGGGAGTGCGGGCCTATGGCGAGGTTTAACTGGGGAATTAACAACGATTATGCACCTTTAAAACATGTTCTTTTAGGCAAGCCAGAATATTATCGTTGGGTAGAGGCCGGCCCCTTGATTGGCCGCACGCTTGCCAATGCCCATAAAACGGGCGCAAGATTTGATCTTCAAACGGCAATGGCCCAGCATGAACAGATGGTGGCAATCTATGAAGAAAACGGCGTGTGTTGTCATTATTTACGGCCAGACGAGACATTGCATCGAAATTTTTTCGCCCGGGACTCTTCGGCCATGACGCCCTGGGGCGCACTCATTTGTCATATGCAGCTTAAGGTGCGGCGGGCCGATTACGTTACCGCAATTCAGTTTTATCAAGAAAATAATATCCCGATTTGGAATTTTGCAACTGCGGGTCATTTTGAGGGCGGAGATTTTGTCATTCTTGAACCGGGAAAGGTTTTGATTGGCTTTTGTGGAGAGCGTTCAGAAAAAGAAGGCGCAGAACAAATTGCACAAATGGTGCGGCGCGAGGGTTGGGAAGCATTAACGGTGCCGATTAATCGGGAATTCGTGCATATGGATGGGCTTGTTGTGCCGCTTGATGAGAAACTACTTGTGTCTTGCCTTGATGCGTTGGAGCCTTGGGTTGTCGATCAATTAAAGGCTTGGGGCTTTAGCTTTGTGGACGTGCCATATCGCGAGGCAAAGAATCTGGGTGTGAATCTGGTTGCTCTGGGAAATCATAAAGTTTTATCGATGCAAGGTGCCAATGAACTGAACGCAAAGATACGCGCCCTGGGGTTTGAGGTTTATGATCCGGATATGTCGATGTTTACGCTGGGCGGGGGCGGGGTACATTGCTTAAGCCAAGCGCTGTGTCGCGATAATGTGTAACCGGGCATCACAAATATTTATACTACTTGCATTTATTTGCGCGCTTTAAACGCGCTAGCGAATGCTCTCCATCTGTATATGGTGGCGGTTTTTAAGCCTGTCTTGCTGCGCTTATCCCCATTCATTTCATCGGGGTTATCAGTTTGGACGGATGTAAGAGCTCGATCAAAAGCCTGCTGCACTGAGTAAGAAAGATAGAGGTTTTTTATACATGCGGTCGGCAATTTGACCTGCGAAACCTATGCATTGCACTGATTAGGCCACGCTGAATTTAGAATGCCTTTATCGAGGGAGTGCTCTCTTCAAAAGTTACGGGCGTTCCTGTCCGGAAACGGGTCGCTATGTGTTTTGGTCTGTGAAGCGATGATAAGCTTCTTGGATTGTAAACGCATGTAATTAAAATATTTGCACTTAATAAGCAAAATAATTCATTTTTAAGAATTTAAACTTTGTGTCATCATCTGCCGTGACACTTCTAATATTTCAGTAAGGAGAGCGTCTATGCGGCGTTCAGGGGCTTGGATGCAGCTTTGTTTGAAACTGGGTGCGCGCGCGCGATGCGGCTGGTCCGCCCCTCATATATTGCCCGTTTCGGATATTTTTTTAGATGCCTTCGGATTCTGCAGATCGGTGCGATTGGCAAGGCGCTTGACGCTATTTACCAAGCTTTTTTCTGGCCTCGATCAGGCTGCGATATGGATCAAAGCGCTTTGGGTCCAAGGTCTATGTTTAATTCAACCGAGAGAGGGCCGTATAGCGGCCCCCGGTGTTTATGGCGCCGCGCCCTATCAAAACTACAGGTCTCTTGGGGTGCAAAGGAGAGCAGAATGAAACCTTATAAGATGTTGATTGATGGCGAATGGGTCGAGGCCGGTGATGGCGGAACATTCACCAGTATTAACCCTGCGACAGGTGAAAAATGGGCGGAAATTCCAGAGGCCACGGCCGAAGATGTGGATTGCGCTGTGCGCGCCGCGCATAGGGCTTTTCTTACGGGGCCATGGGGGAAGATGAGCGCCACGCAACGCGGCCATTGTTTGCGCCGCTTGGCAGATTTACTTGCCGCGCAGTCTGAGGCGCTGGGAGAAATCGAAACGCGCGATACTGGAAAATTATTTGCAGAAACGCGGTGGCAGGCAAAATATATCAGCGAATTTTATCATTTTTTCGCTGGAGCGGCTGATAAAATCCATGGTGAAACGCTTCCGATTGATAAACCGGATATGTTTGTTTTTACCAATCGTGAGCCCTTGGGGGTGATTGCCGCAGTTGTGCCATGGAACAGCCAGTTGTTTTTGGCAGCGGTAAAAATCGGACCCGCGCTTGCCGCGGGAAACACCATTGTTATGAAAGCCTCGGAACATGCACCTGCGGCGCTGTTAGAGTTTGGAAAGTTGATCGCGCAAGCAGGCATTCCCGATGGGGTAGTCAACATCGTGACGGGGCATGGTGATCCTTGTGGGAAGGTGCTTACCTCGCATCCGATGGTGGCGCGTGTTTCCTTCACAGGGGGGCCGGGTTCTGCCCGTCATGTGATTCAAAATACGACGGAAAATTTCGCCGAACTCAGTTTGGAACTGGGGGGGAAATCTCCGTTTATCGTGTTTGAGGATGCGGATATTGAAAGCGCAGTAAACGGATCAGTCGCGGGCATATTTGGGGCGTCTGGGCAAAGCTGTGTGGCGGGTTCGCGTTTGCTTGTGCATGAAGATATCGCGGATGAATTTTTAAAGCGGATGGTGAAGATTGCACAGGCCGTTACGATTGGCGATCCAATGGCTGGCGAAACCGAGATGGGGCCTTTATGTACCTATGGGCAGATCGAAAACATCGAACGCGAGGTCGCGCGCGCTGTTGAGGAAGGCGCTCAGATCCTAAGCGGTGGAAAACGGGCAAATGCCGGTTCGGAACTGTATTATGAGCCAACGATCATCGACTGCCCCGCGCCAAATCTTCACATAGTTGATACGGAATTATTCGGGCCGGTTTTAAGCGTGCTGCGGTTTAAAACCGAAAGCGAGGCCTTGGCTTTGGCCAATGATACGGTGCATGGCCTTGCCGCAGGGATTTTTACCAAAGACAGCGCGCGGGCGCTGCGGATGTCAAAATCTGTACGGGCGGGCATTGTTTGGGTGAATACTTATCGGGCGGTCTCTCCCATTGCTGAGTTCGGTGGAATGAAAAACTCAGGCTATGGCCGCGAAAGCGGCTTTCAAGCCGTTTATGATTATACGCGCCCGAAAACTGTATGGATGAACATGTCTTCAGAGCCGTTGGGCAGCCAGTTCGTATCTCGTTAATTTGAAAGGGACGAAAATGAAATTTCATATTGCTATAAATTTAGAACGAAGCGAACCCTCTGTGGATATGAAAGAGGTGCGCGATCACACGCTTGAAATGGTACAAATGGCAGATCAAGCTGGTTTTGAGATTGCTTGGGCCGCCGAACACCACGCGTTGGAAATGACGATAGCGCCAAACCCGTTTCATATGATGACCTGGTGGGCAGATCACACCAAAAATATCCGTCTGGGATGCGGCGTGGCCAATGCCTCTTATTGGCACCCGATCAAATTGGCGGGCGAGGCGGCTTTGGTGGATTTGCTGAGCGATGGGCGGATGGATCTGGGGCTGGGCTCGGGGGCTTATCAACGCGAGTTCGATAGGCTACGCCCTGGATTAAGCCAAAAAGACGGGTGGAAATATCTGCAAGAAATGTTGCCTTTAATTCCGAAGCTTTGGGCCGGTGATGTGCAACATAATGGAGAGTTTTGGCAATTTCCAACCGCCACATCCTGCCCGAAACCTGTGCAAGACAGGGTGCCTATCTGGGTGGCTGCGCGCTCTCCAACAACCTTTGATCATGCGGTAGAAAACAATTGCAATATTATGAGCTGGCCTTTGACAATGCCATTTTCCGAGGCTGAAAAATACCGCGGCCAGCTTGAAGATAGTATAACCCGTTTGAACCCTGGATATTCGGGTAAATTTGCCATGATGCGCCACGCTGTTATTTATGAAACAGAAAGCGATCGGCAAGCGGCGCTAGATGCTGTGCGGCAGGTTTTGGCCCGCTTTGGCAATTTAATGATGCAAGCAGGTGACGTTGTGAACGGATATCCCGATATGGTTCCGCTGGAAACATTAGAGGGTAATGCCCGCGTCGAGCCTGCGATGCTGGAAGAAAACTTAATGTTCGGATCTCCGGAGGTTGTTGTAGAAAAACTTAAGCAGTATCAATCTATTGGCGTTGATGCGTTTATTTATTATGCCTCTCTGGGGCTGGATATGGAGCGCCAGAAACGATCGCTGCGTTTGTTTATTGACCAGGTACTGCCCGCATTTACTGAAGTAAAGGAATTTGCCCATGTCGATTGAAATCCGCCGAACGCTGCTTTGGAAACAAAAAACCTTTATCGAGGGGTGGAAAACTGTGGAAACCCCCACCCAATTGATGGCGTCTATGGCCATCATAAAAAACCCTTGGTTTGCCCGTGGGCATGTTGAAAATATGCGCCCTGAAATCCAAGCGTATGGGCCGGTTATTGGCAAATTATTGACGGAAATGCTGCTCGATGAAACGGGCGGTTTGCTTGAGGGCTGCGGCAAAGCAAGCGTGGTTGGCATGGGCGGAGAAATTGAACATGCCCAAGCTATGACGCATACGCTCCATTTTGGAAATCAATTTCGCGAAGCGATCGGTGCCAAAAGCTATCTGGCCTTTTCAAACACGCGCGGCGCGGCGAATTGCGCGATAACTATTCCTTTGATGGACAAGCATGACGCAGGCCGTAGGTCGCATTATCAAACGATCCAAACCAGCGTGGTTGACGCACCGGCTGATGATGAGATTCTTATTGCTTTGGGAGCCTCGATTGGTGGGCATCCCAACCATCGCATTGGTGATCGATATGAAGATTTAAAAGATCTGGGCCGCGATTTAGATAACCCGGCAGGCGTTTAAATGGCAAGAACCAAAGACGGCACAGCCTATGAGATAACAGGTTGTCAGGGCGCAGCTTGGGTTGTGCTCATTCATGGGCTGGGTTTAACGCGTGCCAGCACGTGGGGTGGCATTGCACCAATCTTGGCGCAGGAGTTTCAAATTCTGAGCTATGATCTTTTAGGCCATGGTGAAACGGATCTGCCCTCTGGGCGCGTTGACTTAAAGCGCTTGGGGCAGCAAGTGATCGATTTGATGGATGATCTGTCTATCGATCGCGCCGCTTTGGTTGGGTTTTCACTTGGTGGGATGATCAATCGGCGCGTGGCGATTGATCATCCAAGCCGCGTCTCTGCGCTGGGAATATTAAACGCACCGCATGAGCGGGGGGAAAAGCAGCAGCGTTTGGTGGAAGAGCGGGCCCGCGCCAGTTCAGCTGAGGGACCATCTGCCAATATCGATACAACGCTTGCCCGATGGTTTACCCCGGATTTTCGTGTTCATTCTTCACAGAATGTGGCAGCTCTACGCGATATTGTGGTGGCAAATGATCCAAAAAATTATGCCATCCATCGCCAGATTTTAGCCGATGGTGTAACCGAACTGATCCGCCCAACGCCACCCTTAAAGCAGCCCAGTCTTATCATGACCTGCCAGAATGACAGTGGTTCAACGCCTGCGATGAGTCAGGCGATTGCTCAGGAAATCAGGGGCTCTGAGCTGAATGTTCTGCCCAAATTGCAGCATTTGGGCTTGCTTGAAGATCCAAAGGCTTTTGCAGATCCGCTTTTGGCTTTTTTGCGAAGCAAACTGCCTCCACGTTAGAAAGGAATTGACATGGCACTTTTATCTGGCGGGCAAGCCGCAGTTGAGGCGTTAAAAGCGGAAAAAACCGATTTCGTTTTCGGGCTGATCGGCTCTGCAACAATGGAAATGTTTGACGCGCTTTATGATGCGCAAGATATCAAATTGATTGGTGTGCATGATGAGCGTACTGGCACCCATATGGCCGATGGCTATGCCCGCGCCAGCGGAAAAACCGGTGTTGTTCTGGCGGGACAAAATGGTCCGGGAACAACCAATTTGGTGACCGGGTTGGCGCAGGCGAAAGCCGCTTACACGCCGCTGGTGTCGATTGGGGGGCTTTGTCGTCCGAACATCTCTATCGAGATGCCTTTCAAGAGGTGGATCAACAGGCGCTATTTACTCCGATCACCAAAAAAACCTGGACCGCAACCAGCAGCGAACGCGTTCCAGAAATGATGCGGGAGGCGTTTCGCGTGGCCAATGCTCCCCGAAAAGGGCCTGTGCAGTTGAATTTGCCGCGTAACGTCTTGTCAGGCCAGGCTAAATTTGCGGCGATGCAAGACCCGTCAGACTATCGGCCGGTTTCGTTGCAAGCCGCGCCTGAAAGCAGCATTAATCAAGCCGTTGGGCTGTTAAAAAATGCAGCGCGCCCGGTTATTATGGTGGGCGGTGGTATAAAAAATACCGCGGCTGGTGCGCATGCAATGGCGCTGGCAGAGGCGTATAACATACCCGTTGTTTCTTCGCCAGGGCATGGGGATGCAGTGCCGTTTGGACATCCGTTGAATGCAGGCCAAATGGGGCCGCGGGGCAATCCGGTTGCGTCGCGATTGGTCAAAGAAGCGGATGTTATTTTGGCTCTTGGAACCCGCATAGGCTTTAATGCCACGTTCTATAGTTATGACAATATAAATAAGGCTGCGAAAATTATTCACGTCGAACAGGAACCAACCGCAATTGGGCGCTATTTTCCTGTTGAGATGGGGATTTGGGGCGATGCCCCCACGGTTGCCATGCAGCTTTTGGTCGCTGCCGATCGGTTAAGCCAACGCGCCGAAGCGCAAGCTTGGAGCGACGCTTTGAAAGTCGAGCGCGCGGGGTTCCTTGCCCGCCGTGATGCAGAGGCTTTGATCGAAAGCAACCCCATCCAGCCTTCTGGCCTTTATAAAACCCTGCGTGATATATGCCCGCAAAATAGCGCCTTTACCATGGATGCGGGCACATTATGTTTGCAAGCCACCGATGCGATGAATTACTGGCAGCCCAAAAGTTTATTCACCCCGCTTGATTTCGGGCTTGTTGGGTTTTCGTTTGCGGCAGGTTTGGGGGTAAAACTGGCTATGCCCGAGCGGCCAGTGATCTCTTTGATGGGCGATGGCGGGTTTGGGATGACCACTTCTGAATTATCTACTGCGGTAGATTACGGAATAAACACCGTGACAATCGTGATGAATAATGGCTGTTGGGGGGCAGAAAAAGCCTATCAGCGCGATTTCTTCAACGGGCGCTATATTGGTGCTGATATTTCCAGCCCGCCATTTGACAAGCTGGCAGAGCTTTACGGCGCGAAAGGCTATCGTGCAGAAACTTTGCCAGAAACGGCTGAAGCGCTTGAAGCGGCGCTGGCTTGCGAAAAACCTGCGGTGATTGACGTGCAGGTTGACCCTGCTGCATTGTATTCTTTCCGCCGCGATAGTTTCAAACATAGAGGAGGCTAAGTTATGGCTGAAAATCAATATCCAGCAACACAGGCCCAAAAAGCGACCGGGGATTGGAACCCGTTTTGGGATACGTTGGCCGAATTGGATCCTGATTATCTGGAACGGTTTCTCGCCTTTCGCGCCGTGCCTCAAAATGGGCCCTTGCCTCAGAAATACAAAGAGTTGATTTTTATCGCGATTAATGTCGCCACCACGCATCTTTGGCCTTCTGGCGCGCGCAGACATATTCAAAACGCTCTGGAAGCCGGGGCAACCAAAGAAGAAATTCTTGAGGTGATCCAATTGACTTCTATAATGGGTATTCACTCAATGAGCATGGGGGTTCCGATCCTAATGGAAGAGATTGAGAAATTTGAACGCAACGCTTAATTTGGAAAAGGCGGGGAAATGGCCGAAGAACACGATCATTCGATGATGGAAAACCTCTATTGGTGGGGAATTCCAACGTTGTTTAGATGTCCTAACCTGCCTGCTGAGGGGCAAGATATTGCCTTGGTGGGTGTGCCCCATTCCACTGGAAACGGTACCACCGAACGCGATCAGCATTTGGGCCCGCGTGCGGTGCGCAATGTCTCGGCCGTGGCGCGGCGCGTGCATTCTGCTTTTGAAATTGATCCTTGGACTGCGGCGAAAATCGCTGATATTGGCGATGTGCCTTTTCCGCGGGCCAATGATAACGAAGATTGTATCGAGCGGATTACAGCATTTTATCAAAATATTGCAAAAGCTGGCGCGCGGCCTGTCTCAATTGGCGGCGATCATTCGATCACTGGGGGCATTGTGCAGGCGCTTGGCGGCAGTGAGTTGGCGGGCGGGCAGCCTGTCAGCTTTTTGCATTTGGATGCGCATACGGATGTATTCACTAAGGTGGATCATTTCTTGGGCGCGCAGAAATCGGCCGCGCATTGGGGGGCTTACTTGGCGGATCAGGGCAAAGTGGACCCAAGCCGATCGATGCAGATCGGGCTGCGCGGGCATCCGCGCACGCTTGATTGGCTGCAACCCTCTTATGAATATGGATATAATATCGTGACCATGCGCGAATTTCGTGCGCGGGGCCTGCAAGATGTTGTGGCGCAAACGCGCAATATCTTGGGGGACCGACCGGTCTATATTACCTTTGATCTAGACTGCTTGGATCCGACCATTGCGCCTGGGGTGTCAAATATTGAAGCCAGCGAAAAGGGCTTTGACATTGATGAGGCGATGGGGCTTTTGCGCGCCGCCCGGGGGTTAAACATTATTGGCGGCGATGTTGTCTGCATGATGCCAACCAAAGACAGCCCGAATAATATTACAGCGCTTACGGCAACCGCTGTGATGTTTGAAATGATTTCAATGATCGCTGAAAATATAAGTAGGAGCGCAGCATGACGCAGCAGCCAGATCCATTTTTTCAACCCGTTTCCGCCATGGAACTGGCCCGGTTTGCCGGGGTGCCAACCTTTATGCGATTGCCAGAATTGAGCCCGGATCACGCTCGGTTTTCAGATGTGGATCTGGGTATATTGGGTGTGCCTTGGGATGGGGGCACAACGAATAGGCCGGGAGCGCGCCACGGTCCGCGCCAGTTGCGGGACCTGTCAACCATGATCCGCGCTATGAACCCCGTCACGGGGGTTACGCCTTTCGCCAGCGTTAATTGCGCCGATATGGGAGATGTGCCACCCAACCCGGTTGATATTCAAGACAGCCTGAACCGAGTGGCTGATTTTGTAAGCGCCATGACGGTTCAGAACATCGTGCCCATGACGGCCGGAGGTGATCATCTGGTCACCCTGCCAATTTTGCGTGCTCTGGCAAAAACCGCGCCTGTAGGGCTGATCCAATTTGATAGCCACACAGATCTGTTCGACAGTTATTTTGGCGGCCAGAAATTTACCCATGGCACGCCATTTCGCCGCGCAATCGAAGAGGGTTTGGTTGACCCAACGCGATTTGTGCAAGTGGGAATTCGCGGCACCGCGTATAATCTAGAGGATGTTGAATGGGGTCTTGCGCAAGGCATTCGGATCATTCGGGTTGAAGAATTATTCGAAAGAGGAATTGCCCATGTGATGGCAGAAGTGCGGGAAATCGTGGGCAAACAGCCGACCTATTGCACTTATGATATTGATTTTGTTGACCCAACATTTGCGCCAGGCACTGGCACGCCTGAAATTGGCGGCCCGAACAGCTTTCAAGCCCAACAGGTGATCCGCGAGCTTGCCGGCGTTAATTTAATTGGCGCTGACCTTGTTGAAGTCTCGCCACCTTTAGACGCTGCGGGCGGCACTGCTTGGCTGGGGGTTTCTTTGATGTTTGAGTTGATCTGCATGCTGGCACAATCTATCCAAGCCAGATAAAAGCGTTTTGCTCAAGGTACGTTAAACTGTGCGTAAGTCAAACTTTATTTTTTTTGATTTAAACATAGATTCAATGCCTTAAAGATATATCTTAATGTTTTAATCGAATTTTGCATTATGGCGCGTTTTCAGGCCGTCGCGTTGCGCACTGGTCTCCTGAATTGACGTTGAGATACGCGCATATCGTGGAGGATCGCCCAGTTTGAGCCATCCTCTCAACTTTTTTTACATGACCCGATGTAAATTACCGGTGCATTTTCTACAGCCTCGGCATGCGGTGGGTGTTTCGACTTCTTGGGGTTGGCGATTACTGACAGTGAGCGTTAAGAAAACAGCCACCGTGGCGATACCCAGTCCGAAGATGCCCAACATGGAAAGAACTTCGTCGAACGCCATCCATGCCATTATCATTGTCACGGGCGGTGATAGGTAGGTCAAACTTGCAACCTGTGATGCGGGCAAGCGTCTAAGCAAGACGAACATAAGACCATAGGCCGCGAGTGATACGACAATTGCCAGCCAAACAACCGCAAAGACCAGACTGCCGTTCCAGGTCGCTTCTAGACCTTCCAGACCAACTGCGAGCGGGGCAAGCACCAAAAATGATGCCAGACAATGTAAGAATGTTACCAGCAGGATAGAAACAGACTTTTCCTCTTTTAGAGTGCCGCTACGGTCGATCAGTGATGCGATTGTGATTGCGATCACTGCTAAGAAAGGAAGCAAATGCGCGACAACTGCGCCCCCAAGGGCAATTCCATCGCCGATAACCAACGCCACGGCGATAAGACCCAGTCCCAGACCAGCCCATTCCTTGCCGGACACCCGCTCGCCCGTCATGCGCGCAGACAGCGCACCGGTCAGGATTGGCTGCAATGCAGTTATGAATGCCGCAAGACCTGCCGACAAACCAAGGTCGATCGCGCCCAGTACGGCTACCAACCACCCGGCATGGGCTAGAGCGCCGACGAGCATGTGGCGACCAATGACTGAACGTGGAATGCGCTGCCATTGCCGTGCCAGTGTGACGAACAAGGCCAAGATTGTGGTAACGAGTAGATAGCGCCAGAATAGAATCGTGAACGTTCCAGCGTGATCGAGGCCAAATTTAGCCCCGACAAAACCCGAACTCCACAAAACAACAAAGACGCCGCATAGAAGAGGTATACCAAGCGCACGTTTCATCACTTTGCTCCGCCTTCGCCTTCGACGATGCGGCGGAAGCCCGAAAGGTCGTCTAGCTCCATATAGACTTGTTGAAAATGACGTCGGCCAAGACCATCATCAAAAGCATCGCGCCCATGCAAGACCCGGTGGTTATTGATCAACAGCATCTCTCCTGGCGAGCAGCGATAAGACACCCGATTTTCGGGCGCGTTGATCTGCTCTGCTAGAGCTCGATAGGCATCATACCAATCAGGAAACCGATCAAACGGCACGGTTTTGAGTGGCTGAACCGTCCAATTGGCATAGCGTAGAAGTGCAAGTTCGCCACGTTCATCCAATATCACCGGTGGAGACATCGACATAGTGTCGGCCTTTTTCGACCAAAGACGAAACTGGACCGCATAATCTGTCATAATCTGAAGCGCCTCGGGGTTCGTTTGGCGCAGCTGTGCCACAACGTTTGCGCCGTCCACATATTGCGAGGCTCCTCCTGCGACGTCGTTGTGCAGGCAGTGGAATGCCATAACATTGGGGGGCCAAGAATATCCGGAACAATCGGTATGTAGTGGTAGCGCAGCATTGGTGAAGCCAAGAGTATAAGGGGTCATCGAGACGCGAATATCTGCCACCCGATCAAAGGCAATTTCGCGCACATAGGACAAGCGATTTGCGAACCGCTCCACTTCACGATCAGTCGTCGGCATGTCGGTTAAACGAACGAGCCCAAATGCTTCGAACGCAGCGATCATCTCCGCTGAAGCGTTGTCGTCTGACATGACTTCATCGTATGCGAAGCTATCAAGAGATGATCCATACTTGGCGCCCCAAAACTGTTTTGGAGCTTTGGTTGATATCTCAGCCATGTCGTAGGAATTGCGTTTCAGCCAATGTGCATCAAAGCGTGAATCCACACTTTCGTCGGACCACTTGATCCGAATTTCAGCGCCCGTAATGGCGATCTCGCTGGCAATCAGTTTACTAGGGATGCTCTCTGTCAACGCCTTGCGTTCCTTGGTAACGGGGTCAAAACGCTCGGTTGAACGGCAATTGTCCCTTAGCCACTGATAGTGAAACTGTGAAACGCTGCCATCCGGCCAATAAAGCGTCATGAATTCTTGATGTGCGACTGCTGTAATTGCTTTGTCTATTTGGGATCCAAATTCGTGCTTACCCATCTCAATGCCTCCTTGGGTGAATGAATGTCGTCAAATTCAACCAAAGATCTAATTTGCGGAAGATGTTCGTTATGCTAAAGGGCTTTGCGTAATACGCAAAATACCGAGCATAGCAAACCGAACCTAATGGACCTAATTGGCGATCTCATTTTGATGCAGGAACTTGCAGAGTACGGCAGCTTTTCAAAGGCAGGACTTATCCGCGGGCAAGCCCCATCAAGCTTGGCACGGCGTCTTGATGGATTGGAATCTCATCTCAAAGTACGCCTATTCAACCGTGCTCCGTCCGGTTTGTCGCTCACTGCTTCTGGGGCACAAAAGCTGATCGAAGCGCGCAGTATTATTGAAGCTGCCTGTAAGCTGACCTCGCGCGATGGCGAGAACGGCGTTTTGACGGGGCATATCGTTGTTTCCGCTCCCTCGAGATTGGGCGAAAAGCTTGTGGCACCTGTCGTATTACAATTTCTCAAAAAACATCCCTACGCCTCAGTCGACCTGCATTTTACAGACTCAATCCAAAATCTTGAACAAGATAAAGTAGATATCAGCGTGAGAGTAGGCACGGAACCCCCAGACCACCACTATATTCGTCGTATTGTGACGAACAAGCGCATTCTCGTAGCGTCTCAAACCTATTTGGCGTCTCGCGCTCCAATTAAATCTGTTACGGACCTTGATGAACATGATGGCTTGCTCTTGGGCCGCACATCAATTTGGTCACTTATCCATCAGGATGGTCAAACGCATGTGGCCTTCCCCAAACAAAGGTTACGCGCGATCACGGGCGACGTCTTGCTTTCTATGTGCAAGGCAAATTTGGGAATTGCTTTAAAGTCAATATGGGACGTCCGCCGAGATTTAGAAAATGGGAAAGTCGTTCAAGTTCTGCCAGAGTGGTTTCAAGCTCATGCGTCCGACATCATGCTTGTGACACCGAGCAAAAAGTTTGTGTCTCCAACGGCATTCGCATTCAATCATATGCTAACCGATTATCTCAAGTCGGCCCTGAGGCATGACAATCAATAGGCTGTGAGCTACTGTCGGGTTTTTTCGAAATTTTGTATGCACGTAGTTATCCCGTCTGGGATCGTGGTAGGTGATGCGTAGCATCTGTCCAAAGGTCGAATGTATCGCAGCGGTTTTGTCTCTGTAGGGCGGCAATCATAACTCTGCGTTTGGGTGGGAAAAGGGCGGCCGCCCCATCATGCGCATATCAAAACCGATGCGGCCTGTTGTGGAGATTTAAAGCGCCCCATAATCCTTTCAGGCCGTCGCGTTTGGCGATTTTCTGCCGCGGCGCGGGCATTCAGCTCCTTGTGCTGAGGATGTTCTATGCCCTCTGTGAACTATTTTAAAGCCTCTTTTGACGCTTTTGGCCCTATTCGGGTTGCGGCGATTAATACCAACCGCCCTAATAATTGACCTTTATCCAATCTCTTTTGGTGATTGAAGTTATTCGTTCTGGATCGTTGGCGAAGAAGTTCCACGCTTGGGCACATTTTTCGAGGATTTCGTCGTAGGTGTCGAAGACCGAGATAGCGAGTTTGTTTGACCGCAGATAGGCCCAGACGTTTTCCATGGGGTTCAGTTCTGGTGAGTATGGCGGCAGTTTCACGAGCGTAATATTGTCTGGTACTTGCAAGCATTTTGCCCCGTGCCAGCCAGCCCCGTCGACGATGAGCATGGCATGTGCCCCGTGCGCGACAGCTTTTGCGATCTCATTGAGGTGCGGCCCCATTGCCTCCGCGTTGACGTAAGGCAGGATCAGCCCTGCGGCGGTACCACGGGCGGGACAAGCGGCACCGAAGATTAGCCCCCACTTGTAACGCGTATCACGAGGTGCGCGGGGGCGGGTTCCGCGCCGCGCCCATTTGCGCGTAAGTGTTCCTTGTTGCCCAACACGGGCTTCATCTTGGAAGCATACCTCAAGGGGCTTACCCTTTGCATGTTCTGGCATGAGCTCGACTACGAGGCTGGCAAAGTTTTTTTGAAAGCCTGCTGTGCTGCGGGATCAGTTTTGGGATACTCAGGTCGAACAGAGAGGCGACGAAATCCATGTTTGGCTAGATATTTACCAATCGTGCGTTCGTGCAACTTCACGCCGAACGCGTCTTCAACACGAGCCTGTAAATCGGCGCAGCGCCACCGTACTACGCCATCTTTTACAGGGTTAGGTCCAGCCTCAACCCAAGCCACAAACCGCGCCTGTTGTGTTGGCGACAGGCGTGGCTTCGCGCCCTTGCCACGTCGGTCAGAAAGCTCAGCAATGCCGCTGCAGTTGTAGCGATGCACCCAGTCTCGCAGAGTTTGGCGATCCATGCCGCTACTGCGAGCCGACGTCGCGCGATCAACGCCCTCTAGAACCACAGCTATTGCGAGTATGCGCCGAACAACACAACAATCTCTGGTTCGTTTGGCGATAAAACGCAACTCTCGCGCAGAAATATCCGTTCGCGTGATGGCTATAGCTCGTCCCATCTATTCCTCCATGATAAGTGCACACACAGATTCAGATTTCTGCGGAATTGGAAACCATAAAGTGAGTCAGCTTTTCGGGATAGTGGTATTAAATAGCCGACCTATCAAGGGGGGCACTTTTCCAAGCGCCCATGCGACATACATAAACGCCCACCATTTTTGCATTCAGAGCTCGGCAAGCGGTCCACAGCGAGTCGCAACTGAGACCTCACACGCCAAGCGCGGCCTTTTCTTCAGCATTGGTGCCAAATTGAGGCAGATCTGCGGTGGACTTGCCGTGTGCGGCCATCAACGTGTCACGCACAAAGGCGATATGGGCTGTCTCTTCGATAATTTCCGCCAAGTATTGCGCTTTCATCAAGGTTGCTCCGACACCGATTGTGCCGTGATTCGCCAAAACCGCTGCGACAATTTTAGGATCTTGGAAGACAGGGCTGATTTCCCTGTCGGTCTGCGGCCCCCCCATTGGTGACAAGGCGATCAGTGGCATGCGCCCAATCTTTTCAATCGTTTGCACGGTCAGACACGGGATCTCCAGTCCTGCGCTGGCATATCCTGTGGCCCAAGGGCTGTGGCAGTGTACCACCGCGCGAATATCGTCACGGATACTATAAAGATCAAGGTGAAAACCCAGATCTTTGGATGGCTTGAAAGGGCTGTCTTCGATTGTGCCGTCCAGATGGACCACTTGCAGATTGTCCCGGGTGCATTCGTTAAACCCGATGCCTGAGGGCTTGATCACAATTGCATCGATGGCGTCGAGCCGGACCGATAGGTTGCCGCCGGCATTGGTTTGCAGCCGCAAGTCAAAGCACCGTTTGGCGGTTGCAATCAAGGCGTCTTTTTTATCAATTAAATCAGCGGGTATGCTCATAGAATTTGGTCCAATGTCAGCGTTTCCAGTACAGTTATAATTTTGTCAGTGACGGCAGGTGCAGAGATGTGCTCAGGCACGATATTAAGCGCAATCTCGGCCTTCAGCTTGCTACGGGCCACATCCAGAAAGATCTGGCGCAGTTCAGGATCTTCGATTGCACCACCTGGACAATCTTGATGGGAAAAACCCCCCATCGGCACGATCAGTGCGCGAGGGCCGGTCGCGGTATTTAAGATATCTATTAATTTAGACGCAATCTGTGCCATTTCATCCGGGGTCAGTTTTACATGGGTGAAATAACCCGAATGGGCATAGTGCGGCCGTTGCAGATAGTTTGATGGGACAAGAGCGGCTGCCCCCAATCCAAGAAAATTCAATCCGCCGGGCAGGACAATGCGCGGAAGTGCGCCTGCCGATGTAAACCTGTCTGCCATAGGCACGTGAGCGCCGGTGAGCTCTAGTCTGGTTAATTCATGCGGGGTGAGATCAATGATTGAATGAAAAGCGCCACGGGCGGCAAAGCGCGCAAAAGCTGCGCCACCATAGCCGTTTGAATGAAACACGGTCGCCTCTTGTTGGCGTTGGCCAAGCCGTTTGACCAATAGCCCGACTGCGGCTTCAGTTGCACCCATTGCCGTTATGCCAACCGAGGGCGCAGGTGGGCCCGCATCGTGTTTGTTGTTGCATAGGCCGGCGGTCATGGCGGCCGTGTTGTCCAAAACTTGGCGCAATGTGGCATTCAGCCCACAGATATCGGCCAGAGTTGGCACTAAAATGATGGAATTATCTGCTACGGCACCGCGTGGGTCAAACGGCAGGGTGGTCACAAGGAGCTTGGGAAAGGTAATAGGCAGGGCGCGCAGCACCTGCAAGATCACTTCGCCACCAGTTCCGCCTCCGATGCCAATCGTGACGTCTGTATCGTTCTCAACCGAGGCGGCGAGCTTATCCCAAACCCGTGCAACAGTTGCCTGCATTGCAGAGATTTTATCGCTCCCTCCAAGGGTTTTTCCGCCTGTCCGTAGCGAAACATCAATTGTGCGCACTGTTGTGCCGTGATCGGTAAGACGGCGGGTTAGATACGCCGCCTCGTCTGCTTTGGTCGCAAGCGTCGCTAATAGCAAAACGTTTCCGGTCATTTATTTAGCCTTTTACTGCGCCAGCTGTCATGCCGGTAATGATTTGCCGGGATGCGAACAGCGTGAAGATAATTGGTGGAATCGCCAGCAGCATGCCGGTGGCCATGATGACCCCCCATTCAACGTTGAATTCTGACATGTTGTTCACGATTAAAATAGGCACGGTTTTTGTGTCTCGGTCCGACAGGGCCGAGGCCAAAAGATATTCGTTCCAAGCGATGCGGAACGTAAAAATTGCCGCAGCAGCAAGACCGGGTTTGATCAGGGGAAGAACAATTTGGAAAAAGACCTGAAACGGCCCCGCACCATCCACGCGCGCCGCCTCTTCCAAACTGCGCGGCACCTGCACGATAAAACTTTGCAAAATCCAGATCACAAATGGCAGGTTCATCGCGACGTAAATTAAGATAATTCCAGAATGTGTACCGGCCAGACAAACATCACCGCGTCCCCCGAAGGTGTCGCGGATCAGTTCACCCAGCCAGAACTTTTTGCTAATGCAAAATTCGTTATTCCAAAGACCAAAAACGGGCACTAACAAAACAGCAGGTGGTACCATGCGGACCATCAATGTCGTCAATGATGCTGTATCGCGCCCCATAAACCGGAACCGCACCAGCGCGTAAGCGGCCATACATCCGATGATTAAAGTCAGCGCCGTAGACACCAGTGCGATGATTAAAGAATTGACAAAGGCCCCGCCAAATTTCAGTGCGCAGAAATCTAGGTGCTTGGGCTCGTACCATAAGACGTCGCACAGCGCGGTTTCATAATTCTGGATCGTCGGTAAAAATATCAGCCCCGAGGTGCCGCCAATGATGTCGACGTCAAGTTTAAACGAATTGGAGAACATCAAAACAATGGGTCCCACAGCCATGAAGATCAGGGCGACCAGCAAGGCATAAAAGGCGGGGTTCTGTCGGTCGTAATCCATGGTTTAGTCTTCTTCCTGAATTTGGCGGGCTTGCCGCGCAGCGCGGGCCTCTTGCAAGCGGGTTATGACAAACATTCCCAAGGTTAGAATGAGCAAAAGGATCAGCAGATAGTTTGACATGGCCGCCGCCACGCCCAATTCGCGAAATTCTGTTGCGGTTCGTGAAATGCGCAGGGCGATAATTTCTGTGGATAGGCCTGGGCCACCTTCGGTCATTACCAAGATTACCTCCAAGACTTTAAAGGCATCGATCAGACGCAAAAGCCCGGTCACAATCAGTACCGGCATCATCAGCGGCAACTTGATATATCTGATCTGCTGCCATCCGGTGGCCCCATCGATCTTGGCGGCTTCTAATGCGGAGCGGGGCAGTGATTGTAACGCCGCCAGCGACAGGATGAAAATAAATGGCGTCCATTGCCAGATATCGGCGATAATGACAGACAATAGCGCGTGCTGGCCAAGCCAATCTACGCCCTCAAGCCCCATTGATTTTAGGGTTCTGTTAATCGTGCCAACGGTTGGGTGGTACATATAGCGCCACATCAAGCCGACAACTACGGGGGCAATCATCATTGGTAAAATGAACAAGGTGCGCAGGACCGACATGCCGCGAATGTTGCGGTCCAGTAGCAAAGCTAAGCCAACACCAATTGCAAGTTCCGCTGTGACCACCGCAAAAGCAAACGTCAAGGTGACAGACAGGCTTTCCCGAAAGGCTGGATCAAAAAATAGTGTAATATAGTTTTTCAGGCCTACAAATTCGGTTTCAGAAATATTCTGGCTGGGATCCCACGCTCGAAACGACCCATAAATCATATACGCAAGCGGGTAGAGTAACGCGAGACCCATGATAATAACCGCAGGGGCCATAAATACATAAGGTGTCATTCGGTTCAATTTTTGGGATTTCACGTCATGCTCCGAATGTTGGGGATTGCGCGACCCGTGGGGACCGGGTCGCGCCATAGATAGTATTTACTGCCAGGTGTAATACCCGGCCTCTTCCATCACGCCTCTGGTGCGTTCCGCAACACCGTCCAAGGCAACCTTAACATCCAGACCTTCGGTCAGAACTTTTGACAGTGTTGTGCCTAGGTCTGCGTTGATTTTACCCCAAACTGGGATGATTGGGCGCCAGTCAGGGTCAGCGTGTTTAAGCGCTTCACCAAATGTTGCCATATGTGGAAACTTGGCGTTCACATCCGCATCTGCGTGGGTCGAGAACCGCGACGGGTTTCCGCCGGCCAACGCAACCAGTTTGTCGCCGGTCTTTGAGGTCAGCCACTGCATCAACAAAAACGCGGCTTCTTTGTTTTCAGCGTTCTTTGGAATGCCGATGCCAAAACCGCCGGTTTGCGAACCGCGACGCACACCTTCGGGGTGCATAGCCCAACCAACCTTGCCGACAACTTTCGATTTACTTGCATCGTCGATTTGACCTGCCACAACAGTGGTGTCCAAAAACATTGCCGTGTCGCCGTTCAGGAATGAGCCAAGCGCTTCACCAAAACCAAACGAGGCTGCACCTTCGGGACCACAATCAATGATTTTTTTCAGCGCATTTGCGGCCTGAACACCAGCTTTATTGTTCACAATTGGGTTCCAAGCGTCGTCAAAGATACGTCCGCCCAGAGGTGCAAGATGCAACAAAAATGCGTGGGCTGCATGGTGCCCGGACGCCGCACGCGACGACAGACCGCCCATACCCGGCTCAAGCTGTGGGATCTTGCAGGCGATGTCCAGCATTTCTGCATAGGTCTCAGGAACGCTCAGCCCATGTTTTTCAAAGATGTCTTTGCGATAGCCAAGAACAGATGTTTCTGATCCGTAAGGCATTCCAAACAGCGATCCGGTTTTGCCTTGCAGATAGCCTTTGTTGCCACCGGCAAAGCCAATGTTGTAAACGTAGCCGTCAATTAAATCATCTGCATCGTAAAATGGGTCAGCCAGTTTCGGGTTCATGAAATAACGCGCAAGATTTTCAAGCTGGTCTGCATAGACATAGTCTGCTTTGGAGAATACGACATAGGCGATCAGGTCATAGTCGCCTTCGTCTTGGCCCAGTTCTAAAGTCTGGCGTTCCCGCATTTTTAGATAGGGCAATTGGTCGACTTCGACTTCGATCCCAGTTTCTTTGGTGAACTCTGGCAAGATTTTCATCACCGCGTTATAATGAGGGTGCGCTGGGAAATTGACCACCAAAGTCGTGCCTTCATAGGCATCATACGGCCCAGCTATAGCTGCACTCGTCATAGTGAGTGCGGTTGAGGCCCCAAGGGCCATGCGTTTGAGTTTTGTTAACATAGGTTGTCCTCCCATAATCATTAAAGGTGACGCTAGAGCGCCAGTTCTGTTTTTCGGTCAAATAGATGAATACCCTCTGGTCTGACCGCAAACCTGAGTGTTTCGCCAAGTGCGATGGGGGTTTCTGATTTTAGTTCCACCGTCACGTCAGCTCGTCCAGAAGCGCACAGCAAAACGGACTGTGCGCCAATGTATTCGGAAATTTTTACCTGCAAATCCAAAGCCGCAGCGTCTTGGGCTTTGGGATCATAAATCAGGTCACTGGGCCGCACGCCCAAGGTGACATGACCGCTTGTTTGGCCTAAACCGTTTGACTTGGAGGCAGGGATGGCAATTTTAAATGTATCGCCAATGGCAAAAAGTGTACCACCCTCTGCTTGTAGGTTAGCCTCTAGAAAATTCATGGGTGGCGATCCGAGAAACCCCGCAACAAATTTATTTTTGGGTTTTTTGAACAACGTCTCTGGCGTGCCTTGCTGCTGAATATAGCCGCCGTGCATCACGACAATCCGGTCGGCTAAAGTCATTGCTTCGATTTGGTCATGGGTCACATAGATCATATTTTTTTTGACCCGCTGCCCCATCACTGCCAACTCGGCGCGCATTTGGCCGCGCAATTTAGCATCGAGATTGGACAGGGGTTCGTCGAACAGGAAAATATCGCTGTCTTTGGCCAAGGCCCGCGCCATTGCGACGCGCTGGCGTTGGCCGCCCGATAGGGCACCGGGCTTGCGGTGTAAAAACTCTGTTAAACCTACGAGATCGGCGACTTGGCTTACCTTGGCTTCTATTTCGGCCTTGGGGCGTTTTTGCAGGCGTAATGCAAACGAGATGTTTTGCGCCACATCCATGTGTGGGTAGAGCGCGTAATCTTGGAATACCATCGCCAAATTGCGGTCCTTTGGTTCTAAATGGCTAACGGGTTGATCATTGAAGAAGATTTCCCCCTCAGAGACCGTTTCCAACCCAGCAATCATCCGCAGGGTCGTAGATTTTCCACAGCCAGAAGGCCCTACTAGAGCAGTGAATTCATTTTCGGCCATGCTGAGATCAATACCGTGCAACACCTGCACTGCGCCGTAGCGCTTGATAAGATTCTCCAAGCGAATTTCAGGCATAGAATCTCTCCTCGGTTGGACCTAATAATTTTGTATACAAAAAAGAAAGTAAATATACTAAATTGCTAAATTGAAAAAAAACTGTATTATTGGTCTAGAGTAGAGGCAAAACGCAGGGTCTGAAATGGCAAATATACAAGCAACAGACGCCGGTAAGCATAAAATGTCGGCAGCACATCGTGTTGAACATGCTTTGATTGAAGAAATCAGTGCTGGTGAACTTTTGCCCGGTGTTCGCCTAGATGAAGTTGGGTTGGCACATCGGTTTGGTGTGTCGCGCACCCCAGTACGCGAGGCACTATCTCGATTAACCGCGCAAGGCATATTGGTTCCGGGTGAAAAGCGCGGCGCTTTTGTCGCGGAATATTCGCGTGAGCAATTAAGCCAAATTTTTGAAGCCATGCACGAAATAGAAGCCGCTTGCGCCCGAATAGCTGCACAACGCCTTAGTTTACTGGCCAGATCTGAAATTGAAACAGCTCAAGGCGATTGCATGAAAGCGGCCGAAGCAGGCGATCGCGTTGCGTATTTGCGTGCCAATGAAGCTTTCCATTTGACAATCTATAAGGCGACTGGAAACCCCTATATCGCTGAGATTGCATCTGAATTTCGCCGCCGTACTGGGCCGTTTCGCGCTAAAAAATTCCAAACCCCCGAAGACCTGATCGGTTCAGCGCAAAGTCACCAGACTTTGATTGATGACATTTTCTCCGAAGATTCAAATACGGCGTCAAAAGGTATGCGGGATCATATGACAAACAGTTTTATGCAAACGTTACGGGTCAATTGACATAAAAACGTTACGGTTCATTGACATAAAGTTGGGTTACCCTCTTGCAATAGTGCCCATTCTTCTATTTTTGTATACAAAATAGATTCGCTGAATACGGAGGTCCGGATGGGCATTGCAGAAACCAAGATTTACCCGATCAACACTGGCTGGTTAGAAGCTGACCTTGGGAGCTATATCTTTTGGAAGGGCCCTGCGGGAAAAAAGTATTGGAACCCTGTTTATTGCCATTATGTAGATACAGGTGAGCATAAAATCTTGATTGATACGGGGCTGTGTGATGCGGAACGGGCCACTCAATATCATCACAAATGCGACAAGCGTGGCTGTTTGGAGGTGCATGACCACTTAGAGCAAAAACTCGGTGTGCATCCCGATGAGATTGATGCAATTGTATTTACCCATCTGCACTGGGATCATGTCCAAAATATGAAAAAATTCAAAAATGCCCGCTATATTGCCCCTAAGGGTGAGATCGAAATGGCTTATAATCCTTTACCTTTATATTATCGCACCTACGAATGCGGTATTCTGGATATTAAGCCGGCGTATGCTGGCTGTGTGTTTGAAGCGATTGGAGACGAATGCGAGGTTCTGCCTGGTATTACTATGTTCCACACCCCGGGTCATTCTGTTGGTCACATGGGCGTGACAGTGGCCACCTCTGCAGGAGATATTGTGGTTGCGGGCGATGCAATTTTCGTAGAGCGGAACCTAGAGCCCAATCCTGCCGAAAAATGGCGTCACTGGGTGCCTGCAAGGTTTGTAAACTCTTATGAAGGCTGGAAATCTGTTGAAGAAATCGACAAGCGCGCGGATTATGTTCTGCCGTGTCATGACGAGGTTGCAAATGCGCGCTCAGATGTGTTTCCTTACGACGGAATGCCGATTCGCAAACGCCGCCAACCCATTCCGGGGTACCAGTTTTATTTTGGTGATATGCCTATCGGCACAGCAGGGAAAGCAGCTCCTGCCTTAACCAAGGCGGAGGCCGATCAATATATCGCCGGTTTGAAAAATCCGAAAGATATGGCGGAATACTAAACTTGTGACCCAGCGTATCAACACTTTAGCAGACGTGGCACAAGATTATGACGCCATCGTATTTGATCAATGGGGCGTGTTGCATAACGGCACAGCGCCGTATTCGCGTGCGATAGAGTGCCTTACCGGTCTAGCCAATGCAGGTTTGCCACTGGCGGTTTTATCCAATTCTGGAAAACGCGCCGGTCCGAACGCGCTACGGATCGCGGACATGGGCTTTGCGCCATCGCTGTTTAGTCAAATCATGACCAGCGGCGAAGCTTTATGGCGTGACATTCATACAGGGAAGCTGCCCCACAGGCGGTTTTTCTGCATTGAGCGGTCCGCTGGTGATGCTTGTGCTTGGGCCGAGGGGTTGCCTGTTGAGTTCACTGATCTGGAAAATGCAGACGCTGTCTTGTTGATGGGCCTGCCAGATAAAGCCAGATTAGCCGATTGGGGTACCCCATTGGCGGCGGCACTGGACGCGGACCTGCCAATCTACTGTTCAAATCCCGACCGTCAATCACCCCGCGCAGAGGGTTTGGTGATCTCACCAGGTGCATTGGCGTATGCTTATGTCGATATGGGGGGGCATGTTTCGTTCTATGGCAAACCGCACCCTGGCATTTTTGATGCGCTGGCATCGTCCCTTGGGGTGGCACGTATTTTGATGGTGGGGGACAGTTTGGAGCATGATATCGCGGGTGCGCAATCTGCGGGCTGGGATAATGTTTTGGTACAAGGCGGACTTTATGCCAATGATTTTGCACAGGCGGATCATGATTCTGTTTTGGCAAATCTAGTGGCCGCAAAGGCCTGCCGACCCCCGACGTATTCAATAGAGGTACTTGCATGAAAAACCGACCAGAATTGTTGACCCTAGACTTCCGCGCGCTGTCTGCCCGTTTGGGCACTGACCCTTTGCAAGTCCAAGGGCCGGGCGGCAATACGTCGATTAAAGACGGTGATGTGATGTGGATCAAGGCGTCGGGCACGGAATTGGCCAACGCGGAAACCCAAGATATTTTTGTTGCGGTCGACCGCAATGCAGCTAAGGCAGAAGCGCACGGTCAGGGTGATGGGTCGTGCAAACAAACTGTGCTGGATCCTGCGATCACGCTGCGGCCGTCGATTGAAACAACATTTCATGCAGCGCTGAACCATAAGGTTGTGGCCCATACGCATTCTGTTGCGGCGCTGGTGCATGTCGCGGGTCCCGAAGGCCGCGCGCAGGCCGTGCAAAAACTGGCAGATTTGCCTTTTGTAATGGTGCCCTACGCCAAGCCAGGTCTGCCGCTGACCCGTGAAATTCTATCCCGTGTGACGCCCGACACCAAAGTTGTTCTATTGCAAAATCATGGATTGATCTGCTGTGGCGATACCGTGGATGACGTATCAAACCTGATCCATGACGTTGAAACGAGATTGGCAATGGCGGTTAGTGGCCGGCAGACCAAGCCACCAAAAGAACGGGCACCTGAGGGGTTCGAGTGGGCGCATGAGAGCTGGGTTGCCCACGATGCTTGGGCCATGGCACATGCCACGGCTGGATCCTATTACCCCGATCACGTGGTGTTTCTGGGGCCAGCGCTGCCAGTCCAAGATGACGGGCGCTGGCCGGCTGTTTTGTATGACGGTGTCGGCATTGCCTTGCGTGTAGCGGCCACGCCCAGTCAACGTGCGATGCTGCGTTGCCTGTCGGATATATTGGCCCGATTACCCTCTGATTGGAGCTTAGATCCAATCGGTCTAGAGGCTGAGGCAGAGTTGCTGAATTGGGACGCTGAAAAATATCGCCAAACTCTGGCTGCTCGCGCATGAGCCTCAGCTTGGGGATAGATGTGGGTACATCGGGCGTACGCACTGCGGTTTTGACTGCCCAAGGTGATGTTTTGCCCATGGCGCGCACGGATCATGTGGCGCAAAACAAAGATTATATTGATGCGGATGGGTGGTGGCGTGCTGTCCAAACGTGCATTTTGCGGCAGATAGAGATTTTATGGGCTGAAGGGTTCTCACCGCTTGATATCACCGGGATTGCCGTCGATGGCACTTCTGGCACTATGGTTCTTACCGACATAAATTTGCGGCCCGTGACCCGCGCGATGATGTATAACTCAAGTGGGTTCGATACCGAGGCAGCGATGATCGCCCGCTTTGCGCCTGATTTGCATATCACGCGTGGGTCTGCTTCTGCGCTGGCCCGCGCCATGCGTCTGGCCGCAGAGGATGTCGATCACGCCGCCTGCCACCTGTTGCATCAGGCGGATTTTATTGCGGCAAAGCTGATGGGGCAGGGCGGGCTCTCTGATCATAACAACGCGCTTAAAACCGGGTTTGACCCTGAAACAGAAATGTGGCCAGACTGGATTGAGGCGTGCAAGCTCAATCCCTCCTTGCTGCCAGAGGTCAGGCCAGTTGGTGCACAATTGGCAGCAATCAACCCACAAGTGGCCACAGAATTGGGATTGTCGCGCAGTGTAACCATTCATGCCGGTACCACCGACAGCATTGCCGCTTTTCTGGCTTGCGCCCCCCTGCAAGAAGGCGCAGCCGTAACGTCGTTGGGCACCACCTTGGCGGTGAAGTTGCTCAGTCCCAACCGAATAGATGATCCTGAGATTGGGCTTTATTCCCATCGCTTGGGCACTGTATGGCTGGTAGGCGGAGCGTCTAACACCGGCGGGGGTGTTTTACTTGATCACTTTTCAACAGACCAAATTTCAACCATCTGCAAGCGGATTGACCCCACCAAGCCAACGGGCTTGGGTTTTTATCCCCTTTCTAAGCCGGGCGAACGCTTTCCCATTAAAGATCCAGATTTTGTAGGTCGCCTGTCACCGAGGCCAAAAGATGACGTGATATTTTTACAAGCTATGCTGGAGGGAATAGCGGCGGTCGAAGCGCGGTGCTACCGTGAAATCGAAGTCAGAGGCGGTGGGGCACCACACCAGTTGTTTACTGCAGGTGGTGGCGCTCAAAACGCAGTTTGGACAGCCTTGCGAGAAATAGAGTTGGGGATGGATATTACCGCCGCTACGCGGTCAGAGGCTGCCATTGGATGTGCAAAATTGGCGCAGATTTAGGCTAAAAAGTACTGTTGTAGAAGAGCTTTAGACGGAGTTGTTGCAAAAACTGTTGCTAAATGGCGCTAGTGACAGTTTGCCAGGGATCGCAAGACAGGCTGAAAAGAGCCGTGGTCAAATGTTATCAGCAAGCACCAGGGTGCGATTATGGTCGCTTTTCACTTTTACCTTTTTGATGCCCATTTCGTAACCAACATGTTCTTGCTGCTCCGGACAGTTTTGCGGTTTGGAAAAGATGGTGAGGTATCCTGTTGGTTTGGCGTGATAATCCTCGTATATAGTTATTTTCGAAGGCTCATGATGCTCATTCATCGCGCATTTTGCGAATACATCTGCTGATGGCGATTTTAGAGCAGGACATATTTATTATTGATCCTTCGCACCAGACGCTAAGGTCAAATGCTAAAACCGTCCGTTCAAAATTGCAGAGCTCATACCACTATCCCGAAAAGCTGACTCACTTTATGGTTTCCAATTCCGCAGAAATCTGAATCTGTGTGTGCACTTATTATGGAGGAATAGATGGGACGAGCTATAGCCATCACGCGAACGGATATTTCTGCGCGAGAGTTGCGTTTTATCGCCAAACGAACCAGAGATTGTTGTGTTGTTCGGCGCATACTCGCAATAGCTGTGGTTCTAGAGGGCGTTGATCGCGCGACGTCGGCTCGCAGTAGCGGCATGGATCGCCAAACTCTGCGAGACTGGGTGCATCGCTACAACTGCAGCGGCATTGCTGAGCTTTCTGACCGACGTGGCAAGGGCGCGAAGCCACGCCTGTCGCCAACACAACAGGCGCGGTTTGTGGCTTGGGTTGAGGCTGGACCTAACCCTGTAAAAGATGGCGTAGTACGGTGGCGCTGCGCCGATTTACAGGCTCGTGTTGAAGACGCGTTCGGCGTGAAGTTGCACGAACGCACGATTGGTAAATATCTAGCCAAACATGGATTTCGTCGCCTCTCTGTTCGACCTGAGTATCCCAAAACTGATCCCGCAGCACAGCAGGCTTTCAAAAAAACTTTGCCAGCCTCGTAGTCGAGCTCATGCCAGAACATGCAAAGGGTAAGCCCCTTGAGGTATGCTTCCAAGATGAAGCCCGTGTTGGGCAACAAGGAACACTTACGCGCAAATGGGCGCGGCGCGGAACCCGCCCCCGCGCACCTCGTGATACGCGTTACAAGTGGGGGCTAATCTTCGGTGCCGCTTGTCCCGCCCGTGGTACCGCCGCAGGGCTGATCCTGCCTTACGTCAACGCGGAGGCAATGGGGCCGCACCTCAATGAGATCGCAAAAGCTGTCGCGCACGGGGCACATGCCATGCTCATCGTCGACGGGGCTGGCTGGCACGGGGCAAAATGCTTGCAAGTACCAGACAATATTACGCTCGTGAAACTGCCGCCATACTCACCAGAACTGAACCCCATGGAAAACGTCTGGGCCTATCTGCGGTCAAACAAACTCGCTATCTCGGTCTTCGACACCTACGACGAAATCCTCGAAAAATGTGCCCAAGCGTGGAACTTCTTCGCCAACGATCCAGAACGAATAACTTCAATCACCAAAAGAGATTGGATAAAGGTCAATTATTAGGGCGGTTGGTATTAATCCGTCAAAGCAATTTGAGCAATCCGCAGATGTAGCCGCTGGGCAGGCGATGGTACAGCGCGCGGTTTATTCAAAATCGCGTAAGGATTTCAGGCGCGATTTTGGCGACATGGTGGAAGTTTAAACCCAGCCCAACGGGCTGGATCACGGTTTATTTCGCGGTATAGCCGCCATCGACCATCAGAACCTGCCCCGTCACATAGGCAGAGGCCTGTGAGCATAGAAACAAAAGGGGGCCGTCTATGTCTGACAAATCTCCATTACGGCCGATGCAGGTTTGGGCGGCATTGCGGGCAGCGCGCTCGGCATCCGCAAAAACCGGCCCTGTAAGCTCGGTTGGGAAGAACCCGGGCCCAATCGCATTGGCGTTAATCCCAAAGCCCGACCAAGCCTCTGCCATCGCGCGTGTCAATTGTGCGATGCCGGCTTTCGAGGCGCCGTAGCTGACCCCGCCGGGAAACGCGCGCGTGGTTTGAAGCGATGCGAAATTTACGATCCGGCCCCAGCCTTTGGCTTTCATATCCGGCACAAGCGCCTGACTTAGGAAAAACGGCGCAGCAAGATTGAGGTTAAGCGTTATGTCCCAGCCTTCATCGGTTACGTTATCAGCGGCTTCGCGGGTGTTTATTCCGGCTGCATGAACCAGAATATCGGGCGTGCCGAATGGGGTGGCGATTTGAGCGGCGATCTCTTTTATCTGGCTGCGCTGAGACAGGTCGGCAGACAGGGTGGCGGCTTTTGGCCCGATACGCTCGGCCCATTCCGAAAGCGCTTCTGCGCGCCGCGCCACGCCAACAACCTGCGCGCCAGCAGCAGCCAAAGCCGAGGCTGCCTGTTGTCCGAGGCCAGAACTGGCCCCGGTGACGCAGGCAACGCGCCCCGACAGATCAAAAAGTGTTTTTGGATCAGCCATTTGCGCTCAGATCAAAGTTTTCCCCGGGAAAATATTTTGCAAGCCGCACGTCGGCGGCGCGGGCGTGACCTTCCATGCCTTCCAGCCGAGAAATCCGCGCGGTGGCTTGCGCAACCCGTTTTGAGCCCTCGCGCGTGGCCTGCTGCCAGGTAACGATTTTCATATATTTATGAACCGATAATCCACCAGTATAAGCGGCCGCGCCCGATGTTGGCAGCACATGGTTGGTGCCCGATGCTTTATCGCCATAAGAGACGGTTGTTTCTTCGCCCAAGAACAAAGATCCATAGCAGCTTAAGCGGCCGCGCCACCAATCTAGATCCTCGGCCTGTACGGTCAAATGCTCGGGGGCGTATTCATCCGAGGTGGCGGCCATTTCTTCGCGGTCTGCGCACACGATGACCTCTGCGTAATCGCGCCATGCGGCAAGCGCATTATCCCGGTTCAATTCTGGAAGATCATTGATCAGCTTTGGAATTCGGTTCATCACGTCCTCAGCCAAGTCTTTGCTATCTGTCACCAACCAGACGGGTGAGTTATAGCCGTGTTCGGCTTGGCTAACCAAATCGGTCGCGACGATATGCGGGTCGGCGGATTTATCTGCCAGAATCAAACTGTCTGTTGGCCCTGCGATCATATCAATACAAACGCGGCCAAAGAGAATGCGTTTTGCCTCGGCTACAAATTGATTGCCTGGCCCGACCAGAATATTGGCTTTGGGCAATCCAAACAGCCCGAATGTCATCGCAGCAATGCCTTGAACGCCGCCTAATGCCATAATCGTATCGGCCCCACAGATATGGGCGGCGTAAATAATCGCAGGCGCGACACCAACGCCCGGCCGGGGAGGGGAGGTGGCCATAATATGATTGCAGCCCGCCACTTTCGCCGTTGTCACCGTCATGATTGCGCTGGCAATATGGCTGTAACGGCCGCCAGGCACGTAACAACCCGCCGCGTCAACCGGAATGGCTTTTTGGCCCACAATCAATCCTGGAACAACTTCATGTTCAACATCGCTTACCGTGGCTTTTTGCGCCTCAGCAAACCGGCGCACATTCTCATGGGCGAATTGAATATCTTCTTTCAGCTTTTGTGGCACCAATTCGCAGGCAGCATCAATTTCTTCTTGCGTGAGGATAACATTGCCATCATATTTATCAAATTTTTGCGCGTAATCGAGCGCTTTTGCATCGCCGCCGTCTTCAATATCGTTCAATATCCCTCGAACAATATCATGGACGTTGGACGCATCGGATTGTGCGGTAAGCGTTGCTTTTTTAAGGTAGTCTCGTGCCATAGTTATTTTGCCTTATTTATAGATATCTGGAAGCATTGTTGTTGAAATCGCAGGTACAAAAGCGATTAACAGGACCACAACAAGCATGAAAAATACGAATGGGACTGCGCGCCAAGCGATCCGCAGAATTGACTCTCCGGTAATCCCGGAAACGACGAATAAGTTCAACCCTAAAGGCGGCGTGATGAACCCGACACCCAAAGCTGTAATCATCATGATGCAAAACTGAATTTCGTTCATGCCAATATTATCCGCCAATGGCTTCAAAATTGGCGCAAGGATCACAATGTTGGGGGTTGTTTCCATCACACATCCCGCAGCGATCAAAATGCCGATCATCATCAAAATTAATAGGGTGGGATCATCCGTAAGGGTGGTGACAGAATGGACAAACCCTTGTGGCACGCCCATGATCGCCAAAGCCTGTGCGAGGGGCAATGAAAAAGCGATAATCGGAAGAATAATTCCGTTCACTTTTGCAGAGCTGACCAGCATGTTGGGAAAATCAGATAATTTAAGCGTGCCCAAAACAAAGCCAATAATGATCGTTACGATCACGGCGGTTGCGCCAGCTTCTGTGGGCGTTAATCTTCCCGAAAAGATACCATAAAAGATAATGCCGGGCACAATGAAGGCGTACCATCCAGAGGCAAGCGCCCTGATAAGGTTTCCGAAATATTCTGCCGCGGAGAGATTGCCACCGCCTTCATATCCGTAAATTCTGTTGACAACGAGATTGGTGATCAGGATGGCGGTTAAGATCAGCAATCCGGGGATCAGGGCAGCCAAAAATAAGGTTGAGGCGGAGATACCCAGCACCAAGCCAATAATGATATAGGCAATGGATGGCGGGATTAAGATCCCCGTGCAAGCCCCGGCGGCAACGAGAGCGCAGGCATAGGGACGCGGATACCCACTTTCGACCAACCGATCGATGGTCATCCGCCCCACGGCGGCCGCGCCGGCGGCGTCCGAGCCTGAAATCGCCGCAAACATGCCGCAAACAAGAACGGTTGCTGATCCAAAACCGCCTTTGGCGAATTGCGTAACAGCTTCGGCCACGTTCAGAAATTTGCGAGACAGGCCAGTTCTTACCAAAACATCACCGGTTAGAATGAACAGCGTCACCGCGGTTAAAGCAAAGGCATCGATGCCATCAAACAGGCTTTCGCCAACCAATGCGAGGGGTAAATCGCCCGACATTAGCAGCATTGTAATAGCAGCAACACCGATGGAGGCCCAGACCGGCAAGGCCAGCGCAGCAAGAACCACGAAGATAATCACAGGTAAGTAAAAATCCCACCCCAGCTCAACGGCTTGATTTAGAGTATTGAAAAGCATCGCCGTATTCCTCAGTCAAACAGCTTGTCGCCTTCGTAAACGGGCGACCCGTCGCGAAGGCTGCGCAGATCGCGCAGGAGCGATTGCGTCAATCGCACGATTACCAGAAAAAACCCAATTGGCACGGCCATCAGGAACCAAACCATCGACACCCGAAGGCCATGGCTTACCGAGCCAAATTTCCACGAGACATGGACGGTTTCCCATGACCAGTATAACGCGATCAAAGCGACCGCAAACATGACCAGATCACCAAAGATGTAGAGCAGGGTTTTCACCGAAGGGCTCAAATAATGCATCACCACATCAATTCTGATATGCGCGCGGTCTTTCACGGCCGCGGCCGCACCGATCCAGGCAAGATAGATAAAAGAATATCGCACAATTTCTTCGCCCCAAATGGATGAATAGGCAAAGATCTCGCGGCGAAACACTTCAACGGCCATGGTCATAACGAGCATGACGTAAAAGGCCAAAAGTGCCCATTTCTCGGCGTCTTTATTGAGCCTTTGAAGTAACAACATAACAAACCTCCCTCGTAGCGTCGCTTTGGCCAGCAAGGCGCGTTGAAAAATGCAAAATTATTTTGAGAGTAAAAATGGTGGGCGTTTTTGCACGCCCACCAAAAACATTTATGCGTCGTGTACGTAGTACCGGCCTTGCGTGCCGGCTGCTTCTTCGAGCTTTGCGAATGTATCCATTGAGCCGGCCAGCTCAACTTTGAAGCTGTCCCATGCCGCATTCTGATAGCCGCCAACAGATTGCCACTCACCCAGTTGATCCTCGCTTAATGAGTGGAACTGAACGCCCGATTTGCGCAGCTCAGCCATGGCGTAATTGCGCGCTGAAGGTACTTTTGAAAGGTTCTGATGACGGGTGATTTCCGCCGCTTCCATAATGCCGTCTTGAACATCTGCCGGCATAGAGTTGAACCATTCAAGGTTACAAGAATACACCTGCGAATCTGGAACCGCCTGCGTGAAAGTTACATGGCTTAAAATGTCTTTGAAGCCAAACACATACAGCGCGCCAACGGATGGGTCGAGCGCGTCCGCAACGCCTTGTTTGATCGCTGAGGGCGTTTCACCCCATGCTACAGGTGTTGGGTTCGCACCGACCAAGCGGCAATATTGCTGCAACATTGCTGAGCCTGGTACACGGAATTTTACGCCAGACAAATCGCCAGGTGTCATCACAGCGCCTGCACCACCTTTGCGAACCGCAACCACACGCGGGTCAATATTGACATAGAACAAGGCTTTAAAACCCGCCGCTTCGACATTTGGGTTTACCGCTTTTGCCCAAGTGTCAGAATGTACCAGGTTTGTGAAGCGCTGGTTTGAACCACAGAGATAGGGCATGTTGATCAAGTCAACGGTTGATGCGAAAGGGGCAAAATTTGATAAAGAATGCTGCGCAGCTTGGATGGTACCTGATTGTACCTTTTGGGCCAACGCCCCACCTGCGCCCAACTGGCCGCCGGGGGCCAATTTGACATAGACTTTGCCGCTTGTGGCGTTTTGGATGTTTTCTTTAAGGTCCAATTGCATGATTGGGTAGCTGCGCGTCGCGCCCAGAACGTAGGCTGTTGCAATTGTCATCACGTGATCGGCGGCTTTTTCGCGATCTCTTTCTTCGCTCGCCGTCTGAGCTGCGGCCTCAGTTGACCAAAGCGTTCCCGCTGCGCCTGCAACCATTGCGGCTGTGAAGCTGCCTGAGCCCGCTAGTTTCAGGAAATTCCGGCGTGTTGCTGATTTCAGATTTTTGTTCTCGTTACTCAATTTCATGTACTCCCTAAGTGATATGTACTGCGGCTACTTTTTAGCCTCAGCTTCTTTCGTCAGAATCGTGATGACAAACAGGATGGCGACGCCACTTAACATGAGCATTTCGCCGACATCGCCAATAAACGAAGCGTTATAGATTGACCCAAGGGCCACATTTAAAGTGAAAACCACGAATAAGATGATCGCTCCGATAAGCGGCATTAAACCTATCCTCCCAGATGTTAAGAAGATTCCCACTCAATGTAAGCGTTTACATTGCTAAAATGCAAGCCTTTACATCGAATATTTTAATTTCTTTAATAATGCCATATAGTTGCAGTTCTGATCAAAGTGGGTTGACCTTGAATGCGCATTAAAAATGGCACTCCAACGCTTCATGACGTTGCTTTTGCGGCCAATGTGTCGACGGCAACCGTCTCGCGCTGTCTTAATTTTCCCGATAAAGTATCGGCTGCAACGCGCCAAAAAGTGTCTGCCGCGATCAACGAGCTGGGTTATTTGCCAAACTTTGGAGCCAAAGTTATGGCCACTAATCGCACCAATACGATCGGCGCGATTATTCCCACGATGGAAAACGCAATTTTCGCGCGGGGCCTCCAAGCCTTTCAAGAAGAGCTATTGTTGCACGGTTTCACACTTTTGGTTGCCAGTACGTCGTACCGACCTGAAATAGAGCAAGAGCAAATCAGAGCGCTGGTGGCCCGCGGGGCGGATGCGTTGCTTTTGATTGGGCATGAACGCGATCCCGAGATTTATCGATTTCTTGAAAACCAAGGCGTCGCGGCGCTGACCGCTTGGGCTTATAACAGCCAAGCTGAACGGCCCTCTGTGGGGTTTGACAACCGGGCTGCGATGCGTGAGATGGCGATCAAAGTGATAGAGATGGGTCATCGAAAATTGGCACTTATTTCTGCGCAAAGAGCAACCAATGACCGTGCAAAAGCCCGTCACTCTGGTATTTTGGATGCGATGGCGGAAAACGGATTGGATCCAAATGATCTTTATTTGCTTGAAACCACCTATGGTATCGAGGAGGGCGCGCAAGCTTTCAAGCAGGTTATGGCAGCAAATACGGGGGCAACTGCTGTGTTTTGCGGCAATGATGTTTTGGCCGTCGGGGCGTTGAGAAGCGCGCGCGAGCTAAACCTAAATGTTCCAAATGACGTATCTATCATCGGGTTTGACGATATAGAATTGGCGCAAGTTGCCTATCCGGCGCTGACCACAGTGCATGTTCCGCATCGTGAAATGGGAGTATTCGCGGCGAAAGCGCTGGCGAATTTAATCAAAGAGGGAATTGCGCTGAAATCCATACCGTTAAAGACCAAACTTGTGTTCCGAGATACGCTTGCCGCTGTGGCGCCCTAAAGTTCGCTAAGAGAGAAACAGCCGTTACGCTGTTGTATTCCCTGTGCTTAGAAATCGGTGTTGGGATATCTCTTAAATGATTTGGGGTTTAAGATGTGGTTTCAGCTCAAACTGTGCCAGCTTTACGCGAATATTTCGGAAAATTATTTTGCCTCTCCTACTCTGCACCTGCGTCTTACGGTAGATTTGCCGATCTGTGGATCCGTCGGTACAAAAGATTGTCTTGATGTTCTAAAATTCAAGTTTGCAGGAAAGGGTTCTCACAGGGCGCTGCTTATATTGAGTGAAGCTTTTTGCGGCCCCGCTTTGCGGTTTTAATGGGTGCTCAAGCAGCCACGACTAAAAAGCTTGTGGTTAAAGAATATGCCGGGTGCGCCGTGCCTTTGGTGCGGGTCGACGCGTTTAGTGCATTTTTGTTTGATCGATAAAACAACTTGTAAATCGGCCCCGACACCCCCTAGTTTTAATAGACTAAATTGGAGGTCTTTTTTCTTGGCGCAGCATTCAGTTCGTTTGGGCGTAGATATTGGCGGAACTTTTACAGATGTGGTGCTGGAGGTTGGCACCGCTGTGTTTTCCGCCAAGGTTTTAACCACCTATACAGCACCTGAAGAGGCAATTATCGCAGGCCTCCAGCAAGTTTGTGACAAAGCAGGCGTTGCGCCTTTCCAAATTGAGCAGGTCATTCACGGCACGACGTTGGCAACCAATGCGTTGATTGAGCGGCGAGGTGCAAAAACGGCTTTGATTACGAGCGAAGGGTTTCGAGACGTGATTGAAATGCGTACGGAATCACGGTTTGAGCAATATGATTTAAATCTGATTTTGCCCGAGCCGCTTTTGCCGCGCCAAAGGCGCTACACGGTTCCGGGCCGGATGGATGCCAATGGGGCTGAAATTATGGCTCTCAGCCGCGCCGATATAGAACCGGTTATCGCCCAAATTGCGGCGGCAGGGTATGAGAGCGTTGCGGTGGGATTGATCCATTCTTATTTGAACGATCGCCATGAAAAAATGGTGGCTGAGCTATTATCAGAGCGGTTGCCGCATGTGATGGTTTCTCTCTCCTGTGAGGTGTCGCCACAGATGCGCGAATATGAGCGGTTCAATACTGTGGTTGCGAATGCCTATATCAAACCTTTGATGAAATCATATTTAGATCGCTTAAGGGATCGGTTGCGGTCTGAATCGGTGGAATGTGACGTTTTTCTGATGCATTCTGGGGGCGGTATCATTTCGCTTGAAAGCGCTGCTGAATTTCCTGTGCGCCTGGTGGAGTCGGGCCCTGCAGGGGGCGCGGTTTTTGCGGCCCATATCGCGGCGCGCCACGGATTGAAAAATGTTATATCTTTCGATATGGGGGGCACCACCGCCAAAATTTGTTTGATCAAAGACCAAACGCCCAAAACCAGCCGGGTTTTTGAAGTTGCGAGAAGCTACCGATTTAAAAAAGGATCGGGCATGCCGATTTCGATACCTGTCATTGATATGGTTGAAATCGGTGCCGGGGGGGGATCGCTGGCGCATGTTGATGCGCTGCGTCAAATCCGGGTTGGGCCGCAAAGCGCTGGCTCTGAGCCGGGGCCGGCATGTTTTGGCAAAGGCGGAGAAAAGCCGGCCGTTACCGATGCGGACCTGCTTTTGGGCAAGCTGGATCCAGACCGCTTTGCTGGCGGATCTTTACCGCTTGATGGCGCAGAGGCGCAAAAGGTAATGGGCAATGTTTTGGGCGCACCTTTAAATATGCCCGCGATCACTGCGGCGTTTGGGTTGGCTGAAGTGGTTGATGAAAATATGGCGAATGCGGCGCGGGTACACGCGGTGGAAACGGGCGAAGATCTCTCTGGCTATACGATGATCGCTTTTGGCGGGGCTGCACCTTTGCACGCGGGTCGTCTTTGCGAAAAACTGGGCATTCGCCGGGCCTTGGTGCCGCCGGGCGCGGGGGTTGGCTCGGCAATTGGGTTTTTACGCGCGCCCTTCAGCTTTGAAGCAACGCGCTCTGTCTATATGAAGCTTGCGCAGTTTGATTCCCAAAGAATCAAAACGCTGTTGGATGAATTGCAAATGGAGGCGGCTGGATTTGTTGCCCGCTGTACCTCTGACAGCCCGATCGTTTTGGAATTTAAAGCCTATATGCGTTACGCAGGCCAAGGTTGGGAAATTCCGATTGGTTTAGACGCGGATTGCGCTAAGGCGCCTGACGCAGCCGTTTTTGAGAACCGCTTTACCGATGAATATGCCAAATTATTTGGGCGCCCAGTCGCCGGGCTGGATATTGAAGTGACGGTTTGGTCGGTGAACGCGGCCACGACGCCTGCTGCCGTGGCGCGGGTGCCGGAAAGTGCCGCGCGCATTCACGCGATAGCCCCTAAAAACCGCAGTCTTTTTGAACCCGCGGTGGAAGCGTTTGTGGAAGCGGCGGAAATACCGCGTGCTCATTTGCGCTGCGAAGATATGATTGCTGGGCCCGCCGCAATAACCGAGGATGAAACAACGATTATTGTGCCCTCAAGCTGCGTTGCCACATGCCTAGCAGATGGCTGTATCGATCTGCGTTTGAAAGGAGCCAGCGATGCTTAAATCTGATGTGGCCTATCAAATTATGTGGAACCGTTTGATTTCGGTCGTTGAAGAGCAAGCGCAAGCGCTTATACGCACCGCTTTTTCAACCTCTGTGCGCGAGGCGGGGGATTTGTCGGCCGGGGTCTATGATCAGCACGGGCGGATGCTTGCCCAAGCGGTGACGGGCACGCCGGGGCATGTCAATGCAATGGCAGATGCCGTGGCGCATTTTATACGGCGTATCGGGCCGGATAATATTTATGAAGGCGATATCTATATTACCAATGACCCATGGGAGGGTACGGGCCATCTGCATGATATAACCATGGTATCACCTTCTTTTTTAAGCGGAAATTTGGTGGGTTTTTTCGCCTGTACAGCCCATGTTGTTGATATTGGTGGGCGAGGGTTCGGTGCAGACGCTGCCAGCGTTTACGAAGAAGGCCTCTACCTGCCGATACTTAAATTTGCCGAGAGAGGCGTTATTGATCAAACGCTGATACGCATTATTCGTGGAAACGTACGGCAACCGGATCAGTTGATTGGTGATATCTATGCTTTGGCAAGCTGTAATGAGATTGGGCATCGCCGCTTGGTCGATATGATGCAGGAATTTGATCTTACGGATCTGACGGGCATCGCACAATTTATCCTTGATCATTCGCGCCGCGCAACGCTTGAGGCGATTGCCGCGCTGCCGCGCCAAACGGCGCAGGGTGCCCTAACGATCGATGGCTTTGATACTCCAATAACGATAAAGGCCAAGATTACCATTCACGAAGATCGCATTATCACCGATTTTGCAGGAAGCTCGCCGGTCGATAAAAAAGGCATTAATTGCCCCCTTGTTTATACAAAAGCCTATGCCTGTTATGCGCTGAAAGTCGCGATTGCGCCCAAGATTCCGAATAATGCAGCATCGCTTGCGCCGTTTGAGGTGCGGGCAACTGAAAACTCGATCGTACACGCGGCGCATCCAGCGCCTGTAGCCTTGCGCCATATTATTGGTCATTTTGTGCCTGATGCTGTGTTTAATGCATTTGATCAGATTGTGCCGGGCGTGGTGCCAGCCGAAGGGGCGGGATGTTTGTGCAATTTTCAGATGTCATTGCGCGCGCGCCCCGATCTTGACGCTGAAGCGGGTAGGGCGCGGTTTGAGGTTCTGACGTTCAATTCGGGTGGTTCGGGCGCGCGCCCCAATCATGATGGATTGAATGCTACAGCCTTTCCCTCTGGTGTGATGACAATGCCCGTTGAGTCCACAGAACATGCGGGCCCAGTGATCATTTGGCGTAAAGAGCTGCGGCCTGATTCCGGCGGTGCGGGCAAACACCGCGGTGGCTTGGGGCAATATATGGAGGTGGGCGCGCGCGACGGGTATGAGTTTGACCTTCAGGCCATGCTGGATCGGGTAAACCACCCTGCCTTAGGCAGACGGGGGGCTGCAGCGGGTGCAAAAACCAGCATTGCTCAGGATGATGGCGCTGTTATGCAGGGAAAAGGCAAGCAATTTGTGGCCCATGATCGGCGCGTATTGATGGCATTTCCGGGCGGTGGTGGCTATGGCGATCCGAAAGATCGCCCGCGTGCTTTGGTGAAAAGAGATCTTGCGCGTGGCTATATTTCAGCGTCAAGTGCAGAAACGCTTTATGGCTTGAGCAAGGCGGATATCGCTGCTGTCAAAGCCTTGGTGCAGGAAGGCAAAGAGCCATGAACACGCTGCATCCACCCCAAAACGTAACCTATGATATTGTAATCGTAGGTGGGGCTATTATGGGCGCTTCCGCGGCATGGTTTTTGTCGGATGACGCCGATTTCACGGGTTCGGTTTTGGTAGTCGAAAAAGATACAAGCTATGAGTTTTCATCCACGATGAAGAGTAATTCTTGCATTCGTCAGCAATTTTCAAGCCCGCTCAACGTGCGTATTTCCCAATTCGGTGCAGATTTTATTCAAAACCTGCCCAGTTACATGAAGGGCGATCCGCGCGCTCCAAAGTTAAAGATCAACAGCTTTGGCTATCTATATTTGGCGAATACCCTTTCCGGCGCTGCTGTTTTGCGCGAAAATCAAGCGGTTCAAATTGCCTGCGGTGCGGCAACGCAGCTTATGACGCCCGCGCAGATTAAAGCAGCTTATCCCTTTTACAACATCGATGATATTGTTCTGGGTTCCATCAATCTTATCGATGAAGGCTATTGGGATGGTGTTGCGGTGTTTGATTGCTGGCGCAGATTGGCGCGCGATCGGGGCGTTGAATTTATTCAAAACGAAGTGGTCGGGATGAGCAAAAATGCAGCAGGCACCCGCGTAGAGAGCGTGATGTTGAAAACCGGTGAGGTGATATCATGCGGGCAAGTGTTGAACGCATCCGGGCCCCGCGCGATAGAAACCGCAAAAATGGCTGGGGCGCAGATTCCCGTGGAACCGCGCAAAAGATATAGTTGGATATTTTCAGCGCAAAAACCTTTGGATCAACCGCTGCCGCTGACTATCGATCCCTCTGGGGTTCATATGCGCGATAATGGCGGGGGAACCTATCTTTGCGGTGGGCGTTCATTTCATGATCAAGCGGTGGAATATGATGATTTTGACATGGATCATTCGCTTTGGGAGGCCCATATTTGGCCTATTTTAGCGGCGCGTATTCCCCAGTTTGATGCGATAAAAATTCAATCAGAATGGGCCGGGCATTACGCGTATAATTGCTTCGATCAGAATGCGATTATAGGGCCCCATACGGTTGTAGAAAATTTCTTTTTTATAAATGGGTTTTCTGGTCACGGGTTGCAGCAATCTCCGGCGATGGGGCGGGCAATCGCTGAAATTATGGTCCATGGCGCCTATCAAACGCTTGATTTGACTGCTTTCGGATTTGACCGATTTGCCGCGAACCGCCCAATTTTGGAAAAAGCTGTTATCTAATAAACCTGCGGTAAAGCGGGGTGCCAGGTTAGTTTACCAAACTTGCATTTTGTATTTTTGGGGAGGTTTGTTTCCTTGGCTTCTTTTGCTGTAATTGATTGTGAAACCGGTGTGCGCAGATTACTGTTTTATAAAATCCAAGCTGAATTGAAATAAAGGGCGAGTGAAATGAAAAAGCTAGTTTTAACGGGGGCAGCGGGGCGCCTTGGATCTTACCTGCGCGAGCCATTATCAAAAATGTGCGATGAGTTGGTTTCAACTGATTTGTTGGATGATATCGGCAATCTCTACCCTGGTGAAATCTATGCGCAAGGGGATTTGGCCAGCTTAGATGATATGATGCGTATTCTGCAGGGCGCCGATATGGTGATCCATATGGGTGCATTTGTCGATGAGGGGCCCTTTGAAAAACTATTGGGCCCAAACTTTATCGGGGCTTATAATATTTGGGAGGCAGCCTATCAAAACGGGCTAAAAAGAGTGGTTTATGCCAGCTCCATTCACGCGGTCGGAATGCACCCTATTACAGAAACTCTCGATGCCGATAGCCGGCATCGCCCCGATACGTTTTACGGCTTGGCAAAATGTTTCGCAGAAGATCTAGGCTCGATGTATTGGGATAAGCGGGGGCTTGAAAGCGTGCATATGCGTATTTTATCTTGTGCTCAGGTCACCAGCGCGCGCGCGCTTGGAACTTGGTTATCCTATGATGATCTGATCCAACTGACCAAGCGCTGTATCGATACACCTGTCACAGGTTTTGCCGTTGTGTATGGTGTTTCAAACAATGACCGCGCTGCCGTCGATAATAGCAAAGCGTCCTTTCTCGGCTTTCGTCCAAAAGATAATGCAGAGCAATTCGCCGAAAAGATATTGGCTGAAACCGATGTCTTGGACAGTCAAGATCCGGGTCATATGTGCCATGGTGGCCCTTTTGCTAAGGTTGATCTTGGCGAAAGTGGTCTGGCCACAATGACGATTATTGACGATAAGAAGGTCATTTAAGCGGCTGTCGGTCTTCCATTTTTTCTCTGTCCTCGATTGATAACTTAACGTAACTTTTAGGTCGCTTTGAGCCTGTGATCTGATTTGCCTTAAATAGTTTTGACAACAGCCCTGCCGTCAAATCGAGGTTGCACGAGGTTTTCAAACCATCATTTTCGACCCCGTTTTAACGGCGCCATCCCTGGTTTCTCTTTGGTTTTAGCCTCCCGCCACATCGTGTAAAGACCGGCGGCTACCACTAAGCCAGCGCCCGCCAATGCCAAATGCGTTGGCCAATCGCCATAGACCAAAAAGCCGAATAAGAGCGCCCATAAGAGGCCCGTATAGCGAAAGGGCGCGACAAAGGATAACTCGCCCACCCGAGCCGCTAAAACGCTGAAAAAATACGCTGCGCAAATGAGCAGAGAGCAAGCAACCAAATACCATGTCTGCATCCGCTCTACTGGCACCCATTCGATATAAAGCATTGAAATTGAGGCATAAATAAAAACGCTGAGCGCGGCAAAAAAGGTAATCATAAGGCTGGGAATATGTGCGCTCATGGAGCGGGTCACGAGCTCTCGCAAGGTAATAAACAAAACCGCGATCAACGCATAGTAGGAATAATTGCTAAACCCCTCAGCGCCAGGGCGTACAATCATAAGCATACCCAAAAACCCGATGCCGATGGCAATCATGCGCCGCCACCCCAACAATTCGTCTAAAAACAGTGCAGCACCAAGGGCAACCGTGAGGGGCAGCAATTGTAAAATAGCCGTGGCATTCGCAATCGGCATATTGATCAGGGCATTCAAGAAAAAATAAGTTGCGCAAACGTCTGCGGCGCAGCGCAAAGCGATTAAGCCCCAGTCTTTTCGGGCGTATCTTATCGTCCAAGCTCGATAAAATTGGCACAAGCCCGCAATCATCAACAGCGCCACAGCCCCGCGCAGCATTAAAATTTGTGACAGCGGTAACTGAGCCCCGAGCAGTTTGACAAACAGATCATTGGTGGTGAAAGCCGCCATGCTCAACACCATCAACATGGCACCTTTTATATTCTCTGTTTTTTTTTCGGGCATAGTGCATTCCTATGAAGCAAACCGCTGCTTCAAATCTGTAGGATCAGTTTGTGCAATAGGCGAGCTTAAACTGAACGCTTAGGGTTTTTTAAAATATGGCTGCAAATTAAATTTTTACTTTGATAGACTTATCAGAGCTGTGGGCGGATCCGGTATTTCTTTGTTCTGTTAAAGATGAAGCGCCAAAGATCATCAGCGCAGGCCCATCTTTCGCGAGCGGTGTTTGAGGTCAGATAAGGCTTGATCCTTCATCTGAAAGGCGCTCAGCGCGTGGGCAATGTGCTGCGGGATGGGAACGCCATGCGGGCAGGGCTTTTGTTGCACGTGCATTTCGATTAATTCGCATAGCGCCACGGTGTTTTGTGCGCAGATCATTTCAGCATAGAGATGAAACAATTTATCCGTTTGCGATATGAGATGGATGTTTACTGCAAGCGCATCCGCGTCTTTTACCTCTTTCAAAAAATATTTATGCTCTTCGACCAAATAGATCGTGCAGCCTGTTGCCTGGCGATACGCGCGGTCAAAGCCCACTTCATCTTGTAGTGCATCTACCCCATGGCTAAACACCAGGCCATAATATGCATCTTGCATATGCCCATTATAATCGATCCAATCTGAGTGAACCTTGGTATGATACGTAAAAGCCATCTGAAATCTCTACCTTTTCTGTATCTAGATCATCATTTTGGGCGCGTTTGAACCTATTTTATGATGGGATGGTGTTGCGTAAAAGTCAGGGGCAAGGCGGTTGGCGCGGCTCTGCGTTAAAAAGGCCGCGCCTGCGCATAAATATCGCAGATCAATATTTACAGGGCATGTGCTGGCATCTGATCGTTTTGGTCTGCGCGCTTGGGGCTGCTTGCCGTGCCGGGGCTGTGCGCTCAGGGCTTTGGGCTTGAAAGAATTGTAAAAATGGCTTTGGGTATAAGCAGAAGTTACGTGTAGTTGCTGCCGTTAATGAATGGCCAAACAAGGCGCGGTTTGAAAAATGGCATAGGGCGGTATATGCAGCAAGCTGATGATTATTTAAAAGAAGTTGAGGCGCTTGCCGATTTATTGAGCGGCCAGCCGGAGGATGTTTTCCAATTGGAAACCTTGTTTAAATCTTGGACGGTCAATGACGTGATCGGTCATCTTCATATGTTTGATCTCGCCGCGCTCGCCGCATTGGAAAGTGACGCGGCCTTTGACGCTTTTTTTGCCCCAATTCAAACGAATTTGAACCAAGGTTTAACGTTGTTGCAGTGCCAATATCCGTTTCTAGGATCTTTGAGCGGCATCGGATTATTTCAAAAATGGCACGCCACGGCGCAGGTGGTCAGCGCGGCCTATCGCTCAGCGAACCCCAAGCAGAGGGTGAAATGGGCTGGGCCAGAAATGAGCGCACTATCCTGCATAACGGCCCGGCAAATGGAAACTTGGGCGCATGGACAAGCGGTTTTTGACGTGTTGGGCAGGCCACGCCAAGCGCATGATCGGATCCGCAATATTTGCCATTTAGGCGCGGTAACGTTTGCGTGGACGTTTCAAAACAGAGGTTTGCCGGTGCCAGACGAGGCTCCATATGTGTGCCTTACTGCGCCATCAGGGACGGTTTGGACGTGGAATTCTCCAAGCAAAACCCAATATGTGAAGGGCAAGGCGGTGGACTTCGCGCAAGTCGTAACGCAAGTGCGCAACATCGAAGATACCGATTTGCAATTGGTCGGCGCTAACGCGATAAGCTGGATGGAACTTGCCCAATGTTTTGCCGGCAAGCCGGAAACGCCACCTGCCAAGAATACGCGTTTCACGCGCAGACTCTAATCATTATTCACGTCGCATATACGTTAATCACGGCAGTCAAATCGACATAAAAATTTTAATTTAAGATATTTATGCGTGTCGTGACGTTCGGCGCAATGGCTTGATGATCGCGCGTTTTTAAGATTTTTAGAGGTTAAAAAGCACCACAGGCATAGGCCACCTGAAAATTTAAAGATAAATTTTCCACTCAAATAAAAAAATGGAGTTTTGTGATAAATTTTGTTGTTTTGGGATTTTTGTCGACATACGCTGATCCAATTAAAGTAATATGGGAGGCTTGAATGACTACAACAACAAAACTGTCAGCGCTTACGGTTGCTACGACGTTTCTTGTCGGAGCTGCGGTAAGCCAAGCAATGGCGGAAGATTGCTACAGAGGCACTTTAGATGCCGCTTATTGTGATAGAAATATGGATCAAGTGGCGGATTTGCCCCTAGATGAAAAAGACTGGGTTGATCCTAAAACCATTATTTTCACTTATACACCGGTAGAAGATCCGGCGGTATATGCTAATATCTGGACGCCCTTTATTAAGCATCTTGAAGCTTACACGGATAGAAAAGTTGTGTTCTTCCCCGTGGAATCAAATGCAGCACAATTAGAGGCCATGCGCTCTGGTCGTTTGCATGTGGCAGGCTTTAATACCGGCTCTAACCCGATTGCGGTCAGCTGTGCAGGCTTTGTTCCATTTGCGATGCACGCGAAAGATGATGGCTCGTACGGGTATGAGATGGAAATTATTGTGCATGCGGATAGCGAAATTAAATCGCCATCTGAAATTAAGGGACGCACAATGGCCTTTACATCGCCAACCTCCAACTCCGGTTTCAAAGCACCTTCCGCGATCTTGAAAGGTGAATTTGATTTAATCGCTGATCGGGATTTCACACCCACATATTCGGGCAAGCATGATAATTCGATCTTGGGTGTGTATAATGGTGATTATGAAATAGCTGCGGTTGCGAACTCTGTGTTGCAACGTATGGTGCGCCGAGGCGTTATCGAAGCCGATAAAATCAGAACGGTTTATCAATCACCAACTTTCCCAACTACAGGTTATGGGCATGCGCATAATTTGCACCCAGAGTTGGTTGGAAAAATCAAATCAGCATTTTTCACGTTCGATTTCGATTCAGATCCGGTTTACAAAAAAGAATTTGCGAAAGCCGACCGTTTTGTCGGTATTCGGCATAAAAATGACTGGGCTGTGATCCGCCAAATCGATGCAGCGAATGGCGTAAGCTACGACTGTAAATAAATATTGAGCCGAGCCAGGTTAAGTTAGAACCTGGCTCGCTTTTTTTGACTTATAAAGACAGAGAGATAGAATGCTTCAATTAAGTGATTTAAAGAAACGCTACGATACAGGTGATTATGCACTTAAAGGTGTTACTCTTGATGTCCCGCAAGGGCAGGTACTGGCCCTGATTGGTCCCTCTGGGGCTGGTAAATCAACGCTTATCCGCTGCGTCAATCGGTTGGTTGAACCAAGTTCGGGCAGCGTAAAGCTGAAAGATTTAGAATTAACGCGGCTGTCGTCTACAGCGCTGCGGCGCGCACGCCGTAAAATGGGTATGATTTTTCAGGAATATGCGCTTGTTGAACGGCTCACCGTGATGGAAAATGTTCTCTCTGGCCGTCTGGGCTATGTGGGTTTTTGGCGGAGCTATTTCCGAAAATTCTCAAGCGCCGATATTCAGGAAGCGTATCGTTTGCTCGATCGCGTGGGGCTTAAACATATGGCCGATAAACGCGCGGATGAGCTTTCCGGTGGGCAAAGGCAGCGGGTGGGTATTTGCCGTGCCTTGATTCAAGATCCTGATGTATTGCTTGTGGATGAGCCCACAGCCAGCCTTGATCCAAAAACATCGCGTCAAATCATGCGGCTGATACAGGAACTGTGCCAAGAGCGCGGGCTTACCGCGATCATTAACATACATGACGTGTTTTTGGCGCAAATGTTCTCGCAACGTGTGGTTGGGCTCGAACTTGGCGCAGTTGTTTATGATGGCCCGCCGGATGGTTTGTCGCCCGAGGTGCTGACGCGCATCTACGGTGAGGAAGATTGGTCTGCCACCATCAAGGCGAGCGAAGACGACCATGATGATGACGATACAACAGAAGAGTTTTGAAAATGAAAAACACTTCGCAAAATACGGCCTATCCGAGTGCTTGGAAAAAAGCCCCATTCATCGAAAATGATTTTTTACGGTGGTTGCTTTTTCTCGGCGTTGCAATTTATTTGGCAGCGGCTCTGGGAACGATGGATATCGATATCCAACGTATCAAAGAAGGCTTGCCGCGCGCGAAACGCTTCTTAGATTCGTTCTTCCCCCCTAATTTTGCCGATAACCGGGGCGTCGTTTGGGAAGGGATTGCCGAAAGCATTTGGATGGCAATTATTTCCACGGTTGCGGGAATCGCGCTATCCATACCGGTTGGTCTTGGCGCGGCTCGGAACTTGGCACCGGCTTGGGTGTACTTATTCTGCCGAGGCATCATCGCAGGCTCGCGAACCTTTCCCGAAATTATCTTGGCGATTTTCGCGGTGAAGCTATTTGGCTTTGGGCCTTTTGCGGGTTTCGTTGCTCTGGCTTTGGGAACGATTGGATTTTACGCAAAACTGCTTGCCGAAGATATCGAGAATTGCAGTGCATCTCAGGCCGAGGCGGTCAAAGCCACTGGCGCGAATTGGTTTCAATGGGTAAATTATTCCATTCAGCCACAAGTGATGCCCCGAATGATCGGCCTATCGATTTATCGGTTAGACATCAATTTCCGCGAATCAGCCGTTGTCGGCATCGTCGGAGGAGGCGGTATTGGCGCCACTTTGAACACAGCCTTCTCTCGGTATGAGTTCGACACGGCTGCCGCAATTCTATTGATCATAATCTTGATCGTAATGGGATTGGAATATTCCTCAAGCTTTATGAGAAAGTGGGTGCAATAATGCCTTCATATCAAACCAGCGTCGGTGAATCCTGGAAGCACCGCACCACTAAAGAGCAGTGGATCCGGTGGTTCTTTTGGCTGGTCAGCTTAGCCATCATTGCCTATTCGTGGCAGATGATTTCGGAAAAAACCATTTGGTTTTTTGTTGCGGATGCGCCGGGGCAAGGTGCGGATATGGTCGCGCGTATGATTCCACCCAAATGGTCTTATCTCGATCAATTGTGGAAACCCGTCTGGGATACGCTTAATATTGCAACATTGGGCACTGTCATTGCGATGGTCATCGCAGGCCCCGTCGCGTTTGCAGCAGCGCGAAATACCACACCGCATATTATCGTGCGAACGATTGCGCTTTTTATCATCGTTTCTTCAAGATCAGTAAACTCATTGATCTGGGCGCTTATCTTGGTGTTCATCCTTGGGCCAGGCGTGCTGGCCGGAACGATTGCAATTGGCTTACGATCGGTCGGATTTTGCGCCAAATTGATTTATGAATCGATTGAAGAAATTGATCATACGCAAGTTGAGGCAATCGAGGCCACTGGCGCTAATAAAGCGCAGCAAATGATCTTTGGGATTTTACCGCAAGTGCTGCCGACCATTGCAGGCGTTGCAATTTACCGCTGGGACATCAATATTCGCGAGTCAACTATTTTAGGACTGGTTGGAGCCGGTGGCATCGGCTTGCAATTGAACGGATCGCTGAACACGCTGGCCTGGACGCAAGTTTCGATGATCCTCATCGTGATTCTGATCACCGTGTTTATTTCTGAATGGGTGTCTGCAAAGGTGCGCGGTGCGATCATTTAAATTGCAAAGCGAGGTCGGTAAATTATAGCATGGATAATATTCCAAGACGGGCCTTTGATGCCGACTTAAACTGGCGAAGAGGGGTTGAGCTTCTTTCCGAGGCGTGATCAACAAATAAAATAATAAAAGGGGGTAATCCATCGTGGTACGAAGGGTTGCCCTTTTTTGTAAACCGTATCCCAATCAAGGCTTCCATCGGCTTAGCTCACCACACCTTTGCGTTCAGTTAAAAAGTTTCGGCTGCCTGCACTTTTATTAAGAGCTTTTGCAAGGAGTTTATTGATGAGAGTTGCCCATTCATTATTTGAATAAAAAAAATTAAGTAAGTAATAAAAATTTATAAAAAACATTTCTATTGAAATAAAATTACTTCGAAATAGTTAATATTGTCAGAAACCGGCTTTCGAGTCGTTTTTGGGGATATGTTTAGGTTTTTGGCGGGGTGACAGACCCTGTTGTAAACGAATAGGAGTTTTAAAAAATGAGACTAGACTTGAAGAGCCTCTTTACACCTCTGTTGGCTGCGTCTTTGGCTTTGGCGACAGGTTTGCCTGCATTGGCCGGCGATTGGAAACCACAAAAGCCAGTTGAAATGGTTATTATGGCAGGTCAGGGTGGGGGTGCCGATCGGCTTGCGCGACTGTTTCAAAGCATCATTCAAAAGGAAAACTTAGCAGATATGCCCGTTTTGCCAGTGAATAAAGGCGGCGGATCTGGCGCGGAAGCGCTGCGGTATCTGAAAGACAAAGCCGGTGATAATCATGTGATTATGGCCACGCTAAACAGTTATTACACCACGCCCTTGCGGACAGATATTGGGGTGAATATCGAAGAGTTTACCCCGATAGCGCGGATGGCGCTGGATACGTTTGTGCTTTGGGTCCACGCAGATACGGGCATCACCACGATCGAAGAATATGTTGCCGCGGTGAAAGCCGAAGGTGGCGCTTGGAAAATGGGTGGCACGGGAACTGGACAGGAAGACAGCCTGGTGACAGCTATGCTGGAAGAAGAGTTCGATATCTCGGTGACTTATGTTCCCTTCAAAGGGGGCGGAGCGGTAGCAAAGAGTCTTGTTGGCGGGGTCATAAACTCGTCTGTGAACAACCCCTCTGAGGCTTTGGGTTTTTACAAAGCGGGAAAACTTGTGCCGATCGCGGCCTTCACGCCAAGCCGGATTGATGTGTTTCCGGAAACACCGACCATGCGCGAATTGGGTCATGATTTGGTATATTGGATGCAACGCTCTTTCGTGGCGCCCAAAGATATGGCCCCAGACGCAGTGGATTATTATACAGCTATGTTTGAAAAATTGGCGGCCTCTTCTGAATGGCAGACCTACACAAAAGAAAAAGCTTTGATGGCAGATTTCCTAACGGGAGACGCGTTGCAGTCTTATTTCTTGGATGAACGTGCCAAACATGCGCAATTGCTAAACGTTTCAAACTGATCAGTTTTGAACGGAATTTAAAAAACCAGGCGGTCGCGATTGCGCGGCCGTCATATTAATATAAGGGCGCTCAAATGTTGCTTGCTGATCGTGTCATCGCGTGTTTTCTAATATTTTTATCGCTATATTTTATGTGGTATGCCAGCGAGTTGCCCATCGGATGGAATGGTATGACGGGTGGTCCGGGTGGCGGGGCCTTTGGGTTTTGGCTTTCAGCCATTATGATGCTGGCATCGTTAGGTATTTTACGCCGAAGTTATAAATCAAAATCGGAAAGCGAAGGTTCGTTTTTTGATCCCGAAATGCTGCGATCTGTGGTTATCGTGACGCTGGCCTTGGTGGTAACCGTGGCGCTTTTGCCTTGGATTGGGGCCTATATAGCGCTTCCCGCTTTTACCTTGTGGTATTTGCGTTTTTTTGGCGGGCATGGATGGGGGCTAAGCCTTTTTATGGCCATCGCCAGCGCCGTATTCTTTTTCTTTTTCTTTGAGGTGACGCTCAGAATTCTTTTGCCTAAAGGCATCACAGAGTCTGTCTTTATCCCGCTTTACGCGCAGTTTTTCTAAAGGAACCCAAGATGGATTTACTAAACCAGTTGGCGAATGGCTTTGCGATTTCTTTGCAACCTTTAAACCTGGTGATCGTGTTCATTGGTGTTTTTGCAGGTTTATTTATCGGGGCTATGCCGGGGCTTGGATCGGTGAATGGTGTTGCGATTGTGCTGCCTTTAACCTTTATCGTGCCTCCATCCTCGGCTATTATTTTGCTTGCAGCGATTTATTATGGCGCGATGTATGGCGGCGCAGTAAGCTCTATTTTGCTTGGTATTCCTGGCGCATCAACCGCCGTGGCAACCACGTTTGATGGCCGGCCAATGGCGCAACAGGGCAAAGCCGGGCTGGCGCTTTTAACGGCGGCGGCCGCCTCTTTTATTGGCGGAACAATTTCGATCATCTTATTTACACTTTTCGCAGAACCGTTGGCGGATCTGGCATTGGCCTTTGGACCAGCAGAAGAATTTACCCTGGTTTTGTTGGCCTTCACCACATTTGTTGGGCTGGGCGGTGATGATGTCTATAAAACGATCATTATGATCTGTTTAGGTTTGATTTTATCGACGGTTGGTTTGGATATGATATCTGGGCAACCTCGGATGATTTTCTTTGATCAACCCGGCTTTTATTCGGGCATCAGTTTTCTGGTTTTGGCGATTGGCACCTATGGGGTGGGGGAAATTTTATATACGATTGAAACGCAGAAAACGGCCCCCTCAGTGACGTCGGCGAAATTGTCTTTCAAAGATATTTGGTCTGGTTTGAAAGAGGTGAATAAGCTTTGGAAAACGATGAGCTTTGGTTCTTTTCTGGGGTTTTTCGTGGGTATGTTGCCTGCTGCAGGCGCCACCCCTGCTGCGCTTATGTCTTACGGGGTGGCAAAATTATCGTCAAAAACCCCTGAAAAATTTGGAAAAGGCGCGGTTGAAGGCGTGGCCGCCCCAGAAACCGCCAATAATGCGGCATCAACAGGATCACTATTGCCGATGTTGACGCTTGGAATACCTGGTTCCCCGACCACGGCTTTGCTGCTTGGGGGCATGGTGATGTGGGGGCTGGTCCCGGGGCCCATGCTGTTCATTGAACAATCCGAGTTTGTTTGGAGTTTGATATCCTCACTCTATACCGCCAATGTTATGGCCGTTATTGTCAATTTGGCGTTAATTCCAGTTTTTGTTTGGGCGTTGCGGATGCCGTTTAGCGTATTGTGCGCGATGGTGTTTTTGCTTTGCTTGGTTGGAGGCTACGCACCGAGCCAAAAAATTCATGATGTTTGGTTGATTATTGGCTTTGGCATCTGCGGGTATATTTTGCGAAAAGCGGATTATCCCTTGGCCCCTTTGGTTTTGGCCTTGGTGCTGGGGGGGTTAATGGAAAAAAGCTTTCGGCAAACATTGATTGCCGAGCAAGGAAACATTTTCGCCTTCGTTGAGCGGCCATTATCCGCAACCTTTTTAGGTATAAGTATCATTTTGTTTCTATTGCCTTTTTTAAAGTTTTTTCTATCTCGAAAACGGGCTGCCTCGGTCAGCTCGCAATCGTAGAAAGGGGGCTTTTCTTGGTGCAAATAGACCGTCGTGTTGACCAGATATTCAGTTGTTATATCTGCTGCTCATTAAGGCATATTTTGGGATTTCCTGCCTTATTTCAGAGTGTAATTTTTAATCAAAGTGCGGTTTTTTTAAAAACCTTTAACTTACGCTCTGCACGAGAGGTATGTCACAAAATCTTAAAAGATGTATCGCAGGCAGCGTTTAAAACGCGTTTAAGACCTTCAGGTTCGCGTTAGAAAGAGGGATGTTACATGCTTAAAAATATTCTTGTGGCCTATAATGGTTTGCCTGGATCCGATGCGGCGTTGAAAGGCGCTGTGCAGGTTCAACAGCGCTTTGATGCGGATCTCACCGGTTTATTTGCGCATGGCAATCCGTTTTTATCGCGGCAGTTGCACAAGGCGTGGATGCCACAAAAAATGCAGGATGCAATCGTGGAGGCTGCGGATAGCCCCAGTGATGATATTCGAGAAAAATTTGATCAGATATGTCAGTTAGTTCCAACTGAAAAGAAAACATGGATAAATAGCGGGGGATCTGTTCAAACCACCGTTGCGCGGTATTCTCGTCTGTTTGATCTGACAATTTTGGGAATGCATGAAAAAAGCTTTGCGCATAACCTATCGCATTTAGAGCTTTTTCCAGACCGAATTGCTCTGGAAAGTGGGCGGCCGGTTTTGGTGTTTCCATCAAATCCTCCCATGGATTGCTTTGATAAAACCATCGTGATTGCGTGGGATGGCAAGCGGGCGGCGGCGCGGGCGCTGGCTGATGCTAAACTATTTTTAAGAGCGGGCCATAATGTTGATCTTGTGTCGATCGGGCGCATGCCGCTTGCCGAGGCAACCCCAGGCGTTGATATTGAGAAGCTTTTTAAAAACCATGGCTGGAACGTTACAATTAGTGAGATACCGCTGTCTAAAAAGACCATTTCGCAAACTCTTGTAGAGCATTGCCGCAACGTTGATGCTGGCCTTTTGGTGATGGGCGCTTACGAACATTCGCCGCTTCGCGAAGGGTTATTTGGGGGCGTGACACAGGATATTTCGCTTGGCGCCGAAATACCCGTATTGATGAGCCATTAGCCCTTTTACAGCTTCAATATACGGTTGCCTCACCTTCACATGCGTTTGGAGCGCTGCGCTGGCTGGGCAACCCAGACGTCTTATCAAGGTTGCCAGTCTATCGGGTAGATGGCTTCATTCCGTCTCATGAAAAAAGGCGTTAGCGGCCCGTTATAGGTTGCCTTGATCGATGGGCCCAGGATCGTCACGCCAGCCTCTTGCAAGTGGCGCTTAAGATGCGCAGCGCGAGTTTGATAATTTTTGTCGGTAGACCTGCCAGAATATTGTATCACCGCGTAATATCCGCCGGGCACCGTAACCAATTTTACGGAGCCGTGTGAAGGTGCTGGGGCCGTTTCTTTGGTAAAGGCTTGAGGCAAATAAAATTGCATTTGCGTTGTACCGTTTTGGTCGGTTTGCGTGACCGGAATGGTCATTGAAATTTTCGAAGAGGTTTCATTGCTGCCCGAAATATACGAAAACAATCGGCGAAATGCCGAATTGCTGCCGTGACCCTGAATGGTTTGAACAGCAAGCCGGTCTTTATATTGACGAATTTCATACGCGTCATTTGTTTCCAAAATTTTATATTCTGTCTCTTCATAGGCCATTGCGCCTCCGGAAAATAACACCCAAACCATAAGGCCGGTGGTCAATATGCGAGAGATTTCTATCATAATATAAATATAGCTTTTGGATATGTTGTATCAATTATGTAGCTATTAGTATCTGTTAAAATTTAATTTTCACCTTTTTATGAAGATGTGGAGGGTTCTTTTTTTGCAAAAAGAGTTGAGGAAGAATTTTTTTCTTAGTATTTTTGTCAACAATTATTCTTTACAAAAATTGTCAAGAAATATATTGATGGTCTATTAACTGAAAAAATATGGAATTATGACATGAAATCTTTTGTAAAACTGATCGCGGCAGGTCTCGTTCTCACAAGCGCTGCTGAAGCCGAGGACGTGAACGTTTATTCTTATCGTCAACCCGAATTGATCAAGCCACTTACCGATGCGTTCACAAAAAAAACGGGTATCAAAGTGAACGCGGCTTACCTTAAAAAAGGTATGGTCGAGCGGATGAAAGCAGAAGGCAAACGCAGCCCTGTTGATGTGATGCTAACCGTCGATATTTCGCGCCTTGCGGCTTTGTTAGACGCGGGGTTAACGCAGCCGGTTGAGAGCGCATTACTGGAAGAGAACGTACCCAGCCTGTATCGGGATCCGGGCAAGGAATGGTTTGGGTTAACCACGCGGGCTCGTATTGTTTATGCAAGCAAAGAGCGTGTTGCTGCGGGCGAGGTGACAACCTATGAAGATCTTGCTGATCCAAAATGGCGCGGTAGGCTTTGCACGCGTTCGGGCACCAATGCCTATAATTTGGCGCTTATGTCGGCGGTGATTTATCACCACGGTGAGGCAGGTGCACAAACTTGGCTTGAGGGTGTTAAGGCAAATTTGGCGCGCAAACCTCAGGGCAATGATCGTGCGCAGGTTAAGGCCATCTGGGCGGGTGAATGCGATATTTCTATTGGAAACACTTATTATATGGGTAACATGCTTGCGGATTCTGAACAAAAATCTTGGGCAGACAGCGTCAATGTGTTGTTTCCAAAGTTTGAAAATGGCGGTACGCATGTAAATATTTCCGGTATAGCCATGGCAAAACATGCGCCAAATAGAGAAAACGCGCTTAAGTTTATGGAGTTTTTGACATCTCCTGATGCGCAAGAAGTCTATGCGACTGCCAATTATGAATATCCAATCGCTCCGAACACCGAACCAGCAGAATTGGTTAAGGGTTGGGGTAGCTTTCAGGCAGATGATGTGAATCTGATGGAATTGGCCGCGCGGCGCAAGCTTGCCTTGAAAATCACTGAAGTTGTGGATTTTGACGGGTAAGCACATCGTGCTGGGCCCAGTATTAAAGCTGGGCCGGCCTATCACGCCGCGTTCCTGTCAAATTAAATCACGGCCGGGTAGGGGCGGTTTTGGGCCGGGGTAGATGAAGCTCTGTTAAAGAGATCTTTTTTCTTTTGCAATTCGTTGCAGCCCTAGCCCAGCTTCAGCGGCGCGCAAGCAGGTAAAAGCCTTACTAAGATCCGTCGGTATTGTCTGAATGAGAAGAGGTGTCACATGTTAGAAAATCCATTAGGTATCAGAGGGGCGGCGCCGGTTGGCTTAGTCCAAGACCTAACCCCTGATGAGGCGCTTTGTATCCGGTATTTGCGGCTTTGGTGAGCGGGGCCAGAGGCGCAAGCGGAAATTTGGAATGAATTTTCACGAAGTTTAGGACCAACCCCCGCAAAACAAGCGTTTTCGGCGTTTGAAAGCGTGTTTGCAATCTGTTCTAGCCATGACCACAGACCCTTCATTTTAAATTGTGTGAATTGTAAATCCCTAGGCGGAGATGAATCGGGATTTGTTAATTTTCTGGACTACGCTGTGGAGGGGCAGCGTGAAGATGCTTTTTTAATGGCCTGCAATTTAGTACGCCCCGAAGTTGCACTAATCCTGCTGGATTTCGCGATGGACCTTGCCCTCAATCTACGCCTGATTGCCTTAAATATCGGGGTCGTGCAGGCGCAGCCTCCGCTTTGCAAACACTGGCATTGAGCTGATAAACTGTGTCAGCTGGCCAGATTCAAGTTAAAAAATTTTTCTCTTTAGAGTTATGAGCTTTTCGCGCTATTGATTTTGAGTCTCAATTCACCTGATCGGCAAAAGAAAATGGTCAGCCAGAATTGAATTGAGATGCCTAGATCTCGATAGAAATTGTTTGATTTTCAACTCGAATTTCGTGTGTTTAAGCTGTTATTTGTGATTTCATGATACGTAAATTGATGCTCAGAATAGACATACGATTGCAACGCATTTTAACAATGAAACTTTTCTTAAGCCTCATTGATTTAGTGATTGAAACGTAAAATTAAAAAGCTTGGGGCTAGCTCTGTCTAACCGCAGATTAAAATTATGTCAGAGCTTGGCCAGCTTTTGTCCTTAACGAGAACCGCTGGGCCCATATGCTTTGCATTATACAAAATTAAGCCCGCCCAAAGGAAAATGAGCAGCCAGCTTCGCCGCCTTACCTTGCGGGCGCGGTTCAACACGTCTGTCGCTTATAAACGTGATCAAAGACTTGCGTCGATCCGGTGTTCAAAAGCGTGCTTTTAGGAATTGAACAGTCAGAATGGCGAAGACAGGAATAAGACCCGATTTGCTTGCGCTCTCATGGTCCAGTTCGAGCTTAATCGGACCCTTCTTATTGAAGCGGTAAGCTCAACTTGCGGGTAAAACTCGGGTAACCACCTGTTTGGTATAAAGAGACACTGCGAGGACTTCATATCGCAAATCAAAGAGCGCGCAAAACTCATTTAACGCCTTAAACTCATCCTGCTGCCAACCCTGGTTGATAATCAATTCATCAAAAATGATCACCGTCTGTTCATCTATGACGGATCGCGCATTTTTAAGCGCGCTCAAGGTTGATCCGTATAGATCTGCATCAAGGTTTATCAACGCAGCTTTGGTGCGTTCGCTAGCAAAAAAGCTTGGTAAAGTCTTGTCAAACTCACCGACGATGAACTCACCTCCGGGGACATCTGGTACTTTTCCAAAGCTGCTATATGACCCTTTGGGAACAGATCGCCAATCTGCGGGCAGGCCCTCAAACGTATCAAATCCAAACCCTTTTTTATAACTCTTCATCAGATACCTGAACGAGTCTCCCATCCAAACGCCAAACTCATAAAAGGGACGTGACCGGTCTGATAAAGATACAGCAAGGTCAAAAATCGACCAGCGGTTAAAATGTAAGCTGGGCTGTTCTTTCAAAGACAACACCCATTCGATGCTTTTCAAGATTGGATCGTCAGACAATTCGCTATTCATTAATGAGTCAAAATGGCTTCGGTCGCCCTTGAATGCGTTCATACCGGCTAGGGTGAAAATTGCATCACGATACATGGGCTCTGCTTTAAGGCACATTTCCACAATCGCCTGGGCAGTTTCTGCATCGCTTACCGTAGAATGCAGGTTCCAATAGGCGCGAAAACTGTTTTCATCGATGTCAATCGCTTTCAAAAAACAATCCTGAGCGCCCTTAATATCGGCGCGATCGTTCAATAGGTTGCCATAATTATTATAGGCAGGCGAGAAGAGCGGGTTGATCTTAAGAGCCGCTTTTAAATGCTGCTCTGATCTATCCAGCAATCCAAGCGACTTGAGAGATACGGCCACGTTGTTGTGATAGTTGACCTTGTTGTCCCGTTGCATGTTTTGCTCTGAGGGGCAGGGTTTGATTTCTATCGCTTGTTCATAATGGAAAATTGCTTTTACGTCATGGCCCAGTTTCGAATAGCTTTCGGCCATAATATTGTGAAGAAAGATTGACTCGGGAAACTCGCTCAAAAGCTGTCCTGCAGATGTAACAACAGATTCGTACTCGCCTTTTTGAAACAGATTGATCAATAGCTTTGACAAGATAGGATTGATCAAAGGCTGAGAATCTGACGCACCGCCCGTTTCGATCTCGATCAGCGCTTCCTGGGCTAAAATGGAAGAGGTCTCTTCAAGAGAGGCTGCAACGGATGAACAGGTCATAGATGCCGATAGATCGGATGTTCTGTTAAGGTCAAAAGCTGCCATTGCGTATCTCCTTCAGGAATAGAAACGACCGCAGGCGATTTTGTTTAGCGCTTTAGGGATTTAAATTTTGATTTTGATAGAATTTTAATATTTGAAACAGGTTACTTGAAGCAGATTTTATTAAAAACTATCTAATACGGCTGCCACGAGAAACGCTTAAAAACATCTCAGGTGGTTAAACTGGGCTTATCTGCCCCAGCTGCGCAGGGGACCACAATCGACATGAACAAAATTTGAACGTGAATAGCTCCCAACGCCGCCAGCCTTGCAAGAATTAGCAGCTTTGGAAAGTTGCCGCACTGAACGCGATGACAATCGAAGATCCGCAGCTTGCCCAGAGATATGCAATGACTTCTTGGCCACCAATCGCGATTGACGGCGCAGCATCGCATTGGTTTTAGCGCTACGATACCCAGAAAGCAGTTGATACGGCTCATCCGTGTCCAAAAGGCGGTGACTGGCTGCCATGATGTCGATCGTGCGCACATCAATTTGCTTAATTTCATTGCGACGCCAATCTCGCATAATGCGATTGATTTCGTCGATAGCCTCAGGAATATATTGCCCGTCAATCCAGTAGATCGTATTCACCCGCTCGCCGCTGCGCTTTGAATACAAATTCAGGCTACGAATATCGCCTGATCTGCGCAGGAAACCAGCCGCTTTCGAAAACGTAGGCGCTGCTGATACGAGCGTTGCTGCAAATGCACCAAGCAAAAAGCGTCGCGATAGCGCGGTGCAGTTTTGCGTGTGATCCATTCCCGAAAACCCTTTGTCCATATTTCTACCAGGCGATCGAAACCCGTTCACCCACGCCACGCTTCTTGCCATAAAAGAGAGCATTAGCCAAGATTTTATTTACCGATAGTTTGTATCTGACCTTTTTCAGGGCAATTTTTGCCGTTGGTATGCGGTCTTTTTAATCTAAAAGCCTAGAAATTTTGATAACTTTTAAAGAGCCGTCACCAAAAAGTGACGTGATCTGTGCTTCCAATCAACTACATATGCTATATAAAGATATGTGAAATACCAAGGGTGGGAAAGGCGATGGTCGGCCAGCAGCTTGAGCAGATAAAAAGATCATTTTTTATTAAATTGGGTTTTTTATGTGTCATTTTTTTTATTTTTTTCACGCAGAGCCTACGGGCTGAGCTGACTGATTTTGCGTTTAAATTGGGTTTGCTAGAAAAAGTGGCTGGTGAAAAAGCCGTTGAAGATTTTTACCAAAACCGGAATTTCAGGCCCGTCTGGATAGGGCAGGGTCCAGCCGCTACTGAGCGCCGAACGGCTTTATTCACAGCGCTTGAACAGGCTGATTTGCACGCGTTGCCGAAGAGGCGCTACAGGGCTGATTTAAGGCTTTTCAAAAAGCGCGGCCAAGATGGAAGGCAGTTGGGTATCTTAGAAGGCCAACTTACAATGGCGTTTTTACGATATGCAAAAGACGTCCATGCGGGTCTTTTAAATCCAAGCAAAGTAGACGAATTGATTTTCCGCAAGCTGCCGCGCATTAATCCAAGCGAGCTTTTGCAACGGGTTGTTTCAGAACCAGCAAAAGCTGTTTTTAACAGCCTGCCACCGCAAAGCGACGCCTATAAGAATCTGATGAAGGCGCGGCAGAAACTGCTTAAGGCGCGCCTGAATGCGCCGTGGGGGCCGGTTCTGTTAGATGAGCGGCTGGCCAAAGGTGCCGAGGGAGATCGGGTTGTTCAACTTCGCGATCGACTTATATCACAGGGCTATTTGAAGCACACGGCTTCTGCGCGGTTCGATGGTGATTTGCGGTTGGCGCTTCAACGCTTTCAAAAAGACCACGGGTTATCGCCCGATGGCATTGCCGGCAGCAATACGATTGCTGAGTTGAACGTTCCAATATCGCAGCGCTTGCAATCTATAGAAGTTGCCATGGAGCGGGAACGCTGGATTAATCATCCGCAACAAAATCGTCAAATTGTGGTGAATTTAACTGATTACACGGTCAAGCTTATAGAAAATGGCACGGTAAAATTTCAAACCCGCTCGGTCGTGGGCGCGGATATTGATGATCAGCGCAGTCCAGAGTTTTCAGATGTAATGGAATATATGGTTATAAATCCGACTTGGAATGTTCCAAAATCGATCACGCTAAATGAATATTTGCCTGAGCTACAGGAAGATCCAAGTGCGCATAGCTATCTTACGCTTTATGATCAAGACGGGCAGGTTGTTGATCGAGACTTTGTTGATTTTTTGGCCTATGATCAAGACAGCTTCCCTTATGATTTAAAGCAGCTGCCATCGCAAACAAACGCGCTTGGGTTGGTAAAGTTTATGTTGCCCAACCCGCATAACATTTATTTGCATGACACGCCGTCTAAAGCCTTATTCGCGAAAGAGACGCGGGCTTTCAGCCATGGTTGTATCCGCCTGCATCAGCCTTTTGATTTTGCTTTTGAGCTTCTGTCAGATCAAAGCTATGATCCCGTTGGCGATTTTTTTCGACTTTTAGATGCGGGCAAAGAGGCCAGCATTATCCTCAAGAATCCAGTTCCTGTTCACATTATTTATCGCACCGCCGTTGCAGAATATGACGGACGGATTGGGTTCAGACGGGATATTTATGGCCGCGATGCGCGTATTTTTGAGGCCTTACGGATGGCAGGGCTGGCGTTAGAGGCCACGCAAGGCTAAACCAATCTGAGATGGAAAAAAAAATCGCGTATACCCTTAAAGATATTGCGGCGTCTCTCGGCCTTACGCTGGTGGGGGATCCGTACATGCGCGTGCACAGCGTCTCAGAGCCCAGTAGCGCCAAGCAAGGCCAGTTGGCTCTGGCCATGTCGCCCGCCTATGAAGCTCAACTTGGCGAAGGAGCGGCTGAAATGGCGATGCTGCGCGAAGGGGCGGATTGGCAAGCGCTTGGATTGCGCGCTGCGCTTTTGGCGCCGCGCCCGAAATTTGCTTTGTCGGGTTTATCCGCGATGCTTGATCCCGGGCAATCAGTGCCGCAGGGCATTCACCCATCTGCAGTGATTGATCCGAGCGCTAAGCTTGGACAAAATCTTTGCATCGGTCCTTTCAGTTATATCGGTCCAAACGCTGAATTAGGCGATGCCTGTTTGATAGGCCCTCATTGTCATATCGGCGCTTCCAGCGTTTTGGGTGATCATGCGCGCCTGCGAGAGGGTGTTAAAATTGGCGCGCGTGTCAAGATTGGGGATCGCTTTATCGCGCAGCCAGGGGTTGTTATTGGGGCGGATGGCTTTTCGTTCGTGACCCAAGAAATTTCGGGCGTGGAGGCTGCCCGTGCAACCTTGGGCGATCAAACCGCCTCTGTTCAGCAGCAAAGCTGGGCACGGGTGCATTCTTTGGGCAGCGTTACGATTGGAGATGATGTCGAACTGGGGGCCAATACATGCGTTGATTGCGGTACAATCCGCGATACTGTCCTTGGTGATGGTGTGAAATGCGACAATCTGGTGCAAATTGGCCATAACGTGACGGTCGATCAGCATAGTTTGATTTGCGCGCAAGTGGCGATTGCGGGATCAACCCGAATTGGCAAACATGTTGTGCTGGGCGGGCAAACGGGGGTGAGCGATAATTTATTTATTGGAGATCACGTGATCACGGGCGGCGCAACGAAAGTGCTGTCTAATGTTCCTGCGGGGCGCGTTATGCTGGGCTATCCGGCTATGAAGATGGATAGCCACCTTGAGGCGTATAAGGCCTTGCGCCGCTTGCCGCGCTTGATGCGCGATTTTGCAGAGTTCAAAGCCCGGTTTTTAAATCAAAAAGATGAATCTTTTAAGGATAAGAATTAGAAGGTTGAAATCATGGATATAGAAAATAAAGTCATTGAAATCATAGCGGAACTTGCAGTTCTTGAAGTTGAAGACGTATCCTTAGATAGCAGTTTAGACAGTTTGGGGATCGATAGTCTGGGGCTGGTCGAAAGTATTTTCGCAATAGAGGAAACCTTTGACATTCAAATACCCTTCAACGCGAATGATCTCCAAAATAGTGAGTTTGACATCTCTTCGGTAGCAACAATCATTGCCGGAATTCAAGAATTGGTGGCAAAAAAGCCGTGAAAAGGGTTGTGATTACAGGCGCAGGCACAATCAACGCGCTTGGGCATAGTGTCAAAGAAACGTTCGAGGCGATGCGTGAGGGGCGCTGCGGCATCGCTCCGGTCATGTTTCGCGATGTAGAGCGGTTGTCAATTCAGATCGGAGGGCAGGTTCGTAACTTTACTCCCGAAGAGGTGTTCAATCGCCAGCAATTGGTTCTTTATGATCGGTTTACGCAATTCAGTTTATTGGCTGCGAAAGAGGCGTTAGAGCAATCTGGATTGGTCTTTACCGGGGAGCTTGCCGCGACATCCGGTGTGGTTTTGGGCACTGCTGGCGGCGGGGTGAGCACCTGGGATGATAATTATCGCGCCGTATATGAAGAAGGTAAGAACCGGGTGCATCCGTTTGTGGTGCCCAAGCTGATGAATAATGCAGCGGCCAGCCATATTTCGATGGAATATAATTTGAAAGGCCCCAGCTTTACGGTGTCAACCGCTTGTGCCAGCTCCAATCATGCCATGGCGCAAGCTTTTCAATTGGTCCGCTCAGGCATGTCGCCCGCAATGGTAACGGGGGGATCTGAATCCATGCTTTGTTTTGGCGGTGTTAAAGCTTGGGAAGGGTTGCGGGTGATGAGCCGAGATGCCTGCCGCCCTTTTTCGGCCAATCGAAATGGCATGGTACAGGGCGAAGGTGCCGCGATATTTGTGTTTGAAGAATTGGAACATGCGAAGGCCCGCAAAGCCGAAATTCTGGCTGAAGTCGTCGGCTATGCGATGTCTTCGGATGCTGCTGATATTGTGATGCCTTCTAAACAGGGGGCTGAACGTGCAATCGCGGGTGCGCTAAAAAATGCAGGTCTTAATCCAGAAGATGTTGGCTATATCAATGCGCATGGCACGGGCACTGCTGCGAATGACAAAACCGAATGCGCAGCCGTGGCAACGGTGTTCGGGCGCCACGCGGATGATTTGATGATCAGTTCTACCAAATCCATGCATGGCCATGTGATCGGCGGCACCGGGGCTGTTGAGCTTTTGGCCTGTATCATGGCATTGCGCGATAGCGTTGTCGCCCCGACAATCGGTTACGAAGAGGCAGATCCGGAATGCGCGCTGGACGTTGTGCCCAACATTGCGCGGGAGGCCTCGGTGAGCGTGGCGCTCAGCAATGCCTTTGCATTTGGTGGTCTAAATGCTGTTATTGCGTTGCGAAAGTTTTAACCCAATATAAAAGCGTAAATGTATCGCAGATCTATGCCTGCCGGTTATTGTGACAGGCTAAAACCCTTTGCCGAGCCCGTTTAACGTATTCTTAAGGCGTGCAGGAACATAGCCTTGCTGCCCATTTTGCCAGTTTTTGGGTTTGGTGTTCATGCCCAAATAAGGTTTGGCAAAATATCCCCCTATTCCCATCGCGGATAACAGAATAACGATCAAAAGAAATTGCTTCATTTCTAGATCCTAAAAGCTTTTCATGTGATTGAAAAGCATCTGCGTTTACGCGCGCTTGGTGATCCAGCCACCGCCCAAGACACGGGTGCTGTCAGTGTCATAAAACACGCAGGCTTGCCCTGGGGCAACGCCTTCTTCGGGGTTTAAAAGTTCGACTTCGCCGGTCGTCTCGCTGAGCGGTTTTACAAGCGCCTCTTTCGGCCCTCGCGTAGAGCGCAATTTAACCGAGAGATGCCATTCTGCCCGATCTGCAAACGGAGTATCTCCCAACCAATTGATACCCATAATGGGCACTTTGCGCACGGCCAATAAGTGCTTTGGCCCCACAATAACCTGCTTTTTTTCAACGTCCAAGCCAATCACGTAAATCGGGTCAGCTAAGCCACCAATCCCCAGACCTCTGCGTTGCCCAATCGTATAATGGATCAAGCCGTGATGCTGGCCCAATATTGTACCATCCACCCCCACTATATCCCCCGGTTCAGCGGAACCGGGGCGCAACTTCTCAATCACCGCTGCATAATTTCCATCTGGAACAAAGCAAATATCTTGACTGTCTGGTTTGCTGGCGACATCAAGCCCATATTTGTGGGCTAAGGCGCGTGTTTGTGCTTTCGAAGTCAAATGTCCAAGCGGAAAACGCAGAAAGTCAACTTGAGGTTGGGTGGTGGAGAATAGGAAATAGCTTTGGTCGCGCGTGGCATCGCCAGCCTGATGCAATTCGGCTTTATTTGGGCCTTGTTTGCGCTGAATATAATGGCCGGTCGCCATGCAATCCGCCTCAAGATCCCGCGCTGTTTGCATCAGATCTTTGAATTTCACCCGCTCATTGCAGCGAATGCAGGGCACTGGCGTTGCCCCGGCCAAATAACTATCTGCAAAGTCATCGATCACAGCCTCTTGAAAGATGTTTTCATAATCCAGCACGTAATGTGGAAAACCCATATTCTCAGCCACGCGGCGCGCGTCATGAATATCAATACCGGCGCAACACGCACCTTTCTTTGCCAAAGCCGCCCCATGATCGTAAAGTTGCAGGGTAACGCCAACCACATCATAGCCTTCACTCGCCAATTGCGCGGCCACAACAGAACTGTCGACACCGCCAGACATGGCCACGACGACGCGTGTTTCCGCAGGCGGTTTTGCAAACCCTAAAGAATTGAGGGGCGAGTCCGTCACGAGAGTTCCTTTTTGTTTACGTTTAAAAAGATCACATTTTAAACATTTTTATCGTGACGGTTCATTAGACATTAAGCCGCCTAACCGCAATCTTTTCTTTGGGAAAAGGGGGTACTATGCGGTTTAGAAAAGATATGAAAACTGGCGCGGGGTTGGTGCGCCTTGCGGATGGCTCACTTTTAAGCGACGCGGATTTGCCGCCTCGGGACACAACGCGGTGGGTGGCCTCGCGCAAATTGGCAGTGGTGCGTGCCGTAATTTATCAATTACGGACGCAAGAAGAAGTTCTTGAAACCTACAGCATCAGCGAAGAAGAATTTTGTGATTGGGTGAATTGCTTGGCGACCAATGGCCCCTCTGGTTTAAAAATAACGTCGCGCAGCAATATTTCACGCTAGAGTTAAGTTAATTACGTTATGGTAACGAGTGGTTAACCTTTATGGTGAAGCTTTGGTGACGCGCGTAAGTATTGGAGATTTTGATGCGTATTCTATTGGTTGAAGACGATGCGACAACATCGAAAAGTATCGAGATGTTGCTATCTCATGCTAGTTTGAACGTGTATACGACAGATCTTGGCGAAGAAGCGATCGACTTGGCCAAACTGTATGATTTTGACCTGATACTTCTAGATTTGAAACTGCCGGATATGAGCGGGCATGAGGTGTTACGACAATTGCGCTTGGCGCGGATTGATACGCCAACACTGATATTATCGGGCGATGATAACACAGATAGCAAAATTCGGGGTCTGGGCTCTGGTGCAGATGATTATTTGATCAAACCCTTTCACCGTGAAGAGCTGGTTGCGCGGATCCATGCGATTATCCGGCGGTCGAAAGGGCATTCTCAATCGATCATTGAAACAGGTAAAATAGCACTTAATTTGGATGCAAAAACCGTAGAGGTGGATGGAAAAAGCGTACATCTGACTGGAAAAGAATATCAAATGCTAGAACTTCTTTCGCTGCGCAAGGGAACCACATTGACCAAAGAGATGTTTCTAAATCATCTATATGGCGGGATGGATGAGCCGGAACTTAAAATAATAGATGTCTTTATTTGCAAATTGCGTAAGAAATTATCGCGTGCCTGCGCGAATGAAAATTACATCGAAACGGTTTGGGGCAGGGGCTATGTTTTGAAAGACCCCAAACCCAGCCAAAACGAACCGGTTGCTCTGGCTGTTGGTGCCTAAGCAAATTTAAGATTCTTCTCTGGACCGCGGTTTCAAGCCACTCTATCACAGAACCAATAGGTTTGGAGTGGACAACCGGTGGATACTGAGAGCATCGATGTTGCAAAACTGACAAGGGCGGAAGCTGAAAATGAGCTTGCACGCTTGGCATCAGTTTTAAATCAAGCAAATATTGCCTATCATGCGCAAGATGATCCGCTTATCAGCGATGCAGATTTTGACCGCCTGAAACGTCGAAACGCTGAAATTGAGTCGCGTTTTGCCTCTTTGAAGCGCAGTGATAGCCCGTCGGATAAAATTGGCGCTGAAGCCGAGTCTGGGTTTTCAAAAGTTACGCATAGCCAACGCATGCTTTCGCTTGGAAATGCGTTTGATGCACAGGATGTTGATGAGTTTGATGAACGCATTCGGCGGTTTTTGGGCCTCAAGTCTGAGGCCGTTTTAACCTATACTGCAGAGCCGAAGATTGACGGGCTTTCATTGACGCTGAGATATGAAGCCGGGCGCCTTGTTCAAGCGGCCACGCGGGGTGATGGCAGTGTTGGAGAAAATGTCACTCAAAATGCGCGCATGATCTCGGATATTCCGCAGGTTTTAAAAGATGCCCCGCCCGTGCTAGAAGTGCGCGGAGAGGTTTACATGGCGCGCTCTGACTTTCAGCGTTTGAACGAAACCCAAGCCCAAGCCCAAGCCAAGCTGTTTTCCAACCCGCGCAATGCGGCGGCAGGGTCTTTGCGGCAGTTAGATGCAGACATTACGCGCAGCCGACCATTGAAATTTTTTGCCTATGCTTGGGGTGAACTCTCCAATCCGCTTGGAGCCTCGCAAAGCGAGGTTCTCAAAATCTTTTCTAAGCTGGGGTTTGCGATCAATCCCTTAACGCTCACCTGCCAATCTGTTGCGCAGTTGATTGCGCATTATCAACATATTTCAGCGCTGCGGGCTGATCTGGATTACGATATTGATGGGGTGGTTTATAAAATAGATGAACTGGCGCTTCAGCAACGATTGGGAGAGCGCTCGACCACCCCGCGCTGGGCGATTGCGCATAAATTTGCAGCCGAAACAGCCTGGACGGACCTGGAAGAGATTGATATTCAAGTGGGGCGGACCGGCGCCCTTAGCCCGGTGGCCCGTCTCGTGCCGGTAACGGTTGGGGGCGTTGTAGTGTCAAACGCAACGCTTCATAATGAAGATTATATCTTCGGTGTGGATTCCAATGGCGCCAAAATTCGAGCGGGACGCGATATACGCCCTGGTGATCGTGTGCAAGTGTATCGCGCGGGAGATGTTATTCCCAAAATTGCCGATGTTGATTTAACCCGTCGCGATCAAACTCGCGCCAAATATATATTTCCGCAAACTTGCCCGGAATGTGGCAGCCCTGCGATCCGAGCAGCCGGTGATGCGGTGCGGCGCTGCTCTGGAGGCTTGATTTGCCCTGCGCAAAGCATTGAACGGCTTAAACATTTTGTTTCGCGCAAAGCTTTCGATATTGACGGGCTCGGCTCAAAGCAAATTGAAATGTTCTTTAAAGATGAAAGTCTGCCGATCCGCGAGCCGGCCGATATTTTCACGCTTCAACAGCGCGATGAACTAAAAATCGCGCAATTGAAAAATCGCAATGGCTGGGGGCGTAAAAGCGCCGAAAATTTATTTCAAGCGATCCAGGAGCGTCGTAGCATTGGCTTTGCCCGGGTGCTTTTCGCCCTCGGTATTCGCCACGTTGGAGAGGTGGGCGCAAATTTATTGGCCGGCCATTATAAAAAATGGAGCAAACTGATCGAGACGCTTGATCAAGCCCAAAATTCCCAGAGCGAGGCATGGGCCGAGCTGTTATCGATTGATGGGGTCGGAGAGGTGATGGCGCAATCGCTTGTTTCAGCGTTTCAATCGCCTAGCGAACGGGCCGCGATTGACAGGCTATGCGCGTGGTTAGAGATTACAGATGCAGAGACCATCGCCGCGCAGGATCATGTTATTACGGGAAAGACGGTTGTGTTCACTGGCTCCCTCGAAAAAATGTCTCGTGCTGAGGCCAAAGCGCAAGCCGAACGGCTTGGTGCAAAGGTTGCAGGGTCGGTTTCGGCCAAAACAGATTTTTTAGTTGCAGGCGCTGCAGCGGGCTCAAAAGCCAAAAAAGCCGCAGATTTGGGCATAACCGTGCTTGATGAGGCAGAATGGTTGGCTATGCTTGCGCCATTATGAGCAGCCGTCCAGAACTTCTTTTTCCCCTGTTTGCCGACCTTTCAACCTTAACGGGGGTTGGCAGTAAAACGGCAAAAAGTTTTTCCGGTTTGCAGGTGTTTCGACCGCGCGATTTGATTTTTACCTTGCCGCAATCGCTGATCGATCGCTCTCTGGTGGCAACCGTTTATGGCCAACCAACGGGTAAAATCGTGACGGTTTCGGCTTTGGTTCTGGCGCATCGGCCCGGCGTCAGAAAGTCAGCCCCATATCGCGTTGATATGGAGGATTCGCGCGGCGTTTTTCAATTGATTTTTTTTCATGCCCGGGCAGATTACCTTGCTAAGGTTTTGCCTGTTGGTTCAACACGGCTGATCTCTGGCAAAGTGGAAAGTTTTGATCAGCTCATCCAAATTGCGCATCCTGATTATATTTTAGAGGTTGAAGAGAGCGCTTCTATTCCGGCTATTGAGCCGGTCTATCCACTGACGGCGGGGATTACTCAGAAAACCGTTGCAAAAGCGCTTGGCTCGGCCTTGGCCAAGCTTCCTGAACTGGAAGAATGGATTGATCCTGTGCAAAAAGCCCGCTCTGGGTGGCCGTCTTGGCGGCACGCCGTTCAAATGGCGCATCAGCCGCGCACTATCGCCGATTTGATGGCCGTTGCACCGGCGCGGCAGCGCTTGGCCTATGATGAATTTATGGCGCATCAGCTGACGTTGGGTTTGGCGCGTGCGCGTTTGAAAAAAGCGGCTGGAAGGCCTTCTATGGGCACAGGCCTGTTGCGCCGCGCGGTTTTGGCAAGCTTGCCCTATCAAGCAACAGTGGCGCAGCTCCGGTCAATCGATGAAATTGCAGCTGATATGGGCGCGGCGTCACGCATGAATCGGTTGCTGCAGGGCGATGTGGGATCAGGAAAAACACTGGTTGCTTTTATGGCTTTGCTGATTGCGGTGGAATCCAAGGGGCAGGGTGTTTTAATGGCTCCGACCGAAATATTGGCGCGTCAGCATCTTGAAGGCTTGCAGCCGCTTGCAAAGGCGGCAGGCGTTTCCTTAACGCTTTTGACGGGCCGTGACAAAGGCAAAGACCGCGTTGCAAAATTACAAGCTTTGCAAACTGGTCAAACCGATATTCTTATTGGGACCCATGCGGTGTTTCAAACCGACGTGGCGTTTGGCGATTTGCGGTTGGTAGTGGTTGATGAGCAACATAGGTTTGGCGTGCGCCAGCGTTTGGAACTGGGCCGTAAAGGGGATAGGCCAGACGTTCTAGTGATGACGGCCACGCCAATTCCACGGTCTTTGGCATTGGCGCAATATGGCGATATGGACGTTTCGGTTTTGGATGAAAAACCTGCTGGTCGGCAGCCAATAACAACCGCAATGGTCTCGACCGAGCGCATCCAAGAAGTGCTTGATCATTTGCGCGCGGCGATCAAAACTGGACAGCAAGCCTATTGGGTGTGCCCGCTGGTGGAAGAAAGCGAAGTTCTGGATTATAAATCTGCTAGCGATCGATTTGCGTCGCTGCGCGCTGCTTTAGGTGAGGGCTTGGTCGAGCTTGTACATGGGCAAATGCCTGCCCCCGAGAAGGATGCAGCAATGGCGCGCTTCCAAAGCGGTGATGCAAAAGTTCTTGTGGCAACAACCGTGATTGAGGTGGGGGTTAATGTTCCAAAGGCAAGCATAATGGTTATCGAACGCGCCGAGGCGTTTGGACTGGCGCAGCTTCATCAACTTCGCGGACGCGTTGGCCGGGGCACGCAGAAATCAACCTGCCTTTTGCTTTATCAAGCGCCGCTATCTGGAGGCGGCAAAAAACGTTTGGAAATTTTAAGGCAAACGGATGATGGGTTCTTGATCGCCGAAACAGATTTGCAAATGCGCGGGGCGGGAGATTTAATCGGCACGGTGCAATCTGGTCTGCCACAGTTTCGTATCGCAGATCTCGAGGCTATGACGGATTTAATGCACACCGCCCAAAGCGATGCGCGCACGTTGCTAAGCCTTGACCCAAAACTCACATCAAAGCGCGGACAGGCCGCAAGAGGTCTGCTTTGGTTGATGGAACAAGATAAAGCAATTCATTTATTGTCAGTAGGTTAGTCGTAATATACGCATTTTGTTCTCAAATGTTCCCAAAATATCTTTACATCTGCCCAAAAAAATGAGAACAAATCATAAACACGAGTCGGGATGATAAAATGCATGAAATAAAAACAATTCTGAAACAGTCTGGTGAACATGTGATCAAAGACATGTTTGGTGCGGTGTCTTTGATGTTTATACTGGTCGTGGCCTTGCATCTTCCGGGCTGGTCGTGACCCTGGCTGAAAATTCGAATTCATTGTTATATAGCGAAAAAAGAGCTCAGACCAACAAGCCGAGCACGTCTTTATCAGAGAAATAGCTTCTTCAAGAGGGGGATGACGTAAATCCCAGCACGTCTATTTTAGGGTAAAATTAATCCGATCCTTCAGACAATGTTGCTATATGATTAGCTAGCTGTATTTTACACCTAAATTTTGAGACCTTAGCTGATGGGTATTCTTAACAACATTCGAGTAATAGCTCCCGGGTATTCTCCGGCGTCATTTCCACGGGGTTTCCGCCCGTGCTGGGATCACTTAGAGCCCCCGCAACAACGCGATCAATATCAATATCTGCAATACCAAGCCCGATCAGCGTTTTTGGGATATGCAACGAAGCGTTAAGATCATCCACAAATGCGCAAAATCCATCATAACCGCCTTGAATGTTAAGATAGTTTGCGGCGGCGGATAATTTTTTCTCAATAGCGGTTTTGTTAAATTGCAAAACAGCCGGCATACATACTGCGTTCGTTGTGCCATGATGCGTATGATACATGGCCCCGATCGGATGCGATAAGGCGTGAATGGCGCCCAGACCTTTTTGAAAGGCTGTCGCCCCCATCGCCGCGGCCGACATCATATGCGCCCGAGCTTCAAGGTCGCTGCCATCAGCATAAGCGCGGGGCAAAAAAGTTTTTACAAGCCGCATGCCTTCCAGTGCTATGCCCTGCGACATCGGGTGGTAATGGGGCGAACAAAACGCTTCTACGCAATGCGCAAACGCATCCAAGCCGGTGCCCGCTGTGATGAATTTTGGCATCCCAACGGTAAGTTCGGGATCACAAATCACCACGCTTGGTAACAACTTTGGGTGAAATATGATTTTCTTTTCTTCGGTTATGGAATTGGTAATCACCGAGGCGCGGCCCACTTCTGATCCTGTTCCGGCCGTGGTTGGCACAGCCACAATTGGCGCAATTGCATCGGCATCTGCGCGTGTCCACCAATCTCCGATATCTTCGAAATGCCACAAAGGGCGTGTTTGACCGGCCAGAAACGCCACCAGCTTTCCCAGATCAAGTCCGGAGCCTCCTCCAAAAGCCACAACTCCATCATGTTCGCCTTCCTTAAAAGCGGCAACGCCTGCGGCGGCATTTTTCTCATTCGGGTTTGGATCCACATCGGCAAAAAGAGCCCGGCCAAGGCCAGCTGCCTCAAGCAGGTCTAAAGTATGGGTTGTGATCTCCATCGGGGCCAAGCCGCGATCCGTGATCAAAAGTGGTTTTTTTATTCCGGCTGCTGCGCAGGCTTCGGCGATTTCAGAAATGCGGCCCGCACCAAAGCGAATGGCGGTTGGATAAGACCAGTTTGCAACGATGCTCATGATTCTAGACCTTCTTGAAGTGATATGATTTAGGACGCGTTAGATTGTGAAATCCGATAACGGATAACCCTCCACCACGGCCAGTATCTTTGCAACCGGTCCAGCACAGGGCAGGGTCAAGATAATCGGCGCGGTTTAAAAAAACGGTTCCCGTTTCGATTTGATCGGCGATGGTTTCGGCGCGAGCTCTGTTTTGGGTCCATAAAGAGGCCGTTAATCCAAAATTGCTATCATTCATAAGCGCTATCGCCTCTGCATCGTTTTTAACGGGCATGATCCCGACCACAGGGCCAAAGCTTTCTTCGCGCATGATGCGCATATCATGGCTGACATTGGTAAGAATTTGAGGCATCAGATAGGCCCCATTATCCTCAGGGAAAGCTTCGGGTTTGATATGGGCCGTCGCTCCTGCCGCGATGGCCTCTTTGGTTTGGGCGCGGACCAGATCGGCAAAGCGGGTTTGAGCCATCGGACCGAGCGTTGTTTCTGGATCAAGCGGGTGTCCCAGCTTATAGCCATTTACGGTGGCAACGGCTTTTCCAACAAAGCTCTCAAACAAAGCTTCCTGCACATAAATACGTTCAATGCCGCAGCAGCATTGGCCGGAATTGAACATCGCACCATCGATCAGCGTGTCTACGGCAGCGTCAAGGTGAGCGTCTTCCATCACATAGCCAGGATCCTTTCCGCCAAGCTCTAAGCCAAGACCGGTAAATGTGCCGCTGGCGGCGCTTTCCATCGCTTTGCCACCTGCAACCGAGCCGGTGAAGTTGACAAATCCAAAGGCGCGCTCTGAAATTAACGCTGATGTTGTCTCATGATCTAAAAAAAGGTTTTGAAATACGTCTTTTGGTACGCCGGCACCGTGAAAGGCTTGCGCAAGACGTTCGCCCACCAAAGGCGTTTGCGAAGCGTGCTTTAAGATCACCGTATTTCCGGCAATAAGCGCCGGTGCAATGGTGTTGATTGCGGTCATGTAGGGGTAATTCCACGGCGCAACCACCAGAACCACGCCATGCGGCACCCGCTTGATAACGCGGCGAAACGCATCACTGTCTTCGATTTCTATATCCGCCAATGCGTTTTGGGCAATCTGCGCCATATAGGATGCGCGCTCGTCAAACCCGCCAAACTCACCGCCATAGCGGATAGGGCGCCCCATTTGCCAAGCCAGTTCTGGAACGATCTCGTCATTCATCGCGCCAATTGCCGCCACACCTGCTTTGACCAGTGAAATCCGCTCGCTTAAAGAACGTTTTGCCCATTCCCCTTGCGCAACTTTTGCGGCACGAGCGGCAGTTTTCGCATCGGCATAGGCAAGCGTTTGACGCGTGGCATAAATCGATCCGTCAATCGGCGAAATACATTGAATGGTCATTTTCTTAGGCCCTTTCAAAACCACGCGCGATTTCCCAATCGGTGACAACGCGGTCAAATTCTTCTTGTTCCCATTCGGCGGCGCGGGTGTAGTGATCGACAACCGCATCTCCCAAACACTTTCGCAGGAATGTTGAATTGCGCAATGTTTCGGTTGCGGCGCGCAAGGTTTGCGGAATATCCGCCGCCTCTGTCGCTGCATAGACATCACCGGTTGTGGCTGGGGGCAGGGGCAATTCATCCTCGATCCCCTTCAGACCAGCGGCCAACATCACAGCTTGCGCCAGGTAAGGGTTTAAATCTGAGCCACCGATCCGACATTCAACGCGGATGCCTTTTGTGCCTTCGCCGCATAAACGAAATCCAGCTGTACGATTGTCAACCGACCAGACGGTTTTTGTGGGCGCGAAAGTGCCTTTGGCAAAGCGCTTATAGCTATTGATATAAGGCGCAAGAAAATAGGTGTAATCGGGCGCGTATTTGATCAAACCTGCCATATAATGGCTCATCAGTTTTGACATGCCATACGGGCCTTCGCCGTCATAAAAGGCGGGTGCGCCGTCTTTCCACAGGGATTGATGAACATGGCTGGATGAGCCAACCCGATCCTTGTGCCATTTGGGCAAAAAGGTTGCCGCGCGGCCATTTTGCCAAGCAATTTCTTTGATCGCATGTTTCGCGATGGAATGATAATCGGCGCAATCCAAGGCCGGTGAATAGCGGATATTCAGCTCTTCTTGCCCTGCCTCTGCTTCTCCTTTTGAATTTTCAACCGGCAAGCCGGCCTTATAGAGGTGGTTACGGATTGGGCGCATAACACCCTCTTCCTTCGTGGTCTGTAAAATATGGTAGTCTTCATTATAGCCACTGATAGGCTCTAGGTTTTGAAAGCCGTCTTTGCGTATGTCATCAAAGCTTTTTTCGAACAGGAAAAATTCAAGCTCGGTTGCCATTTTAGCGTCTAACCCCATCGCATTGAAGCGCGCGATCTGCCTTTTCAGCATGGCGCGGGGCGCATGCGCTACCTCCTGATGCGTGTGGTGATCCAAAATATCGCACAGCACAAGCGCGGTTCCCTCTAGCCAGGGAAGCAGGCGGATGGTCGAGAGGTCTGGCTTCATTACGTAATCGCCATAACCGGTTTCCCAGCTTGTTGATGCATAACCATCCGGGGTGGCCATTTCGAGATCCGTGGCCAATAGGTAATTGCAACAATGCGTTTCTTCAAAAGAGGTTTCCACAAAATTTGCGGCGTGAAAGCGCTTTCCCATCAAACGCCCTTGCATATCAACGAAACAGGCCAGAACGGTATCTATTGTGCCGTCTGAGACTTGGGTTTTTAAGGTTTCAAAGGTAAATTGTCCGGGCATAGATATGTCTTTCGTTGAGGGTAAGGGGGCAGCCCATTGCTGCCCCCTTTGTGATCGATTAGCCGTAGCGGTAGGGACGACCCGCTTTCACCATATCGGCATTATATTTCTTAAAGATATCAACAACGCGACGTTTGGTTTCGCTTTCTGCCGCAATTTCTTCCCAAAACTCTTGGGCGGCCGTTTCAACCGTTGCCCATTCCTCATCTGGGATTGTGGTCAGCTGGAGTTTTGTTCCATTGACGCGCAGGTTGGCTTCACCGCCCCAATACCACCATTGGCGGTAATAATGCGATTGGTCGCAACACACGCGGAACAGCGTCTGCAGGTCTTCGGGCAATTCATTCCAGCGCTCCATATTGGCAAAGAAGGATCCCGCCCAAGCGCCTGAAATATTATTGGTCAGGAAGTAATTGGTTACATCAGCCCATCCCACGGTGTAATCTTCCGTGATGCCAGACCATGCGATCCCATCCAGTTCGCCGGTTTGCACAGCCACTTCAATATCTTCCCAAGGCAGGTTCACAGGAACAACGCCAAACTGGCTGAGGAAACGCCCCGCAGTTGGAAAGGTAAAGATCCGCTTACCTTTCATGTCATCCAAGCTGCGGATGGGATCTTTGGTGGCAAAGTGGCAGGGATCCCAAGAGCCTGCAGAAATATGCTTTACGCCAACGGCAGAATATTCCTCATCCCAAATTTCGTTTAAGCCATATTGGTTAAACAGCACCGGCACATCGAGCGAATAGCGCGATCCGAATGGAAAATAGCCCCCAAACACGGTTACTTCGGTGGGCGAGGCCATCGAATCATCATCGGATTGAACAGCATCAATGGTGCCGCGCTGCATGGCTTGGAACAATTCACCCGTGGGCACCAGCTGATCGGCGAAGAACAATTCGATTTGCATCCGGTCGCCAGCAATTTTGTTGAACATATCAATGGCGGGTACGATTACTTCCGCTGCGAGAGACGCACCGGCATAGGTTTGCATCCGCCATTTAATGGTGCTTTGGGCCAGCGCCGGAGTGGCAAGGGCCGCAGGTGCAGCGATCGCTGCACCTTGAATAAACTTACGTCTGGTAGTCATGTCAGTCTCCTTGGTTGGGTTGCGACCACGTTTTATGCGGTTCTGTTAAGGTTGGTTATAAACATAATCAGGAAGCCAAGTAGCGATGCTTGGGAAAATCATGATCAATATTAGCGCACAGACCATAATCAAAACAAAGGGCGTAATAGAGGCATAGATGTCTTTTAAAGAAATTTCTGGCGGCGCCATCGCGCGCATAAGAAAAAGGTTATAGCCGAAAGGCGGCGTCATATAAGCAATCTGAGTGGTGATAGTGTAGAGAATGCCATACCAGATCAAATCAAAGCCCAAAGCGCCCACCAAAGGAACATATAGCGGTGCAACGATCACCAGCATCGCCGTATCATCCAAAAAAGTGCCCATCAAAATAAAACTAAGTTGCATCAGGATCAGGATCATCAGCGGACTTAAATTTAGGCGCTCGGTGAACACGCTTTCGATTGCTTTAACGGCGCCAAGCCCGTCAAATACCGCCCCAAAGGCCAGCGCCGCCAAAATAATCCACATGAACATGCAGGTGATCCCAAGCGTGTTTCTAACAGAGTTTTCGAACACTTCTCTGGTCATACGGCCTTTTAGGATTGCGGCAAGGAAGGCTGCCATCGCCCCTATTGCGGAACTTTCCACAAGTGATGTCCAGCCATTCACAAATGGCACCATCATGGCGGCAAAGATGGTCACCGGCAGCAATCCAGCCCGCAAAAGCCGCATCTTTTCGGCTTTTGGAATATCGCGCTCGCTGGCATCCAGAACGGGGCCAAGTATAGGGTTTATGCGGCACCGCACAGTAATATAGAGGATGAATAAGGCCGCCATCATCAATCCGGGTATGACACCGGCCAACCAGAGCTGTCCAACCGGTTGACGCGCGATCATCGCATAGAGCACCAGAACCACCGAGGGCGGCACCAAAATGCCAAGGCTAGATCCGGCTTGGATCACGCCGGTGACCATGCGTTTGTCATAGCCTCGTTTCAAAAGTTCGGGCAGGGCAATCGTTGCGCCAATCGCCATACCGGCAACGCTAAGCCCATTCATCGCTGAAATCAGCACCATTAACCCGATGGTTCCGATCGCCAAGCCGCCGCGAAGGCCGCCCATCCAAACGTGGAACATCTTGTAAAGATCATCCGCAATTTTACTTTCTGACAGCACATAACCCATAAAAATAAACATGGGCAGCGTCAGCAATGGGTACCATTTCATCAATTTCATCGCGGCAGAAAAGCCTATGTCAAAACCGCCTTTATCCCCCCAAAGCAGCAATGCAGCCGCCACTGCAACAAACCCGATTGCGCCAAACACCCGTTGCCCTGTGAGCAGCATCAGCATCATGGTGGAAAACATCAGCGTGGCGATCATTTCATATGGCATCAGATCGCTTCGCCCTTAACGCGCAAAATATCTTTAAACAATTCTGACAGGCATTGCAGCAGCATCAAAAACATGCCCACGATCATCAAAGCTTTAACGGGCCACATGTAAGGGCGCCAAGCCGTTGATGAGCGCTCCATCCGGCCAATTTCTTCCGCACCGGTGATCAATCCTGCAAAAAATGAGAACGGCTCGGTGCCCCAATATCCCAATGAATAGGCCGTAGAACTTATTGCGCCGTAAAGCAGAACCCCAAGATAGAAGATCAAAAACAAAACAGTCAGCAAATCAAACCAAGCTTTTTTGCGCAAAGACCACGTGCCGTAAAATAAATCCATGCGCACGTCCGATTCCATTTGTAGGGAATAAGGCCCCCCTAAAATATAATAGGCCACCATGGTAAATTGGGCCATTTCTAACGTCCATAAAGAGGGGAGGAAAAATGTTTTGCTGATCGAAGACCATAATAAAATGCCCATCAGAACAAAAATACCGTACATCACAATACGCCCAATCCGCAAATTGACCCGGTCAATCGACGAGATATAAAGCTGCATCAGGCGCGACATTGTACATCTCCGACCACGCCTAAGCGGATGCAGGCTTGATCAATCCATTTTGCAATCATTTTTGCCATGGCGTTTTGTTGATCGTCTGTTGCGATTAAATCATTGCGGATTTCTAGCATAACGTTGAGATGGCCGTGCGCAATCGCGTGTTCTTGCAGGGTATGTGTTACGCCGTCCTCAGGCCCATAGGGGGCGTTACGCTTTATATTCTGGTCGCGTTTTTCGTTAGAAATATCCAGCATTGCATCCGCTAGCCGGGTATCTGCATCGTGCAGAACGCCTATTTGCAAGGATCTTGGCTTACCAAAAAAAATAGGTGTAAAGCTATGAACCGTTACCAAAATGGGATCAGGTCGCCGCATCATGGCTTGATGCAGTTGCTCGCGAAAAGGCTCATAAAACAGCTTGACCCGCTGTGATTTTTCGGAAGCTGTGAGATCTTTATTTCCAGGTATATCGATTAACTCGCTGCGCGTTGGCATTGCGCTTGTCGCGTTTGGAGGTCGGTTACAGTCATATAACAAACGCGACGCTTGGCTGGCCACCAAAACTGCGTTCAATAGGTGAGAAAGCTTTTGTGCAACACCTAAAGCTCCTGGATCCCAGGCCGCATGGCTGCTCTGGTCTTCCGATGTCAGACCCAAAGCGTTGTAGTCATCAGGGATGTAAGAAGAGGCGTGCTCGCAGGCCAGCACAATGGAGGACCCGCCAGATGGGTTTATCGTGGCAACATAGTCACTGAAATATTCAAACGGCGTGCTGGTCATGATTCCTCTTTCAGGTACAAGGCTCTTGCCAAAACATGCTTCTGTCAACACAATAGTGATAATTAATTACCCAGTGCTAAGAATATGTTATTTATTTATCAAAACTGAAGGGGCGTGCCTATGATGGAAGCCAGTTTAACAATTTCGGATCGCATTCAGAATAAGCTTGATGATTTAACGCGCGCAGAGCGGCAATTGGCACTTTCAATTCTTGAGAATTACCCCGCATCGGGTTTGGGGCCTCTCAGTGCCTTGGCCAAAGATGCGAAAGTATCCGTTCCAACCGTTGCCCGTATGGTGCAAAAACTTGGCTTTCAAGGCTATTCAGAGTTTCAAACAGAGCTGCGCAAAGAGCTTCGGGCGAAGGTAAAAAGCCCCATTGCAAAACATGATGCTTGGTCAGAGGGCGCGCCTTCAGAACATCTGTTGAATAGGTTTACCGAGTCGGTGATCGATAATATCCGCCATACGCTGGGGCAAATTGATTCCGGTGCGTTTGATGACGCCTGCCGTATCGCGGCCAACACAAACCACCATCTTTATATTGTGGGGGGGCGGATTTCGCATATTTTGGCGGAATATCTGTTTTTACATATGCAGCTTATCCGACCCAAAATTACGCATATTCAATCGACGTCGAATACCTGGCCTCATTACTTGCTTGATGTCAAAGCGGGCGATGTTTTCATTATTTTCGATATGCGGCGATATGAAAATAATACGCTGAAACTGGCAGAAATGGCCTATGAAAGAGACGCGAAAATCATCTTATTCACCGATCAATGGCGCTCGCCTATTCATCGGATGGCGGAGCAAAGCTTTGGCAGCCGCATCGTCGTGCCCTCGGCGTGGGATTCTGCGATTACGCCGTTGCTTTTGCTTGAAACGATGATTTCTACCGTTCAAGCGATCACTTGGGGCGATACAAAAGATAGGATGGAAGCGCTTGAAGAGATGTTTGACCAGACGAAGCTTTTCCGAAAATTTACGTGATGATCTGGCAAGGTAAAATACGACCTCAATCGTAAGCTTATATTAGGAAACCGATTTTGTGCCCGGATCAGCACAGCGCATGCAGAGAGGTTGAAACCTTTTAAACCTTCTGGCGCAATGAAGGCTACGAAATAATTTTTCGTAATTTACATAGTTTGAGTTTCAGAAGGTTTTTTAGGGGATAAAAAATCGCTTAAAAAATTGACGGTTTTTCACATTTTAAGGCTGTTTGAGAATCTATTTATTGACCAAATGATCAAATAACGTGATGGTTGCGTAGTACCTCAGAAGGAGAAATTTATGAATATTTCACAAAAAATGGGGCGGCGGTTGTTTACCACTGCAGCGCTCGCCGTGGGATTGCTGGCAAGCGCCGGGACTGTTGCCGCGGAAAAAGTTAAGGTGGCCGCGATTTATACTTTGCCCGTCGAACAGCAATGGATAAGTCGCATTCATAAGGCTTTAAACACTGCCGCCGAAAGCGGAACCATCGAATATACGTTTTCAGAAAACGTGGCCAATACGGATTATGAGCGGGTGATGCGCGAATATGCCGAACAAGGACATGATTTGATTGTTGGCGAGGTGTTTGGCCTTGAGCGGGCCGCGCGCAAAGTGGCGAAAGATTATTCGGAAACCGCGTTTTTAATGGGCTCGTCTTTCGGCCCCGTGGCACCGAACTTCTCGGTGTTTGACAATTGGATACATGAACCCTCTTATTTGACGGGTATGGTCGCCGGTTCAATGACCAAATCAAATATGATTGGCATGGTGGGTGGCTATGCTATTCCTGAGGTGAACCGCTTGATGCATGCCTTCATGGATGGCGCACGCGCAGTGAACCCTGATGTGAAGTTCCTCGTGAACTTTATTGACAGCTGGTACGATCCGCCCAAAGCCAAAGAAAGCGCCTTTGCGATGATGGATGCGGGTGCTGATATTATGTATGCAGAGCGCTTTGGCGTTGCGGATGCGGCCGTAGAGCGGGGGGTAAAAGCGATTGGGAATGTGATTGACACGTCCGGCGATTATCCTGGAACGATTTTGGCATCGGCGATTTGGCATATGGAAGCAACCATAGACAAAGCCATCGCCAAGGTGGCCTCAGATGATTTTGAGGCGGCTGATTATGGTCAGTATAGTTTCATGGCCTTTGGCGGGGGATCTATGGTTCTGGATGAGGGACTGGTGCCGGCTGACGTTGCTGCCGCAGTGAAAGCCACCGAAAAAGACATTCTCGACGGCCTGTTTCGTGTGAATGTGAACGATGCGCGACCTGCGTCTGACGGATAAAAGAGCAGGCCGGCCCGTAGAGAGGGCCGGCCTTTTTTAAAATGTATTCTGATAAAATATTAGCCTTAAAAGGCCTGTCCAAAACCTTTGGAACCATCGCTGCCAATTGCGATGTTGATCTTGATCTGCACCGCGGAGAGATATTGGCGTTGCTGGGTGAAAATGGGGCAGGAAAAACCACTTTGATGAATATGTTGTTCGGGCATTACATGCCGGATGCGGGGCAAATCGAAGTGGCTGATGCCAATCAACGGTTTTTACCGCTGACGCTTGGGCATCCTCAGGCAGCGATTGCCGCGGGGATTGGTATGGTGCATCAACATTTCACATTGGCCGAAAATTTGGATGCGGTTGATAATATTATGTTGGGCGCTGAACCTATGACCTTATTGCCCAGAAAGCGCGCCGCCGCCGAAAAGAAGATCCGCACGATTATGGCTCAAAGCGGTCTGACGGCTCCTATAAATGTTGCAGTGGGTAAATTGACGGTTGGCGAACGTCAGCGTGTTGAAATTTTAAAAGCCCTTTATCGCGATGTAAAAATACTCGTTTTGGATGAGCCGACCGCGGTTTTAACGCCGCAAGAGGCGGATGCGCTGTTTGAAAATATTCGGGCCATGGCGCAGGATGGGCTATCGGTTATTTTTATTTCGCATAAATTGCGCGAGGTTTTGGCATTTTCGCATCGCATAACCGTTTTACGCCATGGCAAAAATGCAGGAGAAATTCAAACTGATCAGGCGGATGAGCAGAAAATTGCGCGAATGATGGTGGGGTCAGAAACGCTGTCCCACACTCGCGAACTGCAAGAAAATGGGCCTGCTTTACTGCGGTTTAAAAGGGTTTCAGTGCAAGGGCGCGCGCGCCGCGACAGTTTGAAAAATGTTGATCTGACCGTTTTCTCTGGTGAGATCCTAGGGATCGCGGGCGTCTCGGGCAATGGCCAGACAGCCTTGGCTGGCGTGATCTCTGGCATGCTCTCAATCGAGAGCGGAGAGGTCTTGATAGAAGAGCAACCACTGTTGGACATCACCCCCGCCGCGATGATTTCGCGCGGCGTTGGGCGCATTCCAGAAGATCGCCATCGAGATGGAATTGTGGGATCGATGAGTGTTGCTGAGAATATGGTTATAGAGCAGTTGGACGACCCAACTTTACAACGAAATGGATTGCTGAGGCGCGATGCGATCCGCGATTATGCCGAGACGCTATTGTCAGAATATGACGTGCGAGGGCCAGGGGCGCAGGCTTCGGCACGCTTGTTGTCAGGCGGCAATATCCAAAAATTGATTTTGGCGCGGGTGTTTGATCGCAGCCCCAAGCTTATTCTTGCTAATCAACCCACTCGCGGATTGGATATGGGGGCAGCCTCTGAGGTGGCGCGGCGGCTTCTTGAGGCCCGCGGGCGCGGCGCCGGCATTGTTTTGATTTCCGAAGATTTAGACGAAATTCTGAAGCTGGCTGATCGCATTTTGGTGGTTCATGATGGCGCGTTTTCCATTGCAAAAACGCGTGACCGTGCGCAATTGGGTTTGATGATGGCAGGGCAGGCGGCATGATCAGAATTGAAGCTAGAGAATCCGCTTCATCTTTTATGAAATTGGGCATTCCCGTTTTATCTGCCTGCGTGGCGTTGCTCTTGGCGGCAATTCCGTTGATGTTTGCAGGCGCCCCTGTTGGGGCCTCATACGCGCAGATGTTTATGGGCGTTTTTGGTTCAAAATTTGCGTTTTCCGAAATGCTCACGCGGGCCACGCCATTGATATTTACGGGGCTTGCTGCCGCCTTGGCCTTTCGGGCCAAACTGTGGAATATTGGCGCGGAAGGCCAGCTTTATTTGGGCGCTTTGGCCGCAGCAGCGATTGGCACTGGGGTGCTGGATATTTCAGGGCTGCTGTTGATCCCAGTGATTATTATATGCGGCTGTGCAGCAGGTGCCTTTGGCATGGCGGTGCCCGCAGCGCTGAAAATTCGCTTTGGGGCAGATGAGGTGGTCACCACATTGCTGTTGAATTTTATTATCTTAATTTTTCTTCAATATATGTTGGAGGGGCCGCTAAAAGATCCGATGGGTCTTGGTTGGCCGCAGACAGCGCCTATCTTGGATCAAGGCATGTTGCCGCCTTTGATGGAGCGTATGCGCATTCATTACGGGTTTGTTATCGCCCTGATCTGCGCGGCCGTGGCGCAATTTATGCTGTTGCGGTCGGTTTGGGGGTTCAAACTGCGCGCGGTTGGTGAAAATAGAAATGCCGCCGGACATGCGGGCATACCGGTCAATCGAAGCTTGTTGACGGCGGCCGCTATTTCGGGGGCGTTGGCAGGCTTGGCGGGTGTGAGCGAAGTAGCCGGCCTTAAAGGTTATCTGACCGCAGATCTTTCCCCAGGTTTTGGCTATACTGGCATTGTCGTCGCGATGCTTGCGGGGTTGTCTCCCGGCGGGGTGGTCGTGTCGGCGCTTTTTATCGCTTCGGTTTTTGTGGGGGCCGATAGCATGAGCCGCGCTATGGGCGTGTCGTCTTATCTTGCCGATTTGGTTGTGGCAACGGCCTTACTCTGTGTTTTGGTTGGTGGCTTTGTCGCGCGTTATAAATTTGTGCGGGTGCGCCGACAATTGGAACGGCTTTGATCATGGATATTCTTCAAATTTTGCTCAGCGAAAGCTTTTGGTCTGCCTCGATCAGGATCGCAACACCGCTTATCTTTGGCGTTCTGGGCGCCTTAATTTGCGAAAAATCCGGTGTTTTGAATCTTGGAATCGAAGGCATTTTCGTGGCTGGTGCAATGGTGGGTTGGATGGCGGTTTGGTTGGGCGCTGGCTTATGGGGCGGGGTGCTTGCCGCAGCCCTTGCAGGAGCGTTTTTTGGATTGCTGCATGGTATTTTAACGGTCCCGCTGGGCCTAAGCCAACACGTGTCGGGCTTGGGAATCACGCTTTTTGCCACCTCTGTCAGCTATTTTTCTTACCGCACGGCGCTTCCTACCGTGTCGTCGCCGCCGCGCATAACGCCGTTTCGACCGTTGGATATTCCGATTTTGTCAGATTTGCCTTTTATCGGCCCGATTTTGTTTCAGCAAACGGCGCTTACCTTCTTGGCGCTTTTTTGCGTTGCCGTGGTTTGGTATATTTTTAACAAAACCGCGCTGGGTGTTGCTTTAAAGGCGGTTGGTGACAATCCGAACTCAGTGGATGCGCAAGGATTAAGCGTTTATACGCTGCGCATCGGCGCCGTGATGGCCGGATCGGCTTTGATGGCGCTTGGCGGCGCGTTTTTAACGATGTCTGCCTTTGATGCCTTCTTTTTTGGCATGGTAAATGGCCGTGGCTGGATTTGCATCGCATTGGTTATTTTCGCCAGTTGGCGGCCTGGAAAGGCGCTTTTGGGGGCGATTTTATTTGGAGCTTTTGATGCTTTGCAGGTACGCCTACAAACCGAGGTTGGCGGGTCTGTGCCCAGCCAAGTTTTTCTGGCGGCTCCATACGTCTTATCGATCATTGCCCTTGTGATCGCGGCAAGAAGCGCGGATTATCCACGGGCCTTGTTAACCCCTTGGTTTAAAGGCCAACGATAGGAGCTGCTATGTTTGATTTATTGGTAAAGAATGCGGTTCTGCCCGATGGGCGCAGCGGCTTGGATATTGGGTGCAAAGGCGATCGCATTGTGGCGTTAGAGCGCGATATTTCAGCCGAGGCTCGGCAGGTGATTGAGGCCGAAGGCTGCTTGCTTGCGCCGCCGTTTGTCGATCCGCATTTTCATATGGACGCCACGCTTTCTTTAGGCACGCCTCGGATGAATATGTCGGGCACATTGCTTGAAGGTATTGAACTTTGGGGAGAGCTGAAGGCGGTGCAAAGCATCGATGATATCATTGAGCGCGCGCTGCGCTATTGTGATTTGGCGGTTTCAATGGGCATTGGCGCAATCCGCTCGCATGTGGATACTTGCGATCCAAAGCTAACCGGTGTGCAGGCTCTTTTAGAGGTGCGCAACCAGGTAAAAGATTATCTGGATTTGCAGCTGGTTGCCTTCCCACAAGATGGCGTGCTGCGCGATCCTGCGGCGCTTGAACTCACCATTCGAGCTTTGGATATGGGGGTGGATATTGTCGGTGGTATCCCTCATTTTGAACGGACGATGGCCGATGGCGCAGAATCGGTGCGGGTCTTATGCGAGCTTGCCGCAAAGCGCGGTTTGAGGGTGGATATGCATTGCGATGAAAGCGATGACCCGATGAGCCGACATATTGAAACTTTGGCCTTTGAAACGCAGCGCCTCGGACTGCAAGGGCGGGTTGCCGGGTCGCATCTGACATCAATGCATTCTATGGATAACTACTATGTGTCCAAGCTTATCCCACTTATTGTTGAGGCTGGCATTGGCGTTATTCCTAATCCTTTGATCAATATCATGCTGCAGGGGCGGCATGACAGTTACCCGAAGCGACGCGGCCAAACGCGGGTACGCGAGCTGCGCGATGCGGGGGTGACGGTTGGCTTTGGTTCGGATTGCGTGATGGACCCTTGGTATTCTTTGGGCCGGGCAGATATGCTGGATGTGGCGTTTGTGGGGTTGCATGCGGGTCAATTATCAAGCCGTGAGGATATGGCCTGGTGCTTCACCGCAATCACTGAAAACTCAGCGCAAATCATGGGGCTTGAGGACTATGGTATCGCAAAAGGCTGCTTCGCTGATTTCAACTTGTTGCAAGCGAAAGACAGCATTGAGGCGATTAGATTGCGAGCACATCGGTTGCAGGTTGTTCGGCGGGGAAAAATTATCGCGCGCAATGCTCCGCTAAGCAGCGAAATGGATTTGCCCGGTCGCCCCACAACCATTGATCCGTCAAGCTTTGCCCCCAAATCTTGATCCAAAGGGCGACGTATTCAGAGGTTTAAAATTATAACCCTTTCTCTGCCCTATACTTGAAAAGCGGTTAACGCGTTGCAAAGCGGCTATTCTTGTTTTGTGGCTTTGAAAAAGCGTATGGTTAAGCCTTGGTGGTTTGGCAATCGAAGGGTATGAGATGAAACAAATTATTTATATGCTTTTTCTTTACGTTTTCAGCTTTACTCAAGCGGTTGCGCTCAGCTGCGTTAGGCCTGATGTTGTCGAAAGTTATCTAAACAGTGTTTATAGCGAAAATAGCGTGGTTATCTTAAAAGGAACTATATCCTTCAAACAACCGGTTTGGAAAAACAGCAGACATTTGAAACCTTGACGACGCAAGGGCAGTTTGATGGTTTTATGCTTCATCATCGTGGATTTGAAATTCCGTATTCAGAACCGATCACTTTGATTTTTGAGTGTTTTGCGGAATGGTGTGGCAGTCTTGCGGCTGAGGAAAAAATTATTGCTTTTGCCGCAGTGGAAGATTTTGAACTTAGATTGCGCGTTCAACCCTGCAATTTAACTGTTTTCCCGGTAGAGTGCGATGAAAATGCGCAACGCTTGCTTGGGTGCCACCTTCAAGGGCAATGTCATTGAAACGCGTTGCGCGGCCTCATCGACAAACACTGTCATAATTCTTGATCTACGGCCCCGTTTGAGCGGGGTCCTCTGGTTTTTAAATGCTATTAAAAAACCCTCATTGGCGGCGTATTTTTTGAAATATCTCAGTGCGTTGGCGGGTGTGTTTGGTATGTCGCGCTAAATATCCTTTTCCGGATTGCAGTACAAAAACAGATAGCAGGCCAAAAAAAGCTCCCTAAAGTCTAGGCTTTATTAGACCGCATGGTCAGAGCGGACTGATAGGCCGCAAGTTTCAAACCGGGCTAAAGCTTTGGAGACGGGCGTTTAGGAGGATGCGTGTGCCTCGTACTCTGCCGCTGGCATCCTAGTTCTTTTTCAGCCTTTTACCATGAAATGCAAGATTTACCGGTGTGGCACTAGCTTGCCAATAAAGCTGTATTTCCTCCTGCAGCTGTAGTGTCAATGCAAACCGAACGCTCTTTCATCAGCCAGATCTCAAAGGTTTCATCCATCAAAATGGGTACGATTGCTCCGTCTCTGGTGATTAAAGCTTTGCGGATATGATGCCCATCTGGGCCCGAATAGACCACCGCATCTAATTGTGGCACTGCGCTTAGATCCTGTGAACTTATATCCGCTGCAATCGCGCAGCAGCCCAAGGCCAAGGCGCGCTTGGCCAGCTGCTCGGCGCCTGGTCCCAAACAAAGCACCCGCTGCCGAGGTGTAAGGTGGTATTGATTTAATTCGCCGGTGGGCCCCGGCAGGTTTATGGGCTTTGACCCTGAAAAAGCGGTTTGCTCTTGGTGTTGAAAGGTGCGCGCAAGTTGTGCTGCGTTCATTTTAGGTGGTTTGGTTGGAATCGATTTCAAAAGCGTTTGTTTTGCAAATCGCGGCACATAACGGGGGCCACCCGCTTTGGGGCCAGTGCCGCTTAATCCGTGCCCCCCAAAAGGTTGAGAGCCGACAACCGCGCCGATCTGATTGCGGTTGATATAAAGATTTCCAACATCGATCTGAGAGATGACGCGTTGCACGCGTTCATCAATGCGGCTGTGAAATCCGAAGGTAAGCCCAAAACCACAGCCGTTAATATCGCGTATCACACGGTCTAAATCCTTTATGTCAAAGCTTGCAAAATGCAAAACTGGGCCGAATATCTCTTCTGGAAGATCTTGAATTCCGGTAACAGATAAAACGGTTGGCGCGACAAAACATCCAGTTTCAGGGGCGATTGTGGCGAACAAAACGTGGCGCTCTTGAATATATCGGGTGATCTTTTCTTGAGAGGCTTGATCTATAACCGGGCCAATATCACAGGCGGCCTCTGCCGGGTCCCCAATGCAAAGCGCGCGCATTGCTCCGAACAACATATCTTGAAAATCCTCGGCTATATCCTGTTGCACGTAAAGCATGCGCAAGGCAGAGCAGCGCTGGCCAGCCGATTGAAACGCGCTGATGATCACATCCCTTACAGCTTGTTCAAGCAGCGCCGTACTGTCGACGATCATTGCATTTAAACCACCGGTTTCCGCAATTAGTGGAATATGGGGGGGCAGGTGCTGCGCCATAAGGCGATTGATTGTTTGAGCGGTTTTGGTTGAGCCGGTGAAACAAACACCTGTTATTTTATCCGAACTGCATAAGCGGGCACCCAAGCTTGGGCCATCGCCCGCGATTAGGTGGAACGCCGCAGCTGGAACGCCAGCCTCATACATCAATTGAGTGGCCAAATATGCAATCATACTGGTGTTTTCTGCGGGTTTCGCCAATACTGCATTACCGGCTGCCAACGCTGCTGCAATCTGCCCGGTGAAAATTGCCAATGGAAAATTCCATGGGCTGATGCAGCTGAAAACGCCGGCCTCTGCATCGGAAAGCGCCTCTGCCTGGCACGCATAATAGCGCAGAAAGTCAACTGCCTCGCGCAATTCTCCAATGCAGTCGGGCAGGGTTTTGCCCGCTTCCTGCGTTAAAAGAGCAAAAAACTCTTCTGCATGTTTTTCGAACAGTTCAGCGATCCCGCGCAAAACATTGGCGCGTTCGTTTGATGTTGCCCCCCAAGGCTGCGCAGCATCTATTTTTTCTTGAGCTTGCTCTGGCGATAAAAATCGCACTTGCCCAAGGCTTTTGCCGGTGGCCGGATTATACACCTGCTGGATAGCGCCTTCTTGGCCGAAGGACCATCTTCTTGGCATGGTTCTGGCGGTTTGTAATCTTTCCAGAATGTCTGGGTTGGCCAGATCATAACCGGCTGAGTTTTGTCTCTCTGGGGCAAAGAGATCTTTGGGGTGTTTCAGGGCAGGGCCGGGCATGCCTAATTTATCAAACGGATCCGCCGCCACCAATCTGGATGCAACAGTGGCATCAAAAATTTGATTTACGAAAGACGAATTCGCCCCGTTTTCAAGCAATCTACGTACCAGATAGGCCAGAAGATCACGGTGTTGCCCGACAGGTGCATAGACCCGACAGGGCGTACCAAATGCCTTTGAAACTTGATGATGCAAGGCTTCTCCCATGCCATGCAAGCGTTGAAATTCAAAATCTGTCATCTGCTTTTTCTGAGCCAGATGCAAAATCGCAGCGATCGTATGCGCATTATGCGTGGCAAATTGTGGATAGATCCGGTCTGACATAGCGAGCAGTTTAGCGGCGCAACAAATATAACTTATATCAGTGTGATGCTTGGCGCTGTAAACGGGAAATCCGGGAAGCCCCTCTGCTTGCGCCAGCTTTATCTCGCTATCCCAATAGGCGCCTTTGACAAGCCGTATCATGATGCGTCGATTGAGATGCTTGGAGAGTTCATAGAGCCAATCAATAACAAAGGCGGCGCGCTTTCCATAGGCTTGCACCACCACGCCAAACCCATCCCAACCGGCCAAACTTGGATTTGATAAAACGCGTTCAATCACGTCTAAGGATAGATCCAGCCTAGCGGCCTCTTCTGCATCGATATTCATGCCAATATTTGCCGATTTTGCCAAGACGGCTAAAGATAGCAGGCGCGGGGCCAATTCGGATAAAACTTGCTGGCGGTGAAGCGGGTCATAATTGGGGTGAAGGGCGGATAACTTGATGGAAATACCGGGGTTTAAACGTGGGTCTGAGCTGGTTGCGGCTTTGGCGATTTGCGCAATCGCATCCGCATAGGCCATATGATAGGCTTTCGCATCCTGCTCATGCATCGCAGCCTCGCCCAACATATCATAACTGTGATAAAACGTGCTGGCGCTGGCTTTGCGGGCGCGTTTGAGCGCGTCTTGGATCGTTTCTCCAAGTACAAATTGTTGCCCCATTTCGCGCATAAGATGGGCCACTGCCTGCCGGATGACAGGTTCGCCTAAGCGCTTTATCGCCCCGCGTAACAAGCCTACGATACCCTGTTCCGGGACCATCAAAACTTTTCCTGTGAAAAACAAAGCCCAAGATGAAGCATTGATGAGTTTTGACGGGCTTTTCCCCAAATGTTTGCGCCATTGTGAGGGCGCAATTTTATCTTCGATTAACGCGTCGATGGTTGTGCCATCAGGCACGCGAAGAAGTGCCTCTGCCAAGCACATCAAGGCCACCCCCTCTTCAGATGATAGGCCATATTCCATCAAAAATAATTCCATGACCGACGGATGGGCGCTTTTTCGTAATTGGGTGACCATCTCCGTCGCATGCCTTGCGATTTTGGTGCGATCGGTTTGGCAGGACGCAAGCGGCAGCAGATCTTTTAACGCCTCTTCATCCCTGATGAAACTTGCCGCGCGGATTTTGGCTCTTAGGTTTTGCATCGTCCATCCTCTTGAGAGCGTTGAAGCATTCCGTAAAGGTCACGCGGATCATCTGGGTCGGCCAAAAGATCTAAGTTTTGGTAATACTCAGTTTTTTGGATTTGATCGTAAACATAACGCAGGGCTGAGAAATCTTCAGTGGCAAAGCCAACGCTGTCGAATAACGTGATTTGATCAACCGATCAGCGGCCCGCTGCATCGCCTCGGATAACTTGCCAAAGTTCAGTGGCCGGGTGATCCTGTGTAAGCGTTTGAATTTCGCCTTCTATTCGGGTTTGTGGCAAATACTCGACAAAAACATCAGAGCGTAGAAGGATATCGCGATGTAGTTCTGTTTTGCCGGGGCAATCACCGCCTATCGCGTTAATATGTATTCCGGCTCCAACCATATTATCGGTCAAAACCGTTGCGTTTTGTTTGTCTGCGGTACAAGTGGTGATAATATCAGCACCAGTTACGGCCTGCTCGGGGCTCGCAGAAATCACGATATTAAATCCCAATTTATCAAGGTGCTGCGCGGTTTTTTGTGTGGCAAGCGGATCAATGTCAAAGAGGCGTATTCTGGTTATGCCAAGCATTTCATGAAAAGCGATTGCTTGAAATTCGCATTGCGCCCCAGCGCCAATCATTGCCATTATGCGGGCAGATTTGGGGGCCAAATAGCGCGCGGCAAGCGCGCTTGTTGCAGCCGTGCGCAAGGCGGTCAGTAGTGTCATTTCTGACATCAACACAGGATAGCCGTTAGACAAATTTGCCAACACGCCGAACGCCGTTACGGTTTGCAGGCCTCGAGCCATATTGGCCGGATGACCATTAACATATTTAAATCCATATTGCTGCCCATCCGATGTCGGCATAAGCTCAATAACGCCATCCCGCGCATACGCCGCCACGCGTGGTGTTTTGTCAAATAATGGCCAACGATTGAAATCCTCTTCTATGTAAGCAGCAAGGCCAATGATCATTTCATTGACGCCGACTTCATGGATCAGACGCATCATATTATGCACCGACACAAAAGGCACCATGGCCCGCGGGGAGGGGCAAGAAACGTTCATATCATTCACCCTTTTTGTGGCGTTTCAAGGTTTTTTGACCCAAAAGAGAACCTGCGAGATCGCAGAGCAACGCGGCTGTTTTGTCTTCAACATCCAAGTACGGGTTCAGCTCGGATAGCTCGAGCGAGGTGGCCAGACCGCTCTCACAGATCATATCCATGATCAGATGCGCCTCTCTGCCGCTGGCTCCACCTGGAACGGTCGTTCCAACAGCTGGCGCGATTTCTGGATCCAAGAAGTCAATATCGAGGCTTATATGCAACCGGCCCTTGGCCGCGGCGACCCGGTCGAGGAAACCCGCAATGGGTTTTACAACGCCAAGCGCTTTTAGGCGCTGCATATCATACACGTCTAAACCCAATTCATTGATAACATTATGCTCGGCGTCATCCACCGATCTAAGCCCCATCATACAGATATTGGCAGGGTCAATTGGCGCCATAAGCGGTGGAAATATATCTACGAAACCGTGCAAGCCCAATGCATAGGCCATTGGCGTGCCGTGAAGGTTACCGCTGAGACTGCTCGACAATGTGTTTAAATCAGGATGGGCATCCAACCAAAGAACAAATTGGGGTTGGTCCGCGTGCGCGGCAGCTTGCGCGATCCCGCTAAGCGTGCCGGCCGCCATCGAATGATCGCCACCCAAAAAAATTGGAAAGCTATCCTGGGAGGCAAGATCAAAAGCTAGGGCTTGTATATGCTGCGTCCAAGCCACTATCTCGGGAAGTTTCCTCAGATGTGCAGGCCCTGCCGTTGGCACGATGGAAGAGGGCTGCACCATGTTGCCCAAATCGTTTAACGCTCCTCCGAGGTCGCTGATAACCTCGCAAAGCCCTGCGGTTCGAAGAGAATCCGGGCCCATTAAACATCCGCTACGGCCGCTTCCCGCCTCAACCGGCAAGCCTAAAATTGTGAAATGTTTAGACATCAGATGATCCATTTATTGTAAGATGGGAAGAAGATGTCAGCATTTAACTTGACCAATAAGCTAAATTATTGTCCAAAAAGACGATAATTTGTAAAAAATGTTCATAGGTTTCATCAAAATGATGAGTATAGATGAAGTTGATAGAAAACTACTTGCTCGGTTAAAGATTGATGGGCGGGCCTCGGTAACCACATTATCGGGTGTATTGGGCTTAGCGCGTGGCACGGTGCAAAGCCGTTTAACGCGCCTGATTCAGACACGAGTGATTAAGCGCTTTACGGTGGAATTAAACGCACCAGAAACACATGATTTGGTGCGCGCGATTATGATGATTGAAGTGCGGGGGAATACGGCCAATTCGGTTCAAAAAGCCTTGCAGCGGATGCCCGAGATCACTTCGCTGCATCGTACCTGCGGGGTTTGGGATTTGGTGGTAGGGATCGAAACCATCAATCTGGTTGAGTTTGATGGTATATTGGCTCGTATTCGAGAGTTGGCGGGCGTTTCAAATTCCGAAACCTGTCCGTTGTTGCGCCAAATCGGTTAGGTTGCGGAGCATTATGCTGGGCTTTTCGATCCTTGCACCGTTACGAATTGCGGTAAATTTGCGGGAAACTGGTTTTGGTTTGCGCGTCATTCGGGATTGTGCAGCGCGCGCTCTGCGCTGCTTATCAATGACGTTATGCCGAGCGAGAAGTTGATCGCTTACCTTATTGCGAAGATTTGTATGCCGCGTGGCGCATTTTTTAGCTTGCTTTGGGTGTTTCAGACGATCTTTGCGGCTTTTTCAAAAATGCAATGGTGTTTAAATCCAAGGTCCGCCATCGAAATCTGACTTTTTGAATTTTCAATCTGTAAGATGCATCGCGCTAAAGCATTTTTGGGGCGGCATTTAACAGCATCCGGGTATAATCTTGTTTCGGATTTGTGAATAAATCTTTTGGGCTTGCTTCTTCGACCAGCGCACCTTTGTTCAACACGCCTATGCGGTTTGCGACGCTCGACACCACCGCCAAATCATGCGTGATAAACAAATAAGTGAGGGAAAATTCTTTTTGAAGCGATTTAAAAAGGTTTAAAACCTGCGCCTGAACGGAAACATCCAATGCAGAGGTTGGCTCATCACAGATAATAACTTCAGGTTGCGAGGACAGGGCGCGGGCAATTGAAATACGTTGTCTTTGCCCACCGGAAAATTCATGTGGATATTTTTTAGCGTCGCTTGGTGAAAGCCCGACTTGCTCTAAAAGTTCATCCACGCGTTTGGCTTGATTTTTTGCGCCTTGGATAAGATCAAAACTTTGAATCGGTTCTGCCAAAATATCACCAACGCGCCAACGCGGATTTAGGCTGGCATAGGGGGATTGAAACACCATTTGAATGCGTCGCCGCATCGATTGTTGGCTTTGTGGGCTTAAGTTTCGATCGTTTAAATTGTGATTGTCGAGGGTGATGGTTCCTGCCGAGGGGGCAAGCAGACCCACCGCCATTTTGGCAATCGTTGATTTTCCGGACCCGCTTTCTCCGACCAAGGCGTAGGTGGTGCCTTTCTCAACGCTGAAACTGACATCATCCACCGCGGTAAGAAACCGCTTGGGCCGAAAGGTTAATTGCCGCACAATCCACGGATCTGATAGGTCATAACGGCGAGTCAGATTTTTGGCGGTTATGAAACTCATATTCCTTGTCTCGTTTCTTCCAACAGCCAGCACGCCGCGGTATTTTTCATCATCGGTGGGCGTTCCTGGCTACATTTTTCGATGCCTTGTGTGCAGCGGGGATGAAAAGCGCAGCCTGTTGGAATTGCGTCCAATTTGGGCATGGAGCCAGGGATTTGATAGAGGCTTTGCCCAAATGAAGAAGGGTCGATCTTGGGTGTTGAGGCCACCAAACCTTGCGTATAAGGGTGTTGTGAAGATCTTAAAACTTGGTTCGTGCTGCCAATTTCAGCAAGGCGGCCCGCATAGAGCACGCCAACCCTATCGGCGGTTTCTGAAATTACGCCCATATCATGCGTGATTAAAATAATCGAAGTGCCGCGGCCGCGACATAGTTTCTTCAACAGCTCCAAAATTTGCGCCTGAACAGAGACGTCAAGAGCGGTGGTGGGTTCATCTGCAATAATCAAAGATGGCTCTGGGGCAAGGGCAAGGGCGATTACCACGCGTTGGCGCATGCCTCCTGAAAACGTATGTGGATAGGCATTCAGCCGTTCAGGGTCGATCCCTACTTCAATCAGGCCTTTGCGGGCCCTGTCGATTGCCTGCGCCCGCGACATCTGTTTATGCCGCAAGATGGTTTCAACCAATTGATCGCCAATTTTCTTTAACGGGTTCAAGCTGACCAATGGATCTTGGAAGATCATTGAAATTTCGCATCCGCGCAATGTTTCGGGGTTTTGATCAATCCGTCGGCCCTTAAACCAAATCTCGCCTTTTGACAGGCGGCCCGGCGGATCGATCAAGCCTAAAATCGCCGCCCCCATCATTGATTTTCCAGCGCCAGATTCTCCCACCAGCCCCAATATTTCACCCGGTTGCACGTCAATCGACAAATCATCGACTGCTTTTAAAGCACCGCCCCGGGTTTTGAATTCTACGCTGATATTTTTGACCTCAAGCAATGGCTGCGTCATTATTTTAACCTCGGATTCAATTTGTCGCGTAGCCAATCGCCAAATAAGTTGACGGAAAGCGCCAAGGCCAAAAGCGTGCTGGCAGGAAACAACAAAATCCACCATTCGCCGGAAAATAGAAAATCTTGGCCAACGCGGATCAGTGTGCCAAGGCTTGGCTCTGTGCGTGGCGCGCCAACCCCTAAAAAGGACAGCGTGGCTTCGGCGATAATCGCCAAAGCCAAGGTGATCGTGGCAATCACCAAAACGGGGTTCAAAACGTTGGGCAAAATATGTCTGATCATGATTTGCCACCGGTTCAAGCCTATTAAACGTGCTGCTGCGATATATTCTTTTTCCTTTTCAACCAGGGTTGATCCGCGCACTGTGCGCGCAAATGGAACCCATTCAGACAGGCCAATAGAAACGATCAATACGGTGATGGCCATCTCATCGCGCAATTCTGGTGGTAAAATTCCACGCGCCACCCCAAAGATGAGCATCGCAATTAAAATAGAGGGGAAAGTCATTTGGATATCCGCAAAGCGCATGATCAAATTATCCAGCCAGCCCCCAATATAGCCGGCGATCAAGCCGAGCAAGACGCCCATCACGGTGGCGAGGGCAACAGCCATTGCCCCCACGAAAAGCGAGATACGCAGCCCGTAGAGAATTGCAGAAAATAAATCGCGGCCTTGATCGTCAGTGCCCATCCAAAACACATCTCCGGTGAAAAGATTTGGCTCCATCGGTGGGGTGAACCCGTTCATAAGGTTTAGGCTGGCGGCGTCGAAAGGATTGGTTGGTGCTATAACACCCGCGAAAACAGCCGAGAGGATCAGAAACAAAACGATTAAAAACGATACCAGTGCAACAGGGCTGCGCACGAAATCATAAAAAAAATCAGAAGCAAAGAAACGTTTCATAGGCTAAGCTTCTCCGCTCAGCTGAGAGTCGCGCAAGCGCGGATCAATCGCGAGATATAAAAGATCTACTGCCAGATTGATCAATACGAACAGCACACCGACCAGCAGTAAATATGCGCTCATCACCGGGATATCCACGAAATAAACCGCGTTAATGAATAACAACCCTACGCCCGGCCATTGGAACACGGTTTCCGTGATGATGGCGAATGCTACGATCGAGCCAAGCTGGAGCCCAGCAATCGTGGTTACGGGGATCAAGGTATTGGGCAGGGCGTGCTTAAAATAAACGCTGCGCTCAGACAGCCCAAGCGCGCGGGCAAACCGCACATAATCTTGGCGTAAAACCTCCAGCATTTCCGAGCGGGTCAGCCGCATGATTAAGGTCAATTGGTAAAGGCCAAGCGTTATGCTGGGCAGGATCAGTGATTTCAGCCCCGATAGGGTCAGAAATCCGGTTGACCACCACCCAAGCTCGACAACCTCGCCGCGTCCAAATGAGGGCAGCCATTGCAGTTCAACCGCAAAGACCCATATCAACAGCACACCGATTAAAAATGTGGGCAGTGACACGCCAATAAGCGACAGAGACAATATGACATTTGCAAACAGCCCTCCGCGCCGGATTGCAGTATAAATACCCGTAACCACCCCCAAGATCAGAGCTAATAGCGCCGATGTGAAAGCCAATTCCAAAGTTGCCGGTAACCGGCTTGAAATTAATTCGGCAACGGGCAGGGCGCCGCGATAAGAATTGCCAAAATCAAAATGCAAGGCCTTCCAGACAAATCCGAAATATTGCACATAAACCGGATCGTTCAGGCCCAAAGCTTCTTCTAAATCCGCCCGCTGTTGAACCGTCGCTTCTTGCGCCAGCAGGTTATCGACGGGGCTGCCCACATATCGAAAGATGAGAAAAGAAATCAGTGCGACGATAAATAAAACCAGAACCGCCTGGCCCAAACGCCTGAGTAAGATCAATACCATTATAGCTTTTCGTTTATAAAATATGCAGCTGTGGTCTAAACAGGATCTGTCTAAGCTTTGGCCGCCTTGTGATGTAACGTGATTATACGTGGGTCCACATGAAAGCGACCAGCCGCTTTGATAGGCGGCTGGTGGCCATGGCTCTTAGTTCATTTTCAAGAATTGAAAATGCGGCTGATCTTCAGGCTGTACGGCAAATTCAATATTGCTTTTCATTCCCCAGTTCAGCACTTGGTTATGGATCGGCAGATACATTTGTGCATCCTGAACCTTGCTCCAAATAGACGCGATCGTTGCATCACGCTTGGCCAAATCAGTCTCAGATTCAAGGCTTGCAATCATCGCATCGACATCAGCATCCGAAAATCCGGTTGGGTTCCATGATCCGCGATCATTGGTTTGTGTATGCACCAGATAGTTAAAGATATAATGTGAATCAAACGTTGGAACGCCCCATCCTAGCATGTAGAAATCCGCTTCGCCGCCTTTGGCGATTGGGAAATGCTGAGCTTTTGGTTTGGCGTCTAAGGTCACGTTAATACCAATCTGCCCCATCATCCCAACAGCGGCTTGACAGATGGCTTCATCGTTAATGTAGCGATCATTGGGGCAATTCAGCGTAATATCAAACCCATCCGCAAGGCCGGCTTCTGCCATCAATGCTTTTGCAGCTTCAATATCGTAAGTTGGGTAGGCATTCAGCGCCTCTGTCCAACCATTCACAAAGGGCGGCATGATCACGCCGGTTGGATCTGACTGGCCGCGCATCACAACTTGCTTGATGGCATCACGGTTGATCGCGATATTCATAGCCTGACGAACCTTAAGATTGCTGGTTGGGCCTTCTTTCGTGTCTAAACCGAAAAAGATCACGCGGTTTTGCGCGGCGGTTCCAACGCTCAACCCGTCGGTTGCGCTGACCCGTCCAAGATCCTGAACTGGAACATCTTGGATGATATCCACTTCCCCAGATAGCAAAGCCGCAACGCGCGTTGCCGCGGATTGGATCGGCGTATAAATAAGCTCAGAAACCTGATTGGGGTAAATATCTTTGCCCCAGTAATTCGGATTGGCGGTTAAAACCGTTTTTTCATCCACTGAGCGGCTCACCAGCATGAAGGCGCCAGTGCCATTGGTATTCATCGTCGCAAAATTTGTCTCGCCTTTCGCAACGTCATGCGGGGTCATCACATCATTGGCTTCGGCCCAGCCTTTGTCCATGATGAACATATTTGTCAAATTGTTGATAAGTAGCGGGTTTGCACCATGGGTTTCGATATCCACCGTATGAGAATCAACTGCGCGCACCTCTTTCACCGATGACAGCAATTCTTTCATTTCCGAACCATCGGCCATTGCACGGTTTAAGGAAAACACCACATCTTCAGAATCAAAGGCTGCGCCATCATGATAGCTGACGCCCTGGCGCAATTTGAATCGCCAGATATTGGGATTATCCGGCAGAGCCGCCCATTCGGTGGCCAAAACAGGAATAATCGCACCCGACATATCACGCTGCAGCAGCGGGTCATACATTTGATGCGCCAGCGCATGGGTTGGGCCTTCATTCTGTGAATGTGGATCCAAGGTGATTGAATCGCCTGCGCGCGCCCAGCGGATGGTTTCTGCCGAAGCAGACACCGCTGTTAGCGCCAGCGCCGCCGCTGTTACCAAGAGTTTGTTCATCATTATCGAATCTCCCTATTTCGTTATAAAATTCTAGCGCAAATAACTAACCAATCGCAGATCATTTTCAAAGCCAAAACCGTCTTCCGCTCTGTTTAATTTCAATTCGAGTTCAGACAGAGCCTAGCTTAGAAGGTTTTGCCGCCATAATTTTTTTGGGTCTTCCGCACCTTTCAGCAAGGTTGGTTGGAACTGCGTTTCAGTTTTACCCCATTCCCACCTTGTAGGCAGAATGCACTAAATCCTTTCGAGTGGTGGCTAATGAATAGCTGTTCGTTTGCAAACAAGGTGTTGTTGTTGAAACAAAAGCACCGTGGAAAAATATGAATGTTTGCGAGGCTGGCGTCGGTGTATTTTTTGGAAAATACATTTAGATCTCAAAAAGCCAAAACACCCACAAGAAATGGTTGAAATTGATTTAAGACTTCTGGCAAGTGATTAGAGGCTGCGTTTCAGAGACTTTGCCAATTATACCGTTGAAATATCCTGGAGCCGATGAATACAGAGAATGATTGCCTGCGCAGGCGCATTTATCTGAAAAACCTTCAAGCATACTCTACTGTAAATTTTTATGGCAGCATGGGCTATTTATTCACTTTTGAATTTTGAAACTTGGCTTTCAATTTTTTCAACCATTTTGTTGAATTCATCGGAGGTGGCGGCCAGTTCTGTGGATGCGGCGCTGCTTTCGCTTGCCGCTCCGTCAAGTTTTTTCATCGCTTCATTTATTTCGTTAACCCCTTTTGCTTGCTCTTCTGAGGCCGAGGCAATTTCTTGAACTAATTGTGCGGTCTCTTGAATATTGGGAACCACGCTTTCGACCAATTGGCCCGCTTCTTCTGCGATCTGCAGGCTATTTTCAGCCAGGTCACTGATTTCTTTAGCCGCAATCTGACTGTCTTCGGCCAAACTTCGGACCGAGTCTGCCACAACCGCAAACCCATTTCCGGCCTCTCCCACGCGGGCCGCTTCGATCATCGCATTCAAAGCCAGCAGATCCGTTTGGTAAGCAAAATCCTGAATCAAGGTCACCTTACCCGCAATTTCTTTCATTGCCAAAACGGTCTGCTTCACCGCTTCGCTGCCTTCAGTGGTTGAGGAGGCCGCCTGCGAGGCAAGCGTGTTGGTCGATTGGGCATTATCAGCGTTTTGGGTGATCGAGACGCTGATTTGCGTTAGTGCAGCGCTGGTTTCCTCAATGGAACCTGCCTGCGTTCCCGCGTTGGTTTTAAAACTTTCCGCGGTGGCATTCAATTGCAACGACGCCGTTGAAACCGATGTTACAGCGGTTTTTATATCCTGCATGATCAACTGAATGCGCTGAATAAATCCGTTTAAAGAGGCAGCTGTTTGGCCAATTTCATTGCTACCAAAATCGGGCAGTCTGAGTGTTAAATCCCCTTCACCGGCACGAAGATTTTCGACAGCATCCAGCATTTGGTTGATGGGTTTAGAAATCACTTGCCGCGAAAATATAACGATCACAGCGGCGATGACGGCAATGATCAGTGCGACAAATATTAAAATAGTATTGCGCATGTTATGCGTTGCCGCAAAAGCTTCGGCTTCATCAATTTCGCTTAAAATTGCCCAATCTACATCCTTAATCGCCAAGGGTTTAAACGCCGATAATACAGAAATGTTTCGATAGTCCTCTATGATTAATGATGCGGTTTCACCTTTTAAGGCCATTTGCGAGGCTGTTGTATCCACTTTTTGGCGGCCAATGACGCTCCCTGATTTTTCAATTTCACGCAGTAAATTTTGCTCCATTCCGAGGTTTTCCATTTGTGCGAGGTAACCAGAGGGATCTTCAATCAAGAAGCGGGATTCATTTTTAAGCGTAAGATCCGAACCGACCATATAGGTTTCGCCGCTTTCCCCCAAACCCATATCCCGCCAATTCTGGTTGTTGGTCATAATATTGTTGATCTGATCCACAGGCATTTGAAACGCTGCAACGCCCAATAACTTATCCTGCTCAAATATTGGCGAGACGATGAAGGAAGCGGGTGCGTTGTAAGAGGGCGCATAAGGCGAAAAATCAATCAAATATGTGAAGCTTGGCGCTTTAGCTGTTTTGGCAATTTGAAAGGCTTTCCCCAAATTGCTGGTGGCAAAGGGCCCTGTGAGCAACGAGGTTGCATAATCGGCTTCTTTGAACACGGAATACACGATATGCCCCGTATCAATATCAATTAGAAAAATGTCGTAATAGCCGAATTTTTCTAGAAAATTTTGAAAGACCGGGTGATAGCGCTCATGATGGTCACTGTACCGGCTGTTATCGCTTGCACGAGCAAGCTTATGTTTTGACCCCAGTTGATTGGGATTATTTGCAATATATAAATCCTGAAGGGTCTGGGTACTTTTTTCGTTTGGAAAATAATCGATGAAATGAGGCGTGGTTTGTGAATTATCAGCAAGTTTCGGTAAAAAATCCCCTTGGTAATATTCCGCGACGCGGGTTTGCAGCGCGGCCTCGGCGTCCGGCGTAAGGTTGCGCTCTTCTGCGATTGTTTTAAAGGCTTCTGCGAAATCCTTCATCGCTGAAATGACCATGTGGTTTTCCGAAAAAGTTTCAATTTGATGCCTGATCTGCGAAAAGTAATTTTCCACCTGGGCCGCTTTCATTTCGCGCGTTGCGATGAGTTTGTTGAAGGCTTGCTTTTCAAGTTCGCGTTGGGCAATGTCGATTGATATCGAAGATACTAAAACGATCGAAAGTAAGATAAGCGGCAAAAGTGCGGTTAATACTTTCGTACCTATGTTTAAATTGCGCCAGACGGTCATGATGTAAGCCCTTTTTAATAAAAATTAATAAAAGTAATTTTGAGACTTTTATGCGCTATTTATTCAATAAAAAATGCGCAATTCTAAACTTTTTGAGTATTCTTAATATTAGGTTGCAGAACGAATTATTAGTGTAAAACGAAGTTGATAGGCATCGGGGCGTGAATGAGTTGTCTAAAAATGTGTATTTTTGAGTGTTTGCGTTTAAAATAATAATACCAGTATTGATATTTTTAGCATTGTTTCAAGCGTTTTCAGAAAATTTTTGAGGTTAAAAGAAAGGTTTGCGGTGTAAATCTTTGGGAACATGCGCTTTGCGTTTAAAAAATTTAACCCCCGCAGGGGCTGCAATAAGACTGGCACAGAACTTGCAAAATTTCTTCAATCGAAATGCCCTATCTATCGCCGGAGCGCTGCTATGAACCTTGCTGATTTTAAACCATCCAATTCAGCCACACCAACCCCGATTGAACCGGCCAGCTGGATGCGTAGCGCGCTGCTGTCTTTGGCTCTGTCTGAAAAAGGCCCAGCCGAAAATAACCATGCGCTTTTGCGCAAGCAATTTGTTTTCTCAAATTGCGTGCTTCAGGCATTTGAAGCGATTTTAAGCGCCAATAAAATCACCATAGAAGAAGCAAGGTTGGTGGATGAACTGATTCAGAGCTATTTATGCGACGACCTTCTGTCAGCCTTGGGTGAAGATTGTATTTCAGTGATTCACCGCTTGCTGATGCCCTTTTCCGATGCGGTGGAAACCCCGAAAGCGAAATCAAAACCAAGCGCGCGCATGGCCGTTTTTACCGAATTTTCGATTACAGACGCGCCGGCAAACTTTGTCTAACCCGATTACGATTTTGTGAATGAAGGCCAGAGCTTTCAAAGTTTGATACGGGCCTTTCAACCCAGAAATTCATTGACCTTCTGGCCGAGTTGCCGTTGTTTAAACCAATGATATTTCGCGTTGAAGCTTTTCTGGTAAACGTCAGATATGTGTGACATTTTGCTTGCAGGCGCCACCGGCTATATCGGCTCGGCAGTGGCAAAGGCCCTTGTAGAGAAGGGGTATCAGGTGTTGTGCCCGGTGCGACGGATGCCCAAAGCACCCCTTAATGGCGTGATTTATGAAATTTGTGATGTTACCGATGCCGTTGCAGTAAAGCAGTTGGCGCAGCGATTTTCGGGCATTGAAGCGATTATTTCCTGTATTGCTTCGCGCACGGGGGGGCGCCAAGACGCGTGGTTGGTTGACTATCGCGCGAATATGACGCTGCTGGAAACCGCGCAAGAATGGGCGGTCGAGCACTATATTCTATTATCGGCGATTTGCGTACAAAAACCGCGCTTGGAATTTCAACATGCCAAGCGCGCATTTGAACAAAAGCTTCAGGCGTCTGGTCTTACCTATAGTATCGTGCGACCGACTGCGTTTTTCAAATCACTCTCGGGGCAGGTAGAAAAGGTAAAGGCTGGGAAAGCCTTTGTGATGTTCGATGATGGCCTGCAAACGGCGTGTAAACCAATTTCAGAAGCGGATTTGGCCGCTTATATTTGCGGATGTTTAAACGATATTAAACGCCACAATGCGATTTTACCGATCGGGGGGCCTGGCCCTGCGATTACGCCAATAGAGCAGGCGCAATTATTGTTTCGCCTTTTGCAAAAGCCCGAAAAAATTCGGCGCGTTCCCAGCGCGCTTTTCAAAGTGATCGGCGGCGTCTTGGCGGGGCCTTCTTTGCTGTCGGGTCGTTTGGCTGACAAACGCGAATTTGTAAATATCGGACATTATTATGCGACTGAGTCGATGTTGCTTTGGGATCCAGAGTTGTCAGTATATTCTGCGCAAAACACCCCAGAATTTGGCGACCAGAGCTTGGAGGCGTTTTATCGCCAAGCTTTAAAGACTGGTCTGGATGGTCAGGATTTGGGGGCGCATAAATTATTTTAGAATTTGCCGTCAAGCTGATAGAGCGTTTCAGATTAAAAGTGAAGGTAAAGCATATCCTTTTTTACTGACTATATTTAAGCCTTGCGGCTTTCAAACCTTCCACTGCATCGATGCTGCCTTGTGAGCTTTTTGAAGGATTATACTCGCCGGTCAGCGATCTGAAGCGGGGCGTTGCAACCGTGATGTGTTGGGAAAGCGCAATGAGCTCCATTTTTTGGCATTTAGAAAACTGAGGTCAAATTGATTAAAACCATATATATCGCAGGCCCGCTATTTAACGCTCTTGGACGAGGCTGTCTTCAAGATATCGCCTATGAGCTATAAGCCGACGGGTATGATTGTTTTTTGCCCCATAGAGATCAAACCGGAATCGAAGCGTGAGAGCTGGACGGCACATCATTTGGCAGCAACCCATCAAAGGAGCAACCAATGTACTTCTACTTACCATAGGCCAACATTGTTTTATTCTTTGTTATCATGACAGTCCGAGGAACGGAAATTTCTGACCGCAATGCATTATTTCAGCTTGGCACTGGACTAGCTCTTATGCTGATCGTCACAGACATATTGTCATTAACGGGACTTGTTTGACGACTTTGAGCCAAGGAACCAAACTATCGCTCACCTAAAGCGACTTGAATCGTGTCTACTATTGGCGCAAAGACATAACTGATGTGCTGCCGTTTGTCGGTTTGGATATCGCTGGCAGCTGACAGATTTGGGTGACGGGCAAATTGCTCAGAACCACTCATCAGCTAATATGAGCAAAAAAAACAAAAGATAAAATCTTCAATAATGACTTATGGGGGCTTCAGGCTGCGGATCTGGCGGCTTTTTTGGTTACCGGTCAAGATATCGATTCTAGCATGGCCGCGGAAATTTGGTTTTCTTTTGCAACTGGCAAGCCTGTCATTGCAGTCACCGCGTCAGAGCGCAGATTTCGTAATTTATTTGCTGAGGGAATGTTCGCTTACAAAGTAAAGACTGTGCAGGAAATTCGCCTGGCAATATCTTTGGTGGACAGCTCAGTGCGCAACCCATAGTCTTTTGTCGATGGCTCATAAATAAGGATTAGTAAGATGATGAAACGTTTTGTATTTGCGCTGTTATCCAGCGCATTGGTCACCTCGGCTGCGCATGCGGGGGGGCATTGTGCCGCGGGAAAGACGCTGACGGATGGTAAGCTAACAATTGCCACTGGAAATCCAGCCTATTACCCTTGGGTGATGGATGACGCGCCCGAAAGCGGGAAAGGCTTTGAGGCTGCAGTTGCTTATGCGATGGCGTCAGAAATGGGGTTTTCCGCCGCAGATGTGGTCTGGGTGAGAACGTCATTTGACGAAGCGATTCAACCAGGGGCAAAAAACTTTGATTTGAATATGCAGCAATACTCAATCACGCCAGAACGTGAAATCGTTGTCGATTTTTCAGTTCCTTATTATTCGGCGCCGATGGCCGTCTTGGTTGGCAAAGGGGCCGTCGATACTGCGCCGACTATGGCGGATCTTAAGGGTTTGAAATGGGGCGCAGTCGGATCAACAACTGCGGTTTCTAAATTGGAAAACGTTGTAAAGCCGGAAAGTGCAATTTTGCTTTACGCGGATAATGCAGATGTCAATGCCGCGATAAGTGCCAACCAGATTGACGCCGCGCTTTTTGATTTGCCGACGGCGTTGTTTCTGAGTGCTGTGATGATTGAAGGCTCAAAAGTGATTGGTCAATTTTCGGCTGATGCAAGCGATAATCCTGATCAGTTCGGAATGTTAATGGAAGATGGAAACGCGTTAAAAGATTGTGTAGACCAAGCCCTTACAAAATTGGCTGCGACTGGAAGCTTGGCTGCGATTGAAGCTGAATGGTTGCAGGATACAACCGGCGTTCCGTTAATCAAATAATGAGCAGACGGCACGCTGTGAGCGCTACGCGTCGCGAGATTTATGAAGCTGAGCGGCGGCGAAGGTCCTTGGCGGTTGCAGCGGCCAGCACGGCAGTGGTTGTGCTGGCCTTAATCATGCTGGTTCCTTTGACGCCTGGATGGGAAAAAGTTCAGAAAAGTTTTTTCAACGGGGCGGTTTTGGCAAAGTCTTTTCCCAGGCTTTTGGATGCGTTCAAGGTTAACGTGATGATCTTTGCCTGGTCGGCGCCTTCGATAGCGGTTTTAGGGCTGTTGATCGCCTTGGCGCGGAATGTTCGCGCGCCAACGTTATTTCCGTTGCGGATTTTTGCAACGATTTACACGGATGTGTTTCGCGGTGTGCCGGTTATTTTGACTGTTTATTTGATTGGCTTTGGAATTCCGGGCTTGGGTCTGCCAAGGCCGTGGAATTCCCCTTATATTTGGGGCTCCGTTGCTTTGGTTCTGACCTATTCCGCTTATGTGGCCGAAATTTTCCGTTCGGGCATCGACAGCGTGCATCACAGCCAACGTTCGGCGGCCTTATCGCTTGGCCTATCGGAAGGCCAAGCCATGCGCGATGTGATACTGCCTCAAGCGGTTCGCAACGTTGTTCCAAGCCAGATGAACATGCTTATCGCTCTGCAAAAAGATGTTTCGCTGCTCAGCTTTATTGGCCCTGTTGAGATTTTTCGGCAGGCCGGTGTGTTCAAGTCGTTGCTTGCCAATTTCACACCTTATGTTGGGGCCGCGATCATATTTTTGGCCGTTACCATTCCCGCCACACGCTATGCGGATTATTTAATGGCAAAACAAACGCGCGAGAGACGCTGATGAGTAAGGTAAAACTGCGCAATGTGGTGAAGCGTTTTGGCGAAAACACGGTGTGCAATGGTGTCAGTTTGGATGTGCAGCAAGGTGAAATGGTGTGTCTTATCGGCGCGTCCGGCGCTGGAAAATCAACTTTGCTCAGATGTATTAATCTTTTAGATCCAATTGATGATGGTGAAATTTTTCTTGATGGTGATGATATTTCCCAGCCTGGCTTGGATCCACAAGCTATTCGCGGGCGCATCGGGATGGTATTTCAAAGCTTTAATTTATTTCCGCATATGACCGCGCTTGAAAATGCCATGTTGGCGCCGCGGCGGGTGCACAACCTCCCCCGCAATACGTTTAGGCCCCAAGTTGAATCTTTGTTCGAGCGTTTTAATCTCGCCGATCGCATGCATAATTATCCAGATCAACTTTCAGGCGGGCAACAGCAGCGCGTTGCGATTGTGCGGGCATTGGCGATGCGCCCCGAAGTGATGCTTTTTGATGAAATCACCTCTGCTTTAGACCCGCAATTGGTGGGAGAAGTCTTAGATGTTTTGCTGCAGCTCAAATCTGAGGGTATGACGATGATATTGGCCACGCATGAGATGGGTTTTGCAAGGCAGGCCGCCGATCAGGTCTGCTTTCTTAAGGATGGATCTATTTTAGAAGAAGGCTCGGCGCAAAGCCTGTTTGGCGCGCCGCAACACAGCGAAACGAAATTATTCCTAGAAAGAGCGCTAAAGTAAATCTGAAATGGGTTCCGGTCAAAAGCTTTGAGTGACAAACCCCAAAGGGTAACACGTATTGCGCATTTTTAATTTTTATAAAAGTAAATAAAAACAGCAACTAGTATGGCGTACTTTATCTATATTTATTGAAGGGTGAGCAGGGATTATTGATATACACAGCTTGAAAACAGCGTGGAGATCCATATTTTGATTGACTTCCAGTGCGATATTGTTTCTTTTTTTTGTATTAAAGAAAATTATTTGAACTGTTTGTTAAATTCTGACCCGCATGGTGTCATTGCCTAAGCTCTAAAGTTAAACCCGTCATGGGCGCGTAAAGACGCTGGAAAGACGTGTTTTTCGTTTAGAGAATCCTTATTTTGGGTGATCTATGCATATTGTTAAAGTACGTATTTTGAATATATTTCGGGCACTCTATCGCAGGCTATTTCATCCCAAAGCCAGAAAAATTTCATTTTTTTCTGCTGTTTGTATCGCTGTGTGCGCTCCTCTTTTTGCGGCAGATTTGCCGCATGGCGGATCTGTTGCGGGCGGTCAGGCGGTTATCACCCGGCAAACGCATAGCGTTGAGGTTTTTCAAAGCAGTGATCGCGTGTCTCTTTTGTGGGATGAGTTTTCGATTGGAGCTGATAAAACAGTCAATTTTGTTCAGCCCTCCTCCAGATCAATCGCTTTGAACACCGTGCCGAATGGAAATATATCGCATATACACGGCGCGCTGAAAGCAAATGGGCGGGTTTTTCTGATCAACCCATCTGGCATTGTGTTTGGCTCAGATGCCCAAGTGAATGTTGGAGGGTTGCTTGCTTCAACATTGCATCTTGGCTCGCAAGAGCGATTTTTTAGCGCAGATGAATCATTTTTATTCAAAGGTGAAAGTTCTGGCTCAATCATCAATAATGGCGATTTACGCGCCCTCAACACGAGTGGTGACGCGTCTGTAACCTTGATCGCGGCGCAGATAGAAAATTATGGTCGTATCAAAGCCAGGCATGTCGGGTTAGCGGCTGGATCGCAGGTCCGCCTTGATTTGGGAGCAGGGTTTTCCATTGCGGTCGAAAAAGCTGCCCTTGATGCCAAAATTGAGCAAGGTGGGGCGATACAGGCTGAAGGCGGCCGCCTCATATTGAACGCGCAAACCGCCAATGATTTGATGGCTACGGTCGTAAATCATGCGGGTATAAGCGAAGCAACCGCTCTGACCAAAGACGCAGCGGGCGATATCTATCTGGTCAGCAATGGTGGCGTGCGCATATCAGAGAATTCGCAACTTTCGGTTGCAGGCAAAAAACCCGGTCGCGTTACAATTAAAGCCGATCACCTGACGCAAGCTGGAAAAATTGACGCCTCGGCCAGTGGCGCGGCGCAAGCTGGCGGAGAAGTGCTGCTGGATGTGTCAAGAAGGTTTAATAATTCAGGTGTCATTACCGCCAATTCAGCAAGCGAGGATGGTGGATCCATTTCAATTTCTGCTGAAAATATTACCGAAACATCCAGCGCCTTATACCAGGCAGATGGGTTTTTATCGGGTGGCGATATCATTCTCACAGGCAGCACGGAAGTTTTTTCATCTGCCGATTTTACCGCAATTGGGCATCAGGAAAATGGCGGTCGCATTGATATTACGGCGCCCGATACGCGGTTTTTATCCAATTCAATCACCGCCTCTGGCGTAATATTGGGCGGTTTGGTGCGCTTAGGGGGCGCGTTCCAAGGTGGAAAAACCCCAGATACAGCCGAGCGTTTACGCCATAGTTTTGTAGATCTATGGGGCAGCTTGCCCGATCTTTCCTCAGCCCAATCGCTTTTTGTGAATGATGGCGTGTCGATTGATGTCTCTTCCGGGAAGGGCCGGGGTGGCACGGCGATCGCTTGGTCAGATCAACAAACCACTTTTTTGGGGAAGATCATGGCTAAAGGTCCGCTTTATGGCGGTTCGGTTGAAATTTCTTCGGCAAATAACTTGCGCTATATCGGCTTGAAATCCATCGAAACCGGCCCTGGTGGTCATTTATTGCTTGATCCTAAAAATATCACCTTGGGTGATGCGGCCGATGCCTCTGGATGGAACTATAATGGTATTATAGGCCTTGGATATACCGGCGGAAAGAACCTAGATACGTCTGGGTTTTTTTCAAATGGTGATAATGCAGGCAGGGCGGTTGCTTTGAACGCTGCTGGGAATCGTATGGCGATTGGAGCCCTATTTGCTGATGGATCTGAGAATGGTGGAAGTGTTTCAAATTCAGGCAAGGTGTTTTTATTTAGTTTTTCAGATAATACATTCTCCGGGGGGGCATTGAACGCCACCATTGGCCTGAACGAAAACTTCCCCGTAGAGGGGCTAAGTGTTAGTGATAATTTTGGGGCTTCTGTGGCCTTCAACGGCGCGGGAGATCGACTGGCTGTCGGCGCGATTGGCGATGACTTTGCTAATGTGGATGAGGATGAAACAGATGCCAAAGCGGGGGCTGTGTATCTTTTCAGTTTCACTGATACCGACGGCGCGATTTCAAATTTTGAAACCGAGGCTGTGATTGGAAAAGGTTATTCTGGTGGTAAATACTTTTCTGTCGATAGATTGCTGGGAGCGGTAGAAAATCCCGCCAGCGATCAGTTTGGCACATCGCTCGCGCTAAGCGATGACGCGACGCTTTTGGCGATAGGGGCTAGTGGGGATGATGGAGCGACTATTGGTGGCGTTGATGATCCTAATGCGACGAGAGGCACTGGCGCGGTTTACTTGTTCAAATTTGACGACGGTTCGTTTTCAGGTGCAAGTTTGGAAGGGATTATTGGCAAAAACTATGAAGATGCCGATAGCCCTCTTTCCAAAAGCTTTAATGTTTCATCGCTTGCAAAGCATGATGCATTTGGCAGGAGCCTGACATTGAATGGGGCGGGAAATCGATTGGCCGTCGGAGCTCACAATGCCGAGGCTGCGGATGGCACGCAGACTAGCAGCGGTGCCGTATTTCTTTTTAGCTTTAATGATAACGCGTTTTCTGGGGCAGCTTTAGAGGCCACGTTTGGAATAGGATATTCTGGGGGCAAAAATTTTGATGTGAGTGGGCTAGAAGCCGGAGACCGCTTCGGCACAGGCGTTGCCTTGAATACTGCCGGGGATCGCCTGGCGGTTGGGGCCGGTTTTGATGATGGCAGTGATAACTCTATCAGCGCTTCGGGTGCAGTATATGCTTTTGCTTTTAGCGATTCAGATTTTAATGGCGCGACGCAAATTGGAACGATTGGGGCAGGGTATTCGGGTGATAATGATGTGAATCTTTCCACATTATCTGACGAGGACGTTCGAGTTGCTACAAATGATCAATTTGGCATGTCGGTGGCGCTAAATGGTGCGGGAGATTACTTGGCGGTTGGGTCTAGTTTGAATGGCGGTGCGGAAAATACCTCCGCAAATTCGGGCGCGGTTTATTTGTTTCATTATGATGCGGCCTCTTTACCCGATGATGCAGGTGCGTTTGCGCAACAGCCCTCGGAGACCGTTACATTCGCTTCCTCAGCGATATCAGATCTTGTCACATCCGGCACAGATGTGACCTTGCAAGCTTCAAATGATATCACAGTGTCAAGCGCCCTCAGCGTTGCCGAGGGAGAGTCACGAGGGCGGCTGACGCTGCAGGCGGGGCGCAGCATTTTATTGAACGCAAATATGACCACCGGAAATGGTGATCTTACGCTGGTCGGGAATGACACGCTTGCGAATGGCGTTGTGGATGCGCATCGCGATGCGGGCATTGCGGAGATTTCAATGGCCGATGGCGTGAGTCTTGATGCCGGTACGGGGGCTGTCTCTATTACGCTTGGGAATGGCGCTGCAAAAACAAATTCTGAAAGCGGTAATATAAGTTTACGAACCATCTCAGCGGCTACAATTTCGGCCGTCAATCTTGGGGGCACTGATGGCAGTGGAATCGTTTTAAACTCCGGCGCGCTGACCGCATCCGGCAGCGGCGATGCGATCGTTTTATCCGGACAATCTTTTCAAAATGAGGCTGGCGACGCAGCCTTATCAGCAAATTCTGGCCGATGGCTGGTCTGGTCGGCAAACGAAGATCCGTTTAATATTTCAACGGGGGATACCCGCGGCGGCCTTGCATATGGTTTCAAGCAATATAATGCGATCTATGGCACCACGAGCGTGGAGGGGTCTGAAAATGGGTTTCTTTACACGCTAGCACCGACCCTCAGTTCATCCCTTATCGGCAGCGCCTCTAAAACATATGATGGGTCGAGCAACATCACCACGCTCACCGAGGCAAATTATGGATCCATCACGGGGGCGGTTGATGGCGATACTGTAACCTTGAGCAAACCCACCACGGGTAATTTGGCCTCAAAGAACGTGGGCGAAAATATAAATGTTTCACTCACGCGTGCAAAAGGCAGTTGGAGCAATAATAGCGCCGAAGTGTATGGCTATCAGATTGCTGAATCCTCAGGGCTTATTGCCACGATCACGGCGAAAGCGCTGAGCGTTTCTGGTCTGAGCACGGCGAATAAGATCTATGATGGCACGGTTTCTGCGGAGCTTGTCGGCACAGCCGCGCTATTGGCGCTGAGCGCTGTGGGTGCGGGCAGTAGCGATGATGGCAAAGCCTATGAAGGCGATGATATTGGCGTTTCTCAAAGCTCGGCCAGTGCGGCGTTTGGGGATAAAAATGTTGGCAGCGGGAAAACGGTAAGCTTTTTGGGTTTAAGCCTGAGCGGGACTAATGCGAGCAATTATAGCCTATCCGAGCATGACGATGCCACGGCCACGATCACGGCGAAAGCGCTGAGCGTTTCTGCTCCGGGCATTTCGGATAGGATCTATGATGGCACGAAGAGCGCGGGCTCTGTCACGCCGGGGGATTTATCGGGCTTTGTGGGAAATGAGACGGTTACAGCCACGGCTAGCGCTTTTGAGCTGGGCAGCAAGGATATTGGCGATTATAAAACGACGGTGCGCTACACGCTTGTCGATGGTGCGAATGGGGGTCTGGCGGGCAATTACACGCTGGCCAATACGGCGGATGTTGAGGCCAGGATCACGGTGAAAGCGCTGAGCATTACGGGGGTGAGACCACCGTCGTTTGTATATTCTAAAGATTCTAGCTTCAGTCTAGAAGGCAATCCTAGAATTGCTCCTTATGAAAAAGATAATGTTAGCCTTGCAGGGACTGCTATAGGTTACGTTTTGATGGCAGACGTTGCGCGCGATGTTCCAGTAACTATCGCTGGGCTCACCCTAATCGGAGCTGATCGAAGAAACTATAGTTTGCTTTTTCCGTCTGGTTTCACTGTAGACGTTGTGAAGCAAACATATGGAAATACCGATGGCTTGAGCGATCAGGAAACCAATTTAAATAACGCGTTAGGGAATATTCCGAGTTTTCTAAACAAACCCGCAACCTTATCGGGCAGCTTCCAAGAAAACACATATATTGATAAACGTAATTCAAACGCTTTGGCTTTTTCAAGTCAAGATTCCGATGGTTTTTCATTGGAAAACCCTAAAAGTTTGCGGTTTGATACGGATATCAAGCTGAAAATCGTATTGAAAAGCGTTGGGGGCCAGACAAAAGACTTAAATTCTTTGTACGACTCATATGACAAAAACGTAGAGGTTGATGAATTAGAAAAACTTTACCTTGTGCCAGCGAATAATTCAGGTTGTCGGGCTGGGCGTCAATTAACGGCGTCTGTCTGCCTTATAGAGAGATAATTTTAGGCTGGTTAGCACTTAAATAAATTTATTACTTAACTAATTTTACTCGAAAATATTTAATATGAACATAAAAAAACTCGCTCAGGTCATTTTACTTAAATCACAGTTCCCTGTGGTTTTGCCTTTGTTTTTTATAAGCGCTCTTCTTTGGTTTGTCTCTAACCTTTATGGGCTAGCAGAAACAATTGACACAGGGGGAGCTTTAAAAAACAACTTTAAACCGCCTGCTAAAACCCTAAACTTAAAAAATACATTGCCAATTTTTGAGGCGCCGCCGATAGAACGGTTTGATCCACAAGAGGCTGGCGCAAAGGTTTTTATAAATAATATAAAATTTTTAAATAACACGGTTTTTACGCGCAGAGATATTTTAGCCGTCATTGGTGGAATGCCTTCTCGGTCGTTTTCCCTTATGGAACTTTTCAAACTTGCTGATAAAATTTCACGCCATTACCGTGATCAGGGTTATTTCCTTGCACGCGCTATCATTCCTAATCAAAAAATTGAAAATAATACTGTTTCTATCGTAATTTTAGAGGGTCAATACGGTAAAATTTATAGTGAGGGGGATGCGGCGTATGGGCCACAAGTAACGGCCTATCTAAATGACTTAAAAACAGATGCTGTTATTCGTTCGGATCCATTAATCAGAAAAATTGGTATAATCTCTCAATTACCGGGATTTGAGACAGAGTATACATTATCTCCAGGCGCAAAAATCGGTCAAAGTGATTTGCGTGTAAGAATTGAACCGACCCCTCATGCGTTTGGCACTTTAAACTTAGCAAATGATGGAAGTCGGTTTTTTGGGAAAAACCGTGGCCGTGTTGACATTACGCTTATACCAGAAGTGATTTTTGGTGACCAAATTAATATGACGTTTATGAAGACGAGTGAAACTTTTTATTTGGGCCGTATCGGCTATGCGCGCCCCATTGGGTATAGCGGTGGGCGCGTCAAAGCGGAAATATCAAGAAGTACATATGATTTATCGGATCAGTTTGATCCGCTAGAGGGGCATTCAACCGGATATCTAGCTGAGTTTTCTTATCCACTCCTGATAAGAAATAAAAAAGAAACAGATGGGTTTGTAAGAGTTCAAAAGGATGAAATAGTGGAGATGTTGGCCGGCGCAAAATTTGAAAAACGTGCCAATGAGAAACTCGAATTTGGGATAAGTTTCGAGCGAAAGCAATCACAGCTAACGGCCACGCGACGCTTTGGAGAGATAACGGTTGCTGCGACAAATGTGAGCTCCGATAGAGCTGGTGCCGTGCAAGGTCGGGCTGTTATCTTATCTGGAAATATTGAACAGCATCAACGGATCGCGCGTTCAGCCGTTTTGAAAAGCAGGCTGGTTTTTCAAGCCGCAAGTCGCCAAAATTTAAATTCGCTGGAAGGTTTTTCTTTAGGGGGGGCCTATGGCATTCGCGCTTATCCGGTGGGAGAGGCAAGCGGAAGTAACGGTTTTTTGGGTCAGTTTGAACTTCATGAACCTTTAAATTCGGTCTCAGCTGCGTATCTATTTCTTGATTTTGGGCAAGTGGCTGAGAATGCTGGTGAAAACACGCGCCGTCTCGCCGGTGCCGGGCTTGGAGTGCAATTTTCAAACAAACGTTTGAGTTTAGATTTAAGCTTGGCCCAACGTCTAAGTATGGCAGCCTCCTCGGTGGATCCTTCGAACCGTGATCCGCAATTTTGGACTTCCGTAAACATAAATTTTTAATAAAGGTGATTTGAAAATGTCTAACATTCGATGCAGTTTTATTTTTTCGGTTTTGTTATGTTGTTTTTGGATAAGTGTGTTCGGGCTTAGCCCGGCTTCTGTTGCTTCGCAAGAACCCGAAGGAGAGGTGAATGATATCTCTATAACGCGCACACAGCATGATTTTTGGGAAAGTATTTGCACGCTTGAGCAGAAAATTGAGACTTGCATATTACGACAAACCCTGCGCGAAAATAGTGGAGAAAAACGCCCCTTTTCGATGATTACAATTGCGTTGAAAAAGGAACAAATGATGTTTGAGGTGCTGCTTCCGCTTCAAATAGATCTGGCATTTGGCTTAGAGATGTGGTCGGAATATATTGATCCAAAAACCTACCCTTTTGTCACCTGTGTTTCTCAGGGGTGTTTGGTCTCTTTCGAGTTGGATGAACCACTTATTGAGAGCATGAAGAAAAACCGTGATTTTTCTTTGCGGTTTAGAATGCTAAATGCTGAAGAGGCAATCTTGGCAAAGGTAAGTCTCAAAGGGTTTTCACGGGGGATAGCAAAACTTAACCCGATAAAGTCATGAGCCGGAAGCCGAGCTTGAATTACTGCCTCCGATCAAAGATAACAGGGCTATAAATAAAAAACTGCCTGTCAATTTAGAGGCGGGTCCTAAATTCGATATTGCATTTTCTAAGTTTGTTTTGCCATTTTGCGTCGCTGGTACCATTTGTGCGCTTGCGGCAGTGGCGCAACAAAGTGCGATGCATGTGATCGTTATGAATTTATTCATCGAATTTTCTTTTAACTAAAACTTCAACTGTGATAATCATTAACAGATTTATTTAAGTTTTCCATCTAAATTGCCGGTACGTGTCATTTGCCCCCGTACGAGTTGGCAGACAGAAAATATCAACCGTCAGAATTTGAAATGAGTTTGTTCCCTCGATAACGAATATTTGCCTCGATAAATGCATACGAAAAATGAATGAATTGTAAAATAAAAGCGAATTGTTTTTACCTATCAGCTTTAGTATTCCCCTTCACATAGGCGTTGGGGGATATGTGTCTTATAAAAGGTCAATCAAATCGGGCGAGCCCTGCGTTATTGACGCAGCTCATGCGCGCTTTCTGGCCAAAAAGCGGCTTCCCAAACTTATTTTTGACTTTATTGATGGGGCGGCAGGGCGCGAAATTGGCAAGGCACGCAATGAACAGGCATTTGATGATATTCAACTGCAATCACGTGTTTTACGCCAGGTTGACCCCAGAAACCTAACCACAAAATTTATCGATCAATCGTTTCAGCTGCCCTTTGGAATCGCGCCGATGGGAATGTGTAATCTCTCGCATCCCAAGGCGGACCAAATAATGGGGCAAGTTGCGAAAACTGCGCAGATTCCGGTGGCATTGTCATCTGCAGCGTCAAGTCGCCTTGAGGATATGGGCAAATGGGCCGGTACTTATGCATGGTTTCAGCTTTATGTAACACCGCCGCTCGATCATACGCTTTCTTTGGTGCGAAGGGCCCAAAATGCTGGATATTCAACCTTGGTATTCACGGTGGATGTTCCTCAAGTGAGCCGGCGTTTGCGCGATGTTGCAAATGGGTTTAAAATGCCCTTTCGGATGAGGTCAAAACAATTTTTTGACTTCGCAACCCATCCAAGGTGGAGCCTCGCAACTTTGGCAAACGGCGTGCCCAAACCCCTGAACTTTCCGGATAATGGGGATGGTTTTGATCGAGATGCAAGCCGCGCTTTAGCGGATTGGGAATTTTTGAAACGATTGCGTGAATTGTGGCCGGGCAAGCTGGTGGTCAAAGGAATTACCTCGGTGCCCGACGCGTTGCAGGTGCATGAGTGCGGCGCAGATGCGATTTATATTTCCACACATGGGGGGCGGCAGTTGGACAGCGCGCCGCCGTCAATTGCAGTGTTACCATTGATCCGGCAAGCGCTTGGTCCGGATTATCCGTTGCTTTTTGATAGCGGCGTTCGCAATGGCGAAGATATCGTGAAGGCCTTGGTTTGTGGCGCTAATATGGTGATGTTGGGCCGTCCGGTGCTTTACGCGTTGGCGGCTGATGGTGCGCGGGGACTGGACGCGTTGTTCAGCGGTTTGGCTTATGATGTTTCTGCTGCGATGGCACAATTGGGTGCGCGTAACATATCCGATTTGACGCCTGCGATGATCGTAAAAAATAATCATGCCCTGCTAGATTAGGTGGGTTTAATGGGTAAGAAGGTGAAGATCCTGTGAATGAGAAGAGCAAAGAGATAAAACTGCGTGGTGGCGAGATTCTCGCACGTGCACTCAAAGAAAAAGGAGCTGAGCATGTGTTTACGCTTGCTGGTGGCTTTTGTAACCCTGCGCTCGAAGGGTTTATGAAATGCCAAATGCCTGTGATCAACTGCCCCCATGAGCAGGTTGCCGGACATTTGGCTGATGGTCATACGCGTATCACGCGCAAACCGGCTGTGTGTTTGGTTGGCCCGGAAGGTTTCGCAAATGCGGTGCCGGCTATGTTGGAGGCGGGCGGTGAGCGAGCGCCGGTGATATTTGTGACCGGGTCATCGACGCTGAAGCGCCAAGGTGCAGGCGGGTTTAAAGAAATTGATGATGTCGCCATCGCGGCCCCATTGGTGAAATATTCGGTGCAAATTACCGATGGTGAGCGGATCAGCGAATTTATCGATCGGGCTTGGACAGCGGCAACCACGGGTTATCCAGGGCCTGTGCATATCAGCCTGCCGGTTGATTTAATGTTTGCGAGTTTTCCAGCGGATGCAGGTCGTCATGAGCGCCCGTTTGATCGCAGTGACAGGCCTTTGCCAAAAGCTTGGCCAGAACCTGCGGCAATGGAAGATGTGATAAACCGTCTGCATAAGGCCAAGCGCCCTGTTATCATCGCAGGGCACGGTGTGTGGTGGTCACACGCGGAAAAAAAGCTTGAAGACGCGTCGAAAGCGTTGAAAATTCCTGTATTCAACGTTCCCTATCATCAGAAACTACTGGGTGAAGAATGTGAAACCTATATGGGTTTGGCGGATTTTCATCAATATCACCCCTCTAAAGAGGCGTTGCACGACGCGGATATAATATTGATGATTGGAGGGCGGCTCGATAATCAAATGAATTTCGGAAATCCGCCTTTTATCAAAGCGGAAACGCATTTGATCTGTATCAATGGCAGCCATGAAGAACTGAATTACAATCGCGCCGCAGATCGGGTGATACTCAGCGATCCCGCTGCATTTTTGGATCTTTTGACAGGCGTGAAAGTCAATTTTGCGCCTTGGCTTGAGTTGCAGCAAGCGCGCCGCGCCAAATGGGTTGAGGAATGGTACGCGCATTTGGATGCAGAAAATGCACTCGATCACGCGCAAAGGCGTAAAATGCACCCGCTGCAATTGTCATTGGATGTGCAAAGCCAGTTACAGGATCAGGATTGGTTGGTTTTTGACGGCGGCAACACGCATTTCTGGTCGGAAATTGCCGTGAATATGGCCGGATGGCGTGGTCAAAAACTTGGTGGCATTTTGCACCCGGGGAATTACAGTTTGCTGGGTGTTGGGGTTAGCTTTGCCTTATCGGCAAAAGCGGCGCATCCGGAGCGCAATGTTGTGTTAATTTCGGGGGATGGTGCCTTTTTGTCGGGTGGCTTATCCATCGAAGCGGCGTTTCAGGAAAAACTGCCGATCACCGTAGTAATAGATAATAATGGCGGATTGGATTGTATCAGCCAGCAGCAAGAGCGTTTATTTGCGAACGGTTCCCATTTTGCCACAGATTTTCGCGATATTCCGTTTCACAGCCTTTTTGAAGGTATGGGGGGATATGGGGAATTGGTCGAGGATCGTGCCGCTTTGGGCCCCGCTTTGGCACGGGCGATGGCCAGCGGCAAAACCGCGTGCGTTAACGTGAAATGTCGCGGTGTTATAAGCCCAATCGTAGCGGCCACCTCCGATAAACGTGATAAGGCATCGATTGAATAATGGCCGTTTTAACATCTCACACGCTGAACGGAGTCGATGGCACGCATGCCGGGTTTATTCCCGTCCGCCTGATCAATCTAAGCAATCAAAATTGTTTATTCGACACTCAGATGGATGCTGGCGGGCGGCTTAAAGAAACCTTGGATGCGCGGCTTTTGAGTGCCGAGGCGCGCTATGAACTGGTCTTTGAAACCAAAGATTACTGGCAAAACCAAGATCTCATTCGCGCAAAACTGCAGATTATGGATGAAATCATCTTTCGTTTTTCGATGCCTGATCGGGAAGGCCATTACCACATTCCGATTATTATCAATCCGAATTCTTACTCTGTTTGGTGGTCAGGAGATTAACCAATGGCTGATGGCTTAAATATGTCGCGGCGCATTCGTCGCACACCGTATACGGATCGTGTCGAGGCGCTGGGGGTTCGGGGGTTTTCCGTGGTCAACCATATGCTCTTGCCCAAAGCCTTCGAAACCAGCGTCGAAGAAGATTATTGGCATTTGCGCACCTATGTGCAGCTTTGGGATGTGTCTTGCCAAAGGCAGGTTGAAATATCGGGCCCAGATGCAGGCAATTTGGTGCAATTGATGACCCCGCGCAACATCAGTAAGGCAAAGGTAGGGCAATGCCTATATGTGCCGATCATTGATGACCAGGCTGGGCTGATAAATGACCCGGTTCTTTTAAAGTTGGCCGAAGATAGGTTTTGGTTGTCAATCGCCGATAGCGATTTGCTGCTTTATGCGAAAGGGCTGGCCTTGGGCCGCAGGCTAAATGTAAATATTCATGAGCCTGATGTTTTTCCTTTGTCCGTGCAGGGGCCGCAGGCTGAGGCATTGCTGGCCGAGGTTTTCGGGCCTCATATACGCGATATTGGATTTTTCAAATTTGGGTGGATTGAGGTTGAGGGAACCCAGCAGCTTATCGCCCGATCCGGGTATTCGCGCCAAGGCGGGTTTGAGATTTATGTGCAGGGGGCGGCGCAGGGCCCTGGTTTATGGGATTTGCTCTGGAAGGCAGGGCAAGCGTATAACATCCGCCCCGGGTGCCCCAATCTGATCGAACGGATCGAGGGCGGCCTCTTTTCATATGGCAATGAGATGACCCTTCAAAACAATCCATTTGAAATTGGACTGGGTAAATTTTGTGATGTGAGCGGTTCTATTGATTACATCGGCCGGGATGCGGTGTGCGCGATCGCTGCTCAAGGCCCTCAGCGGTTGATCCATGCGGTTGAATTTGAAGGTCCCCCCGTGCCAACCTGTGCGATCCCATGGCCTGTGATTTGTGAGGGACAAAAAATTGGTGAAATCACATCGGGAATATATTCGCCGCGTTTAGAAAACAATATAGGTTTATCTCTTATCGAGAAAGGCTATTGGCGCGCAGGCTTAAACGTCGAGGTGCGGGTGGAAGATCAAGCTCAGCGTGCGGGGTGGATAAGAGATTTGCCGGTATCTTAAGGTCTAATTCTGTCAAAGCGCTTGGCAATAATGCCCGCTAATTCTTGCCCGTGTCGTGACAATGTGCCAGCATTATGCGTGACAACAGCCAGATGATATTCAAGATTTTGGACCAATGGCAGGCTGGTGACACCGCCTGTCCCAACGGCGACGCCGGCGGATAAAACGTCAACGATCGCCAGCGTGCCGGTTTCTTTTGCCAAGGCCGCAGCCATCGGCATATTGGCCGCCGATAAACGCGAGCGTTGCTTTAGATGGGCGATGGTTGCCGCATCCAGACCGGCTATCTGTTCGGGGAAAATGCCACCAAAAGTAATAAAGGTTTCCGTCTGCGCTAGGTCGTTCAAATTCACTTCAGTTTGAGAACTTGCCAAAGCGTGTTCTTCGGGAACCAAGCAAACATAGGGCAGGGTGGTTTGATACAGGATTTCAACGCCATTATAGGGTGGTTGCCGGCTGATCACGCCCAGATCCAATTGCTGCAATTGAATAGCTTCGATAATGGCAGGTGTGTTGCGCAGGTAAATCTGTAATTTAACGTCAGGTCTGGCTTGATATAGGGTGTTAATGGCACTTGGAATTTCAATCGTTGCCAGCAACGGGATGACCCCCAAAGCTAGGGTGCCGCTGGAACTGCTTTCCAGCGTTTTGGCCAAATCATCCAGCCGGTCAAGGCCCATAAACGTGGCGTCAACGCCCTTATAAAATTTTTGTCCCTCTGTCGTTGGCCTGATGCCACGCCCCAATTTGATAAAAAGGGCAAAGCCTATCTGGGCTTCAAGATCCTTGATCAGACGGCTTACCGTGGGTTGCGAAAGATTCAACGACGCCGCCGCACGCGTGATTGAGCCGGAACGCATTGTGGCTCGGAAGGCTTCTAATTGTCGAAAATTCATGACCCACCATTTGTTTCAAGATCGGGTGGGGGTATCTATAAATCGTTTTGGGAAAAAGAACAGCAGGCATGTGTTAAAGGCCCCGCTGGCCCATAAGGGTGTGGTCCGGCCTTGCTTTACGCCAGATCTGTTTTCTGGTTTAAAAACTTTTAAAGTTCCATTTCACCCAGTTTCCGTTTCAGCGCGGGAAGATAGGTTTTGGCATCGGGGCTATGGGGATACACGCCCAAAAGGCTTTCATATGCGTTAACGGCCTTTCGCCATTCACCCAATTTCATATTTATTAAACCCAAGCCTGATAAGGCTCCAAAATGGCGTGGTTGCCGGATCAAAACTTCATAAATATCGGCTTCGGAGCCTGCGTAATCGCCCTTGATAAAACGTAACGTGGCGCGTTTGTTCCACGCTTCGGTAAAATCAGGGTTTAGAAAAATCAACCGGCCAAACAGCACATCTGCATCATCGATACGGCCTTGGTTCATCGCAATGATTCCACGTTGCATCAGGCTTCCCTCAGCATTCGAGCTATGCGCGCTGGTCCATTCACTCCAAAGTTTTGCAATGATCGGCTGCGCCTCTTGTTCGGAGGCGCTGAGCGCCAACTGATCCAACAGGTCTTCTGAATCTGCTAGGCTAAGACTGGCCGTGAAAATGAAAAGCGTCGCAAATGCAATCCAGTGCTTTAAAATATGTTTCCACCACATGTTCATTGAACGGAGATAGATTATATTGGCGTTTCGTCAAATTATATAGTTCGATTTTTTAAGCGGCCTCTGTGATTTTTGAAGATAGTGTTTCTTCAAGGCGTTGGCTGTCCAAGCGTACGGTCTCGAGGCGCTTATCAATCGCCGCATTAGCTCTATTTGCATCGGCCTGACGCTTTTCAAGCGCGCGCGTCTCTTCAAGCATAGAGCGTGCAGCGGCGCTTATCTTAACCACGACAGAGCGGTTATCTGCATTTTTGCTTGGTTCAGATTTTGTTTTTTCGCTTGCCGCAGGGGTAGGTATTTTTTCTGATTGCTTCGGCGCGTATTGCTGCGCGAGAAACGCATTCAGCCCGATATTGTTTACCTCTGACATGTCTATCCTCCTATTCTTAGAGGTAGGGTTTGCAATTACCGCGCCAAAAACAGCGGTTTTGAAAATTCACTCTTAAGAATTTCATGAGGTCTGCGTGATGCAAAGAAGGGTTTGGAGCCATAGTTCGTGTTCCTGGTTTGGCCCTATGTAGGATCCCGATAGCCGATAGAGTGTTGTTCGGATGTCCAGCATGGGTATTAGACATTAAGCTTATCTTTGGCGGCGCATCCGCCTCTCGATTTGCCTTATCTCCCAAGTGTCTCCAAAGAGGTTAAAGATTTGGAAGACACCCAGGCCATGGCAGAGGAGGCTAATGCCCCAGCCAAACGCGGCCCAAAAAGAAATATTCTAAAGACAAAGACAGGTTTATGATCGAAAGGGTAGTGAACACAACGGCAACGACAAAGAGGTGCATGCAGAATGCCTTGAGCCACTTACATATACCATGGCTTCTTTTTCTTTGGCTAAGAGCCTAGGAAATTCGGGCTCTTCTACAGTTGGCATTTCCTGTTATGTCCAGAGATTTTCAAAATCGGTTTCGCGAACAGAGGCTATGCACTTCAACGCCTCTGGGCTGGCATGCGCACCGCGCTCAATCCGCTGTAAAGTGCGGATGCTGATGCCGGCCATATGCGCGAGCTGTGCATGTGTGAGCCCCTTTTCCAGACGTAGTTTTCTTATAATTAAGAGTGCATAGCTTCTGTTCTGGCACTCAATCTGAGGCCTCGTTGGGAAGGACCCTTTATGGGTGTATTTGTATTTGCTTTAAACAGAAAATCTTTTTGGATACGCAACTCAAAAGTCAAACTTCGACAAACAAGCTGCCAAAGCTATTGAAAAAGGCATAGGATTTTGTTGAACAAATTTTATCTCAATATAAATTTTAGGTCTAACGTTTTGCGAGGGCACTTTCCCGCCATACAATTAACAACCCCCCAAGAATTATGAGTGCTGCGCCTGGGAATAATGTGTTCCAAGGTGTTTCGTCGAAAAATGCCCATCCAAATAAAAAAGCGATAGGAATTCCAAAATAACTGAATGGCGCCAAATTGCTTTGTTCTGTCATTCGGTAACTGGTCACCAATAAAAGAACTGCAGATCCGCCAAACCCTCCCATAAGCACTAACCAGAGAACCTCTTCAAAAGAAGTAAACACAGTAAATCCTCCAATGAATAACGTTATGATGGCAGCGCAAACTGTTGAAATAAAAGAAGAGTACAGATTTAACAAAGCACTAGGCACCTCATCATCAAATAATTTAGCCGTGATCGTCAGCAGCGCATAGAATGCCGCTGCGGCTAAAGGTAAGATTGAGGAAAATGAGAACGCATCACTGCCAGGTTGCAATATAAAAACAACACCAACAAATCCGACGATCACCGCCCCCCAGCGCATCCAACCTACGCGTTCTCCTAAAATTGGGATCGCAAACGCAGTTGTAAAAAGCGCCCCGGCATATGTAATTGTAGACGCGGTTGCAAATGCCATCAGGCCGAGTGCCATGTAAAAACAAAGCTGAGCTAGCGTGGCAATAACGCCCCTAAATAGACCTAGTTTCCATTGCCTTATTTTAAAAACTTGCCCTGCTTGGCGCCAAACCCTCGACGAATAAAGTACTAAAAAAGCTGGAATAAGTCCGAATAGGTTTCTCCAAGTCGAAAGCTCGGCAGCAGAAAACTTTGAAGAAAGCAGCTTTATTATTAAACCCATTGCATCGAACAATGCCAATGCAAGTAAGCTTAATATTATAGCAAGTCCGGTTCGATTGAGAGAACGCATGATAGATAGTTAAACCTTATTTAGGGGAACCGGCGCGGCATTCATTTTAAGACTAAGTTAAATCGGATTCAAAATCATATATTCATAGTTCAGAATTGTAGCGAAGGAGACCCAAGCCCAATAGGGCAAAAAAAGATATCCAGCTTTCCGATCAATTGAGAAGCTAACAGAGCTATACGCTCCAATGACCACCCAAAGCACAGCAATAAGAGCCAGAGCGCCGGGTAAATCAAATGCGCCAAAGAAGACAGGTGTCCAAAGTGTATTTAAACACATTTGTAAACTCCATAAAGCTAATGCAACGCCTTTTAAATTATGAGGATCTGCATAAATCACGCGATAGGCGCTTGTTGCAATAAACAGATATAAGACTGTCCAAACGGGGCCAAAAAGCCATGGAGGCGGCGCTATATCCGGCGCAATCCAATTGTTAGCATTCAAATTACCCACAAACCAAATAGCGCCCGAAGCTGCCACAATCGTGCTCGCGTATAATAAAAGCCAAACCGCTACTTTTAGTTTCAATTAAAGCCCCTAACCTTTAAAAAAGAAGCGCTCGTACAAGCTTGAACACGGTCTTCTGAGGAAGACGATGTCGAGAGCCAGAATGATTTTACATAGCCGCAAACCTAATTGGTGAGCATTTTTTCTAAAGCACTTCGCAGTTCATATTCTTCATGGCAAGGAAGCCAGCATATTTTTTCTAATTTTGCTAAATTTTTCTGAGCATTTTCGATATCACCAAGTTGAATAAATAGCTCGCCTTGATATTCCAGCGCGCCAATATGTTTGGGGTCAATCGTCAATGCAGTATTATAATAGCTGGCAGCTGCTACCAAGTCGCCAGATTTACGAGCGGTAAAACCTAAAAGGTTCTGACGATCTGCCTCGTCTGTTTGAGGCGAGAGGTTTTTCAGTTCTGCATGGGCTTCAGCAAATTTTTCTAGTTTGATCAGCGCATTGATCTTGGAAAAACGGTCTGTTTCTGCGCTTGATGGGCCATAGCGATCAGAGCTGGAAGATGTGTCGCTAGAACTGCCCGCCGCAAACGTAAAGGTGCCAATCAAGCATGCACCAAAAAATATCACGCAGGCCTTTTTCATTATGTGCGTCCCTGTTTTGTAGAGCTGTCTTTTTTGTTTTTACAGCCATATGCGATAAGTGTAAGGGAAGCTGTTCCAATTAAAGCTCCGGTCAATACTAGGTTAGTTACTAAGATCTTTTTTGCCAAAAACATGAATTGTTCCCTTATTAATTTATGCTGCATCCTGGTCAGCGGTGGCCCACACCGCGTCAATGAAAAAGGCCACTCACGCAAACACTAGAGGTCATAAGGCTTATCAGACATGATGGGGAAGGTACGATTGCAAACAAGATTTAGATCAATTTTGTATCCGCACAATCAGATAGAAAAAATTTTCATCGACTTAAATGTCTTGTTAGTCTGCTTCGCGCGCGATCGAAATTATTGAAAATCACAGGAAGGTGTTGAGCATGATGTTCGGCCGATTGGCCAACCTTGCAAGTTATTTTCACCTTCCAGAAAACCAATCGCAAAAGTTACAACCAAGCCTAAGATGATTAACGCAGACAATGTGTTGTTCATCAAATAGAAGCCCGCTTACGAGAGAAATTTAATGACACCCCAGCCACTCCTTAATTGTTTTTTTGAAGCGGCTAGCTTTGTAAAAGAACATTACTTCAGACCAATCTAAAAAAGCCAAGTAGGTCCAGAATACTGAATATGATCACAAGAGAAATCGTCGAGTTTATTCGCTCGACGCCGCTTTTGATACAATTGTTTTTCGTTTATTTCGTGCTGCCTCAATTTGGAATAACCCTATCGGCTTGGGTCTGCGGCATGCTCACCATTGGTCTGCATTTTGGAACGTATCTCTGCGAGGTTTACCGGGGGGCTTTAGAAGCCGTTCCCAAAGCTCAGTGGGAAGCTTGCCGAGCGTTAAATTTTTCTAATGCCTATGCCTATAGAAGAATTATACTGCCACAAGCATTTCCAATCGCTATTCCTGGCATGGGGAACTATCTCGTGGGTATTTTTAAAGATACGCCCTTGCTGTCAACCATCGGAGTGGCCGAGCTGTTTCACGCGGCAACGGCCGTTGGCGGTTATAATTTAGATAATTAGAGCCCTATACGATGGTTGGAGTGATCTTTTTGACCTTATCAATCCCGGCCGCAATGTGGGTGCGACGGCTTGAGAAGCGCGTGAACAAAGCTCAAGGCAAAACGACTCGGTAGAAATAGAAAAGTTGAGACATGGCAGAAAAAGATGATTGTATCGTTAAGTTTGATCAGGTGACAAAAAGGTATGGTGACCTAGTTGTCCTCGATAAACTGAACTTAGAGTTTAAAAAAATGAAATGATATCAATCATTGGTCCGTCTGGTTCAGGGAAAACAACCGTGCTCCGAGTGCTGATGACGTTGGAGAAAATCGATGGTGGTATAATTCATTTTGATGGCAAGCCGCTCACCCATATGGCTTCCAACGGCTCGATCATTGAAGCGGATGAAAAGCATCTTAGGCAACGTCGCTCTAAAATCGGAATGGTATTTCAACAGTTTAATTTGTTTCCGCATATGACGGCGCTGCAAAATTGCATCGAAGCGCCGATGCAGGTCCTTGGTATGAATAAAGAGGCTGCCGAAGAACGGGCGCTTGAATTGCTCGAACTGGTGGGCTTGAGCAGTAAAAAAGATCAGCACCCTAGCCGATTATCTGGCGGCCAACAGCAACGGGTGGCGATAGCAAGAGCGCTTGCGATGCGTCCAAAGCTCATGCTTTTGGATGAAATCACGTCTGCTTTGGATCCTGAAGTTGTGGGGGAGGTTTTGAATGTTATCAGGTCACTGAATAAGGAATATGATCTGCCAATGATCATGGTAACGCATCAAATGGGGTTTGCCAGAGAAATATCGGATCGCGTTTGTTTTTTCACGGAAGGAAAGATTTTAGAACAGGGTCCCCCAAAAGAGCTATTGGACAATCGGGAGCGAAAATTATACACCTCAAGAAATGGCCACTCGTGCGATGTATTTGATCCATCCAGATGAATTTCTGCTATGGTATTTCCGACGGTTTGCGTCCTATCGGCATATTCAGCCGAATAATGTTCATGATTGGTTGGCTGATAAGAAACTTATCACCCAAAACATTGATGGATTAGACGGGAAGGCGGGCAATGCTGATTATATTCCGATCCATGGTCGGTTGGATAAGGTAACGGTGTTGCATGCGCAAGGCGATGAGGTAGAGCTAGTTGATGCGCCTTGGGAAAAGGTTGTTGCAATCTGTTCTAACCTTGAAAACGATGCCGAGGTTAAAGCCGCGTTATGATCCTAACTTTCCTGACTCACTCCGTTTTCAAGACGTAGACGTCTTTCAGATAATGTCTCATTCTCGAACACCCAGTAACGAGGTCCGGTAACAGATGATGAATTCCATCCATGATCCCGATTGAGCAAGATCAACGAGGACTGTGTCAGTGATGTAACCTCACCCTCGAACTCAACATTTCTGTCATCGACCACTTTAACTGTCACAGTTTCATCTCTGACAAAGTGAAGTATTGAACCAACAGGAATTCCGACAGACGAAAAAGTGAAATTCGACCTTCTTCCTCGTTCTTTATTCAGTGACTGTTGTTCTTCTTGGTCTTCAACAAAATCGCTGTTTGGAGTGATATTCTGGATTTCAACTAACTTAAGTATCGATAGAACTCGTTCAGGATTGATCCTAAAGAACTCTCTCTTTGGATTGACCCTGTGATCACCAAACCCATCATGAAGATGTTTTTCCACCTTCGATGAATCTGAAACCACACAAGCGTAGTAGACCTCAAATGGGACAGGTACACCCGAATGCGATGATAGTGATCTTACTCGTTCTTCAAGATTTGTCGTTTTCCCTATTTTTACAAGATCAGGGATAACGGGGTTTGTGAGGATATAGACTATCTCGGTCAAGGTTGAACCCTCTGAGTTTGATAATCCTTATACATCATTTGGAAGATGAGGTTCTTCATCGATGGGTTATCATCCATTTTCTTGTAGAAATCGAACCTCTCATTGATGTAATCGATCATCATTCCTTCAAATTGTTGTTTGAAGAAGTTACGTTTGTTGTCTTCGGTATTATTACCATTCATGTATTTTTCGACTTCTGGATCTTCGATCAATCTCTTACTCAACCTTGAAAGATCCAACCGATCTTCCTCGGTCAAATTTACCCCGTAGGTGTTGTTCACCTGATTGATGATTTCCGATAAGAAATCGTATTCTGGTTCCTGAACACCGGTGGAATCAAAATCTGGTGGATTCAAGATTGTGTCCTCTCGAACAAGATCTTCAACGTGTTCATGGATCTTTTGGATTCTTAAGGAATCCAAATCAATCGTGTCTGATAGATCAAATCTGTCCGTCTGACGTTTTGGTAACTTCTTATTGAGATACTTAAGAAAGACGAAGGTCTTCTCTAGTTCAATATCACTGAAGTTGATGATTTGAGAAAGATACCCATACATTCTGATGTATGACTGAATTTTGGATCTGAAATCTTCTTTGATCTCGTCTTCGTCAATCGAGTTAAACTTATCGACAACATGATCCAATATTGGATGAAGATTTCCTTCATCTCGTTTAGGGTCATAGAAAACTTCACAGAACCGATTAACATCCTCATTAGTGTAAAGATGGAAATCATAGACCTCACGTTGTAGGTCATAGAGACGGTTCGGATCGGTTTCACCTTCAAGGATTGTTGATTGATAGAACCGTTGAAAAGACTCACGGATATCTTCCGGTTCATTCACAAAATCCAAAACAAAGGTCTGTGTTTTTCCTGATGTCGTTCTGTTCAACCGTGAAAGTGTCTGAACACATTGAACACCTCCAAGTTTTTTATCGACATACATTGATTGAACGAGAGGTTCGTCGAAACCAGTTTGGAACTTATTTGCTACGACTAATAATCGATACTTCGGATTCTTCAGACCAAGGGGGACATCACCTTCATGACCAATAGTTTGGTTACACCCTGGTTCTGAGAATTTTTCACCATCAATCGATACTTCACCTGAAAATCCAACCAAACATCTATAAGAAAGACCTCTCTCCTCCAGTTGTTTGTTGATCTCATTGAAATACCAAACACAATGTTTCCGAGACTGTGTGACGATCATCCCCCTTGATCGACCTTGTATCTCTTTTGAACCTTTTTCGATCCAGTGATCCAACATAATTTGGACCTTATTTCGGATCGTCATCTCATGTGAGTCAACATACCGAACAAGTTCTCTCTTACCTTTACCGGTAGGGACTTCGATATCCCCATCCTTGGTTTGTTTTACTTTGAAGTATCGTTTGTATGTTGTGTAGTTCTGGAGAACATCGAGTGTGAAACCCTCATGTATCGATTGATACATTGAGTAGATATGGAAGGGAACAAAGGTTCCCTCGGTGGTTTTCGTTCCAAACAACTCAAGGGTCTTTTCCTTTGGTGTTCCTGTGAAACCAAAGAATGAAATGTGATCTTGTTTCCCTCGACTTTGGATTTCTTGTCTCAACATCTCCTCGTAATCAAAATCATCATCGTCATCCGACTTTGACAGTGATTTTTTGAGTTCTTTGGACAACTCTCCAGATTGACTGGAATGAACTTCATCAATGATCACACCAAAGGTCCGATTACCCAATGATGAAATTGTTTCAGAGATGAATGGGAATTTTTGGATTGTCGTGATTACGATATCCTTACCTTGTTCTAAGAACTTCTTAAGTTCTTGAGAACCATGTTCAACACCATTCACAACACCATCGATCTTTTCGAGTGACCGAATAGTATTTCGAAGTTGATCATCCAAAACTGTTCTATCGGTTACAACGATGATTGTGTCGAACATCCTCTTTGTATCACCTGTTGATCGATACAATGAGGTGAGCGTGTGTGATCTCCGAGGAAATCCTAGAAAGGATCTTGTTCTCTGTATCTACATCGTAAATCTCTTGAAGACGACCCCATTCTTCGGGTTGTGTTCTCTTGATGAAATCGACGACGTGATCTCGGATTAAACAAAGATTACGATCGTATTCGCTGAAATGGGTTGTTGAATATCCGACCGTTTGGAGATGATCTTCAATATGTTCCTCAAACCGTTTTTCGGTAGGACTCAGAGCACTCATATCATTTCCTCTGATATTCTCACCTTACCAGTCACAACAGAAGAGATTAAGGATTGACGATATTCAACAAAAAGAGAAATTCTATCTTTCTCCAATCTTATCATTTCTTCAATTTGTTTAAGTTCCTTATCTAACTGTTTCGTCATGTCCTTCTGTTCTTTTTGTGGTGGGACTGGAACAAACACTTCAACTAGATCCCCCATGTAAATCCCACCAATTGTTGATTGATTTACATTTTGTTTTATTTGACCTTGGACTGTTTCACTTGACAAAAGTTGTCCCATATAAAACGAATCCCACGAGGATTTGGGTCTTATGAAACAAACACTTCGTTGAAAGGACAGTGAGTCATCTAACGTATAAACCGTAGTTTTTCCTAACGTTGCTCCAATCGAGACAAATAAAATATCACCTTTCTTTGGGTATCCGTTACCGGTTATCAAAAGATGGTCTTCTTCTGAAATTCTCCGTTCAGAATCCGTAATTACCAGATTCCCGTCTTGGATGTTCTTCCCACTGAGAAGGAGATACCCGTCAGCAACATTTTTGTGAGTTCCATGAGTTCCGTCTTTGATACCATCGATCTGATAACGTAACTTGGATATACTCCAATGTTTCGGGATCTCACCAATCCATTCAACACCACTGTCTTTCATCTCAACATTTGGATCGAGACCTTTAGTGACGTATTGATTGATCAAGGAAGTTCTTTGTTCTTTAAGGATTTCTATTTTCTTCTGAATCTTATCGACCAATGAATCAATCTGACTGGTCTTTTTATCAAGGTATTGGGAGATAAGTTTTTGTTCTTCAATTGGAGGAACAACTAAATTTTCGTCTTTAAGGTGTGTAAATGATATTGTCTGTCGAACACCTTGTCCCAAACTCTTCATGTATTCTACGTCAAATTTTCTCAATAAGTATTCGTAGTAGTTAGGGTGAAGATGGTCACGGAGTTTCAGAACAATGTATCCTTGACTGACTACCACGTTAATTCTTGATAAAGCAATTCTCAGACTTTTTAAATCGTAGTTGAGATTTAGAGGGTTTATTAAAAATTCCCCTTCTAGAACCTCTTGATAACCTTCTTTCGTAGACTCAGGAATTGACTCATCATCCTTGTAAATTACCTGACCAAAACTTATCGAACCCGAATTTAACTCTGGGTTTTTTGTTGATCTTTTCTCGTCAAAAAGGTGTTTGAAACGAGAAACTTTCCAATTCGAAGGAATACTCCCTATCCAATCAACACCTATATTTTTATTCTCAACTGAATTACTCATTAGTCATCTCCAACGATAACTTTTGAATTTCATCATCTAGGTTTTTGAGATCGTTTGAAATCACTTCCAAACTTCTTAGTGGAGTGAATTGATAGAAATACTTGGTGAAATTGATTTCATAACCGACCTTGTCCTTTGATCGATCCATCCAAGAGTCGGATAGATGTGGTCTTACTTCACGGTCGTAGTAATCATCAATACTCTCTGAAAGAGGAACTCGTTCTGTATCCCGTTTTGACGTGTCTGGTTTCGGATTTCCTTTTTTGTCCGTTTTGGTATAACCGTTTTCGATAAGTGGTTGTTCAACGACCACCTTTGTGTAACCAAAGAAATTATTAGGGTAAATCTTACAGAATTCGTTTTCTTGGTTGTTCTGATAGATTTCAAATAGTTGTTGGGATTGTTCGTCGGTAATGTATTTACCTTTATCACCAAGATTTTTTCTCATTTGAGAGAAAAAAGAAGTTCCATCGATGAGTTGAACCTTACCTTTACGGTCATAGGACTTCTTATTCGTAACAATCCAAATGTAGGTTGTGATACCTGTGTTGAAGAACATTCGATCAGGTAGTGAAACGATACATTCCAACCAATCATTTTCGATTATCCATTTACGGATTTCGGATTCACCACTACCAGCATCACCCGTAAATAAAGGTGATCCGTTAAAGACGATACCAATACGAGAACCTTCAGGGTTCATCTTGTGAATCAGATGTTGAAGGAACAACAATGATCCGTCTGATGTTCTTGGTGTTCCAACGAAGAAACGACCATTCGGGTCTTTTGCTTCCTCATTAACGAATTCTGCTTCTGACTTCCAACTAACCCCAAATGGTGGGTTGGTAATCATATAATCAAATTTACGACCTTGATGACGATCATCTGAGATGGATGATGTTGGACCCTGAATGTTTTCAGGATTCTCATCCATCATGAGAAGATCAGACTTACAGATTGAGTAGGTTACATCGTTGAGTTCTTGACCATACAAATCAATTTTGAGATTGGAGTTTATGTTCTCAAGAACCCACTCCTTACCGATCGTTAACATCCCTCCTGTTCCACAACACGGATCGAAGACAGACCTAATTTTTCCTTCCCCTTGAAGGTCTTCCTTGTCCCCACCAAACACAAATGAGACGAGAAGTTTAACTACATCACGAGGAGTAAAGTGGTCACCACTTTCTTCATTCGACATCTCAGAGAATTTACGAAGAAGTTCTTCATAGACCGATCCCATCTGATGGTTGTCGATCTTGTCAGGATGTAAATCAAACTCTGTAAATTTATCGATCAGTAGATACAGACGTTTATTCTTGTGAAGTTTCTCGACTAGTGGGATGATAGAAAAGTTTTCAATGATGTCGAGAACATTTTTTGAATAACCTTGAACGTAATTATTGAAGTTCATCAACACGTTTGTCGGGTCACTTTTGATACGTGAAAGATCAAATTTAGAGGTATTGAAGAATGGTAGTCCAACCTGTCTTAGAATGACCGGAGAGGGGTCTGAGAGTTGGTCTTTGAAATTGTTATAGAGTTCATATACCTCGTCCTTTTTAGGTTCTAGAACACAATCCAGTCGTCTCATGACAACGAAAGGTAGGATGACCCGACCATACTCAGAAGGTCTGAAAAGACCACGAAGGACATCGTCTGCTGATGACCAAATTAAGGATGACAGGTTAGTTGTGTTATTCATAAAATATCCTTTATCGTGATGGGAGGATCACTTTTTCATATATCGACCTTGATAGATGTTTATACAAGGGAGGTGTAACCATCCGTCCACATCGTTCTGCTTTTTGGTTAAAGGTCCCGGTCAAACGGAAGTCATCCGGCAACCCCATTAATCTTTTGAGTTCATCAGTCGTAAAGACTCTATCTTCATCGGGATGGTGGATTCCACCGCCACCACCTTGTTGTCCCATCTGGGTCAGAGTTGGAGATGGGTGATCCCAACTTGCTCGAACTAGGTTAAAATCCGATGTCCAGTCCGGATCGATATTACCAACTCCAATCGGGCGGGATGGATTTTTAGGAATAGACTTCAATATCTCATAGGCAGAGGACTTCACTGACGACATTAATAGATAATTTCTTTGCGTCGGATCTATTTCCAAACCCTGAAGTCCATCTTTAAGTGTTGGTTCATAGATTGATCCCTGAGGATAAATCTCTAGGAGATCCCTTTCTGATTTTATGCCTACCTTGCGACAAATATCTGGTCTAACCGCTATTGCGATTAGTCTATTTCTTCGTTGTGGATCGACTCAGTGACAGAACATCTTGTCTAAGGGTCGAATAACCTCGGATAGATTTGTCGATATGATCATCAAACTCTTTAGAGAAGTTTGTGAATGAAAATTTAGTGTCAGTTTGCTCGTCCGGTCTAGTTTGACCATCAGGGGTGTGAATTAATGAATAATCACCATCACTCTTTGACATGTCTGTCCTCCCCACAATATAGATTTCTTATAAGAAATCATGTTACCAGTTACTAATCCAATGTCATGGATTTCTTTCTCGATTCACCCTCGAAACCGACATTTTAGAAATTTGAAGAACCCTTGATACCTCTGAAAGTGACGTCCCTTCGTCTATGAGTGACCAAATTCTAACTTTCGTTTCTTCATCTATCTTAGTTGGTCTGCCTAACTTAGTCCCTTTGGATTTAACCCTCTCCAATCCTAACTTGACCCGTTCTGAGATCATCGACCTTTCAAATTCTGAAAACACACCCACCATTTGAAACATCATCCGACCAGAAGGGGTAGAGGTGTCAAGTCCCGACTGGTGAATGTATAAGTGACAGTTGACCGACTGAACTTCATTCAGAAATTCAACTAGATGCTGGAGTGAGCGACCTAAACGAGAGATATCCCACACGAGAATTCTGTTGAATTTTCTTCTTACCATATCCTTACAAAGTCGATCAAACTCTGGTCTTTTGTCTCGTCCCTTGGTCCCTGATATTCCCTCATCAACATATGTTTGAACCAATTCCCAACCGTTTCGACTTACGATTTCTTGTAGGAAATTGATCTGATTATCCGAGGTCTGTTCAGTTGTTGATACTCGACCATAAATTGCTACACGGTCCAAAACTTCACTCCTTCTCTGATATAAAAGTAGTCTTGGTCAACCGACACAAAAGTGCCGTTGATCCGTTCTTTTCTCTTTTGAAATTTGTTGTGAGTAACCCAAACAAGTTTTGGGTTATAAGAAAGACCAGTAGGGGTAGAGATCTGCTGACTATTGAGAAAATCGGAGATTTGAACAGAATTGAGACCCTTTTCATAAAGGGTCTCAATCAATAGAAGACGTTTAAGTTGGTCTTCCGGTATGTCCTTTAATGTAAGGATTTGGGTCACAACTTTGATGTCAAAACCGTAATCAACATCCTCGCATTTTATATTGCGAAATCTATTCCACTGTGACCGACTTAGCCAAATTCCGCGGTTGGTCAACATCCGTCCCCATCGTCACGGCAGTGTAATAGGCCAATAATTGCGCGGGAATGGCGTATAAAATTGGCGTGAGTGCTTCATGGCAAGGCGGCATGGAAACTTTATGCCAAGGTTCTTCTCCAGCTACTTCAAGCCCTGAAGGTTCAGAGAAAAGGGCTATTTTGCCTTTGCGTGCCATCACTTCTTGCATGTTGGACATGGTTTTTTCGAATAATGTATCTTTAGGGGCAAACACAACCACCGGCACTGCGCCATCCACCAACGCAATCGGTCCGTGCTTCAATTCACCCGCTGCATAAGCTTCGGCGTGTATATAGCTGAGCTCTTTTAGCTTTAGCGCCCCTTCAAGCGCCAGTGGATACATTAAACCCCTCCCAAGAAATAAGATATCTTGGCTTTTCGCCAGATCATTGGCAACTGTTTGATAGGCCTCGCGCTGATCAAGCGCTCGGTTGATTAAGGCCGGCAGATCCAAAATTGCCTGTGATAAGGTTTCGTGCGCGCGCGCGCTCATAGAGCCGCGCGCCTCGGCTGCTTTCATTGCGATTGCGAGCAGAACCGTTAATTGGCAGGTGAAGGCTTTTGTTGATGCAACACCGATTTCAATTCCGGCGTAAATAGGAAAATTGACGTCACTTTCGCGGGCGATTGAGCTTTCCGCGACATTGGTTACCGACCAAATTTCAGCGGCTTTTCCCGCGCAATAGCGCAGCGCAGCCAGGGTATCTGCGGTTTCTCCGGATTGGCTGACGAAGATCGCTAAAGTATTTGGGGTAATGGGCGGCTCGCGATATCGAAATTCCGAAGCAATATCGATTTCAGCGGGCATATCTGCCAATTGTTCCAGCCAGTATTTTGCTGTGAGGCAGGCATAATAGCCAGTGCCGCATGCGATCAGCAAAACTCTATCAAAACGACTGAAATCTATATCTTTAAGCCGCGTTTCTTGCGATTTTTTTGGATTGAAATATTGAGTGATTGCGGTTTTTATTACGCTGGGTTGCTCAAAAACCTCTTTTTCCATGAAATGGGTGTAACCATCCTTGTCATAGCGGCTGCTATCGCCGCGAATGATCCGCTTTTCGCGTTGAACGGGTTGGCCGTCTTTGTCATGGATCTCCACGCTTTGCCGAGTTAAAATGGCAAAATCGCCCTCTTCAAGATAGCTGAGTTGGTTGGTTAAAGGCGTTAAGGCAATTGCATCCGATCCAACAAACATCTCCCCCTTGCCATACCCGATCGCCAGGGGTGAGCCCTTGCGTGCTGCGATCATCAAATCGTCATATCCGGCGAATAAAAAACAAACCGCAAATGCGCCATCTAGCTTTTTCAACGTGCTGCGCGCCGCGTCGATAGGGCTTTGCCCTTGGGCAATAAAATGCCCCGTAAGCATCGCAATGGTTTCGGTGTCAGTATCGGTTTCAGCGTGGATATTGTGCTCGGATAATTCACGCCGCAATTCGCGGAAATTCTCTACAATTCCGTTGTGGACTACGCTTACAGCGCCAAATTGATGCGGATGGGCATTTGATAGCGTGGGCTTTCCGTGGGTGGCCCATCTTGTATGCCCAATGCCCGCGCGGCCGCGCAACGGTTCGCGCACCAGCACATCGCTTAATTCAACCAATTTGCCAACGGCCCGTCTGCGGTCCAACTTCCCATGTTCAATTGTGGCAACCCCGGCGCTGTCATAGCCGCGATATTCAAGCCGCTTTAACGACTCGACAAGTATAGGGGCAACTTCATTTTTCCCTAAAACTCCAACAATTCCACACATCAGCTTTGTCCAGTTTCTTTTTGCTGTTTCCGTTTGGCCAAAAGTTTACGAAGTTTTCGCGCTAGTCCCGGCTTGTTGATTTGCTCGGCGCGCGCAAGGGCCAGCGCATCTTCAGGAACATTTTTGGTGATGACAGCGCCGCTTGCTGTCATTGCTCCATCGCCAATGCCAACCGGTGCGACCAGCATGGTATTTGAACCGATAAAAACGTTCTGGCCGATTTGCGTATGATGTTTCATCACCCCGTCATAATTACAGGTGATTGTGCCCGCGCCAATATTGCTGTCTGAGCCAATATCGGCATCGCCAATATAGCTTAGGTGGTTGACTTTCGCGCCTTCGCCAATTTGGGCATTTTTTATTTCAACAAAATTTCCAATCTTGGCAGCATTTGCAACTTCAGCCCCCGGGCGCAAGCGAGCATAAGGGCCAATCACCGCCTCTCGCGACACATGGCATCCCTCCAAATGGCTAAAAGCACGGATTTTTGCGCCGGTTTCAACCGTGACACCAACGCCGAAGACCACGTTTTGTTCAATCAGAGCGTCGCGGCCAATCACCGTATCAAAGCTTAAAAACACTGTTTCAGGCGCCAATAGGCTAACGCCTGCATCCATTAAAGCCGCGCGCGCATTGTTTTGAAAGACCTGCTCAGCTTGTGCGAGATCGCGCCGAGAATTTACCCCAAGCGTTTCTGCCTCGGGGCATGTCACCACGCTCGCAGATTTTCCAGCGGCGCGCGCCAAAGCAATGCAATCGGTTAGGTAAAGCTCACCAGCTTTGTTGGAGGTTTCGACCTGCTCGATCAGTTGGAAGATTAGTTGAGCTGGGCCAGCCAAAACGCCACTGTTACAAATCGTAATATCTTTTTGTGCCGCGTTAGCCTCTTTATATTCAACGATTTCAAGTAAATCTGTTCCGGATGTGATCAAACGGCCGTAATGGCCGGGATCATTTGCTTCGAACCCTAAGATAACAAGGTCGCTTTTTTGCCGGGCTTGCGCCAGCTTTTCAAGCGTTTCTGGCCTTATAAAGGGCGTGTCGCCATAAAGAATGATGAGATCGCCTTCAAAGCCGCTTAAAATTTCGCGGCTTTGCGCAACGGCATGCGCGGTGCCCAATTGCGCGCTTTGCGTCACAATTTGGCTATCTGGCGCGTAGGTTTCGGCCGCTTTTGTAACATCTTCGCTGCCGTGACCTGCCACGATGATCAAATGTTCGGGCTCGATTGTTTGCGCTGTTTTCATGCAATGCATGAGTAGTGGCGCGCCGGCAACTTCATGCAAAACCTTTGGCATCTCTGATTTCATCCGAGTGCCTTTGCCTGCTGCTAAAATCACAATGGCGGTTTGCATAAGATCTCAACCCATTACTAAAAGTGCAAGGCTCTTTTATCGGGTGGGCCACAAAGCGCAAGCCCGCGCTGCACAAGTTTCATTGCACAATGTTACGGGTCGTGGCAGTTAACCGCCGAACAATGTATCGGCAGGGGCAATGCAAACAGTTATTTTTGATTTAGACGGGACTTTGGCTGATACCAGCGGCGATTTATTGGCGGCCGCAAATTTTTGTTTTGCACAGATGGGTCATCCCGAGCTTTTGACCTGGCCTGAGGATGCTGCGACCGCCTTGCGGGGCGGGCGGGCGATGTTGACCCTCGGGTTGACCCGATTGGGAAAATTTGATCAAGCGGTGATTGATGAATTCTATCCGGTTCTTTTGCAGGCGTATGGCGCTTCAATCAATCGCTTCACCACTTTTTACCCTGGTGCGCTTCAAGCGGTTCAAGATTTGAAGTCTGCGGGGTTTAAAATTGGCATTTGCACGAATAAACCATTTGCTCTTGCCGATGATCTGATGGTCCGCATGGGGCAGCGTGCGCTGTTTGACTCGCTGATTGGGGCTGACAGTTTATCCGTGCGAAAGCCCGATCCGGAGCCATTTTTTGAAGCGGTTCGCCAAGCCGGCGGCCTGCCTGAAAAGGCGTTTATGATCGGAGACACGCTCACCGACCATTCCACAGCAAGGGCTGCAAATGTGCCCAGCATTTTGGTTGATTTTCATCCCAAAGGGTCAGCGCTTTCACAAGAAATCCGTGCGCTGAGGCCTGAAGCGGTAATAGAGTCTTTTGAAGAGCTGCCGCCCTTGATTGCACGCTTGGCGATGCGGTGATCGCGCGTAGGGCCAAAGGCTTACAAAGCGGTGATAATCTGGTCTTGGCGCAACCGGGAGGGTTTGCGCTCTTGACCTTCGCTTTTGAAGAGGCAACAACGTATTATGACAGAAATATTCACCGGTGAATTCACCCAGCAGGAACCCATCCCGGAAGCGGCAATAGAAGCTGCGGTGGCCGTGATGCGAAGCGGTCGATTGCATCGCTATAATGTTGCAAAGGGTGAGCCAGGTCATGTGGCTTTGCTCGAGCAGGAATTTGCAGCAAGCGTGGAGGCTTCGTTTTGCTTGGCGGTTGCTTCGGGCGGATATGCGTTGGCAACGGCGCTGCGCGCATTGGATGTGCAGCCAGGTGATAAGGTTTTAACCAATGCGTTTACGCTTGCGCCGGTTCCCGGCTCTATTGCTTCTGTTGGCGCCATACCGGTTTATGTTGGGGTGACCGAAGATCTGGTGATCGACCTAGAGGATTTGCAGGCAAAAATTGCACAAGCGGATGTGCTTATGCTCAGCCACATGCGTGGGCATATTTGCGACATGGATCAGTTGATTAAAATCTGTGAGCATGCAGGCGTCCGAGTTATTGAGGATTGTGCGCATACGATGGGTGCGAAATGGCGTGAAACATGGTCTGGGCGTCATGGAGTGGTGGGGTGTTATTCAACACAAACTTACAAACATATAAATTCGGGCGAGGGCGGATTTTTGGTCACTGATGATGCGGATGTGATGGCCAAAGCGGTTATATTGTCGGGATCTTACATGCTTTATGATCGCCATATTGCCGCACCGGCGGCCAGCCATTTTGACGATGTCCGGTATCACACGCCCAATGTTTCCGGCCGGATGGATCATTTGCGCGCCGCAATCCTGCGTCCACAATTGGCCAATCTGCAGGCGCAAGCGCAGGCGTGGAACGCGCGCTATCAAGCCGTTGAAGCCGCGCTTGCGCATACGCCGGGGTTAACGCTGATATCGCGACCAGAACAAGAAAGCTATGTCGGGTCATCTATTCAGTTTTTATTGCTAGATTGGGCAGCTGACAGGATTGAAAAGATGCTGGCGCGCTGTGCTTCAAGAGGGGTTGAGTTGAAGTGGTTTGGCGGGCAAGAGCCGACCGGTTTCACATCACGTTATGACAGTTGGCGCTATGCCCCATCATCTGCAATGCCAAAAAGCGACCGTGTTTTGGCTGGGGTGATCGATATGCGCTTGCCGCTTACTTTCAGCCTCGAAGATTGCGCGGTGATTGGGCGTATTATTCGCGCAGAAGTGGGCGCGCTCTACCAGCTTGCAGATAGCGCGGCCCAAACCGCAATATAAGCAGATTGTGCTTCATTTATCGTGGCAGACAGCACTGATTCAGTGACAGGCGCGCGAACTCCATAAGAGTGACTTGCGTTGAAAATATTCCCATTGGCCGCCCAGTCATGCAAAGATGCCATATCTAACTTTTCGCATTTTAGACGAACGCTCCAGGTGACTTGATGGGGTGAGCATTTTTAGCCGTATTTTTTGGGCCGGTTGAAAACCTGCAAAAACGATTGTCGTTCCAGTATAGGTTTGCAGATTCTTCGCTTGATGGCGCGCATCAATCACCGTTTTGTCTTATATTTTGGTTTGAAGGTTCAGGGCATATGAGTTGTTGATCAATTAAAAAAGACTTGCGCTTCCTGCCGAAATTGCCGGGTTGCACAAGCGGCATGAAGCAAAAGGTTAATCCTTGACCTGGCTGAACGGCGCAAGAGGAATATACCCAATGCACTTCAATCGTATCACCCGGGGCGACGCCTTGAAAAGCGCCACTTCCATGCGTTAGATCTGTGAGTTCTTCTTGAGATAGTCCTGCAGTGTCATTGCAGCGATATCCGTCAGTTTGTCCATTATTAGCGGAAATTGAGAATCCAGGGCCTTTATGCTCAGCGAAAGTGTGGGTGTTTATGTTGCATAAGTTCATATCGCGATAGCTCGGTGCGAGATTAAAGCTGCTGGTATTGGTGCCAAATTTTTGAGAGATATCACGGGGTGTTTGAGGGCCCGAGCCAAGGCAAATGTGATCGGCGGCGGTGAATGCGGGACTAAGCGTAAACAAAAGCCATGCAACAATCGAAACCTGTTTTATGATAAATTCCTTATTTAAGTAACAAATGATAAAATCAGAAATGCATTGGTCTATAAAATCTCAATTAAATATAAAAATGGCTTCTTTGGGGCCAAATCCCTAACCAGGACGTTTTTGAGCACCTGAAAAGGCTCTCAACGACATAATTCTCGCATATAGATAAAATTCACGTGCAAATTGTCGTCAAAGGTTCACACCGTTTTAACGGTTAAATTTACTTTTCTTCGTATTCAAAGCGAGGGTCTGCTTGGGTTTTTTTGCGCTTTTGGGGCTGCGATTGCTGGTGTAAAACTATTGACTATTGATCCAAAGTAATCCATTTAATGAACAAGTGTTCAATAAATGGAGTGCGATATGTTCTTAGCCTCTATGCGGTTTGATCTTGGCGAAGATGTGCAAGCGCTGCAGGATGTGGTGCATCGATTTTCTCAAGATCGTATCCGCCCCTTAGCTGGCCAAATTGACCGGTCAAACAAATTTCCTGATGCGCTTTGGCAAGAGCTTGGGAAAATGGGATTGCTCGGCATTACCATTTCGGGCGCGCATGGTGGCGCTGAGATGGGCTATTTAGCGCATACTGTGGCGATTGAAGAAATTGCCCGCGCCAGCGCGAGCGTGGCTTTATCATATGGCGCGCATTCAAACCTGTGCGTCAACCAAATCAGTTTAAACGGCACTGAAGAGCAAAAACAAAAATATCTTCCCAAGCTGGTGTCGGGACACCATATTGGGGCCTTGGCGATGTCAGAACCTGCAGCGGGGTCTGATGTGGTTTCAATGCAGTTATGCGCGGAAAAACGAAACGGTTATTATAGGTTAAATGGCAGCAAATATTGGATCACCAATGGGCCTGATGCGGATACATTGGTTGTTTATGCCAAAACCGATCCGGAAGCAGGCTCAAAAGGTATTACTGCCTTTTTGATCGAAAAAGCAATGTCAGGCTTTTCGACCTCAACTCATTTTGACAAGTTAGGCATGCGCGGGTCCAACACGGCGGAACTTATTTTTGAAGATGTTGAAGTGCCGTTTGAAAACGTTTTGGGGGAAGAGGGCAAAGGGGCCAAGGTTCTTATGTCGGGTTTGGATTACGAGCGGGTTGTCTTATCGGGAATTGGTACTGGGATTATGGCCGCCTGTCTGGATGAGGTGATGCCTTATTTGGTTGAACGCAAACAATTCGGCCAAAGTATCGGGGATTTTCAACTGATGCAGGGCAAAATTGCAGATATGTATACAGCGATGAATTCAGCCCGAGCCTATGTTTATGAGGCGGCAAAAGCCTGTGATCGGGGCGAAATTACCCGCCAAGATGCCGCCGGTTGCGTGCTTTATGCATCCGAGCAAGCGATGAAAATAGCCCACCAAGCCGTGCAGGCGATGGGCGGGGCAGGGTTTCTGGCTGACGCGCCGGTTGCGCGCCTTTTTAGAGATGCAAAATTGATGGAAATTGGTGCCGGTACGTCTGAAATTCGGCGTATGTTGATCGGTCGAGAGCTGATGTCGGCGATGCGCTGATGGGGAAGATGCGGATCATAATGGCTGCCATGAAGACGGGCGTCAGGTGAGGCTGCGTAACTTGCATCCCGCGTGGTTGGTTCTTGGCGTGTTTTGCCTGCTCTTACTTTTTTTGGCGTTGCGTTTGGGGGTGAAAGCTGCCGTTTTGGATGAGACAGCAACCATCACCTTTTACGCAAGGCATTATATCATTGTCTCCTCTAAAGAGGGGCATAGCGGGTCTGAGAGCGATTGCTATGCAACGCCGCATGATTTATTTTGGGTGCGCCTTGAGGTGATTTGCCAGCCAGGCGCGGCAGCACCCTACCGCTTTTTGATCGCGCCTTGGGGGCAATTGATCGGTACATCTCGGACGCCTCTTGGCTCTGATGATTTGCAGGCAGCGTTTATCGGAGGTCAAAATGCGTCTTTTCTCTAAAATAAAAACGGCATCAGAAGATTTCATGAGTAACCAATCTGCGCATTTGGAAAGCCTAGAATTGGTTCGCTCGGCGGCCGAGCTTGCAGCGGCTGGCGGCGGCGAAAAGGCCCGGCAGCGGCATCTGGACCGCGGCAAAATGTTGCCGCGCGCGCGGGTGGCCAATCTGTTGGATTATGGAAGCGCGTTTTTGGAAATTGGCGCAACCGCGGCGCATGGGCTGTATAATGGCGATGCGCCATCGGCCGGGTTGGTTGCGGGTATTGGTCAGGTGCACGGTCGGGACTGTATGATCATTTGCAATGATGCCACGGTGAAGGGGGGAACCTATTACCCAATGAGCGTGAAAAAGCATTTGCGCGCGCAAGAGATCGCAGAAGAATGTCATTTGCCCTGCCTATATCTGGTGGATAGTGGCGGTGCCAACTTGCCCAATCAAGATGAGGTTTTCCCCGATCGAGACCATTTTGGGCGGATTTTTTACAATCAAGCCAGAATGTCTGCCAAAGGCATCGCTCAACTTGCCGTGGTGATGGGCTCTTGCACTGCGGGCGGTGCCTATGTTCCGGCGATGTCTGATATCACAATTATCGTGCGCGGCGCGGGAACGATTTTCTTAGCCGGTCCTCCCTTGGTCAAAGCTGCCACGGGGGAAGTTGTAAGCGCCGAAGATCTTGGTGGCGCTGATGTGCATACGCGCCTATCCGGGGTGGCTGATTATCTGGCTGAGGATGATGACCATGCGCTGGCTTTGGCGCGCCAAGCTGTGGCCAATCTCAACCGTCCAAAACTGGAGCTGCCAAATTTGCAACCTGTTGAGGACCCCCAATATGATCCAAGTGAAATCTTAGGCGTTGTGCCGCGAGATTTGCGCAGTCAATATGATATACGCGAAGTGTTGGCGCGCTTGGTTGATGGGTCACGGTTTGATGAGTTTAAAGCCCGTTTTGGCACAACTTTGGTAACAGGCTTCGCGCATGTGATGGGGTGCCCTGTCGGAATTGTCGCCAATAACGGGGTCTTGCTAAGCGAAGCCGCGCAAAAAGGCGCGCATTTCATTGAACTTTGCAGCCAGCGAAAAATACCACTGGTGTTTTTACAAAATATTACAGGCTTTATGGTGGGGCAGCGCTATGAGAATGAAGGTATCGCCCGCCATGGTGCAAAAATGGTGACAGCGGTTGCCACCACGGCGGTGCCAAAAGTGACGGTTCTGATCGGGGGCAGTTTTGGGGCGGGAAATTACGGTATGTCGGGGCGGGCTTATCAGCCGCGTTTTTTATGGACTTGGCCGAATAGTCGAATTTCGGTGATGGGCGGCGCGCAAGCGGCGCAAGTTCTGGCCGCGTTGAAGCGTGATAATATCGAGCGGGCGGGCGGCGTTTGGTCCGCTGAAGAAGAAGCGGCATTTCAAAAACCCACTTTGGATATGTTTGAAGAGCAATCGCATCCGCTTTACGCCTCGGCGCGGCTTTGGGATGACGGGATCATTGATCCGCGAAAAACCCGTGAAACGCTTTATTGCTCGTTGCGGGCGGCCTTGAACGCGCCCATAGAGGAGACCCGCTTTGGCCTATTTAGAATGTAACATAAGCGGAGGCGCAGCGCGCGTAATCCAATCTATATTTGGTCAGTTTGGCATGAAACCGCAGATAGGGGGTTTACATGTTTGAGGCTATTTTAATCGCGAATCGTGGTGAAATTGCCTTGCGCGTGATGCGCAGCGCCCAGCGCATGGGCGTGCGTTGCATTGCGGTGTATTCCGATGCGGATCAGAATGCACAACATGTTTTGCAAGCCGATCACGCGGTGCATATTGGTGGCGCATTGCCAGCGCAAAGCTATCTTTGCGGTGAAAAAATAATTGCAGCCGCTTTAAGCTCTGGGGCGCAGGCTATTCATCCTGGTTATGGGTTTTTATCTGAAAACCCCGAATTTGTTGAGGCGGTAGAGGCTGCCGGCTTGGTTTTTATTGGGCCCTCGGCCAGCGCCATTCGAGCCATGGGGTTAAAAGATTCGGCAAAGGCCTTGATGGCGAAGGCAGGAGTGCCCGTGGTGCCTGGGTTTTCCGGCCATCAAGATCCCACGCGTTTGCAAAAAGAAGCTGAAAAAATAGGATTTCCGGTTTTGATTAAGGCGGTTGCGGGCGGCGGCGGGAAAGGTATGCGCTTGGTCAAATCTGCTAATGCCTTCGCGGCAGCCCTATCCGAGGCGCGTTCTGAGGCGGTAAATGCCTTTGGCAATGGCAATGTTTTGCTGGAAAAATTCATTTCGCAACCGCGTCATATTGAAGTACAGGTATTTGGGGACGGGGCAGATGTTCTGCATTTATTTGAACGGGATTGCTCTTTACAGAGGCGCCATCAAAAAGTTGTCGAGGAAGCGCCTGCACCCGGGATGACCGAGCAGATGCGCGCGGTGATGGGCAAGGCCGCAGTTGCAGCGGCCAAGGCTATAGAATATCGCGGAGCAGGCACGGTTGAGTTCATTGTTGATGGATCTGATGGGCTGCGTGAAGATCGCTTTTGGTTCATGGAAATGAACACCCGTTTGCAAGTTGAGCATCCTGTGACCGAAGCCATTACCGGCGTGGATCTCGTGGAGTGGCAGTTAAACGTGGCGGCGGGCGGTAAATTACCAATGCAGCAAAAAGATTTACAGATCACTGGCCATGCGATCGAAGCGCGGCTTTACGCCGAAGATCCCCAGCAAGATTTTTTGCCAATTGCGGGACAGCTGACGCATTTGGCCTTTCCCAGCGCGTGCCGCATCGATTCTGGGGTAATTGCCAATGATATGATAAGCGCATTTTACGACCCGATGTTGGCGAAAGTTATCGTGTTTGGTCAAAATCGGCGCGCTGCGATCGATAAAATGGGTCAGAGCTTGGCTGCGATTGAGATTGCCGGCATTAAGACAAATCTGGGTTTTCTCGCTGCGTTAACCCAAATTAGCGATTTCACATCATGCCGGCTGGATACAGGTTTGATTTCTAGAAATTCATCGGTGCTGACTGCGCCGGTCAAGTTGACGCCACGCGCCCTATTGGCGGGCGTGGTCTCTGCAGTTGGGAACCAGGTCACCATGTCGCGTTTAAGCGGGTTTTGTCTTTGGAAAGGCGCGTCACAAAGGGTGCAAGTAATCTTTGAGGGGCAACAGATCGTATTGCCGGTACAGCTGATTGAAAACCAAATTATTTTAAAATGGCAGGGTGCAGATTATCTCGCGGTTTACAGCGATGCGGGGTGGCAATTTGAGGGGGAGGCTTTGCCGGCCGCTCACCGGGCGGGGCGCGATATCACAGTGTTTGATCAGGGCGGTATAGCGCTGAAGCTGATTGACCCTTTAAGCCGCGCGGAAGTGGCTGCTGTTGGCACAACACAGATCGAGGCTCCGATGCCCGGGCTTGTAATTGCAGTATCTGTGAGCGCGGGGCAGGAGGTGGAAGAGGGCCAGCCTTTGATCACGTTAGAGGCGATGAAGATGCAGCAAGTGCTCTCTGCCCCTTTTTCCGCCAGGGTTGATGAGATTGCTGTTCAAGAGGGCGCTTATGTTGAGGCGCAAGCACTGCTTATTCAGCTAAAAAATGATCAAAATTAAATTTTTTTTGGTTTGAAACGAGATTTTTTTGATCGAATTTTCCGAATTTTAGAGGTTTGCGATCAATATGGTTAGGTTGCGCTATTCTGGGCGGTGAATTCTTCTCTTGGCATGTTGACCCCGAGTTCCCAGAGGGGTAAACCGAGCCAAGCCAACTGGGCGTTGGGTTTGCCACCGTAACGCCAAAATATGGAGCCGTCTGTGGATGACTTGCTAAGGGAATACCTCCCGATACTTGTATTTATGGCCATCGCTATTGGCCTTGGCTTATTGCTTATTTTGGCCGCCGTAGTGGTGGCTGTTCGAAATCCAGATCCCGAAAAAGTCTCTGCCTATGAGTGCGGATTTAATGCCTTTGACGATGCGCGAATGAAGTTCGATGTCCGATTCTATTTGGTTTCAATCCTCTTCATTATTTTTGATTTGGAAATTGCCTTTTTATTCCCTTGGGCGGTGGCCTTTAAGGATATAAGCATGGTCGGATTCTGGTCTATGATGGTGTTTTTGGGCGTTTTAACGATTGGCTTTGCCTATGAGTGGAAAAAAGGGGCTCTGGAATGGGATTGATGGCGGGCGTAAACGCGGCGGGTGTGGATAAAGAAGTTGCCACGCAAGAGCTGAACCGAGAGCTTCAAGATAAAGGCTTTTTGCTAACCTCGACAGAAGATATTATCAATTGGGCACGTACGGGCAGCTTACATTGGATGACGTTTGGATTGGCGTGTTGCGCCGTTGAAATGATGCATACCTCGATGCCTCGCTACGATCTTGAGCGTTTTGGAACAGCACCCCGCGCCAGCCCGCGCCAGTCGGATTTGATGATTGTGGCGGGTACTTTAACCAATAAAATGGCGCCAGCATTACGCAAAGTTTATGATCAGATGCCCGAACCGCGTTACGTGATTTCCATGGGCTCATGCGCCAATGGTGGCGGCTATTATCATTACAGCTATTCCGTGGTGCGTGGATGCGATCGCATTGTGCCCGTTGATATTTATGTCCCCGGTTGCCCACCAACAGCTGAAGCGTTGCTGTATGGGATCATGGCTTTGCAACGTAAAATCCGCCGCACGGGAACGATTGTACGATGACCCAGTCAAATGTTTCTGCTTTGAAGGAGTTAGGCGCTCAATTGGCCGATAAGCGTAAGGATTGCGTTTTAAGCTGGGAGATTGCGTTTGATGAGCTCACAATCTGTGTTGCTCCGTCTAATTTGCATAATTTTGTGAGTTTTTTGAAGACAGATGCGAATTGTCAGTTTTCGAGCTTGGTAGATATTACCGCAGTCGATTATCCAGAGCGCAGCGATCGTTTTGACGTCGTTTATCATTTTCTATCGATGTATCAAAACAAACGGGTTCGCCTGCGGGTGTCAATTCGCGAAGATGAAATGTTACCATCGATCTGTGATATTCATCCCTCAGCGAATTGGTTTGAACGCGAAGTATTTGATATGTTTGGTATTTTATTTACTGGTCATCCTGATTTGAGGCGATTACTGACAGATTATGGGTTTCGCGGGCACCCGCTGCGCAAAGACTTTCCGACAACCGGATATACCGAGGTGCGCTATGACGAAGCGCAAAAGCGTGTTGTGTATGAGCCTGTGAGTCTTGTGCAAGAATACCGGCAATTTGACTTTATGTCGCCATGGGAAGGGGCTGAATACGTGCTTCCTGGTGATGAAAAAGAGGCTGCGAAATGATGGATGGTTCCAACGAATTTAATGATGCGCTGACAGGCGAACAGAAAATTCGAAATTTCAACATAAATTTTGGCCCTCAGCATCCGGCGGCGCATGGTGTGTTGCGGCTGGTCTTGGAGCTTGATGGCGAAATCGTAGAGCGCTGCGATCCGCATATTGGCCTGTTGCATCGTGGCACTGAGAAGTTGATGGAAAGCCGCACTTATTTGCAGAACCTGCCCTATTTTGACCGGCTGGATTATGTCGCCCCGATGAACCAAGAACATGCGTGGTGTTTGGCGATTGAAAAGCTGACCGGCGTTAAGGTGCCACGTCGTGCCTCGCTGATACGGGTTCTTTACAGTGAAATAGGCCGCGTTTTAAATCACTTGTTGAATGTGACAACGCAGGCAATGGATGTGGGCGCCTTGACGCCGCCTCTTTGGGGATTCGAAGAGCGTGAAAAGCTGATGGTGTTTTATGAACGCGCTTCCGGCGCGCGTTTGCATGCGGCTTATTTCCGTCCCGGAGGGGTGCATCAGGATATCGGCGATGATTTGATCGATGATATAGAGGCTTGGGCCTTGGCGTTTCCAGAAGTGATGGATGACATCGATGGGCTATTAACAGAAAACCGAATTTTCAAGCAGCGCAATGCCGATATTGGTGTGATCAGCGAAGAAGATATTCTGAATTACGGCTTCTCGGGCGTGATGGTGCGTGGATCCGGTTTGGCTTGGGATCTACGGCGGGCACAGCCTTATGAGTGCTATGATGAGTTTGAGTTTCAAATCCCGGTTGGAAAGAACGGGGATTGTTATGATCGGTATTTGGTGCGGATGGAAGAAATGCGCCAATCGGTTTCGATTATTCGGCAGGCCATTGCTAAGTTACGTGTCGAAAAGGGCGATATTTTGGCGCGTGGTAAGCTGACACCGCCAAAGCGCACCGAGATGAAGCAATCGATGGAAGCGCTTATTCATCATTTTAAACTCTACACGGAAGGTTTTCATGTTCCCGCCGGTGAAGTTTACGCGGCGGTAGAAGCTCCGAAAGGTGAGTTTGGCGTGTATTTGGTGGCGGATGGAAGCAATAAACCGTATCGGGCAAAGTTGCGTGCGCCAGGGTTCTTGCATTTGCAAGCTATGGATTACATCGCGTCTGGGCACCAACTTGCGGATGTGGCTGCAATCATTGGTACGATGGACGTTGTTTTTGGAGAGATTGACCGCTGATGCTGCGCCGCTTACACCCTGATCAACCGGATAGTTTTGAGTTTACGCCTGCGAATAAAGCTTGGGCGGAAGCGCAAATCAGCAAATACCCCGAAGGCCGCCAAGCTTCGGCGATCATCCCGCTTCTTTGGCGCGCGCAAGAACAAGTGGGTTGGTTGCCACGCCCTGCCATTGAAGCCGTGGCAGATATGCTCGGCTTGGCGTATATGCGGGCTTTGGAAGTGGCGACATTTTACTTTATGTTTCAATTGCAACCTGTTGGATCTATTGCGCATATTCAAGTCTGTGGAACCACATCTTGTATGATTTGTGGCGCGGAAGATCTGATTTCAGTTTGTCGGGAGAAAATCGCTTCCGAGGCCCATCAGCTATCAGCTGACGGGAAGTTCAGCTGGGAAGAGGTTGAATGTTTGGGTTCTTGTACAAACGCACCAATGGCCCAGATCGGCAAGGATTATTACGAAAACCTAACGGTAGACGGCTTTGCTGCGTTGATCGATAAAATGGCAGAGGGCGCAATACCGCTGCCAGGCCCACAAAATGGTCGTTTTTCTTGCGAACCTTTGGGGGGCGCAACGTCTCTGACGCAATATGAAGCTAACCGGCAAGCCCATAACGCCAGTGCAGCGCTTGCGGTTGAGCTAAACGATACGCTCAAGCGCATCGATGGAAGCGAAGTGCCGCTGACAACGCCGTGGCTTGGCAAGTCAAGAGCAAAGGCCAAAATCGCTAAATCCAGCGCGAGTGAAAGCTTAACGGGCATTGCGGCGAAACAGCCGCGGCTTTTAAAGATGGCGCGCAAAGCGGGCGCTGATGACTTGGGGCAAATCAAAGGCATTGGGCCAAAGTTACAGGCGCTTTTAAACGCTGCGGGCATCTTTCACTTTGATCAGATTTCAAAATGGACTGCTGAGAATGTGGCCTGGGCTGACACGCATTTTCCGGGATTTAAAGGCTGTGCTAGTCGTGATGCTTGGCCAGCGCAGGCGGAAGCGCTTAGCGCGCAAAACAAGACGAAAACTCAAACTCGTGGTACAAAGGAATAGCGTTTTTAAGCGTGAGTTCCATTAGAGAGGAGTTTCAATATGTTAGAGCCGATTAAGTATACAAGCTGCCAGCTGGGCTGCTGGGCAATTTCGGGCGCTTCAGCTGTGTTGACCTTCATAATGTGTTTTGGTTTGGGCAAAATAGTCTTCATGGGCGCGGTTTTTTTTGCTGCGACCGTTTTCGTTGCCCTGGGTTTGCTGTTGGGGTGGGTGTTTTGCACACCTTTGGCTCCGCTTGGCGGCGCGCGCGCGCGTTCTTTGGTTGAGGCCAGCGCTGAAGATACTTCGCTTGGTGGCGTTGGTGCTGAACGATATGACGCAGCATCTGAGCCTGCTTCTACGCAGCTTCCCGGAGAGGTTGAACTTGCCGGACGTAAACCTGAATGGGCCTATGCGTCCTCTGCAGCAGGTGCAGATGTTACCGCCCCAGGCGCGATAGCGCAGCCGCGCAACGGTCAAGCAGATGATCTGAAAAAGATAAAAGGCGTTGGTCCAAAGCTGGAAGCGCTTTTGAACGCGCTTGGCGTTTTTCATTATGATCAAATTACGGCCTGGGGACCAGATGATATTGTTTGGATGGATGAAAACTTAAACGGGTTTAAGGGGCGTGTCAGCCGCGATGAATGGGTGGCGCAGGCGAAAGCCTTAACGACATAGAATTAACGATAAAAGGATGCGGCACGGCTCGCGTTCGAAGGGAAGATGATGGCGCAGGGCGCGGGGCAACATGAAAACAGACAGGGCCGTTTGGTGGCCTTGGTCATCGCAGGCGCTATGCTGCTTTGGATTGTTGTGCAATGGCTTGGTCCCAAGTTGGGGTTGGCCGGGCGGTTTGCAATATTGATAGATCTCGCTGTTTTGGCAGCGTTTATTTGGGCGATGGTGGTGTCTCTGCGCATGTGGCGGCACCGCCAGAAACAAGGGAAATGAGGCGCGTATGCTAACGGATAAAGATCGGATATTTACTAATATCTATGGCATGCATGATCGTTCGCTCGCCGGTGCGCGTGCGCGCGGCCATTGGGATGGTACGGCGGCCATTATCAAAAAGGGTCGCGACTGGGTCGTTGACACAATGAAAGCATCGGGTCTGCGCGGCCGCGGCGGCGCTGGGTTTCCGACCGGCCTCAAATGGTCTTTCATGCCCAAGGAAAGCGATGGGCGTCCGGCTTACCTTGTTGTTAACGCGGATGAATCAGAGCCGGGGACGTGCAAAGACCGCGAAATCATGCGCCATGACCCGCACACATTAATCGAGGGCTGTCTGATCGCCAGTTTTGCGATGAATGCCAACGCGTGTTACATTTACATCCGCGGCGAGTATATTCGCGAGCGCGAAGCGCTGCAGGCGGCGATCGATGAAGCCTATGATGCGGGCTTGCTTGGCAAGAATGCCGCCAAGTCGGGTTGGGATTTTGATCTTTATCTGCATCATGGGGCGGGTGCCTATATTTGCGGTGAAGAAACTGCCCTCTTGGAAAGCCTTGAAGGCAAAAAAGGAATGCCGCGGATGAAGCCGCCATTCCCTGCAGGTGCCGGGCTTTATGGCTGCCCTACGACGGTGAATAACGTGGAGTCGATCGCGGTTGTTCCAACTATTTTGCGCCGAGGCCCTGACTGGTTTAGCAGTTTTGGGCGGCCCAATAATGCGGGAACAAAACTGTTCGCGATTTCTGGGCATGTGAACAACCCATGCGTTGTTGAAGAGGCCATGTCGATCAGTTTTGAAGAATTGATTGAAAAGCATTGCGGCGGAATTCGTGGCGGTTGGAGTAATTTGAAAGCCGTTATTCCCGGCGGTTCTTCGGTTCCTTGTATCCGCGGCGAGCATATGCGTGATGCGATCATGGACTTTGATTATTTGCGCGAGCAACGCTCGGGGCTAGGAACCGCGGCGGTGATTGTGATGGATCAATCGACCGATATTATCAAAGCGATCTGGCGTCTTTCTAAGTTTTATAAGCATGAAAGTTGCGGGCAATGCACGCCGTGCCGTGAAGGTACTGGATGGATGATGCGCGTGATGGACCGTTTGGTGACAGGCGAGGCCGGTGTTGAAGAAATTGACATGCTGTTGGATGTGACCAAACAAGTGGAAGGGCACACTATTTGTGCGCTTGGCGATGCTGCGGCCTGGCCGATTCAGGGCCTTATCCGCAATTTCAGAGATGAAATAGAAGATCGGATCGCGCATAAGCGATCTGGTTCGATCGATGCGGTGGCGGCGGAATAAAACAATGCGTTGCTTGATAGCCATATTGCCAATCATGTTCTGCGTCTCTTGTGGTGAAAGCTACACAGACAATCAACATGCGTTTGACGGTGTGAAATTTAGCGCATCCTTGAAAGCGGGAAAAGACGCCCCTGAGGCCTTCTCGCTGCGCGTAAAAAAAGCTACGAAAAGTGTTGCGGGGGCGCGCGAAGCCGGGCGTTATGAGGCAACGAAATATTGCGTTGAAAAGTTTGGAACCTCAGATATTGCTTGGATAATGGGCCCTGACAACCCCGATTTAGAGCTTGAAAATGGCAATTTTAACCTGACTGGGAGCTGCGTGATTTTATGAGCCAAGCGTTATCCGATATGCGCCAAACGGGGTGCTATTCTTGCCTTGTCTGCCCAGCCACGCTTGGCCACATGCTGGTCAGCGCATTAAGAGCCGTCGCAGCGCAGCCCTCTAACGCAACAAAAGTTGAGATCATACAATGACCACAATGCGTACCATCGTTATCGACGATAATGAAATTGAAGTAGATAGCGCCATGACGTTGATCCAAGCTTGCGAGCAAGCTGGCATTGAAGTGCCGCGCTTTTGTTACCATGAGCGCCTTACAATCGCTGGTAATTGTCGTATGTGTTTGGTCGAAGTTGTCGGGGGGCCACCAAAACCTGCGGCCTCTTGCGCGATGCAGGTGCGCGATCTGCGCCCCGGACCGGAAGGGCAGCCACCGGTGATCAAGACCAATTCACCAATGGTCAAAAAGGCCCGTGAAGGCGTGATGGAGTTTTTACTGATCAATCATCCGCTGGATTGTCCGATTTGTGATCAGGGTGGTGAATGTGATCTTCAGGATCAGGCGATGGCTTATGGCCTTGATTTTTCGCGGTTTCGCGAAGCCAAACGGGCAAGTACCGATTTGGATCTTGGCCCTCTAGTTGAAACGCATATGACGCGTTGCATCAGTTGCACGCGCTGCGTGCGCTTCACAACAGAAGTTGCTGGAATCACGCAGATGGGTCAAACTGGACGCGGCGAAGATAGCGAAATAACCAGCTATCTTGGGGAAACGCTGAACAGCAACCTGCAAGGCAATATTATCGATCTCTGCCCTGTTGGGGCTTTGACGTCAAAGCCCTATGCTTTCACCGCGCGCCCTTGGGAGTTAACAAAAACAGAAACAATCGACGTGATGGATGCGCTTGGATCCAATATTCGCGTGGATACGAAAGGCCGTGAAGTGATGCGTATTTTGCCACGCAATCATGACGAGGTGAATGCAGAATGGATTTCGGATAAAACCCGGTTTGTTTGGGATGGGTTGCGCCGGCAAAGGCTTGACCAACCCTATCTGCGTGAAAATGGCAAATTGCGCCCCGCCACATGGCCCGAGGCTTTAAAGGCCGCAGCAGCGGCGATGTCGGGGAAGAATTTGGTTGGTTTAATTGGGGATCTTGTGCCGGTTGAAGCGGGTTTTGCGCTGAAAAACCTGGTTGAAGGTTTGGGGGGCGCGGTTGAATGCCGCGTTGATGGCGCGCAGCTGCCCGCTTTGAACCGCTCTGGCTATGTTGGATCTGCGGTGATTGAAGATATTGATGCCGCGGATGAAATTTATTTGATCGGCTGTAATCCTAGGTTGGAAGCGCCGGTTTTGAATGCGCGCATTCGTCAAGCTTGGACAAAAGGCGCGCAAGTCAAACTTGTCGGGCAGGCGGTTGATCTCACTTATGACTATGAACTGATTGGCGCGGATCGAGCTGCGCTGGCCAAATTGTCGAAAACCGCAAAATCTGCAACGGCGCCATTATTCATCATTGGCATGGGTGCTTTGGTTGAGGCTGATGGTGCGGCTGTGCTGGGGCACGCGATGGGGCTGGCCGAAGACGCGGGCGGCAAACTTATGGTGCTGCACACGGCAGCCAGCCGCGTGGGCATGCTGGATATCGATGCCACCTGTGAGGGCGGCGTCACCGCAGCGCTTGATTCGGCTGAGGTTGTTTTCAACCTAGGGGTGGATGAAGTTGAAATTGCCGCTGGTCCAGTGGTAATTTATCAAGGCAGCCATGGTGATCGTGGTGCGCATCGCGCAGATATCATCTTCCCAAGCGCTGCCTACACGGAAGAGAACGGCTTATTCGTCAATACCGAGGGGCGCCCACAATTGGCCGTAAGGGCGGGTTTTGCACCTGGTGAGGCGAAAGAAAACTGGGCGATTTTGCGGGCGTTATCAGCCGAGTTAGCCGCTACCTTGCCCTTCGATTCGTTCGCTGAATTGCGTCAGAGTTTGCTTGAAGCTCACCCGCATCTTGGCCAAATCGATCAGATCTCGCAAAGCGAATGGGCGCCGCTTAAGGCGGGGACGTTGGGCAAAGCTACGTTCCGAAGCGCGATTTCAGATTTCTATTTAACCAATCCGATTGCGCGGGCGTCAAAATTGATGGCAGAACTTTCGGCGGGTACTGAGGCGCGCGCTCAAGCGCCGGTGGCGGCAGAATGACTCTTTCCTTAAATAAGGTCTGCGCGATGCAGATTACCCCGCGTTCTTCCACGTTTTCAGCGAAACTAGTTAGGAATACCGATGGCTGATTTTCTCACAACTCCAGGCGGTATTGCGCTAACCATCGTGGCGCAATGTCTCGCGGTTTTGGGCTTTGTTATGGTCAGTCTGCTCTTTCTTGTATACGGAGATAGAAAGATTTGGGCGGCCGTACAGATGCGCCGCGGCCCTAATGTGGTTGGCGTGTTTGGTCTGTTGCAAACAGTCGCGGATGCGCTGAAATACGTTGTGAAAGAAATCGTGGTGCCCGCGGGCGCCGATAAAACGGTTTTTTTCCTTGCGCCGCTGATTTCTTTTGTGTTGGCGATGGTAGCCTGGGCGGTGATCCCGTTCAATGATGGCTGGGTCTTGGCCAATATCAACGTTGCTATTCTATATGTTTTCGCGATTTCTTCGCTTGAGGTCTATGGCGTTATCATGGGGGGCTGGGCCTCGAATTCAAAATATCCGTTTTTAGGCTCATTGCGCTCAGCAGCGCAGATGATTTCTTATGAAGTGTCGATCGGCTTGATTATCATTGGGGTTATTATTTCAACGGGATCCATGAATTTTGGCGATATTGTTGCAGCGCAAGACGGTGCTTATGGGTTCTTCAGCTGGTATTGGTTACCGCATCTGCCCATGGTGTTTTTGTTTTTCATCTCTGCATTGGCAGAAACAAATCGCCCGCCCTTCGATCTGCCGGAAGCTGAATCAGAATTGGTGGCTGGCTATCAAGTTGAATATAGCTCGACGCCATTCCTGTTGTTTATGGCAGGCGAATATATTGCGATTTTCCTGATGTGCGCGCTGACCTCATTATTATTCTTCGGGGGCTGGTTGTCACCAATCCCAGGAATTCCCGATGGAGTTTTATGGATGGTCGGCAAAATGGCATTCTTCTTCTTCATGTTCGCCATGGTGAAGGCGATTACGCCGCGCTATCGCTATGATCAATTGATGCGGATCGGCTGGAAAGTCTTTTTGCCGATGTCGTTAGCCTGGGTTGTTATTGTAGCGTTTTTTGCAAAATTTGAGCTGTTTGGCGGCGCTTATGCCCGCTGGATGATAGGGGGTTAAGATGAGCCAGATAGATTATACACGCGCCGCGAAGTATTTTTTGCTTGCCGATGTGTTTACCGGATTGAAGCTTGGCCTGAAATATTTCTTCAAACCAAAGGCAACGCTAAACTACCCTCATGAAAAAGGCCCTTTATCGCCACGGTTTCGCGGAGAGCATGCGCTGCGACGCTATCCAAATGGCGAAGAACGCTGCATCGCTTGTAAGCTTTGCGAAGCGGTTTGCCCCGCGCAAGCGATTACCATCGATGCAGAACCGCGCGATGATGGCAGCCGACGCACCACCCGCTACGATATCGATATGACCAAGTGCATTTACTGCGGCTTTTGCCAAGAGGCCTGCCCGGTTGATGCCATCGTGGAAGGGCCAAATTTTGAGTATGCAACCGAAACCCGCGAAGAGCTTTTTTATAATAAAGATAAATTGCTTGAAAACGGCGATCGTTGGGAAGCAGAAATTGCACGCAATCTTGAGTTGGACGCGCCGTACCGATGATGGATATTTTGAGTGGGCCTTATTTGAGCGTTGCAAAGCGAAGAAATCGGAATGCGCTGAGAGGCGCAGCAGCTTATGACGTTGTGGTGGATGCGTCATTGACAAAAAAGGATATTTCTGGATGAGCGTGGTTGGATTTGCATTCTATCTGTTTGCGTTATGTACGGTGACAGGCGGGCTGTTTACCGTGGTAAGCCGAAACCCAGTGCATTCTGTGTTATGGCTTATCTTAACATTTTTATCATCTGCTGGATTGTTCGTATTGCTTGGCGCCGAGTTTGTGGCGATGCTTTTGGTCATTGTCTATGTTGGCGCTGTTGCGGTTTTGTTTCTCTTCGTCGTGATGATGTTGGATGTTGATTTTGCTGAATTAAAGGCGGAGATGGCGCAATACTTGCCGCTTGGCTTGTTAATCGGTTTGGTTTTGTTGATGCAGCTGTCGATGGCGCTTGGCGTGTGGAGCGTTGCTGACACGGCTGAGGCGGCGCGGGCAGCTGTGACTCCAGCAGAGACGCATAACACCGTGGCGCTTGGTTTGCTGATTTATGATCAGTATTTCTTGCTCTTCCAATTGGCGGGTCTGATCCTGTTGGTGGCGATGATCGGGGCGATCGTTTTGACCTTGCGCCACCGCAAGGATGTAAAGCGGCAAGATGTTTTGGCACAAATGTATCGCGATCCAGCATTAGCGATGGAATTGAAAGACGTAAAACCGGGGCAGGGGCTTTAAGCCAATGTCGCCTAAGATTACAGGAACCGAGGGAATTTTATGATTGGTTTAGAACATTATCTAACAGTGGCGGCCTCGCTTTTTGTGATAGGTATTTTTGGTTTGTTTTTAAATCGAAAAAACGTGATTATTTTGTTGATGTCGATCGAGCTGATGCTGCTTGCTGTGAACATCAATCTGGTTGCTTTTTCGAGTTTTTTGGGCGATTTGGTCGGACAGGTTTTTACGCTTTTCGTGTTGACGGTCGCCGCCGCAGAAGCTGCGATTGGTCTGGCGATTTTGGTCAGTTTCTTTCGCAATCGCGGCACCATCGCCGTTGAAGACGTCAACGTGATGCAAGGATAGTCGAAAATGGTAAAGCTCATTCTTTTTGCGCCCTTAATTGGAGCCTTGATTGGCGGGTTCGGCTGGAAAATAATCGGTGAAACCGCCGCTCAATACGTGACAACTGGTCTGTTGTTTTTGGCTTGCGCCCTAAGCTGGATTGTCTTTTTGGGATTTGATGGTGAAACGCAAATCATTCAAATATTTCGCTTTATCGAAAGCGGAAGCTTAAGCACAGATTGGGCGATCCGGTTGGATCGGCTGACAGCGATCATGTTGATCGTCGTCACCTCTGTGTCTGCTTTGGTGCATCTTTACAGCTTTGGATACATGGATCATGATCCGCAATGGAATGAGGATGAAAGCTATAAACCCAGATTTTTTGCTTATTTGTCTTTCTTCACATTCGCGATGCTTGCGCTTGTCACATCTGACAATCTTATTCAGATGTTTTTTGGCTGGGAAGGCGTTGGTGTAGCCTCGTATCTTTTGATCGGGTTTTATTATCGTAAACCAACGGCCAATGCTGCGGCAATCAAAGCTTTTGTGGTGAACCGGGTTGGGGATTTTGGCTTTGCATTGGGCATTTTCGGCTTGTTTTATTTGACCGATAGCGTGTCTTTTACCGAGGTGTTTGCCGCTGCGCCAAAGCTAGCCGAAACACAAATTCATTTTTTATGGCGGGAGTGGAATGCCGCCAATTTACTAGCGTTCTTGCTGTTTATCGGTGCGATGGGCAAATCGGCCCAGCTGTTTTTGCACACATGGCTTCCCGATGCGATGGAGGGGCCAACCCCGGTTTCTGCGCTTATTCATGCGGCCACCATGGTTACAGCGGGTGTATTTTTGGTGTGTCGGATGTCACCTTTGATGGAATACGCGCCCGAAGCGATGGCATTTGTGACTTTTCTTGGCGCTTCAACAGCCTTTTTTGCTGCCACTGTTGGTCTGGTTCAAAACGATATCAAGCGCGTCATTGCCTATTCAACCTGTTCGCAGCTTGGCTATATGTTCGTCGCCGCGGGCGTGGGTGTATATTCGGTCGCCATGTTCCACCTGTTCACGCATGCGTTTTTCAAAGCCATGCTGTTTTTGGGGGCGGGATCTGTGATCCATGCGATGCATCATGAACAAGACATGCGCAATTATGGCGGTTTGCGGAAAAAAATCCCTTATACATTTGCGGCTATGATGATTGGAACTTTGGCCATTACCGGTGTTGGTATCCCTCTCACGCATATTGGTTTTGCCGGATTTTTATCAAAGGATGCTGTGATTGAAAGTGCTTGGGCAGGAACCTCGGGTGGCTATGCGTTTTGGATGCTGGTTTTCGCCGCTATGCTGACATCTTTTTACAGCTGGCGTTTGATTTTTCTAACCTTTTACGGTGAGGCGCGCGGTGATCACCATACGCATGAGCACGCGCATGAAAGCCCCAAAGTCATGTTGATACCCTTAGGTGTTCTCGCGCTTGGCGCGGTGTTCAGCGGCATGGTGTGGTATAGCAGCTTCTTTGGCGATCATGCCTCTGTGAATAGGTTTTTTGGCATTCCCGAACATCATGTGTCAGAGAAAGACCATGGGCATGATGTGGGCCATGATCAGGGCGATGGGGCGCAGGCTGACAAAGCCGATACGCATGCGAAAAAAGCCGACGGACACGCGGTACAGGCGCAAGCACCAATAGGCGCGATTTATATAAGAGCTGATAATCACGTAATGGATGAGGCGCATCATGCCCCGGTCTGGGTGAAAATCAGCCCGTTTATTGCGATGCTTATTGGTTTTGTAACAGCGCTTTGGTTTTACATTTGGGATCCGGCGATGCCCGCGCGCCTCGCGGCAAACCAGCGCCCTCTTTACCTATTCTTGCTCAACAAGTGGTATTTTGATGAAATCTACGATGTGCTTTTTGTAAAACCAGCCAAAGCTCTTGGGCGTTTGCTCTGGAAGCGGGGCGATGGCAAAATCATTGATGGCACGCTCAATGGTATCGCGCTTGGGTTTATTCCGATGGTGACGCGTTTGGCGGGGCGGGCGCAGTCCGGGTTTATCTTCACCTATGCCTTTGCGATGGTGATCGGAATTGTAGTGCTTGTCACTTGGATGAGCTTTACCGGAGGAGGCAACTGATATGGATACTTTGCTATTGTCCATTGTAACCTTTGTACCGGCTATGGCGGCTTTGATCCTTTTGGTTGTTGCGCGCGGCGAAGATGCCGCGGCCGGTTTGGTTGCCAAGCGCTTTGCGTTGGTCGCAACAACCGCAACATTTATCATTTCGCTGTTCATTTTATGGCAGTTTGATCCGTCTGATACGGGATTTCAAATGGTGGAAGAGGCCGATTGGCTTTTGGGTTTGAAGTATAAGCTGGGTGTGGACGGGATCAGCATTCTATTTGTCATGCTAACAACATTCATGATGCCCTTGGTGATTGCCGCATCCTGGGGTGTGAACACGCGCGTCAAAGAATATATGATCGCGTTTTTGCTTTTGGAAACGTTGATGCTGGGCGTGTTTATGGCGCTTGATCTGGTGCTGTTCTACCTGTTTTTTGAAGCGGGTTTGATCCCGATGTTCTTGATCATTGGGATCTGGGGTGGAAAAGAGCGGATCTATGCCTCGTTTAAGTTCTTTCTCTACACGTTTTTAGGATCCGTTTTGATGTTGGTTGCCATGGTGGCGATGTTTGCCGAAGCGGGCACCACAGATATTCCAACTTTGATGATCCATGAGTTTGATTTTGCCGATATGAAGATATTGGGTCTTCATATCGTGGGTGGAATGCAAACCTTGCTGTTTTTAGCGTTTTTTGCCAGCTTCGCCGTAAAAATGCCGATGTGGCCTGTGCACACCTGGCTGCCCGATGCACATGTGCAGGCACCCACGGCCGGTTCCGTTGTATTGGCGGCTATCCTTTTGAAAATGGGGGGATATGGGTTCTTGCGCTTTAGCTTGCCGATGTTTCCCGTCGGGTCAGACGTGATGGCGCCGGTGGTGTTGTGGATGTCGGCGATCGCTATTTTCTATACGTCTTTGGTGGCACTGATGCAGGAAGATATGAAAAAGCTTATCGCTTATTCTTCGGTTGCGCATATGGGGTATGTGACAATGGGGATATTTGCGGCCAATCAACAAGGGATTGACGGCGCCATTTTTCAAATGCTGAGCCATGGCTTCATATCAGGAGCGCTGTTTCTCTGCGTTGGCGTTATTTACGACCGTATGCACACGCGCGAGATCGATGCGTATGGCGGTTTGGTGAACCGTATGCCCGCCTATGCACTTATTTTCATGCTGTTCACAATGGCCAATGTGGGCCTTCCGGGCACGTCGGGTTTTGTGGGTGAATTCTTAACGCTTGTCGGCATATTCCAGGTCAATACCTGGGTGGCTTTGGTTGCAACGGCCGGGGTAATTCTATCCGCCTCATACGCGCTTTGGCTCTATCGCCGCGTGGTTATGGGGGATCTGATCAAAGAGAGCCTGCGCACAATATCTGACATGAGCCGGCGCGAGCGGGCGATCTTTGCACCATTGGTGGTGATGACCTTATTGCTGGGTGTGTATCCGGCATTGATATTGGATCTCATCGGCCCCTCTGTCGAGGCCTTGGTGCTGAATTATGAAATGGCTTTGGGGATCGCTGAGACCAGCACCCAATTGGCCGCATCGCATTAACAGGAGTACGGTCAATGATCCAAGCTGATCTGAACATTATTCTGCCCGAGGTTTTTCTATCGGTTTTTGCGATGCTTGCTTTGGTGGGAAGTGTCTATACGAGTAAAGACCGCTTGGGCCCGCTTTTGGTCTGGCTCACCGCGGCTATTATGGCTTTGGTTGCATTGGCCATTGCAACCACTGGCTCCGGCGAAACGCAGGTTGCATTTGGCGGTATGTTTGTAGATGACGGCTTTGCCCGTTTCGCAAAAGTGACTATTTTGTTCTCAGCGGCAGCGGTGCTGGTGATGAGCGAAGATTACATGTCTCGCAATGGGTTGTTGCGCTTTGAATATCCACTTTTGGTTGTTTTCGCGGTTGTCGGGATGATGGTGATGGTCTCGGCGGGTGATCTTATGGCGCTTTATATGGGGCTTGAGCTACAATCTTTAGCGCTTTACGTGATCGCCTCGCTGCGCCGCGATAGTTTGAAATCGACTGAGGCCGGCCTGAAATATTTTGTGCTTGGCGCTTTGTCATCTGGGCTTTTGCTGTATGGTGCGTCGCTCTGCTATGGCTATTCGGGCACAACCTTGTTCACGGGCATTGTTGCCGCGACAGCAGAGAGCGACATTTCTGTTGGCTTGTTGCTTGGCTTGGTGATGATCAGCGCGGGTTTGGCGTTCAAAGTTTCCGCCGTGCCGTTTCATATGTGGACACCTGACGTTTATGAAGGTGCTCCTACACCGGTGACGGCATTTTTTGCTACGGCGCCGAAAGTGGCCGCGATTGGTTTGTTTGCGCGCGTGCTGCATGATGCCTTTGGAAATGTTGTCGGAGATTGGCAACAGATCATCGCTGTTTTATCGTTGCTTTCGATGTTTTTGGGTGCGTTTGCGGCGATTGGGCAAACAAACATCAAGCGTTTGATGGCCTATTCCTCGATTGCTCATATGGGGTATGCGCTTATGGGGTTGGCTGCGGGCACGGCTTTTGGATTGCAAGCCTTGCTCATTTACATGGCCATTTACGTCACGATGAATATTGGAACTTTCGCGTTTATTCTTTCGATGCAAAAAGATGGAAAACCGGTCACGGATATTGCGTCTTTGAACATGTTATCGCGCAGCCAGCCTGGTAAAGCCTTGGCTATGCTGGTGCTGTTGTTTAGCTTGGCCGGCGTGCCTCCTATGGTCGGGTTTTTTGGAAAATTATATGTGCTGCGCGCCGCTTTTGACGCGGGTTTGGCTTGGCTCGCGATCGCTGGCGTTATCGCGTCTGTGATCGGGGCCTTTTATTATTTGCGGATCGTGTTCTATATGTATTTTGGCGAGGAGCAGGAAATTGGTCTTGATGTTTCAAAATCTCCAGTCATGGCCTCGGTTTTAATGGCCTCTGCAATCATTATGGTGGTTGGCGTTGCCAACCTGTTTGGTTTGGAAGGCCTGGCAGCTGCAGCGGCCCAGACCCTTGTGCAATAATCTGCCCGCAGGGTATGAGATTCGGGAATATGAGGAAATCTCTAGCACCAATGCTGAGGCATTGCGCTGCGCTGGCCGGATAGAAAAACCCACTTGGTTTTTTGCCCATAAGCAAACCGCAGGCCGCGGCCGGGGTGGAAAAGCCTGGGTAGATCCGGTTGGAAATTTTGCAGCGACAGTGCTGGTATTTCCTCAAGGAAAAATTCAAGACGTTGCCTTGCGCTCTTTCGTGGCGGGCTTGGCGGTGCATGATGCTTTGGTTGAGGTCAGTTTTGGTGCTGATGAATTTTCCTTAAAATGGCCAAATGATGTGTTGTTACAGGGCAAAAAATTGGCGGGAATTTTGCTGGAAACCAGCATTGATGAAGGCGGTCGCCGCGCGCTTGCGATTGGGGTTGGGGTGAATTTAAACCAAGCGCCCGCGCAAACAGATTTGCAACTTGGCGCGCTGGATGCGGTCGGTTTATTCTCTGCGCTGAACCTGAAAATTACACCCCTTAGCTTTTTAAAGATATTGGCGCAGCGCTTTGATGATTGGGAAACCCGGTTTTTAAAACAAGGCTTTGAGCCGATACGCGTGGCGTGGCTTGCACGGGCGGCGCGCCTTGGCGAGGTTATTACCGCGCGCGTGGGTGGCGAAGACATAACCGGACGATTTGACAGGATTGATGATTCAGGGCATTTGCAGTTGCAGACACCATCCGGCGCGCGTTCTATCGCCGCCGCTGAAATCTATTTTAGAGGAACGTAGCTGATGTTACTTGCGGTGGATTGCGGCAATACCAATACGGTTTTTTCAATTTGGGATGGCGAAAGCTTTATCGCCACTTGGCGTGCTTCGACAGAAACGCAAAGAACCGCCGATCAATATTTTGTCTGGTTATCAACGCTGATGTCGTTGCAGAAAATCAAAGCGGACATCACAGAGATGATTATTTCGTCAACGGTGCCGCGCGTGGTATTTAATTTGCGCGTCTTGGCAGATAGATATTTCAACACTCGGCCATATGTGGTGGGAAAGCCTGATTGCCTATTGCCCGTAAACATCCGCGTCGATCGTGGCACTGCGGTGGGTCCGGATCGGTTGGTCAATACTGTTGCGGGATTTGATTTATATGGCGGCGACCTGATCATTGTAGATTTTGGCACCGCCACCACATTTGATGTTGTGGATGGTGACGGGGCTTATATCGGTGGTGCAATTGCACCAGGGGTAAACCTGTCACTCTCGGCGCTCCACCAAGAAGCTGCGGCGCTTCCGCATGTTGATATTGCCAAGCCGAAAGCGGTGATTGGTAAGAATACGGTCGCCTGTATGCAATCGGGAGTATTTTGGGGGTATATTGGTTTGGTGCGAGAAATCTGCAAACGGATCAAAGCTGAACATGCGCGCCCAATGCAGGTTATTTCCACCGGTGGTCTTGCGCCATTGTTTCAGACGGCAGATACGCTATTTGACCATTACGAAGATGATTTAACAATGCATGGCTTACAGGTTATCCATGCCCATAATAAAAACGGATAGGGCTCATGAGCAGTGAGAGATTGATTTACCTTCCCCTTGGGGGAGCGGGTGAAATTGGCATGAATGCCTATGTCTATGGCTATGGGCGAGAAGGGGCTGAACGGTTGATCGTGGTGGATCTTGGTGTCAGCTTTCCCGATATGGATGGCACCCCGGGGGTGGATTTGATTTTGCCCGATATCACTTGGCTTATCGCGCAGAAACACCGAATTGAAGCAATTTTCATTACGCATGCGCATGAAGACCATGTTGGTGCTTTGGGCCATTTATGGGGGGATATTGGTGCTCCGGTCTACGCCCGGCGCTTCACGGCCAATATCGCGCGGCGTAAAATGGTAGAACGAGGTCATCCTGACCGCGTTGTCTCGACCATTGAGGCCTGGCCTGAAACTGTTGAAAAGGGCCCCTTTAAGGTCGGTTTTTTGCCGATTTCACATTCCATTCCTGAAAGCAGTGGCTTGGTTATTGATACGCCGCAGGGGCGGCTTCTTCATACGGGCGATTTCAAGCTGGACGAAACGCCGCTGGTGGGAGAAGCGTTTGATCCGCAACTTTGGGCAGATGTCGCACGCCCGGGGGTGAAAGCGTTGATTTGTGACAGTACAAATGTGTTTTCCGGGCATGAAGGTCGGTCTGAAGCGAGCCTGGGTGCAAATATCGACGCTTTGGTGGAAAGCGCCGAGCGGATGGTGGTGGCCACCACATTTGCAAGCAATATCGCGCGGGTTAAAACACTTGCGCAGGCCGGTATGCGGGCAGAGCGCTCGATTTGTTTGATGGGCCGCGCGATGCGCCGCATGGTGGAAACTGCGCTTGAAACGGGTGTTTTAAATGACTTTCCGACGGTGGTGAGCCCCGAGGATGCACAAAATATTCCTCGCGAAAATCTTATGCTTTTAGTGACTGGGAGCCAAGGCGAGCGCCGCGCCGCCAGCGCGCAGCTTGCGCAGGGTAAATTTCAAGGCATCAGTTTGAAGGAGGGCGATATGTTCTTGTTTTCCTCCAAAACCATTCCTGGAAATGAGCGCGGCGTTATTCGTATCATCAACCAGCTCTCTGAAAAAGGCGTAGATGTTGTGGATGATAGCGATGGCCTCTACCATGTGTCCGGCCATGCAAACCGCCCCGATTTACAGCGCATGCATCAGATCACGCAGCCTCAAATGGTCATTCCAATGCATGGAGAGCATCGCCATTTGCGCGCGCATAGCAAACTGGCGCAAGATAGCGGTTTGCCTGCTTTGATCTGCGTCAATGGTATGATGCTGGATTTGTCTGGGAATGCCCCAAAATTGGCCGAGTATATTGAAACGGGTCGTCGGTATTTGGATGGGTCTATTCAAGTGGGGGCGCTGGATGGTGTGGTGCGGGATCGTATTCGCTTGGCGCTGAATGGCCATGTGATTGTGAATGTTATTTTGGACGATGAGAATGATATGTTGGGGGAACCTTGGGTGGAAACCCGAGGTCTCAGTGAAATGGGACACGCAGGGGCGCCTTTGGTTGATCTGCTTGAAGAAGATCTTAGTCAGTTCATCGGTAGAGCTGGCGAAAAAACACGCGGCGATGATGATAAGATGGAACAAGGCTTCAAGCGCGTGGTGCGCCAAACATGTCAGGCCGAGATCGGAAAATCACCAGAAGTGACCGTGATCGTGAGCCGTTTGATGTAGCCTTGAGTAATCTGGCAACGAGGCGGAGGTTTTCTACCTTAAGCTGCCGGATTGCTGGCTGCGCCGATCCTCAAAGCTAAGAGCAATAAAGCTTGGCATGTGATCTCCCAAGCCGATGATTGGCTGGCTTTCATGCTCAGAGTCATTTTTGTGCCGTCTGCGCGGAGCAGTGCTGCGTTCCGTACGAGTTTTGGGTGGGTGCGAGGCGCGTGCGGTATCTGTACCAGAGCTGCGTTCTGCTATATTTTTGTCACCTATGTCATCGCGAGATCGAGCTATTGAGGCCGCTTCAATAGCGGGCGCGGGTTCTGAGGATTTGAGTGGGTTTTCCTGGCGCGGTATTTCTTTCTTTATCAACGCCTCGATGGCATCAAAATTCTTTTGGTCTCGCGGGCTACAAAGCATCATTGCTTTACCATCGCGTCCTGCCCGCCCGGTGCGGCCAATGCGATGCACATAATCTTCAGGATGCGACGGCACATCAAAATTAAAAACATGGCTCACAGAGGGCACGTCAAGCCCGCGCGCAGCCACGTCTGAGGCGACGAGAAACCGCAATTTGCCTTCTCTGAAAGCCTCGAGCGTTCTTGTGCGTTGGGATTGATCAAGATCTCCGTGAATTGGAGCTGCGTCATAGCCATATTTTAAAAGCGATTTTGCGCAAATATCCACATCAGTTTTACGATTGCAGAAAATAATACCATTCTTACAAGCGGCGCCTTCGGCATCGATAAGACCGCGCAAGACCGCGCGCTTTTCACTGGCTTCGTGATCTCTGCGCGAGCCTTTGAACATCACCACGCTTTGCTCAATGGTTTCTGAAGCCGTGGCTTGCCGAGCCACTTCTATCCGCGTGGGCGCCGAAAGAAATGTATTGGTTATACGCTCGATTTCTGACGCCATTGTGGCGCTGAAGAAAAGCGTTTGCCGGGTGAACGGGGTTAGGCCAAAAATACGCTCAATATCGGGAATAAACCCCATATCAAGCATGCGGTCAGCCTCATCAACCACCATAACCTGAACGCCTGTAAGCAACAGTTTCCCTCTTTCAAAATGGTCTAAAAGTCGCCCTGGCGTTGCGATCAACACATCCACGCCCTTATCGATCAAAAGATCTTGTTCTTTAAAGCTGACGCCGCCAATTAAAAGCGCCTTTGTCAGTTTCAAGTGTTTAGTATAGGTGTCAAAATTCTCAGCAACTTGGGCTGCCAATTCGCGCGTAGGGCAGAGCACGAGAGAGCGCGGCATCCGCGCGCGGGCGCGACCCCGAGCCAAAAGATGAATCATTGGCAAGGTGAAGCTGGCTGTTTTGCCTGTTCCGGTTTGTGCAATGCCCAAAACATCTTTTCCAGCCAAAGCTGCGGGGATTGCTTGGGCTTGGATGGGCGTGGGCGTTTCGTAACCGGCCTCATCGATTGCTTTTAAAATTTTTGGGTTTAAGCTCAGGTCAGAGAATTTTGTCATCTAAATCCGCGTTTGGAGAGCCCTTAGCGTTATCGCATTTTGGCCAGCTTCGATCGAGTTAACGAAGCCGAAAAGGGCATAATTTAGGTGCGGTGTACTCTTATTATCTTGAATGGTCAATGGTTTCACTGGTTTGGGCCGTTTGGTCTTTAAATTAGTAAACTGTTCTGCCATTGCAGGCACAGTTCTGAACGATTTTTGAGCTTTAGGTAGGAGCGCTGAAATCACGCCTTTGAGTTATCCGAAAACTAGGTGTAGATGCCTAAGCGCTGCTCTTAATGGACATGCTAAATCTGTTTCAAAACACCCCCTAGGTTAAAACAGTTTGTGGCACCGCGGTGTCATTGCGCGACGCGCAGGGCCAAACCGCTGCCCACGACTGTAACAATGCCTAAACCACTAATTTCATTGATGCTTGCGGATCTATCGCGTTTAACAAGATAATTATCCAAACAAATAAACGCATAAGATTTGCCCTTCAGCGTTTTTATCACTCTTAGATATGCTTGCCCGCTTGGTAGGCTTTCAAAACTTTCAACATTTACCTGCAAGCCCTTTTACCTCTGATCGGTTCAACAGGTCTGAGGCGCCACGCCTGTTTGAATTTTTTGCCTTTAACGGGCGCTGTGCCACTCTTGATACAGAGGAAGGCTTGCGCCGATGGCCCTCGAAAAGGAAACTGCAGTCTCTAAGCCTTTGGGTGTTTTGGATCTTTTTTTCAAAAGCGCAACGTTTACTGAGTCTGAGATAAACCTATATTCCAACCACAGCTATCGGTTCTCAGAAGCGGCGCTGTTGCGGCAAGATTTTGTTTCGCTCAATATGATGCGGCACTACCACCATGGGGCAAACTATTTTTGAACCGAACGAAAACCAAGCCCGGAAGCGGTGACGTTGATTTGATTTCAAAAAAGACGCGCTTAAAAAAAATGAGGTTGGGGGGCTAATGCTGGATCGGGATTAGACCATCATTTCTTTTGTCGATGTCAGCGTGACATCGGGATAATCACGTTGGACACGATCGATATCCCATTGCAAGCGCGTCAGGTAGACATGATCGCCATCGTGGTCAAAGGCCATATGCTGGCGGTTGGCGTTTGAAAAGGTATCGACGGCTTCTTTTGTGCCGCTGACCCAGCGTGCTGATGTGAACTGGCTGGTTTCAAACCGCACGGGCAATCCATATTCCAATTCAATTCGACTGGCCAAAACCTCAAATTGAAGCGCCCCGACTACACCCACAATAAAGCCAGAACCAAGGCTGGGTTTAAACACTTTTGCCGCGCCTTCTTCGGCAAATTGCATCAAGGCTTTTTCCAAATGCTTGGCTTTCATGGGGTCGCCCGCGCGGCAAGCCTGCAGCAATTCGGGGGCAAAAGAGGGGATGCCTGAAACTCGCAAGGCCTCGCCTTCGGTGAGCGTATCGCCAATGCGCAATTGCCCGTGATTTGGAATGCCAATGATATCCCCGGCCCAAGCTTCTTCTGCCAATTCACGATCCGAAGCCAGAAATAAAACAGGGTTCGAGATCGCCATGGTTTTTTTGCTGCGTACATGGGTCAGTTTCATCCCACGCCGAAAATGCCCAGAAGCCAGCCTAACAAACGCCACGCGATCGCGATGCTTGGGGTCCATATTGGCTTGAACCTTAAACACAAACCCAGCCACTTTGGTTTCTTCGGGAAGTATTTCGCGGGGCTGTGCGGTTTGTATCTGAGGCTCTGGACCATAGGCTTTGATACCTTCCATCAATTCTTTCACGCCGAAGGAATTGATCGCAGAGCCAAACCAAATCGGCGTCATACTGCCTTGCAAAACAGCCTGTGGATCCAATGCAGGAAGCAGACCGCGGGCCATTTCAACATCTTCTCGCAATTTATCTAAAAGGTGCTCTGGCACATGCTTGGCAAGTTTTGGATCCTCTAAGCCGTTAATTTCGATACTTTCGGCGATATGGTTGCGATCCGCGCGGTCCATCAGCTCCAATCGATCATTTAGCATGTCATAGCAGCCTAAGAAATCGCCGCCAGTTCCGATTGGCCAGCTGGCGGGCGTGACATCAATCGCCAGATTTTCCTGTATTTCGTCGATAATATCGAAAATTTCTCGGCTTTCGCGATCCATCTTATTACAGAATGTCAAAATTGGCAGATCGCGCAACCGACACACTTCGAATAATTTCCTAGTTTGGCTTTCAACTCCCTTGGCGCCATCAATTACCATAATCGCCGCATCTACGGCGGTTAAAGTGCGATATGTGTCTTCAGAAAAATCGCTGTGACCAGGGGTGTCTACAAGATTATATCGGCACTCTTTATAATCAAAAGACATTGCAGAGGCAGATACTGAAATTCCGCGATCTTTTTCCATCTGCATGTAATCTGAGCGGGTGCGGCGGGATTCGCCTTTGGCGCGCACTTGCCCAGCCATTTGAATGGCGCCCCCGAATAAAAGGAATTTCTCGGTTAGAGTGGTTTTGCCAGCATCGGGATGCGAGATAATCGCAAAGGTGCGACGGCGCGCAATTTCAGAGGGCAAATCGGGGCGGTTTGAGAATTTATCTAGCATAGGCGCCGTATAGTTTGGGCCAGAATGCTTGGCAAGTATTGGATTGTTTCGCATGTTTTGTCGGTTGCAATTCAGCCTGGTTCAACGATAGTCAAGGGTAATCATATAGGAGGCAGCAATGGATTTAGGAATTGCGGGAAAATCGGCTTTGGTCTGCGCGTCGAGCAAGGGATTGGGCTTTGGATGTGCACAGGCTTTGGCCGAGGCGGGGGTTGATTTGGTCATGAATGCGCGCGGCGCAGAGGCGTTGGAAAATGCCGCTGACGCTATTCGCGCGCGCTATAATGTAAAGGTGCAAACTGTCGCGGCTGATATTACCAGCTTGGCCGGCCGCGATGCGGTGCTGGCTGTCGCTCAACAACCTGATATTTTGATCACAAACGCTGGTGGTCCGCCCCCTGGCGCTTGGAGCGATTGGGACCGTGATGATTTCCTGGCCGCGCTTGAAGCCAATATGCTCACCCCGATTGATTTGATGAAACGGCTTTTGCCCTCGATGATGTCGCGTGGCTGGGGCCGGGTTGTCAATATCACATCGCAATCGGTAAAAGCGCCGATTGCGGTTTTGGGTTTGTCAAATTCCGCGCGCGCAGGACTGACCGGCTACGTGGCAGGAACGGCCCGACAGGTTGCGCCGCACGGGGTAACAATTAACAATTTGCTGCCCGGCGTGCATGATACGGACCGTATCAGCGCATTGGATCAAGCCGCCTCTCAGGCCCAAAATACGAGTTTGGATCAGGTCAAGAAAGAGCGCGCCAAGTCCATTCCTGTTGGGCGATATGGCCTTGCCCAAGAATTTGGAAAAACCTGCGCGTTTATGTGCTCGCAACATGCGGCGTTCATGGTTGGTCAAAACGTCTTGTTGGATGGCGGTGCCGTAAACGCAACCTTATAGCGAAGCTGTCCGGCAAAAGGCATTTGGTTTAGCGCGCCAAGAGCAGAGGTAAATCGGGAGCGTTTGGGGCTGCTTGAATTTCGCTGCGTTTCCTGACAAATCACATAGAAGATCGGTTAAACGAGGATGGATTGCGGTGGCCTCTGATATTTTGCCTCGCTTGGAAATAACGGATATAAGCCGCAGCTTTAACGGCCAGCGGGTGGTGGATAGCGTTTCTTTGCGGATCAACCCTGGGCAAGTGACCTGTCTTTTGGGGCCTTCGGGCTGCGGTAAGTCAACCACGCTTCGAATTATCGCAGGCGTTGATCGCCAAGATCATGGACAGATTTTGATCGATGGTCAGGTCGTGTGTGATGGCGTGTCTAGCTTGCCAGCAGAGCACCGCTCGATTGGATTGATGTTCCAAGATTTTGCGCTGTTTCCGCATCTATCGGTGGGCGATAATGTTGGTTTCGGCGTGATTGGCGGGCGTGATGAAAAGCGGGCAGCGGCAGAAACCCTGTTGGGAAAAGTCGGCTTGCGTCATCGTATTGATCAATACCCACATTCGCTTTCTGGAGGCGAACAGCAAAGGGTTGCCTTAGCGCGCGCCTTGGCGCCAAAACCACGTATAATGTTGATGGATGAACCGTTTTCGGGCCTGGATAATAGGCTGCGCGATGGCATTCGCGATGAGACCCTCGCGATCTTAAAATCCGAAGATACGGCCGTTCTTTTGGTGACGCATGAGCCTGAGGAGGCGATGCGGATGGCCGATGAAATCGCGCTGATGCGCGCGGGACGGATCGTTCAATCTGGCGCGCCTTATAACATTTATAACGCGCCCGTAGATCGCGCCGCCGTGGCGGTTTTTTCCGATGCGAATGTTATAAAAAGCCAAGTTAAGGGGGCTTTGGCTGAAACGCCATTTGGACAATTTTTTGCCCCGGGCTTGAGCGACGGCACGAAGGTGGATATTGTTGTGCGCCCGCAGCATGTTCGCATTGATTTTGATCGTCAGGGTAAGGGGCCAAATCCAACCCCATCGCAAGGCGTGGCTGCATTGGGGCATGTCATCCGATCGCGCTTCTTGGGCAGTGAAAGCCTAGTTGAGTTTAGAATGGCCTATGACGGATCCATTTTAAAAGCCTCAATTCCAAGCGTTTTTTTACCCAAACCCGAACAGCCAATGTGGCTTACAATGCCAAGAGATCGCTGCTTTATCTTTGAAGCAACCCGCTAAAATATACCGGGTAAGTCGTTTTGGTTCTGTGGTGAATGGGTTTTAGAACCCTGTGAATTTGAGGGTTTTTTATAGGCAGCGCGATAAACAGGTGTTGATCATCGCTGCGGCTTTTTTGATGGAGTGGGCTTATTTTTTAAAAAATTATTCAATTCAAAAGAAAATATGACACAAAAATGCAGTTCGCGCTTTAATCGGCTGACCGAAAGTCATAGATAACAGATAAGAGAATGTAAGATCAGGCCTTGGCTTGGTTGTATTAAGGAGAAAAAAGAATGCTTAATAATATAGGCCTTCCGGGTTTGTTGCTGATCGCTGTCGTTGTGTTGGTTCTGTTTGGGCGTGGTAAGATCAGCTCTTTGATGGGGGAAGTTGGAAAAGGCATCACCGCGTTTAAAAAGGGCGTGAGTGATAGCAGCAAAGAACTTGAAAAAACGATGAGCGAAGACGTCAAAGATATCACGCCGGAAACAGATAAAGACAAGGTCTGATAAATGTTCGATCTGGGTTGGACCGAGCTGCTCCTGATCGGGATTGTGGCGCTTATTGTGGTAGGCCCCAAAGATTTACCAATGCTGTTTCGGAAAGTTGGACAGTTTGTGGGAAAAGCCAAGGGCATGGCGCGTGAATTCAGCCGAGCGATGGATCAGGCCGCAGATGATGCGGGCGTGAAAGATATATCCAAAACGATCAGCGCGGCAACCAATCCAGTAAAAACTGGTATCGATGGTTTGAAAACTGCAGCGCAGGATTTCACTTCAGTTGCCCCCGGTTCCGAAGCAGGAAAATTGTCAAAAGAGCGCGCCGAGGCAGCTGCGAAAATAGAAAAAGCCACAGCCGAAAAAGCAAAAGCCCGTCTTGCCGCCGAGGCAGCGGCAGAAGTGGCTGAACCCAAGTCCGAAGACGTGAGAGTTGATGCTAAAACGCAAGATACTGTTGCAGAGGCTAAAGGCGAAGCATGAGCCCAAGTGATAAAATTGAGGAAAGCACTGCGCCGCTCATAGAGCATTTGACAGAGCTGCGCCAAAGGCTGATCTATTCGGTGCTGGCGTTTTTGGTTGGCATGATCATTTGTTTTACCATCTGGAACCCGATCTTCAACTTTCTAACCCAGCCCTTGTGTTCAGCGATGGCACTTAAGGGGCATGAGGATTGCGGGTTGATCCTGATCCGGCTTCAGGAAGGTTTTTTTGTCGCTATTTCTATTTCGCTTATGGGGGGATTGGTGTTGTCTTTTCCCTTTATTGGCTATCAATTATGGCGCTTTGTAGCCCCCGGCCTTTACAAATCGGAAAAAGGTGCCTTCTTACCCTTCTTGATCGCCTCGCCTTTTATGTTTTTTCTTGGCGCCGCCTTTGCCTATTTCGTTGTAACGCCGCTGGCCTTTGATTTCTTCTTGGGCTTTCAGCAAGCTGGGTCTGTTCTAAGTGAAGAAATGACAGATAATGCCACCGCGGGTATTGCGTTTCAAGGCTCGGCTCAGGAATATTTGAGCTTAACGATTAAATTTATTTTGGCCTTTGGCATATGTTTTCAGCTGCCTGTACTGCTTACTCTAATGGGAAAAGCGGGATTGGTCAGCGCTGATGGCTTAGGCAGCGTACGCAAATACGCCGTGGTGGCCATTTTGGTTTTGGCCGCGCTGGTTACGCCACCTGATGTGATCACGCAGGTGATTTTATTCGTGGTGGTCTATGGGTTATACGAAGTGTCTATCTTTTTGGTCCGACGCGTCGAGCAAAGGCGTGAAGCCAAGTTAGAGGCGGAGGGCTTGGATGAGGATGAGGCAGATATAGACTTTGATTCGGATCTTGAAGATGGACAGGGGTCCGGCAAGAATGACTGAGCCGCTTGAACGCATCGCCGCTGCGTTAGAGCGGATGGCGCCGGCGCCATTGACGGCCCCGGATTTAAAGCAAGCCGATGCTTTTGTTTGGCATGTTGATCCGGATTGCCTGCAGCCGGTTCAAGACGTTTCGCGCGTTGATCTAAGCCTTTTGGTGGGTATAAATCGCGCGCGCGATACGCTAATGCAAAACACGTTGCAATTTGCCAAAGGACATGTGGCAAATAATGCGCTGTTATGGGGCGCGCGCGGTATGGGCAAATCATCGCTGGTAAAGGCGATACATGGGGCTGTGCTTGCGAAGGGTTTTGACGTGAAAATCGTCGAATTGCAGCGCGAAGATTTACCTAGCGTTGCCAGGCTATTGAATATTCTGCGCAGCGCGCAGCATCGCTTCATATTGTTTTGCGACGATCTGAGCTTTAGCCATGATGATCAGCATTATAAATCTTTGAAAGCTGTGCTCGATGGAGGCATTGAGGGGAGGCCGGAAAACGTATTGTTTTATGCAACCTCAAACCGTCGCCACTTGATGCCGCGCGATATGATTGAAAATGAACGCTCGCAAGCCATTAACCCCTCAGAAGCGGTGGAAGAAAAAGTATCGCTTTCGGATAGGTTTGGCCTGTGGCTTGGATTTCATCCGTGTACGCAGGATGAGTATCTTGAAATGATTAACGGTTATTGCACGGCCCATAACCTGCAGATTGATCCCGATGAATTACGCGCGCAAGCCATCGAGTGGCAGGCCACCCGTGGCGCGCGCTCTGGACGCGTCGCTTGGCAGTTTTTTGCGGATTTAGCGGGGCGGTCGGGGTTGAGCCTGCGCCAATGAAGCAGGCTTATTGCAAATAATCTAAAGGGTCCACGCTCTCCAAACCCTGGCGCACTTCGAAATGAAGATAGGTTGGATTGCTGGGGGGATTTTCCCAATCGCCTGTCCACGCGAGACTTTGGCGCCTTTGGAGACAGATATATTCCCAACATTTGCGTAAACGGTCAGCAGCTCATTGGCGTGTTTGATAACCACAATAGGAACCTGATCAACATCCGCCGTTATCGCGGCAACGGTGCCTGTTTCCGCCGCTACGATTGTGCTGCCCGCCGGGGCCGAGAGATCAATTCCCTCCGTTTTGCCTTTTACATATTCGCGAATAATTTTGCCGTTTACCGGGTATGTAAGCTTTCCTGTGGTGGCTACGGTCTCTTTCACAGGCGCTTTTTCTTTTAGGGGTGTGACTTGCGAGGCCGTGGCGCTTTCGGCTTTTGGCAGGGGGGTGGATGAGCTGGGTGGCAATGGTGTTTGGGATCCCTGTCCTGGCTTTTCGGGCCGCGTTTTGGGGGCTGTGATCGGCACTTCGAGCATCAGAGGGATCAGCAAATATTGATCTTCTCGTATTGTAAAATTGCTGTCTAATCCGTTCCATTCCGACAGTGATCGGATGGAAACATTATAAAGGCGTGATATGGTGAAGGCTGTTTCACCGCGGCGCACCTTATGGCGGATGGGCTCATCTTTATTTGTTGCGGGTTGTGATGTTTTTGAAGCTTGAGACGTTTCTACCTTTGCAAGTGCGCTTTGCGTCAAAGCGCTGACGTCAATCTCAGCGCTTTGCCTGGCCGCGGTCTCGGAAAATTTTGGCAAAGCCAACACTTCGCCTGCGCGCATCTTTTTCTCGCGGGACACACCATTATAGCTGGCAAGAGAGTTTGGCGAGAGCCCTAAGCGATTTGCGATGGATGTTACAGTATCGCTCTCTCTGGCCACCACCACTTGATAGGTCGGGTATTCGATGATGCCAAGCTCATCTGGCTCGGCTCTTGGTGTTGCCACTCTTTGCGCGGCGGCGCTTGTGTTATATTGGTTTTGTCTCATATCAAGATCAAAACCTGAAGTGTCACATCCAGTCAAAATTACGACATATAAACAAAAAAGAGAAAAAGAAAGAGCCGCAGGCCTAAACATTTAAATAACTCCTAACCCAGTACAATTCTTACATGACCATAACTATTTTGTAAATTTTTACTTAATTTTCTTTTGCAATACCTTCCAAGAGCGGTACGAACCTAACTTCCTTTAAATCATCATATTCAAAACCGGTTTCCGTGCGTTTTACGCGGATTAGATTTTGAACCGCATCGGATTGTCCAACAGGCAGAACCATAATCCCTCCTACCTTTAATTGTTCCATTAAGGGGCCTGGGGGGTCTTCGGCGGCGGCGGTCACCAATATGCGGTCAAAAGGCGCTTGCTCCTTTAATCCGTGGCTTCCATCAGCACAGATTGAAATAATATTTTGCAACCCCAAGCGGTCAAAAAGCTTCTTTGCATCCCGAACCAAGGGTTTGTGGCGCTCTGCTGTGTAAACGCGTCGAGCGAGTTGGCTCAAAATGGCTGCTTGGTAGCCTGAACCTGTTCCGAGTTCTAGAACTGTATCGCGCGCGCCCACTTGCAGGGCCTGGGTCATTAAGCCCACCACCGAGGGCTGTGAAATTGTTTGGCCACAGGCGATGGGCAGGGGGATATCTTCATAGGCCCGATCTGCGAACACGCCCGTTACAAAAAGCCCCCGATCAATTTTTTCCATGGCAGTTAAAACGCGTACATCGGTTACGCCTTGCGAGCGCAATTGAAACAAAAACTGCATGATTGTTTCTGCTTCTTGCATTATTCGATGGCTTTCAAATCATGTAAGGCTTTGTGATCGGTGAAATCTGCGCGCATCGGTGTAATGGAAATATAATTTTCTAGGTTTACTGCAGCATCGCTTTCCGGTGCGGCTGCAACCTGCTGATCACCGCCCTTGATGAATAGAAAGTTACGGCGGTTTGCTGCCGTATAAGGCTCGGTGCTAAAATTGGAGCCGCGTCGAAAGCCCTGCGTGGCAAGTTTACGCCCTTTGACCCATTCTGCCGGGCAGGGAGGAAAGTTTATATTGTAAAATAGCTGATACTCTTGTGATGCTGGAGGATGGGCAGATAAAACCGCTTGCACAATTTCAGCGCCATAGGTTGCGCTGGCCTCAAACGGATCGTCAATGTTCACGTTGTTGGGACCCAAATATTGCGAAAGCGCAAAAGAGGGTACGCCTTGCAACGCCCCTTCGATCGCAGCTCCCAAAGTGCCTGAATAAAGAGCATTTTCAGCAGAGTTATTGCCACGGTTTACCCCGGATAAGATAATATCGGGAGGAGAGTCTTTCAAAATATGGTGCAGACCTGCCAACACGCAATCTGCCGGGTATCCGTCGATACTGAAAGAGCGCGGGCCTAGTTGCGAGATCAATACGGGTGAGGACAGGCTGATTGCATGCGCAACGCCGGATCTTTCGGTGCTGGGCGCCACTGTCCACACGTCTCCTGCCGCGCCTGCTAAGGTTTTGGCGATTTTCTGTAGGGTTTTCAGGCCCGGAGCGTTGATGCCATCATCATTGGTAATTAAAATCCGCATATACCCACCCTATTGTCGTCTTTCACCGCTTAAAGCAGACTGTTCATGCCGGCAAGCCATCCGCGTCATAAACTTTTTTTCGCCCCCGCGTTTTTTCAAAGCGGACATTAATAAACGGGATGCATTTCCCCTGTTGTAAATGGGATTTAGCCGATTGCGGTCGGGGCCACTAGGTTTAAATAAGATTGAGCTCTGTGAGAAGGCGTTTTGCTTCGCTGAGCGGATCAGCAAGACGCTCTCGAGATTCGCCAGGATGAAACCGTGCCCGGGTTGCGGTTGGCATTGGATGAGGTGCAACAATATCAACGCGCGGCCCTGAAGTTTTTTGTTCTTTGGCCCAACTGCGTGCCAATGTAATTTGCGCTGTTTTGGTCGCCCCATAGGCGCCGTAAAACTTATTCCCAATATGCGGATCGTCAAAGAACACGGCGCGCCCCTCTTGCCCAAGAAGTGGCGCAATAAAAGGGATTAAAATGCCAGTGGCGGTTAGATTTGTAGCAATCGATTTGCTCCAATCTTTGCTGTCGAGCGTCGCTGCTGGCCCCAATGGCGCCGCGTGCACTGCCGTATGACACCAAAGATCAACATGCCCCCAACGATCAAAGATCGAGCGACAGATTTGCGCCAAAGCATCTTGGTTTGTTATATCAACCGGGGCGAGAGTGGCTGATCCGCCTGTTGTTTGGATGCGATCATCAAGCGCCTCTAACGCACCTGTTGTACGCGCAATCGCCACAATGTGATGATTTGCGCTTAAAGTTTCGGCTAGGGCTGCGCCAAGCCCGCGCGATGCGCCCGTGATCAAAGCAATTTTTTCCGTCATGGGGCGCTGATGCTCATTTTTGCAACATTCGTCAAGAGGCGGTGAAAGAGGCTTATGCTTTATTGGTTTGGCACGCGCTTTATTCGGCCGCCTTCAAAACAAAGCCTTTTGTGATCATGTCTGAGGGTTCGACAGGGTATTCGCCTGAGAAACAGGCGTCGCAATATTGTGGACAGCTGCTGTCACGCCCTTTGGCTTCACCGACCGCGCGATACAGCCCGTTAAGTGAAATGAACTTTAAACTGTCGATTGCCAAATGTTGGCGCATTTCGTCTTCCGTCATCGTGGCCGCCAATAGTTTTTCCCGCTGGGGGGTATCTACCCCGTAAAAGCAGGGCCAAGCTGTGGGGGGGCTGGCGATACGAAAATGTACTTCTGCGGCGCCAGCGTCTAGGATCATTTCTTTAATTTTGCGCGAGGTTGTGCCGCGAACAACGGAATCATCCACCAAAATGATCCGTTTCCCCTTGATCAAAGCGCGGTTCACATTCAGCTTTAAACGTACGCCCATATTGCGGATTTGTTCGGTTGGCTCAATAAAAGTGCGCCCCATATATTGGTTTCGAATGATCCCCATCGCGTAGGGGATTCCTGATTGTTGCGAGAAGCCAATTGCAGCAGGCGTACCGCTATCGGGAACTGGGCAAACCAAATCTGCCTCAACAGGGCTTTCTTTGGCCAGTTCAACGCCGATTTGCCGGCGCGTCTCATAGACGGAGCGGCCTCCAATAATACTATCGGGGCGCGAGAAATATACATGTTCGAAAATGCAAAATCTTGGGTTTTGTTGTCGAAACGGAAAGTGGCTTTCTATACCTTTTTCGGTTATAACGACCATCTCACCGGGGGCGATTTCCCGCACAAAATCGGCTCCAATGATATCCAAGGCGCAAGTTTCAGAGCTTAAGGCCCATCCATCGCCCAACCGGCCAAGCACCAGAGGCCTTACGCCCAAAGGATCGCGCACTCCGATCAGTTTCGTGCGCGTCATCGCGACGATGGAAAAAGCGCCTTCAACGCGCCGCAATGCATCTTCCATGCGTTCGGGAATATTACGCTGTAACGAGCGCGCCATCAGATGAATGATACATTCGCTATCCGAGGAACTTTGGAAAATCGAACCACGTTCGATCAATTCGCGCCGCAATGAGTCGGCATTGGTGATGTTTCCATTATGCGCAATAGCCGCGCCGCCCATTGCAAACTCGCCAAAAAAAGGTTGAACATCGCGGATAGCTGCGCCTTTTTTGCCCGCCGTTGAATAGCGCACATGGCCAATAGACAAGGAGCCGGGTAAAGTTTGCATCAATGATTGCGATGTGAAATTATCCCGCACATACCCAAAGCGACGCGCAGAGTTAAAACCGGATTCGGGGTCATGGGCGACTATTCCGCCGGCCTCTTGCCCTCGATGTTGAAGCGCATGCAGGCCCAAAGCGACAAAATTGGCTGCGTCCTGAACGCCGGTGACGCCAAAGACGCCGCATTCCTCGCGCAGTTTATCATCATCAAACGGGTTCGCTGGCGGCATGGTCTTGGTTTGCAAAATAAGCAGCTCCGATTCAGGCGCAGGATTTACTGAAGCTCTTATCGAGTTTCAGCCAGTCTGTCACGGATGTAATGCGAAAGATCCGTCGTTTTCCCAAGGTTTTTAGCACGCGGCGTAAACCTATCTATTATTTATTCGCAGACCAGAACCAATTGCTCATATTGTAGAGTGATCCATCCCAAAGCGCGCTCTGGATTGCGTTCGGTTATTGCCGTGGCTAAATCACTGAACAATTGGGCTGAGAAGCTTGCTTCGATTATGGCGTAGCTTTCTGTATTGAAAACTGTCCGATAGGCAAAAAATGCGATCGCAATCAAAGCCACTCCACGCAACAGACCAAAGAGCAGCCCCAGCCCGCGATCAAGCCGGCCGATCGCTGTTTTATCTATTGCAGAGGATAAAAGCGGCGTGAACAAAGATAAGACGACCAAAAACACTGCGAAGATGGTTACAAAGGATACAATGATCGACAGCTCACAACTATCAGCGAGAATTGGCCCGATTGCGGGAATTTCTTTGACCAAGGGCAAAAGTTGCGGTGCAAATATAAACCCTAACACCGCCGCGGCCACCCAACCTGCGATCGCCATTAACTCTCGCAGTAACCCGCGCGAATAGGCCAAAACGGCTGATAAGAGAATGATCGCCAGGATGCCGCCGTCAACAATGTTGAATGTGTCCATTTAATCCACTTCCTTATCGCGCGTCATTAACCAGCCCCGAATATGTCACCAACAAACGAGGATAGATTCGTAAATTGAGTCAATTCAAGGTATTCTTTACTGAGCCGCTGTTCTGCGGTTGGTATGATGGCTTTGCTGAAACCAAGCTTTTGCGCTTCTTTCAACCTATTTTCTGATTGAGCAACCGGTCTTAATGCTCCGGAGAGGCTAATTTCTCCAAAAACCACCGATTCTGCGGGAAGGCTTACATCTTCGCGCGCCGAAAGAAGCGCGGCGGCAACGGCAAGATCTGCGGCAGGCTCATTGATTTTTAAACCGCCTGCCACATTTAAATAGACGTCCATGCCTGAAAATGGAATGCCACAACGGGCTTCGAGCACCGCCAATACCATTGCCAAACGGGCATTATCCCATCCGACCACCGAGCGGCGGGCCTGCGCGTGCGGAGTCGGGGCCACGAGGGCCTGAAATTCAACCAAAACCGGGCGCGTGCCTTCCATTCCGGCAAACACCACCGAACCCGGGCTTGGGGTTCCCCGTTCCGAAAGGAATAAGGCCGATGGATTGCTGATTTCTTGCAGGCCCTTGCCGGTCATCTCAAAAACACCGATCTCATCGGCGGCGCCAAACCGGTTCTTGACCGCGCGCAGAATGCGAAATTGATGGCCGCGTTCGCCCTCAAAATAAAGCACGGTATCAACCATATGTTCAACCACGCGGGGCCCTGCAATCTGCCCCTCTTTGGTAACATGGCCCACCAATACAACCGAGAAGCCGCGTTTTTTTGCGAAATTGGTCAATTCATGCGCTGCGGCGCGCACTTGGCTGACGCTGCCGGGGGCGCTGTCAACGTGATCCGACCAAATCGTTTGAATCGAATCAATAATCACTAATTTGGGTTTTTCACCGTCTAATGTTGTTAGTATATTTCGCAGATTTGTTTCGGCCCCAAGTTGAATAGGGGCTTCTTTCAAGCCTAAGCGCTGTGCCCGCATCCGAACCTGTGCGCTGGCTTCTTCGCCCGAGATGTAGATGGTTTTTAATCCGTTATGTGCAAATTGCGCCGCCGCTTGCAGCAAAAGCGTTGATTTCCCGATACCTGGATCTCCCCCCACCAAAATGGCAGAGGCTGGCACCAGGCCACCACCCAAAACGCGGTCAAGCTCGTCTATTCCGCTCTGTGTGCGTGGATTTGGCGCTTCGTCGGTGTCAAGGTTGCTAAGTTGAACAGGGCTCCCTTTTTTCGCCCCTAATGAGGTTTTTGATGGGCCTGAGCTTAAGGCTGTGTCTTCTGAAATTGTATTCCAGGCCTCGCAAGAATCGCAGCGGCCTGACCATTTATTGGTGACGGCGCCGCAATCTGAGCAAGAATAAGATTTGGATTTAGACATGCGCGTTATGTGCCAATTTTGCAGACTGATGGCAAGCTTGCTGTGCACGATCGAATGATCTTGCACGCGCCGTCATATGCGCCATTTTTCTAAGCAGTCTTCAACGAACCGCTTCGATAGGTCCTGTGGCGCGCCCATGAATGAATTGATCAACAAATGGGTCATTTGACTCGGTCAGATTTTTAACGGGTCCTGTCCATTGAATTTTACCCAAATGAAGCATCGCAACTTGATCTGCAATCGCGCGAACCGAAGACATATCATGGGTGATGGTCATAGCGGTCACTCCCATTTCGGTGACAATTTCCCGGATTAGGTCGTTGATCACACCCGCCATAATGGGGTCCAAACCGGTGGTTGGTTCATCAAAAAAGATAATTTCGGGATCCGCAGCGATCGCACGGGCCAGCCCAACGCGTTTTTGCATGCCACCGGATAATTCGCTTGGGTATTTATCGGCAACATCCGGTTGCAATCCGACCCGGCGCAGCTTTTCGATTGCGATCTCGCGGGCGTCAGCTTTTGATTTTTTTAATGCTCCTTGCGTCAAGCGGAAGGCGATATTTTCCCAAACGGGCAGGCTGTCAAACAAGGCCGCACCTTGAAACAGCATGCCGAAGCGCGATAAAAAATGATCTCGATCTAGCGTTTGCATATCTTTTCCCTCAAGAAAAACTTGACCTTGATCGACGCGCATCAAACCCAATATGCATTTTAATATCACCGATTTGCCAGTGCCTGAGCCTCCTATCACAACCAAGGACGAGCCTTTGGCGATCTTTAAAGACACACCTTGCAAGACCTTATTTGAACCAAAACTTTTGTGAAGGCGATCGAGCTGTATCATGCGCTAAAAAACAATTCGGTTAAGATGTAATTGGCCGCCAGTATTAAAACGCTGGCGCTTACCACGGCAGATTTTGTCGCGCGCCCCACACCCTGCGCGCCGCGCCCAGAATTCATACCAAAATAACAGCCCATTATAGCCACAATAAACCCAAACACCGCGCCTTTTACCATCCCGCTAAGAATATCCCAAAGCTGCAAAAAATCGACGGTGTTTTTTATATAGGCAGCGGGGTTAAAATCTAACCGGGTGACGCCAACCACATAACCGCCCATAATACCAATCGCATCACCAACGCCCACCAAAAGAGGCACTGCCAATGTTGCGGCAAGCACGCGGGGCAGGGTAAGATATTTCATCGGATTTGTTGATAGGGTCACCAAAGCATCGATTTGCTCGGTTACTTTCATTGTGCCAAGTTCCGCGGCGATTGAACTGGCCACGCGCGCCGCAACCATCAAACCGCCCAGCACAGGGCCCAATTCGCGCGCCATACCGATCGCTACGATCGATGGGACCACCGCTTCCGCGCTAAAACGCGCGCCCCCGGCATAGATTTGCAGAGCCAAAGCGCCGCCTGTGAAAAACGCAGTCAAGCCAACGACGGGCAAGGACAACCAGCCAATTTGCATCAAAGCATTTCCAAATTCGCGCAGATAAAACGGCCCCGAAAAGGCTTGGCGCAGCGTGTCGAGGATAAACAAGGTGACGCGACCAGTCGCGCCCAGCACGTTAAGCGTGGCCGAACCAATGGCCTGCACAAGGGTGGTCAGGCTCTTCATTCGATATATCGCCGCTCATAGCGCCCGCCTAGAGAGGTTAATATCTCATATCCGATCGTACCAGCGCCATCCGCCAGCGTATCAATACCCTGCGTCGCATTGAGCAATTGCAAACTTTCCGGCAAGTGATCGAGCAAAGTGACGTCGACGCAAATTAAATCCATTGAAATGCGCCCCACGATAGGGCATCCAATATTGTCCGAAAACAGCCGCGTATTTGGGCCCATAGCGCGCAGGATACCATCGGCATATCCGGCGGATATAGTTGCAATTTGCCTTGGGGTTGTGGCAGTCCAAGTGTTTGAATAGCCTACGGTTTCTCCTGCAGTCACGGGCCGAGTTTGGATCACCGGAATATCAATTTTTACAACCGGGTTTGCTTCTAAAAAGGGCGCGCCGCCGTAAAGCCCGATGCCTGGGCGGGTAACTTCGAAGTGATACGCTTCACCCAACAGAATGCCACCTGTTGCTGACAGCGAACGCGGGATGTTACAATCGGCTGTCAGCTCACGAAACAGCTGCAGCTGATGCGCGTTCATCTGGTGGTTGGAATCATCTGCGCAGGCCAAATGCGACATGATCAGTTGTGGCTTTAAGCGCAGCGCCAAATCACGCAGCGCTGTCCATTCGGTCGGCTCCATTCCCAACCGGTTCATACCCGTATCAAGCTGCAATCCAAAAGGATGATCCGGAAGCGATTCAATATGGCGCAACAATTGATCTACGGAATTAACCATCGGGATCAAATTTGCCTCTTTGATTAAAGCGGTATCCTGCGCCATATGGCCAGAAAATACGCTGATACTGGGGCCGTTGCCCAACGCTTTGCGCAGCGCCGCGCCTTCTTCTGCCACCGCCACGAAGAAATGCTGCGCGCCTTCTGACGCCAAGGCGGTTGCAACGCGCGCACTGTCAAGCCCATAGCCATCAGCTTTCACAACCGCGGCTGTGATACCCGCGGATTTCGCGTTCAACGCCTTCCAATTCGCCCTCAGAGCGCTTAAATCAATGGTTAAAACGGCAGTGCCCATACGCTTTTCTTCACCGAGCTTTCTAGAACGTCAAGCATAAAGCGCTTTCGGCGCAACTTGATGGGTCAGGGTGCGTAAAATAGCACTCTTTTAAAGCGCTGCGGCGCAGAGGTCGGCAAGGTCATTTTTAGCGCCGCATCGCTTGTATTTTAGCTATCGGCGTTCGCTGTCTTGCTGCCAGGGTTTGACCAAATTGCCAAAACGAGTGAATCTGCCTTCAAAGCTAAGCTCAACGGTTCCAATAGGGCCGTGCCGCTGCTTTCCGATAACGATTTCCGCTTTCCCATGCAGCCGCTCCATTTCATCTTGCCACAGAGCCATTTTTTCAAGATCGTGATCGCCAGGTTTTTCGCGTTCTTTGTAATACTCCTCTCGAAACACGAACATCACCACATCGGCATCCTGTTCAATTGACCCCGATTCACGCAAATCCGCCAATTGGGGGCGCTTGTCATCGCGATTTTCCACCTGTCGCGAAAGCTGCGACAGCGCGATAACGGGAATGTCCAATTCTTTGGCAATAGCTTTAAGGCCTTGGGTGATCTCAGACACTTCGTTGACGCGGCTGTCTTTTGCCGAAGCAGGTCGAACCAGTTGCAGATAATCTATGATAAGCACATCCAAACCATGCGTCCGCTTCAACCTGCGCGCGCGCGCGGCCAATTGCGAAATCGGCAGGGCTGGGGTGTCATCAATAAATAAAGGGCAGCTTTCCAGCGTTTTTGCCGCTTCAACAAAGCGTCGAAACTCAGTTTCTGTCATATCGCCGCGTCGAATTTGCTCAGAGGGCACTTCGGAGGCCTCGGATAAAATACGGGCAGCCAGCTGCTCAGCGCTCATCTCCAAGCTAAAAAAGCCAACAACACCGCCATTCAGCGTTCCCTCGCTGCCATCTGCCAATTGACCCTTTTGATAGGCTTTGGCGATGTTGAATGCGACATTCGTGGCAAGCGAGGTTTTGCCCATCGACGGGCGCCCAGCCAGGATTAACAAGTCAGACTTATGAAGCCCGCCTAGCTTTTTATCCATATCAATCAATCCTGTAGAGATGCCAGCTAATCCACCTTCGCGTTTATAGGCATTATTGGCCACATCCACGGCAGCGGTGACGGCTCTTAGAAAGGATTGAAAGCCGCTTTCGCCTTGACCCTGTTCACCCAGCTTATACAGCGCTTGTTCGGCCACGACGATTTGATCCGCGGGCTCTTGGCTTTCATCCATCGTTGTGGCGCGTGCACAAATATCTTGACCTAATTGAATTAAATTGCGCCGAATGGCTAAATCATAGATCATTTGGGCGTAATCGCGCGCAGCAAATCCAGCCACTGCTGAGGCGGCAAGCCGCGCCAAATATGCAGCGCCGCCTAGCTCTTTTAGACCTTCATCATCTTGTAAAAACGTTGCGAGCGTAACCGGTGAGGCCAAATTATTTTTGGCGATACGTGCGCTGGCAAGTTCGAATATCCGTGCATGTACCGGATCGTAAAAATGCTCGGGTGTTACGATGCTGGCGATCCGGTCGAAAATATCATTATTGGTAAGAATTGCACCCAGAAGCTGCTGCTCGGCTTCAATCGAATGGGGCGCAATATCCAGCGATTCTTGGTCCGGCTCTTGGCTGTTTATATCGGATATCTTATTCATCACATCGCTCTCTTTGAGCTTGTTATTTGCCTGATTGCGCGGCGGGGGGCAAATTGTATATTTCTGTGGATAAGTGGCACACTAGCACATATTGCGGTGATATCCTAGGGTGACACCCAAATGTAGGGGTGCGTCCTTTGATCTTTGACATATTTTCTGGGACTGCTCAGGTGGATTTGCGGGCGTTTTGCCAAGCGCGTGGGTCGGTGAGAAACTGTTCAACTTCGAGTAATGTCTTTGAATCAAAAGCAGATTGGGCCTTGGCTTCGCGCAATACATCCCACCAAGTGCACAAATAGTGAAGGCCAACACCATGATCTGACAGCGTTTTTTCGGTTTCTTGGAATATCCCATAATAAAATATTACCGCCGTATGGGCACAGGCCGCGCCGGTGTCGCGAATAGCGTCAACGAAGCTAAGTTTGCTGCCCCCGTCGGTGGTCAGATCTTCGACCAACAAAACGTTTTGCCCTTCGCTCATAAGCCCTTCGATGCGCGCATTTTTGCCATAGCCCTTTGGTTTTTTGCGAATATACGTCATGGGAAGGGCCATCCGCTCGGCCATTAAGGCCGCAAAGGGAATTCCGGCGGTTTCTCCACCGGCCACCGAATCAAAGGCCTCATATCCGACATTTCGCATCACCGTTACGGTTAGGAAATCCATAAGGCTGCTGCGAATGCGTGGAAAGCTGATCAGTTTTCGACAATCAATATAGGTTGGGCTTGGCAAGCCCGAAGCCAGAATAAATGGGTTTTCACTGTTGAAGTGAACCGCTTTCACTTCAAGCAGCATGCGCGCTGTTAATCGTGCGATTTCTTCGGGGCTGGGGGAGGAACTTGGGATCATCTTTGAACACTTTCATAGGTTTGTGTTTACGCATGGATAGTCAAGGCTTTTGCGCAATGCGCTAACGCAGGTTTATGCCACAACATGCCAAAAGATTGGAACGCCGGGGTCGAACAAAGTGACCGGCCCGTCGGGGGTTTGTAACTGCGGCTCTATCGGCAGCGGCTCGGACCTTTTCTGAAGCGTAAGCGTTTTTTCGTTCCTCGGTTTATTGTAAAACAGCGCCCCATTGGATGAGGTGTAATTAGCCAAGGCGTCCAGCGCACTTTCTTCTTCGAAAACATGCGCAAGCAAAGGCATTGTTACGCTGGCGGTAAAGCATCCGGCGCATCCGCAAGCGCTTTCTTTTGCGGCATCAATATGCGGCGCGCTGTCCGTGCCAAGGAAAAACCGGCTATCACCACTGGTGGCCGCAGCGCGCAGCGCCAAACGGTGTTCTTCGCGTTTTGCGACAGGCAGGCAATAATAATGGGGTTTGATGCCGCCAGCCAGAATATGATTGCGGTTGATCATCAGATGATGCGTTGTGATGGTTGCGGCAAGGCCAGAGGCGCTAGATTTCACATAGTCTACCCCTTGCTGCGTGGTGATATGTTCCATAACCACCTTAAGATTTGGATTTTGACGTCGAAGCGGATCCAGCACGCGATCTATAAACACCATTTCACGATCAAAAATATCAACAGCTGGATCTGTTACCTCTCCGTGAACGCAAAGCGGGCACCCGATTTCAGCCATTTTTTCCAAAGCGGGTTGAACCGCGTTAAAATCAGTGACGCCCGATGCTGAATTGGTTGTGGCACCCGCCGGGTACAGTTTTACCGCGCTGATAAGCCCAGATTGAAAGGCTTTTGCCAGATCCTCGGGATCGGTGGCTTCGGTCAAATAAAGCGTCATCAATGGCGAAAAATCCGATCTCTCGGGAAGCTGCGCCATTATTCGGGTTTTATAGGCTTGAGCTTCTGCTCCTGTGACCACTGGCGGCACCAAATTGGGCATGATTAAGGCCCGGTCAAAGTGATCGGCGCTTGAGGCTAAAACGGACGCCATCATCGCGCCATCGCGCAGGTGAAGGTGCCAATCATCCGGGCGGGGAAGGGAAAGGGTTTTATGCATAGCGATCTGCTAACATAAATCCGGCGCGGGTTTCTAGGGCCATCGGATATCATAGTCCGATTTTTTAAACAGCCTTTATGGTCTGTTTTTAAAACAGTTTTCTATATGCATGCCCGTTTATGGGGCAATTACGAAGATGCGCTTTCTCGCCTTGGGGCTTGACCTTCGTGCTTAGTGATGCAGCTATTGGTTCTGGGGCTGGAAGGGTTTTTACGGTGGAGTCGATTGATCAAGTTCAAGAGCGGTTGAACGCTGGTGGGTATGTCTGCGGGCGTGCTTTGGCGACAGTGGTGTTTTTATCGTTGAAATTGGGCCGCCCCTTGTTTTTAGAAGGCGAAGCTGGGGTGGGTAAAACTGAAATCGCCAAAGCGCTTGCAGCCTGTCTTGGGCGCAACCTAATTCGGTTGCAATGCTATGAAGGATTAGACGCTTCTTCTGCCGTTTATGAATGGAACTTTGCCGCGCAGATGATCGCCATTCGCACTGCAGAAGCCACCGGAGGCGTTGAGCGACGGGGCTTGAAGCAAGAATTGTTTTCCGAAGAGTTTTTGATCGCCCGCCCCCTGTTACAAGCCATGCAAGGCGATGACCGTGGTCCCCCCATCTTGTTGATTGATGAGTTGGACCGCACTGACGAACCCTTTGAGGCATTTTTGCTTGAGGCTCTGTCAGATTTCCAAGTGACCATTCCAGAGCTTGGCAGCATTAAAGCGCCTGAGCCGCCGATTGTGATTGTGACCTCGAACCGAACCCGTGAAGTGCATGATGCGCTGAAGCGCCGCTGCCTGTATCATTGGGTAGATTATCCTGATTTTGACCGTGAACTGGCGATATTAAAGGCGCAGGCTCCCGATCTTGCCGCTGATCTAAGCCGCGAAGTTGTGGCCTTTATTCAAGCCTTGCGGGAGGAGGACTTGTTTAAAAAGCCGGGCGTCGCCGAAACCATCGACTGGGCCAAATGCTTATTGGCGCTGGATAGTATCTCTTTGAGCCCGGAGGTTATTGCAGATACGCTGGGTGCTATTTTAAAATACCAAGACGATATTTCAAAGCTGCAAGGGTCAGAAGCCAAGCGGATTTTGGATGATGCGCGCAGAAGTTTAAACCCTGCATGATACGGGCGCGTTTCTTAATCTTCGCGCAGCACTGCCGGTATGGTTTTCTGACCATATATGGCAGCGCGCGTTCCATTTGCGTTTCAACGATAGCGATCTAATGGCGCGGTACCATCCTTTACACTTGCCCGATGACCCCAAATTGGCGCAGAATATCATGCATTTTGCGCGAGCCTTACGGCGCGCGGGTCTGGCGATTGGAACAGGGCGGGTGATCGATGCTATTGAGGCTGTCTCTGCTGCGGGCTTTACCCAAAAGCAAGATTTTTATTGGACCTTGCATGCCTGCTTTGTGTCTCGGCCGGATTCTCGCGCGGTGTTTGATCAAACGTTCCGTTTGTTTTGGCGCGATCCGCAATATCTTGAGCATATGATGGCGCTGATGTTACCCTCAATCGGCGCGGTACCCGAGAAAACTGCTTCGGTTGCGGCTGAAAAACGCGCTGCCGAAGCGCTTTTAGATGGCGAACAACCGCAAGCGCCAATCCAAACGCCGCTGTCGCAAGACGAGGCGCCAATGCTTGAGCTGGATTGGGCGCTGACAGCCTCTGCAGAAGAGCGATTGAAATCGATGGATTTTGAACAAATGAACCTTGAGGAAATTGCCGAGGCAAAGGCGATGTTGGCGCGGTTAGAGCTTCCTATACGTCCGCTTTTGTCACGGCGCTTGCAGCGCGCGTCAAGGCGCAGCGTGATAGACAGGGCTGGCAGCTTGCGCTTGGCGCAACGCTCAGGCGGCGAGTTGCACAAACTCGCTTATCAAAAGCCACGTATCCGCTGGCCGAATTTGGTTGTTCTTTGTGATATATCAGGATCCATGAGTCGTTATAGTCGAATGGTTTTGCATTTCTTACACGCGGTGAGCAATCAAAAGCAGGGCGGTTGGGCGCATGTCCACGGGTTTACATTTGGAACGCGCTTAACGAATATTTCAAGACATTTGCAAAAATCTGATGTGGATACAGCACTGGCAGCGGCGGGTGTTGAAGCGCAGGATTGGGAAGGTGGAACCCGCATTGCCAGTTGTTTGCAAGCTTTTAATCGGGATTGGGGGCGGCGAGTTTTGGGCCAAGGGGCGGTTGTACTGCTGATTACCGATGGTTTAGAGCGTGATGTAAGCGCGGATCTCGGAGAAGAAATGCGACGCCTGCAACGAACCGCGCGGCGTTTAATATGGTTAAACCCCTTGTTACGGTGGGATCAATTTAGCGCAAAGGCTGCTGGTATACGCGCGATTTTGCCATATGTTGATAGCCTTAGAACCAGCCATTCTATTGCGTCCTTGATGGAATTGGCTGAGGTTGTTTCAACGCCAGATGATGTGGGCGCGAAGACTCGAATATTAAAAACGATGGCGTGAAGCTGAAAATAGGATGTGTAAGTTGACCGAAATCAATAGCGCAAAGCAAATTGAAGCGATCCCCGAGCAAGCCTTAGCCTGGCATCAAGAGGGGCGCGGGGCTGTGCTCGCCACGGTTGTTCAAACTTGGGGCTCGGCGCCGCGGCGGATCGGCGGCCAAATGGCGATTAGCGGGCAGGGGGATATGGCGGGCTCGGTTTCTGGTGGCTGCGTGGAAGGGGCCGTTGTGCTCGAGGCCTTAGAGGCGCTAAACGCTGGAGAGATCAAGGTTTTAGAATATGGGATTAGCGACGGGGATGCGTTTGCGGTGGGATTGGCCTGCGGCGGTACGATCCGCGTGTTGCTAGAGCCTGTGGGCGCTGTCTTGTCAGAGCCTTTGCTTGCCGAGTTGGTGGCCGCGCGCGCCGCGCGTCAGCCAATGGTCTATTCTGTGAATTGTGAAACGGGCGCAAATGCCTTGCACGCACACGGTTATGAAGAGCGGATGCGGCTGGACCGTTCAGGATTTGAACCCGATGGTGTTACATTCGTTTCGGTTCATAATCCAAAGTTAAGATTGATTATTGTTGGGGCCGTTCATATCGCGCAGGCGCTTGTGCCGATGGCCGAGCTGGCCGGGTTTGATGTTTATCTAATTGATCCACGGGGAAGCTTTGGGTCGATTGAGCGGTTTCCCAATCACCAAATTATTGAGGATTGGCCAGATCAGGCGTTACGTGATTTACAGCTTGAAGCGCGCAGCGCTTTGGTTCTGTTGACCCATGATCCAAAGCTTGATGACCCGGCGCTGCAGGTTGGTTTAGCCTCAAATGCTTATTATATCGGTGCCCTTGGCTCAACGCGCACGCATTATACGCGCGTTGAACGATTTTTGAGCTTGGGGTTTTCTCAGGCCCAAATTGATCGCATTCATGGTCCCGTGGGGCTGCCAATCGGGGCGGCTACCCCCGCCGAGATCGCTGCGTCGATTTTAGCTCAGATTATATCCGCGCTTCGGTTGCTCTGATGGTATTTGATGAGCTTCCTGTTGGCGCCGCTGAAGGCTGTATTCTTGCGCATTCTATTGGCCTGCTAGGCAGGCGGCTGCGCAAGGGCGTGAGGCTGAACAAAGATCATATTGACGAATTAACGCGTGCCGGCATAACGCATATCAGCGCGGCGCGATTGCAAAAGGGTGATATTGCGGAAGATGCCGCGGCTGTTGCTTTGGCAAAGGCCTTGGTGCCTCATCCTGATCAGGCCGGTTTGCGTTTGGGTGCGGCCTTCACGGGACGGGTCAATCTAATTGCCAGCTCGGTAGGCGTGGTCAGTCAAAACGTTGAAAAATTGATCGCCCTCAATTCAATCGATTCAATGATTTCTTTGGCGACCTTGCCCCAATATCAGCAGGTTTCGACCGGAAACTTGGTGGGAACGGTAAAAATCATCAGCTATGGCGTGCCCAGTGACAAGCTACAAGCTGCCTGCAAGCTGGCACATGCGGCGATCAAAGTACTGCCGCCGGTTGCGCGCTCTGCCAGTTTGATTGTGAGCGTCTCGAAAGGTGGACCCGGCGAAAAGGGCGTTGAAGCGATAAGGCAGCGGCTTGACGCTTTAAATATTTCGCTAATGGAAGTGGTTACGACGCCTCATCAAACCGGAGCGATGGCGAATGCGCTGAAAGATGCCTCGGGCGATCTTATATTGATGCTCACCAGCTCTGCCACCTCTGATCTTAATGACACCGCTCCGAAAGCCGTGCGCGCAGCTGGGGGCAACATTGAACGATTTGGAATGCCGGTTGATCCAGGAAATCTTTTATTTTTGGGCGCGCTCGCTGGCAAGCCGGTGATTGGATTTCCTGGTTGCGTTCGGTCTCCGGCGCTAAATGGGGCGGATTGGGTTTTGTCTCGGATTGCCTGCGGGGTTACTTTGGATGACCGCAGTTTTGCTGAAATGGCGATTGGGGGCTTGTTGAAAGAAATTCCAACCCGGCCCCAGCCTCGGCGGCGTTCAGAGGGGTAACGCGCGCAAACTTGCGCGGGCATTTCAGGTTTTGAATATAAAAAACCGAGGCACAGCCCCGGTTTTGAAAAAAATTTGAATGTACGTCAGCGATTATTTTGTGGCAGGACCGATCATCATCGTCATTTGACGACCTTCCATTTTCGGCATATTTTCTACTTTGCCCAATTCTTTAACATCATCCGCCACCCGTTCCAGAAGCTCACGCCCCAGATTTTGATGCGCCATCTCACGTCCACGGAACCGCATGGTGATCTTAACCTTATCACCGTTTTCCAAAAATTTATACACGCTGCGCATTTTCACTTCGTAATCGTGAACATCTGTTCCAGGTCGAAATTTGATTTCCTTGATTTCGATAATTTTTTGTTTTTTACGGGCTTCGGATTCGCGTTTTTGCTGCTCGTATTTATATTTACCAAAATCCATGATTTTGCACACGGGTGGGTTGGCATTGGGAGAAATTTCCACCAAATCCAAACCGACTTGATCTGCAAGTTCTTGGCCGCGTGCGGGGGTAACCACCCCTACGTTTTCACCTTCGGGCCCAATGAGCCGTATTTCCGAGCTGTCTATGCGATCATTTACGCGAGGTCCGGTTTCGCGCGATGGTGGCGCGTTGTGAGGTCTGCGAGCTATGGGTTCATTCCTTATGTTGTTAATGGTTCGTAGTGGGGTCGATATCGAGACCGCTCACGCATGACAAGCGTTATTTCTAAAACCAGATAGGGTTTTGTGGCTCTGTTGCGTGAAAGACAAACAATTATGCAGTTTCAGTGCAGAATAGGCCGCGTCGCGCACGATTACCCGACAAACGCTTTTTCAACAACATATTCTGCCGGTTCCGAATTGGCGCCTTCTTTAAGCCCGTAGCTTTCCAAAATAGCTTTTAAATCGGTGTTCAGACCCAGTGACCCACAGACCATTGCCCGGTCTGTCTTCGGGTTAATCGAGTCAATTCCAAGATCGCTCAGTAATTCGCCAGTTCCCAACAAATCGGTGATCCGCCCCATCTTTGGGCTTTGTTCGCGCGTGGTCGTCGGATAATAGGTAAGCTTGTCGCCGATCATCTCTCCGATTAAGGGATCGTCTGCCAGCGCGTTTACCAATTCGCTGCCATAGGTCAATTCTGCGCGGTCTCGGCAAGTGTGCGTTAGAATAATTTGATCATAATCTTCATAGGTTTGAGGTTCGCGGACCAAAGAAGCAAACGGCGCAATTCCGGTTCCAGTGGCGAAAAACCATAGGCGTTTTCCAGGAAGCAATGCATCATGCACCAGCGTTCCAACCGGCTTTGGCCGCAGGATAATTTCATCCCCGGGTTGGATATGCTGAAGCCGCGAGGTCAGCGGCCCATCTTGTACTTTGATAGAGTAAAATTCAAGCTCCTCGGCCCAAGAGGGCGAGGCGATAGAATACGCCCGCAAGAGCGGTTTTCCATCTTCTTTCAAAAGGCCAATCATGACGAATTCGCCTGATCGAAAGCGCAGGCTTTGTGGTCTTTTTACGCGAAATGAAAACAAACGGTCTGTCCAATGTTTGACATGGGTAACGGTTTGCGCATCGGGCAATCTTGTGGGTTTTATAGCAGCAGCTTGGTTCAAAATAATACACTCTGTCAGATTTTGTTTACAGTTGATAGCATGTTTAGCGGGTTTTGAATTAATTTTCTAGCCGCTTGCTTGCAAGCGCGATTGATAGCTGTGGGCTGTCCAATTTGACCGGAAAAGCCAATCGTGTTCAGGTTGACGCACGGCTTGAGCTTGCGAAATTGCAATTTCATCGAATCCCGATCTGCGCGCCATCGCGTATTGGTCAGAAATAATGGGTCCTTTGGCCCTGAGGGCGCCGCTATACCCGCGCAACCGCAGCAACCGAGCAAGCGTAAAACCGCGCCCATCAGCGAAATTAGGAAAGGTGATCACCACCCGCTGAATGTCATTGGGTAGGGTTAGGTTTTCGGGATCTGTTTCCGAGGAGATACTGAGCGTGGTCTCAGCACTCCATGTATCGGTTGAAAATCCGTTATCCGTTACGATAACATCCATGTGAGTGTTCCTGTCGTTCTAAGGGGCCATTTCTGGCGGGTTCTGTTATAGCTGTTTAAGGGTTTCAAGCGGCGGTTTTGCCTTCGTTGCCGCCTGGATAAAGGGCTGCTTTGAAAGGCGGGGCGCCCACTCTGCGAAAAGTTTCGAGGAAGGTTTCACGATTGGAGAGGCGTAGATCAAGATAGGTAAAAACCACCCGTTCAATCGCAGAAACGATAGTTGACGCATCAAACCCTGGGCCTGCACGTTCTCCGATCGTAGCGGTTTCTGTGGCATCTCCGCCAAGCGTGATTTGATAGTTTTCAACGCCTGCACGATCCAACCCCAATATCCCAATATGCCCGACGTGATGATGTCCGCAGGCGTTTATACAGCCCGATATTTTGATTTGCAGCGGACCGATATCATGCTCTAATTTTAACGCCTTGAAACGCAGCGCGATCTCTTGTGCAATGGGGATAGAGCGGGCGGTTGCCAAAGCGCAATAATCCATGCCCGGACAGGCAATGATGTCTGAGATCAATCCCGCATTGGCAGTTGCCAACCCGGCTGGATAAAGGCCGTTAAAGACCGCGAAAAGATGGCTTTTATGCACGTGGGGCAGAACAATATTCTGCGCATGGCTTATCCTAAGCTCATCATGACTATAGGATTTGGCCAGATCTGCGATTACGCGCATTTGCGCGCTGCTGGCATCGCCTGGCGTCTGCCCCGGAGTTTTAAGGCTGACAGTTGCTATTGCGTAATCATTGTTGCGATGCGGGCTGGTATTGATATCCACCCAGGACTTAAAATTTGGATATTTTGCGTAATTTTCGTGAAATGTGGCGGTTGGAGCGTCGATCCAAGCGGGGGCTTTGAAAGCGTTTTTCAAAGCGTTTAGAAGTGTTTGATCCTGCCCTTTAAACTGTGGGCGAAGTTCAGAAAACCGTTTTGCGACAAGACGTTGAATTTCTTGCAACCCATTTTCATGTACTGTAATTTTTATGCGCGATTTATACTTGTTATCGCGGCGTCCCAAAAGGTTCCAAACGCTGACGATGGCCTCAACATAGGGTAACAGATCACTTTTTGGTAACAAGTCGCAGAGGGTTTTGCCAATCATCGGGGTTCGACCTAATCCCCCGCCTATAGTCACCTCGAAGCCAACTTCTGCACCTCTTTTTTTGAGAAGCAAGCCAATATCATGCGCGCGCGTGACTGCGCGGTCTTTTGCGCTGCCGCTCACCGCAATTTTGAATTTGCGCGGCATAAATTGAAATTCGGGGTGGTCTGTTGACCATTGTCGAAGCAGCTCGGCATAGGGGCGCGGGTCTTCAATTTCATCCGCTGCGGCGCCCGCAAAATGATCTGCAGTGACGTTGCGAATTGTATTGCCACTGGTTTGGATGGCATGCATGTCTACTTCTGACAATGCATCTAAGATATCGGGAACATCCTGCAATTTGGGCCAATTAAACTGGATGTTTTGACGGGTTGTGAAATGACCATAGCCTTTATCCCATTTTTCCGCGATCGAGGCCAAAGCTGTCATTTGCGCGCTGTTTAAAGTTCCATATGGAATAGCCACGCGCAGCATATAGGCGTGAAGCTGCAAATATAGCCCATTCATCAAGCGCAGTGGTTTGAATTCTTCTTCGCTGAGCGCGCCACTGATACGCCGCTGCACTTGATCGCGAAATTGAAGGTTTCTTTGTTTTAAAAAGGCGGTGTCAAACCCATTATACTGATACATTTTTTGCCTCTGCTTGTTTGCCGTGGAAATAATTTCCAGGCCCCTTGGTGCGAAATGCCTCTCGAAAATGAGCCGGCTTTGGACCTGCGTCTTCGTCTATGAACTCTGCCAGATAGGCGCCCACCACGTGAGATGTCTGAGCCGTGGCTGCATCTAAAGCAGCTTGTGCATCCTTTTGTTCGTGGAATATTTTGGCGTTTAAATGCTGCCGCGTCCAACCCCCATTGGCGTTAAGATAGATCACATCCCCGCTCAAAAGCGCATTTGCGGTGATTACCTTAATGTAAGATTTTCTGGGCATCAGGCACTCACTTTCTCGTGGTGGTTTTCGATCTGCAAAGCTGCTTTTCGCGCGGCCAGACCGAATAAGGTAAGCGCGGGCCCCGATACGGTCTGCGCTCGCAAGGTTTCAGCCAAATTATCCAAGCGCGCTTCAATTATCCGTTGACTGGGCCGCGAGGCGTATTCTACGATGCTTACCGGTGTCTTTGGATCCGCCCCATTCATCAAAAGCCGGCCTTGGATAAACCGCGCGGATTTTTTTCCCATATAAATCGCTGCAACCGTGTTCGTTTTCGCCAAAGCTTGCCAATCTTGCTCGTGAAACCCGTGCATATCGTGGCCAGTTAAAAACCTGACTGAGGCGTTGCGTTGGCGGCGCGTCAGCGATTGTCCGATCGCGGCGACGGCAGCCGAGGCCGCCGTGATACCTGGCACAATGCTCCATTCGATTTGTGCGGCCTCGCAGGCGTCGATTTCTTCATCAAGGCGGCCAAAAATTGTTGCGTCACCGCCCTTTAAACGCACCACAATTTGACCATTCTGGCTATGTTTGAGCAAGAGGGCGTTGATTTTGTACTGCGGGGTTGAGGCCCCAAACCCTGTTTTCCCAACGTCAATCAACTGCGCCTCGCGTCTGGCCAATTCTAAAATTGGCTCGCCGACCAAGCGATCATAGAGCACAACATCAGCGCGATCCAAAGCTTTGCAGGCTTTCAACGTTAAAAGCTCTGGGTCACCTGGCCCAGCTCCAACGAAAATCACATGCCCCGTTGGGGCGGCTTTTTTGACATGCGTCGCAAGCAAGTTTGACAAAGCGTTGCCTATGCCAGCTTCACCGCTTTTATCCAAGGCTCTTGGGCCGGTGTTGAAGTAAAATTCGCTCCAAAAGCGACGCCGCGCGCGGCCCATTGGCAAGGCATTCACATTTTTTCGAAAGGATTTTGCAATCCGCGCCAAAACGCCAATCTGTGCAGGTAGTCTTTGTTCTAAATCAGCCTTGATTGCGCGCGCCAAGACAGGCGCCGCGCCTTCGGTGCCAATCGCAACCGTTACGGGATCACGATCCACGATTGCGGGTGTGATAAATTGGCTGTCTTGCAGGTTATCAACGATATTTACCAAAGCGCCGGCCTCATGGGCGAGTTTGGCCACGCGCCTATCTTCTTGCGCGTCTTCATTTGCGGCATAAAACAGCGCCGCACAAAGCGCATCGCCGGTTTCAAGCCTCCGCCTCACCAAAGCCAGTTTGCCGTTTTTTTCCCAATGCAAGATTTCAGGTAAAGGATCTTTTGCAAAGACAGTGATATGCGCCGTCGTTTTGAATAAGAGCCGCAACTTGGCGATCGCAGCATCGCCGCCGCCAGATAGGATGATGCGTCTTCCGGCCACAGCTAAGAAGATTGGGAAATGATCCATGAGGCGTTTCCTGTTTGATTTACCTATCCCTATATAGTAAATAATTCTGAGTTTTGGCTATATTGTCAAAAAAATAAGAATAATATTTTCAAATGGGGTAATTTTTGGAATTACCTTTTAGCAAACGGGATAGGAGTGAAATCATGGCGCGCTTGGATGAGACAGATCGAAAAATTCTTGCAGAGCTTCAATCGGATGCGGGTCAGTCTTTGGATGAAATTGCTGGAAAAGTCAGCTCATCCAAGACTCCTGTGTGGAATCGTATCCGAAAAATGCGATCGCTTGGTTTGATTGGGCGTCAAACGGTTGAGTTAAATGCAGAAGCACTTGGTTTCGAGGCCTGTTTTTTTGTTTTGATCCGCACCAGTGAGCATGACGCAGCGTGGCAGGCAAGGTTTTTAAAAGCGTTGCAAAATCACCCGGAAGTGCAAGAGGCGCATCGGCTTGCGGGTGATATTGATTATATTTTAAAAGTGCGGGTGAAAAACGCCCGCGCCTATGATGCTTTTTATCAACGACTGATTTCCGAAGTGAAAGTGCATAACGTGACTGCTTTGCTGTCAATGGAGGAGATAAAATCCACCAGGATGTTGCCGCTTTAAAGCCCGGTTTTCACGAAAAGGTTTTGTAACCCATGGAAATGGTAAACATCAGCATAACAGGGGGATCTGGCCAGTTGCATCTGCGGGCAGCGTTCAAAAACAATCGGTAAAGCCGTGCGTAATTCCAAACGCGCCAGCGCGGCGCCCAAACAGAAATGGATGCCTGCCCCAAAGGCTGCGTTTGTTTGCACTTTTCGCGTCGGGTTGAAAACATCCGGATCGCTCCAATTGGCTGGATCGCGCCCCGCGGCGCCCAGGATTAATGCGATTTGATCTCCGCGCTTAAGCGCATGACCTTGAACTGTAAGATCTGCATTTGCATAGCGTGTGAACATATGCAGCGGCGGATCAAATCGCAAAATCTCTTCAACCGTGCCGTCAATATGTTTTGGCGCCAAACAGCTTTCGGGCACCGCGGTTTCAAGAAGTGTTTTTACCCCATTTCCCATTGTATGTACCGTGGCCTCGTGACCGGCGTTTAGCAAAAGAATGCAGGTGGTGATCATTTCATCGGTTGTTAAACGTTGACCCTCTTCTTCGGCGGCAATCAAGTGGGTGATTAAATCATCCGCAGGCCGCGTGCGCCGTTCTTCGATAAAAGAGCGCATGAAATCTGAAAAAGCCTGGCTGGCAGCAACCGCACGCGCTTCCAGTGTTTTGCTGCGCCGCGCTTGATACATCATCACCATATCATTCGACCAGCCCAGCAAGTCATCTGCCATGCTTTCAGGAACGCCAAGGAGCCGCGCGATTATTATCACTGGAAGGGGCTTTGCATAGGCCTCTAACAGATCAATTTCTGAGGATTTAAAATCGTCGATCAAACTATGGCATAGCTGTTTGATCTCGGGTTCTAGCGAGGCAATGCGTCGCGACGTAAAGGCCCGCAACACAAGCCCGCGCAAACGGCTATGGCGCGGGGGTTCCAGCTCAAGCATGGAATTTTCTTCCAGCTTATAAAAAGGGGCAAGATGCTTCGGCGTGGGTTGGGCCAAATCTTTTGGGCATTCTCTGACAAAGCGGCGATCTTTCAGCAAGGACATCACGCTTTGATGATCAAAAAAGCTGGCCATGTTGTAATCGCGCCAAAATACCGGCTGCTGTAGGCGCCGCGCGCTTTCATAAAAAGGGTAGGGGTTTTGAACAAACGTAAAATCGGTGGGGGATTGTTCGAGTATTTGCATAGCGATATCCTTAATGCGCTTTCAGCCTACCTGATGCGGTTGCGTATTGCGAGATGTTTACCGGCGACAAAAAGACTCTTTTGATCAAAATATATCGGGTAAGGCCTGCCGGTAAGGGGGCATTTCACTGTCCGAACGGTTTTTCGAGTTGAGCCTGTGCGCCGGCCTGAAAAGCGTCTGTCTTTCCCATCTTTAAAAATTTGCTGCATCTTCTTTTGCGATTTTCACTTCCAAACCTGTTAAGTTTAAATGGCGGTTTTTTGTGTTCTCTTTAGGGAGCGGCCTTTGATGCAGAAACCCTCATTGCTCAAAATACAGAAAGTCGGACATGGGTTTTTCGAATGACAGGAAAACGGTTGATCCGTTGATAATGTAGGGGCCGTGACAATAATGTCTCTTGCAACTGCAGTCAGAATATTACTTTCTAGGCATCGCCCGTCAGGGTATTGTCATATTTGGGAGGAAATCAGATGAAACTTATTACCGCTGCCGTCACTGCGATGGCCTTAACTGCCTCAGCATCCAGTGCTTTTGCCGCTTGTGATGACGGGGAAATTGTCATCAAGCTCAGCCATGTGACAAATACCGATAAACACCCGAAAGGTATTGCCGCGACGCTGCTGCAAAGCCGCGTCAATGATGAGATGAATGGCAAAGCCTGTATGGAGGTGTTTCCAAACTCGACCTTGTATAATGACGACCAAGTTTTGGAAGCAATGTTGCAAGGTGATGTGCAAATGGCTGCGCCATCCCTTTCAAAATTTGAGCAATTTACAAAAGTGTTTCGGATTTTTGATCTGCCATTCATGTTCAAAAACGTAAACGCTGTGGACGAGTTTCAAAATAGCGAAACGGGTCAATCTATGAAGGAAAGCATGACTCGCCGTGGTTTGCTTGGATTGGCGTTTTGGCATAATGGTATGAAGCAAATGTCGGCAAATAAACCGCTGAATAACCCAACTGATGCCAATGGCCTCAAATTCCGGGTTCAAAATTCAGAGGTGTTAAAGGCGCAAATGGCCGCTTTGGGGGGATCCCCTCAGCCGATGGCCTTCTCTGAAGTATATGGTGCGCTGCAAACCGGCGTTGTGGATGGGCAGGAAAACACCTGGTCAAATATCTACGGCAAAAAGTTTTTTGAAGTGCAGGATGGGACAACAGAAACCAATCACGGTATTATCGATTACCTTTTGGTCACCTCAACAGATTGGTGGGATGGGCTTGATGGTGAAATTCGCGACCAGCTGAGTAAAATCATTGCTGAAGTGACCGAGGCGCGGAATTCAGAATCAACCGCCGTGAATGAGGCTGCGAAGCAGGAAATTATCGCTGCGGGTGGTGTTGTGCGTCAATTAAGCGCCGCCCAGCGCGAAAATTGGGTGGCCGCAATGAAGCCCGTGTGGGAGCAATTCCGCGGTGATGTTGGGCAAGACAATATTGATGCAGCCCAAGCGATAAACGCCAAGCATTAAGCGCAACCCATTTAAGAAGTCTCTGGCCCAAATTATTTGGGCCAGAATCTCCGCGGCAGAATAAGTAAAGAGCAGTCTCATGGCCGAACCGGAAAAGCAAATTGCCCGCAGATTTATTGATGAATTAGAAGAAACAGTGATTGCGGTTCTGTTGGCGGCGATGGTGGTTGTCACATTTATCAACGTTGTGCTGCGCTATGGGTTCAACACGGGGTTGATTTGGGGGCTGGAGTTGGTCACGTTTTTATTTGCTTGGTTGATCTTATTCGGCGTCAGCTATGCGGTGAAAACCTCTGCGCATTTGGGCGTGGATGCTGTGCTTAACATCACCTCTGGCCGGTTGCGCCGGATTTTGGTGTTCGCGTCAGTGGTCTTCTGTGTGATTTACGCCACTTTGTTGTTGAAAGGCGCGTGGGATTATTGGGCGAACTTTGCAAATTTGCCGCAAACCACGGGTAGATGGTTTCCCACGGGATTTGAAGACATGCGGCGCACCTCTTATCGGGCTTGGTATGAGGTGATTGATATTCCTTTCCCCGAATTTCTACGTTGGATCGAGCCCCTGATGAACGAAGGCGAGACCTATGAGAAACTTCCCCGCTTCATTCCTTATGCCATGCTGCCCGTGGGGGCGGCTTTGTTGCTCTATAGATTTATTGAAGTTGGGCTGGCTGTGTCGCGTGGGGGCGCGCGTGGATTGATCGTCAGCCACGAGGTTGAGCAAGAGGTGGAAGAGCTCAAACATGCGGCAAAAGAGGAATAGCCCATGGAGGTTGCCGCTCTCTTTTTCATGATCGTTGCGATGCTGCTGATCGGCACGCCTATCGCTGTCGCGCTTGGATTATCCTCGATAACCTTCTTATTGGTGCTCAGTGACACGTCGCTGGCATCAATCGCGCAAACATTTTTCCAAGCGATGGCTGGGCATTATACACTTTTGGCAATTCCGTTCTTTATTCTTGCCTCCTCCTTTATGTCGACGGGCGGCGTTGCGAAACGCATCATCCGGTTTTCAATCGCAATTGTCGGGCATTTTCCGGGAGGGCTCGCGATCGCGGGCGTTTTTGCTTGTATGCTGTTCGCGGCGCTTTCTGGATCTTCGCCTGCAACGGTGGTGGCGATCGGCACAATTGTGATCGCGGGGATGCGGCAGGTTGGCTATTCCAAAGATTTCGCCGCGGGCGTGATCGCGAATGCGGGAACTTTGGGAATTTTGATCCCACCGTCAATCGTTATGGTGGTTTATGCCTCTGCGACTGATGTCTCGGTGGGGCGGATGTTCCTTGCGGGCGTGATTCCGGGGCTGTTGGCGGGGACCATGCTGATGGTGACGATTTATGTGATCGCCAAAATCCGAAACCTGCCAAAGGGTGAATGGCTAGGCTGGCAAGAAGTGTTCGCCTCGGGGCTGGATGCGATTTGGGGCTTGTTTCTCATCGTTATCATTCTTGGGGGCATTTATGGCGGCATTTTCACGCCCACCGAGGCGGCGGCAGTGGCTGCGGTATACGCGTTTTTGGTTGCCACCTTTATCTACCGCGATATGGGCCCTTTGGCGACGCCAGAGGGGCAGCCCAATATACCTATTTGGCGCAAGCCACAGGCATTGCTCACCGCTTTTGTGCATCGCGATACGCGCGATGCGTTGTTTCAAGCGGGTAAGTTAACCATTACGTTAATGTTCATCATCGCCAATGCTTTGATTTTAAAACATGTGCTGACCGATGAACAAATTCCCCAACAAATTGCCAGTAGCATGCTGTCTGCAGGGTTTGGGCCGATCATGTTTCTGGTTGTGGTCAATATAATTTTGCTGATTGGCGGCCAGTTTATGGAGCCCTCTGGCCTGATCGTGATCGTCGCGCCATTGGTTTTTCCAATCGCAATGGAATTGGGGATAGATCCAATTCATTTGGGCATCATCATGGTTGTAAATATGGAAATTGGCATGATTACACCGCCGGTGGGCCTAAACCTATTTGTGACCTCTGGTGTCGCTGGCATGCCCATGATGCGGGTGGTGAAAGCCGCTTTGCCTTTTCTTGCCGTGCTGTTCGTCTTTTTGATTTTGGTGACCTATGTGCCGGTTTTGTCGACTTGGTTGCCAAACACCTTTATGGGCCCCGAGATTATAACAAAATAATGTAAAACCGCGCCCGTTCACAAATGGCGCGGCTAGATTATTCATGCACCAAATTTAAGGTTTGTTTAAGCCATTTCCAACGCTTCGATAATTGGTGAGAAATCTTCAAAGCGTAGACTGGCTCCACCCACCAAAGCGCCATCTACACAATCAATCTTAAAAATCTCGGCGGCGTTTGCGGCTTTGACCGAGCCGCCATAGAGCAGGCGCATACTGGCTGCTTTTGTACCCAGTTGCTTAGTGATTTGAGCGCGGCAAAAGCGATGTGCTTCTTCGATCTGCGCCGGTTCCGCCACGAGTCCGGTGCCAATTGCCCAGACAGGTTCATAAGCCACCACGGTATTGTGCGCTGTGGCGGTTTCTGGAAGCGATTTTTCGAGCTGGTCTTTCAAAACTGTCAGCGTTTCTTCTGCCTGACGCTGCTCAAGCGTTTCTCCGATACAAATAATCGCGGTTAAACCTGCATTGAGGGCAGCGGTTGCTTTTTCTTTAATCAAAGCGCTGCTTTCAGCATGCGCCTGACGGCGCTCAGAATGACCAATGATCACTGCTGCAACACCAATGTCTTTCAATAGGCTCGCAGAGATATCGCCGGTATGCGCCCCAGAGACCTCTTGATGGCAATCTTGTGCGCCGATCAAAAGATCAGGCGCTTTCTTTCTTGCTGGTAAAAGAAGCGGAACCGGAGGGCAAATCACAATATCGATCTTGGAATTTGAATGCGCTGCCTGAAGGCGTTCAATTTCCTTTAGGCTGTCCAGCATTCCATTCATTTTCCAATTGCCTGCGGCCATTTTTTTGATCATCCGGTTCTCTTTTCAATCTTGTGACTCTGTTTCAGCTATCTTAAACAGCAACAGGCGGGCCTTCAAGGAAGCCACGCCTGTAAAGAGCGCTGCGGACATTTTTTGGTCGGGCACGCTGGCGCTAATCGCAAATTAGTTTGGAAAGGCGCATGGTTCCTCGACTGGATTTTTTGGATTTAAAGCGGCAGGACCGGGCGGCCTTGCATGCGTTAAAGGCGGCTGCGAAAGAGGTGGGGTTTTTAACCGTATATAATACGGGGATCAGCCGCGAAGATGTTTTGCGACTGCTTGACGTTTATAAAGCTTTTTTCAAAGGCCCCAATGCCGAAAAACAGGCGGTTAATATGGCGGTTACTGGCGCAAACCGCGGTTGGGGCGCTCCGGGAGCAGAGCAAGTCAGCGCCGACGCCAACCCTGATTATAAAGAAGTATTTGATTGCGGGATAGCGCTTGATGAAAGCGATAGTTTGTGTGGGCTTGGCGTTTATGCCCCAAATCAATGGCCGAAAACCCCTGCAATGTTCGATGTTGATATTATGGCGTATTTTGTACGTGCGCGTGCTATATCCCTGATTATTTTGCAAGCTATTGCGGCGGGAAATGGGCGCGATCCTGCATTTTTTAACGATAAATTTAATAAACCTATGGCGCTGCTTCGGGGAAATTTTTATCCAAAAAGGCCTTTGGATAGCGGGGATAAAGATTTTGGAATTGCAGAGCATACCGATTATGGATGTCTGACATTTCTGGCCACTGATGGTCAGCAAGGCTTAGAGGTGCAACTGCCCGAAGGCAAATGGCAAGCCGTGCAAGTGCCCCCTGGCGAATTTATTATAAACTTCGGTGAAATGCTTGAGTTTTGGACCGGAGGAGAAGTTAAAGCAACTTTGCACCGGGTGCGCGGAGGTTCGCAGGAGCGGTTATCCATTCCGTTATTTTTCAATCCCAACCATGATACAAATGTGGCGCCAGAGGGGGCAAGCCAACCTATTCTAGCGGGTGAACACTTGCAAAAACGCTTTAGCGAAACCTATCGGCACCTCAAAAAGAGCTGATTACATTTCTGCGAATTTGATCGATTCCCCGCATCCGCAAGATTCGGTGACGTTTGGGTTCTTGAATTTAAAACCAGCTTCCAACAGGGAGACTTCATAATCGATTTCAGTTCCAAACAAAAACATCTGCGCCATTGGAGCGATCAGCACCCGCGCGCCATCTTGCTCGATCACCTCGTCGTGTTGGGCTACTTCGTCGACGTAATCTAGCGTGTATTCCATGCCCGCGCAGCCGCCCTTTTTAACGCCCAAGCGCAACCCATAATGGCCATTTTGCTCCATCAAGGCGTTGATTTGCTTCACCGCTTTTTGCGTTAAAGTGACAGCTTGCTTTCCAGGCATTGAGAACATTTTATCAGTCCTAATTACGGGTTACATAAACCCAAGTTCTAATCTGGCTTCATCGCTCATCATATCCATACCCCAAGGCGGTTCCCAGACAATTTCAACATCCACCTCTTTCACACCCGCCATCGGCTCGACCGCTTCGGCAACCCATCCAGGCATCTCACCCGCAACGGGGCATCCAGGCGCAGTTAAGGACATCTTGATTTTGACCGCATTCTCCGCGTCAATATCCACGGTGTATATCAGCCCAAGGTCGTAAATATTCACTGGTATTTCAGGGTCAAAAACGGTTTTACAGGCCTCAACAACCCCATCATATAGCGGGTGATCTGTGCTTGAAGGGGCGATCAAAGGCGTGCCTTCCATAGGGGGCGATGCGTCGGTCATTAACTCTTCCGTTTATTTCCTGACTAAACATATAGGATATACAGGGGCGAAGGTCTAGGCCTGCAGCTCTGATTAATTATGGCCCCACCGGTTTGCTATCGGGCAGCGCGATGCTGGCCACTTGTTCAGCGATTGGCTCGGAACTCAAAGGATGAAGATCGGCTGAGAAGGAGCCGGGATCCCCCAGCGGTGTCCAGGTTTTGTTAAGATAAATTTCAAGGCCGGAAAAACGCGCTTTATAGCCCATTTTTGGGCTTCCGGGCACCCAATAGCCCAGATAGACATAAGGAATATCCGCCTCTTTCGCCAAAGCAATATGATCCAATATTAAATAGGTGCCAATCGAACTTTTTGTAAAGCTGGGATCATAAAACGAATAGACCATGCTCAATCCATCATCGATCAGATCGGTGAGGGAGACAGCAATCAAATCTTGCCCCAATGTATATTCGGCAACCCGCGTACGAATGGGGGTTTCCTCGATCATTGCCGCAAATTCAAAAACATCCATATCGGCCATGCCGCCGCGGGCATGGCGCGCACCCAGATATTTGCGGAACAATTCATACTGGTCTTCTGTTGCCCAAGGCGAATTTACTTCACGTTTTAGGGTCTTATTGCGATTAACCACGCGCTTTTGGCTTTTGCTCAGTTCAAACTTTTGAACGTCGATGCGCGCCGATAAACATGCGGTGCATTCGGTGCAAGACGGGCGATACAGAACGTTCTGAGACCGTCGAAACCCTTGATGCGATAATTTGTCATTCAACCGCTGCGCGTCATCTCCGTGCAACGAGGTGAAGAGCTTGCGTTCCTGCCGCCCTTCCAAATAGGGGCAGGGTTGCTGTGCAGTCACATAAAACTGCGGGGCAATGGGCAAGGTATGACGCATATTTGCTGTTTAGCAAATTATCCGCGTATTATCAATGATCCGCGTCTTAGCTTTTGGTTTTAGAGTTAAGCTTACCATTGACCTAATCGGTAACAAGGCGCAGGTTGTTGCTATGCACTTTTCTCATTTGATGCAGCACATTCCAAGGCCATTTTCTGCGGATCATGGGTATGAAGCACGTCAGTTCTTTGCGGCGGATGGAGAAGAAATTCAAGATTTTGTGGCCGCGGTTGCAGGCTCAAGCCCCTATTTGAAGGGGTTGATTGAAAAAGAGCATCAGTGGCTACGGGGCGCATTTGCGCAGCCCGACGCCGCGTTAAAGGTTGAGTTTTCGGATTTGAAAGCGACAGCCGATAGCGACCTGATGAGCGCGCTTAGACGCGCCAAGAGGCGCGTCGCGCTTTGGACGGCTTTATGCGATTTGGCGGGCGTATGGGCGCTTGAAGAGGTTACCGCGGCGCTAAGCAAATTTGCCGATCTCGCCTGTCAAATGAGTTTAAACCATGCGCTTAAAGTTCAGTTGCAACGCGGCAAAATCCCCATGCGCAAGCCTGAGACGGATCCGGCAGAATTGGGTATGTTCGTTTTGGCTATGGGAAAGCTTGGCGCCAATGAGCTGAATTATTCCTCTGATATAGATCTGATTTGTTTTTTTGATGAAAGCTATTTTGCCTCGGTGGATGTTTTCGAGGCCCGCGCCGGCTTTATTCGCGCAACCAAGAATATGGTGGCACTTTTGAACGATATCACGGCCGAGGGCTATGTGTTTCGAACCGATTTGCGTTTGCGGCCAGACCCGTCTGTGACACCAGTTTGTATGGGGGTCGAGGCGGCCGAACATTACTATGAAAGCCGCGGGCGCACGTGGGAGCGCAGTGCCTTCATCAAAGCGCGGGTGATCGCTGGGGATTTGCAAGCTGGGGCGCGGTTCCTCCAAAAAATGGAACCGTTTGTATGGCGGAAATATTTAGACTTTGCGGCCATTGAAGATGCGCATAATATTCGCTTGCAAATCCGACGTAAAACCGACGTGACGGGGGCGATTACGCTGCCCAAACACAATATTAAACTTGGTCGGGGCGGAATTCGCGAAATTGAATTTTTTACGCAAACGAGGCAATTGATTGCGGGCGGGCGAGACCCTGATCTGCGGTTGCGTGGAACGCAGCAAAGCCTTGCAGCGCTCTGTCTAAAAGGTTGGATTGATCCTTTAACCAAATCGCAGCTTACAGAGCATTATCAGGCGCATCGGGTGCTCGAGCATCGCTTGCAAATGATCAATGATGCTCAAACGCATAGTTTGCCCGCATCGGAAGTGGAATTTGAACGCTTAGCGGCGTTGATGTCGCGCAGCGCAGATGCGTTGAAATCGGAAATATTCGCGCGGCTGACATCGGTTCATCAAATAACCGAAGCTTTTTTTGGGCCTGCCTCAAGCGATGTACCAATCGAGGCGCCTGAGTTTTCAGAAATATTGGACAAATGGCCAACCTATCCGGCGCTGCGTTCGGAAAGAGCCTATACGATATTTATGCGGTTACAGCCGGAAATTCTAAAGCGGCTTAAGCATACGGATAAGACCAAAGAGGCTGTTTTGGCTTTTGATCGGTTTTTGAGCGGCCTTCCTGCGGGAGTGCAGCTGTTTTCTTTGTTTGAAGCCAACCCTCAATTGATTGATCTGTTGGTCGATATCGTGGGCACCTCGGATCATTTGGCCGAATATTTGGCGCGGAATGCTAAGGTCTTTGATGCGGTGATTGGTGGTTCTTTTTGGGATTCTTGGCCCGGGTCTGAAACGTTAATGAAAGACCTCTCTAAGCTGCTGCAAACGACATCAGATTATGAAACCAAGCTGGATATGACGCGCAGATGGGTAAAGGAATGGCATTTTCGAATTGGCGTTCATTTGCTGCGAGATCTGACATCCGTCGAGCAAACAGCCCGAGAATATGCAGATTTGGCCGAGGCAGCCTTAGCCGCCTTATGGCCAGAGATTTGTGCTGAATTTTCGCGCAAATATGGCCCACCTCCGGGGCGCGGGGCGGCTTTGATTGCAATGGGGTCTTTGGGCGCGCGGCGGTTGCATTCAAATTCAGATCTTGATGTGATTCTTCTTTATGACGATGCAGGGCAGGAAGTCTCGATCGGGCCGAAATCTTTGCAATCACGCAGTTATTATGCGCGCTTAACGCAATCTGTCATCACTGCGTTAACGGCACCCATGGCAGAGGGCCGGCTTTATAACGTAGATATGCGATTGCGTCCTTCGGGCAATCAAGGGCCTGTTGCCACCTCATGGTCTGCGTTTAAAGCCTATCAGCAAAAGGAAGCTTGGGTTTGGGAACATTTGGCGCTAACGCAAGCACGACCGGTGACGGGATGCGACAGTTTGTGCTCTGATTTTGAGGGGTTTCGGTTGGCCACGCTTCGGCAGGCGGATCGAGATAAGTGTTTGCGCGGTTTGTCGAAAATGCGCGCGCGCTTGCTTAGTGCTTGGGCAGAAAAATCGAGTTGGCATTTCAAGCTCGGCAGAGGGGGGTTGCTCGATATTGAATTGCTGTCACATCTTGGGTTGCTTTTAGGGGCCTCGGTGAAGCGCGATACGCGGAGCGGACTAACCAGTTTGCAGCACCTTGGCATTATTAATGCAGCTGATTTGGCCTGCTTGATTGCTGCGCATAATTTTTTGTTCCCATGCCGATTGGTGTCAAAATTTTTATCGGATGACACGCTGAACCTCAACGCGATGGGCAGCCGTGACTCGGCGCTCTTATTCCGCGTTTCTGGGACAAAAGATTTTGAAGATTTACAAAGCCAGATAAAACATCATAGACAAGTAGTAGATGCTATTTTGACGCAAGTTCTGCCGGTTTTACAGGAGAGTGATCATGAAAGGTGATGCGCTAGACCCAAAAGCCCTGATCCGTGAGGCGTATAATATAAAAGATATAAGCGCCGCAGAATGCCGCAGCATTTTTTTGGATTGGGCACTTACGATCCCAAGCCAAGAGGATACGCGAGATATCTTAAGGCAGCTTTTGGATAAATATGAGAGCTTCAGCCAAACACATCCAATGACGGAAACTTTAAAGCTGGGTTTGCAAAAGGCGGAACCGCCGCGGCGCCGCGGCGGCTGGCGCAGGCGGGCGGCCGAAAGGGCCCTCTAAATCTGCAGGGGGCATGTTTGATTCAAAATCTGCAAAATACTAAATTCACGCGGCCAGAATCAGAGATGATGCCAGGGTTATACGAGCTGACAAGCTGCCCGTGCTAAGGTCTCGATATCATCCCATTTACCTGCCTCGATCAGCGCTTTCGGCGCAACCCAGCTGCCGCCAACGCAAAGCGTGTTTTGCAAACTCAGATATCTTCTTGCATTTTGTGGGGTTACACCGCCAGTGGGGCAAAACATCGCTTCTGGCAAAGGCGCGCCTATTGCTTTAAGCGCGCTGGGGCCGCCATTTGCTTCAGCAGGGAAGAATTTCTGCACCGTATATCCGCGTTCAAGCAAACTTAAAACTTCGCTTGCAGTGGCCGCTCCTGGCAATACGGGTAGGTCTTCTGCTTCACAAGCTCCAAGCAACCGATCTGTTGAGCCTGGGGTTACGCCAAATTTTGCCCCAGCTTGGCGAGCGGCGGCAACATCTTTGGGGCTGAGCAATGTTCCAGCTCCGACAGTAGCGCCGAGCACTTTTGCCATTTCGTTAATTACGTCAAGCGCTGCTGGGGTTCTTAGCGTGACCTCGAGCACTGATAAGCCACCGGCAATTAAGGCTTCTGCCAACGGACGCGCTACGGCAACATCTTCTACCACCAAGACTGGCATAACTGGGGCCATTTTACAGAAGTCTGATGTGATTTTACTGGCTGTGCATGGTGTCAAAACCGCCTCCTTGAATTTTATTATACCACAATGCCTGCGCCGGCGGTTGCCAAGCCCACATTATTTCGGAACATATCAAACAACTCGCGCCCTGTTCCATGATGATTTCCTGTCAAATCTGCGGTTTGAACGGGTCGGTTTTCAAAATCGGGCTCTAGAACCATAAGCGCACCGCTGCGCGCATCTAGCCGGATCATATCACCATCACGCAGTTTTGAAATTGGCCCTCCAACGGCGGCTTCAGGGCTGAGATGGATGGCAGAGGGTACTTTGCCAGAGGCGCCCGACATGCGCCCATCTGTCACCAGCGCCACGCGCAACCCGCGATCTTGAAGCACGGCTAAAACCGGCGTCAACCCGTGCAGTTCTGGCATACCATTCGCCTGCGGGCCCTGAAAACGCACAACCAAGATTGTGTCACTGGTGATGCTGTTGTTTTTAAACGCCTCTTTTACTGCGAGCTGTGTTTCAAAGATACGGGCAGGGGCTTCGATAATATGCCGCTCTTGGGCTACTGCCGATATTTTAATCATCGCGCTTCCCAAATTTCCGTCTAATTTCTTTAAGCCACCACTGGGTTGAAATGGCGTTTTCACGGGGCGAAGAATTTTTTCATTCTCGCTATTTCCGGAAACGGGGCGGAATTCTATATCTTCGCCGGAGAGTTTGGGCTCTTGGCGATAATGGCTGAGGCCTTTGCCCATAATGGTGATGACATCCTCATGAAGCAGGCCGGCATCCAATAATTCACCGATCATAAAGCTTAGCCCACCCGCCGCGTGAAAATGGTTCACATCGGCCAGGCCGTTGGGATACACTTTTGCCAACAACGGCGTGATCGCGGAAATCGCGTCAAAATCTTCAATTGTGAGATGAATTCCTGCGGCGCGCGCCATGGCGGGGAGGTGAAGCACAAGGTTGGTTGAGCCACCAGTGGCCATTAAGCCCACAATACCATTGACGAATGCCTTTTCGCTGAGAATGTCACAGGTGGGGGTATATGCATCGCCCAGCGCGCTGCAGCGCATCACTTGGCGGGTGCCATATGCGGTTAACGCATCGCGTAGCGGTGTGTTGGGGTTGATGAAAGACGCCCCCGGCAAATGTAAGCCCATAAACTCCATCAGCATTTGGTTGGAGTTTGCAGTTCCGTAAAATGTGCAGGTGCCCGGCCCGTGGTAACTGGCCATTTCAGCTTTCATCAAGGCATTGCGGTCGACTTCTCCGGTGGCAAATTGCTGTCGAATTTTTGCTTTTTCATCATTTGGAATTCCAGAAACCATCGGGCCGGCGGGTAAAAAAATGCTCGGCAAATGTCCAAAAGTCGCAGCTGCTATGATCAAGCCCGGTACAATTTTATCGCAGACACCCAAATAAATGGCTGCGTCAAATGTATTATGAGACAGGCCAATGCTGGCAGCCAATGCAATGACGTCGCGTGAAAACAAAGACAGTTCCATCCCGGGCTGGCCCTGCGTTACCCCATCACACATGGCAGGTACGCCGCCAGCAACCTGCGCCGTGCCTCCATTTTTACGCGCCACGTCGCGAATAAACCGGGGAAAGGTTTCAAATGGCTGATGCGCCGAAAGCATATCATTATAAGCGGTAATAATACCAATATTCGGGCCCGCTTGCGTGGCCAAAGTGCTTTGATCTTGCTGCGCCGCCGCGTAGGCATGCGCCTGATTGCCGCAAGACAGATGTGCCCGTTGCGGTCCTTTGCCGCGGGCCTCTTGCATTCTTGAAAGATAAGCATCCCGATCCGGTTTTGAGCGGTCAATAATTTTTTGGGTAATATTGGATATAATCGGATGCAATTGCATGGCTTTGACACTTTCATGTTAGCGCTAACAAATCTGCACTAACATGAAACGAAAAACAGACGCAAGGGCGGAAATACGGCTTCAAAAGAACTTTCTCTTTTTACAGTCATGCCCTAGAAGCCAAAGCATGACACAGAATATTTATCCTACCGTGCGTTTGCGCCCAAATGCCGCTGCGCAAGCAATCCGACAAGGGTTTCCTTGGATCTATAATAATGAGCTGGTGTTTGACCGGCGCGGCAAAAAGCTTCCCGCTGGCAGCGTGGTGATTGTGGAAGATTCCGAGCGCCGCCCGATAGGTTTGGGGGGAATAAACCCTTTATCTAAAATTGCAGTGCGCATGTTGGATCGCGATATTGAGGCAGAAATCGATCAGACCTGGTTCTTAAAGCGGCTCAGCGCGGCCCTGCATTTGCGAGAGGTGCTTTTTGAACAGCCGTTCTACCGCTTGGTACATGCCGAAGCCGATGGGATGCCGGGCGTGATTATCGATCGTTTTGGCAGCCTTGTTGTGGTGCAGCCCAACGCCGCTTGGGCCGAGATGCGGCTTGCCGCTTTGAGCCAGGCTTTGCTTGAAGTCGAGGGGATTACCTGCGTTCTTAAAAATGCTGGCGGGCGCAGCCGGGCGCTTGAAGGGTTAGACTCTCAAAACAATATTTTAATCGGCGAACGGCCTGAAACAACAGTTGACGTGCCGATGAACGGAGCGGTTTACAAGGCTGATTTGATAAGCGGTCAAAAAACCGGTCTTTATTTTGACCAACGTCCAAACCACGCTTTTGCTGCCAGTTTGGCAAAAGGGCGCACAGTGTTGGATGTGTTCAGCCATGTTGGTGGTTTTTCATTGGCTGCGCTTGTTGCAGGCGCCCAGTCAGCGCTGGCGGTTGATGGGTCTGAGGCGGCGCTGGACCTTGCCATGCAAGGGGCTGTTGCAAGCGGCGTGGTCGATAAATTTGAAACTCAAAAAGGCGATGCTTTTGCGCAATTATCAGCACTGGCAGAAGCTGGTGAAAAATTTGGGTTGGTCATTTGTGATCCGCCGGCTTTTGCCTCTTCAAAACCCGCGTTAGAGGCAGGGTTGCGGGCGTATGAAAAAGTGGCGCGGCTGGCGGCTCATTTGGTAGAGGAGGGGGGCTTTTTGATTCTGTGCTCCTGCTCGCACGCAGCTGATTTGGTAAAATTCAGAACTGCCTGCAATCGCGGTATCGGCCGCGCGGGGCGCTCGGCGCAATTGTTTCACACTGGATTTGCCGGTGCGGATCACCCTTTGCACCCTCAATTGGCGGAAAGCGGTTATTTGAAAGCCTTGTTTTATCGCCTATGAAAATAGTATTGGATACATGCGTTTTGTTCCCTACCGTTATGCGGGAGATGCTTTTGGGGGTTACGGCGTCGATGGCCTGGACGCCGATCTGGTCTGAACGTATTTTGGAAGAATGGCAGCGCGCTGCAATAAAACTTGGCGCAACCGGACCAGCCCAAGCGGCCAGTGAAATCGCACTTCTGCGCGCCGCGTGGCCCGATGCCTGTGTGGCATGGCCCAGCTCATTAGAGGCGCGCCTTTGGTTGCCCGATCGCGCCGATTGCCATGTTTTGGCGGCGGCTATTTCAGGATCTGCCGATTTGATCGTGACGCTGAATAAAAAAGATTTCCCGCGTCACATTTTGGGCGAAGAAGGGGTGGATCGCCGCGATCCGGATGCGTTGCTTTACATGGCGTTTACCGCTGACCCATCCGCCGTTGAGGCGGTAGCCGAGCGGGTTTTGAGCACTGCAAATCTGCTTTCCGGGCAAGAATGGACGATCCGTCCTTTGCTTAAAAAGGCTAGATTGCCAAAACTTGCAAAGGCGCTCGGCGCAACGGCCAGCAAAGAGGCGTGATCCGAGCGTGATCGATCGTCTGGACCTGCCCAGATTATCCGCGCAGGATAGAATGCCCGGCATATTCGGCAACATCCCCTAATTCTTCTTCGATACGGATCAGCTGGTTGTATTTTGCCAAGCGGTCCGAGCGCGCCAAAGACCCGGTTTTTATTTGACCGCAATTCGTGGCAACGGCCAGATCAGCGATCGTTGTGTCTTCTGTTTCGCCCGAGCGGTGCGACATAACATTCGTAAATCCGGCGCGATGCGCCATATCCACCGCCTTTAAGGTTTCTGACAGGCTGCCAATTTGATTGACCTTCACCAACATTGAATTGGCGCTTTTTTGGCGGATACCATCGGCTAAGCGATTGGGGTTGGTTACAAAAAGATCATCCCCCACAAGCTGTATACGGGCACCCAGAGCCTCTGTTAACGCATTCCAGCCTGCCCAATCATCCTCAGCCATCCCATCTTCGATCGAGATGATCGGATAGTCATTCACAAGCGCCGTTAAATACGCCACATTTTCTTCCGAGCTAAGAGTTACACCTTCACCCTTCATGTGGTATTTTCCGTCCCGGTAATATTCAGTCGCGGCGCAGTCTAGCGCCAAATAAACATCCTCACCCGCTTTGTAACCCGCCTTCTCAATCGCCTGTAAGATAAAGTCCAATGCATCACGGGTTGAGCTTAGATTTGGGGCAAAACCGCCCTCATCTCCGATCCCGGTAGAAAGCCCGGCTTTGGTAAGCTCTTTTTTTAATGTGTGAAAAATCTCTGAGCCTATGCGCACGGCTTCACGGATCGAATTGGCGGCAACCGGCATAATCATGAATTCTTGAATATCAATGGGATTATCAGCATGTTCTCCGCCATTGATTATGTTCATCATGGGCACAGGAAGAATTCGGGCTGCGGTTCCGCCAACGTAACGATATAGTGGAAGATTGCTGAAATCTGCAGCGGCTTTCGCCACCGCCAATGAAACGCCCAGAATTGCATTTGCTCCCAAGCGTGATTTGTTCGCAGTTCCATCCAATTCCAGCATCGCTGTGTCAATCGCCTGCTGGTCAAGCGCGTCAAATCCAACCAACATGTCTGCGATTTCACCGTTGACAGCATCGACTGCTTGTAAAACACCCTTGCCCATATAGCGCGCTGTATCGCCATCGCGCTTTTCAACCGCTTCATGTGCGCCGGTTGAGGCGCCTGAGGGCACTGCGGCGCGCCCGCTTGATCCATCTTCTAACAGAACATCGACTTCAACTGTTGGATTGCCTCTGCTGTCAAGAATTTCGCGGGCAAATATATCTAGGATCAGGCTCATGCTTGGATGCTTTCTTTCTTAATTGTATCGAAAGGGCGCTTAGCAGCTTCGGGTTGGAAAGTGAATGCATTAGATCTCGGTTTTAGGCGCGCTGCGCTAACTGAGCCGTAATCCGGCAATGAAATTTGTGCGGAATTTATGCTTAGATGCGCTGGTTAGCCAGTTTTGCGGTCCAAAACCCGCTCTCTCCAAAAGATATATATTCCGGAGGTTAAAATGATAGCCGCACCGATGAAGGTTGTTGAATCAGGTCGCTCGCCGAGAAATCCCATCGCCAAAGCAAGCGCGAAAATAAGGCGGGAATAGCGAAATGGCGAAACCACTGAGGCATCGCCGATGCGCGTGGCTGAAATCAGCGTGAAATATGCAAAGCATCCGATCAGAACGGCGCATGCAAATAAAAACCAGTTCACGTTCTGCAAGGGGGTGAAAGGGCCCGTGAATGGCAATGCAATTACACCTGCGCAGGTGGTGGCAACGAAAGCATAGATCGATACCGTAACTGAGGAGAGCTGCGCGCGCATGACCCGCGTTGCCAAATCTCGGGCTGATAAGCAAAGCACGCCAAGCACGGCGAAAAGCGATTCTGGCTGAAACCCCGCCATGCCCGGCCGCAAGATCAGCAAAACCCCTGCAAATCCGACCAAAGACGCGGTCCAGCGCCGCCATCCAACCCGTTCTTTCAAAAACACCGCCGCGCCCAGCGTCACCACCAGCGGTGTTGCTTGTAAAATGGAAGAGGCGATTGCCAAAGGTGTAAGCGCGATGGCCGTGACAAAAAACAAAGCGCCAAAAAGATCCGCGATACTTCTGAAAATAACCGGAAAGGTTAAAATATCCGCGCTATAAATCGGAGCTTTGACGGCCAAGGCAATGATCGAAAATAAAACCGTTCCCAAGCAGCCGATCGTTATCAAGACCTGAGAGACGGGGGTCTCTTCTGCGATGATCTTAATGATGAAATCTTCAAGCGCAAAGCCTGCCATAGCCAAGCACATGAATATGATTGCGCGAAGGTTGTCCATTAAGTGCTCGATCTATGAAATGGGCCCGGCAAGCTGAACGTGCCGCATATGACGCCAAGCAGTCATTGATGCCGTCTGAGATGTCAATGGCGGGGTTATTCTGGTTTTGAAATCGGCACGCCATACAGCTCTAATTTATGGCCCTTCAAGCGATAGCCCAGTCTCTGCGCAATTTTTTCCTGCAGGGCTTCTATTTCCGGATCTAAAAATTCGATTACTTTTCCGCTGTTTAAATCGATCAGATGATCGTGATGATCGCGTTCTGCATCTTCATAGCGTGCGCGCCCATCGCCGAATTCAACGCGCTCAAGAATGCCGGCCTCTTCAAAAAGCTTGACAGTTCGATATACGGTTGCGATCGAAATTCCCGCATCTAAAGCCGAAGCGCGCGCGTATAATTCTTCTACGTCGGGATGATCATCAGACTCTTCCAATACGCCCGCTATAATGCGCCTCTGGCCAGTCATGCGCAGCGCTATGGCTTCACAGCGGTCCATTATACTGTCTGACATGACACGTCCTTTCTTCGTTAGGCAGGGCTTTAAATTATTTTTTTCAACCTGCAAAGCCTAGATTAATTTTGCTACTTGACCTGCTCATGGGTAAGGGTTGACTTTATGCAAAGAATAGGTGCATGCAGTGCCAACAAATCTTCCTGTCGCGTGAGCAGATTGCCGGCCGTTATCGTAAAAAGATAAATGGCGAAAAGACAAATTTGAAGATTGCACCGTTCCCAAAATCACGCGTGGGCGCATAATAAGATGAAGAACCTCTTCTCATTCTGAGCGGGGTTTCTTGTCTGTGAACAGGCCTGCAGCGTTGTGATGCGCCGCGTGGGTTTTGAGGTTAGGGCGTTGGGCAAGACCTTGCGCCAGAAAAGGAACAGAGTGACGTTATTTGAAGAAATGGGTCTGCCCAAAGGTTTGGTGGCACAATTAACAGCTGCGGGTATTCACGAACCAACGCCCATCCAATCGCACGCGATACCGCATGCGCTGAACGGCAAGGATGTTTTGGGGCTGGCGCAAACGGGAACTGGCAAAACCTTCGCTTTTGGTGCGCCATTGGTGACGCAATTATCCGAGATGACGGGGCGACCCAACGCCAAAATGGTGCGCGGGTTGATTTTGGCGCCCACGCGCGAATTGGCAAAGCAAATCAGCGATTCGATAAAGCTTTTGGTGGTTAATTCTCCGATGAAGATTGGCTTGGTGGTCGGAGGCGTTTCAATTCGGCCCCAAATCGCCCGCGCGGCGCGTGGCTCAGATATTATCGTTGCTACCCCAGGCCGGTTGATCGATCTGCTTGACCGGCAAGCGCTTTCCCTCAGCGATACCCGTTTTTTGGTTTTGGATGAAGCAGATCAAATGTTGGATTTGGGCTTTATTCACAGCCTGCGGAAAATCGCAGGTCTTCTGCCAAAACAGCGCCAGACGATGTTGTTTTCGGCAACGATGCCCAAGCAAATGAATGAATTGGCCGCGAGTTATCTCCAATCGCCGGTAAGAGTTGAAGTATCACCGCCAGGCAAAGCGGCGGATAAGATTGATCAATCTGTGCATTATGTGGCGAAAGCCGAAAAGATGAATCTTTTGATCGAACGTTTGAAAACCCATGAAGGTGATTTGGCGCTGGTATTTTCGCGCACCAAGCACGGCGCGGAAAAAATGCTCAAAACGCTGCATAAAAGTGGCTTTTCGGCAGGCTCTGTGCATGGAAATAAATCACAATCGCAACGGGATCGCGCCATACGCGACTTTCGCGAGGGGGTTATCAAAGTCTTGGTGGCCACAGATGTTGCGGCGCGCGGGCTCGATATTCCCGATGTGCGGTTCGTTTACAATTATGATTTGCCCGATGTTCCGGAAAATTATGTGCATCGCATAGGCCGCACGGCGCGCGCCGGCGCTGCGGGGCAAGCCGTTGCGTTTTGCGCGCCGGATGAAATGGATGCATTAAAGGCAATTCAAAAGCTGATGGCGCTGCGCATTCCTATTGGTTCAGGCCGCCCTTGGGAAGATATTGAAATTCCAGCAGGAAAGAAAAACGGCGCCCGTCCAAGCGGAAACCGCCGCCGCAAACCCTCAGGATCTAACTCGCAGGGGGGGCATTCTGCAAAGCCGAGCATGACGGGGGCACAACGCGCGCGTCAGCGCCGCAAATCAAAAGCTGCGCGCTCTGCAGCTTGACCTTTGTCAACTGCAGAGATGAATGAATTTTGCGAGGCAGGCCAGCAAAGCAGAAAACGGTATTGGTGCTAAAAGATGTCAGCTAAAAAAGGCGTTGATGCACAAGGCATCGTGTTTTTGGTGGGCTTGTCGCTTCTACTGGCGTTTAATCAGATCGTCATCAAGGTTACAAATCAAGGGTTTCAGCCAGTTTTTGCGGCCGGCATTCGATCTCTGGGCGGGTTATTGATTGTTTGGGCATGGATGTATTGGCGCGGCATTCCCATCGTTCTGGCGCGCCGCGTTCTTCTTCCGGGCCTTGGCCTCGGTTTGCTGTTTTCCTTCGAGTTTTTCTGTCTGTTTTTGGCGTTAGATTTTACCAGCGTGGCGCGGGCCAGTATTTTATTTTATTCCATGCCTATATGGCTTGCGATCGGCGCACATTTTCTATTGCCCAACGAACGCCTTACTTTGCAGCGCAGCGTTGGATTGCTGATTGCTATGGCCGGCGTAATCTGGGTTTTGGCGGATCATGAAGCCGCGACAGAGACCCGTATATGGGGGGATATTCTGGCTTTGGCCGGTGCGCTTGGTTGGGCGAGCTTGGCGCTTTGCGTGCGATTAACAGCGCTGTCAAACGAGAAGCCAGAGGCCCAATTGTTCATCCAGCTATTGATATCAGCGCCGGTTCTTTTAATGTTTGCGCCTTTTTTTGGGCCCAGCCTGCGGCAACCTGAGTTGGTTCATGTTTTGGGCTTGAGCTTTCAAATCGTTGCAATCGCGGGCTTTGCTTTTGCCTTCTGGTTTTGGCTGATTAAGGTTTATAAAGCGTCCTCTGTGGCATCTTTTAGCTTTTTATCACCCATGTTTAGTGTGGTTTTTGGGTGGATCGTGCTGGGCGAGGCCTTAAATGCGACGGTAATTTTATCTCTGGGCTTGGTCACAATTGGTTTGATATTGGTCAATCGTCGGTGAAATTTCCGCCGCTACTATGCAAGAAGTTCATTGATTTTCTATGTACCACAAAATGTTGCGGTTACTTTCTCATGCATTTCTGGTGGCTGTCTAAGGTCCTCAAAATCATCAGAGGCGGTGAACGGGGAAGACAATGCAGCGTTCAAGCGGTGAAATTGGGTGTAATCCCCCGTAACAGCTGCGGTGATCATATGCTCTATCTTATGGTTGCGTGGAATAAGTGCAGGGTTTTTCGACTGCATCAGCAAATGCGGATCTGCCTCGTCTTTTAAACGCATTTGCCATTTTTGACGCCAGTCTTCAAAGGGGTGGGGATCTGTAAATTCATTTTCCGGCTTACCGTTGGCCAGGGCATGAAAGGTGTTGGTGAAATCTGCCTGACCTTCTGCCATAAGCGTCAATAACGCGCTGATGAGGTCAAAATCTTCGGGTTGGGGTGTTTTCAATCCGATTTTGGCCCCAAACTCACGCAGCCAATACGTATTGATCAAATCGGGCATGGCATGAATATTTTGCGTGAAGCGATCTATGGCCGCCTCTGCATCGGGCATCAAGGGAATAAGAGCCGTCGCAAATTGCGCCATGTTCCAAACGATGATGTTGGGCTGATTGCTATAGGCATAGCGCCCGGTGCGATCGATGGAGGAAAACACTTGGTCGGGATGATATATATCCATAAAAGCGCAGGGGCCATAATCAATCGTTTCCCCCGCAATCTGGCAATTATCCGTATTCATCACACCATGTATAAAACCCAAGCCCATCCATTTGGCTATCAAACGAGCCTGCAGATCGATCACGGCGTTCAAAAGCGCATCTGGGCTTTGAGCCTGTGGAAAATGCCGCTCCACCGTATATTCGAACAAGGTTTGTAAGGCGGTTATGTCGCGTCGGGCTGCGAATACTTGAAAGCTTCCTACGCGCAGATGGCTTTTGGCAACGCGGGTTAAAATGCCTCCGGGATAAACGGCTTCGCGCAGAACAGGCTGGCCCGTTTCCACTGCGGCCAGGGCGCGGGTTGTCGGAACGCCCAAAGCGTGCATGGCCTCTGAAACCACATATTCTCTCAAAACTGGGCCCAGCCAAGACCGACCATCGCCATTGCGCGAATAGGGCGTTGGACCCGCGCCTTTCAATTGGATGTCAAACCGCGCCCCATCTGGACAGAGCACTTCGCCCAGCAATAGTGCACGCCCATCGCCCAATTGAGGATTATATTGGCCAAATTGATGCCCGGAATAAAGCTGCGCCAGCGGCTCGGCCCCGGCTGGCATTTGATTGCCTGAAAAAATCTCCGCCAAAGTGCTTTCTGAGCCGCCTGTTATACCAAGGTCTTTGGCCAAGCCTTGATTATAAGCAATCATCTTCGGGGCTTTTACGGCCGTTGCAGGCAGCTTTGTGTAAAATCCTGCAGGCAGCTTTGCAAAACTGTTGTCAAAGGGAATTTGAACCGGAGTGCTCATAAATTTTGACCTTTGGCTTGTTCCTAAAGACTGTTGCCGAAACCGCGCCTTTATAAGCGCCCAATGCGCTCGGTAATCAACTCAAAAAAACCATCCGCGTCTAAATCGCCAATAAATGTGGCATTTGGGGGCCTTTCGCTGACCCGCCACCAATCTGCCACTGTCATCCCGCGGGTCAATTCAGATTGGGTTTCGATCATCACATTGATATGCCGGCCCGAGAACAGCTGAGGGCGCAGTAAATAGGCGGTTACGCATGGATCATGCAACGGTGCGCCAGCGCTGCCATATTTCTCTTTGTCGAACCGTTCAAAAAAATCTGTCATATCCGCCACCGCTCTGCCGGCCGGCGTGTTCAAATTGCGAAACGCATCATTGCGATCATTAGTGACCAATGCCTTATGCGTCACATCAAGCGGCAACACAACAATTGGAACGCCTGATTTAAACACAATATCAGCAGCTTCTGGGTCAACATAAATGTTAAACTCTGCGGTTGGTGTTATATTGCCAACCTCAAAATAGGCCCCACCCATAAGTACAATTTCCTGCACCATTGGAACGATGTCAGGCGCTTTTTGAAACGCAGTGGCAATATTTGTTAGGGGCCCCAATGGGCAGAGGGTAATGGTTTTGGGCGCCGCTTCGCGCAGCGACCTGATGATGAAATCAACCGCGTGTTCATCCTGAAGCGGCATTTTTGGATCGGGCAAACTGGGCCCATCCAGACCAGTTTTTCCATGGACATGCTCGGCGGTTACCAATCGCCGCCCGAGCGGGCGATCACAGCCTGCAAATACCCGCATATCGGATCGATTAGCCAATTCGCAAACGATACGCGCATTTTTCTGCGTTAGCTCTAACGGCACGTTACCTGCAACCGCCGTGATGCCAAGAACTTCAAGTTCATCCGGGCTGGCCAAGGCCACCAAAATAGCCACTGCATCGTCTTGGCCAGGATCGGTATCAATAATGATTTTACGCTTTGTCATAATTTTTCCATTTGTTGACGTATCAGGATAGACTGGTGTTGGCTTTAAGGGCAAGCCGGAATGCTGCAGTGCCTCCGGGCTTGACGGCGCGAAAGGTTTAATTTCATTCGGGCGGTTATCGGGTTCACAGCAGAGGCTGGGCGTGTTTATCTGTTGCAGACGATTGGGGTCGGGGCGCTGTAAGCGATTGCTAGGCCTAGGCGTTGCTGCGCTTTTCTCGTGCTTTCGCCTCTTCCCAAAACGCGTCCATTTCGGTCAGGCTGCTGCTTTGTGGCGTCTTTCCCAATTTGTTTAGCTCATTTTCAATATGCCTGAAACGGCGGGTGAATTTCGCGTTTGCTTGGCGCAGCGCGTCTTCGGGATCAATATTTAAATGTCGCCCTAAATTTACCATTACGAATAATAAATCGCCATATTCTTCCGCCATATGGGCCTGATCTGACGTGCTCTGTGCCTCAACCAACTCGGCCGCTTCTTCTTTGATTTTTTCCAAAACATGCCCAATTTCGGGCCAATCAAACCCCACCAGCGCGGCGCGTTTTTGCAATTTAACCGCCCGCATTAATGCGGGCAACGCCAAGGCCACATCGTCTAAAGCGCCTGATTTGGATTTGCTGACCCGCTCGGCCGCCTTCAGCTTCTCCCAATCTTGCGTTTGTTCTACACTCGATTTCTCGCGGCTTTCATCACCGAACACATGCGGGTGCCTGCGCAGCATTTTATCGCTGATCCCATTGGCAATGTCATCAAAGTTAAATAGGTTTTTTTCTTCAGCGATTTGCGCGTGATAGACCGCCTGGAGCAATAAATCGCCCAACTCATCTCGCAAGTCATCCCAATCTTTGCGGGCAATTGCATCCGCCACTTCATAGGCTTCTTCCACCGTGTAGGGCGCGATGCTTTCAAAGCTTTGCTCAATATCCCACGGGCATCCGGTTTCTGGATTGCGCAGCGCGCGCATGATTTCCAAAAGCCGCGGCATACCGCCTTTGGGATCAGAAATAATATTTTTATCAAAGCCCATTGCGTGCCTTTCATTCTTGCTATCTGATGTTGTTTAAACCCTGCCTTAAAGGAGATAACAAGATGCCGGTGATTAACCGTATTGCCGCCTTTGCTGATGATATGAAAGGCTGGAGGCGGCATTTACACCAAATGCCCGAATTGGGGCTTGAATGCCATAAAACTGCGGCATTTGTCGCCGATAAGCTTAGCGCGTTTGGAATTTCTGAAATTCATCAAGGCATTGCAAAAACTGGGATCGTTGCGATTATCGAAGGGCAGGCTCCTGGTCCAACAATTGGCTTGCGTGCTGACATGGATGCATTGCCTCTCAGTGAAGAAACAGGCGTTGACTGGGGCTCAAAAGAGCCCGGAAAAATGCACGCTTGCGGGCATGATGGGCATACAACCATGTTGCTCGGAGCAGCAAAATACCTCGCGGAAACGCGCAATTTCAAAGGCCGGGTGGCGTTGATTTTTCAACCCGATGAAGAGCAAAATGGCGGCGCCGAAATTATGGTGAATGAAGGTATTTTGGATCGGTTTGAAATTGATCAGGTTTATGGGATCCACAATGCGCCGGGGCATCCTTTGGGCAGTTTTTATACGATGCCGGGCCCGATTATGGCAGGGGCTGATAATTTTGATATTCATATCACAGGTCAGGGTGGGCATGGGGCTTATCCTCAAGATACCAAAGACCCCGTGATTGCGGCAGTAGGGATTGCTCAAGCTTTGCAAATGATTGTCAGCCGAAATGCGCGGGCGTTTGACCAGCTTGTGGTTTCGGTCACCCAAATTCACAGCGGCACCGTTGGAAATATTATACCGCAAACTGCCTTTTTAAACGGCACGGTTCGAACGTTTGACCCTGAGGTTCAAAATATGGTCAAGAGCCGTATGGCCGAGATTGTTGCGGGGCAGGCGGCTAGCTATGGCGTTGACGCGCGCCTTGTCTATGAAGAAGGCTATCCCCCCACAGTTAACGATCCAGAAAAGGCTGCATTCGCGGCCAATGTGGCGCGCCAAGTCGCGGCTGATGGGAATGTTTTAGAAAATGCAGGGCAGGAAATGGGCGCAGAAGATTTTAGCTATATGCTTCAAAAGCGCCCGGGTGCTTATCTGTTTCTTGGGATCGGAGAGGCCGCTGGCTTGCACAGCCCAAATTATGATTTCAACGATGACGCTGCGCCTTATGGCGCGTCGTTCTTTGCGCGTTTGGTGGAAAATGCCCAACCTTTAGGGTAATCTTACCACCCGTTCATGATTCACAAAAAGGAACTTTATTATGGCGCTAAGCGAGTCAAAAACTCAAATAGACCACGCGTTTACCCGCCACGACGATAAAGGGCTTAGTTTTGAGAACGCGTTTGGCGGTGCCACGTCATTTTTACGGCGTCGGTATACAAAAGATCTAAGCGGGGTTGATCTGGCGGTTACCGGAATTCCTTTTGATCAGGCCGTCACCAATCGCCCTGGCGCGCGGTTTGGCCCACGCGCCATTCGAGAGGCCAGCAGCTTGCAGCCCTTTGACCCGCCCTACGGGTGGGACTTTGATCCAATGAGCTTGTTTAACATCGTAGACTATGGCGATTTGGCATTTGATTATGCCGATGTGGCGGCGTTTCCGAAACGTTTAAAGCAGCATATTGAAACGATCTTGAAAGCGGATGTGGCCAGTATTGCTTTGGGCGGCGATCATTATATCAGTTTTCCGATTTTGCAGGCTTACGCTGAAAAATACGGCCCGCTTTCCTTGCTACAATTTGATGCGCATTCTGATACATGGCCAGATGATCAAATAGATCGCATTGACCATGGCACTATGTTTTACAAAGCTGTGAAGCTTGGCTTGATTGATCCTGAGAGCTCGGTGCAAGTGGGCATTCGCACGCATAATGCCGATACGCTGGGCGTTCATATTATCGATGCGCGCGCGGTTGAAGAGATGGGCGCGGCAGCGGTTGCGCAAAAAATTAAAACAATTTTGGGAAATAAGCCTACCTATCTCAGTTTTGATATTGATTGCCTTGATCCTGCATTTGCCTCGGGAACTGGTACGCCGGTTTGGGGGGGGCTATCCTCGCGGCAGGCGGCCTCAATTCTGCGCGATATAGCGGGCATCAATATGGTGGGGGGCGATGTGGTGGAAGTGTCTCCGCAATATGATACCAGCGGCGCGACCGCGGTTGCCGGCGCACATATAGCTCTTGAATTGATTTGTATCTGGGCCGCAACGCGCGTTTGACTTTCCCTGCAGCCGTGATTTGCGAGGCAGAACAGCCCTTGACCTGCAGCAGGGAATATATCACATCTCAGCCATGGTACCTGTCGATAAATTACAATTGATCCAGCAGCGCTTTCAGTATCTGGAAGCCAAAATGAATGATGGCGTATCTGGGGATGAGATTGCCAAGCTAGGCCGCGAATATTCTGATTTAAAGCCCGTTATCGACAGTATTGAAGAATATTTTCAGACGCTTGAAGAAATTCAAGACGCCACGAATATGCTGGATGATCCAGATATGCGAAGTTTGGCAGAAGAGGAATTGCCGCGCTTAAAGGCGCGCTTGCCAAAACTTGAAAGTGAATTGCAGCTCGCTTTGTTGCCCAAAGATGCCGCAGATGCACGCCCTGCTATCATAGAAATCAGGCCCGGAACGGGGGGCGAAGAAGCCGCTTTATTTGCGGGTGATCTGTTGCGGATGTATCAACGATATTGCGATACGCGCGGGTGGAATTTTGAAATCATCGAAGAGCAACAAACGGAATTGGGCGGCATCAAAGAAGTTGTTGCGCATGTGAAGGGCGAAGCGGTATTTGCACGGCTCAAATATGAAAGTGGCGTGCATCGGGTGCAACGCGTGCCAGAAACGGAAAGCGGCGGGCGCATTCACACCTCGGCTGCCACCGTTGCGGTGCTTCCCGAGGCCGAAGATGTTGATATTCAAATTTCTTCGAATGATCTTCGCATTGATACGATGCGCAGTTCAGGGGCAGGGGGACAGCATGTCAACACCACCGATTCAGCCGTTCGGATCACGCATCTGCCGACAGGGCTGGTGGTTACCAGTTCTGAAAAATCGCAGCATCGCAATCGTGAAATCGCCATGCAGGTGTTGAAAACCCGCTTATATGATCTCGAGCGTCAGCGCGTGGATGGTGAGCGCTCGGCAGATCGTAAATCTCAAGTGGGATCAGGCGATCGCTCAGAGCGAATTCGTACATATAATTTTCCGCAGGGGCGGATGTCGGATCACCGGATCAATTTGACGTTATATAAACTTGATCAAGTGATGCAGGGCGACCTCGATGAAATGATTGATGCGCTTGTCGCGGATGCGCAGGCCAATTTGCTGGCCGAGCTAAACGCATGATTCTACGCGACTTGTTGGCGCTGGGTCAGCAAAAACTCAAACAAGCAGATATTGACACTGCCGGGCGGGATGCGCGCCTTTTGGCGGCTGCCGCAATGGATATAAACACGGCGCAAGTTACGCTGAAAGCCTTAGATCACGTATCAAAACAGCAACAAGATCATTTTGAAAGCATGATTGAGCAACGGCGCAGCTTTAAGCCTGTCTCGAGGATTTTGGGGAAACGGCAGTTTTGGAACCGTTGGTTTGAGATATCCCCCGATGTTCTGGATCCTCGAGACGATAGCGAGGTGCTTGTTAATTTGGCGCTGCAACAAAAAGCGGATCGCATTTTGGACCTTGGAACAGGCAGCGGAATCTTGGTGCTGACACTCTTATCTGAGTGGCCGGACGCGCTGGCCGTTGGCGCCGATATTTGTGAAAAAGCCCTTCTTATCGCGCAAAGGAACGCTGTGCAGCTTGAGATTTCCGATCGATTTCAAGCGCAAAAAAGCGATTGGTTTGAGGCTATAAGCGGGCAATTCGATCTTATCTTGTCCAATCCTCCTTATATTGGAGAGGATGAGATCCCCCATTTAGATCCCGATGTGCGGCTTTACGATCCAATGATTGCGCTCAGTCCAGGGCGTGATGCGTTGCAAGCTTATCAAAACATAGCACGCGATGCGATCGGTTATCTTAAACCAGGTGGGCGCTTATTGGTTGAAATTGGGTTTCGGCAAGGTGAGGCGGTGCGTGAGTTATTTGCGTCAAACGGGCTTAAGGAAATCGAAATAATCCAAGATCTGAATGGGCTAGATCGGGTTGTGTGCGCGATAAAGGCCAAATTTGTTTAAATTTTTAGCAAAAATTAAGAAAATTTGTGGATTTTTCGAATATTCCCTTGTCAGCAACCTAACGGTAAGGTTAAACATGCGCATTGAGAATGGAAACACTTGGTTTCCGTCGTATCATAGCCCGCATCGCTTTTGGCAACTGTCTCTGATAGAAAATCAACGCTGCATAACATTAAGAATGAATGAAGGCTGGAAAGCTACCTATGAGATCATCTAAACCCCGTTCGCGGTCTAAGCAAAATCGCAACCGTTCCGTTGGTAATGTCGTCAATCGCGTGTTCGAGAGCTCAGGACCAGAGGGCAAAGTGCGCGGAACGCCACAGCAAGTTATTGAAAAATATAATCAATTGGCGCGTGACGCCCAGTTAAGCAATGATCGGGTTGCGGCAGAAAACTTTCAACAACATGCCGAACATTATTTGCGCTTACTCAGCGAAGCGCAGCGCGAGCAAGATGCACGTCGCGAACAGCAAGAGCGTGAGAACCGTGAACGTCAGGCAGAACGCGATCGCGAACGTCAAGAGCGCCAAGAAGATGCCTCGCAAACCATGAGTGAGTCCAGTGGTTTCAGTACTGCGGCGCATGAAGAGGAACAACCCGAGGTTTCGAGCATGCCGATCATGGATGAAGATGCGGGTTTAGCACCACCTTTTCAACCTGAGCAGCCGAATGAGACACAAGCGCCAAAACCGGCGCGCAAACCCCGCGTTCCGCTCAAACCTCGGGCGCCCAAGTCCGCTCCGACTGAAAATGCATTGCCAGAAGTTGATTAAAACTTTTTGACGCAAAGATTGAATTAGGCTTGGGATGTGCTGTTACTGCCATAGGCGGCTTCTAGCTGTCGTGCCAAAGCGCAAAACTCTTCCAAAGAAACTTGTTCTGCGCGTTCCGTTGGGCTAAGCCCAGCTGCTTTTAAATGATCTTCAATTTCAGGGCTTAGCCCCTTTAAGGCAGAGCGTAGCATTTTGCGCCGTTGATTGAAGGCGGCCGCCACAAGGCTTTCTAAAGCCTTCTGATCGGCCTCGTAGCGGGGCGTTTGCAACGCCTCAAGATGAATAACTGCGCTGGACACTTTTGGGGGCGGGGTAAACGCATCGGGGGGCAGGTTGAGCACAATTTTTACCTCGCTGCGCCATTGAGCCAGAATGGCAAGCCGCCCATAGGCCTTGCTGCCGGGCTGGGCCACGATTCTTTGCGCGACCTCTTTTTGAAACATTAGGGTGAGGCTTTTCCAAAAAGGCGGCCAATTGGGAGGCGTAAGCCAGCGTATAAGCAGCTCGGTTCCAACATTGTAAGGAAGGTTGGAGATTATTCTGATCGGAGCGGTCAAGTATTTGGCTGGATCAAGGTGAAGCGCATCTTCATTGATCACTTGCAAGCGGCCCGGGAACGCTTTTTCAATTTCTTTCAGCGCTGGTAGGCAGCGATTGTCTTTTTCGATGGCTAATATCCTACGCGCACCCTCGCTTAATAAGCCGCGGGTCAGACCGCCTGGGCCAGGACCAATCTCCAAAACGTCACAAGCGCTTAAATCGCCGGCTTGTCGGGCAATTTTTGCGGTTAGGTTAAGGTCAAGTAGAAAATTCTGTCCGAGAGATTTTCGGGCGGTCAATTGATGGGCTGAGATTACCTCGCGCAATGGGGGTAAATTATCGATTGCACTCATCGTTTTTGCCCTAATTCTTCGGCCAAGCGCAAAGCTGCGACGCAAGAGCCTGGATTGGCGATGCCGCGGCCGGCAATATCCAAGGCCGTGCCATGATCAGGAGAGGTTCTTATGAAGGGAAGACCCAGTGTTAAATTCACGCCTTGATCAAAATCCAACGTTTTAATCGGAATGAGCGCTTGATCGTGATACATTGCAATCGCCGCATCATAATGCTGGCGCGCAGCCGCATGAAAAAGCGTATCGGCCGAATGTGGCCCGGTTAGGAGTGCCGGCTGACCATTCAGCCTTTCAAGAATGGGCGTTATTAGATCTAAATCTTCACGGCCAATTTTGCCCCCTTCACCGGCATGCGGGTTTAACCCCGCCACGGCAATCCGCGGCGTTTGAATTTTGAAATGATCTTTCAGACCTTGAGCGGTAATTTGAATTGTTTTGGTCAGTAAGGCTGGCGTCAGTTGTCGGCTAACTTCGGATAATGGAATATGTATCGTTGCGGGTACAACCCTTAAAGACGGGCTGACCAGCATCATTACAGCATCTTTGACATTTGCCAAATCGGCCAGAAATTCTGTATGGCCCGGATATTGAAACGCCGCGCCGTCTTGCAGATTTTTTTTATGTATTGGCGCGGTGCAAATGCCTGCCACTTGATGCGTATTTGCAAGCTGCACAGCTTGGTCGATCACGTTGATCACATCCTGTGCATTGCGTGGATCAAGCACCCCAGGAGTGGCCAAAGCGGTAAACCTATGCGGTAAAACAGGCAAGCCTGTTTGCATTGCCGCCGCGGCATCGCTGGGTTTGGATATTTCAACAAAGCGGGATCCAGTCGGCAAGTGGCGCGGGTCTCCAATCCAGAAAAATACCAGCTCATTCCTGAGTATATTCCAGGTCTTGACCGCGAGTTCTGGGCCAATGCCGGCTGGATCTCCACATGTCAGAACGATTGGCGTGCGGGTCATTTTTCGATGATACGCGCGTCTTGGCGCAGGTTTTCTAGATATCCGGCGGCGAAACTCTCTAACCGTTTATTGCGCAGGCCAGTTCGAATAGCATCGAGATTCTGCGATGTTTGAGAGGCCAGATCGGTTCGTGCGCATAGCATCACCAAAGTGCTCTTGCCGTCTTTGGAAAAGAAATATTTTTCATGTCGGTCAAGAAGGGTTAAGATTTCAGCCAACTCGGTTTGAATGTTTTTTACAGGCATGCTTTTGCGCGAAAACACGTGCGTGGGCGATCGTTCCGCTTCTGCATAAAGGTCATCGCAATGCACGATTTTTGCTTTAAGATGCTGCAATGTGTCGAGGTCGGATTGCTCAAATTCATAGGTTAGATAATCAATTGTACCAGAGGATGAGAATGCATATCCCGTTTCTTCTATCGCCCGAAGTTGAAACAGGGCCACGGCGTTGGGCACGCGCAAAGGCTCGGTGACCTCACCAGGCGCCAGGCCAAATATCAAGGGCTTCAAAACCGTTGGCAAGCTGTTTAAATCCTGCCACTTGACGCGGCCACCCATGTCACGCGAGGGGGCTGCAGAATATCGTTTTGCGGCTTTTGAAAAGGCATCAAACCCGGTCAGATTTTTAATAGCCTCTGCCGTTTGAAGCGTTTGCTGCTCTTGCCCTGGCAGAAGCGGTAAAATGATTTCAGACAATAAAACGCGCACGTTTGACCCATCGCCTGCGCTTTGAACCGCCCTTTGAAGTTGTTCATCTGTAACGCGGCTGCGCGCGCCAAACTTAGCTTGAACCACGTAGCGCCACAATAGAGAGGTTTTTATGAATTGCTCAAATGCGGTTCTATCGATACCCAGATTGGCCAATTCTTGTATAAACCGATCAGCATTCAAGTTGGCTCGCCCCGCAAATTCCTCAATCCCAGCTTGCAATTCTGCCTCTGTAATAACGATTGACAGCTCGGCTGCAGCCGACCGTTTGAGACTATCTTCGATAAGCTGCGTTCTCGCTAAAGATTTTGGGTTGCCGGGCACGTTCAAAACCTGAAGCAGCCGTGCCCTCTGGGTTATTTGATAATGCGTGATAATCTCTCCATTGACCACAATTGCCGGCGAAAACGGATTGTTTGCGGATACTTTTTGCGGCGTAAAACTTACAACCGCAAAAAAAGTGAGAATGATTAATAGCAGATTTTTCATATCTTAAATTCCACAATTGGGTCGGTTGGAAAGGCTTTTGCCGCCTGTGCTAAACCCTTTTAATCCGATCGTCATTTCAAATCTTGTTGATGGCGGAGATGAGCCGATATCTGTAAACCGACGATGCACCGCGAAATCAAAGCTGGCACATTCGTTATTATAGGAAAAATTGATGCCAGCAGTGGCGGCCCTTTGGGCCACAAGATCGTATCGCATTGTATTTGCAATCACCCAGTTTGAATTGGCTTTAAAGTTGGAAGACACGGTCCATTCCGACAGGTTTTGATCGGTATTATCATTAAACGCCTTGGGCATCATGACATATCCTGCGGCAAGCTCAAATCGTTTTGAACGCAGGCTGACCAAGCCCTCCGCATGTGATGAGCGACCATTTGGAGTTAGCAAGCTGCGCCCTAAAACCGACAACCCGCCTTGCGTTTCAATTTCGGCGCCGATCAAAAGGTCTGACGTTTGTGATTGCAATCCTGAGCTTCCTGAAAAATCAGGCTCGCTTTTTTCGCGATAGATTTGCCCAATAGCGGCAGAAAACTTGGCATTATCGTGGGTTTGCGACACAAATTTAAAACCTGTTGCCGCCCTTAAACCAACCTCGCGGCGGTCTGGTGCTGGAAAACGGGACAGTTCAAACAGATTTGCCTCATCAAATTCTGCATAGAGGCTTTCTTCATTTGGCAGCGAAAAATCTCTTTGTGAGGCATATTCAAATTGCATAACCGGCTCAATTATTATGCTCTGGTTTAATTTATTTTTGGCCAGTAAGGGCCAAGCCAGTGATATGGCGCCTGCACCTGAAAATGCGGATTGCGTCGTGCTGTAATTCGTGTCCTGGGCAATCATAAATAGATCGGTGAAAGCCTGGGCCTTAAATCCAATTTGGACACCATTTGAAAACCTGTAAAGATCCCCCCATTGCAAGGTGCCGTTCACACGGCTTAAATCTCGCCCGATTTCGTTAGTATTAGATTGACGGTGACTGCCATGGATATCTAAGCCAATCTTAACATTTCCACCAATAAATGGTTTTGCAAACCGATGCTCAAATTTGTTGGAGGCCACAAAAGAAGGGGCGGTACTATTGCCTCCGTAAAGAGAGGTATAATGGCGTATGCTCACGTCATTATACTGACGTCGGGTTGTTTGACTCAGCCGTAGGTTGGATTCTAGAAGGTCCCTCTCTACATATTCATAATCGCCTAAATAACTGAAATCGCTTACGGTTTCTATTTTGTATTTTAAAATATACTGCGATGGAAGTTCAGCGCTACCATTTGCAAACATGTATCCGCGCCATTTGTCTTGGGTTAACCCGTCATGAGAAACCGTGCCTGACGCTTGAAAATCGCCCGCGGCATAGGCTTGACGATAATCCACTTCGATTGTTTTGGTCACAGGCGACGCATAAGGTGTTAAGGTTACATCGCGGCTTTCGCCAATCGGTATGAAATAGGGCAATTTAAGGCCGTAACCAAGCCGCGTTGTTGTTTGACTTCGCGGAACAAGAAAGCCTTGCATGCGCTTCACGCCAGGATCTGGAAGGCGTAAATATGGTGTATAAAAGACCGGAAAATCAAAGATGTGCAATGTTGCATTTTCAAAGAAAACTTGCCGTTTCACGTTATCATGGCGCATCGTTTTCGCACGTATTTGCCAAAGGGGCGGGTTTTGATTGCAGCTGAAACAAGAGGTCGCCCGAACCTTGTTCAGTTGCATAAAGCGTGCTTGCGAGCGCTCAAGTGATTTTGCGTTAATGCGAAGCTGTTGCTTCAACACAAGTCTTGCAGCTTTGAAAAGGCCAGCCTTTAAATCGCCATCTATATTCGCCGTTTTGGCTTTTATTTCATTGCCATCAGTATCTAGAAACTGGATCGGCCCTGTTATTTCTAATTTATTAAGTTTCTTGTCATAGATAATTTGTTTGGCGGTCAATATCCTATCTTGATGCGAAACATAAACCGAGCCGCTAGCCACCAAACGCTGTTCTTGGTCAATAAACAACTGATCGGCGATCATTGTTGCCGGCCCGTTTGCTGCCAGACATTGACTTGCGAAAAGGAGGCTTAGGCTTAAAGCCTTAAGGACCATATGCCCCATCCGGTTTTTCACGCAGCGTCCTCCATCTGCAACATCAGACCAAAGGCAAGGGCAAGGGCTGCAATGGGCGGTGACCATGCCGCTAAAAAAATTGGTAATTGTCCATTTTCACCTAATATCTGAACAAAATTGCGAATAAAATGCAGCCCGAACCCTAGAAGTATGGCGCTTAAAATTGACAAGCCCGTTCCCCCAAGGCGAGCGGGGCGCATTGTAAAGGCGGCGGCTATCATCGTAAGAGCCATCAAAAATAACGGGCGCGCCAATTCCGACTGAAACCAAAGCTGATGTCTGCGGGCTGAAAACCCTGCAGCTTTTAATTGGGCGACAGTTTCCGGCAATTTCCACAAAGATACCGAACCCGGTTTGCCAAATCGATCGCGAATTTGATCTTGTGTGAGAGTGGATGGAAGTTCGAGCTTGTTTGAGAATTGCGCAGTTTCCTCTGGATTACTACCCGGCAAAAGCAACCAGGTTTTTGCCTCTTCGAGCTCCCATTTGCCAATTTTTAATGAGGCTGTTTTTGCCTCTATGCGCTTATTTAAGCCGCCATCTTTAGTGTAGTTTAACAGGGTAACATCATAAAGCTTTGTGCCGTCAAAATTAGTACGCTCGGCGTGTATGACGGTTTGTCCGGCGCTATCGCCCTGACGCAGCCATAGACCTTCGCTGCCGATAGAAAATACCGATCGACCTCCGCTGTCGAATTCTTCTCTCAAATCTAAATAATATTTTGACGTGGATGCCACGATTGGATTGAATAGCCCAATGATGATGAGCCCCAACAGGGCTGCTATTAAAATCGGTCCAGCGAGTGTTGTGAGGCTGGATTGGCCCGCGCCCCGGGCGATGATAAACTCGCTCGACTTGTTTAGATTTACAAATAGCAAAACGGCCGAAATGATCATGATTAATGGCAGGATTTGATATATTGATTTGGGGGTATTTAGGGCAGCCAGAAGAAGGACATTTCGAAAGGAAACGCTATCATCAAGCCAACGAATTTGATTTACCAGATCAATCAGCAACATGAACACAAAGAAAACCGCAAAGACTGCGGTAAAAGACTTTAAAAACCTACTCGAAAAATAATAGTGAAGCGTCATGAGGCAACCTGATCATTCAAATCTACGCCGCGTTTAAACGGTTTGGCTGCGAAGGCTAGCAAAGCATAACTCATCGCCCCTCCAACCAGCGTCGGCGCGTAAATAAGGGGCCAATAAGACGGGTTGCCACGCAGCATATCTCCTAATGCGCTTTCGGTAAGCTTGATTACAATCAGCAATAAAATCGCCAATAAAATTTGAGGGCCAGATCCAAATCGGCTAAAGCTTGCCAAAAGCAGGCTCGCGAAACCGATAAAGGCCGCTACGATGCATAAAAGTGCCTCTTGAATGCGATTGTGAACTTCTTTGTGTAAGCGCGCCAAAGGTGTATTGGTTTCTTGCAAAATTAGGGCTTGTTCATAAATCATCTCATAGCTCGAAACGGAACTCAAACCCCGTTTCAAAACCGTTTGGGTTCCGATAAGATTGCTCACATCATAGGATAAGTCTGAGAATAAAGTTGTCGAAAGCGCATTCGTATCCTGTTGGTATCTCTGCGCCAATCCGTTGACCATGACCAACATACTGCGTTCGTCCTCGCGCAATAAATAGGCCGTCTCCGCGCTGTATACTATATTCGTGCTCTTATTGCGGTGATCTGAAAGCAGCACATCCTTTAATTCACCGGTGGAGGTTATTTCGCGAATGTAGAAAGTTATGCCCGGGCTGGGATGTAAAAAAACACCTTCTCTCAATAGCCGCGCTGAAATACTGCCCGCAATTTCTTGCTCCCGTTGTTTCAAATAGGCATTGCTCACCGGAACGATAAAGTGGCTTAACACTGACATAAACAGTGCGACGATGAGCCCAAATGCCAAAACAGGCCGCATCAATCGCCAAGGGCTAAAACCAGTTGCCTGCACAACGGTTAATTCGCTTTCACTGTTGAGCCGATTGGCGACAAAAACCATCGACGCAAAGGCGGACATGGGCAATATCATCGCTATCACTTTTGGAATTGCCAGCAGCGAAAATTCCAAAAATACCTGTGCAGAGTGACCGCCTGATATCAAACGGTCAAACAGAATGACCGCCGTATTCACCCAATAAACCAGCACCAAGACCAATGAGAAAAATCCGAATACGACCAAAAATTGGAAAAACAGATAACGGTCAAAGCGTGACACTTAAATCCCCAGTGGCGTTCTACGTTCAAACATGGTTTACCTCAAAGTGATCGCGGGGAAAACTGTTAACTATCCAGATAGACCGGGAAAATGATTTTATCTTGTAAATTCTGAGGAGACCTTCATGCCGCCTTATGGAAATTTTAGTTTTGAAAACACTGCCTGGGATGAAGTCGCAGATTATCCCGATCATTTGGTCGTAACGGTAACGCGTCAAGGAGGCCTCTCGGCTATGGCGCGACGCGTCAACGCGATGTCAAAAGGGGCCATCAAGCGGGTTGTTGAACATAAAAGCTTTCAAGGCTGCAAGGCGGCCGATGTGATTACGATTTCCTATCCAAGCGGTTTAAAAGCAAGAGCGATCCAGCTTGTGATCTTAGAACGTGGAGAGAAACCAGAGATTGTTCGCGAAGCTGGCGTAACAGTGGCAAAACGTTTATCGGGGAAATCAGCCTTGATTTTACTGGGGGCTTTACGCCATTCTGAGCAATTTTGCTTAGGGCTTGCCCTGAGAAGTTATAAATTTCAAAATTATAAGTCAAAAGAGCAGGATGTGGGGCCTGATTATCGCGTCATGCATGATAAATTGAGTGATTTTCGCTCCGATTTTGAAACTGTGCTGTCGATTGTTGACGGGGTGTGCCTGACGCGTGATCTCGTCTCCATGCCCGCGAATATTTTAACAACCGAAACATTCGCCGAACATTTGCTTTCATTAACAGAGCATGGTTTGAAAGTTGAGGTTTTAAATGAGGATCGGCTCAAAGAGCTTGGAATGGGCGCACTTTTAAGCGTTGGACAGGGCTCAAAAAGTCCTTCGAAATTGGTGATTTTAGAGTGGCAAGGGGCGGAGGATGCCGCAGCGCCTTTGGCTTTGGCTGGCAAAGGTGTGGTGTTCGACACGGGCGGCATATCTATGAAACCCGCTGCTGGCATGGAAGAAATGACCATGGATATGGGGGGCGCTGGCGTGGTTGCGGGTACGATGTTAGCCCTGGCAAAGCGTAAGGCGAAGGCCAATGTGGTAGGCTTGGTTGGTTTGGTGGAAAACATGCCGTCCGGCGAGGCAATGCGCCCCGGTGATGTTGTGACCTCTCTCAAGGGTGACACGATTGAAGTGTTGAACACGGATGCCGAAGGCCGTTTGGTGCTATGTGACGTGATGTGGTACGCACAAGACCGCTTCAAGCCCTGCGCGATGATTGATCTTGCCACTTTGACCGGGGCGATCATCGTTGGTTTGGGCCATGAAAATGCCGGTGTTTTTTCCAACAATGATAAGTTTTGCTCAAGCTTGCTGGGGGCCGCAGCGCACGAACAAGAAGGCGCTTGGAGGATGCCGCTTTCGCCGGCCTATGATAAATTGTTGAAATCGCCCATAGCTGATATGAAGAATATAGGCGGGCGCGCTGCCGGATCGATCACCGCTGCGCAGTTTTTACAGCGCTTTGTAAAAGATGAATTGCCTTGGGCGCATATTGATATTGCCGGGGTGGCTAAGGTTAAGACTGACACCGCGCATTCTGGCGCTGGAGCAACCGGTTGGGGCGTTATGACGCTAAATCGTTTGGTGCAAGAGATGTTTGAGACTGGATAAATATGGGGGCTGTATATTTTTATCACCTCACGCAGAATCCTCTTGAAACGACGCTGCCGCTTTTGCTGCAAAAGGCTGTTGCGGCGGGTTGGCGCACAGAGGTGCGGGGCACCGATCCCGCCAGACTGGCATGGTTAGATGAAAGGCTTTGGGTGCAGCAACCCGATGGGTTTTTGCCACATGCGTTGGAAAGCGAAGCCGAGGCAAGCGAAAGCCCTATCGTGCTCAGCACCGAACCCGTTGATAATGTTCGCTGTAAAATGATTATAGATGGCGCCTTGGTCAGCGTAGCAGAGGTGCAGGCTTGCGAGCGCGTCTGTGTCTTATTTGATGGTCATAATCTGGATGCCACTCAGGCGGCCCGAGATCTTTGGAAAACTCTGACACAATCTGGCTGTTCCGCGCAATATTGGTCGGAAGAATCCGGAAAATGGACCAAAAAGGCAGAAGCTTAACGCCAGATTGAAATATGATCCTGGGTGATTTCTAAGCGCGAAAATTTGCTCAGATAGCTCATGCCCAATAATGAAACTGGCAACTCACCCGCATTGACATAAGCGGCGATGTTGCGATCCACATGCTTTTCCAGCGCAACCGTGGCCAAGCGAACGGGGGCCAATTTCACCTCTCCATTGGCTGTATTCGCGCGATCCCAAAACGCCAATTTGTCAAGATCAAACCCCAAGCTTTGCGCATCTTTTTGACTGAGAATAACGGTTGTGGCGCCGGTATCGATTAAAAAGGGGATCTCTGTGCCATTTACGTTTAAAGTTACATGGAAATGGCCATCCGCCTGTTTCGGAATAAGAATCGCGCCGTCTTGCAGCAGCAGTTTCGTGGCAGGTGCGCTGTTTTTGCGGATATCGTTCCAAAGCGCAGCTGCAAAAGCCACCCCCGCTATCACCAAGAGCCATACTGCCAATTGACGAAGCGTTTTCCAAAACCCTGTACGAGACATTAGGACCGACCCGATCAAAACGGCCGTAAGCAATGTTAAATATGTGAGATGGGCATAATCGATATTTGGCACGGCGCTACTTTTGAAAAATTTCACTCAACACAAGCGATAATCCCTCTAAGATAAACTGAACGGCCAGGGCGGCAAGCAGCATTCCCAGCAATCTGGTGACAACTTCGGTTCCGGTGTCGCCCAAGGCTTTTTCGATCATAGGCGCGGTTAAAAAGCTTAAAAACACCAAAATAATGACGGCCAGCATTACCAAGCTGAGCGTGATCGTTCCGGCAATATCGGGATGCGTTGAGGAGAGTAAAATCATCGTGGTAATTGCACCTGGCCCCGCGATTAAAGGAATGGCAAGGGGGAATACCGATGGATCATTTTCGGCCGGTTCAGCTTCGCTTTGCGCCGCGCGACGTTTGCGTCGCCCCGTGAACAACATATCAAGCGCCGTAAGAAACAACAGTATACCGCCTGAAATCCGAAACGCCGGCAGCGAAATGCCCAGAAAGGTTAACACCGACTCACCAAATAGGCAGAAAATCAACAGAATGACGGCGCCGATCACTGTTGCACGCAAGGCAATGGCCCGCCGCGCCGCGATGGTTTCGCCATTGGTCAAGCTGACAAATACCGGGGTTAACCCGATCGGGTCAATGATGACGAAGAGCGTTACGAAAGATGTGATAAAAAGCGTGGTGCTGAAATCAAACAAAATTTTATATCCTTTTAAACATGCATCATTGAAACCGGCTTTGCGATGGCTCTCTGTAAGCGCTGTAGATGCCGCAATTGCTTTTTGCAAAGGGCGATTGGCGTAAAATCGGCCAGCCTTTAAAACTAATGGTTTTCGGCTAATTCTAGTTTTTCTTGGGCCGCCAACCATAGCGCTTCGGCGCGTTCAAGTGCCTCCATGACTTCGGCGTATTTTTTATTCCAAGTGGCCAATTCACCAATCCGAGTATCGTCATAAAGCGCAGAATCGGCAAGTTTTATTGCCAATTTATCCCGCATTTCATTTAACTTTTCCAGCCGCGCCTCTGATTTGCGAACATCGCTGCGCAGCGAAAGTATTTTTTCGCGGCTTGCTGGTTTCGGGCGCTCGGCCTTGATTGCATTTTTTTTAGCGGGCTTGTCGACGCTGAGTAATTGTTTGCGATAGCTTTCTAGATCTTCTTCATAAGGCGTTACGCGGCCATTATTCACAAGCCATAACCGATCCGCCACCAATTCCAAAAGATGCATATCATGACTGACTAAAATTACAGCTCCAGAATAGGCGGTCAGGGCCTCAACCAATGCTTCGCGGCTTTCGATATCCAAGTGGTTGGTTGGCTCATCAAGGATCAAAAGATGTGGGGCGTCAATCGTCGCTAGTAATAAAGACAGCCGCGCCTTTTGCCCGCCGGATAATCGGCCAACAAGTATTTCTGCTTGTTCCGCGCCAATGCCAAAGCCACCCAATATAGCGCGCAGCTGCGCCGGTGTTTTGGAAGGGCGCAGACGTCGAACGTGATCAATCGGTGTTTCATCGACATAAAGTTCATCGACTTGATGCTGGGCGAAATAGCCGATCCGTAATTTTGAGGATTGCACCAGCTGCCCTAGCATAGGCTTTAAACGCCCTGAAATCAATTTTGCCAGCGTAGATTTTCCCTGACCGTTTTGGCCCAAAAGCGCAATGCGATCATCTTGATCAATACGCAGATCCAATCGAGATAAAACGGTGGTTTCGCCATATCCGGCGGTGCCGTTTTCAATCCTTAGGATCGGCGGTGACAGTTCTTCGGGCGTGGGAAAACTAAAGCGGCGCAACGCGGCTTCTTGCGGGCGCGTGATCGGCTCTAGCCGAGCGATGGCTTTTAGGCGTGATTGTGCCTGCCGGGCTTTATCAGCCTTATAACGAAACCGATCCACGTAGGATTGCAAATGTGCGCGGCGGGTTTCTTGTTTTTTGGCCTCAGATTCTGCGGCGGCCAAGCGCGCGGCTCGGGTTTTCGCAAATGTATCATATCCGCCGCCATAAAGTTGCAACTTTTTATCCTCTAAATGTAAAATCGTGCTGACTGATCGGTTTAATAGGCCGCGATCATGGCTTATGATTAAAACCGTATGAGGGTATTTGAGAAGATAGTTTTCAAGCCAAAGCGCGCCTTCCAAATCCAGATAATTTGTTGGCTCATCCAAAAGCAGCACATCAGGTTGCGAGAATAAAACCGCCGCCAAGGCCACGCGCATCCGCCAGCCCCCTGAAAAGGCACTGCACGGCATCTGTTGTTTTTTTGAATCAAAGCCCAGCCCGCGCAAAATACTGCTTGCGCGCGCCTCAGCTGACCATGCATCGATATCCGCCAGACGGGTTTGGATATCGCTGATCCGGGCCGCATCGGTGGCCCGCTCAGATTCTTTTAGCAAATTGGCCCGTTCAAGATCAGCGGCTAAAACCGTATCGAGCAGCGAAACCTCATTTCCGGGCACTTCTTGAGCGACGCCGCCAATTCTGGCTTGGCGGGGTAAAGTGATGCTGCCGCCCTCTAATCCCAATTCGCCGCGGATCAAACGAAACAACGTGGTTTTGCCCGTGCCATTTCGCCCCACAACGCCCACTTTATGCCCTGCCGGAATAATTGCCGTTGCGTTTTCGAGCAAAAGCCGGCCTTCCACAGAATAGCTGATATCGTTAATTTTCAACATGCGCGTGGCTTAGCAGGCAGCTTTATGAGACACCAGTTGCAAATCGCAAGATAAAAGCAAATCGAAAGCTTTTTTAAACGGGTCGCCTTTGTTGCGATGTTTTTCCAAAAGCGGCTTTTCAAAAGCGCGACGTCATGTTAGGGCGCTAGCGTTTTCATGGCGGTGGGCAAGGGGTCTGCTGCTTTGGCATAAAGGATAATCTAACATGGCTCTCGAGCGTACTTTCAGCATCATCAAACCCGATGCAACCCGTCGGAACTTAACCGGCAAAATCAATGCAAAATTTGAAGAGGCAGGTTTGCGCATCGTTGCGCAAAAACGCATTCATATGACAAAAGCCCAAGCTGGTGTGTTTTATGGCGTGCATGCGGAGCGCCCTTTTTATGACGAGCTTTGTGAATTCATGTCTTCTGAGCCCGTCATTGTGCAGGTTCTGGAAGGCGAGGGCGCAATTGCAAAAAATCGTGAAGTGATGGGCGCAACCAACCCAGCCGATGCCGCCGCCGGCACAATTCGCGCAGAATTTGCTGAATCTGTGGGTGAAAACTCAGTTCATGGCTCTGACGCACCAGAAACAGCTGCAGAAGAAATAGCGTATTTCTTTTCCGGTATCGAGCTGGTCGGCTAAACCACTCTAATGTTTATTGGGGTGGATGCTGCGCTTTTATGAGCAATACGCGTTTGTTCCCTTAAAAGGGCTGAATTCTTCAGCTCTTTTTTTTATGCAGGCCTATTTCGTTAATAATGCGTTCAAAATCTGCATCTTGTGCGCTTTGATTAAAGTGAGCTTTGCTTTTAATAAAATCAAAGCGCGTGCGAAGGGTTTGTTTTTCTTTTGCAGTGCAATCGTTCCTGGGGCGGTTTTGCAACCCCATGACCAAAGCGTAATAGCCTTTTAAATGCGGAGAAAACCCATTGCTTAAAAGCCGATGATAACTTTCATCTGCGCCCAGGGCGCGAATGATTTGGGCGTCATATATGCCAATAGCGTTGAAAGCGACTTCCATTTTCGGGCCCAAATTTCTGATAGAAGAAACTCTATCGTTCATTTTGAAGCGAGGGCGCTTGCAAAGTCGCACAAGTCTGTAAGCGCTTTGCTGAACATAGCGTCTTCAACGGTCATAGCAACGCGGATATGCCCTGCGGCGGCGGCGCCAAAGCTTTCTCCGGGCATAACCGCAATTTTGCGTTCTTCGAGCAGCGCATTTGCGAAAGTTTCGCCGTTAAGGCCTGTGCTGCGAATATCAAGCATAAGATACATGGTTCCTTGCGGCGGCGTGACGTTTATTTGCGGAAAATCTTTCAAAATCTCAAGCGCGAGTTTTCGACGGCGTTCAAATGGCGCTGCAACAGAGATACATGCGCTGGATCCCAACTTTAGTGCATATTCGGCGGCGTCTTGAATAAAGCCCACCACCCCGTAATTGCTAACAGTGGCCAGATCGCTGAGCTTGGCAATAATATCTTCCGGTCCGATCACCCAACCGATACGGCTGCCCGTCATCGCATGGCTTTTTGACATTGACCCCACGATCAGGCTGCGCTCTTTCATGCCGGGTAATGAGCGGGGCGTGATATGCTGCCCAGACCAAACTTGCGAGGAATAGACCTCATCAGAAATCAGCCATAAATCATGTTTCCGACAGGTATCCGCGATGATCTCAAGCGTTTCTTGGCCGTACACAACGCCCGTTGGATTGTTTGGAGAGTTGATAAGCAAGGATGCAGCGCCTTTTGCTGCCGCGTTTAAACTGGCCCAGATTGGTTGAAATCCGTCACTCGCCTTGGCGGCAATTGCAACGGGATTAAGGCTGAGCGCGCGCAGCATCCCTGGATAGGTGGTGTAATACGGATCTATATAAAGCGCTTTGTCATGAGGGTTGCAGGCCGCCAGATGCGCAGCGAATAAAGCGGCCTGAGCGCCCGGGGTGATCAGAACATTTTCGGCGCTTGTTGGCACTTGAGTTTGCGTTTGATGGTGGGCCGCTACGATCTTTCGCAACCCTTGCGTTCCGGGTACCGGTGCATATCCAGTATGCCCATCTTTTGCCGAGCGCTGCATGGCTTTTAAAATATCTGGCGCGGTTTTTATATCATGCTCACCAATCGTCAGCTCAATCACAGCGTGGCCTTGGGCAATCATTTCGCGGGCTTTCATAAAAACCCCCCATCCATCTGACAGGCCTTCGGGCACGATATTGCGAATACGTTGTGATGGCAGCACGGGCCAATTCCTTATCTTCATCTAAACTTCAAGTTTGAAGGGATTTTTAGGCCGCATCCCGCGGGTAAACTTCACATTAGGAACACTCTATGGGCACAAACCATGGCGTTATTCGCACAGAAATGTCAACCACTGCCAATTTTAGACTATTTCTGATGTTTCCAAGCACGCATGAAATTGCTAAGCCGCTTCGATAAAGAACCAATGGGCCGTAAACTCATGACAACGCTTTCACTGCATAATACTCTTGCTCGTGCCAAACAGCTTTTTGTGCCTTTGGACCCCAAAAATATACGGATCTATCTATGCGGGCCAACAGTCTATGATCGGGCACATTTGGGGAATGCGCGCAATGTAATCATGTTTGATGTGTTGTTCCGGGTTTTGCGCAAATTATATGGAGAGGCGCATGTCACCTATGTGCGCAACTTTACGGATATTGATGATAAAATTAATGCCAAAGCCTCTGAAACAGGACGCTCGATCGCAGAGATCACGCAAGAAACCACGGCTTGGTACCTGCAAGATATGGCCGATTTGGGCAACCTAGATCCGACGCATATGCCGCGCGCCACGGCTTATGTGCCACAGATGATCCAAATGATCGAAAATCTGATCAACGCAGAACACGCCTATGCCGCCGATGGTCACGTTTTATTTGCCGTTGACAGTTATGCAGATTATGGGCGGCTTTCGGGGCGCGCGATTGATGATATGCTTGCAGGAGCGCGCGTCGAAGTGGCGCCTTATAAGCGCAACCCGATGGATTTCGTGCTTTGGAAACCCTCGAGCGGGGATCAGCCCGGATGGCAAAGCCCTTGGGGATTTGGTCGGCCGGGGTGGCATATTGAATGTTCGGCCATGTCGCTTGATCTCTTGGGTGAAAGCTTTGATATCCATGGCGGCGGTAATGATTTAACCTTTCCCCACCATGAGAATGAAATTGCACAAAGCTGCTGCGCGCATCCAAAAAGCCAGTTCGCGCAGGTTTGGCTGCACAATGAAATGCTGCAGGTGGATGGTAAGAAAATGTCGAAATCCCTGGGCAATTTCTTTACGGTACGGGATTTGATTGAGCAGGGATTTGCCGGAGAGGTGATCCGCTTTGTGTTTCTTTCAACGCATTATAGCAAGCCCATGGACTGGACCAAAGATCGCGCGCAAGACGCCGAGAAAACGCTGCGTAAATGGCGCAAACTCACCGCGGGCGTTGCGGCGGCAAAGATTGTGCCCGCCTGCGTGTTGGATCCGCTTTGTGATGATCTTAACACGGCCGGCGCGATTGCGGGCTTGCACAGCTTGCTGGCGCAGGAAGATTTGTCTGGTTTGAAAGCAGGGGCTCAAATGTTGGGCCTTCTTGAGCCATCAATGGGCGCTTGGGCGCAAGCCGTTGATCTGTCACAATTTGAAACCTTGCTTGAGACAACGCGTGCCCAAGCAATGCAGGATAAAGACTTTGCAGAACTTGATCGGTTGAAATTAGCCCTGCAAAGCGCGGGGGTCGAAGTGCGGATGAGCAAAACGGGTATCGAACTCTTGGCGGGGCCGGGGTTTGACCCAAAGCGCTTAGATACGCTTTTGTAATGGCTTTCTATCCGCGTCACTTGGCTGTAGCTTAGGCGTAAAGCGTATTAAGATATGAAAATTCGAGGCATCGGCTTGGCGACTGAAAAACTATACATTTACGACACGACGCTGCGCGATGGGCAACAAACCCAAGGGGTTCAATTTTCCACTGAGGAAAAGGCCATGATTGCGCAGGCGCTTGACGATTTGGGGGTGGATTATATTGAAGGGGGATGGCCCGGCGCCAATCCAACCGATAATGCGTTTTTCGCCGCTTTGCCAAAGACAAAGGCCACCATAACGGCCTTTGGGATGACCAAACGGGCCGGTCGATCTGCTGAAAACGATGATGTTTTGGCGGCGGTCTTGAATGCCGGCACCTCAAGCGTCTGCTTGGTCGGCAAAACCCATGATTTTCATGTAGAGACGGCGCTGGGGATATCGCTTGCAGAAAATATAGATGCGATCCGGCTATCGATTGCCCATATTGTGGCGCAGGGGCGCGAAGCGATATTTGACGCCGAGCATTTTTTCGATGGCTATAAATCCAATCCGGCCTTCGCACTGGAAAGTCTAAAAGCGGCCTTAGGGGCGGGCGCACGCTGGCTTGTTCTATGTGATACAAATGGCGGCGCTTTGCCTCGGGAAATTTATGAAATAGTGTCTGAAGTGATTGCATCGGGGATACCTGGGAAAAATTTGGGTATTCACACGCATAATGACACCGAAAATGCGGTGGCGAACACTTTGATGGCTGTCGATGCGGGGGTGCGGCATATCCAAGGCACTTTAAATGGCTTAGGTGAGCGTTGCGGCAACGCAAATCTAACCTCCTTAATTCCCACGCTTACCCTAAAAGCGCCTTATGCAAGCCGCTTTAAAACCGGTGTGTCCCCTCATTCGTTAATAGGCCTTACCCGGCTTTCCGGTTTGCTGGATGATATTTTAAATCGTGTGCCCGCGCGCCAAGCTGCATATGTTGGTGGATCGGCTTTTGCCCATAAGGCCGGCTTGCATGCCAGTGCCATCCTGAAAGATCCCACCACTTATGAGCATATTGACCCAAGCGTTGTGGGCAATGCACGCCTCATTCCAATGTCCAATCAAGCTGGCCAGTCAAACCTGCGCAAACGTTTGAAAGAGGCAGGATTAACCGTTGCGAAAGACGACCCTGCCTTGGGGCGGATCCTCGAAGTGATCAAACAGCGCGAGGCCCTGGGCTATTCCTATGATACGGCCCAGGCCAGTTTTGAATTGCTCGCGCGAAAAGAGTTGGATCAATTGCCAAGGTTTTTTGAGGTAAAGCGCTACCGCGTTTCGGTTGAGCGTCGTAAAAACAAATATAATGAGATGGTAAGCCTGTCCGAAGCCGTGGTTGTGGTGAAGGTTGGAGATGAAAAGAAGCTTTCAGTAAGTGAATCTTTGGATGAGACCGGCTCGGACCGTGGGCCGGTAAATGCGCTTGCCAAAGCTTTGGCGAAAGATTTGGGCGATTATCAAAGCATGATTGATGATGTGCGGCTGGTTGATTTTAAAGTCAGAATTACTCAAGGGGGCACCGAAGCCGTGACGCGCGTTGTGATCGACAGCGAAGACAGCCAAGGGCGGCGTTGGGCCACGGTGGGCGTATCCGCCAATATTGTGGATGCAAGCTTTGAGGCGCTAATTGAAGCCTTTCAATGGAAATTGATCCGCGATACCGCGTTCGATCACGCAGGCGCATAAACTGGTGGCGGATGTTTTAAGCGATGATGTGATCGCCTGTGCGCGCCTATTGGAACGCGGTGACCCCGAGCGTTTTCGCGCTGTTATGGCAACGCCTTTAGGGGTTCGTAAAACGTTATTTCCAATTTTCGCCTTTAACCTTGAGGTTGCCCGTGCTCCTTGGGTAACCAAAGAACCGCTGATTGCCGAAATGCGTTTACAATGGTGGCAAGACGTGCTGAGTGAAATTTCAGATGGGCAGGCGGTGCGCAGGCATGAGGTTGCAACGCCGCTGGCCAGCTCTCTCACACCGGCCGCTGCAGAGGCTTTAAAGGCGGTGGTTGAGGCGCGTCGGCATGATATTTACCCCGAGCCTTTTAAAACCAAGTCAGACTTTCAGGCTTATATTCATGCAACATCCGGTTGTTTGATAAGGGTTGCAGCTCAGGCGCTTGGGCCAGCGGATGATCAGGTATTGGCCAATTTTGGCTATGCGGCGGGTGTTGCAAATTACTTAAAAGCATTGCCGGAACTGACCGAGGCAGGTAAAACACATATGCCCGACAGCACCGAAGGCGCAGTTCAATTGTTGGCGCATGAGGCTTTGTTAAAATTGCGCTTGGCGCGCAAAGCGCGCGGTAAAATTTCAAAAAAGGCTGGCTATGCCTTGCTCACAGGGTGGCAATCCGGCGCTGTGCTCGCCGCTTATGCCAAACAGCCCCAAGCAAACGCGCATAGCGGTGATCGACGCGGCGTTCGATTTTCGGGTTTGCGCCTGCTCGGGCGCTCTTTACTGAGGCGCTGGTAAGCGTATCATTTATAGTCTTTTGGTTTATTTGCTGTTTTCGTAAGGAAAAACAGTGCTAAAGCAGCAAGACATAACAACGGCAACATCGCAAGGTTTACCGCAGCCCAGCCCTCTAAGGCCGAATTGCCGGAACAATTCATCAACCCGCCTGAGGTTAAAGCGGCCAAGGTTACACCAGCCCCCACAAAAAAATCATTCATGCCCTGAACCCGGCCGCGCTCATGCGGCTTATGGCTTTCGGATAAAAGCGTTGTGGCGCCTATGAAGCTGAAATTCCAACCCAACCCCACGATAATCAGCGCGGCGAAAAAGTTCCCCAAATCTATGCCCTCTAACGCGCAAAACCCGGCAATTGCCAGCATAACGAGTCCAATTGCCAAAATGCTGCGCGCGCCAAACCTCACAATCAAATGGCCGGTAAAAAAAGAGGGCACAAACATCGCCAATACATGGGCCGAAACGATATCGGCAACATCTGAGGTGCTAAAACCGCAACCGATCACCGCCAAAGGCGTTGAGGTCATAACCAGGTTCATCATTGAATAGGCAATCATAGCGCAAAGGATGGAGGCAAAAATATGCCGGCTTTTTAGCAGGTCAAACCTGCTGCGCGGCTTTTCTTCGCCCTGTTCCGTGACTAAATAATCTGCATTGCGAAACGCAAAAAAGATAAGCGAGCCCACAAGATTTATGGCCGCTATGACCAGATAGGACATGAGAAAGGGAACGGAAAAAAAAGTATCGGTTAACTTGACCAATTGCGGGCCGATAATCGCCGCAATCAAACCACTGGCCAGCACGTAGGACACTGCTTTTGGCCGAAAACTCTCCGAAGCTGTATCGATCGCAGCAAATCTATAAAAGCCTTGGCTTGCCATGAACACACCGGTACAAAGGCTGGCCAGTAAAAACCACCCAAAAGATTGAACATAAAGCCCATAGGCTGCAATAAGCCCCCCCAAGGCTCCGAAAAATGTTCCTAAGAAAAACCCTTTTTTGCGTCCGACCTTTTGCATTAAATTTGACAAAGGATCAGAGGCGAGCATGGCCCCCAAGACAATGCAAGATATTGGCATCGTGGCGAAACATATATTTTTCGCCAAAGACTGCCCAGCCAAACCTGCCATTATAAACACCATCGGCAATTGGTTTCCCAAAATTGCTTGTGCAATCACCAAGACAGTTAAATTGCGCCGCGCGAGTTTATCATCTGTTACAATAACCATTCGCGCGACGCTATGCGGGGCAGTGTAAATAACAAGGCCGCTAAAAAGCTATTTCTTATCATAACGGGTTAGGATCATAACATTGGCTAGGCGCAAGTTCTTTGGTGATGTGGCAACAAACATGATAACTTTCCTCAGTCGTAAAAACACGGTCACGAAATAGCGCGCAATTGGCAGAGATATGGTCTATTGATCAGTTTATGGACAGGCTTGAAACAGACGCTGATATTGAGCGCGGCATAAAATTTTTATGTCGTCAGGAACCTGCTTTCGCGCGCGCTGCGGCGCGGATTAATGCACCAATTCGGCTGCGTCGGCGGGCAGGGGGGTTTGATGCGTTGCTAAAAGCCATTGTCGCGCAGCAATTAAGCGTTGCGTCTGCGGCGGCTATTTGGGCGCGTGCGCAGGCTGCAGGCCTCACACAAGAAAAAAGAATCCTCAGCTCAACCGATGCAGCCTTACGAGAGGTTGGGCTGAGCCGTCAAAAAATAAAATATGTCCGAGCATTGGCGCTTGCGGATGTGGATTTTGACGCGCTTGCCGCAGCGTCAACTGAAGAAGTGGTAGAGGTTTTAACGCAAATATCGGGTATCGGGGTTTGGACGGCAGAAATATACGCGATGTTTTCTTTGGGGCATCAAGATGTGTTTCCCTCAGGCGATTTGGCGCTTCAAGAAGCGGCAAAAGATTTGTTTGCGATGAACAAAAGGCCGAGCGCGAATGCCTTGAAAACCATGGCCATTGACTGGAGCCCGTGGAGAGCAGTTGCAGCGCATGTTTTGTGGGCGTATTACTCGGCCATCAAAAAACGCGAGGGAATTGGATGACACGGGTTCTGCAAACGGAACGTAAAGAAGCTTTATCGGGCTCAACACGCTCAGCAGTGGTGTTTTTACACGGATATGGTGCCAATGCAGCAGATTTGCTGGGATTGGCCGACCCTTTGGGCGAGCATCTGCCAGATACATTATTCATCGCGCCAAATGCGCCTGAGATATGCAACGGGATTCCAATGGGGTTTCAATGGTTTCCGATCCCTTGGATTGACGAATCCAGCGAAGAGGAATCGATGCGCGGCATGCAAGCTGCAGTTGAGGATTTGAACGCGTTTTTAGATGCATTGATGGTCGATGAGGATCTGTTACCCGAGCAAGTGGTGTTATTTGGATTTTCACAAGGCACGATGATGGGTTTGCACGTGGCCCCGCGGCGAGAGGATGCGATAGCCGGAATGGTTGGGTTTTCCGGACGATTGATGGAGCCTGATCTGTTGGTGGATGAGGTGATATCGCGCCCGCCAATTTTGCTAATCCATGGTGATCAAGATGATGTGGTGCCTATCGCATCTTTACCGGAAGCCGCGGATGGGCTTCAAAAAGCGGGATTTCAAGATGTGTTTGCGCATGTTCAAAAAGGCACGGCGCATGGCATTGCTTCGGATGGTTTGTCGGTTGCCTTGGCTTTTATGCGCGACAAGCTGGGGCTGTAGCGCTGTTTTTTGCCGATAAGCCTTAGCCGGATGCGATCGCCGCATGCGTCAATTGGGCTATATATTGGGCTTGATATTGGGCTTGCCAGATAAAATACGCGATATATAGTTTGCCTTACAGGGAGAGTGTGTGCCAAAGCGTATTGCGTGGCTAAAAAAAGGGGATAAAGGCAGATGGATGGCGAATTTAGGACAGAGTTTGTACGTGAATCCTCTGCATTTAAGCAACATCCAGCGCTGGTTTTGAATGCAGATTATAGACCATTATCGTATTACCCTTTATCTTTGTGGTGTTGGCAAGATGCCGTGAAAGCCGCCTATATGGATCGGGTGGATATCGTGGCGGAATATGATCATTATGTTCACAGCCCAACCGTTCGTTTTCGAATACCTTCGGTTGTTGTTCTCAAAGATTATGTAAAACCTCAAAAGCGCGTGGCCTTCACGCGCTTTAATTTATTTTTAAGGGATCATTTTTCATGTCAATATTGTGGTTCGAAAGGTGATCTTACATTTGACCACGTTGTGCCACGCGCAAGTGGGGGCGTTACAAGTTGGCAAAACGTTGTTGCCGCTTGCAGTCCCTGTAATTTGAAAAAAGGATCGAAAAGTTTAAAGCGCGCAGGAATGTCGTTGGCGCGTAAACCACGCTGCCCAGAAGCAGAAGAGCTGCGAAATGCAGGCCGGAATTTCCAGCCCAATTATCTTCATGAAAGCTGGATGGACTTTTTATATTGGGATAGTGAGCTTGAAGCTTAGGCACCAGCCTTCCTTAATTTGTTTTTGCACTAAACTGTGCTTAATTCAGCTGTTAGATGTTCTTCAGGTCCCTTAAATTGGGGTATTTTAATACCTATATTTTAAGTAATTGTTTTTAAATGAAAATATAACATCTATGGCACTTGACCATGGCGCCGCATCGCCTATAACGCAATCGATATAAAGAAGCGGCTTGGCTTCTTTACGTGTGACTTATGATGGGACGATCTTTTATGAAAACCTTTTCTGCTACTCCCGCAGATATTGAAAAGAAATGGATCCTGATCGACGCTGAGGGCGTTGTTCTGGGCCGTTTGGCTTCAATAGTTGCGATGCGCCTGCGCGGCAAACACAAAGCCTCTTTTACACCTCATATGGATTGCGGCGATAACGTGATTATTATCAATGCTGAAAAAATTCAAATGACCGGTAAAAAACGTGATGAGAATTTTTATTGGCACACAGGGTATCCCGGTGGCATTAAATCGCGCACGAAAGCGCAAATTTTAGAAGGAGCGCATCCCGAGCGTGTGGTTGTACAAGCTGTGAAGCGGATGTTGCCCGGCAATCGTTTGAGCCGTGGATTGATGACCAATCTGCGCGTTTACGCGGGGGCAGAGCATCCCCATGAGGCACAGGCCCCTACTGTGCTGGATGTGAAATCGATGAATCCTAAAAATACAAGGGCTGCGTAAATATGGCTGAAGAAATGAAAACTTTGGAAGAGCTGCAAACTGTTGGATCAGACGCAGACGTGCAAGTTGAAGTTGCCGCTCCGCGCGAGCCCATGCGCGATGCTTTGGGGCGCGCTTATGCAACCGGCAAAAGAAAAGACGCTGTTGCGCGTGTTTGGATTAAGCCAGGCTCGGGTAAAGTGGTTGTGAATGGAAAAGAAATGAACGCCTATTTTGCGCGTCCTGTGTTGCAAATGATCTTGCGTCAACCGTTTCAAGTTGCGGGCGTGGTAGATCAGTTTGACGTCAACGCGACGGTAAAAGGTGGCGGTTTATCGGGGCAGGCTGGCGCCGTGAAGCACGGTATTTCAAAGGCTTTGCAGCTTTACGAACCCGGTTTGCGTGGCGCGTTGAAATCTGCGGGCTTCTTAACGCGAGACAGCCGCGTTGTTGAACGTAAAAAATACGGTAAACGCAAAGCGCGTCGGAGCTTCCAGTTTTCCAAGCGTTAAAGTCTGCTTTACAAATTATACAGCAATTACAAGGGCTTGCATTATTTGCGAGCCCTTTTTTGTTGGATAAATGGCGTAACACTGACGTAACATCGTGTTGAATTTGTTGACTGATTAATAAGAGGCTGTAACATTAGCGTAACAAGTAGCGTATCTCAAAGTCGTAACATCAATGGCATATTACAATAATAAGAAAGAGTACTTTAATGGAGGGCTGATACTTTATCAGCGTGACTTAGAAGTAAGTAATCGTAAGGCTAAAGTACATAACAAACCAAAGTGGTATATGCGTGTTAAGATTAAAGGTATGCAAGGCAGAGCACTTGTTCGTAGTACTAAGCTAACAGAGTTTGAAGATGCTTATGAGTATGCAAAGGAAGAATACTTACGCTTACATTCTGCAATACGTTTAGGGCATACACTTGATGAGTACACGTTTGAGCAACATTGGAAGGAATGGTTTGAGCGTAAAGTAAAAGAAGGTGTGTGGACAGATAGTCGTAAGAGATGGCACCTTAATTATTATAATAGATACTTTAGTGAGTACTTTAGTCGTAACAATAAAAGCTTACTACTAAACGAGATTAATGCTTCTGTTGCTAACTCCTATTGGCAGTGGCGAATTAATTATTGGAGTTCAGACAAGGGTAAAGCACTACAGAAGTACAACCCTAAACGCAGAACAACTAAGCTTGTAGCAACAGCGAACACAGCTAAAGTTCCATCAAACAAGACGCTTAAGATGGAACAAAGTGCGTTAAACCAAATCTTCTATGATGCATTTGAGCACGGAAGACTACAGCAAGTGTTTAAGTTAAAAGCACCATCTATTGGCAGTAAAGACAGTCAGCGTGCAAGCTTTACTGAAGAAGAATACAACGTACTTACAAGATACTTGCGTAGCTACAAAGACAACGTAGGCATCTTTAAGGGTACTAACGTACATAAGATGCATATGCTTCAACGTCAGCAAATGTATTACCTCATATTATTTATTGCTAATAGCGGCTTAAGGGTAGGGGAGGTAAGAGAGTGCAAATGGCAAGATATTAAGTTTGATATTGATAATGGTAATGATGAGTTAATTGCAGAAGTGCGTGTCAGTCAGCACACTAAGACTAAGACAGTGCGCAACGTACAAACACAGCCAAGCGCAAATAATTATTTGAAGCGTTGGAGAGAAATAACACCCTTCAGTAAACCAAACGAGTACGTTTTCTTCAGTGGCAGTACTGAAGAGCAGAAACAATTTACTGACTTAAACAAGACATTTAAGACGATACTAAAGAAGATACCCTACAATGATAGGGAAGATGGATTGTTAAATGACGCTGATGGTAAACGTAGAAGTCTCTACAGTTTGCGTCACGTATATGCTTCAATGCGTTTGAATAGAGGTGTAAGCATTTACGACTTAAGTTTGAATATGGGAACTCGTGTGGTACAAATTGAGCGACATTATTCCCATTTATTATCAGCACAGCGTAAGTCACAGATTACGCAAATGCCAAAGCGTGTACAGAAACAAGATACTAAAGTTATAGAAGGTAGTTTGTTAGACACAGCTTTCGAAGCGTTTAAGAGTGGTAAACTTAGCGAAAGTGCATTTAACGAGATTGTTTCTTTGCACACAAAGGATGACTAAATACTTTTGCGAAATGGGTATTTGCACGTAAATTTTCTGCAGCGCAGTTTCTTACGGTGGAGTACTTACAGAAGTTAGGTGGTGATTTACACTCACCCCATATTTAGGAACCATAATGGATTATCAGCAAGAAATGCGTAAGCTTATAGATATTGTTAAACAGCAAAGCTTTAGCGCCCCCTTAGAACAAACGTTAAATGATTTGAATGAGCTTACAACTGCGGCAAGTGAGCTAACTGACAGAATAAACATACGAGTACGCAAGAGTTTGCAACCAAACGACAAGAAGGCAACTAAGACTGTTAAGAGTAAAGCTGCTAAGAAAGCTACACCTTTTCCATCAGTAGCAGCCCCTACTAATACACAGCAACCTCAGAATAAGTCACAACCTAACAACCCTACAACTGCCGTTAGTTCGCAAAGTGATGTTGATAGGTTACGACAAAGTAAGCTGAGTACAGCTCCAATAAAGCCACAGCCTCCAATCTAACCGCACGTTTTTGACGCTTTTCTGTACACTTTTTGAAGAATTAACGCTGTTATTATTATGGTTGCTTAAGGTTAAGAGAGGCATAGCTGCGATACTGATTATACAAGTTCTACAGCATTGTGTAACTTCGTTGGATTAAGTTGAATGTATCTCTGTGTAGTACTTAGGTGCTTATGACGTGCAAGTTCTTGCACAATGCGAGCGTTTATCCCTTTTTCCGCTATTGCAGATACAAATTGCCTTCTTCCGCTGTGGCTACTTGCTCCTTCAATTGCTGACAGCTTGTATAAGCGTTGGAACAAGTTAACGATAGTCTGTGCTGTAAAGCCGTTTCCTTTTGCACTGAATATCAATTTTCTATTTCTGTCACGTAGTAGGGAAGGGTATGTAGCTACGTACTTCTTAATCTGTTTATATAACTTTGAGTTGATGTAAACAGTACAACCGTCTGCACCCTTCGTCTTCTGTGCTGACAAGTATGCTGTATCTTTGACTTCGCCAAACTCATCTACAACATCTTTGACACAGATATTACTAATCTCAACTGCACGTAAGCCTCCATAGAACGACAATGCAACGATTGTGTGATTGCGAGTGGCATAACGTAAGGAGTTAATAGTTGCAGACAGACGTTTGAATTCTGCATCTGTAAGTAGCTTTGCTTGCTTCATCTTGTAAGCCTTAATGTGTTGTTTTGCTTACATTGATAATATTGTCTAACATTTAATCTTCCTACCAAATATTACTCAACAGTTAAGTCGTTGTTAATATTTGAAGAAAGAATAAGAAGTTATAGATTGTATAAAGTATAACAAGAAAGGGGCAGCAATTAAGCTACCCCTTTTTCTGTGGTATTGATTATAAGTACACTGTTACGTCTAACTATGCTTTAGGCTTACGTCTACGTTGTGGTGCTTCGAACGAGTTACGTACTTCACGTTCTTTAATCTTAAAGTCTTTGATAAGGCGCTTTACTTCTTTGAGTGCTTCTTTGCGTTGCGACTTAATTGCTTCTTCCAACTCCGTAGCAGCTTGTTCTGCTTTACGCTTTAGTTCTTCAATCTGTGACGTTTCCATCTGTATCTCCATATTTGCTGACAGATAAGATGGCTGTATGTGTCACTAAGTCAAGTGTTAAGTAACGACATAGAGATTGTGTGACTTCTGTAGGTAGTTGGTAATTGTGTACTTAGACTGTAGTAAAGCACGTTTACTTGCATCATCAATATCATCAGCTTTGAGCATCTCAGAAATAGCACTCACAAACTTAACAGCAGTTGGAACAGAGAAATCTCTATTCTTATGAGTTTGATAAGCGTACCAATTCTTATTACGCTGAAGAAACTGTTCGCTAAAGTGTTCTCTACTGCGTACTACATTGTGTTCGTTTAGTATCTTATATGTGTTTTCTAATAGTGTCATAGTGTACTCCTTGTACTGTATTTAAGTTCACATAGTGTATCACTGTGTGTCTGTGAGGTGTTGTATGTGTCTATTGTATATCAGTGTGTGTGAGTGTGAGTGTATAACAAGGACTTGCTGTGATAGCGTCACAGCAATAGTTTAGTATATAGACTTATCGTTTGAATGTAGTGCGAAGAACTAACTACGTCTGAATTAACATTTACTAAGAGAAGTTGAGTTTAGCTTGTTGTACGTGTAGGGGATACCACTCCTTAGATTTCTGATGTATTATGTTTATGTGTGGTTGTGTTATAAATCTGTGTATTCTTGTATGAGCCTTGTGTATTCTTATATGAGCCTTAGTGTGTCGTGCCTTAGTTGAGTTTGTTATTTCGAATTTTGCCTGTTGTGTTGATAAATTGTAATCTATTTCGTGTTGCTGCCTTGTCATATAATCGTGTACTCGTTCGTTACATATAATAGGTGTAATATGATTATATTGCGGAGAGCTTGCTTCAGTATAATGCTGTGCCTTCCAAATAGTGTTTAATAGTTTGCACAAGTCTTCCACATTCATAAAGCTTGGACACTTAACACGTGCGTGTAAGTGTGCGTTGTTATTGTATTCTCCAAAGTGTTGGACTTGTTCAGTCTTTAAGCTGTGTGTCGTGTTTCGTTTGCCATAAAGTATTTCGTTAACCTTCTTCCAATATCTCTTATATATTTGATGCCTATATCCGTAGTCGTTTGCCAATTTAGAGCTGTAGTGTGATGTAAATTTAAGTGTTAAGAATATGTCGTAATCTGCGTCTTCCATCTCGTTCCCTTTGCGTACAAAGTTATTTATCCTTTGTGAGCAAAGGATATTTAGAAATGGCGTAGATTATGTAAGATTTATTTTGACTGCTGTATGACGCTTATAGCGTGTGTAAGACGCTATTAGAGCTCAAAGTCTTCAAACAATGCGTTCCAACCTTCTTCCGTCTTAGGTACAAACTTTTTGATTGATGCAAACTTACTATCGTATTCTCTCAACAGAGATACGTGTTTTCTCTCAAACGAGTTAGGATTTTCGCAAGTTAAGTACTCGTTACAATACTCAATAAGTTGTATAAGCAACGATGGTATACGGCTGTGGTTCTGCAACTCACTATCAAAGTATAAATCGCAAGCATCAATAGCACGTCTGTGTTGTACATACATATTGTAGTTTCTTGCTAACTCATAAGAGGCTGTATCGAACCAAAGTGATTTATGTAGCTCTCCGTCGTCATAGAAGAAATCGTTATGATTAATAAGTGTAGACAGTGGATGCCAACTTGGCAGTGGCTCAATTGTTGAGTGTGATAAGATATCTGTATTTAGGCGAGCATCAATCTTAGTACTGCTGTTGCTCCACGTACTTATATCAGAGGTAAGTTCCTCGTAATTAAACAGTGAGTATTGTTTTCCTACAATTTGTGACGCACTACTACTGTCATAACTAATACGTATATCTGTGTTGCAAAGCTCGTTTATCTTATTTTGAATAGCTGTGTACAATATTGATGTGTAGGGTGGTGACTTCATCAATATGTGTATCCACTCCCTATTCTCAAACTTTCCATCTTCAATTATCTTACGTGTCCAACGTAGAAGCTGATGCAAATGGAATGCAGTTCCACCTCCAAATGCCCATCCTTCAAAGTCAAAGTCTTTAACAGCATTGTACCAATGTAATCCGCTGTTAACACCGTCAACTTTGCCAATGCACTGTGTAACATTTAGCCACTTAGTTTTGTGCTCGTTTCCAACATCACGTTGACTATCAATATACTTTAAGTTCTCAACTGTTAAATCTATGAGTTGTTGTACTGATAGATTTCTTACTGGACTTTTGCTCTGAGCATCAAATTGTTTACTTCCCCACATTACCATATCAAGTGTCATACTGTAGTCGCAGTATGCGTTAAGAAATCCTACAACACGTTCTACTTCTCCACACTGCTTCCATCTTTTTGCAAGTAAAGTTGGTTTGTCAGTATATTTGTTAAGAAATTCTTTCGTTTGTTTTCGCTTTAGTTGGTTTGTGCCAAGCTGATATCCACCACTATCCCCTACAATAGTAGTGTAGCTTCTGTCTCGTTCAGCAACGATATTGCGATGTGATATTGTGGAACCTTTATACTGTCCACAACTATACAATGTAGCATTGTGATGCCAAACAGCATCCTTATTTAGGAAGTTCAGCTTTTCCAAGTCAAATTTGAGTGGATGTAAGTGACGTTTGTTAACTTCGTCTTTAGTCTGTTTTTCGTTGAAGCAGTAGTCTGCAGTACTTTCTTGCAAGCTTGGAATGTAGATTGCGTAATTCTTATACGCTTTTGTGATATCAGTTATCATCAGTTAGCCTCAAACACAGTAAACAAGTCGTTGCTTAGTCTTTTCCCTTTGATATCACAGTGTGGAACAAAGGTTGTGTATATAGCTACATCTGTTTCGTATCTAATTGCGATACATCCACCGTTGTCTTCTTTATCTTCGTATCCATATAACGTAATATCGCTTGTTGTTTTGATATTTGACAGCGTTTCAAAGAGCTGTACGATATCCAATGTGCAAACACGATGATAGTGCATTGCGTTCTTTTGCTTTAGATTAATGTCGTTAGGTGTTGTCCACTTTGTTAAGTATGCGTCGCCTAAATTCGTATAGTCTTGTTCGTTCTGTTCAAAGTAACTGCATACTTCTAATCCGTGTTTATCAACTACTAATTCGAAGTGCCTATTCTCTTTAATTGCAATACGTTTGTTAGTTTTTGATATCCACTGCTTGAAGTGTTGATTGTTAAGTGTGCGGATGTACGACTGCGTTACTGTAGCTTTCCAAGTATAGCACTTCTCAATGTCAGCGTTGCACGTAGGCTGTTTGAATATTCTATCGTCTAACAAATCGTAGTCGTAGAAATAGATATTCCGTGCTGATTGTGTCTGTGAGTTAAGTAGCGTTAGCTGTTTGTCAGCTGCTATATGTGATTGTGTATCGCTTAGTATCTCAGTCTCATCACTATCAACAGTCGCAAGCGACTTTTTGTGTTCGCCTTCAATCTCTAAGTAGTTCCTATCGTTTGCACGTAAGAATACATCACGCTCAATTTCCATATCAAACTTTGCATTTGCTATAGTGATAAGACTTGTTGTCGTAGGGTTCTTACTTACAACTACTGTGTTATCTTGTGTGAGTACTAATCGTACATTCTCTGTTACACGCTCAGCTTTATCGCTATCACTAAATTGGTGTCTTGTTGTTGATTTTGCAAAGAACTTATTTCTTAACTTCTTATTATGCATTGAAGTTGGAACGTAGTGTGGTTGAAGACTCTCTATTATTATTCTTAATATCTTATTCTTACTCGTTAATTCTAACGATGTGCATAACTCTAAAGCTCTGTTAACAATAGCCTCGTCTGTACTATCTCCAATAAGCGAGACAGTACCATCGCCGTTACGACGAGCAAGTAGTACTACAAGTTCATCTTCGTCTGTTGCGATTTGTCCAACGTTAACTGTTTCTTCAGTCTTGTGATTTACTGCTTGGCGTCGCTGTGTCTCAACTGTACCTAATTGCTGTAGTTTTTTCTTTTGTTGTACTTTAGGCGAGGGGGGGTGTTTTTGCGGTTTGACGTTTGCTTCAAATTCGTATTCGTCATCTTCTGCATCGTTTCCACTGTATTCTATCTTTTGCGAATACTTCTTTCGTATACCACTTAAGCCGCCGTTATCGTTTATCCAATTTAGTAGCTTGTTATGCACGTTGTCTCTACGACTTAAGAACTCAACTTTCTCTTCGTAGTAAGCGTGTATCGCATCTAACGCTTTTTGTTTTGCGTAGACATCGTTACGATTATTTCCCTCGCTCAAGTCATATTGCTCAAAGATTAGCTGCACGATAGGCTTGAAGTTAACTCTGTTTGTGTTCGCTCGTTGTGTGTCTTCTATTTCGTTTTCTTCTAATAGAGCTTCCAAGTAACCAATATCTTTAACAGCATCTTTCCACCATAAGTATGCACTCACTAAGTCACCACGTGTACGTTGCTGATAGCTCTTATAAACCTTAGCTGTTTCTAAGATGTCGTGTTGGATAGTGCTTAAGCGTTCGTTTAACGATTGGCTTTGTTTCATAGTACCTCACAGCGCATTAGCTATAGTAGCACTTAAGTAGAGTGCTGTAGTTAGTGTCATATTGGTAGGAAGTCTAAAAGCTTGAGTATAAGTTGCAAGTCTTTGCGTGGAGGAAACTATCAATGACAACGTTAAGCAAACTTAATCTCACTACTGTTACACGTGTTAGTAGAACAAACCCTAAATTGCAGAGGCGAAAGAAGCTTGTATCAGCAATTCAGCAGCAACTCAGTGTTCACGCTGCATTACTTAGAAACGAGGTATTTACAGTTACTAAGCAGTCATCTGTTAAAAGTGCTGATGGTAAGAAGCTGAAGGTAGATAAAGAAGTTGAAGTAAAGAAGTGGTTTTTTGAAGAAGGCAATAAGTGGTTTGTGCAGTGTAAATATGGAACCAAAGTATTGCTTCTGAATGGTAAAGATAATGCAGTTGCTGTAGCTGATGTCAAAGAAGTTGCTTCTGTGCTGCGTACACTGCAAGTTGCTGTAGAGAATGGCGATTTAGATAGTGCAGTTGCTAACGCACTGCAAAGAAAGTCGTAACATTGGCGTAACACTGTTTACTGAGAGTAATATTAGTAAACGATATCAATAACTTGTAGCAGAGGTTGATTAGCCAAGCGCTAACGCTAAACGACTATATAATACATATAAAACAAGGGCTTGCAAGAAATTGCGAGCCCTTTTTGCTTGTAGCAGAATTGTAGCATATGCTGTGTGCGTTGACGTTTTGGTTTAGTGATTTTAGCATAACGATAGCGTTTTAGGTTGCTGTTGGAGTGTGCTGTTGGCGTTTTATGAAGATAGGGTGGAACACTTTGGTGGTGCGCTTGTGCTGTTTAAGCGCAACCTAAGTGTTGCTGTCCCCAACGCTAAAACGCACAGACGTGCAAATTGGTATATGCGTTTGAAGATTGGTGGACGCAAAGGATACGTGACACGCAGCACGAAACTTACGGTTTATGAAGATGCTTACGAGTACGCGAAGAATGAGTTGTTGCGTTTACAGCAAGCAGCGAAGTTGGGACATAGCTTAGACGAATACACGTTTGAACAGCATTGGCGTGATTGGTTTGAACGAAATGTAAAGAACGGCACATGGACTGACAGTAGGCAGTATTGGCACGAAAAATACGCTGAACGTTATTTTAAACAGTATTTTAAGAATAAAGACGGCACGAGTATGCTGTTGAATGACATTACACCAAGTGTTGCGAGTGGATATTGGGATTGGCGTATTGGGTTTTGGGGCAGTGCAGAGGGTAAAGCACTGCAGAAATACAATGCAAAGCGGCGTGGCGCTAAAACACGTGGCACAAATAACGCACGTAAAACCCCAGCAACAAAAACGCTGCTTATGGAGCAAAGTGCATTAAACCAAATATTTTATGATGCGTTTGAACGTGGACGCTTACAGCAAGTGTTTAAGCTAAGAGCGCCAGCAAAAAACAGAACGCCAACACGACGTGCTGGATTTGATTCTGAAGAATACGCAACGCTTACACGTTATCTGCGCAGTTATAGGGATTGTGTCGGTGTGTTTGCAGACAAGCGTTTGAATGCTTGGCACAAGATGCAACGGCAGCAGATGTATTATTTTGTGCTGTTTTTGGCGAACAGTGGACTGCGTGTTGGCGAAGCACGTGAGATGCTGTGGAGTGACATTAAGTTTAATGTTGCTGTAGATGGCAGCGACAGTGTGATTGCAGAAGTGCGTGTGAGCAAGGCTACGAAGAAGGGTGAAGCACGTTTTGTGCAAACACAACCAAATGCAAACAGTCTGCTAAAGCGTTGGCGAGAAACTTCGCAGTATAACAAGCACAATGACTTAGTTTGGTTTGGGCAAGTTGATGCTGAGACACGTGAAGTGCGCAAGTTTGTGGATTTGAACAGAGGCTTTCAGATATTTTTGAAGCGTGTTCCGTATAACGAACGTATTTATGGTTTGTTGTATGATAGGGACGGCGACAAGCGCAGTTTATACAGTTTGCGACATACATATGCGACGCTGCGTTTGGAAAAGGGTGATGTGAGTATTTACGATTTGGCGATGAATATGGGCTGCAAAGTTGCGCAAGTCGAAAACCATTACAGTCACGTGCTTACACAGCAGCGCAGACACGAGATTACGAAAACAAAGCGCAAGACAGCAGTAGTTGTTGAAGATGTTGTGGATGCAGAAGATGGCTTTGCGCTTGAGGCGTTAAAGCGGTTTAGACGTGGTGAGTTGAGTGAAGCAGCACTGCTTGAAATAATAAAACTGCCAAAATACCGTTAACCTAACTGCAAAGCCTTTTGTCGAAGTAAGGACTAATGGACAGAGAAGATTTTAAGGATACAAGATGAAAAAAGGACGACTTATATTTTTTTGTGGCAAGATGGGCGCTGGAAAAACGACTCTTGCTGCGAGAAAAGTTGACGAGATGGAATCTGTTTTAATAAGCGAGGACGAACTATTATCCAAACTATACGAAGGCAAGATTAAATCTGTAAGCGACTATAAACACTATTCTGACAAGCTAAAACCAGTCGTTTTTAATTTGTCGCAGCAAATTCTTCGTAAGGGCATCAATGTGGTTTGGATTTTCCGGCAAACACAGAACGCCAAAGGCAATGGTTGCGAAGTATAAGTGACAGCATAAATGCAGAACACATCTGTTTTTTTGTAGAGAGAAGTGATGAAGTTTGTATTAGCCAATTATTAAAACGCGGAAATCCAAACACTGACACAGTAGAAATGTTTTATGCGATAACACAATACTTTGCAGCACCCAGCGACGATGAAAACCTAAACATAGACAGAGTGTAGTCGCACAATACTAAACCAACTCTACAGCATTCGCCAACTGTTCTGCGTTTACGTCAATGTATCGCTGCGTTGTTGCAATACTGCTGTGCCCAGCAAGTTCTGCAAGCACACGCACACCAACGCCTTTGCTTGCAAGTCGTGTAATAAACGTGCGTCTGCCGCTGTGCGAAGTTGCGTGTTTTAGACTGCACTGTTGGAAGATGTGTATGAGCAGTTGGCACATTGTGTTGGCACTAAAGAAACTGCCTTTTTGACTGCAGAACAGTGGCGCTGTGGGCTGTTTGGGTAGAGTTGGGTAATATTGGGCAAGTTGGCGTTTGAGTGTTTTGTTGACGTATACAGTGCGTGTACGAGCACCTTTGGTTGCTGCTGCTGACAGCACAAATGAACTATGCACATTGCCAACGTCATCATACACATCGCACATGCGTAATGCTGCAAGTTCCTTTGCACGTAATCCAGCGTGTAAACTAAACACGAAGATTGTCGTGTCGCGCAGTGCGTGCTGTCGTGTAGCACAGTATGCAAGCACACGTTTTATCTCTGCGTCTTTTAGTGTCTTTGCTTGTCGCATTGTTGTGCCCAAATCCCATAAGTGTCAGTAATTAAGTGTAAATTCTGATATTGTGTTTGGACAACGATTATCTGCGTGGAAATGAGTTGTTCGATAACAAGCACTTACAGCAGAACCCCATACAATGCGTATTGTATGACATTCTTGTTTGTTTGCAGTGTGTTGTGTCTAAACAGTGTGTTTGAACCTACTGTTTTGTTTGAGTGTGTTTGAAACACTGTGCTGCAAGCAATACGAAACACTACGCCGTCCCCAAGCAAACGGCGTGTGCTGTCGTCTAAACTGTCTCTGCTAACTTCAGTCTGCATAAACAGCAGCGTTGGGAATAAATGTGTTGTCTATGTCCCAAGTGCTTATGTCGCCTACAATCCTCTGCTTGTCATAATGTGCCTCTTTTAGAACGTAGAAATTTAAGCCTTTGCTGCTGCCTATAATTGTTTGCGTGTACACGTCTTCGCTTTGCCTACAGTTTGTTAAGTGTGCCTAAATATGCTGTTGATTGTTTCTGCTTGCCTAAAGTGCTTGGGGATGTTGCCTAATATGATGTTGAAACGTGTGGTGAGTGTTTGTGCTTGCGCTGTGTTGACTGCTTCGATGGTTGTAAGTGCGAGTGGGCGATAGAGATGTGGTTTACGACGTATGAGATTTGATTGATTTGGATGCAGCGTTGCAGCAAGCACATTGAGTGTGTGTCGTAAGTCTTGCTTTGCTGCTTGAACACTTTTGTGCAGCGTTTTGGCTGATAATCGTGCTGGACAAATGTTTGTGTGCGCAACGACGTAAAACTGCGCCAAGTGTGCTTGTGCGTCGAAAAGTTGCTGTATGTCAGGCGCCTTGTAAGTTCGCATTGTCCAAATCCCATAAATACTCGTGTGCAAACACCAACACAGCGTTGCTGTGTATTTATGCGCAGAGGAGAATTTGATGACGAAAACGGTTTTGGATGAGATTAAACACGCATTGATTGCTGCAAATGCAGTGCAAGGCGAACAAGAGTTTTGTGTTGCGTGGTTGGGGAAGAACGCAAGTTATATGCGTGTTTTGCGCTTCCAACAGTTACAGCCAAGTGCAGATGCGTTGGCAGTGTGTGCAAGTAAATTGAATTACTACACACAGCGATTGGAACGCAGCAGTGACAGCAAGCACAAGCAGTGGGCGCAACGCTTTGCAGTGCTGCATAGCAAATGCACAACGGCACTAAACGAACAAGCACGGACAAAGTGGCAAGCAGCAGAACGAATGGGTGCTGTGTGAAATGGGTTTTGGACGTAGAAAGAACGTGCTGCGGTTTTTGGTAGGCAAGTACTTACAGTTTTGGGGTGGTGATTTTGCACATATGGGGGTGGCATAGTGAGTGCTTTAGCTGATGTGCAACGTGCGCTGAACACGATACGAGACATAACGAATAAAGGACAAGCAGCAGTGCGTTTGGAAGTGCTGAGGCTTTTGGCAAGCACGATTGCGGACGAGGCACGTGACATTGAAGGTGTGAAGGTGAAAACTGCGCAGCCAAAGCGTAACAAGCCATTGCCAACGCTGCCTATACCCAAGTCTTCCAACACACCAAAGCCAACCCAAGCAGTGCCAAAACAGCAAGTATCGCAGCAAGACTTCGAACCCATACAAGCCATCAAGCCTATAGCACCCAAGTAGTGCTTACATCGGAAAACGATGTAAGCGACGTGCATAGTAGTGGCGTAGAGCACGTGTGTGCTTGCTATATAAGGTAATTTTGAGGGTAGGGTGCGTTGAGTGCTACACAGCGACAGAGGCTTGTGTGTGCGTTTTTTGCTGGAAAACTGCAGATTTAACGTGTTTGAATGGGCGAAACGCTGCTTTGGATGAGTGGCATAGTGATGCCCTAAAATAATGGAAAAATGAAAATGTATTTGGCAGAACATTTCAGAGAAAATGATTTTGAGGAGATTAAGGCGATTGTGGAGCAGTTTCCATTTGCAACGTGTGTTGCAAACATCGGTGATGACTTTGAATTAAATCATTTTCCAATGATTTGGCGTGACGATAAATTGATTGGGCATATAGCATTTTCCAACAGTATGCATAAAACTTTAGAGGATGGCTGTAAGGCAGCATTTATTTTTAAAGCAGAAAATTCCTACGTTTCACCAAATTGGTACCCAACCAAAGTGCAGCACCATAAGCACGTACCAACTTGGAATTATCAAGTAGTTCATATGCACGGTGAATTGTACTTTAAGCATAGTGATAAGGCGAAAATTGCCGCTGTCGGATTGCTTACGCAACTGCACGAGAAGCGGCTAAATGGAGACAATGCTTGGAAGATGCGAGATGCGCCAAAAGACTACATGAAGACAATGCTTGATGGAATTGTAGGCATTGAGTTTCATATTAATCGACTGGAAGCCAAATCAAAGTTGAGCCAAAATAGAGAGAAAATTGACTATATTGCTGTGATGAACAAGATGGACGAGATGCAGTTTGTTGGTATGAATAAGAGAATGAAGAGATTAGCAGAACGATAGCATTCTTCTTATTACCACGCAAGTATTTGATCCAAAACAATTAAATAAAATTCCGAATAGCCAAGCGTTAAACTTCCAACAAAAAATGTAACGAACAAAGGGTGGCGTTTTTTCGTGACCCTTTTTTTAATGTGGCGATTTAAAACTAAGCCAAAGTTTTAGACCTCCATAGCTTCTAGTGTACAACTTTTACGGGATTTAACGACGTTAACCAAGAAGTAAATAAATTGATTTTTGTTACCACAAAGCACCTATTTCGAGTTCGGTTTCATCTTCGGTTTATAGTCTTTAAGTTTGTAAAAATTTTTAGTTAAATTTAACGGTTTTTGCATTTAGCCTTAACTCCTCCATGGGATAATAATATTTTGATTTTCCCATAAAAATTATGTTTACCCCAGCCGATGTATAAGTGAGGCTCTCCATGACCAAAGAAGAACAACATGATACAAAAAGTGTCGAAGCTGACAATGAAGTTGCCGTCGGAGATCATAATGAATCAACAATCAACATAGATCAGACCACTTACAATATTTCTGAACTCAACGAAAAAACCAAAAATATAGTGGTTTTTCTACGCAGATTAGATCAAGAAAATCAAGAAACTAGATTTAACTTGAACAAAAATATGCTTGCTCGCCAGCAGGCAATCACAGATTTGAAGTCGGAGCTTAAAAATTTGACTCCAACGAACAAACCTTGATTTAAGGGATAGTATTGAAGTGTCGAACTGAACTTTATAATGTTGTTCAAAAAGAAAAATCCTTCAAAGATTTCTGAAGAAGAAAAGTTTGATACTAAACTCACTCTTCCTCTAGCTGTAAGACGCAGAACGCCGTTTTTCATGTTATACAGAGGATGAAAAAGATGGGATAGATCTTTGGATGATATAATAAATAAGACTTTACACGAGTTTTCGTTCCATCTTGCTAAAACTGAAATAGAAATTTTTAAGGAACGAAGACGATGGCGTTCTGACTGTGCTTTAACGAATTATTTTCAAAGTACACCAGAAAAGGCTGTCTTCAGTCGCATGATGTATATTGCTGCAGTGGTAAAGCAGGGTTACACCGTGGGCGAGATGGCAAAGGAGCTCTCAATAAGCCGGCAGACGATTAGCAATCTATGCAAGGAGACAGTTGCTGTAGGTTGGGTAATCTGCGAAAAAAAGGATAAAAGGCACTATTATCAGGCGTCTGATGAATTATGCGCGTCAGTCGTCAATTATGCAGATTATAGCTCGGATATGTTTCAAAAGACCATGGTACATGAGGCAGAAGTGCTTTTGGGGCTTCTTAAAAGACGTAAAGCTGCGTTACCTTTAAGGAACAATGAAAAATAACGTATTTTCCAACTATGATAGGTTGTGAAGGACTTGATACTATTCGCTAAACGGCTTTTCGCTAACCATCGATAGGCATTTGTAAGTTCATGAATTCTTTGCCAATTAAGATCAGAGCACGCTCTAAATATAGCGTTGAGATTAACCTGAGTTTAGAGGTAATAGATCAGTTGAATATATTTGGTTCGTTTTATAGCGTTTTGAAGGGAAGATTTGGCAAATAAAACGCGTTTGGAACGTAATAGGGCCGTAAAAGAGGGGGACAAGAAGACAGGGCATAAAGGCTAACTAAATTGGGGTTTGATAAGAAACTGGCTCGGTAAGTCGTATAATATATATTATGTTAAATAATTGCGTGCGTATTTAAGAGCGTTCCGTTATTTCTGCTATCGACCTATAATATAATTTTTAATATTTGTCTGAACCAGACTGACAAACGAAAGGACTCTAAGCGCGTGAAAGTCGAAAGATTTCTAAGCGAGATTATGCAAGCGGATCTGATCCGCGATGTTTGGGAACTTCACGTATCAAAAATGCGCGAGTATAATTTTGATCGTTTGGTCTATGGGTTTACGCATTTTTCTACGGATAACGGATTGGGCGATCCCAATGATTTTACGTTTCTTACCAACCACAGTGCAGATTATATAAATGGGTTCATAAATGATGGGCTTTTCAAAGATGCGCCGATGACCAATTGGGCACAGGCCAACAACGGCGCCTGCAGTTGGACACATATTGTAAAGCGAATGCAAAACGCGACATTAAGCCCAGGTGAATTGGCCACTATCGCCTTCAACCATAAACACGATGTCAAAGCCGGCTATACGATCAGCTTTAAAGCGCCTTCATTGCGGTCTAAAGGCGCAATTGGGCTGACGGCGCCAAAAAACATGTCGCAAGAGGAAGTCGACGAGAACTGGAAAGAATTTGGCGATGAGATTTTGCTTATCAATAACGTTGTTCATTTAAAGATCATTGCGCTTCCTTTGGAAACGCCCGCCGCTTTAAACCTTACAAAGCGCCAAATACAGGTTCTTCAATGGGTCAGTGATGGAAAAACGTTACAAGATGTTAGCGTTTTGTTGAACATATCGCCGGCCACTGTTGAAAAACATTTGCGGCTTGCCCGCCAAGGTTTGGGCGTTGAAACCACTGTGCAGGCCATAATGAAGACTGTGCGGCAAAATCAAATTCATATTACCAAATGATAATCGCAATAAAAAAGGCCGCGTGTAGCGGCCTTGGTGGTTATTGAAAGCTCTGGGCGCGATCACGCGCCGGAAACCGTAAAAGTCACAATTTAACCTTGCACAACCTTGGCAACTTCGGCTGCGAAATCTTCTTCTTTTTTCTCGATACCTTCGCCAACTTCCATCCGCACATAGCCCGTGATTTCAACGCCGGCCTCTTTGGCAGCTTGCTCAACGGTCAAATCTGGATTGATCACAAAAGCTTGACCCAAAAGCGTCACCTCGGAGAGGAATTTTTTAATGCGACCCGCGATCATTTTTTCAATCACCGCTTCGGGCTTTCCAGATTCGCGCGCTTGTTCGGTTAAAACGTTTTTCTCCCGTTCTAGCAAAACCGGATCTAGATCTTCAGCTCTAAGCGATTGCGGGTTTGCGGCCGCAACATGCATAGCAACTTGCTTTGCAAAAGCTTCGTTGACACCTTTCGTGGCAACGAGAACGCCAATGCGCCCCATACCTTCGGCGGCGCTGCTATGGATATAAGATTGCACGCCGTCGCCCGAGATTTTAGACATCCGGCGCAATGACATATTTTCGCCAATCGTCGCAATCTTATCTGTCAAAATCTCGGTTACGGTTTTTCCACCGATATCGGCTTGCGCCAACGCATCAAGATCTGCCACATTGAGCGCTTTTTGCGCGAATGAGCCGACCATTGTTTGAAATTCAGCGTTTTTACCAACAAAATCGGTCTCAGAGTTCACTTCAACAGCCACGCCCGTGCCGTTCTGAACAGAAACGGCTACCAATCCCTCGGCTGCCACGCGGCCCGATTTCTTTGCCGCTTTGGCAAGGCCTTTGGTGCGCAGCCAATCAACCGCTGCTTCAAAATCGCCTTCAGTTTCTGTCAGGGCTTTCTTTGCGTCCATCATACCTGCGCCTGTCGCGTCGCGCAGTTCTTTTACCATTGATGCTGTGATGGCCATTTGGCTCTCCTCATTTAGCGTCATAAGAAAAGGCAGGATGTCATTCCCCTGCCCTTGGCTTTTAGATCAGCGCTTACGCCTCTGGCGTAGCTGCTTCTGTAGCCGTCTCTGCAGCAGGCGCTTCAGCAGCAGGCTCGGCCTCAACCGCGGCCTCTTCCTGCAACGCCTCTTCCATTTCGCCAAGATCAACCCCGGCGGCACCCAATTGGGCAGACATTCCATCAAGCGCAGCCCGAGAGGCTAAATCGCAATACAGAGCGATAGCTCGAGATGCATCATCATTGCCTGGAATGATGTAATCAACGCCATCTGGGGAACAATTTGTGTCGACAATACCAACCACGGGAATCCCCAGCTTATTGGCTTCTGCAATCGCCAGCGCTTCTTTTTTCACGTCGATCACAAACAACAAATCTGGCACACCGCCCATATCGCGAATACCGCCCAGTGACGCTTGCAATTTGTTTTGCTCGCGCTCAAGTCCAAGCCGTTCTTTCTTGGTAAGACCGTCCATACCGGCCGTAAGCTGCTCGTCAATATTTGCAAGCCGCTTGATTGATTGTGAAACCGTTTGCCAATTGGTCAGCGTGCCGCCCAACCAACGGTGGTTCATGTAATATTGTGCGCATTTCTCGGCCGCTTCGGATATCGGCGCTGCTGCTTGGCGTTTTGTGCCCACAAACAGGATACGCCCGCCGCGCGCAACGGTTTCGCGAATTGCGTTTAAGGCCGCGTCCAGCATCGGCACGGTTTGTGTCAAATCCATAATATGGATGCCATTGCGGGCGCCATAAATGAACTCACCCATACGCGGGTTCCAACGTTGTGTTTGGTGGCCAAAATGTACGCCAGCTTCAAGTAATTGACGCAAAGTAAACTCTGGAAGAGCCATGATTTTTCCTTTCCGGTTTTCGCCTTGACAGAGCTGTAAGAGCGGATGCTCCAACCGGTGGACTTTAAGGATGTATCCCCTAAATGCCCAAACTCCATCTGCGGATTTCGATAGGGGCGCGTTTAAATCAGCTTATCTCTGGGCGCAAGCCTAAAATACAAGGGGTTGTCTTACGCTAAGATGGTACGTTCAATCACCCAATAGGCTCCGATCAAAGCAATCAGGCAAGAGGACGGGATTGAAATATAGGCTCGATACCAAGGTTTATTTCCAAACCACACGCCCAATAATAAAAAAGCACATGCAATTACAGTAAGTTGCCCTATTTCTACGCCAATATTAAAGCCGATCAAAGCCGCTATGAATTGTCCATCCGGCAGCCCAAATTCTTGCAAAACGCTGGCAAAACCGAGCCCGTGCAACAATCCGAATCCAAAGATCAAAGCCGGTCGCCAACGGTGAAGCTTTTGAGAAAAGATATTCTCAACCGCCACAAAAACGATCGAGGCGGCTATCAAAGGTTCAACTATACTGCCTGAAATGGTGACCAAGCCCATCGCACCGGCGGCAAGCGTGACCGTATGGGCCAAAGTAAAGGCCGAAATCTGCCATAAGAGCGCTGAGATTCGCAGGGTGAGAAAGAACAGACCCAAGACAAAAAGAATGTGATCCAGCCCTTTGGGTATAATATGGTCGAACCCGACCGGCACATAAGAGGCCAGCTCGCCCCATGCAGAGCGCTTTTCCAATGCGCCCTGCCCGTTCATCGCGCTGCTGCGTTGCCCATCGCTTAAATATTCGGTTAGACCATTTTCAACGCCCTGCTGGCGCAAAACCAGATTACCCAGCTCAGAATCCCAGGCAAAGCTGACGGCGCTTGGTGAAGCCAGCGATCCGGTTATACGAAGAATACTGAACCGCGGCAGTTCCTGATTTTCTTCGCCAATCACCCTCACCTCGGCAAGCCTCAACGCTAAATCCTGATGTTCCGGCGCGGCCCAAAGATGCAGGCGGGTTTGAATAGAGGGCCAAAATAAGCGCACAGCTTCCGCCAAGGCCTGCGCCTCCAAGGCCCGAAAACGGTCATATTCCGCTACCCGCGCTGACTCATTGGTATCTGTTGTTTCAGAAAGATCTATTTCAGCCAAAACAGCTTCTGCCATCAGGCGTATTTCGATCTCAATCTGGTTGTCCGTGATCGTAATGTCGGCTATCGAAGGGAAAACTTCATGTGCAGAGGCCGAGAATATGCCCAAAAGGTTTAGCAATACTACAGCGATCAGGTTTTTCAATAAATGTAAGGGAGTCTTTGTCATCATGCCTCTTGTTACGTTTTTTGCGTTTTTTGCTGCTCAGCCTTGTCTCGCACATGAACTATGGATTGATGGTCAGAACTTTCAAGCTCAATCTAACGAAACCATTCGCTTGGACTTGCGCAATGGCGAGAACTTTAAAGGGTCTGCGCAGGCTTATTTTAAGTCCCGGATCAAATCGTTTTATTGGTCTTTGAACCAGGAAACCCATCAGGTTGAAGCGCGCATGGGAGATATTCCAGCGTTTTCGGCAACTCCCGGCGAAGATGGGCTGATGGTGGTTGTGTATGAATCCACGCCCAGCAGCCTCACCTATCGTGACTGGGCGAAATTTGATGCGTTTATTCAGCATAAAGATCTTGGACCCATCGAAGAAATGCACGAAGCGCGCGGGTTGTTAAAAACCAATGTGAAAGAAGCGTATCATCGCTATAGTAAGGCTTTGATTGGCATCGGCGCGGCGCAAGGCGTTGATCAACGCTTTGGGCTGGAAACTGAGTTTGTGCTGCTAGGCAATCCCTATCGGGATGACCCGGCGCAGGGGCTTGCTGTTCAAATTCTGTATCGCGATGCACCACGCACGGATGCTCAAATCGAAATATTTGAAAGAGCCTCCGACGGGACTGTAAAGGTGTCTTTGATGCGCAGCAACGCCGAGGGCGTGGCGGTTATAGATATTAAGCCCGGGCACACATATTTGCTGGATGCTGTCTTGCTAAGAGTACCGGATCCCAATACCGCCAACGGGCCGCCCGCCCATTGGGAAAGCCTCTGGGCAGCGGTGACCTTTGCTGTACCCGAAGGGTAGAATGCGATGGAAACGCCTATTATTTGTATCGGGAGTGTCCTTTGGGATGTGATCGGACGTACGCGAACGCATTCCGGATTAGGCGGTGATGTTGCCGGGTTCATAAAAGAGCAAGCTGGGGGCGTGGCATTTAACATCGCCAAACTTTTCAGCCGCAAGGGCTGCGACACCATTATGCTGTCGCATATCGGTAAGGATCCGGCCGGTTGCGCGTTATTAGAGTTGATGGCGGGGCTGGGCATAGACGGAAAATTTGCCTATCGCAGCGCAAATCTTCCTACGGATCGATATATGGCAATCGAAGATGCCACGGGGTTAATTGCAGCGCTAGCAGATGCAAATTCTCTTGAGGCAGCCGGGGAGGCAATATTGCGCCCTTTAAGCGATGGGCGCTTGGGCTCCCCAAACGCTCCTTTTAAGGGAACAATGGTCGTTGATGGCAATCTAACCGAAACCCTATTGGCGCGCATTGCGCAGGATCCCTTGCTCCAACAAGGTGACCTTAGGATATGCTCGGCCTCCCCCGGTAAAGCAACCCGATTAAGGTGTTTTTTAGGGGGCGCTCGGGTCACGATTTACTGTAATAAGCACGAGGCCGAGTTTATCTGCGCTTCAGAATTTGCAACCGCAGCGGATGCCGCACAGGCGATGACGGCGGCTGGCGCCTGGCGCGCTATTGTGACGGATGGCGTCAAGCCCGCTGCCGATGTGCAGCGCGGGCTGCCTTTAATCGTTGCACGCCCTGCCAAGGTGCAGATCAAACAAATAACCGGTGCGGGCGATGTGTTCATGGCGCAGCATATTTTGGCTGAGCTAGACGGCGCGCCGCCTGAGGAGGCCCTAAAGAGCGCCATAGGTGAAGCGCAGAATTTTGTTTCAGGAAAGATATGAAATGCTGAATTGTCAGATTGCACCCAATGTTGCCGAGGCATTAACAAAAAAGACCCCCATCGTTGCGTTGGAAAGTACCATCATCACCCATGGGATGCCTTGGCCACAAAATCTGGATATGGCAAAATCAGTGGAATCATGTGTGCGCGAGGCTGGGGCCACGCCCGCGACAATTGCCGTGATCGATGGTGTTTTGAAAATCGGTTTAAGCGCAAAGGACCTAACGCAATTGGCGCAAACAAAAAATGCCGCCAAATTATCACGGGCCGATTTAGCGCTTTGCATGGCGCAAAAAAAGACTGGAGCAACCACTGTTGCCGCCACGATGATTGCAGCGAATTTTGCAGGCATTTCGGTTTTTGCAACGGGTGGAATTGGCGGCGTCCATCGCGGCGCCGAAAATAGTTTTGATATCTCGGCCGATCTTCGGGAATTGGCGCTTACGCCCGTAACGGTTGTCGCTGCGGGGGCAAAGGCAATATTGGACATTCCAAAAACGCTGGAAGTTTTGGAAACTTATGGCGTTCCAGTCATTTGTTATCGTAGCGATGTATTCCCTGCCTTTTGGTCTGCGAGGTCTTCCTATCCTGCGTCGTTGCGTATGGATGAGGCAAAAGAAATAGCTTTGGCGCATAAAATGCGCGCAGAATTGGGCCTGTCTGGCGGGCAATTGGTGGCCAATCCTATACCATTGGGTGATCAAATTCCCCAAAGCGAAATTGATCCTATGATTGCCCAAGCGCTAACAGAGGCAGCGCAACAAAAAATCACCGCAAAGGCAGTGACACCATTTTTGCTCTCACGCGTTTTTGATCTGACGCAAGGCCGATCTTTGACCGCTAATATTGCTCTGGTGCTGAACAATGCGCGTTTGGCGGCTCAGATTGCACAAAATTTATGACAGAGCCGGTACTGTTTAGAATTGAGGCGTATGAATATTGTGCGCGCGTCTAAGTATGATATGTGTTGGCGCAGGTAAAGGGTTATAGTCATGAGTGATCTTGTAAAACCACCGACCTTGTTAAAAAGGTTTATCTCAGGGTTCAGGAATAGCTTTCTAACCGGGGTTGTCGTCATTGCGCCCGTAGGTTTGACCGTGTGGCTGGTTTGGACAGTGATTGGTTGGATTGATGGCTTCGTTTTGCCCTTTGTCCCTTCACAATATCAACCTGAAGAAATTTTAAAGGCTATCCTAGGCGAGGATGTGCGGGTCAATATCCGTGGTCTTGGCGTTGTGTTCTTTTTGGTCTTCACCACCTTCATCGGCTGGATTGCCAAAGGACTGCTTGGCCGTACCTTCATTCGATCCGCAGAAAACCTCGTGAACCGCATGCCGGTTGTCCGCTCGGTATATTCGGGCGTAAAGCAAATTGCGGAAACCGTGTTTGCGCAAGCCGATAGGTCTTTCGAAAAAGCATGTTTGATCGAATATCCACGGCGCGGCATTTGGGCCATCGGATTTATTTCCACCACAGCGAAAGGTGAGGTTTCAAAACGCGCAGGATCAGGGCAGAAAATGCAATCTATTTTTGTTCCAACAACGCCCAACCCGACCTCAGGCTTTTTGTTATTCTTTCCTGCTGAAGATGTGATCGAATTGGATATGAGCGTTGAGGATGCGGCCAAATTGGTTATCTCAGCCGGGCTTGTCTATCCTGAGGATCTGCCGGTTAAAGAACTAAAAGCCTAATATGAATTCAGTAGGTTGAGCGCCTTGTTTTGATGTCTGAAATTCATTGTTTTTATGAAAATAATAACATTTAGGCTGGCTTGACATGCCAAAACCCTCGGCATATCCAAAGGTATGTTTTTATATATCCGAAATAATAATAAAACAACTTGGTCGCTTTGCGGGGATCTTTGCGTTTTATTTTTGATTTATAAGAAATAAACCCAAAGCGCCCCCGCCAAATAGTGGGGCCTTGGGTAAATTAAGACCTGTCTCACTTAAAACGCCTACGGTGGTGCGCTTCTAAGACATAAGGAGCGAACAAAGTGTTATTTTTAAAACTATATTAAGACTACAAAATCTGTCATATTACGGGCAATCGATAAAGCTTATGCAGCAAGTAAAGCGCGAACGAAACGCTTTGAAGGGCCTTTCAGATGAACAGCTTTCAGATATCGGAAAAACCAAATGCGACGCCTTAAGGGAAATTCAGCAAGGATATCGCATTCCTAAGAACCGTCGCGTTAAGCGGGCTTGAATGTCGTGCTCTGATGATAACCCCCTTTTTGAGCGTTGCGTGAGATGGAGGAACTGAAGCGCGTTACAACGCTGTCCAGCCGCCATCAACGCTTAAGGTCGTGCCGGTGATTTGATCCGCAGCATCAGAACAAAAAAATACGCATGTACCGCCCAATTGTTCAACGCTTGCAAATTGCCGTGAAGGTTGACGCTCCAACATCACTTTTTTAATCACCTCTTCCCGGCTCATATCGTATTTTCTCATCGTATCAGGGATTTGCGCCTCAACCAACGGCGTGAGCACATATCCGGGGCAAATTGCATTGGCGGTGATATTTTCTTCGGCGGTTTCCAAAGCTGTTGTTTTTGTTAACCCAATCACCCCGTGTTTTGCCGCGATATAGGCTGATTTATACGGTGAGGCTGTCAGCCCATGCGCCGATGAAATATTTATGATTCTTCCCCAGCCCGCCTTGCGCATCAAGCCAAGGGCGACAGCCGATGTGTGGAATGCCGCACTGAGATTGATCGCAATAATCTCATCCCATTTTTCAATGGGAAACGTGTCGATCGGAGCCACATGCTGGATACCGGCATTATTGATCAAAATATCACAAGATTGCAGGTTTTCGATCAAAGCTCGGCAGCTTTTGGGGTCGCGCATATCAGCTGAGCAATACCGGGCCTGAACTGAAAACTCGCTGGCCAAAGCATTCGCCAACTGATGATCTTCGGGTTTGCTCGTAAACGAATTCAGAACGATATCTGCGCCCGCCTCTGCCAGTTTACGCGCAATTCCCAAGCCTATTCCCGAGGTTGATCCGGTGATTACGGCGGTTTTTCCCGATAAGTTCATGCCCTGCTCTTACGCCCCTTTCTGCTTTCAAAAAATGCCACACAGTCAGATTACGCGCAACGCGTATTTCTGCGTCGCAGAAAAAATATAAAATTAAAAAAAAACGCCTGCATAAAGCAGGCGCTAAGTCATTGAGGCAGGTTTCATACAGGCAAGAAACCTATCGAGCAGTTCCTTCTGTATAAAGCGTTGTTGAACCCGCTCCAAGCTAAAAATTTGAAAACCACGCTCAGGCAGCATAAGCTGGGCAGGCCACGTGCCTCTCGCCAAAATAGAAAGTATCGCTATGCCCTTGTTTCGCGTCTTCCTCAGCTCTTTGGTTTGGATGTTGCTGATGCCTGCACCAATCCTTTGGGCAGAGGCCAGACCTGCTATCTCTATGTATGGGCAACCGGCTCTACCACCGGATTTTGTGTCCCTACCCTACGCCAACCCAGAGGCTCCTCAGGGTGGAGAGTTGAGAATCGGGGCTGTTGGTGGGTTTGATTCCGTCAATCCGCATATCCTGAAAGGCCGCAGCCCATGGCAATTACGATTTTGGAATTATGAGAGCTTGATGGGCCGTAGTTGGGATGAGCCTTTCACTTTATACGGGCTTTTGGCCGAATCAATCGAGGTTGGCGCGAATCGCGAATGGGTCACATTCACCTTACGGCCAGAGGCAAGGTTCAGCGATGGAAGCCCGGTTACTGTTGAAGATGTGATCTGGTCATACAAGACTTTGGGCGTTGAGGGGCATTGGCGCTACCGAGGTTTATGGTCAAAAATATCCAGCGCTATCGCCACTGGCCCGCGCTCGGTTATGTTCACGTTTTCTGACCCCAATCCCGAATTGGCGCTGTTGGCCGGGATGCGCCCTATTTTGAAAAAAGCGCAATGGCAGGGTCTGGATTTTTCAGCCTCTGGCCTCGATATTATTCCAATCACAACCGCACCTTATCAAATCAGCGCGCTTGAAGCTGGAAAATTTATAGAATTGACGCGCAATCCTGAATATTGGGGCGCTCACTTGCCGTTTCGCAAAGGCACGCAAAATTTTGATCGGCTCAGAATTGATTATTTTGGCGATGCAACCGCAGTTTTTGAGGCCTTCAAGGCCGGTGAGGTGGATATTTTTCGCGAAGGTAATGCCGAAAAATGGGCCACGCAGTTTGATTTTCCCGCCATTGCTTCGGGACGCGTGGTCAAATCGGAAATTCCTCATGCGCGTCCAAGCGGCATGCGCGGTTTGGTGATGAACAGCCGCCGTGCACTATTTTCCGATTGGCGGGTGCGCGATGCGTTTATCCACGCGTTCAATTTCGAATATATAAACGAGGCACAGAATGCGAACCGTCAAGCGCGCATCAGTTCGTATTTTTCCAATTCCTCACTGGCACTGCAACCCGGGGCAGCCCCGGCAAAAGTGGCCCAAATACTGGCCCCATATTCTGAAAAATTGCTGCCAGGAACTCTTGAAGGTATAGCGCTTCCAAAAGGCGATGGCTCTCTGGGCAACCGCAAGAATATGCGCAAAGCGCAATCGCTGCTGGCGCAAGCAGGTTATAAACTGCGCGATGGGGTTTTAATGGATCCTCAAGCAGCCCCAGTCAGATTTGAAATATTGCTGCGTCAGGGCGCCCAAGAATATAAATCTATCCTCGATATTTACAGTCAAGCCTTGGAGCGGCTTGGGATTGAAGCTGAGATTTCGCTTGTTGATGGGGCGCAATACGCAGAGCGCATCCGCGCTTTAGACTTTGACATGACGCCCTATCGGCGCGACCTGTCTTTAAGCCCAGGCAATGAACAAAAACTGTATTGGAGTTCAGAGATGGCTGATGTTGATGGAACGCGTAATCTTATGGGGGTGAAATCGGCAGCATTGGACGCGCTTATTGAAGGGTTGGTGCATGCCAAATCGCAAGATGACGTTCAAACCATCACCAGAGCGATGGATCGGGTGTTAATGGCCGGCCGCTATGTCATTCCAATTTATCATGATGGAGTCAGCCGCATTGCGCATAAAGCCAATTTGAAATACCCTCAAAACCTCCCCCTTTATGGCGATCGGATCGGCTTTCTTCCGGATGTCTGGTGGGTCGAGAAATGACGCGTGTAAAAAGCCTTGACGGGCTGTCATCAGGCCAAAGAGGTTATCCATAAAATGGTTGCATCGTCTTCGCTGGTCGAAATCACATTATGCCCCATCGTGGCATCATAATAGGCACTGTCACCGCGGCGCATTTCCAACGGTTCGTAAAACTCGGTGAATAGTTTTATCACTCCGGTAAGAACATAAAGAAATTCTTCTCCATCATGGCGCACCCAGCCATCAAACTCGTCAATCGAGCGCGCTCTAATCCGCGCATGATAAGGCAGCATTTTCTTTTTGCTCAAGCTTTCAGCCAAGAGCTCATGTTCATAGGTGGTGGTCGGATGCGCCGTGCCCTGCCCCGATTTTGTTGACGCCATCCGACCGTTTATTTGGTTTTTCACCGGCGGCGTAAACAATTGCGGCACAGAAATTTCCAAGCCTACCGCCAGCTTTCGTAATGCCTCATAAGTGGGAGACATCTGACTATTTTCAATTTTTGACAAGGTCGAGCGGGCAAGGCCAGCTTGCTGCGCCGCTTGTTCCAGCGTCCAATTGCGGGCTTTGCGCAATTCGCGCACGCGTGCGCCTAAATTCAACGGTTCAACGGATTCGTCCCCCCCATTCGCGCGGGCGATCCGGATTATTGATTTTGGATCTGTTTCCGACATGATCAAGCCTTCGATTATTTGCCATATACTTGCAAGTTTGAGCAGGGCCTTCTACCACATAAACCTATGGTGTCTTTATATCATAGTGAACAAGCCACGCCCTGTCCTGATTTATTTAACTTGACGGCCTATGTCTTGAACGCAGGAGATGAAACTCCTGAGAAAACAGCGCTTGAAATCATAGATACGGATGGATCTGTTGAAACATGGACGTTTCAGGCTTTAACGCAAGCGATCCGTGGAACCGCAACGGGGCTTCTATCCTTAGGGTTAAAGCCGCAGGATCGGATTCTGATGCGCTTGGGAAACACCATCGATTTTCCGATCACCTTTTTGGCTGCGATATCTGTAAGTCTTATTCCTGTGCCCAGCCCCGCGAAATGGACGCAAAAAGAAGTTGACCACGCTGTTTCGCTGATTTCACCTGCTGCCATTTTGCTGGATCATGAATTGGCGGGGCCCAGCCAATATGATGGACAGATCATCGGCCAAGCAACTTTGGCAACGCTGCGAGATATGGCGCCTTGTGATTATGATCAAGGTGATCCGAATAGATTGGCTTATATCGTGTTTACTTCGGGCACATCAGGACAGCCCCGGGCCGTTATGCATGCGCATCGTGCAATCTGGGCCCGCCAAATGATGATGAAAGACTGGTATCATCTGAAACCATCCGATCGTCTTTTGCATGCGGGGGGCCTGAATTGGACCTTCACCTTGGGCACTGGGTTATTAGACCCCTGGAGCAAGGGGGCAACCGCGTTGGTTTTAAAAAACCCAAATCGGATCGATGGGCTTCCGGCAATATTGCGCACGCGCAAAGTGACGCTCATGGCTGCGGTTCCGGGTGTTTACCGCAAAGTTTTGCAGTTTGATCAGAATCTGCAATTGCCAAATCTGCGCCATTGTTTGTCCGCAGGCGAAAAGCTGCCTCCATTGATTGCTAAAAATTGGCATAAAGCGACCAATACATTTATTTACGAAGCCTATGGAATGTCTGAATGTTCGACATTTATTTCCAATGCACCCCAGCTCAGTTTAAAACAAGGGGCGCTCGGGCGCCCTCAACGCGGGCGTAAACTGGCAATCCTGCCGCTGGATGGGGGGGAACACCCTGTTGCTTATGGCGCAATTGGAATTATTGCCGTGCATCGCGCCGACGCAGGCTTGATGCTTGGGTATTTTGGCGCGCTGCAGGCCACGCAAGCTTGTTTTCGCGGCGATTGGTTTCTTACAGGCGACCTGGCCATCATGGAAAAGGATGGAGCAATCACATATCGCGGACGCGCTGATGATATGATGAATGCGGGCGGTTTTCGGGTGGCGCCTTTAGAGGTTGAAACCGTCATGCAAATGTGTCCGGGGGTTGTAAATATTGCGGTGACATCGATAGAAATCAAGCCAAACAGCTTTGTCATTGCGGGGTTTTATATGGCCGAGGCAGAGCTGGATGGCACCGCATTAGATCGTTTTGCAAAACATCATCTTGCAGCGTATAAATGCCCGAAGACTTATATCCGCTGTAACGCGTTGCCCATGGCCGCCAATGGTAAAATCCAACGTCGAGCCTTGGCCTTAAACTGGAATAACTTGAATGGTTAATTTAGACATTATTTCTGATCCAATTTGCCCATGGTGCTTTATTGGAAAAACAAACCTTGAGAAGGCTTTAGAAGGTAAGCTTAATTTAATTTTTAATATTCGTTGGCATCCGTTTCAACTCAATCCAGAGATGCCGGCGCAGGGGATGGAGCGGCGCACCTATTTGGAAACAAAATTTGGCGGTAAAGAGGCCGCGGTAAAAGCCTATGCGCCCGTGGTTGAGCATGCCGAGATGGCAGGCCTTACATTGAATTTAGAAGCAATATCACATACACCGAATACGCTTGATGCCCATCGTTTGATCCATTGGGCAGGTGTGGAAGAGAAACAAAATGCTGTGGTGGATGCGCTGTTTGAAGCCTATTTTCAAAATGGACAAAATATTGGAGATAGCGAAGTGCTCGCCGATATTGCTGATAGCTGCGGCATGGATGCGGCGGTGGTCTTGAAACTTTTGAACTCAGAGGCTGACAAAGAGGAAACGCGCGCGCGTGATGCATCTGCACGTGACATGGGGGTGAACTCGGTGCCAACCTTTATCGTTGCGGGTCAACACGCGGTTCCAGGCGCACAACCGGCTGCTTTATGGACGCAAGTGATTGCCGAGCTTCAGGAAAATATCTCTTTAAAAGCAACCACATAATTAGGCCTCTTTGCCAACACGCAGAATTTATGCCTCTGTATTCGTCGGCCCTTATTGTCGAAATCTCTATGTTGCGCAAAGGTAATGTCAAACCTAAAGCCAATCCAAGAGAAAGCCGAATGTGCGTGAAATAACGCGTTCGGCGCGGTTAGTTCGCGTTTCTGGCGATTAACTTTCTTGAAATTCAAACCTGTTACCGTTTAGCCGGGGATCAAGCATATTTGATCAAATCGTACATTTTCAGTATACGCGATTCTGGCCGGTTCTGCCGTCAGATCGCCGAAAAAGCTCCAAAGCGCGGTATGCTAGCCCGTCTTGTCATGAAAATACTTCAAGAAGCCAGTTCACTGCTCTTGAAGAAGATATAAAAAAAGGGAGGCCTATAGCCCCCCTTTTAGTTTCGCCGTTCAAGCTCATCATTTTTACCGCTCGATATCTATATTTTTTTGCCTGTGGCCTGAACGCCGTTCGGGGGCGAGCGCACCCGCCCCTTGTCTCTTAGCTACATCCCGACGTTGCTCCGCAGGTGTTGCACTTCATGCAGGTGCCGTTACGCACCAATGTGTAATTGCCGCAATCTCCACAAGGATCGCCTTCATATCCCTGCATTTTGGCCTTGCTGCGCAAATCCATTTCAGTGGCAATCACGGGTGTGGTTGCTTCTGCTTCAACCAATACCGCGCTAGAAGTAGCCCCCAAACCGACATCAGCCACCTCTGCGGAGCCGCCTTGCAACATGGCTAAATCTTCTGGCAGGCGCTTGCGTAGATAACCAGAGGAACTGATTTTCTTCAGCACTGCTAGTGACTTAGACGCTGCATCTTCTGTGACTTCTTGAATATTTTGGACCGTGTCATCTTGTCCACGCCCCAAATCATCAAAGGCTGCCCCCTCCGGTGCCACATGTGCAAGATCCGTGCGATCCAGATAGCTGACGGCCAATTCCCGGAATATATAATCAAGGATCGACGTTGCATTTTTGATGCTGTCGTTACCCTGCACCATGCCCGCCGGCTCAAATTTCGTAAACGTAAAGGCGTCTACAAATTCTTCCAGCGGCACACCATATTGTAAGCCGACGGATACCGCGATTGCAAAATTATTCATCATAGCGCGGAAGCCGGCGCCTTCTTTATGCATATCGATGAAGATTTCGCCCAAAGCGCCATCAGAATATTCGCCGGTTCTAAGGTAGACTTTGTGCCCGCCGACGATGGCTTTTTGGGTATAACCTTTGCGGCGATGTGGCATCTTTTCGCGATGTGATTTTATAATCTCTTTTACGATGACTTTCTCAACAATTTTTTCAGCAATTACCGCTGCTTTTTCTTGCTGGCTGCCCGTTTCAAGTATTTCCGCGGCCTCATCGTCGTCCTCAACCAGCGCCGCGGCCAAAGGTTGCGAAAGCTTCGATCCATCGCGATATAAAGCGTTTGCCTTTACACCCAATGACCAGCTCAACTCATAGGCCTTCTGACAATCGTCAATCGTAGCATCATTGGGCATGTTGATGGTTTTTGAAATAGCGCCCGAAATAAATGACTGCGCAGCTGCCATCATGTAAATATGGCTATTAACACTTAGAAAACGTTTGCCTTTTTTTCCACATGGGTTGGCGCAATCAAAGATTTTGTAATGCGCTTCTGACAAATGCGGCGCATTCTCGAGCGTCATGGTTCCGCATACATGATCATTTGCAGCGTCAATTTCAGCTTTTGAGAAACCCAAATGACGCAGCAGGTCAAAGCTTGGATCATTCAACTTATCCGCCGGAATGCCTAACACTTTCGTGCAAAAATCAGCGCCAAGCGTCCATTGATTGAACACAAACCGGATATCAAAGGCAGAGGCTAGCGCCGCTTCAATCTTATCCAGCTCGGTTTTTCCAAACCCATGTCCGATTAAGCTCGTATGGTTAATCGCGGGCGCGTTACCAATGCTTCCATGACCCACCGCATATGACACAATCTCTTCTATTTTCGAACTACTATAGCCAAGCTTTTCGAGCGCTCCGGGCACTGAACGGTTGATGATTTTAAAATAACCACCTCCTGCAAGCTTTTTAAACTTTACAAGCGCGAAATCGGGCTCGATGCCGGTGGTATCACAATCCATAACCAGCCCAATCGTGCCCGTGGGCGCAATTACGGTCGTTTGCGCGTTACGATAGCCGTGCTTCTGCCCCAGATCCAACGCTTGATCCCAGCTGTTGCGGGCAAGCTCTACCAGGCTTTGATCCGGGCAATTCGCGGCATCCAGCGGCAACGGTTTTACGTCCAGTTTTTCATACCCATCCACGGCGCTTTGCGCCGCGTTCCGATGATTGCGGATCACGCGCAGCATATGCTCGGCGTTCTTTTTATACCCCGGAAACGCCCCCAATTCACCCGCCATTTCCGCGCTAGTTGCATAGCTTACACCGGTCATTAGCGCGGTCAACGCCCCGCAAAGCGCGCGCCCCTCAGCGCTGTCATAGCCATAGCCCATATTCATGAGCAAACCGCCAATATTGGCATACCCCAAACCAAGCGTTCTAAAATCATAAGACCGCTGCGCAATCTCTTTTGATGGGAACTGCGCCATCATCACAGATATTTCGAGCGTCACCGTCCAAAGCCGCGTGGCGTGCATGTAATCGGCAGATTGGAATTTTCCGTCCTTTAAGAAGGTTAATAAATTCATAGAGGCCAAGTTACAGGCCGTATCATCTAAAAACATATATTCTGAACACGGGTTAGAGCCGCGGATTTCACCATCTTCGGGGCATGTATGCCAAGCGTTTACCGTATCGTGATATTGAATGCCCGGATCGGCGCAGGCCCAAGCCGCATGTCCAACATCTTGCCACAACTTCCGGGCTTTGATGGTTTTGGCGACCGATCCATCTGTACGACGTAGCAATTCCCAATCCGCATCGTTTTCTACAGCCTTCAGAAACGCATCCGTTACGCGAATTGAGTTATTCGAGTTTTGACCCGACACAGAGGCATAGGCCTCGCTGTCCCAATCTGTATCATAGGTTGGGAATTCAATGCTATCATAGCCTTGCTTGGCGTAATCCAAAACCCGCTTCACATATGTTTCCGGGATAGCAACTTTCTTTGCCGCCCGAATTGCCGATTTCAAAGAAGTGTTCTTGCTTGGATCTACCGAATCTTCGCTGCTGCCATCCCAAGCTCGGATTGCGGCAAATATTTCATTCAGCTTGGCCTCATGCATTTTGCTGCCCGCGACTATACTGGCAACCTTTTGTTCTTCTTTCACTTTCCAATTGATGAAATTTTCAATATCGGGATGATCCGCGTCACAAATCACCATTTTGGCGGCTCTGCGCGTTGTGCCGCCCGATTTTATCGCCCCAGCGGCGCGGTCGCCAATTTTTAAAAAGCCCATCAGGCCGGATGATTTTCCACCCCCAGAAAGCGGCTCTCCATCGCCGCGCAATGAGCTAAAGTTAGTGCCAGTGCCGGATCCGTATTTGAACAGACGCGCCTCACGCACCCACAGATCCATAATACCACCCTCATTCACTAAATCATCTGAGACTGATTGAATAAAGCAAGCGTGCGGTTGCGGATGCTCATAAGCAGATTTAGATTTTACAAGCTTGCCGGTTTTGTAATCCACGTAATGGTGACCCTGGCTTGGACCATCAATACCATAAGCCCAATGCAGGCCTGTATTGAACCATTGTGGACTGTTGGGTGCAGCACGCTGGGTCGCCAGCATATGGCACATTTCGTCGTAATAGGCACGTGCGTCCTCTTCGGTTGAAAAATAGCCGCCCTTCCAGCCCCAATACGCCCAGGCGCCGGCTAACCGGTTAAACACCTGTTTGGATGACGTTTCGCCCGTGATCGGCGTTGAGGGTGATGCCGCGACCGAGCGCCAAAGAAACTCGGGCACGCCTGCCTCCTTAACGCGCTTCAATTCGGTCGGCACGCCCGCTTTGCGAAAATATTTCTGCGCAATCACATCGCTTGCAACCTGCGACCATGTCGCTGGCACTTCAATATTCTCAAGCGAAAAAACAACCGTACCGTCGGGATTTTTGATTTCTGAGGATGTGGTGACAAACTCAAGCCCCGCATACGCGTCGGCCGATTTTTTCGTAAAATTGCGTTCAATTTTCATCTTAACGTGCCTCTTTTTATACTCGCCGATTCCCGGCTGTTTGGCGCAACGACCACATAAGCCCCAACGCATGTTTCCAATGGTTCAACAATCGTTTCTTTTTACCGAATGGCCCTCCGCAAACACCACATCTTGTGTCACGCGGGTCAATCCGCACAAATTGGCGTATATGAGTGGGGTTGGTCAATCGGTTTTTTTAAAAATTTTCAAATAATTTCGCTTGACTTCACAGTCTTAAATTTTTTTGAAATCTCAACTTACAAGTTATGCCTGAGGCCCGAAAATTTTTGGGTTTGCCATTGGTTAAAAAAAACTGAATTTTTTTGGAAGGTTAGCAGAAGAACTTGAGCTTTATGGAAACATTTAAATCGATAACCCGCCGATTCATCTTGGGCGATATGTCAGGCAAAATACCAAAGCAGGATCTCAAACTTATCCAATAACTTTCGATGCAGTTCGGTCACGGCGCTTAAACTGTTTTCTTTCTCAATCCGCATATGCTTTTAATTTAAGCAATTTTTTTGCATTAAATTTAATAGCATGCGCCCAAGTATTAGGGCTATCTATACAGATTGAGACCTGTCAAAAATGTCTGAATATGAACTTTCTCTTAATGTTTGCTTGGCTGCGCACTTGTGTTGAAAAGAGTTTTTTGTGAAATAGGCGGCTTGCATGCACCTGTTTTAAATTCGTGTTACCCTATCTGATCTGAAAATTTTGAATATGAGACCGCGGAGAAGAACGATGCGCTGCGCCGAACTCTTCAAGGATGCAATTTTATGATCCACGCGCGCGCATGAAACGTGATTCTGAGACGGGGTGCCAAGGCTTATGCAAACCGCGATGCGCGACAGAACGAGTAATTGCATCTGAAACGAGTATCATTTCCCGCAGTTTAAGATTAAATCTGCTGCTTTTTCAGCAATCATGATGGTTGGAGCGTTGGTATTTCCGCTTGTAATACAAGGCATTGCGCTGGCATCGACCACTCTTAAACCTTCTATGCCACGAAGTTGTAGTTTTTCGGTCAAGGGCGCCGTTGCATCTTGCCCCATGCGTACGCTGGATGTTGGATGAAAAATCGTTGTGCCAATATCTCCCGCCGCCTGAATCAGGTCGCGATCCGTTTGCGCTTGCGGCCCTGGTTTATATTCTTTCGGCTGATATTGTTCTAAGGCGGGTTGCGCCATTATCTTTCGCGTCAGATTAATCGCATCCTTTGCCACCAATCGATCGCCTTCGCTGGACAAAAAATTCGGAGATATTTGAGGGGCATCAAAAGGGTTTGAGCTGGCAAGCCGCACCTCTCCGCGGCTTTCAGGCCGCAAATGACAAACAGAAGCGGTTATTGCGGGGAAATCATGCAGCGGTTCACCAAAAGCATCTAACGACAAAGGCTGCACATGGTATTCTAAATCTGCCGTTGCCACATCGGGGCGTGATTTTGCAAAAGCCCCCAATTGAGAGGGCGCCATCGACATGGGTCCGGACCGTTTGAGCAAATATTCACCAGCGATTTTGGCTTTTCCAAAAACTGAATTGGCCAAAGTGTTAAGGGTTTTTGCTCCCGTTAACCGCCATGAACAGCGCAACTGCAGGTGATCTTGCAGATTTGCGCCAATTTCGGGACTATGTTGAAGCACTTCAACGCCATGCGCTTGTAGATGCTGCGCGGGCCCTATTCCCGATAATTGCAAAAGATGCGGAGATCCGATAGCCCCCGCGCACAGAATGACTTCCGCCCTTGCATAGGCCGTTTTTGAAGTGGCGCCTTGTTGATACTCTACCCCAACCGCATGGTTTTGTTTCACAATCACGCGCCGGGTTTGGGCATGCGTTTTTAAATATAAATTATTTTTGTTTTTAATCGTTCTAAGAAAAGAACCTGCCGTATTTGACCGCCAGCCGGAACGTTGATTTACTTTGAAATATCCGACCCCTTCATTATCACCTGTGTTGAAATCATCCACCGGCGGAATGCCTGCGCTTATCGCAGCCCGACGCCAATCATCCAACACTGGCCAATGCAGCCTTTGCCGCTCAACGCGCCATTCACCGTCCGCCCCGTGATATTCAGATGCGCCATCTACATAATCTTCGGATTTTTTAAAATAAGGCAGCACATCATCCCAACCCCAGCCCACAAGGCCTAATTGTCGCCAGTGATCATAATCCGCGGCCTGCCCGCGCAAATAGAGCATTCCGTTTATAGAGCTGCAACCACCTAATATTTTTCCCCGTGGGTATAACAAGCTGCGATTGTTCAAACCGATCTGTGGTTGTGTTTTAAACTGCCAATCTGTGCGTGGATTATCGATGCAATATAAATAACCTATTGGTATATGCACCCAGTGATAATTATCACGTCCCCCCGCCTCTAACAGCAATGTTTTATGACCCGCCTCGACCAAACGCTTCGCCAAAACACAGCCCGCGCTGCCCGCCCCAACAATAATATAATCAAATTCCATAAACGCTATTAAACCCTATTTTCTAATCGAGGTGTTACTTTTTTGAACGCTGGTTTAATAAGTCTGCACAAAAAGATCCCTACCCTGGAACGGCGATTGCACGCAAAATTTAAAAGGTATTGCTGCGCTTTGCCTATACTTCTTTACTTACTCACGCCATCTCGCTGAAAAGCGCTGCGTTAAGAAAACTTATGAAAGCGCACCATACTTTAGCTCTTAAAGTTGTTAACGTATTGAAGGATAAATTTGCAAAAGCCTATTGCGTAAAAACTAACCGTATGAAATCGACTCCAGATTAATATGGACGGTTTTGTTTATTTAAGGCTCTGCAAAAAAAAAGATAAAACGCGCAGCGTGGGGAATCAAAAAACACTTACATTCGTATTTAAAATAGCAAGTTTATGCTTCTGGACTAATTCCTTAGAAAGGATATGAAAGCGTGGTGGATTAAGTTAATCAGCAACCCCGCAAAGCATAAAAGGTTTAATTGAAATGGTACATCGTATTTTGATTTTGGGCGGCGGCTTCGCTGGATTATACGCTGCTCGAAATCTGCAACGGTTAATGGGCAAAGAAGCCGCGATCGAAGTTGTAAATCGTGAGAATTATTTTGTGTTCCAACCTTTGCTACCCGAGGTGGCCGGCGGCGCGATTTCCGCGGTAAATGCAGTTTCGCCTTTGCGCTTTCTTACCCGGAAAATTTTCATACGAAAAGCCGAGGTTGATAGTATCAACCCAGAGGCGCAAACGGTAACCGTTTTTCAAGGAGTGCAGCGTCGACCTACGGTTTTGGAGTATGATCACCTGATTATTGCGCTTGGGTCTGGAAGCGATTTATCTCGCACACCCGGCCTGAACGAACACGCCTTCACGATGAAAACGCTCAGCGATGCGCGGCGTTTAAGGGCGCATGTGATTGAGCGGCTGGAACATGCCGATATCACGCGCCTTCCCGAGGTGAAGAAAGGTGCCCTTACCTTCACCGTGATCGGAGGGGGGTTTTCAGGAATTGAAACCGTGGGTGAGATAAAAGAATTGATCGATCGTTCTTTACGCTACTATCCAAATATAAAAGCCTCAGAAATACGCGTTGTCGTGTTAGAATTTGCCGATCGTATCTTGAATGAAATGCCCGAAAGCCTTGCCGCCTATGCGCAGAGCAAATTAAACCAGCGGGGCATTGAAGTGCAGTTGGGCGTTGGTGTCGCAGAAGCAACGGGGACGCAGCTAGTCACCACAACCGGAGAGGTAATAGAAACGCGCACCATCGTGGCCACAATTGGCAATACGCCGCCCCCCGTGGTTGCAACGATGCCTTTAACGCTTAAGCAGGGGCGAATCTTGGTTCGGCGTGATTTTCGTGCAGATGGGTTTGAAAACATTTGGGCGATAGGGGATTGTGCGTTAATACCAATGACCGAAACGGCCTCAGACCGCGAAGATTTCGCCCCTCCAACAGCCCAATTTGCCGTGCGAGAGGCAAAGCATTTAGCGCGAAATGTTGTTGCAACCCTTCAAAATCGGAGTTTGAAGAATTTTCATTACAGTTCAAAAGGATCGCTGGCCTCGCTTGGCGCCGGGCGCGGTGTTGCGGAAGTTTATGGTATCAAGTTGACCGGTCGTTTGGCGTGGCTGTTATGGCGAGTCTATTACATTTCGTTTCTCCCTGGTATGCAAACCCGCATCTCTGTGCTTTGGAATTGGCTGATGGACGGGTTTTCCCCCCGCTCAGTGGTTCAGATTAATTCAGAAAAACCGCAAGATGCGCGATATGTCTTATACCGCGCAGGTGATCGAATTTACGAAAATGGCGCGCGCTCTGATGGGTTTTACACGATCGCTAGCGGCAGCGTCGAAATTACTGGCATAGATCCCGTAACCGGGGAAGAGACATCACGCGTTCTTAACGCGGGTGATCACTTTGGGGAACGCTTGCTTATTGGCGCAACGCGGCGGATTGCCACCGCGGTTGCGGTCGAAGACACAAAGGTTTTGGTCTTAACGCGCGATGAGTTTTTGAAGCTTGCTGAGGGTCTTCCCTTCTTTCGCACATATTTCGAAACCCATTTACGAAACTCGGGGCTTGGAAGCATCGAGGCAGAAAACCACGATAAAGCTTAATAATTGTTGGAAATACTGGATTAGCTTTTCAAACAGACGTTCATGCGGCGCACTTGTAAGGAAACATCTGAACGTGCACCAAACTTGCTCAACCCGGCTATGACATACATGATCAGTCAAACCTGCAGTGTCAAAAATAAAATGCGTTAACCAATCAGCGCCTGCCCCAGAACCGCGCCGCGTATAAAACACTTAGCCCGGCCGTTGACAGCAATCCGCAACTGTTGCTTTCTACCCATCTCATCACTTGCTTCAAAAAGGTATTTTCATGTCTCAACAATTTGCGCGCTTTCCAAGCCTATCGGGAAAAACAGCTTTTATGACAGGCGGGGCCTCCGGGATTGGCGCCGAGATTGTTAAGGCCTTTTCCGATCAAGGCGCGAAGGTTGGGTTTTTAGATCTCGATCAGACAGGTAGCGCAGAATTGGCTGAAAAGCTCGGCCCGAATGTCACGTTTGAAATTTGTGACCTGCGCGATATTACCGCGCTCAAGTCGGCCTTGGATGCGTTGATTGGCCGGATTGGCAATGCCGATGTGGTGGTGAACAATGCTGCAAGAGATGACCGGCATGATTGGCAGGATGTCACGGTTGAGTATTGGGACGAACGCATGGCTACAAATTTACGTCACCAATTCTTTACCTTACAACACCTTGCGCCAGGAATGATCGAACGCGGTGGCGGGTCTATTATAAATATCGGCTCGAATTCATGGTGGGAGGCAGGGGGCGGTTTTCCAGCCTATGCGACCGCAAAATCGGCCGTGCATGGCCTGACCCGTACGATGGCGCGTGATTTGGGAAAACACCGCATTCGCGTCAATACTGTTGTACCAGGCTGGATAATGACCGAGCGCCAAAAAGATCTTTGGGTCACGCCGGAAGGTTTGGAAAATCAGCGCAAAAGGCAATGCCTTCCCGACTTGATCGATCCGGTCTATGTGGCGCGCATGGTCCTCTTTTTGGCGTCAGATGATGCAGCCATGTGCACGGCAAATAACTATATGGTCGAAGCGGGTTCGATCTAACATTGGAGCGTTCATAAGCTGACGTTAAATACGTTTGAATGGCTTTGGCTATTCTGATTGCGCGGCTTCAATTTTTCGCCATTTGGCCACGTTTTTATTATGCTCGGCCAGCGTTTCGGCAAAGGCATGCCCGCCCGTGCCATCGGCAACGAAAAACACCAGATTTGTCGACTCGGGGTTCAAAGCGGCTTCAATACTCGCCTTGCCGGGATTGGCGATCGGCGTCGGGGGCAATCCTTTATTCGTATATGTGTTCCAAGGGGTGTCTTTGCGCAATTCACTGCGACGCAAGCCGCGCCCCAGCACAGCTTGACCTTTTGTAATGCCATAAATCACCGTTGGATCGGTTTGTAGCGGCATGCCTCTGTTCAAACGGTTGATAAACACGCTGGCAACCAGACGCCGCTCGGCAGCCATGGCGGTTTCCTTTTCGATAATTGAGGCAAGTATCAGCGCCTCTTGGGGTGTCGCGAGAGGCAACCCCTCGGCGCGCAGCGCCCAAGCCTCACTCAAATAGCTTTCTTGGGTTTGGCTCATGCGTTGCAGCAGTCCTGTTCTTGTATCTCCTTTGCGCAACTCATAACTGATCGTTGCAAGGCTGCCTTCGGCCGGAATTTCAAGAATATCGCCGGTTAAAATATCGATATTTGATAAGGCTTCGACCACCTGCCAAGAGGTTATGCCCTCGGCCATGGTTAAACGGAAGCGAAGGCCCGGGAGCGCAACCGTCTCTTTGTAGGCTGCTGGCGGCGCTTGTGAAAGGTCAAAACTATCGATTTCTACCAATTTTTGCGTGACGGGATCCATTTCGCGAATTTGAGCTTGCGTTGTATTAATTCCCAATCGGAACACGATTTCAGTACCGCAGGTATTTGCCCCACCACGGGTTACAATATCGGTGATCTCGCGCATTGAAGACCCTTGGGGAATTAAGAAACTGCCTGCTTTTAACTGCGCCGTTTTGTTTTCATACTCACTGCCAATACGAAATATCGCAGGTTGAGACAGGGCACCCATCTCGTCTAATTGCTGCGATAATTTGCGCATGGTTTGACCTCGGTCAACCAGCAAACATTTTGCTTCAGAAAGCGGACCGGCCCCATAATATTGCGCCTGCCCCCAAAGCGCGAGCGCACCGATCAGCAGAAACACCAAGATTAGAAAGGTCAGCGCATTCGACGCCGCGCTTCGCCACATTAGCGGGCTTTACCCAAAAGGAGTGAGGCGTTAGTGCCTCCAAAGCCGAATGAGTTTGAAAGGGCAACGTCAATTTTGCGCGGACGGTTTTCATTCGGCGCCAAATCAACCGCAGTTTCCACCGCGGGATCATCAAGGTTGATGGTTGGGGGCGCCACTTGATCTCGAATTGCCAGAATGGTGAAGATCGCTTCAATGGCGCCTGCAGCCCCTAAAAGGTGGCCAGTGGCGGATTTTGTTGAGCTCATAGTCAAATTTGAAGCTGCCTCACCCATCATGCGTTCTACTGCGGCCAATTCAATCACATCCGCCATTGTCGAAGTGCCATGCGCGTTAATGTAATCAACTGCCTCTGGTTGCAACGCGGCTTTTGACAAAGCAGCGCGCATGGCGCGCTCGCCGCCTTCGCCATCTTCAGACGGGGCGGTAATGTGATAGGCATCCCCAGACAGCCCATAGCCCAAAACTTCGGCGTATATTTTGGCGCCGCGCGCAACAGCGTGTTCATATTCTTCTAGCACAACCACGCCGCTGCCCTCGCCCATCACGAAGCCGTCACGATTGCGATCATACGGGCGCGAGGCTGCTTGTGGATTATCAACATAATTGGTCGAAAGCGCTTTACACGCGTTAAACCCGGCTATTCCGATTTCGGAAATTGCGGCCTCGGCTCCTCCGGCCACCATCACGTCTGCATCATTGGTTTGGATCAACCGGGCGGCATCGCCAATCGCATGCGCTCCCGTGGAGCAGGCGGTCACCACCGAGTGATTTGGGCCTTTAAACCGAAAACGGATACTCACTTGCCCGGAAACAAGGTTGATCAACGCTCCGGGGATAAAAAACGGCGACACACGACGTGGCCCGCGTTCTTTGATTAAGATGGCGGTTTCGGCAATTGAATTAAGCCCACCGATTCCCGATCCGATCATAACTCCGGTGCGCAGACGCCCCGCCTCGTCCTCGGGCATCCAACCAGAATCCTCAACCGCCTCAACAGCGGCAGCTATCCCATATAGGATAAATTCATCTATTTTCCGTTGCTCTTTGCCCGCGAGAACATCATCGGCATTGAAGCTTGCGCCGCTGCCATCGCCTAGCGGCACTTCGCAGGCATATTTCGTTGCAACCTGCTCAGCGTCAAAGCGCGTGATGAGGCCCGCGCCAGATTGCCCGGCCAATATGCGTGACCACGTGGCCTCGACGCCATTCGCCAATGGCGTTACCATTCCAAGACCTGTGACAACCACTCGACGCATCAGCCCGTCCTTCTAATCTAATTATTTCACCTGCAACCTCAGGGTCTGTAAATACGTCTATTTGTTAGAAATCACAAGAATTAGGACTTCGGATTTGTAACAAAAAAAGCCCCTGCCATTATAGACAGAGGCCGTATTCAGCATTTACGGGTGCAAGCTTACGACGCTTCACCGATAAATTTAACTGCATCTCCAAATGTTTGGATGTTTTCTGCGGCATCGTCGGGAATTTCAATTCCGAACTCTTCTTCAAAAGCCATAACCAATTCTACTGTGTCCAAGCTGTCGGCGCCAAGGTCATCAATGAATGATGCATTGTCTGCCACTTTATCTTCTTCAACACCAAGATGCTCCACAACAATCTTTTTAACGCGGTCTGCGATATCGCTCATTATACATTCCTCATTCTATGCGGGCCTAGCCCGGTTAACCACTCTGCGAGCGGGTCTTACCTGTTTGGTGGCCTCCCTAAGCCACAGGCGCGAACCAGTCAAGAGCACTTGCCAAACACGCGCTGGCACTTATGCGCCGCCTATAGCACAGCTTATCAATTAGGCAAATGATTTCAGCGCAAATTTACCTTTTTGCACAAATTTAAAAACCTGCGATGTTTCTTTATCCGTGAACAGCTCGCGCTTACTGGCGTGCTCTAAATCATTGCCATGCCACCATTCACATGCAAAGTGCTGCCTGTCACGTAGCCAGCGCCATCGCCTGCCAGATACCCAACTGCGCTAGCTATATCTTCTGCGGCGCCCATCCGGCCCGCGGGAATTTGCGCTAAAATTGCCTCTTTGCGATCGTCGGCCAATTTATCTGTCATTGCAGTGGCGATAAACCCCGGCGCAACCACGTTTACCGTAATACCGCGGCTGGCAACTTCATAAGCCAGCGATTTTGACATACCAACCATTCCAGCTTTTGAGGCCGCATAATTGCCTTGACCGGGATTGCCCGTCGCGCCCACCACCGAGCTGATATTGATTATCCGCCCCCACCTAGATTTCATCATACCGCGCAGCGCGCCTTTGCACAGCTTCATCGTGGCGGTGAGATTGACATCGATCACAGATTGCCATTCCTCATCTGACATCCGCATGAATAAATTATCGCGGGTGATACCTGCGTTGTTCACTAGGATATCAAGGCTACCAAGGGCGTCTATGGCTTGCTTGGGTAAGGCCTCAACCGCGGCCATATCGCTTAAATTGCAGGGCAATATATAGGCTCGTTCACCCAGTTCTTCAGCAAGCCTCTCAAGCGGTTCCTGCCGCGTTCCACTTAACGCAACTTTGGCACCCGCGGCATGTAACCTGCGGGCGATCGCGCTGCCAATTCCACCTGATGCTCCGGTTATCAACGCGTTTTTATCACTTAAATCAGACATTTAAAACCCTACTCTTATGTATTAATCGCGGCGGATATATCATCATGCGTTGCGATATTTCTACACGCAACTGCCCGATCAATGCGCCGCACCATCCCCGTAAGCGCTTTACCAGCGCCGATTTCCCAAATCTCTGACACTTTCTGCTCAATCATCCACTGCACCGATTCACGCCAGCGCACCGAAGCCGTAATCTGTTGAAACAACAACTCGCGAATTTCTTCAGGTGCCCTGACGGCTTCAGCTTTGACATTGCAGACCAACGGAACTTTTGGGGCCGTGATAGCGACCGTTGATAAGGCTTGCGCCATTTCTGCCGCCGCGGGGGCCATCAAATCGCAGTGAAACGGAGCGCTTACCGGCAACAGCAAGGCGCGTTTCGCGCCCGCCTCTTTGGCCAAAACAATGGCTCTTTCCACCGCCCCTACATGACCCGATACGACAACTTGACCTGGATCATTATCATTGGCGGCTTGACAGATATCGCCCTGTGCAGCCTCCGCCGCAAGCTTTGCAACAGCTGCAAAATCAAGGCCAAGGATAGCGGCCATCGCGCCAACGCCAACCGGCACCGCCGATTGCATTGCCTGCCCGCGTTTGCGCAACAGCCGCGCTGTATCGGCCACGGACAAAGCGCCTGCAATCGCCAAGGCCGAATATTCCCCTAAAGAATGGCCGGCCACATAATCAACACCGTCTAAGCCCAAACCCTCTGATTGCAACGCGCGAAACGCCGCCAAAGATGTGGCCATCAGCGCCGGTTGTGCGTTTTCGGTTAGGGTTAACTCGCTCAGGTCCCCTTCCCAGATCAACCCGCTCAGATTCTCGTTCAACGCGTCATCAACTTCCTGAAAAACGATTTTTGCCTCGGGATAGGTTTCAGATAACGCCCGCCCCATTCCGATCGTTTGAGCGCCCTGCCCTGGACAAACATATGCGCGTGCCAATGCTCTTTTCCTTTTTTATTGCTTTTGACCGAGATATCCAACCCAAGCGGGCGGTGCAATGCTTTTCACCAAAACCCGTTGATCCAGCACCATTGCTTTAAAGGCTGGGCGGCCTCAGCGAGGGCCAATCAGATTGTCTGTGCCAAGCCTCAGCCATGCATAATAGCTTTAAATCATCGCCCCTTGCGGCCATAAGCTGCAACCCGAAGGGCAATCCTGCAGCGCCAAAGCCAGCAGGAAGATTAACCACTGGCACCCCCAAAAGGCTGGCAGGCGTAACGATTTGCATCCAGCGATGATAACTGTCCATAGGTTGCGCGTTTATATGGCTTGGATAGGCTAGGTTGGCTTTAAAAGGCCAAATCTGCGTTGAGGGCAAAATAATTGCATCATAGGTTTCAAGAAGTTTCATATATTTCTTAAACCAACTTGTGCGCAAAACGCTGGCCGCGTGCAGCTCTTGGCCGGTAAAGCTTAAACCGCGCTCTATTTCCCAAATCGCCTCGGGTTTTAACAGCTTGCGGTGATCCGGCGCATGATAATGCGCGGCTTCTGAACAGGCAATTGCCCAGGATCGAAGGATGGTCCAACTTTGCCAAATATCATCTAGGGAAAACGGAGCCTCAAGACTGTCAACATCCGCGCCCAGCTCTTTAAACGCATAAATCGCCGCGTCTGATGCGCTAATAAGTTCGGGTTCGATTTGCAATTGCCCCGACCAATCGCCCAGCCACGCCAGACGCTTTCCGTGCAAATTAGGCTGCATCAGATTTAAGTAATCTTGCGCCTCTAAACCTTGAGGTTGCCGCTTGTCACGCCCCGCTTGCACGCTTAAAAACGCCGCCAAATCGCGCGGTGACCGCGCCATGGGGCCCTGCGTGGCGTTTTGCTGCAAAAACATCTCAGCGCCAGGCTCAGAGGGCACCAAACCAAAACTTGGCCGAAATCCGTAGACATTGTTCCAGGCCGCGGGATTGCGCAAAGATCCCATCATATCCGAGCCATCTGCCAAAGGTAGCATGCGGGTAGAGAGCGCCACCGCAGCTCCGCCAGAGGATCCCCCTGCGCTTTTGCTCAGATCATAGGGGTTATAGGTTGTGCCATGAACCGTGTTGTATGTATGACTGCCAAGGCCAAACTCGGGCGTATTGGTTTTTCCAATGATGATCGCCCCCGCAGCGCGCACACGTGCAACCGCAATATCATCTTTTTCTGCGATGTAATCTGCAAAGATCGCAGAGCCCATAGAGCTGGGCATGTCTTTGACATCATGTAGATCTTTAATCGCAATTGGCAGCCCATGCATCCAACCTGAGCGGCTTGATTTATCCGCCTGCGCCGCTTGGGCCAGCAGATCCGCCTCCTCGCGCAGGTATATTATGGCATTTACCTGCGGATTTATCGTTTTGATGCGGGCCAAGGTGTCCTGCATAAGCTCAACCGCGCTAATTTCGCGCCTGTTTAAGAGCTCTGCCTGCGCAAGCGCGCTTTTGAACAGGGCGCTCATTCGCGGCGGCTGCATTGGCTATATGCGCAACCGTGACGCGGAAAAAACACAGCTAGCATGTTCAGGCTGCCATACCCTAGTGTTGTGGCGCAGCAGCGCATTTAATGGGCCTTCCAAGGTTGCAAGAATATGCACCTGATAACGCCGCGCTCAGTCAAGATCACTGGCCTCTGCCCTCGTTTTTCCTGATACGTCCTGCGCCAAAGTGGCCGCCATGAATGCGTCTAAATCCCCATCCAAAACCCCTTTTGTGTCAGAGGTTTCATGTCCCGTGCGCAGATCTTTCACCATCTGATAAGGTTGCAAAACGTAAGATCGAATTTGATTGCCCCAACCGGCATCGCCTTTATTCTCATGGGCTTCGTTAATAGCAGAATTACGGCGGTCTAACTCCATTTGATAAAGCCGAGACTTCAAGGCTTTCATCGCAATATCACGGTTTTGATGTTGCGATTTTTCTGAGCTGGTGACCACGATGCCTGTTGGATGATGGGTGATGCGCACCGCAGAATCGGTGGTGTTCACATGCTGCCCCCCGGCCCCGGACGAGCGGTATGTATCTATGCGTATATCTGCAGGGTTGACCTCAATATCAATATTATCATCCACCACGGGATAGACCCAAACCGAGCAAAAAGATGTGTGACGCTTAGCGGCGGAATCAAAAGGAGAAATACGCACCAAACGGTGCACCCCGCTTTCAGATTTTAACCATCCATAAGCGTTTTGACCGCTAATCTTATAGGTCACCGATTTAATGCCAGCCTCTTCCCCGGGCGTTTCGGATTGCATTTCGATTTTATAACCAGCTTTTTCAGACCATCGCAGATACATCCGCGCCAGCATCGAGGCCCAATCGCAGCTTTCAGTGCCTCCCGCGCCGGAATGCACTTCGAGAAACGTATCATTGCTGTCGGCCTCTCCGTTCAATAAGGCTTCCAGTTCTTTTGCAGCGGCTTTCTTAGCCAGTTCGACCAAAGCGTTTTGGGCATCAGCAATCACTTCTTGATCGTCTTCCATCTCGCCCAATTCGATCATTTCAATATTGTCATTCAGATCTTGCGCGATACTGTTATGAACTGCCACCGCATCCACAAGGCTCTGGCGTTCGCGCATCAATTTCTGCGCGCTGTCTGGATTGTTCCAGAGGTCAGGATCTTCTACCCGCGCGTTGAATTCTTCCAGTCGATGCGAAACGGTGTCCCAATTTAAGCGTTGCCGAAGCAAGGCCAATGATTTGTTGATTTCAGATACAGTCGTTACGATGTCAGCGCGCATAGGCTTCCCAGTTTTAAAGCGTTGCGCTAGGGTTTACAGAAGCCAGCCCGAACTGACAAGACGAGCGCTTTTGCTTTGGCAACCGTCCTTGCAACCTTCAATACAACCCCCCAGAGCTCAGTGTGCCAATGCTGGCTTTGGGCCCAACCTTTACGCTTTTTCCTGAAGATGTCTGGATTTCGCGGCTGATTTGTTCTTCGGTATCTACGCGCTCAAAATTGCTGCCCATCGCGAATCCCCCGTCAAAAGCCACCCCAAATATTGGCTCTTCGCCGTCACGAAAAAATTCGGCAACAACGTGGTCACCTTCGGCGTCATCAGCAAGGCGCGCGCCCGTGAAGCGATCAATATTTATAAATTGCCCTTCCTCTGGCACGATAAATGGCCCGCCGCCGAATTTTTCTGTGGCAGCTTGCATAAATTCATTGAAGACCGGACCGCACATGCCGCCGCCAAAAGCGCGTTTTCCGAGCGGTTTGGGCAAATCATGTCCAATATAACAACCGGCCACGAAATTACTGGTAAACCCAACAAACCAAACGTCTTTTGACTGGTTCGTTGTGCCGGTTTTACCCGCTGCAGGCACCCCTAAGTTGATGCTGTTGCTCGCTGTCCCTCGATCTACAACGCCCTGCATCATCGAGGTGAGTTGATACGCGGTTGTCGCATCCATGATACGCTCGCGATTCGAAACGATCAGCGGCGCGCGATTTGCAGGAATTGTCTCAAACCCACATTCAAAGCACTCGCGTTCATCATGGCTGTAGATGGTTTTTCCATACCGATCTTGAATCCGATCCACCAAGGTGGGTTGCACGCGTTCTCCGCCATTGGCAAACATCGCATAAGCGGCCACCATTTTGTATAGGGTGGTCTCTTGCGCGCCTAAAGAATTCGCCAAAAACGGGTTCATGCGATCATAAACGCCAAAGCGCTCGGCATAATCACCAATCACATCCATCCCAACTTCCTGAGCCAAACGAATGGTCATCAAATTGCGAGACTGTTCGATGCCAGTGCGCAACGGCGTTGGTCCGTAAAACTTATCTGATGAGTTGCGCGGCGTCCACAACCCTTGCGGCGTATCAATTTCGATCGGTGCATCAATCACGATTGTTGCGGGTGAATAGCCACTATCAAGCGCTGCGGCGTAAACAAAGGGCTTAAAACTTGAGCCTGGCTGCCGGTCTGCTTGGGTCGCGCGGTTATAAACCGACGCTTCATAAGAAAACCCGCCCTGCATTGAAATAACCCGGCCTGTATTGACATCCATGGCCATAAACGCCCCCTGCACTTCTGATACTTGGCGCAAGGACCATCGTTCAAACGCGCCCTCCTCATCCAGAAGGGCCCGCACCAAAACCACATCGCCCAGCGACAAAAGATCAGAGGCGCGTTTGGCTTTTTGGCCGAGGCTGCCATCGGCCTTTTGTTTGCTGGCCCAAGTGACGTCACGCGAGGGAATCCAATGCCCGTCTTCATCATCTTCAACGCCTTCAATGCCGATTTGCGCCGATTTTTTGCCAAGTCGAAGAACAACAGCTGGATACCATTGGCCATCCAGCTTTATTCCGCGTGGCACCTCAATATCGCTTAGCGCTGCGCGCCACTGGTCTTCGCTGGTTAGCCGCTCAGGCTCAATTGAAAGGCCGGTTCCGCGCCAAATGCCTTGAGCCCGGTCATAGGATTCAAGCGCGCGTTGAAGCGCAATTTCCGCCACAGTTTGCAATTCAGGATCAAAGGTGGCGCGGACGGTCATACCCCCTGAGAAAAACGCCTCTTCGCCAAAATCAGCGCTTAATTGGCGTCGAATTTCATCGCTAAAATACCCTCGGCGCGGCAAAGCTGATCGAAAGCTTATAAAATCTCCATTTTGGACCGACAGCAAAGGTTGCGCCGCCTCCGCGCGATAGGCCGCCTCTTCCAAAAAGCCATTTTGCCACATTTCCTTCAACACGTAATTGCGACGCTCGAGCAAGCGCTGTTTGCGCCGGACGGGATGAAAATCGGACGGGGCTTTGGGCAGAGAGGCTAAAAAAGCCGCTTCATGAGGGGCCAACTCATCCAAGGTTTTATTAAAATAGGTTTGTGCCGCTGCCGTCACGCCATATGAGTTTTGGCCTAAGAAAATCTCGTTTAAATAAAGCTCTAAAATACGCTCTTTATCCAAGGTGTTTTCAATTCGCGTGGCCAGAATGATCTCTTTGATCTTACGCTCAGCGCGACGCGACCCATCCAATAAAAAGTTCTTCATCACCTGCTGCGTGATGGTTGAGGCCCCTCTGACCCTGCGCCCACCAGAGCGCGCGGCATCAACTGCCGCAGATAGAATGCCACGCAAATCATAGCCTGGATGCGAATAAAAATTCTTATCTTCGGCAGAAATAAAGGCTTGTTTGATCAGAAGCGGCACATCCTGGGCTCCGGTAAACAACCGACGTTCGCGCGCAAATTCATCGACAATACGACCTTCACCAGAATAAATCCGGCTAATGGTGGGCGGTTTATATTGCGCCAATGATTCATGTGAAGGAAGATCACGGCCATAAATCCAAAACACTGCTCCGATTGTTAACGCAAAAGCAACAACCGACATCGTCAAGAACGTAAACACACCCCCAAAAAAAGATAAAACAATACGTAGCATTGCCCGCCCTAAATTAGTCCCCGTCTTATAAGCAGGCTTTGACCTGGGGTCAAAAGGCTTCGATCAAACTCGTTCAATTCACCGCCTACGCAAAGGCGCGATTTGCTTTTCTTGCGCATACCAAATCATCACGCCAAGCCTAACGCCTTCGGCAAATCTCGCCCGCCATTCAGCATTTTGAAGATTTGCCAGATCCGTTTCTGTGGACATAAAACCCGCTTCAATCAAAATCGCCGGAATATCAGCGCCTTTTAAAACCGAAAATCCCGCTTTACGCAAAGGTTTTGCATTGAGCCCTCCCAAGACGCGGGACAATCCTTTCACGACAGATTCTGCCAAAATTTCCGAGCTTTGCATATTTTCCAAGCGGCTCAAATCCAAAAGCGCCATCGCAACATCTTCATCAATCGCGTTTAAATCCACGCCCTGCAGCACAGAATCGGGTTCATGGCGCAACACCAATGATTGCGAGGCGCTTTCAGACGCCAGTGCAGGCAAAGTGTAGACCGTGGTTCCATAAGCCGTTCCCTCGACCAACGCATCCGCATGCAAAGAAATAATAAGATCCGCTTTTACAGCTTGCGCCAACGAAACGCGCGCTTCGAGCGGTACAAATTTATCCTCCAAACGCGACAAAACGACATCTACGCCCTCAACGCGTAGCAAACTTTCTTTCAACTCTTTCGCCAAGCTTAGCATCAAGCCAGCTTCATTCACATCGCCAACTATAGCCCCTGGGTCGATCCCGCCATGGCCCGGATCAATCAGAACCGTCAATCGATTTTCTGTTAAAGTCGGCGCCTTCACTGCGGATTTCAAGGCAAGCTCTAGTTCTGAATTTGTAGCTTTTTGCAGCGCAAAAAGCGAAAATTCAACCATCGTGACCGGCGTTAACACCAAGTTCAGCACGGCAGAACCATCAGATGTGTTTACATTCAAATCGGCCGTTTCAAGGCGCATCGGCGATGTCAGGTCGAACCGCAGGACTGAAAGCTGCGAAGGGGATTCAAAATAGGTAACTTGCTTGATTTCTTTGCTTTTATTAAAGTCATAACTGCTTATATCAATGGGATAAAGCGCATTAAATTCAACCTCCATCCGCAGTGGGTCTTGCAGAAAATAGACCCGATAAGGCACGCCTTGGCTAAGATTTAAATTTATCCGTACGCCATCCCATAACAGATCCTCGACGCTGCTGTCCTTGACGCGTAAGCGGGCCAAGCCTTGGATGGCCGGCACGCTTATATCCATGGTTTCTTTTGCTTGCGTCATGCCCGTGCAGAAACCGGTAACTGGGGCCAGCAACGTTGTTAAAGCCAGCAGATTGCGAAGAAACCAAATCATGCCGCAAAGCCTTTCTTCTGCATAAATTGCTTTAATCTATGCAACCCTTCTTGAATATCTTCGCTGCTGCCGGCGTAAGAAAACCGCAAACTTCCCGCCCCGCGCTGGGTGTCAAAATCCAAACCTGGCGTAACGGCCACGCCCGCCTCCTGCAAAATCTCGCGAGCGAAAGACAGGCTGTCGGATGTCAGATGCGAGATATCAGCATAAATATAAAAAGCACCATCCGGAGGCGCGATGCGATCAAATCCAGCCTCTGGCAAGCCATCAATCATCAGGCGGCGGTTTTTCTCGTAGACGGCTTTATATGCGATCAACTCTTCGCGGCACTCCATTGCAGCAAGCGCCACAACTTGGCTGGCATGCGGCGCGCAGATAAACATATTTTGCGCCAAACGTTCAACCTGACGAATGTGGTTTTCGGGCACCACCATCCAGCCAACGCGCCATCCCGTCATCGAAAAGTATTTCGAAAATGAATTTATCACGTAGCAATTATTGGTTATCTCTAATGCGCTTACCGCCTTGGTTTCATATTCAATTCCGTGATAAATTTCATCGCTTATAAAGGCCGTTTCACTGCGCTCAGTGGCCTCAATCAATGCGCCCAATTCCCCCCCGATAGCATCGTTCCGGTTGGGTTGGACGGTGAGGCAACCAGCAATCCGTTCAAGCTTAAATCTGCAAGATCGGTAGGATGCGGTTGAAACTTATTTGCAGCGCTTGTTGGAATATCCACCGCAGTTAAATCAAGAGCTTTTAAAATTTGTCGGTAACTGGGATAGCCCGGCGCGCCAATACCTACCCGCTCTCCAGCATCAAACAAGGATGTAAAGGATAATAAAAACCCAGCAGATGAACCCGACGTTACAATCACCCGCTTTGAGTCCAAATCAACATCATACCATTCGCCATAGAGATCAGCGATCTTAGCGCGCAGTTCGGGCAAACCAAGCGCAACCGTATAACCCATCGCGGTTGCATTTAAACTATCGCGCAACGCGTTTCTGGCCCCCAAGGGCGCCGGAGTTGCGGGTTGCCCGACTTCCATATGAATAATATGGCGTCCCGCCGCCTCTGCCTGACGCGCAGCTTCCATCACATCCATCACAATAAAGGGATCTACGGCGCCACGGGTTGAGTTTTTCATCATATCAATCCAAACTCTAAATTAGTGAGTGAACTTCCTGATCTATAGGCGGCTTCGATGCGAATAATCAACAGTTTCATTGTGTTAATAGTCCTCTTTTTAACACCAGCCCCCGCCACAGCAATATCCTTGTTACGCGATTCTGATATTGAGCATGGGCTTCAGCAATTGGCGCGCCCCATTTTGCAGGCCGCAGATCTGCCCAGCGAACGGGTGAAGGTATTGGTGGTCGATGATCTTCAATTGAATGCGTTTGTTATCGACAATCATCACATATTTCTTAATGCGGGCATGGTCTTGAAAACAAACTCGGCCAGTATGCTGCAATCAATCATCGCACATGAAGCGGCTCATATTGCAAATGGTCATATCGCCCGAAGAGCAAAGAATATCAAAACGGCCCGCAGCGCCGCCGGATTTGGCATGGCGCTGGGCATAGCGGCTGGCGCCGCGGGTGGGAATGTTGCGCTTGGAACCGGTTTGGCCATCGGCTTAAACAGCTCGGCAGAGCGGAATTTTCTAGCCTATAATCGCAGCGAAGAAAGCTCGGCCGATCAATCCGCCATGCAATATATGCGCCGCGCAGGCATCAGCCTGCAGGGGATGGCGGATGTTTTAGAAATCTTTTCTGGTCAGGAAAGCTTATTACCAGCGCGCCAAGACACCTACTTGCGCTCGCATCCGCTCAGCCGCGAACGGCTGCGCCAAGCACGCTCAAATGCGGCAACACAATCTTCTAGCAAGCCAGATTTATCCGCAGAATATTGGCACGCAAGAACCAAAGCCAAATTGGCGGCGTTTTTGAGACCACCTTCAACGATTTTGGCGCGAGATCAACGAAAACTTCCTAAGGATCTTCGAGCAATAAGTCTGGCGATTGCACTGTCGCGGCAAGGCAAATTATCAGAGGCGCTTAACCAGTTGAGGATTGCGCAAGGAATAAGGCCAAGAGATCCCTATTATCAAGAGCTTTACGCAGAGCTTTTAATGCGAAATCAAAAGTTTTCAGCTGCTGTAACAGCCTATGAGAAAGCGGTGGCAATGGCCCCCAAGGATTCATTGATTTTGGCAGGTTATGGACGCGCCTTGCTGGCCAATAATCAGATATCAATGGCGTTAAAAACGCTCGAAAACGCTCGCGCTGGCGACTTTAGAAGCACCAAATTATTGCGCGATTTGGCTGTTGCCTATGCGCGATCAAACAAACCAGAAATGGCGGCCTTGGTGACAGCAGAGCGCTTTGCGTTGCAGGGGCGGCTAAAAGATGCAAAGGTTCACGCTCGGCGTGCTGTTTTGGGTTTGCCAACCGGTTCTCCTGCATGGCAAAAAGCGCAAGACATACTTAATATCAGCACCAAGTAGACAGATCACAAGGATTTATAATGCAGGTCAAAATTTTAAGAATATGGGTTACCCTCTGGGCGCTTTTTGCAGCTGCAATCGCGTCGGCTGGGGATCTGTCTAATCTCTCTGAAACAGATCGCAAAGCGTTTGGTCAAGAAGTGAAACGCTATCTGATGGAAAACCCAGAAGTGATTTTTGAAGCGGTGGATGCGTTCAAAGCCCAGCAGGCGGCCAGCGAAGCCCAAAACGATTTTGCATTGGTGCAACAATACAGCGCTGCACTGTTTGACGATGGCTTTTCCTATCAAGGCGGAAATTTAGAGGGCGATATCACCTTGGTTGAATTCATCGATTATCGCTGCGGCTATTGTAAAAAAGCCTTTCAAGATTTGAACGAGCTTCTTGAAACCGATGGGAATGTCCGGTTGATTTTGAAAGAGTTGCCGATTTTAGGCGAAGCCTCGGTTGTTGCGTCGCGGTTTGCGATTGCCGTGAAACAGCTTTACGGCGCCAATGCGTATAAGCAGGTGCATGATGCATTGTTCAGTTTACCGGGCCAACCAACCCCTGCCGCGCTCAGTAAAATATCCCGCAAGCTTGATTTGGATAGGGATAAAATCTTGGATCATATGGCGTCTAATGACGTTGCAGAGGAGATTTCAAAAACCGCTGAATTGGCGCAAAAAATGAAAATCAGCGGCACGCCTACATTCGTGATGCAAGATGAAATGTTGCGCGGGTACCTACCCTTGGAATCGATGCAAGCCATGCTGCGAGACAAAAGAGGTTAAGCGGCCCCTTTGCGGTTACTGATCGCGTAATGGCTTCAAAAAACGCAGCAACGCTGCCGCCGTATCTTTTGGATAGATGTCTGGAAAAAAATGCCCGCCGGGAATCGCGCTGCAGTCAAACTGCTTAAGCCTTGCGCGCCATGTTTCTGGCAGATCAAAAGATTTATCCATTGCGCCACCCTCGCCCCACATCACCAAGGCGGGCAAATCCAGCTGGCGGGATAAATCGCGCTCATCCATATCAAAATCATATTCAAGCGCGGCGCGGTAATCATTGCACATCGCTTCAATCGTTGCGGGATCCCTCCAGGTTTTGCGATAGGCCTCAAGCGCACGTTGATCAAATTGCTCTAATGTACTGCCGCCCCAGCCAAGCAAGCAGCTTTCAAAGTAATAATCGGCATCGGCGGCGATCAAAGTCTCGGGAAACGGGCTGGGTTGTGCCAAAAAAAACCAATGATAATAGGCCCGCGCAACCTCTGACTTTAGCGCATCCAACAAAAAATGGGTGGGCGTAATATCCATAACCGTTAAAGACTTAATGCGATCGGTGGCATCTAGGGCCATCCGATATGCGGTGCGCGCACCTCGGTCATGCCCAATCAAATGGAAGCGGTGAAACCCTAAGGATGTCATAAGCCCCAATTGATCCTGGCCCATTTTTCTAAAGCTGTATTTGGCAACGCCTTTAGGTTTAGACGAGCCACCATAGCCCCGTAAATCAGCGCAAATCACGTGAAACTGTTCGGCCAAAATCGGCGCGATTCGGCCCCACATAAACCGATTTTGCGGAAACCCATGCAGCAAAAGAAGCGGCGCTTTACCTTTGCTTTCTTCAAGCTCGGAATAGGCAATTTTTACCCCGTTCAAATCGCAGGTCTTATGCTTAAATCCGTCCAACATTATTTTTTTGCCATTTGTCTAGAACGTTTATCAACCGAGAGCGCCTCTATAATCCGCGCCCAGCTGCGAATGCCTTTGTGAAAGCTTTGCAAATCATATTTTTCATTTGGAGAGTGAATTTGATCATTGTCCTTTGCAAACCCAATCAGCATTGGGCTAACGCCAATAATATCTTGAAAATGACCGGCAACCGGTATCGACCCGCCGCAGCCGGTAAAGGCCGCCTCTTGCTCCCATTCGGCGCTTAGCGCGGCGCGGGCGATTTCAAATAGCGGCGTGTCACTTTGCATAACAACCGCGGGTGAGGCCCCATAAGAAATAAATTCAACCGTACAATCAGCCGGCAAATAGGAGGAAACATGCGCATGCAAAGCTGCACGGATTTTTTCTGGATCCTGCCCCTCGACCAAACGGCAACTGATTTTAGCAGAGGCTTGGCTTGGCAGAACCGTTTTGAACCCCTCGCCTGTGTAGCCGCCGCAGATCCCGTTGATTTCGCAGGTCGGGCGCGCCCAAATATGTTCAAGCGGGCTGTAAGCTGTTTCGCCCGCCGGCAGCCGCAAGCCGACATCGCCAAGAAAGCTGTGATGCGAAAAGTTTAGGCTCTGCCACTGCGCTGACAAATGGGGCGGTATATCGCGCACCCCATCGTAAAATCCAGGCAGCTGCACGCGGCCAGTTTCATCATGCAAGCTGGCTAAAATTTGGCTGAGCACATGCAGTGGATTGCGCGCCATCCCGCCATAAGAACCTGAATGCAAATCGCGGTTGGCAGCGCGCAGCACCACTTCTTCACTAACCATACCGCGCAACATCGTAACGATTGCCGGAACCCGATCATCAAATAAACCAGTATCGCAAATTAGAACCACGTCAGCCTTCAGCGCCTCTTTATGCGTTTCCATAAAAGGAACCAAACTTGGAGACCCGCTTTCTTCTTCGCCTTCAAAGAAAAAACTTATTTTACACGGCATTTGCCCATGCTCGTTTTTCCACGCGCGGCAGGCTTCGACAAAGGTCATTAATTGGCCCTTATCGTCTGAGCTCCCGCGGCCCCGAATAACCCGACCTTGCGCTGTCTGTTCGACGGCTGGTTCAAATGGATCGTGATGCCATAATTCGAGCGGGTCGGCGGGCTGCACATCATAATGGCCATAAAACAAAATATGCGGCGCATCCGGATTTGAAGATCCTGTAAAACTGCCCATAACCATCGGCTTTCCCGGCGTTTGATGTTTTTGCGCTTCTGCCCCTATGGCGCGCAATTGATCCACAAGCCAATCAGCGGCAGTCTCGCACGCCGTATCAAACGCGGGATCTGTCGAGATGGAAGGGATCCGTAACAATTCCAACAACCGCTTCGTTGCATTTTCAAGATCTGCGTCAATCCGCGCAAGAACTGGGGCTAGCGACATTTTCAAACCACCCTATATGTGACCATTAGTGTTAAGCCTAACATGTGTTCCTGCGCTGTCCAGTCACCCTTGACTTTAGGTGCATTCATGCCGATGAGGTTTATAGAGTAGTGATTGGAAAAGCGCTTGGTGCTTTTGGTAAAAGATGGAAGGCCATAGATTGACTTATAATGATTTCTTAGATCAATCTTTAAACCGTTTGCATAATGAGGGGCGGTACCGCACGTTTATTGATATCGTGCGCGAAAAAGGTAATTTTCCCCACGCGACATGGCATCGCCCCGATGGAACTAATGCGCCTGTAACGGTCTGGTGTGGCAATGATTATCTGGGAATGGGGCAGCATCCGACTGTTTTAAGTGCGATGCATGAAGCGTTAGATGCCACTGGTGCGGGATCTGGTGGTACGCGGAATATTTCTGGGACAACCGTGTATCACAAGAAGCTTGAGGATGAGCTTGCCCATCTGCATGGCAAAGAAAGCACGTTGCTGTTTACCAGTGCCTATATTGCCAATGATGCAACCCTGTCTACCTTGCCAAAACTTTTTCCAGATTTGATCATTTATTCGGATGCGCTCAACCACGCCTCGATGATTGAAGGCATTCGACGAAACGGCGGAAGTAAACGCATTTTTCGGCATAATGACCTTGGACATTTGCGCGAATTACTGGAAGCCGATGACCCCAAGGCGCCGAAACTCATTGCGTTTGAGTCAATCTATTCGATGGATGGTGATTTTGCACCCATTGCTAAAATTTGTGATCTAGCAGATGAGTTCAACGCCCTGACCTATCTTGATGAGGTGCATGCGGTGGGTATGTATGGCGCCCGCGGCGCCGGCGTGGCCGAGCGCGATCGTTTGATGCATCGCATCGATATTATCAACGGCACCTTAGCAAAGGCGTATGGGGTTATGGGCGGATATATCGCTGCCAGTGCAAAACTTTGTGATGCGATCCGCTCATACGCGCCCGGATTTATTTTTACCACCTCGCTGCCTCCTGCGGTCGCCGCAGGGGCGGCAGCCTCTGTAGCGCATTTGAAATCGGACCAAGACTTGCGCGCGCAACATCAAACGCAATCTAAGATTTTAAAGTACCGATTAAAAGCGATCGGGTTGCCGATTATTGATCATGGCTCTCATATCGTTCCCGTGATTGTGGGCAATCCGGTGCATACGCAAAAACTATCTGACATGCTCCTGCAAGATTTTGGTATTTATGTGCAACCTATCAATTTCCCAACGGTGCCGCGCGGAACAGAGAGGTTGCGATTCACGCCATCCCCTATTCACGGGCGGGCCGAAATTGATGCCTTGGTCAGGGCAATGGATACGCTTTGGGCGCATTGCGCGCTGAATCGTGCCGAGAACTCTGCCTAAAGTAACCCTAAAGTGTAATTCTTACTCAATTATGCTATCAGATCACGAGTTACGTGGATAAGAACGATTCGGTCTCGAGTATTGGGAGCTGGAACGCTGAGGCGAAAGAGCAAAAAAAACAAAGCCACACCCGAGCTAGAGGGTGCTCAATCGGCAGGTCCGAAAGGGTTTGACGATTTCGAGCTGCGACTTGGTGACATCATGCGCGGTGAACGCGCGACCATTGGCAAATCGCTGCTTGACGTACAACGCGACCTTAAAATCAAAGCATCCTACATATTTGCGATCGAAAACTGCGACCCCGGCGCGTTTGACACGCCAGGTTTTGTCGCCGGTTATGTGCGTTCTTACGCAAAATACCTGGGCATGGACAGCGAAGAGGTTCTTCAACAATTTTGCGCAGAAAGCGGCTTTCAAACCGTAAGCGCGCTGGCGCAAGGGCCAAGCACCAAAAAACTGCAATCCGCTGCCCCCCTTTTGCCCAAGCAAAACACCATGGGTTCAACTGATATATTCAAAACATCCCCTTTGGCGATGGAGCCGCCCGATGCCGGGTTCTTTGAAACTTTAGAAATGCGCGCCATTGCCTCTGTGGCTGTGTTGGCATCGCTCATCGGCGTTATCGGCTTTGGAGCCTGGTCTTTGTTGCAAGAAGTGCAGCAAGTTAAACTCACACCAGCGGAAAATACGCCGATCGTTTTATCGGATTTAGATCCATTGGGTTCGGTACAGCTTCCACAAGCTGAGGTCACAAAAAACGCGTTAGACCAACGCCTGAATAATGAGAAACTGGATCGGCTTTATCGCCCTCAGGCGCTCGATTTTCCCATTCTTACCGCCCGCGATGCCCCGATATCATCTTTAAATCCGGCAGATTTTGGCAATTTCATTCCGCAACCCGACCCCGCCGCTGATCCCAGCGCCGGAATAGTTGCGGATGTCGAGAACACCCCGCCAAGTGAAGCAAATCTGCTTGCCCAAGTTGATACGCCGCAAGTGCTCGAGACAGCTCCGCCGACGCTGGCGCTATTTGCCGTAAGAGATGCCTGGGTGCGTGTGACAGCGCCGGATGGGAGCCGTATTTTTGAAAATACGATGAAAGCGGGTGAAGAATTCATCCTTCCACAAACTGAAATGGCCCCCATGTTACGGGCAGGTATGTCGGGCTCTGTATATTTTGCCGTTGAAGGAAAATTATATGGCCCGGCGGGTACTGGAGGCAAAGTGGTCAAAAACGTAGAGCTTTCACCCACGTCTTTGATGGCCAATTATCAACCGGCTGATCTGAACCTAGATCCGGTCTTAGAACGTGTTGTAGCAGAAGCGACAGTGTCAAGCTTTACAACTGAAGGAATGTCAGAGTAAGTTGACAGCAATAGCTGCTTCTTAAGGCCCTTTTTTAATAACCACTGAGACCAGATATGTCCTTGAATTCCGTACGCCCTTGGCGAAATATTTACCGTCGAAAATCGCGAAAAATTCATGTTGGTAATATTGCGATTGGGGGAGACGCGCCGATTTCCGTTCAGACGATGACCAACACCTTAACAACTGATGTCAAAGCCACGTTAGCGCAAATAATCGCAGCAGCAGATGCAGGGGCAGACATCGTGCGCGTTTCGGTGCCAGACCAGGATAGCAGCAAAGCGTTCAAGGAAATTGCAAAGGAAAGCCCCGTTCCTTTGGTTGCAGATATTCACTTTCACTATAAACGCGGTATTGAAGCAGCGCAGGCTGGTGCGGCGTGTTTGCGTATCAATCCAGGAAATATCGGCGCGCCAGATCGCGTTAAAGAAGTGATTAAAGCGGCGAAAGACAATAATTGTTCTATCCGCATTGGTGTTAATGCAGGATCGCTTGAAAAACACTTATTGGAAAAATTCGGCGAACCCTGCCCAGATGCTATGCTTGAAAGTGGTTTGGATCATATCAAAATCTTGCAGGATAATGATTTTCACGAGTTCAAGATCAGCTGTAAAGCCTCCGATGTTTTTATGGCAGCGGCTGCCTATCAAGCTTTGGCAGAAGCCACAGACGCCCCTATCCATTTGGGTATTACCGAAGCTGGCGGATTGACCAGCGGAACGATTAAGTCTGCGATCGGTTTAGGCAATTTATTATGGATGGGAATTGGCGATACGATCCGCGTTTCGCTGTCTGCCAATCCAGTTGAGGAAGTCAAAGTCGGATATGAAATTTTAAAATCATTGGGTTTGCGCCATCGCGGGGTGAATATTATTTCATGCCCAAGCTGCGCGCGGCAAGGGTTCGACGTAATCAAAACGGTTGAAGCCTTGGAAAACCGGCTTGAACATATAAAAACACCGATGAGCCTTTCGATCATTGGTTGTGTCGTTAACGGCCCTGGGGAAGCGTTGATGACAGATGTTGGGTTTACCGGCGGCGGTGCGGGCAGCGGCATGGTTTATTGGGCCGGAAAGCAAGACCACAAAATTGGCAATGAAAATATGGTAGATCACATTGTTGAGCTTGTTGAAAAACGCGCGGCTGAAATCGATGCGAATGAAAAACTTATATCTGCGGCCGAGTGATTGACGCCCTTCGGGCTCCTTGCTTGAGACAAGCTAACCCCTCCTACCCAGCCAGAGAGCCTGTTTTCAAACCTTCGCATTTACAAAACAAAAATGGCGCGGTTGACGGGGCTCGAACCCGCGACCCCCGGCGTGACAGGCCGGTACTCTAACCAACTGAGCTACAACCGCGCAATCTACTAAGCTGCTTGGCGTTCAGTGGCGCGGTTGACGGGGCTCGAACCCGCGACCCCCGGCGTGACAGGCCGGTACTCTAACCAACTGAGCTACAACCGCTATCTGAACCCAAACAAGCTTATACTACCCTCTTACGGTTCACTTAAGCCCGCGTCAAGAAGGCCGGAACCAAAATCTCACTCTTTCCATGAAACTAAAATTTCAATTTTCTCTGCCAGCGCTTGCACAGGCTGCCTAAAAACAAAAAAATCCCCTAAAGCTATCTGTTTTGCTTTTAGCCGATGGGCAATCTTTGCGTTTGATTGAGAGTTGATTCTCCAAAACGCTTTCGCGAGGCGTGCCCGCTCAAACCAAAAGATCCTGCTTTAATAAACGCTGCATATGGTTGAAACCAACGGCATCGACTATTATGTATTCACTAGAAGAAACGCAAAAGGGCCGCCTTCCCCTGAAAGGGAAACGCGCCACCTTACCATCATTGAGGATGAAACATGACAAAAACCACCGCGCCAACATATCCCGTTTTACCATTAAGAGATATCGTGGTCTTTCCGCATATGATCGTACCACTCTTTGTGGGGCGTGAAAAATCCGTACGGGCGCTGGAAGAAGTTATGGATGATAACAAACAGATTCTCCTCTCAAGCCAAGTCGACGCATCAGAAGATGAGCCAACAGCGGATAGTATTTTCAAAACCGGGGTATTAGCGAATGTTTTGCAATTGCTCAAACTGCCCGATGGCTGCGTTAAAGTTCTTGTCGAAGGCAAAAGTCGGGTCCACATTTCTGAATTCGTTGAAAATGAAAACTTTTTTGAAGCCCGCGCTATAGGTTTATCCGAAACCATGGGCGATGTTGATGCATTAGAAGCCCTCGTGCGCACGGTCAGCGATGAATTTGAACGTTATGCCAAGATTAAAAAGAATATTCCCGAAGAAGCCTTAGGGGCAGTTGCAGAAGCGAGTGATCCGGCCAAGCTAGCAGATTTGGTTGCTGGCCATTTGGGCATTGAAGTTGAGCAAAAGCAAGCATTGCTTGAAATTTTATCGGTCAGTGAGCGTTTAGAAAAAATATACGGTCATATGCAGGGCGAAATGAGCGTTCTGCGGGTTGAGAAAAAAATCAAAACCCGCGTGAAATCGCAAATGGAAAGAACCCAGCGCGAATATTATTTAAATGAGCAGATGAAGGCCATTCAAAAAGAATTGGGGGATGGCGAAGAAGGCCAAAACGAAGTGGCCGAACTGGAAAGCCGGATTGCGGCAACCAAGCTAAGCAAAGAAGCCAAAGAAAAAGTTGATGCGGAATTGAAGAAGCTCAAAAATATGAGCCCAATGTCTGCCGAAGCCACGGTTGTGCGCAATTATCTTGATTGGATTTTAGGCATTCCGTGGGGAGTAAAATCTCGCGTCAAGAAGGATCTTGGGCGCGCACAAGAGACGTTGGACCGTGATCATTACAGCCTTGAAAAGGTGAAAGAACGCATCGTTGAATTTCTCGCTGTTCAGCAAAGAAGCACCAAGCTGAAGGGTCCGATCATGTGTTTGGTTGGCCCTCCCGGTGTCGGAAAAACCTCGCTTGGCAAATCTGTCGCCAAGGCAACGGGGCGGGAATTTATTCGCATATCGTTAGGTGGGGTGCGCGATGAATCTGAAATTCGAGGCCATCGTAGAACCTATATTGGCTCGATGCCCGGTAAAATCATTCAAGCGCTGAAAAAAGCCAAAACAACCAATCCATTGATCCTCTTGGATGAGATTGACAAGATGGGGCAAGATTTTCGGGGCGATCCGGCATCCGCGATGCTTGAAGTGCTTGACCCGGAACAAAACGCCACCTTCTCGGATCATTATTTAGAGGTTGAATATGATCTCTCCAACGTGATGTTCTTGACCACCGCAAATAGTTACAACATGCCCGGGCCCTTGCTAGACCGGATGGAAATCATACCGCTCTCTGGCTATACCGAAGATGAAAAATGCGAAATCGCGAAACGGCACCTGCTTTCCAAGCAGTTAAAGAATCACGGTTTAAAAGAAGGCGAGCTGGCGCTGAAAGAGGATGCATTAAGCAGTATTATACAGCGCTACACCCGCGAGGCTGGCGTCCGAAATCTTGAGCGTGAAATCGCAAAGATTGCCCGAAAAGCTGTTACTAAAATTGTTAAGAAAGAGGTCGAAACGCTGGAGGTTACGGCGGATAATATCAGCGACTTCTTGGGCGTTGAGAAATTCCGTTACGGTTTGGCTGAAAAGGAAGATCAAGTCGGCGTGGTAACAGGTTTGGCTTGGACTTCGGTTGGGGGCGATTTGCTGTCAATAGAGGCCTTAAAGCTGCCTGGCAAAGGGCGCATGAAAACAACGGGTAAGCTGGGTGATGTGATGAAAGAAAGCATCGATGCGGCCAGTTCTTATGTGCGCTCAATCAGCCCTAAAATTGGTGTCAAGCCAACCCTATTTGATCGGTTGGACATTCACGTGCACGTGCCCGAAGCGGCAACCCCAAAAGATGGACCAAGCGCTGGCTTAGCGATGGTAACCTCCATCGTGTCGGTTTTAACCGGTATCCCCGTGCGCAAAGACATCGCAATGACGGGTGAAGTAACATTGCGCGGCAATGCCCTGGCGATTGGTGGATTAAAAGAAAAACTGCTTGCGGCGCTGCGCGGCGGCATCACAACGGTTTTAATTCCGCAAGAGAATGAAAAGGATTTGGCGGAAATCCCAGATAATGTGAAAGAGGGGCTGACCATTATTCCCGTTAGCCATGTATCAGAAGTTATCGAGAATGCGTTAACCGAAACCCCGAATGAAATAGAATGGGACGAAGCCGCAGAGGAAGCCGCGGCAGCGGCCGCAGCGCTTAATTCGCCCTCAACGGCACCTGCGACAGCGCATTAACGACTTTTCTGGCCGAGGTTCGTCAAACCTTGGCCAGAGTTTAGCCTTTATAACCCGTCACACCGTCATTGAAAGTTTAAAAAAACCGCAAAAAATGGTTAAGCAAACCCGAAGAAAGGCACTATTTTTCCCCTAGCCTCTTGCGTCTGCTTAAAGCTTTGTTTAGACGGTTTTTTGCGGGTGATTAGCTCAGTTGGTAGAGCGCTTCGTTTACACCGAAGATGTCAGGAGTTCGAGTCTCTTATCACCCACCATAAACTTTCCTTTGATTAGATCGATTAAAAGACGTGATCTGTAAGATCACACCAAGGCTTTTATATAGATGATCCAAGCGCGGCACCGGTTTAAAATAAACCGGCTCTGTAGCAGAGTTTTGGAGATCCTTCTGTTTTCTTATCAACGCCTCACCGCGTGACAAAAAAACGACATCAAAGGCCGTCAGGCCTTTGACTTGTGCTTTCGAAAATACTGAGTTCGAACCCCTGCGCGGCGGGCCTTTTTAAGCCTCTGTTGCGCCCCCTGCAGCCTGCCAATCGCCAAAACCTCCAATATTGATAACATTGCTATAGCCCATCTCAACCAAAGTTTTGCCTGCCAAAGCAGCTTGTCCACCCGCTGCGCATAAAACACAAATCCGGGCTTCTTTTTGCAAACGCGGAATGTGAAATTTTGTGGAGTCATCGGCTGCAAATTCAAGGAAACCACGGTTGATCCGAACGGCCCCCGCAACTGTACCCGAGGCCGCAATATCAGAACTGTCGCGCACGTCCAAAAACACGGTTTCGCCGTCATCGAAATAGGACAACGCCTCTGTGGCTTGAATACGCGGCACCACCGCATTGGCATCTTGTAGATAATCGCTTGATGTTTTCATCTTATCGTCCTGTTCCGGTTCGGGCGAATAATCCGCCTTTGATTAAGTTTACACTCTGGCGCTAACATAAATCATTGCCGGCAGAAAGCAAAGTACGCAGAGCCCAGCAGCCCAATTCTATTTTTTTAAGATTGGCCCCGACGCCATCTTGAGATCAAAACCTTATTTTTGCCGCTAAATATATCGAAAGCAGATATCAAAAAGTTATGCTTTCACTTTTACCGCTGCGTTTTAGGAGCCAAACACCCTTTAAAAACCTCATAGATAAATCATTGACAGCCATCTAAACAGCTCACAGGTTAATCCCTAAGAGAAGCACCACGTCTTTCTAGGTAAATGATACGGTATGAAGATAGAATTTTACTATGATTTTGGCAGCCCGAATGCCTATTTGGTGTATAAAACGCTGCCAGAGATCGCAAAGGCGCACGGCGTTCCAATTGTATTTCGGCCGATCTTGCTGGGCGGTGTGTTCAAAGCAACCAATAATAAAAGCCCTATGGAAGCCTTTGCAAATGTCGCTGGAAAACTTGCCTATGAAGCCCGTGAAACCCAACGTTTTGTGGAAAATCGTAAGATTATTTTTCACCCAAACCCACATTTTCCGGTAAATACCATCGCGCTGATGCGTGGGGAGATATTTGCAATCGGGAAACCTTGGGAGCAGAGCTATCGCGATACAATGTTCACCGCCATGTGGGTTGATCAAGAAAAAATGGATGATCCGGCCACCGTCATGCAGGTTATGGAAAAAGCGGGCTTGCCCGCGGAAGAGATTCTTGCTGCAACTCAAGATGCATCAATCAAAACTGCTTTGATACAGGCCACGTCTCAAGCGGTAGCCCGTGGTGTTTTCGGCGCCCCGACGCTCATCGCCAATGATGATATGTTTTTTGGCAAGCACAGCCTGATCGATCTTGAAACCATGCTGAAATCATTGCCCTAAACCCACGGCACTGCCCATTTATTGTACAACGCCGTGCAAAATGCCAGGCAGCGGCATACCTTACCCGCGCATAGCGCAATCCACGTGATCCAAACCGCCTTTCGTAGTTTTGAAGATGATTGCCTCTAAGGATTTAAATGAATAGTCTTTACAGACCTCAGGCTTCGCCTGTGTTGTGCAAGCGGCAAAGCCAAGGGCAAGATTATGTCGAATGAAGTTAAAAATTGTGCAGATGATTATATCGAAAAACAATTGTTTAGCGGCATTGAGTGGCGCATTGAGCAAGCGGGCGAGCTGCGGTTAGAAGGGCGTTCGGGCTATGCAAATTATGCCTGTAAAACGCCCATTCCCGATCGCGCTATTTACCGCATATACTCCATGACTAAGCCGATCATTGCAGCTCTTACCGTGCTGCTGGTTCAAAAAAGGCTGATGCGGCTTTCTGATCCAATCGCTAAATACGATTCACAGTTTTCAAAGATGCGCGTCTTGACACCAAATGGATCACTAGAGCCTGCGTGTAGACTGATAACGCTTGAAGATTTACTGACCCATCGGGCTGGGTTCAGTTATGAATTTAACCTTGGTTGCCATATTGCCCCCTATTATCGGGAAGCAGAGATTCTAGCTGATGGCGCACGAGACCTTAACGAAATGATACGCGCCTTGGCGCAACTGCCATTAGCCTTTCATCCAAAAGAGCGATGGCTTTACAGTATGTCGATCGATGTGCTGGCACATCTTGTCGAATGCGTAACCGGCAGACGGATTGATGCTTTGCTACAAGAGTATATTTTTGATCCCCTTAACATGAGCGATACAGGATTTCGTTTGTCCGACGCACAATTGCCCCGGTTAATGACAAATTACGGGCGCTACAAATTGGAAGCCATTGCGCCTTTTAAGAAAATTGAACATGTGCTCGAGGAAAATAAGGTCGCCCGCATGTATCCAGAGCAATCCTCAGAGTTTCGCCGCGGCGGCATTGGTCTTTATGCAACGGCGCAGGATTACAGCGCCTTTGCAAGGTTTTTACTGACGGGAAATTCAGATACCGGCGAGAAAATGATTTCCAATGACATGGTTGGCCTTATGCGCGCCAATCGCCTGCCGCTTTCTGCCCTGCCCCTCAGCATTTCTGGACAAGCTTTTCCCGGCTATGGCTGGAACCTGCTCGGCCGGGTTATGACCGATCTGGGTCAGGCCGTTGTGCCAACAGCCCTAGGCGAGTTTGGCTGGTCTGGCGCCGCACAAAGCTATTTTTGGGTAGACCCGCAACGACAAATCACGGGTGTGATTATGACCCAATTAATGGGCAGCAATCATCCGCTGCATGAAGATATGCTGAACGCGGCCTATGCCACGCTGTAAATACCGTTGAGTTTAGCGTGCTGAAGCAAGCAAAGCGGAAACATCCAAATGCTTTTCAAGATGATCGGCCAAAGCGTTTAACGTTTGATCGACAGTTTGCGAATAGGCCTGCGCACTGCTTTGAATATGCAAACCCTTTAAAAACGCATGGCGAAACCCATCGCTCGAGAACATACCGTGTAAATAGCTGCCCATGACCAAACCATCCGCGCTTATGGCGCCTTCGTTGCGCCCATTAAGCTGAGCAAAAGGGCGCAGCGTATCTGGGCCCTGCGTTTGGCCGATATGAATTTCATATCCAGTAAACTTTTGCTGCGTAGGCGCGTGCGTTGCATTCACTTGGCCCAATTGCTTTTTGGGATACATGATTGTGTTTACCTTCAACAAGCCAAGGCCTTCTGTTTTGCCGAATACGCCCTCAATTCCTTCAGGGTCATCGATGACGTTTCCTAGCATTTGATACCCACCACAAATCCCCAAAACATGCCCACCGCGCCGGCGATGCGCTTTAAGGTCGATATCCCAGCCTTGCGCGCGCAGATAGGTCAAATCGGCCGATGTCGATTTGCTGCCAGGCACGATCACCAAACGCGCATCAGCGGGGATGGCTTGGCCAGGACGTAGAACCGTTACTTGTAACTCTGGATCATTGCTCAGCGGATCCAGATCATCAAAATTTGCGATACGTGACAATCCCAAACACACAATATGCGGCTTACCGGGCCGCTGCGGGGTTGCGATGTCCAGCGCATCTTCGGCAGGTAGCTTCCACGCTTGATCAAAATAAGGCGCAATTCCAAGGCCGCGCCAATTGGTTTTCGCACAAATCATTTCATATCCCGCAGAAAATAAATTAGGATCACCTCGAAACTTATTGATTATAAATCCAATTATTTTTTTATTATCTTCTGGATCTAAAACGTTATTCGTGCCCACCATTTGCGCGATAACGCCGCCGCGATCAATATCTCCAACCAAAAGAACCGGCACATCCGCCGCGCAGGCAAAGCCCATATTGGCGATATCGCCGGGCCGTAAATTCACCTCTGCGGGGCTGCCAGCCCCTTCCACTATTACCAAATCAAATGCGGATTTCAGGCGTTGAAAACTTTCCAAAACGAACGGCATCAGCTTTGGCTTTAACGCTGCATAATCTTGAGCACGCGCCGTTGCATAGCGTTTACCCTGAACGATGATTTGCGAACCTGTTTCGCTTTCTGGTTTTAACAAGATCGGATTCATGTCGCAGATCGCAGCACAGCCCGCCGCCAAGGCTTGTAGAGCCTGCGCGCGACCTATTTCGCCGCCATCTGACGTCACCGCGGCATTATTTGACATATTCTGTGGCTTGAATGGCGCAACGCTCAGCCCTCGCCGTTTTGCCGCCCGGCACAATCCGGCCACTAGCAAAGACTTGCCTACATTTGACCCGGTGCCCTGAACCATTAAGGCTGGCATGTTAGAACTCAACGCCCAATTGTGCTTTTATACCTTGTTTGAAGGGATGTTTGACTTGCGCCATCTCGGTCACCAAATCCGCAAGTTCAATCAATCCATCCTTTGCGTTGCGCCCGGTCAAACACACATGTGTCATCTCTGGCTTTTCTGTTTTCAAAAAGGCAATCACATCATCGATATCGATATAATCATAGCGCAGCGCGATATTGATTTCATCAAGCAAAACGAATTGAATTTCGGGATCAAGGATAAGCTCTTTTGCCCGATGCCAGCCGGCTTGAGCCGCAGCAATGTCGCGTTCACGGTCTTGCGTTTCCCAGGTAAACCCTTCACCCGAAACTACAAATTTGCATTGCTCGGCAAAATTTTCTGTCAAAAACTTGCGTTCGCCGGTCACCCAAGTGCCTTTAATAAACTGCACCACCGCGCAGGGCATTTCATGCGCGATACAGCGCATTATCATTCCAAAGCCAGATGAAGATTTTCCTTTACCCGCCCCTGTATGAACAATAATCAGGCCTTTTTCATCCGTTTTGCTCTGCATCATCTTATCACGCGCCTCTTTGATTTTGCGCATCTTTTGATTGTGGCGTTGATTTTCATCGACCATAGGAATTCCTTTTTCTTGACACGCCACGTTGCATGGCCCATTGCAGATGGATGTTGGTTCTTGTTCTAGGACAGGCGAAGAGGGAATGCACTCAGTTTTTCGACGGATTGCGTCGGAATATTGAAACGCAGCCGCCCCCGCGACCGTGAGCAGCGAAGACGCGTATATGCCACTGGCAAATGCTGGGAAGGATACGCATCTGTGAAGGCACCGCCTTCGAAGCTGTAAGCCGGGAGACCTGCCAACATAAAAACAACCGGATCCGGACGGGGTGTGTCGGAGGCGGAGCATGTTCTTTCATGCCCTGCTGGCCTCTGTCTGGTTTTCTTGCGTTCCGACGCGCTGTCAGGGGAAGATAATGTCAAAAACGGTTCCAATTGAGTTGTTGGTGTGTACGTCTTGTCGCGCTGGGCGCGCGGATCCAGAAGATGAAAAGCGCCAAGGCACTCTACTTTTTGAGGCGATCAAGCAAGAAACGCTGCCCGAAAATGTAAAACTGACAGCCGTTGCCTGTTTGGCAAATTGCGATCATGGCTGCTCGATCGTTTTGCGCGGCAAAAACCGTTGGACCTATGTCTATGGCAATCTTGATCCTAGCCAGCATGTTGAAACCATATTGGATGGCGCATCTCGATATCTGGATGCCGCTGATGGACGCGTTCCGTGGCGCGAAAGGCCCGAACATTTCCGAAAAAACTGCATCGCGCGTATTCCCCCAATTGAGGCTGCTTCATGAACGATCTAACAAAAATTCCCGTCACCGTTGTTACCGGATTTCTTGGTTCTGGAAAAACCACGTTAATCCGCCATTTGATGCAAAATCCGGGTGGCAAAAGGTTGGCCATTATCGTCAACGAATTTGGCGATGTGGGCGTCGATGGTGAAATTCTTAAATCCTGCGCGATCCCCAATTGTCCAGAGGAGAATATTCTTGAGTTGGCCAATGGATGCATCTGCTGCACCGTCGCGGATGATTTCATCCCGACCTTGGAACAGCTGATGAAGCTTGAGCCGCGCCCGGAACATATTTTAATTGAAACCTCCGGCCTGGCGCTGCCAAAACCCCTTTTAAAAGCGTTTGACTGGCCCGATATTCGCTCGAAAATCACGGTCGACGGGGTAATTGCTTTGGCCGATGCAGAAGCTGTGGCTGCGGGTCAATTTGCGCCCGATCTGGCCGCCGTTGCCGCGCAACGAGACGCCGATGAAAGCTTAGATCACGAAACCCCCTTATCGGAAGTTTTTGAGGATCAGATTTCCTGCGCCGATTTGATTTTGCTCACAAAGCCCGATTTAGCCGGTGCGGTGGGGATTGCCAAAGCCAAAGCGGTTATCGCCGCAGAAGCGCCGCGCAATTTGCCCGTGATCGAAGTGGCCGATGGGCAAATCGATCCGCGCATCGTATTGGGGCTGGAGGCTGCGGCCGAAGATGATCTGCACGCGCGCCCGTCTCATCATGATGGTGTGCCCGAGCATGATCATGAAGATTTTGACAGCGTGGTGATCGGACTTGACGAACTTGAAAGTCCGGAAAGCCTGATCAAGCGCATTGAAACCTTAGCTGAGACGCAAAATATATTGCGTGTGAAAGGCTATGCGGCCGTAAAAGGCAAACCAATGCGTTTGCTGGTTCAGGCCGTTGGCGCGCGCGTGCGCGCCCAATATGATAGGCCATGGGCTCGAGAGGAAATGCGTATGGGCCGCCTAGTTGTGATTGCTGAGCATGATGACATCGACAGAAATGCAATCGAAAGCACATTGAAAGGATAGCAGCAGAGATGCATGTGATCTTTCGCGAAAGTCACGGTTTGGAAGAGACGGCTCAGCCGGTTGATCTGCAGCAAACGCCTGCAGATATGGTGGTTTTGTCTTTTTCCGATAGTGATTTGGGGGCCTTCTCGGTTGGATGGCATAACGCGAAAGAGGATCTGCCAAGCCTTCGTTTGGCAAATTTGGCTGCGCTGCAACATCCGCTTTCAGTTGATACCTATATTGAACAAACGCTTTTTTATGCAAAAGCTGTTTTGGTGCGGTTGATTGGAGGAATGCCTTATTGGGCTTATGGTCTACAACAGCTTCGCGCGGTTGCTGAAGAAAACGGGATCGCTTTGGCCGTGTTGGCCGCCGATGGGCGGGCCGATAGCCAGCTTGATGAGATCTCCACACTGCCCGTGTCAACATTGCGCAGATTGCGCCAGCTTTGTGACGCAGGTGGCCCCGATGCCGCAAGCGCGGCTTTGGCACAATTGGCCCTATCTGCAGGGTTATTCGCGCGCCCGAAAATAGGCCAAAAAATTCCGCCGCGCGTAGGCGGTTGGTCATTGCAAAATCGCCTGTCCTGCCCTGCCGCATTTGCGCTGCGCGTGGCGCCCAAACCGGCGGTTGTGATAAGTTTTTATCTGTCTTATCTCACAGCGGCGGATTTGGCGCCGATTGAGGCTGCTGCCAAAGCGCTTGAAGCCCGCGGATTTGACGTGTTTGGGGTGTTTATTCCTTCGTTGAAAGAGCCTCAATCAGCGGCGTGGCTGCAACGACAAATGCGCTTAATCGCGCCAGTTGCGATTTTGAATGCAACGGCATTTTCAGGAAAAGGCCCTGATGGCGCCTCGCCGCTGGATATCGCAGAGGTTCCGGTGTTTCAAATGGCTCTGGCAACCTCAACGCGGGCGGCCTGGGCGGATACTGAGCGCGGTCTTTCGCCCGCCGAGCTTGCGATGCATGTTGTTTTGCCAGAGGTTGATGGCCGCCTATTTGCGGGGGTTGCCTCGTTTAAAGACCCCGCAACGCGGGATCCACAACTTGAGTTTTCACGCTTTATTCATAAAGCCGACGCGTCCCGGATCGCAGCAATCGCCGATCGCATATGCGCGCATGTCGATCTCTCGCAGGTGGAGAATGCGCAAAAACGCCCAGTACTGGTATTATCAACCTACCCTGGCAAACCTTGGCAAATGGCGCATGCGGTCGGTCTTGATGCGTTGGCTTCAGCAGAAGCGATTCTGGCCGATCTACAAACCAGCGAATATGATGTCGCGCCAGCCGCCCCGCTTCAAAAAGACCTTCAAAACCAGCGGATAAAATGGCCCCTTAGCGCCTATAAAATGGCGTTAAAGGATTTACCCGAATGCCTTCAATCTGAGCTCTTTAAAGCTTGGGGAGATCCTGAAACCGATCCGCAAGCGCGAAGCGGAGCATTCGAATTCGCCGCAGCACGGCGCGGCAAGGCGCTTATTGCCTTGCAACCCGAACGCGGCAGTCTTCAAGCGCGCGAAGCTGAGTATCATGATACCGGCCGTACGCCGCGCCACAGCTACGTGGCGTTTTATCTCTGGCTTAGAACGGTCGAGGCCGCCAGTGCTTTAATCCATATTGGGGCGCATGGAACGCTCGAATGGCTGCCTGGAAAATCGGTCGCGTTATCAGAGGTTTGTTGGCCAGAAGCGCTAATTAAGGATCTGCCGGTAATATATCCCTTCATTGTAAATGATCCAGGCGAAGCGGCTCAGGCCAAGCGGCGGATTTGCGCGATCACGCTGGGGCATATACCGCCGGCTATGAAAGCCAGCGCAACACCTGACAGGCTGGCCTTTCTGGAAAATCTTCTTGATGAGTTTTCAAATGCCGATGGGCTAGATCCGCGCCGCCGCACCCGGCTTCAGGATGACATACGCGCCGAAGCAAAGCAGCTTGGTGTTGAGCAAGATCTTGGGCTTGATGCGGCAAGTTCAAACGCAGAAGCGATCAGCTGCATCGACCGCTTTGTGTGCGACATTAAGGAAAGCCAGTTTGGTGATGGGTTGCATATTTTCGGGCGCGCACCCGAGATTTCCCCAGAATTTGATAGCTACCCCTCGATCAAAGCCGAAAGCGCGGCGCTTCTCACCGCCCTTGATGGCAAGCGGGTGGCGGCCGGTCCATCCGGGTCGCCCTATCGGGGCCGAAAAGATGTTTTGCCAACCGGGCGAAACCTGTTCACAACGGATCCACGCGTGGTTCCAACCCGATCGGCCTACGCGCAAGGTTTGGTTTTGGCCGAAGAATTGGTGCGCCGGCATTTACAAGATCATGGTGATTATCCGAAAAATTTAATCGTTGATCTATGGGGTTCTGCCACCATGCGCACGGCGGGCGAAGAATTTGCTATGGCGCTTGCGCTGATCGGCGTAAAGCCCAAATGGGATGAAGGCTCGGAACGCGTCAGCGGCATCGAAATCACCCCAATTACAGAGCTTGAACGGCCGCGCATTGATGTGACATTGCGCGTCTCGGGCCTGTTCCGCGATATTTTTCCGACCTTATCTGCCTTGTTTTCTCAGGCCGTTCAAAGCTTGCAGGCGCGCAGCGAAAGCCCTGATTGGAATCCATATGTCAGCAAATACGAACTCTCGCGCGTCTTCGGTCCGGCACCGGGAGATTACGGCTTAGCGATGGGCGCGTTTGGCGATACCTACACAGATGAGGCGCGCGCAGCGGCTGGCAATGCGTGGCTGGCCGCCAGCGCCTACGCGTTGAACGGTCCAGATAGCACCTACAGACCCGATGCGATCAAAGAGCAAGTCGCTAAAGCAGATGGATTTGTACATATTCAAGATCTGCCCGAAACGGATCTGCTGCTGGCGGCCGATTACGCTTTTCACGAAGCCGGTTTTGCCGCTGCGCAGCAAATAACGGGTGGATCAGCCGCGCTTTACCATCTGGATAATAGCAACCCGGAAGCGGTGCGCGCGCGCAGTCTTTCCGAAGAAATTGCCCGCGTTGTTCATGCTCGGGCAAGCAATTCAGATTGGATTGCCGGCATGCGCCGCCACGGGTATCGCGGGGCCGCGGAAATCGCTGCAACATTAGATCACATGGGCAGCTTCGCGCATTTGGCAAATGCGGTGGGGCCGCATTTATTCGATATGTTTTTCGATGCCACTTTGGGTAATATTGATATTTCCACCTTTATGGAAGAGGCCAATCCCGAGGCATTCGCTGCTCTAAAAAGCCGCTTTGAGGCCTTGGATAAAGCTGGGCTTTGGGTCACGCGGCGCAATTCGATCCGCGCTTCGCTTGAGGCCGCACAATGAGCAGACCCAAGGCTCAAGGCTGGTGCCCCACAGCCTTTCACCCCATGATGTCGGGTGATGGAATGCTGCTGCGCGTGCGTCCGCAATTCAATCGTTTAAGCCTTGATCAAGCGTTGGGCCTCTGCAAAATCGCCGAGCAATTTGGCAATGGGTTGATAGATTTTACCAGCCGCGCCGCAGTTCAAATACGCGGTTTAACCCCGGCTTCATTCGCCAAGGCGTTTTCGGCGTTGCAATCTTTATCGCTGGTTTCGCAAACCGCGTCACATGAGGCTGTGCGCGGCGTGTTGCTAAGCCCAGAATGGCAAGAAAACGATTTAACCCACCGGTTAACGCAAGCACTTTATGACCGCCTTGATGAATTGCCAGAGCTGCCAGCGAAATTCGGCTTTGCGATAGATACTGGGCGGCAGCCGATTTTGCAGAGCTGTTCGGCAGATATACGCCTTGAAACATCAAAAGATGGCCGCCTTTTATTGATCGAAGATGGCGCCGATTTTGGTCTTAGCGTTTCACAAGACACCGCGATATCTGCCTTGATTTCACTGGCTCATATGTTTTCAAAGGCTGTCCGGGGCAGTAAACCCAATACTCGGATGCAAAACCTACCATTGCCGCTGCAAAATGCACAAGATGAACATGCAATCAAAAGACAAGTTTCTGGAGCATCCCTTCCGTTTGGAAGAACGGCGCTTGGCTTTCATTTAGCACCTGCTTTTGGGCAAACTACATCGCAAGATTTTACGAAGCTGTTGATACAATCTGACTGTAATTTTTTGCGCTTAACACCCTGGCGCGGGCTTTTATTGGAACGGGTGTCAGACCTATCAATACCGCCTGATTTTATCAGCGATGAGCATGACCCTAAGCGGCGCATTCAGGTCTGCCCGGGCGCGCCGGCCTGTCAGAGTGCCAAAGGAAATACGCGCGGTTTCGCAGCGCAGATAGCGCCGCGCCTTGGTGCCAACCCTGCGTTAAATTCGAAAGAGCTGCATATTTCAGGATGCGCGAAGGGGTGCGCAAAACCCCAAAAGGCAGATCTAACCTTCGTTGCTCAAAACTGTGGCTTTGACTTGATTGTAAAGGGCCACGCCTGGGATATGCCTATTAAAACCGGCCTAGACCCAGATATTATTTTACAAAACTTGGATGGCTTTTAATGCCCTATGAATATGAAACGAACGGCGCTGCGATTTATGAACAATCTTTTCGGATGATCCGCGCTGAATCAGACTTAACGAATTTTGATGCTTTGGAAGAACAAGTGGCTGTGCGCATGATCCATGCGGCCGGTTTTGTCGATCTAGCAAAATATATCAAATTTTCGAATGGTTTTGTTACCAAGGCACGCGCCGCATTGCACGCGGGCGCACCTATTTTTTGCGATGCCCGTATGGTCTCTGAAGGGATCACCCGGGCCCGTTTGCCCGCGGCAAACGAAATCATATGCACGCTGCATGATCCAAATATTTATGAATTAGCGGCCGACATGAACACCACCCGATCCGCGGCCGCTTTAGAACTTTGGCGCCCCCGATTGGCGGGATCGGTGGTGGCAATTGGCAATGCGCCGACTGCGTTATTCCACCTTTTGAATATGCTCGAAGATCCCGCTTGCCCGCGCCCTGCAGCGATTATTGGATGCCCTGTAGGCTTTGTAGGCGCGGTTGAGAGTAAAGACGCCCTATGGCAAGCGCAACCCACGCCCTGTTCGATTGTAGAGGGCCGTTTGGGGGGAAGCGCCATCACCGTTGCAGCTGTGAACGCAATCGCGAGCCGTAACGAATGAGTAAAGCAACCATCTATGGGATCGGGCTTGGCCCGGGTGATCCGGATTTAATGAGCGTCAAAGCCGATAGATTGGTGCGGCGCATCAAAAATGTTGCGTTTTTTCGGAAAGCCGGGCGCAAAGGGCACGCGAGAACGATCGTTGAGGGGCTATTGCCAATGGGCGCAATTGAGTTGCCGATGGAATATCCCGTGACCACAGAAATCTCTGTAACTGATCCACAATATAATGCGCTTCTGTCCGAATTTTATCAAGATTGTACAACGAAAATTGCCTCTTTATCCGAGCAAGGGCACGAGGTCGCGATCCTCTGCGAAGGCGATCCCTTCTTTTATGGATCCTTCATGCATTTATACACTCGGCTGAAAGATACGTACCCTGTCACGGTTGTACCAGCCATTACGGGCATGTCGGGCGCTTGGACGGCCACCGGCGCGCCGATCACCTGGGGTGATGACGTTTTAACAGTTTTATTAGGCACTTTATCACTGGACGAGCTGCAAAAGCGCATGACCAATAGCGATGCTTTGGTCATAATGAAGATCGGCCGTAACATCGAAAAAATCCGCCAGGCCCTGAAAGCGAGCGGCCTCTACCAAAAAGCTTGGTTGATCGAATACGCCACGATGCCCCAGCAAACCGTTCATAAACTTTCTGAATGCGAGGGCAGAATTACCCCTTATTTTTCGATTATTGTTGTGCATGGTCAAGGAAGGCGGCCATGAGCGGAACAGTGAAAATTATTGGATTGGGACCCGGCAGCGCCGGTCTGATCACACCCGATGTCAAAGACGCATTGGAGACCGCCACGGATGCAATTGGCTATTACCCCTATGTGGCGCGCGTGAACACGCGACCCGGATTAACCATTCACGGATCCGATAATCGCGTGGAATTGCAACGCGCAAAACACGCTCTCAAACTGGCCGGCGAAGGTCGACATGTGGTGGTTGTCTCATCTGGCGATCCGGGCGTGTTTGCAATGGCCTCTGCGGTGTTTGAGGCCGTTGAAACCGGGCCTTTAAGCTGGCGCGAGCTGGACATATCCGTATTGCCTGGAATCACCGCGATGCTGGCAGCCGCTGCGCGGTTAGGAGCGCCTTTGGGGCATGATTTCTGCGTTATAAACCTGAGTGACAACCTAAAACCTTGGTCAATCATCGAAACGCGTTTGCGGTTGGCGGTGGAGGCGGATTTCGCCATGGCCTTTTACAATCCGCGGTCAAAAGCGCGCCCTGAAGGGTTTGAAAAAGCATTAGATTTGCTTAAGAGCGCCTGTGAAAAGGAACGGTTGATCATGTTTGCGCGGGCGGTCAGCACGCCAGAGGAAAGCCTGCATACGGTTGCTCTTAGCGACGCCACGCCCGATATGGCAGATATGCGAACGATGGTTTTGCTCGGTTCGCGCCAAACGCGTCTGATCCCACGAGAAAACGCTACGCCGATTGTTTATACGCCCCGGAGCCTGCGCTAATGCCCCGCAATCCAATCCATCGCATCGGTGACCAAGAACGCCTCATCGCGGGGGAGCTGCAAAATGGGGCGTTCAATCATAATTACCGGCAAGGAAAGCTGCCGCGCCGCTTCAATTTTAGCATAGGCGCCGCTTCCGCCCGCATTTTTAGAAACAACGATTTCAACCTCATGCTCGCGCATCAAAGCAATATCCTGTTTCTTGCTAAACGGTCCACGAGATACAATAACCGTGCTGTCTGGCAGGGCCAAAGCCTGCGCGGGCGGGTCCACAAGCCGCAACAAATAGTGATGCTGCGCTTGCGCGGCAAACAGATCAAGATGCATCCGCCCAATAGCGAGCATAACATTCTGTTTCTGAGCGGGCAAGGCCGCCGCCGCCGCCGGAATATCGGGCACGCTCTGCCACTGGTCAGCCGCTTCGGGGCGCCAAGCAGGGCGCGTCAAAGCCAACAGGGGAACCCTTGCCTTGGCGCAAGCAAGCACAGCGTTTTCGCTCATCTGGGCCGCAAAAGGATGCGTGGCATCGATCACATGCGTAATCTGTTCTGCCTTGAGGTAGGCGAACAATCCTTGAACGCCTCCAAACCCGCCAATCCGCTTTTCAATTGGCTGAGCTTTGGGCCGCTCAACGCGCCCAGCGTAAGACAGGCACGCCCGATACCCTTTCGTTGCGACAGCTTGCGCGAGCTCACTGGCCTCAATCGTGCCAGCCAAAATCAAAAGGTTTACGGTCATGGATAACGCTCCTTGGCTCACCATACTTGGTTGGGGCGAAGATGGTCCAGATGGGCTAACCGCCACAAGTGCAAAAATTTTGCAAGACGCAGAGATTATCGCTGGTGCCACCCGGCATTTAGACCTTTTACCGCCAGACTGTAACGCTACGCGTTTCTGCTGGCCGGTCCCCTTCGCGGCGGGTCTAGAACCTTTCTTGGCTTTGCGGGGCAAAAAGGTTGTGCTTTTGGCATCGGGCGATCCGTTTTGGTTTGGTGCGGGCACAAGTATCACGCAACATTTACAGCCCGAGGAGTGGCGCGCCCTGCCCGGCCTGTCATCATTTTCATTGGCGGCGGCGGCCTTGGGCTGGCCGCTTGAATCCACGCAATGCCTGGGGTTACATGCCGCGCCCCTTGAACGATTACGCCCGCATTTGGGGTTAAATAAACGCCTTCTGATCACGCTTAAAGACGGCGCGATGGCCCAAAAGGTTGCGCAATATCTATGCAATGTGGGGTTTGAGGGGGCCGAGCTACATGTGCTTGAGCGCTTAGCTGGGCCGCATCAAAAAATCCGCTCGACCCGCGCAGATGGCTTTAATCTTGAAAATATTGAACACCCTGCCTTGCTGGCAATCGTGCCAAGCGATGGGCCGGCGCTTCCGTTGGCAAATGGATGGCCTGATAGCGCCTTTTCCCATGATGGCCAAATCACCAAACGCCCGGTTCGCGCCTTAACGCTCTCAGCGCTTTGCCCAAAACCTGGCGATGTGCTGTGGGATCTTGGCGGTGGGTCTGGCTCGATCTCTTTGGAATGGCTGGCCAGTGATACAACGCTGACAGCTTTTTGTATTGAACAAAATCCAGATCGCGTGAGCCGTATTAGGAAAAATGCACGAGAATTGGGGCTAGACCGGTTGCAGGTTATACAGGCACAAGCCCCAGAAAAACTCCATGATTTACCGCTGCCAAATGCGGTTTTTATTGGCGGCGGTATCAGCGATGCCTTGTTACATACGCTGTGGCATATTTTGCCGGCGGGCACGCGTTTGGTGTGTAATGGCGTAACTTTAGAGGCAGAAGCCTTATTGATAGACTGGCAGCTGGTAAAAGGCGGTGAGCTTCTGCGAATCGAGCTGTCCCAAATGGCCCAGCTTGGTTCAAAACGCGGTTGGAAAGCCAACTTTCCAATCCTGCAATGGAGCTGCACCCTATGATTTTTGTTGGACTTGGATTTCGAAAAGCCGTAACTATAAAAAGCTTTGAAAACCTGATCCATCAGGTTTATCATCTGACCGAATTACCGGGCCCAATAAAGGCGCTTGCCACGCTGGACACAAAAGCTTTAGATCCTGCATTGCAAGATTTTGCAGCGGCAAAAAGGATCACACTCATTCCTGTGTCTTTGGAAAATTTAAAGCGGCAAATTACACCAACGCAATCACCCGCCGCGCAGGCCGCTTATGGTCTGGGCAGCATTGCCGAAGCCGCCGCGTTATTTGCGGCAGGAGATGGATCATCTTTAATCTTCAAGCGATTGGTATCAAATGATAAATTGGCGACTTGTGCCTTTGCGAAAGGATCATTTAAATGACAGTGCACTTTATCGGCGCCGGTCCAGGAGCGGCAGATCTTTTGACACTCCGCGGACGCGATTTAATCGCCAATTCGCCGGTCTGCCTTTACGCCGGTTCTTTGGTGCCCACCGAAATATTAGCCCATTGCGCAAGCACAGCGCGGATTGTGAACACCGCGCCGATGGATCTTGATGCCATTATCGCAGAATGCCAGCGTGCAGAAGATGCCGGGCTTGATGTGGCGCGCCTGCATTCGGGCGATTTATCGATCTGGTCTGCTATGGGCGAACAAATCCGCCGTTTAAAAGCAGCAAATATTCCATTTACAATCACCCCCGGGGTTCCATCCTTTGCCGCTGCTGCTGCAGCTTTAGAAGCCGAGTTAACATTGCCTGAGATCAGTCAGTCAGTGGTGCTAACCCGCACGTCGGGCCGCGCATCAACCATGCCTCCAGGGGAGACTTTGGAAAACTTTGCGCGCAGCGGGGCCACTTTAGCGATCCATTTATCAATCCATCAGCTTGCGAAGGTGGTGACAGAACTTACACCTTTTTACGGCGCGCATTGCCCAGTGGCGATCGTCTATCGCGCAAGCTGGCCCGATCAGAAAATCACGCGTTCAACCCTGCACCGCGTGGCTGACACGCTATCAGATGATATAAAACGCACCGCTCTCATTCTTGTTGGGCCAGCTTTGGCCGCTGAGGATTTTGCTGAAAGCAGCCTCTATGCCAAAGATTATGATCGCCGCTTTCGCCCGCAAAGCGCAGAATCGCCTTTCTATAGAAGCGCTGATTGATGCGTCCGAACGGTCTTTTAATTTCGGCACCCAGTTCAGGCACCGGCAAAACCACCGTTATGCTGGGCTTGCTCCGGGCATTTTCTGATCGCGGCCTTGCCGTTCAACCGTTCAAAAGCGGACCCGATTATATCGATCCGGCTTTCCATTTTGCCGCGGCGCGCCGGGCATCCTTCAATATTGACAGCTGGTCTATGGGTGCTGAGCTGATCGATGCGATCAGCCATCAAGCGTCTGGCGCGGAATTGATCATTGCAGAAGGCTCAATGGGATTGTTTGACGGTGTGGCAACGCGCGGCGCCGAAGGTTACGGAAGCAGCGCTGAAACGGCCCAAAGATTGGGCTGGCCTGTTGTGTTGGTGATTGATGTTTCTGGGCAGGCGCAATCTGCAGCGGCAACCGCTTTAGGATTTAAAACCTATGCCCCTGATCTTGATATTGCTGGGGTTATCTTAAACCGGGTTGCCAGCCCACGCCATGAGCGTTTGGCAAGGTTGGGTATGCAAAAAGCAGGAATTGAGGTGTTTGGTTCTTTGCCGAGACGCGGTGATCTTACGCTTCCCGAGCGGCATCTGGGGCTTATTCAAGCGGTCGAACATCCCGACTTGGAAACCGCGGTGGCAGGCTATGCGCAATTTTTAAAAGATCATGTGGATCTGGATGCTTTATTTGCGGCTGCGGCCGGCTCTGCTGTTGCGCGGCCGGGGCGCTGGGCATCCCCGCCGGCGCAAAAAATTGCCATCGCGCGCGATGCTGCCTTTTCCTTTACCTATCCGCATCTACTCGAAAGCTGGCGCGCGGCAGGCGCGAGCATTTTGCCGTTTTCACCCTTATCCGATCAGCCTGTTCCGCCTTCAGACTTGGTCATCTTACCGGGGGGGTATCCAGAGCTGCATGCGGGCAAACTGGCCTTGGCAGAAAATTTTTGGAACAGTTTACGGACCCATGCGACACAAAATCCCGTTCACGGCGAATGCGGCGGTTATATGGCGCTCGGAGAAGCCCTGATCGATAAGCAGGGTGTCTCGCATAAAATGGCCGGGTTGCTTGGTTTGGTAACCAGTTATGAGAAGCGCAAATTTCATTTGGGCTATCGCCAAGCCAATCTACGCGCCCCCGCTTTGGGCTATGCGAAAGGCACGAAATTGCGGGGTCATGAATTTCACTATTCAAGCATTATCAACCAACCCGACGCAGCATTGGCTGATGTGTTCGATGCGGATGGCAATTCGGTCGCCGAAACCGGCTCTTTTCGCGGATATGTCAGCGGAACCTTTTTCCATTTGATTGATGAGGCGCAGACGTGACCGGATTTGTAAGCTTCGTTGGTTCGGGTCCTGGCGACCCCGCGCTTTTAACCTTGAAAGCCGTTGACTGCTTGAAAACGGCGCAGGTTGTTTTATTCGATGATTTATCCTCTGGGCCAATTCTCAAATATGCCGGCGCAAAAGCAGAATTGATTGGCGTTGGAAAACGTGCCGGCCGTCGTTCGCCTAAGCAGGATCATGTTAGCCGCTTATTGGTCGATTATGCGGGTCAAGGCTATCAAGTTGTACGTCTTAAATCAGGTGATCCGGGCGTTTTTGGCAGATTAGAGGAAGAAATCGATGCTTTGCGCGCCGCGAATCTTCCGTTTGAAATTGTGCCAGGGGTAACCGCTGCAAGCGCGGCAGCCGCCGCGGCGGGTATACCCCTCAGCCGACGTTTGACCGCCAGACGCATTCAATTTGTGACGGGGCATGACGTTGCCGGCGCGCTGCCAGACGATTTGAATATATCCGCCCTTACCGATCCGAATGCTACAACGGTGATTTATATGCCAAAGCGCACCTTTGCTTCTTTAGCTGAACTGTTGATCCAAAACGGATTGCCGAAAACCACTCCGGCTTTACTGGCGGAAAGTATTTCCACACCTGAGCAATATCTGCAAAGAACAACCCTGCACAGCTTGGCGCAGCAACTCTCAAAGGATATCTCAAGCGCGCCCGGGCTCATTCTATATGGCGCTTTGGCTGAAACTTCGCTTTAAGATGTCGGGGTTGGTTGTGATTTGTCGTGATTTGTCTTGACCCAAGGGACCAGCCTGCTTAACTGGCCAAGCAAAAGGTGCCAAAGCAGATGCGATGGTGAAACGGGAAGCCAGTTCAACGCAAGTTTGCCCCCAGCAAACTTGGGCCAATCTGGCGCTGCCCCCGCAACGGTAGGCAAAGAGGCTGTATCATAAGCCATTATGGCAATCGGCCATGAGAAGGCGATACAACCGGCAGTCTTTGCAAGCCCGGAGACCGGCCTGATGCGTAAACGCAGATCCCTGAAATAGGGGGTTTTTATATTGGTTGATCACGGGGAAGTGATCTTTAACAAAGGAAAAGACATGCATATTGAACCAGGCCTTGTGAATGGGGTGAAAATTGCCCTGAGCTATGCGACTGCGGCAGGCGCTGCAACTTATGGCATTAAATTAACGCTGGAGGCACTGCGCCAGTCTGGCGCCCTCAATCTGGCAGCGCGCGCGCTTTTGGCGACGATCGCGACATTTGTCTTTTTCGAGATTTTGCCGCATTTTCCAGTCGGTCTATCAGAAGTTCACTTTATTCTAGGCTCGACTTTATTCCTCATTTTTGGGGTGGCTCCGGCCGCGTTTGGCTTAGCCGCTGGATTGTTGATCCAAGGGCTCTTTTTCGCCCCGATCGATTTGCCACAATATTTTATGAACCTCACATCGCTTTTGGTTCCTTTATTCGCCTTATCGTTGATTGCAAAAGCGGTGATTGCGCCAAAAACGGCCTATGTCGACTTGAGCTACCGCCAAGCACTTATGCTCTCGACCAGTTATCAAGCCGGCGTTGTTGGCTGGGTCGCTTTCTGGGTGTTTTACGGCCAAGGGTTCGGCGTTGAAACCTTCGCAAGCGTTGGGCTGTTCGGCATGGCGTATATGAGCGTTATTGTCTTGGAACCCCTTGTTGATCTCGCGGTATTGGCATTGGCAAAAATGATGCGCGATACTCCGGCGTCGGGTCTAATGCAGCAGCGCGTGTATTCTGCTTAAATTTTGAAACGATACTAAAAACGGCCTCATTTTTTATGAGGCCGTTTTGTATTGAGGCTGCACAATGATTGATCTGTATTTTATCGGCATCGGGATGGGCAATCCAGATCATCTAACCAGACAGGCGATTGCCGAGCTTCAAACCGCTGATGTCATTCTAATCCCGCATAAAGGGGCCCAGAAATCTGATCTTGCCGATCTGCGCAAAACCATTTGTGAAAAATGTCTCGATCCAATCCCGCCCTTGGTTTATTTTGATCTTCCCAAACGCGATACCAAAACCAAAGCCTATCTTGATGGGGTTGTCGATTGGCACAGTGCGATCGCGAAAACTTGGCGGGATACGCTGCACAGAACGCTTCCCAATGGCGGTAAAGCGGCGCTTATGATCTGGGGTGACCCCTCCCTTTATGACAGCAGCTTGCGCATTGCCGAAAGGCTAAACACGCCCAACGCAGCAATCAGCATCACTGTGGTTCCGGGATTGACATCAGTTCAACTGCTCACCGCGGCGCATGCCATTCCCCTTAACACTTTAGGAGCCGCCGTCACCTATACCACGGGGCGCAATTTAGCCAATCACGGATGGCCTGATAAATGTGAAAGCTTGGTTGTAATGCTGGATGGTCAAACCGCGTTTGATCGTTTGGATCCAGACGCATTTGAAATATGGTGGGGTGCATTTTTGGGCATGCCAGAGCAGATTTTAATCAGCGGCCGGCTTTCTTCGTGTTGCGAAGAGATAAAAACCACGCGCCAGCGCGCCCGTGAAACCCATGGCTGGATCATGGACACTTATCTTTTAAGACCTGTACCTTAAATTTTAAGAGCTGCGCGCGTGCCTGGGTGCAAAACGATAAACGGTTGCGTGGTGATAAACGTCGCCGGGCAATAACCAGGGGCTTGGATACTCTAGCCTATTGGGTGCGTCAGGCCAGTTTTGAGCCTCTAGGGCGATACCAGCAAAGGCGCGATAAGGGTGCCCAGCATGGCCGATCGCAGAAAAATCAAACAACCCGATTCCCGTGTAAATTTGCACCCCTGGCTCTGTGCTCGCCATTTCCATATCAAGCGTATCGGTACCTAAGCGCGCTACCGCGGTTATCGGACGGCGCCGCTCACTCAGGCAATAATTGTGATCGATTTCAGCAAATGTTCCATTTTCGCACAGCGCTGAAAAATTCCGAAAATCATATTTTGAGCCCGCAACGGGGGTGGGTGCATGGCTGGGAATGCCAGTCTCATCCACCGGAAGGTAACACTTCGATAAAACCTGTAAGCTGTGCTGATCAATCTGCGGGCGGCCGTCAAGATTGAAATAGCTATGATTGGTAAAATTGCATAAGCTCGCGGCATCGGAGGTGGCGGTAATATCGATCTTCAAATTTGACTGCGCCAACTGATACCGCACGTTCACCCGAAGCGTGCCAGAAAACCCCATATGCCCATCCGGGATAACATCTTCCAGTGTTACATAATCAGACCCTGCGTCGGTAATGGCCCATAATCGGCTCGACGAACCATTCGATCCGCCATGCAGGCAATGCAACCCATTTTGATTGGCATCCAAACACTGATGATGCGTCGCGCCGTCTATTCTCGCCTTGGCAATCCGATTTGCATAGCGCCCCACGATGGCCCCGAGATAGGGCGGGTTGGTCAAGTAAGGTTCGAGTTTGGGAAAGCCCAGAACCACAGAATGTGGAATATCTTTATACCTTAAATCTTGTAAAACAGCGCCATATGTTGAGATATTTGCTCGTAAATCATCGGAAGCAATAGAGATCAGGTGAACCACCCTGCCCTGCAGATCCGATCCCCAAGCCCTGATCATTCCGACGGGTTGAGCCGCAGAAAATCAGCAGGCTTTATCTGACCATGAATGGTCTCAACGGCCAAAGCGTTGTGATTAAACCAAAACTCTTCAGCCCCCATAACGCGGCGGCGCACGCCCTCTGGCATTTTAATCGTTTCTATTCCGGCTTTTTGACATAGCGGCTCTAAGAACTCTAGAAAACCGTCCTTATCTAACCAAGCTCCTAGATAAACCAAATTGCCATTGCCCATCGCCACCGTGTCGCCAGCTTTGGTCAAGAGAATTGGCGTGGCATCCCCTTCTAAAACCTCACGATAGCCTTTAATCGCGCCTGCGCCTGAAAGCGCGATAGGCATATCTGGACGGAGAGATTCGACAGCGCTCACCGTCACATCAAGATGAGGGATATCTGGGGGCAATGGCTGGGGGATTGTCATATGCGCATCGCGCGCGGATGAACGCGGCCCAATCAGACTTACTCCGCTACTTGACGCCAAAGCTTGTTTTAAATCCGAAGGCATATACATCAACCCCGGCGCACAAACCATCTTATATTCTGAAAAATCTCGCACTTCGCTGGAGATCAAATCGACCGAGATGCCCAGTTGGCGCAGGGCGCAATACAGATCGAAAACCAAACCGAAATAACTAAGCGTTGCTCCATGCGGTTGAACGCTCCAAGCCGCATCTGCATCGTAATCAAAAATAACCGCAAGCTCGGCCGATGCAGTCGAAACATCTGGCGCATCCGATAGCTCTGCGGCCACTTGCGCGGCTTCTTTTAAGGCTGGTGCAGCTTGACCGTCCGGGCGCAACAGCCCGGCATGCATTTGCTCTTGGGCAAAGGGCACTTGCCGCCAGCGGAAGAAACTAACCGCCTCGGCGCCATGGGCGAAAGCCTCCCATGTCCAGAACCGCACCATACCGGGTGAAGGAACAGGGTTATATGGCGCCCAATTCACCGGCCCGGGCTGTTGTTCCATGACCCACCAGCGGCCCTGCCCGACCGCCCGATATAGATCATGATGAAAGGCTTGGAAATCTGGATGGCCTTGTCGTGAAAAAGCTTTTTGTTCATCTACCGATGCCCCCACACGATCTTCCAAAAACCCAAGCGGATAGCTGTCCCAATTTGCGATATCAAGATCCTCGCCCACTTTGAAATGGTCAAAATCGGTTATGCGGCCCATAAAATTATGCGAAATAGGCGCTGATGAATGCTGCCGTATAATCTCGACCTGTTCTTTGTTAAAGGCAACGACCTGCTCTGAACTATAGCGCCTAAACGCCAAAGAATGCGCTGGATTGGGCTCTGTAACTGTAAGGTTTGGCAGCTCAATTTCATCAAAATCAGCATAAGACATCGACCAGAAAACGTTGCCCCAGGCCGCGTTTAACGCACCTATATCCCCCGTATTAGAACCATCTGAGAATTCAGCGCGCAACCAGTTGCGAAACCCATCTTCCGCACTTTTTGAATAAGACAGCGTGGTATCATGGCAGCCATATTCATTATCGGTTTGCCAAGCCGCTACGACAGGGTTATTGCCGTAGCGCTTGGCAAGCCGCGCCACGATATCGCGGCATTGCAGGCGATAGCCCAAATGGCTGAAACAATAATGCCTGCGAGAGCCAAATCTACGCGGCTGCCCCTGCACATCTAAAGCCAGCATATCCGGATATTTTTGAACCACCCATTTGGGCGGCGTAGCGGTTGGTGTGCCCAACACAACTTTCAATCCCGCCTGCCCCAAACATGCAATCGCTTCATCGAGCCAGTCAAAGTCAAAACACCCCTCGCGCGGTTCTAGATTATGCCAGGCAAATTCGCCAATGCGCACCCAGCTTAGCCCCGTTTCAACCATTTTTTTCGCATCGATTGCCCACCGGCTTTGCGGCCAATGTTCAGGATAATAACACGTTCCGAGGCTGCGCTTCATATTGCCCTCACAATAACACCTGATGTTCCGCTTGCCCTTTGGCACCTATATCTTTTACGAAAAATGTCTGGCCCGCCTGCGGCTCATTCACACCGATCGCCGCCGATGTTACGAACAGGCTTGTTAAGGTTTCACCGCCAAAGGCAGGGCAACTGCTTTGCGAAGCCGGACATTGAATATGATCCAGGCAAACCCCCTCGGGGCTATAGCGCGCAACGCGCCCACTTGCCCCATTGGGCATTCCACAAACATCCAGATTGATCGACAACCGCCCCGTCCGGGTGAATATTATCCGCTCGCATATCAATGAAAGGTTCAGGATCCCCGATTGGCCACCCGTCTTTCCCAGACAAACGCCAACGTTGGATAATTTGCTGGCTGGTATCAGCAAAATAAGCCGCATCGCCATTCGGTGAAAAGCAAATCGCGTTGGAAATTGTTATGTTAGAGATCAGTTTTCGCAGCTCGCCTTTAAAATAGCGATAGATCGCCCCAGCGCCCGTCTGCGCAGCTTTTCCCATCGTGCCAATCCAAAACCCTCCAAAGGGGTCAGCGCGGCCATCATTTGAACGGGTTTCCGGCTTTTCCGCTTCCAACGCAACAACAGTGTCTGTTTTACCCGTCGTTATATCCAAGGTAAAAAGTTCAATTTCAGAAGCGATTAAGATTTGATCAGCAGAGACCCAACCCGCTGCCGATACACAGGTCTCAAATTGCCAATCACGCAGTTGATTGCCCTCTTTCATCAGCACGCGTTTAGATAAAATATCAAACCAAAACAAAGACTGGCGGCCAGGATGCCATAGGGGCCCTTCCCCCAAGGCGCAGTTGGTCATGTCGAACACATTCATCGGTCAAACACTGCATCATAGGCCGCCGTGATATCTTGGACCTTGGCGCGTATATCGGCCAAGGACATACCCGGTTTATAAAGCGATGATCCGATCCCAAACCCGGTTGCCCCTGCGCCAACCCAATCTGCAAAATTATCGGGCCCAACACCACCAACCGCGTAAATGGGAGCGGTTTTGGGCAGAACCGCGCGCAACGCCTCAAGCCCTTTTGGCCCCACTAAAAATGAAGGAAACAGTTTTAAACCATCCGCCCCATGCCGCAGCGCGGTGAAACATTCGGTCGCCGTAAAACACCCCGGATAAGACAGCATCTTAGCCCGTTTCGTTGCCATAATCACGTCTGAATTGCAATCTGGAGACACAACCATTGAAGCGTTTATCGCCGCCAAATGCTCAACCTGCTCCACCTGTAACACCGTTCCCGCGCCGATCACTGCCACATCGCTAAACGCGTTGATAAGGCTTTCAATGCTTTCAAACGGTGATGGTGAGTTGAGCGGTATCTCAATCTTATCGATCCCGGCCTCAATGAGCACCTCTGCAATTGCGGGGGCTTCTTTGACGGTGATCCCCCGTAAAATCGCTATAATTTCACGCTGCATTCATGGATCCTTGTATCTGTTGATAGGCTTTGGTGAGGCCCGCAAGCGTCATGCCAACCGAATGATGGCTTTGAGGCTGTACACCTTGGCTGATCAAACCATCCATATAGGCTATAGATAAATCTTCAGCACCGATAATCGCAATATCTTGGCCCAACCAATAGGGGCGTGCCGCCGACAGTTCGAGGCCAATTAGAAACCCAGATAGGCGCGATCGCGCAACCGCGGCAGATAGATCATTTAACAATGTCTCGGCGCGCAGCGCGAATAATTTTGACGCAATTGAGGCCGGTGCGCTGATCGCCGCATCCAGCGCCTCAAGAAATGCGCCTTTGTGCCAGCCGGATGATGCGATCGAATGCTTCAAAACGGATGTTTCGCTGAGAAGTGAAAACATCTCGCCCGTCATAAAGGTTTGAAAGCTGACAATTTCTTCTGCGCTGATTCTTACCCATTTGGTATGCGTGCCCGGCAAACACAGAACGCCATCAAAACTTGGATTTTGGCTGAGAAATCCGGCTATTTGCGTTTCTTCACCGCGCATCACATCTGCTGGATGCGTCTGCTTCACGCCTGGCAGTATGTAAAGCGAAAACCGGTCATCGCGGGTTTCTATTTTTTGGGCTTCTTCTAACCCCGGCGCTGCGCAAGGCGCGGCAATGTAAGGCGCTTCATGCCAGCCTTGCTTTGCGCCGATCATTCCGCAGGCCACAACCGGAATCACCTTATCTGGCGATAGGAAGGGCCCCGCCAAACGCGTGAAGCGAGCATAAAATTGATCTGAAGACAGTGTGGCCATTCCACTATCATCACGGGCCTCGGCCAAAATATGGCCCCGAGCATCCAGCAACCAGATCCTTAAATGGGTGGTACCCCAATCCACGGCCAACCAATCTGGCCCAATTGCCCGCTTATTTATATTCATCCTGTTACAACCACGCCGCCATCCACGACAACAGCTTGCCCCGTGAGCATGCGGCTGCTTTGAGAGGCCAAAAATAAAGTTGTATCAACAATATCTTTGGGGTGCAGCAAATCGGGCAGGCATTGGCGCGCCAAGTGCTTTTTCAACCCGTCATCTGTCACCCATAAATCCTTTTGCCGATCGGTCATCACCCAGCCAGGCATCACGGCATTTACGCGAATTCTATCGGGTCCTAACTCGCGTGCAAGCGATCTGGTTAACCCGGTAATCGCCGCTTTTGTTGCGGCATAAACAGGATAACCAGCATTCCCCATCATATAAGAAATTGAAGAAAAATTTATGATTGATCCACCCCCATTCGCGCGCATCGCCGGGGCAACTTCTTGCGCTGTGAAAAATTGCGGACGCAGATTTACGGCAATATTTTGATCAAACTCATCCTGCGTGTAACTATCAAGCGTATGACGTGTGTCATTGGCCGCATTATTAACCAAAACTGAAATCGGCCCATGTTGCGCGCCAGCTTTTGCTATCGCCGCCTTTAAGGATGTTACATCTGTGATATCACAGGGTAAGAATAAAGGCGCATTGTCATATTTTTCGGCGAGCTCTGCGGCAAGATGATCCGCATTTGATCTTTGAACAAAAGCAACTTTGGCACCTTGGGCCACAAACCCTTCGCTCAACGCAGCGCCAATTCCCGACCCACCGCCGGTGATAAAGACCGAAGCATCCTTTAAATCGTGAAATGTAACGGTTTGTGTCATGCTGCCTCTTCTTTCTGAAGCCATTTTGGCATCCAATCGCCATGCGCTGCCAATAAGGCATCCACAAGAGCTTTTATCTGATCAAGGTCTAATTCTGCCGCGGCGCGCGGATCAAGCATTGCGGCGTGATAAATATGATCTTTATTTTCATCCAATAATGCTTGAACGGTCAACTCTTGTCCATTTAAATTGGTGCGCATCAGCGCAATGAATTGTGGAGGAATATCGGGCACCGATCTTGGGTGAATACCGTTTGCATCCACAAGACAAGGCACTTCAACTGCAGCGCCAGCAGGCAATTGCGGGATAAATCCATTATTGGCCACATTACCATAGATGACTGCCGTGTCACCGGTGCTGAGCGCGTTCATGATTTGAGCTGCATATTCGTGGCTTTGCTCAACCTCGATATGCGCAGCCTCGCAAAATGCCACAACTTGATCTTTCCATGCATCAATTTGCTCTTTGCAGCGTTTGGGGTATTCATCGATCGGGATTTGAAATTTTTCCACCAAATCTGGCCGATGAGATTTTAAAAACCATGGCACATATTCTGCAAAATGTTCAGAGCTTTCGGTCACGAATAATCCAAAATGCTTCATCACCTCATAGCGAATAAAATTTGGACAGCGGGAATTGGCGCCCGTATGCGTCGGAAACCGGCCTTCAGAGTAGCCACAGCGTAAATCGGGGTACAGATCAGCCCAAGACCCATCGTTTTGCCGACCCTCAAACCTTAAGAAAAAAGCCATATGATTAATGCCGCCAGCGCGGTAGCGAACATCCTCAATATCGCGCTCCAAATCACGCGCCAGCTCTTCTGCAGTGCCTTGCACCGAATGGCACAGCCCCACCTGCTTGATCATCGGGTACCGCGCGCTAATCGCCCAAGTATTGATCGCCATAGGGTTTACATATTGCAACATCACCGCATCGGGACAAAGCGCCAGCATATCTTCGCAGATTGACCAAAGATGCGGCACTGTTCGTAAACCGCGCATGATACCGCCTATTCCCAGCGTATCGGCGATGGTTTGATCAAGCCCGAAGGATTTTGGAATTTGAAAATCGGTTACTGTACAGGGTTCAAAGCCCCCGATCTGAAAACATACAACCACAAAATCCGCCCCATCCAACGCCTCGCGTTGTGACAGATGAGTGGTGATTTTAGATTCCGCCTTCAAGCTTAGGATTAACTTTTGCGCCACCAATTGACTTTCCAATAGACGCGTTTCATTAATATCCATCAGCGCAATATGCGCATTTTTTAGTGCCGGGTAATGCAAGACATCCCCAAGAATATTCTTCATAAAAATTGTAGACCCTGCACCAATAAAGCAGATTTTCTTAGCCATTTCCTGCGCTCTTTCCTATTTTACCGCCCCAAGTGTTAACCCCGCAATAAAATGCTTTTGCATGAAAAAAAACATTGCAACAGGCGGAACTGCGGCCAACAGCGATGCTGCCGAGACAAGCTGCCAATTGCTGACAAATTGACCATTGAGCGCGCGCACCCCTGCGGTAATTGGCTTCACCTGCTCTCCTTGTGACAGAACATTGGCCCAGAAAAAATCGTTCCAAACAAAGGTAAAAATCAAAACCGCCAATGCTGCGATCGCCGGGCGCACCAGGGGCACGATGATAAACCAAAAAATGCGCCATTCTGCGACGCCTTCGACGCGCGCGCTTTCGATCAAATCAAAAGGCAAGGCCTTAATAAAATTGCGCATGAATAAAGTGCAAAACCCAGTTTGGAACGCCGCGTGAAAAAGGAATTGGCCAGCAATCGTATTATAAAGCCCCGTTTGCACCGACATGTCGCGCACAGGAACCATTAAAATTTGAAACGGAACAAAGTTTCCGGCCACAAAAAGAAAAAACAGTGGTAAAGCCAGACGAAATCGGTAAATGGCCAACGCATAACCTGCCAAACAGGCCAAGGCGATCGAGATCCCGACGGCCGGCAACGTGATGAGAAAACTGTTAAAGAAATATTTCACAGCCTCGGTTTGCGTGAAAACGGCCGTATAATTTTCGACGAATTTGAATTCGCTTGGCCATCCAAACACATTGCCCGTATTGATGTCTTTTGCGCCTCGAACCGAAGTCAAAAACACCGCCAAAAGAGGCAAAATCCAGATAAACAATGCAATCGGAAGAAAGAGAGAATAGGCAACCTGCTTTGGCTTGCTGGCCTGCTGTATCGCGCGAGGAAACATTTAACCGCCCCGTCTTTCATCTTGATACATACGCCATAGAAAATAGCTGATAAAAACCATCATGATCGCAAATAAAACGGTTGCAACCGCTGAGCCATAGCCATAGCGCTCACCATATTCGCTGATCGCCACCTCATACATATAATGCGATAACACATTGGTCATGCCATAGGGGCCACCCTGGGTCATAATGGCGATCATATCAAACGAGCGCAAAGCTCCAATCACCGTGACCGCAACCGCGATAAAAGTTGCCGGGCGCAGTTGTGGCAAGACAACGTACCACAACATACGCCAGCCTTTCGCACCATCTAAGCGACCAGCCTCAATTTGATCTGCGGCCACATTGTTCAAACCGGTTAAATATAAGATGACGCAATACGCGATTTGCGGCCACAGACCAGCAAAAATAATCCCATAGGTTGCCCAATCTGGGCTTGATAAAATATCGGGAGCGGGGCGTGCGCATTTTACCGTTTTATTACCAATAAAATTGACCGTTTCTTCGCAGAAGATAAATTGCCATATCTTTGCAACAACTCCAAAATCGGGGTTGTAAAACCACCCAAAAATCAAACCAACCACAACTTGACTGATGACAAATGGAAAGAAGAACATTGATTTGTAAAACCGAATGCCCGTCACGGTCTGATTTAAAAATATTGCGATAAACAGCCCAAGCGGCACCGCCAGCATATAAAGAAACAGCCAAAGAAAATTATTTTTAATGGAGATCCAAAAATTTGGATCCAGCCAAAGCTTTCGATAATTTTCCAAACCGATATATTGCGCGGTCGACTTGCCTTCGGCGTTATAGAGCCCATTCCATTCAAACAGTGAAAGCTGCAGCGATTGAAAAATTGGAAAAATCACGTAGATCGAAAAAAACGCCAATGCCGGAATTAAAAAAACAAACGGCGCAAGGCTCAGCTTGTTGATGCGAAACCATCCTGCCGTTTTGTTTCGATATTCCGTCTGCATGTCCCGCCTAACTTGCACGCGGGGCGCGAAACAGCGCGCCCCGCACAATTTTGTTTTTACTTATAAACGTCAGCTTGAACAGCATCCAAACGCTCTAGGATCGCGTCAAGCTTACTGGGATCGAGCATGAATTCCTGAAAGCCTTTCATCCCTTCAGAGGCCATGGCTGCAGGGGCATCCCGATCATAAAACTGCGCCAAACCAGCTGCATTTGATACAACGGCAAACCCTTCTTGGATAAACTTGTCATCTCCAACCTCAGCTTTTGAGTTTGGCGGCAATTGACCCAATGTCAGGTTCCATTGCGTTTGAACCTCAGGCTGCGCAATAAAGGCGAGAAACTTCTTTGCATTGTCTTTATTCTTAGCACCGGAGGGAATGAAAAATGCATCCGCAGGTGCTTCTTCTGCCATAGGTAAGCCAGGTGTAATTTCCGGGAATTGGAAGTAATCAATTTGATCGTTTGTTAACCCAGCGTCTTTATAGGCCCCAACTGAAAAGTTACCCATAACATACATCGCAGCATCGCCTTTTGCGAAGGCTGCAACGCCACCCTGCCAATCCATCGAGGCGTGGTTATCGATGAATGAGCAACGCTCTAACATCTCTTCCCAATTGGCAAATGTCGCGCGAATGCGCTCATCCGTGTATTTGATTTCTCCTGCCGTCAAAGCATTATGCACATCATAGCCGTTTGTGCGCAGATTAAGATAATCAAAGACGCCAGCTGCGGTCCAAAGATATTTGGTGCCGATGGTGAACGGGGTTACCCCGACACCCTTCAAAGCATCGCAGTTTGATAAAAGCTCATTCCACGTTTTTGGCTCTGACAGGCCCAGCTTGTCATAAATATCTTTACGATAATAAATGCCCCACTGATAATAAGAATAAGGAACACCCCAAATTTTTCCATTCCGCGTCATGGTTGGCTGTACTGCCGCCATATCCTGATCCAAATTGTTCGCGGCCCAAAGATCATCAATTGGCTCAAACAAACCGGCATCTACAAATGGTCCCATGCGATTTCCAGGATACCATGAGGTAACATCAGGCGGGTTCGCAGATAAAAAATTTCGAATAGCAGATTTATGAGCTTCTCGGTCATTATTATTCACAGTCACGTTGATATCCGGATTGGCCGCTTTAAACGCCGCCACCACATCATCAAAGGCTTTCTTGGGGTCGGGGTTCAAATCATCATATGTGATCACCAACTCTCCGGCAAACGCGGCCGTTGCCAGCGTTCCTGTCGTGGCGACGGTTGTCGCCAGTTTTTTAGGTTTTTTAGCATTTTCTTCTCCCAGTTGATAGTTGACCAGCAGTTCCATATAGTGAAACCAAATTCCAACTATTGAAACAGTGAAAGGAATCACCTAATTTGTCAACTGTCGATAAGGAGCTTTGTCGTATGGAAAATCCAAGCATCCAAACCAACGCCTCCGATGGAACGGTCGGCAAAGCGCTGGTAATGCTTGATCTTGTTGCAAGCTTTGAACGGCCGGTTCGGTTTTCTGAAATCCTTTCCAAAAGCGCCTATCCCAAAGCCACAGTGTATCGCCTGCTGCAAACGCTCTCAAACCAATCAATGCTGGATTATAATGAGCAAACTGCAACGTATATTCCCGGAATCCGTTTGGTGCGCCTCGCCCATTCGGCATGGCGACAAAGCGCCCTTGCACCCATTGCACGCCCGATCTTAGACGATTTGGCAGATGCCTTGGGTGAAACCCTGCATCTGGCGCAAATGGATGATGGACACGTGCTTTATGTTGACAAACGCAACGCAGAAAAACCGGTTGAAATGTTCAGCTCAGCCGGCAAAATCGGCCCTGGCTATTGCACCGGTGTTGGCAAGGCCCTGTTGGCGTTTATGCCCGAAAAAGAACAAGCCAGAGCGCTAACGCGGCAATCTTTCCACAAGTATACAGCCGCCACTTTAGCCGATTTGCCGGCCCTGAAAGCGGAGCTGTTAGAGATCGCATCTATCGGAATGGCCTTTGATCGCGAAGAGCATGAGCCTGGAATCATATGCGTCGCTGTGCCGATTTTGAACGGTCTTAACCGCGCAATAGGAGCCCTGTCGCTCACATCAACCACTTCCCATCATTCTCTTTCAAGCATCGAACGTTTCGCGCCAAAACTTCAAGAGGCTGCCAGAAAAATTTCTGACGCCGCTAAAAACTGGCAATTCCCAACTTAAAGGAAATCTTATGTCTCGGGTAACTTTAACCAATGTCAAAAAACAATACGGCGATTTAGAGGTTATTCATGGCATAGATTTATCAATCGATGAGGGAGAGTATTGCGTTTTCGTTGGCCCCTCAGGTTGTGGAAAATCGACTTTGCTGCGAATGATTGCGGGGCTGGAAGAAACCACAACTGGTCAGATTGCTATCGGAGATCGCGATGTCACCAAAAGCGATCCGGCCGCGCGCGGCGTCGCTATGGTATTTCAAAGCTACGCGCTTTAACCTCACATGACGGTCGCTGAAAATATGGGCTTTGGGCTAAAGATTACCGGTCACCCAAAGGCGGAAATCATAGCAAAAGTTGCCGAAGCCAGCCGAATTTTGAAGCTAAACGATTACTTGGATCGCAAACCCAAAGCATTATCGGGCGGTCAACGGCAACGCGTGGCGATTGGCCGAGCCATCGTGCGCGGCCCTGAAGTGTTTTTGTTTGACGAGCCCTTGTCAAATCTCGACGCCGAATTGCGCGTTGATATGCGCGTGGAAATCGCGCGATTGCATAAAGAAATTGGGGCCACGATGATCTATGTGACGCATGATCAAGTTGAGGCTATGACCTTGGCGGATAAAATCGTTGTGTTGCGGGCGGGCGTAATCGAACAAGTGGGCGCCCCAATGGAGCTTTACCACGATCCAGCAAATAAATTTGTTGCTGGCTTTATCGGCTCTCCGGCAATGAATTTTTTAAAAGGCCGCGTCGAAAAAAATAAAATTTTCCTATCCGCTATCTCGTCAACCCCGATTGAGCCTGACGTGGCTTTGCCATCTGATCTGCGCGAAATTCTTGTTGGCATCCGCCCGCAAAATCTATCTATTGACGAAGCCGGAAATGGCCTATCCGTCAGCGTGCATGAGCGGCTAGGCGGTGTGAATTACAGCTATTTAATGGCACCAACGGGCGAGCGTATTATTGTTGAAAGCAAGGAGGATGTTGCGCTGCCCATGGGCAGCGATGTTGCCGTTCGCTTTGACCCAAATCAGCTTCTGTTCTTTAATCCAAAAACTGAGAAACGGCTAAAGTAACATTTTACGCGCACCCCAAAACTCACCATTGACCGTATTGCGCTTTCTTAATTTTTTTGCAGGGCGGCACTCCAAAAGGTTGCTTTCACTTAGCCAAACGCGCCAAACGAGCGGCGCGCAAGCGTTGAAAATCATCTCCTGCGTGATATGAAGAGCGGGTTAAAGGGGTTGCTGAAACCATTAAAAACCCTTTGCCATACGCCGCTTTTTCATAGGCTGCAAATTCATCCGGGTGCACAAATCGATCCACCGCATGATGTTTTGGCGTGGGTTGCAGATATTGTCCAATGGTCAAAAAATCCACATCCGCGGCGCGCAAATCATCCATCACTTGCGAAACAGTTTGGCGATTTTCTCCAAGCCCAACCATGATGCCGGATTTTGTGAACATCGACGGATCCAATTCTTTGACCCTTTGCAAAAGCCTCAAAGAATGAAAATAGCGCGCGCCGGGGCGTACTTCTGGGTACAATCCGGGTACAGTCTCCAAATTGTGATTAAACACATCCGGGCGCGCCGCCACCACCAACTCAAGCACGGCCGGGTCGCATTTTAAAAAGTCGGGCGTCAGAATTTCAATCGTCGTTTCAGGGCTTTTGCGCCGGATCGCGCGAATGGTTTGCGCAAAATGTTCTGCCCCACCATCTTCTACATCATCGCGATCAACCGACGTGATCACCACATGGTTCAACCCCAATTTAAAGACGGCATCGGCAACCCTGCCAGGCTCAAACACATCCAAAGCTTCAGGAGGCTTTCCGGTGGCTATATTGCAAAAGCTGCAGGCCCGTGTGCACACTTCGCCCATGATCATCATGGTGGCGTGGCCTTGGCTCCAACATTCGCCAACATTTGGACAGCCTGCTTCTTCGCATACCGTTACCAAATTATGCTCGCGCATAATATCGCGCGTGGCCTTATAGCCTTCGGAGACCGGTGCCTTCACCCTAATCCAATCGGGTTTCTTGGGCTGCCGGTTGTCTGGCTTATGAGCTTTTTCTGGATGCCGCTCTTGAGGCAGTTTTAGATCACGCACTGGTATTCACCCTCTTATTTAGCGCAATATAGCAGAACTGGCTCAAGCTCCAAGGGGCGCTTACGCATTTCCGCTATGATCTGGACGAAACACTTTGCCACAATGCAAACTGAACGCGCGCAGCATTTTCAAAGCAAAACCAAAATAATATTAACCTATGCGACCATTCTCAACGCCAATCTGGCTTTCATAGTAACGCTTGAGCCGCTGCAAAGCGATACGCAACACGACTTTACCCGAACGCGCCGACCAGCCTAAAGATTGCTCACTCAACTCAAGACCATCCAGGTAACAACAGCAGCGTAGCGAAATATCTGACAATTCTGGCCCAAGGTCGCGCAAGGTGGCTGCGACCCGTTCAATCAGCAGTTGTTGCCTTTCATTGCCCGCTGAAAGCACAGTACCGGATGCGCAGCGCAACCAATCCTCGCGGGAAAACCCGTCAGGGCGCACGGTCTGTGCAATTTCAAAATCATCATGAAACCGGTTGCCTGCATCCACCAATGCGCGCGTTAAAAAATACGAACCATCTTTATTACGGCGTCTGGCCAATGTCATCAACGGGGTTTCCGGTGATCCTTTGAAAACCGGCTTTGTTTCGAGCGCGGGATTGGGGCGCGGCTGAAAGGCTCGGGGCGCTTCGGCGCATTCGGTTTGAGCCTGCAGATTTGATGCTAAAACATAACGCGATAAGCGGCCCGCGGAAACACAATGCAGTGCTCCGTTTGCGATCATTGACTGCGCGCGCGCGCGCGGCACAAGCCCTAATTTCTGAGGTGCGTATTCTGATGAGATCAAGAAAATACCTGCCATTTCAACGTTTTCGGACATAACCAAAACCGCATTTTTGGGCTCTAAAAGATTTATAACATCCTTATTAAGACTTTGATCCCGTGGGCAGGATGAAGCAGGTTCAGCCCCCTCGCCCCGCGATGATTTTAGCTTAGCCAGTGCGGCTTTCACCTGCGGATCACCTTGCAAAGCTTCGATACGCCTTATCTGCCTTAGAATTGTGGAAGCATGACCAGCAGATTGTCGCGCCAATTCGCGAATGGATAATCCCAGATGGACATGTGCATCATAATGAAACGCGGCTTTATCCAGCCAGATTTGGCTTAATTTACCCCTGCTCGTTTGATGTTTATTGGACATTTTTCACAATCCAAAAAATTTAATTCAAATCTTAAGCAACAAAAATATCACTTTAAAGTTGCACTTATTAAAGACTTCTTAAAAGCGTCAACGAGCCGAGTTTGTGGCAAAATAATAAAGGCTTCCCCAAAACAGAGAACGGGGGCGCAGGGTTTAATTAAGACATTACCGCCAGCTTTCTGATCCAAACTAAAATTAAAATCTAGGCAGCCGCGGATATGACAGACCACTCACACAGCTTCAAACGGCCAAAAATACTAATCAGTGCAGCGAATCTGGGCCTTAAAGCCTACAACCGGGCCTCATGCTTAGGGTCATTTCTTGCGTTGAACATGAACCAACACTCTGCACAGATTTTACGATCCTTGATCGATAAAGAGGGCCAGTTAAACCAGATGCGACTGCAGCAGCATGTTCAGTATAACATCGCTTTGCACGTTACCATTCTAACCGCCTTGATCGCGGAAACAATGGAAATTGAAAGCGCCGAAAAGCAACCTATTTAGACGAAACTATCCGGCATTTCTGATTTACGCTTCACCACAAACGCCTCAAGAGCTTGCTTTACCGCGATGTCCATTTCGGGTTCTCGGTAATTGTTTAACAGGGTTGCCACGCGCGTTGAGGCCAGCTGCATCGTGTCTTTGGCGCCTTCTTCTTCCCATGTTTCAAACGGCTTATAATCAAAGGCTTCGCTGCGCCAGAATGATTCTTTAAAGTTTCGCTGCGTATGCTCGCATCCAAGGTAATGACCGCCAGGGCCCACTTCCCGGATTGCGTCTAACGCTTGCGAGTCTTCGTCAATTTGCACGCCCCGCGCCAAATGATGCAAAACGCCCAATTGATCTGCATCCATAACAAATTTCTCAAAAGACGATACCAGCCCGCCTTCTAACCAGCCGCAGGAATGAAGCATAAAATTCACCCCACCCATCAAGGCCGCGTTTAAAGTATTTGCGCTTTCATAAGCCGCTTGAGCATCGGGCAGTTTCGATCCGCAGAGCCCCCCGCCGGAGCGGAAAGGCAACCCAAGGCGCCGCGCCAATTGCCCTGCCCCATAAAGGATATGGCTAGCCTCTGGGGTTCCAAAGGTGGGAGCGCCGGAATTCATGTCAATTGAGGCCACAAACGCGCCAAAAATCACCGGAGCGCCGGGCTTCAGCAGCTGAGAATACGCAATACCAGCCAAGACTTCAGCCAAGACCTGCGTCAATGTTCCCGCCACCGAAACCGGTGCCATCGCGCCGCCAACAATAAAAGGAGAAATAATGCAGGCTTGGTTGTTGCGCGCATAAACCTCTAACGCCCCCATCATCACATCATCAAATGTCATCGGAGAATTGATGTTGATCAAGGATGTCATCACCGTGTTGTTCTGCACAAACTCATCCCCAAACAGGATGCTGCACATATCTACGCTATCTTGCGCGCGGCTGGGCTCAGTGACCGATCCCATAAACGGTTTATCCGATAGTGTCATATGCGCCAGAAGCATATCTAAATGGCGTTTATTGACGGGAATATCGGTTGGCTCGCACAGCGTTCCCCCGAGTGATGCAGCCATTTGGACATATAGCCCAACTTTACGAATTTCTGAAAGTCATCAATCGTTGCATAGCGGCGGCCACCTTCTAAATCGCGCACAAAAGGCGGCCCGTATACCGGCGCGCAAACCAAAGACTTACCACCAATCTCAACATTGCGCTCAGAATTTCGAGCATGTTGGGTGAACCGGCTTGGAGCCGTTACGCAGAGATTTTTTGCCAAACCACGCGGGATCCGCACCCGCTCTTCTTCTACGCTCGCGCCCGCCGCACGCCAACGCTCTAGGGCAGCAGGGTTGTTAACAAAATTCACCCCAACCTCTTCCAGCATAAGCTCGGCATTGGCTTCAATGATTTCCAAAGCCTCTTCGCTTAACAGATCGAAATTCGGGATATTGCGTTCAATATATTTTGCAGTCTCGATCTTGATGGATGTGCGCTCTGCGCGACGGGCTGCTCCCCCGCCTCCTCGAGAACGCCGACCTGTAGAGAGTTCTGCCATGTTTCGACCTTTCTTGAAACTTCGAATACCGCGTTTTTCTGCGTATGATCTATGTTGCATCCCCAGTTTGCCTTCGCCAAATAACGGCTCTTAAGCATGAAAAGCGACATGGAGATTGCTTTCTTTCTTGAAACCGACATTTGACCTGATTTCAGCACCGCAACCACTTGCGCCTGACGGCGTGGCGTTTTACCAGTCAGGCATGAAACACCAGCATCATGAACGTCTGTTAATCATCGACTTTGGCAGTCAGGTAACGCAATTGATTGCCCGCCGCTTGCGCGAGTTAAAGGTCTATTGTGAAATTCACCCATATCAGAATATCTCAGACGCTTTTTTAAGCGCCTTCGCGCCGCAGGCCATCATATTTTCAGGGGGCCCTGCCTCTGTCTTTGATGCGGGGGCTCCGCGCCCGCCATATTCTGTGTTTGAACTAGGAGTACCCATTCTAGGAATATGTTATGGCCAGCAGGTCATGATGGATATGTTGGGTGGCAAGGTCGAGCGTGGTCATAAAACGGCAGAATTTGGCCGCGCTTATGTGTCCAAAACGGGCGATACTCTGGATCTGTTACAGGGATGGTTTGCGCAAGAGCGCGAACAAGTCTGGATGTCGCATGGAGATCATGTCAGCGCGATCGCTCCAGGGTTTAGCGCCTATGGAACCTCGCCAAACGCGCCCTTTGCAATCACCGCAAATCTCGAGAAACAATTTTACGCTGTCCAGTTTCACCCAGAGGTACACCATACGCCAAACGGAGCCATGATTTACGAAAATTTCGTAAAAATTGCTGGATTTTCAGGCGATTGGACTATGGGCGCATATCGCGAACAGGCTTTGGAGGCGATCAGAAAGCAAGTTGGCGATAAAAAAGTGATTTGCGGATTATCCGGAGGCGTCGACAGTTCCGTGGCCGCCGTTTTGATCCATGAGGCAATTGGCGATCAGCTTACCTGCGTGTTCGTAGACCACGGCTTGCTGCGAAAAGAGGAAGCCACGGAAGTGGTTGAGATGTTTAGAGATCACTACAATATGCCCTTCATCCACGCCCAAGAATCCGAGCTGTTTCTTGGCGCTTTAGACGGGCAATCAGACCCCGAAACCAAACGTAAAATCATCGGTGGCTTGTTTATCGACGTATTTCAAAAATATGCAGATCAAATTGAGGATGCAGAATTTCTGGCGCAGGGCACGCTTTATCCGGATGTGATCGAATCTGTATCCTTTAGCGGTGGCCCATCTGTAACGATAAAATCGCACCATAATGTTGGCGGGCTTCCTGAAAAAATGGGCTTGAAACTTGTGGAACCGCTCAGAGAGCTGTTTAAGGATGAGGTGCGCGCCTTGGGCCGCGAACTTGGATTGCCCGACAACTTTATCGGGCGACATCCCTTCCCAGGGCCCGGCCTGGCCATTCGCTGCCCTGGTGAGATTACCCGCGCCAAACTAGATATTCTAAGGGAGGCGGACGCGGTCTATATTGATCAAATTCGCAAACACGGCCTATATGACCACATATGGCAGGCCTTCGTGGCGATTTTGCCGGTGCGCACGGTTGGCGTGATGGGGGATGGGCGCACCTATGATTATGCCTGCGCGCTGCGTGCTGTCACCTCAGTTGATGGGATGACGGCCGATTATTATCCATTTTCTCATGAGTTTCTCGGCGAAACCGCCACTCGAATTATCAATGAAGTAAAAGGTATCAATCGCGTGACGTATGATATCACATCAAAGCCACCAGGAACGATTGAGTGGGAATGAAGGTGGCGTCTTAGCTATCTGATATTATTATATAATATATATTTTTGACAACAAAACCCAAGAACTTAGCAACCGTTTTAAATAAGAAATAATATTGACTTGCAAACTTTCATACAAAATAATGTCACTGTTTCATAGTTTGGGAGCATCGTGAAATGAAGACAGTTTTTATTACAGGAACCAATAAAGGACTGGGGCTTGAGTTTACAAAGCAGTACTTAAATGAAGGCTGGAACGTCATTGCTACTTGCCGTTCACCCAATACGGCTACAGATTTACTGTCGCTTAGCAAGAAGCATCCAAATAGCCTGACAATTTTGAGCATGGATTTAACAAACGAGGCGTCGATTGAACAAATTGGCGAAGAAATTAAACAACGCCCCATTGATATATTTATAAGTAATGCGGGAACAGCAACAGGTTATACATCTGGAGCGAATTTAAATGATTTTGGAAATGTTCAATCTGAGCCATGGGTAAATATTTTCCGCACAAATTGCGTTGCACCTTTGCTTTTAGCACAGGTTGTTCACCCAAATATTTTATTGGGCTCAGACAAGAAGTTAATTTTCATCACGTCTAAGCCAGCTTCCATAACTGAGAATACGGGTGGCGCACTTTATATGAACCGCTCAAGCAGAACGGCGCTTAACCAAGTAATAAAATCACTGTCTATAGATTTATACGAAGAAGGGATCGCTGTTGCATCAGTCAGTCCAGGTTGGGTGAAAACAGACTCTGGCGGTGAAGGTGCCTTAATCGATGCTGAGACTAGTGTGAGCGGTATTAAAAAGGTGATTGAGGAACTTGATATGAGCCAGACAGCTCTATATTGCGATTACAAGGGTGAACCAATCTCTTGGTGAGTACGTTAACAGTTTTCGTTTAGTTAAAACTTTTAACTCTCAATCGTGCACAGAATGTAAGATGAGTGAACTTAACCATTTGTTATTATTGGATTGTAATTGTTGCAGGCTTAACCTTAAACTTGCATAATGTTGCATAAATCTTACATAGTATAAAAATTTCACAATGATATCAATAACTTACATAATTGGAACTATTGAGTGGGAGTAGTTATTTTAGTGTAAGTAATTGATTTTAATGTATTAATTACTTACACATTACTTTCACACTTAGAAATCAATCGTTGATTTCCTTAGTCTTTTTTCATACAGTTACACAAAATGTTGCACAAACGTGTGACTACTGAAACTCGTAGTAACTCAGAGACTAAGATTTGGCACTGAAAAAACAGCACTTTGCTGAAGGCGAAATACCAATATTTGACGAGGCTTGTATCTACAAGCGAGGTGAGTATTGGCAATTTCGTATGTGGTTGCCAAAAGAAAACAAGTACGCACGTAAAAGCCTACGTACACGCAGTGAAGCTACTGCAATTGAAAAGGGTAAAGCTGCGTACCTAGAGATTTACGCTAATCTACAGCAAGGCAAATCATACTTCTCCATAACTACAAAAGAAGGTGTGGAGAAGTATCTTAGCTTTCGTCAGCGAGACGTTGAACTTGGACATATAGTCAAAGGACGACACACAACCATCGCAACACACTTACAGCACTTTCTTAGCTTCATTGGCAAAGACACTAAGCTGAAAGAACTAGAACGCACTGACTGCGAAAACTACTTTTATCATCGCCACAAAGCCACCAACGGCAACGTCAAACAAGTCACAGTTCAAAACGAACAAAGCACAATTAATGCGCTAATGAAGTGGCTACACAAAAATGGCGAAACACACATCGATGGCTTTGACTTCAAGAAGCTGCCACGCTTAGACAAAGGCAATGAAGCTATTCGTCGTGCAACACTTACTAACGATGAATACGAAGCACTGTATCGTGCTATGCGCACCTACACTGCCAAACACAACAAACTGGATGATGCAGAACTAAGAGTGCGAAAAATCGTGCAGCACTACGTTCTAATCGCAGCTAACAGTGGTTTGCGAGTTGGCGAACAGCGTCAGCTACGTTGGAGTGAAGTGCAGATTGAACGTCACAAAGTGAATGGCGAAGAACAAAAGCTAGCACGTATCCATGTTCGCGCAGAGACAAGTAAAGTACGTACAAGTCGTACTTTCTTGTGTCGTAATGGACAGTACTTTGAACGCTTACGTGAAATATCAAAGCCTAAAACTGCTGACGAATTAATCTTTACAGTGGATAACGAGAACGAACTAAGTAAGCGTACGCTGCTATACCACTTCCACAAGATGATTGAATTAGCTGATATTGCTGATAGGGAAGTACGTGACTTAGTTCCCTACAGCTTACGTCACTTTATGATTACGCAACGTATTATGAGTGGCTTAACGTTTAGGCAGATAGCAGATATGTGTGGCACTAGCGTGGCGCAGATAGAAAAGACGTATTACCACTTGAATGACGAAATACGCTTAACCAATGCTGTGGCTAACTATAGAAAGAATAAAGATGGAACCATTCAAACAATCTGACGAGACATTAACAGCACTAAAAACCATAAAGAAGAATGATAAAATACTAGCCCAATACATTTCAAATGAGCTTGATATAAAGGAAATTTTTCCAACAAAGAAAGAAAGCAATTTAGCATTTTCAAAACTTACTGAAATTATAATTGGACAACAGCTTTCTGGCTCAGCTGCTGATACAATTTATTCACGTTTTAAGAACACGTTCAATTTAGAACATAATTTTAATGCTGAAAACCTAATGTCACTTAGTCAATTACAAATTAGAAACTGCGGAATTGCTAATTCAAAAGCTAAGTTTATCCTTGCCTTAAGGGATAAAATAATTTTAGAAAACGACTTCTTTGATGAATTAGAAAATTACTCAGACACGTTACTGGAATTAGAATTAACAAAACTTAAAGGAATAGGTAAGTGGACTGCTCAAATATTCATGATGAGCCATTATGGGCGTTTAGATATATTTCCTGAAACTGATGGAACACTTGTAAAGGCGATAAATTTAATGAATTACAATGACAAAAATCTCATTTCGATAAGTGATAAATGGAGACCATATAGAAGCATTGCAAGTAGAATTATTTGGAATTCATATGATTTGGGATTAATCAAATAAGTTCTGCTGCATATCGTTTCATCTCGTCGTTAACTGTCACATAACGCTGTGTTGTTTGAATGCTTCTATGTCCAGCCATATCAGCTAGCACAAACACACTCACTCCCCTTTGACTGAGAGTTGTTAACCAAGTGCGTCTACCACTGTGTGACGTAGCGCCAGCAATTCCAGCACGTGCATACAAGCGTTGTAGATGCTGTGTAGCAGTGTTTGCACTAAATCGCGCACTCTTTTGTGTAGAGAACAAATAACCATGATGTGGACGCTTAGCTACGCTTCTAACGTATGCTTGTAGCTGACGCTGCATTTGCTTTGGCAGAAATATCTTACGTGCTCGTTTTGACTTGGTACGTGCTGCATCAAGTGTCATTTCGTCTCGTACTGTGTCGTTTGCATCTAATACGTCATCAAAGCGCAGTGCAGCTACTTCTCCCACACGTAAACCACACAAGTGCGTAAACAGCAGCATCGTACTGTCACGCAGTGGATAACGACTGCACGAATTTGTTACGTCTAGCAGCTGCTTGAGCTCTGTTTTGTTAAGTGTCTTTGCTTGTGCCATATGTCACCACCTAAATGTAATGTTTTCGTGCATATAGCGTATTTTCTGAGGTTCTATTTGAGCAACCAATAAGTGCTAAAATAATTCCTTCCATACATCAAAGACTTATGCGGAAATGTAAGATAATTGTACTTTTCTTACTTATTTTAAGTGCTGTTTTAGTGTCAGCTTCGCTAACACTACTTGTGCCGCTTGTTCTTTCGCATTCGCTCAATCACATACAGCACAGCGTGATTTTCTTTGATTGAATAATTATCTCTTACTCATTTACTAGGAAGAACAAGTCAAAGCCTAGTTTTAGGCAGTGACTATAGTTCTTCACTCATTTACTGAGGATTACACAACTGGGCTTACACAACTCTTAACGAGGAAGGTAGGTTTTGCTATCACCTATTACGTGCTGTCTTACGCAAGTCATTGCTACGAGCCAGCCAGAAGCATCGCAGCGACTTTGTTGGTTTAATGACAATTCCAACTCACTTTACAATAGGCGTTCCTATTCAACCATTCCGACAATGCAAAATCGTTAATCACACTTAGGTGTGTCGTTTAAGGCATCCCAGTATCACTGGGGTAGTGCATTGAAGCAGACAATGAGCAGTCCGTTTACTTGTCCTCTCACATCAGAAGGCATTAGCAGTACTATTTCAATCGGCGTACCAACCTTAATCTCATTTGTAATTAGCAACACGTGCTAAATACACAGCAACACTTACAAGCTGTGCATATTGTTATTTATCAACTGAGGAAAATTTCATGCAGAAAACGGTTTTAAACGAAGTATTTGAGTTATTGCAGCAGATTGGTGCTGTCAGCAGCGAAAGCGAATTCAGCAAAGATTGGTTGTGTAGGAGCGAGTGCTACATGCGTACACTGCGTTTTAAGCGTGTTAAACCAAGCGTAGGAACATTGGCTATATGTGCGAGCAAATTACAGAACTACGGACGCTGCATGACGGCGACAGAACGCCATACACAACTTGGTAAGCGATTTATTGAGCTGAGCGAACAATGTCACAATCAAATTAATAGTGATGCTGTGGGGTGGTGGAAAGACGAGGTGAGGGTTTGACAAATAGCACTGTAGATTCAATCCAACAACCTCGTGATCCGAAATTGGGTTTTAAGCAGTAAATTTTCGTGCTGCGGTTTTCAGCGGTGGAGTACTTACAGAAGTGAGGTGGTGATTTTGCATCACCCCATTCTGATAGTTGCTAAATAAAAGTATGAACAAGAGTGCATTACAAGACATACAGCAAGCATTGAACGCCATACGCAGCGAGATTGAACGAGTAGACAACGAAACAAAGTGGGCAGCACTTGAGTTGATGCTTGGTACAAGCAGCAGTGTCGTGGCACTTGCTAAGAAGATGGCAAAACCAGAAACAAAGACTGTTACACGCACTGTAGCTGTTCCAAAGACAAAGATAGTAAAGCAAGAACCACAGCAGCAGACGACACCAAAAGACACAGAACGAACAGACTTCACACCTATACGTCCACAACCACCGTTACAAAATCAACAAGACGACAGAGACAAACGTTAGGAAACCAGTCAAAAGTGCATGGTTTGTAGCTATTTGACTGTATGGTTGACAGTACGACTGACTGGCATAGTGAGACGCTGAGAAAATACTTTTGTCTAATTAAAATACACGGCATTAGACGTCGAAAAACCGTGCTTCCCAAAATTGGTTAAAATCTATATGATGACATAGACACTAAAACAAAGGAGATGTGTGATGAAATCTTATGACGAGTTGAAAGCTGAAATGGAAGCAATCCAGCATCAAATGGTTGAAGCTAAGAAGAACGAACGTGCTAACGCTCTGAAAGAAGTGAAACGTCTTTGTAAAGAGTTTGGCTTTACTGCTGGGATGTTGAAAGGCTCACTTGCTGAAGGGCGTAAAAAGCAATGAAAAGTAAAAATGTTATTAAAAAAATAATGTTGCGAATCCTGACTGGAGTTGCTGGGCCTTTCGTAAATACGAGAATTGGAAGAGCAGCATTTTTTGAAGCTGCGCCTCAAAATCAACTGCTACTAGCCCATACAACTGAAGGAATTTATTACATAGTTAACTCTTCGGACAAGGTTATTGGTCGAAGTGTGTATAGTGAACGAAATTCTTTTGATGCCCATCACCTCACCGACGCTCTAGATTTAATTTCTAATCCAAAATCTGTTTTGATCGATGTTGGCGCCAACATAGGAACAATTGGACTACTGGGTATATCCAAAGGTCACTTTAAAAAGTGTATTGCGTTTGAGCCAGAGCCTCATAACTTCAAAATTTTAACGCATAATGTTTCGCTTAATGGGTTGAATGATAAGTTTGAGTTAAGAAATGAAGCGTTATCATCTGAGGCAGTTGGTACGCTTGATTTCGAGTTGTCTGAGAAGAATTATGGCGATCATAGAATGCGCATTAAGACAACTTCAGGAATACATAATGAGGCTAACAGGAAAGTTATTTCTGTAGTGGTAAATACGCTAGACAGAGCTCTCGAAAATGTCAATTTAGATGAATGCATGCTTTTTATGGATACTCAAGGCTATGAGGGACATGTGCTATCTGGCGCTAATAAATTAATTCAGATGAACGTACCTGTTGTTACGGAGTTTTGGCCTTATGGCCTAAAAAGATCTGGCGGCTTGGAGCTTTTCTATAACGTACTGAGAAACTCTGGATATACCTCGATGTGGGATTTGAAAAATCCAACCAAAAAATTACAATTCAGCATAGATGAGCTTAAAGTCATTGAATCTCAAATAGGATACGATGGGGGCTTTACAGATTTCTTATTTGTGAAGGAATAATGTTAAAGTGAAGAACAGTATCTAACATAACTTGATGAAGCAATGTATAAATCTCACTTGCGTCGGCAACTGACTGCTGAAGAAACAAAGCGTCTTAACAAGTTAGAAGGTATAGCTGACAAGCTGAAGCGTGGAGAAAACGTGCAAAACCGTCAGCTACAAACGTGGTTAAGCGAAGAAGAATACGAACAGCTTGAATATGAATGGAAAGAGCAGCTTGAACTGCGCAATGAGCTTAAAGACAAACCAAGTGACTCAAAGCGATACGGAGAAAAGCTGAAGCAAGCAACTTTTAACTACAATCGAGCCGAAGGCTACAGCAGCAAGGGCAAACACTCTAGTGCTAAGAAGTTCTACAACAAGAGTGAAAGCCTTTGTGAGGATGCGCTAGAGATACTGCAAGAAATTCTGCACTATGACAGTAGCCTTCGCGTTTGGTTTGATAGGGACATTAGCTTTGAAGTAGGTGGCGACTTAAGCGCAGATATTGTGTCACTTCCGCGCTTGGTTACGTCACGCAGTCATGAAAAGCTCAGTGATGACAGCAGACTTACAAGCAAGCAGAGTGTTAAGTTAGCTGTGGTTGAACGTGCAGTGTACAACATTGGTAGAGACGCAGCGCCAGCACCCAAAGATGATGTATCCAAGCTAGATAAGTTTCTGAATAGAGATGACTAATCTTCGGATGACAGCCTTCGAGCTCTGAAAGCACAATGCTTTTAGCTAACTAGGAGGCTGTTATGACTGTACTTGGTACACTAAAGTTCGTTGCTTTTAACCCACTTCAAAACAACAACCCTATCGCTGTTCGTCGCCGCAAGTTGATTGCAAAGATAGACGAACAAATTCAACTTGCAGCAAATAAAGACTACACACCTACGCAACACAAATGGGTTCCTGACGAACATGGTAACCAACGTAAAGTGGAAGTTGCTAAACGTGTTAAGCGTTGGTGGACTGCTAGTGTTGATGGAAAGATAAATCTTGTAGTGCGCTATGGCAGTAGGCCTTTAGAGTTTGCTAAAGGTAAGAATGCTATCGAACTAGCATCTGAAACAGAAGTTGCTGATGTGCTAGCTAAGGTGCGTGAAGCCGCAGAGAATGGTGAGTTAGACACACTCATTGAACAACAAGCGCAGTTTGGTAGACGAGTGACAGAAAAGAACAAATGACAAGTTAAATAGAGAACGTGTTTGGTTAAAGCACGTTCTTCGTCTTACAATGTGCAACAAAGGATTGCGTAAACTATTGAATTGCAATAGGTACGTAAGCGTAGAGAAAACGTGCAGAGGGATTGATGACTTACACACTTGTTACACGCGTACTATTAAGTAGCTATAAATGATTGATAATAAACAAAAAATTATTAATGTTACTACTGAATGGAGAAAAAAGTAATACATATTTTTTAATTAAACAATAACTTATATTGTATAATTTAATTTTATTTAGTCTAGTTATTTCTAATAAAATTCACCTTTTAAAAGTTTTTACTAAAAGAGACTTGTGGTTGCGTATCTTGAGAAAGATTAGAAGTGTTTTGAATTGGTTAAACGCTGCTTTGGATGACTGGCATAGTGATGCTCTAAAATAATGGGGAAATGAAAATGTATTTGCCAGAAGATTTCAAAGAAAATGATTTTCAGGAGATTAAGGCGATTGTGGAGCAGTTTCCATTTGCAACGTGTGTTGCAAACATCGGTAATGACTTTGAATTAAATCATTTTCCAATGATTTGGCGTGACGATAAATTGATTGGACATATAGCATTTGCCAACAGTATGCATAAATCTTTGGAGGATGGCTGTAAGGCGGCATTTATCTTTAAGGCAGAAAATTTCTACGTTTCTCCGAATTGGTACCCAACCAAAGCGCAGCATCATAAGCACGTGCCAACTTGGAATTATCAAGTAGTTCATATGCACGGTGAATTGTACTTCAAGCATAGTGAAAAGTAGAAAATTGCTGCTGTTGGATTGCTTACGCAACTGCACGAAAAGCGGCTAAATGGAGGCAACGCTTGGAAGATGCGAGATGCGCTTAAAGACTATATGAAGACAATGCTTGATGGGATTGTAGGCATTGAGTTTCATATTAAACGACTGGAAAACAAATCAAAGTTGAGCCAAATAGAGAGAAAATTGACTATACTGCTGTGATGAACAAAATGGACGAGATGCAGTTTTTTGGAATGAATAAGAGAATGAAAAGTTTAGTAGAAAAATAGCATGCTTTTTCCGTGCTTGTGAGTGCAGGACATAAAATAATTAAATAATATTCCAAATAGTTAACGAAGATGGCGATGAGGTTGAGGATTTTGTGCTTAGTCAAAACTTTTTACTTTTGGCGTTGCATAGAATGTAACCTGTATCTCATTAAGTCATTGTTATTATTGGATTGTAGTAGGAACAGAATATGTGCCAAAAACTGATAAAGTTACATAAATGTTACATATCCTGTAAATATATCAATAATATCAATAGCTCACATTGTAGAAACGATTGAGTTGGAGTGAATTTAGTTGTTGATTTTAAACAATAAATCATTATAAATAAAGTAAATTTGAAAAGATGAATTATTGGTAGATAGTTTAGTTAATTCAAATTTTAGGTTCTTTTTACCTTCTAAAATCTCTTTAAAAAATGAAAAGATTTTAAAGAATATTACTCTCATGCTTGGTATACTTAGTGCTATAGCAATCATTTTTGATTGGTATCCATTGACTATGTTTTTATCTTTTCCATTTTGTTTAATTTGGATTTACTGTGCTTGGTTAGATACCGAACCTCAATTAAAATGGGTTAATTTGATTTTTCTATTAATTTGTACTTATGGTATTTCTCGGTAATTTTTTGGAGTACAAATTTATTGTTTTTCAATAATAATTTAGAGTTTCAAAGTAGTTTCAAACTTATAATAAATGTAATAAAAACAAATCTTAAGCAACAAAAATATTATTGATTGGGAATGATTTTTTTCTCGTTTTAATCTGCATCAGGACTCAATAAAGTTTTTTGATCATGGAGTTCAAAGGTTTAGATTGCGGTTGTCTTTATGCTGTTCAATTTCTTTGAGATTAAAAAGGTAGTTCAGTCGTGTCTTTCAGGCTTTCCATGACAAAGCTGGCGGACACATCATTGAGAGATATTTGTCTCGTCAAATTTTGATAAAGACTGTCGTATTCCTCCACATTTTTCACACGCGCTTTGATCAAATAGTCAAGATCTCCGGTCATGCGGTGGGCAGATAAAATTTGGGGAGTCCGTTTCACTGCCGCAGCAAACCGATCGCACCATGCGGCATCATGTTCATTTGTGCGCACCTGAATAAAAACCAACAAGTCAATGCCAAGCTTTTGCGGATTGAGCAAAGCTACCTTCTTATCAATATATCCGTGTTGTTCCAAAGACTTTAGGCGTCGCCAGACCGCATTGCGTGAGAGCCCAACAGTTTCTGCCAAATATTCTAAAGGGTGAGAAATATCACGTTGAACTGATCTCAAGATTTTTCGATCTATTGCATCAATTTCCATAAAAACTCACCAATTACAAAATATTTTCTCATCTATATCTCTAAATACGCAATTTTTTGGGAAAAATAAACACATGGATGAGTATATTGTTGCGTTAAAAGGAGATACACCCATGTTTGCAAAATTATTTCTTGATCATCCGAAATCTATGAATGAAGGCTATTTCGAACACGCGCGGTTTGCCTTGTTATTTGCGACACTCTTAATGACAGCTGCACTTGCAGCTTTCGTGCATGCCATTATTCCTGCAGCATGCGAAAAGACGGCCAGTCAGATTGTGCAACGGCTTTTTGAAAAATCCAAAAATCGAGGCGAGTAGATGTGCAGATGGGCGGCTTATATTGGAAAACCTCTTTATCTCAGCGATATTTTGATTGCTCCCGAACATTCCTTGATTGATCAAAGCTCATGCGCAAATAAAGGAAAAGCGCGCGTAAATGCGGATGGTTTCGGATTGGCATGGTATTCCCAAAAAAAGGAGCCGGGTGTCTTTAAAGACATTCTTCCGGCTTGGTCGAATATCAATTTGGCGTCCTTGGCAGATCATATCCGATCCCGTCTTTTTCTCGCACATATTCGTGCGTCAACGGGCACAGAGGTGAGCAGGACCAATTGCCATCCATTTGTCGTCGGGCGTTGGTCTTTCATACACAATGGTTTGATCGGTGGGTTTGAGCGCCAGCGCAAAGTGGCCGACATTGCCATTCCTGGCCCTCTTTATCATCACCGCAAGGGTACGACAGATAGCGAAGCCTTTTTTCTGATTGCGCTTTCTTTGGGATTGGAAACGGATCCGCACGGCGCGATTTTGAAAACAATTCAGTGTTTCCAAGATTTTACGACCGACCAGTTGCATATGCGTTTGTCGATTGCCATGTCTGACGGATATCGACTTTTCGCGGTGCGATATTCCACCGAATTGTCGGCGCCAAGCTTGTTTTACAAGATTCATCAAAGTGAAGATGGGTATTCCGTCGCATCAGAACCTTATGACACCGACTTTAAAGCGTGGAATGTCGTTTCAAATAACAGCTTTTGCACCTTTCATGCAAAAGATGCGCCGATCATTGTTCCATTGATCGCCCAGAACTGCACTACAGCCTGAGCTTGGTTCCGTGTGATGTTCTTGGTATTGTTTGACGAACCGGCAGATTTCTCAAAGGGGCTTATTGACTGTGATTGCGTCCGTCGGAACACAAACCCGCATCTGCAGCGACTCGCCGGATCGCGTTTGATTTATGCACCATTTCCCTAAATTCGGCCTCTGCATCGTTGTCATAGACCAAACCCGCCGATCTGGATCTATAGCTTTTCATTTTTTACAATGGCTGAGCGCAGGGCGATGCACATATCCATATCCTTGCAAAGAACGGTTGCGTGGGCTTGAGTGTGCCGGTGGTCAACACCGATACAACCGAGTATTATGTCTGTTGCCATGGCTGTGATGATCGGCTGCTTATGGGTATGAATGACTGAGCGTCATTGAGGAGCGCATGCCCCCCCAAAAAAAACGTTGAAAAACGGCATCACCCTGCGCATGCGGACCCGCTCTTTTAAGTTCTGTCCTGTGTTATGACGATGGAACTTGATGGCGAGATATTCACCATTCATCCGCAGCACGACATCCATCTGAGCGCGAGCACCCCTAAGCGGATCATCAACCGACTACGGTATGGTCTGGTGTTCACCGTCATCTCGATTCCACCACGCCACGAGGACAGGGTGTTAGTGTAATGTACCAATCCTTTGAGCCTGCTGAGCTGTAAAAATTATAACAGAGAAAAAAATATCAGTCATGTTTCTAAAAACTGATTGTCCCTCACCTCTAACAGCATTTGAAGCGATGTGCCGTGATGGCAATTTGCATTATCGGGACGGATTTGAAGCTTTGGATGCACTTTACCAAACAATATCTGATCGAGGCCATGCTTGGCTAGCGTCCCGGCACTGGACGCCTTGTCTCAAATACAAATGAACGGAAACGCTGACTGCCTCGCAGTCACTCTAAAGCGTTTATAATCAATACCTTATAGCTCAGGTTTAATTTGGAATGATCATTCACTGACAATATGCTTCGAACACTTTCAAAATCTTAATACTGAAACCTAAGAGGTAAAAATAAAATGGACCTGTTGGATGTAGCGTTAATATTTTCTATTTTGTCGTGCAGTTTAGTGGGCGGGTTCATTTTCACATATGCAATTGTTGTGATGCCTGGCTTATCCAACCTAAGTGATAAAGATTTTCTAAGAGCGTTTCAGGTCACGGACGCTATTATACAAAACAATTAGCCGCTATTCATGTTCACTTGGATAGGGTCTATCATGGCAATGTTTACTTCGATTTTAGTATCATTAGCACATGTTGGACTGTCAGAAGCATGGCCAATTGTTCTGATTGCTGTTGCCTATTTGTTGGGGGTGTAAGGCATAACAGCGGCAATACATATTCCTTTAAACAACCATATACAAAAAGTTAAAACCGAAGACCTTCATGATCAAACGTTAGCGGATGTGCGTTTAAAATTTGAAGCAAAGTGGAATTTCTTCAATTATGTTCGAACAGTTATCGCCTTTCTGTCAGCTTGTTATTGCTCATAATATTAAGTTTGCATTAATTAAATGCTTTTTAAGTATTTGATTTTTATAAAAATATAAGATCTAAGCAAAAAGGTTTTTAAGATTTTCAGCCTGATCAAAACTTGTGATATCATGAACGCTCGACACACCTGCCCCAGAGCCTAGAGATCATGCAACAAACACATCGTGCCTGAGCGCGTACAGGTGCTAGGCAGTGGTGCCACCATCAATTATAAAAGATTGCCCTGTCGCATAAGCACCATCATCGGATAATAGATAGAGAATTAGCTTCGCAATCTCGTCAGGTTGACCCAATCGTTTCATGGGTTGGCGGTCAACGAACCAAGCCCGGGCTTTATTTGCATCGCCCAACTCTTCGGCCAAACTGGTTATTCTTTTTTTCAATGAGGCGCTTTCAATTGTTCCGGGACAAATTGCATTTGCCCGCAAATTATCGGCCATATAATCCACGGCAACGGATTTTGTCAGCCCAATCACCGCAGCCTTTGATGCGCTATAGGCCGCGCGATAGGCAAACCCTTTCACGGATGAAGCCAAAGACGCCATATTTACAACGGATCCTCCGCCGGCCAAAATCATTTTTGGCAGGGCGGCGCGCAACACATAAAACATGCTGTCAACGTTGATTTGAAACGATCTTTGCCAATCTTCATCGCTTAAATCGGTCAGACGCCCATGATGAACCCAGCCTGCCATATTAACAATCCCGTCAAATGGCTGTTGAGACGTGAAAAAACGATCTACCGCCTCTTGATCGGTCACATCAAGAACAGCGACTGTGCAGCCTGCTTTACTTAAAGGCAAAAGCCCGTCCTCGAATTTGTCAGTGGCAAGAACCTCGGCTCCCGCGCGCGCCGAAAGCAAAGCAACGGCGGCGCCCATACCCGCGCCTGCACCGCTTACAAAAATCCTTTTACCAGCCAAATCTATCATGGTTCCCTCGCATTACCGCCACTTTCCCGCCCCCCCAATAGCACCGCCTCCCAAAATGCGCCGTCAGCCCGAACAGTTAGCGGCCCAAGAAGAACGGGAAAACCTAACTCAAACGGCGCAAAAATGCGGGTTCACGCCACATTATCTTCCTTCAAAAAGCGCGGTTCGTTTTTCCAGAAAGGCCACAACGCCTTCTTTGAAATCACGGCTATTTCCGCATTCTTTTTGAAGCTTGGCCTCTAAAGCCAGTTGCGCCTCTAAATTATTCTCGGATGAGGCACGCAGCGCCGTTTTTAAATGAGAATAAGCCAAAGTTGGCCCCTTGGCCAAATATTCCGCCCGCGCGCGCCACGTGGCTTCAAACGCGTCATCTGCAACCGCCTCCCAGATCAAACCCCATTCATCCGCTTGCTCTGCTGATATTTTTTCAGCAAACAACGCGGCTCCCATGGCTTTGGCAAGACCCATTGTGCGCGGCATTAGGTAGGTTCCGCCCGCGTCAGGAATGAGACCAATTTTTGTAAAGGCCTGCATAAAATAAGAAGATTTCGCGGCAATCACCACGTCGGATGCCAAGGCAAGATTTGCGCCTGCACCCGCCGCAGCCCCGTTCAAGGCGGTTATCGTGGGAATTTGACACTCGATAATCGCGCGCAACATCGGTTCGTATTCATCCCTGAGCGTGCGCTCCAAATCAAGTTGCGCCGCATTTGCACGATCACCTAAATCTTGCCCCGAACAAAACGCTTTACCGCGCCCAGTCAATACGATCACACGCGCCTGCGCAGCCAAACGCTTATACGCATCGGTGATTTCGGCGCGCATTTGCGTGTTCAGCGCGTTCATCACCTCGGGACGGTTCATAGAAACACAGGCAACATCAGAGGACAGGTGAACCTCAATCGTATCATACTTCATAAAAATGCCTCCGCCCTGCAGAACAAGAAATTTCTAATGCCATTTTAGCTCACTCCAAATTGGTTTGTTCTAAAATTTTATCTAAACGCTCTTTTTCATTCACGCTTAATGCGTTGGATGCAGCGCTGTTCACTTGCGCTTGGCGGCTTCTTATATAGGCAAAAGCGATCAACAATGCGAGCAAAAGCATCACCGGACCCGCAACCCATAAAATCACGTTAGAGCCTTTGGTTTGGGGGCGCAGCAAAGCAAATTCTCCATAACGGGTGACTACAAAATCAAGCACTTCTTCGTTACTTTCACCCATCACCAAGCGTTCCCGCACCAACAGCCGCAAATCGCGCGCCAAAGACGCGTTGCTTTCATCAATGCTTTCATTCTGACACACCAAACACCTTAAATCTTTGGAAATGACCCGCGCGCGCGCCTCGAGGGCCGGGTCGGCCAAAATTTCGTCAGGCTCAACCGCATAGGCGCATCCGATCCAGAGCGAAAACGCCAAGAATATGTAACGTAGCCTCATTCGGCCGGAGCATTTGCGGTTGCAACCGGCGCTTTGCGACGCGCTCCAGCGGCCACGCGAAAGCGGCGATCCGTTAGGCTAAGCCCGCCACCAAGGGCCATTAAGAGCGCACCGGCCCAGATCCAATTGGTCAGGGGCTTGATATAAGTGCGCAGCGTCCACGCCCCATTTTCTTGCTGATCTCCAAGCACCAAATACACATCGCGCAAAAAGCGATAGTCAATGGCGGCTTCGGTTGTGGGCATATTGGCAATCGGGTAAAAGCGCTTTTCAGGATGCAACGTTGTGATAAACTGCCCCTTATGTTCCAGCGCAACATCGCCTCTGACCGCGCGATAATTCGGCCCATTCACATTACTGACATCCCGTAACGTGAACGTATAGGATCCAACCGACCATGTTTCACCTGGTGCCACGATGCGGATGTCTTCTTGCTGCCAAATCATCAGCCCAGCCACAGCGAACATCGTTACCCCAAGCCCGCTATGGGCGACCGATTTGCCCCAATCCGAGCGCGGTAACCGCAACAGTCGGCTGTAATCGCGCTCTTTTCCGAGGCGAGATACAAGATCAGTGATTGCACCGCCGACCATCCACGTCCCCAGGAACAACCCAATTGGCCCCTGCAATGACTTGCCGCTTTGCATCGCCCAGATCAAACCTGCAGCGGCCAAAGCCAAAACAAATACGGGCAAAAGACGTTTGACTGGACGCATTACAACGCCCCGCTTCCAAGGGATCATTGCACCAATCGGCATCGCTATGCCCAAAGCGATCATAAAAGGGGTGAACGCCAAGTTGAAAAATGGGGGCCCAACACTGAGTTTTCGATCAAACATCATCTCTGCCAACAGTGGCCAGATTGTGCCGACAAACACAACCAAAGCCGAAACGGCCAATAATATATTGTTCAATACCAATGCTGTTTCACGGCTGACCATGGAAAACGCGCCCCGCGCCTGCATCGCAGATGCGCGCGCGGCAAATAAGGTCAAAGCCCCGCCGATGAAAATCGCCAAAATGATCAGGATAAACACACCCCGCTCGGGATCATTTGCAAAAGCATGGACCGATGTTAAAACCCCTGATCGGACGATAAACGTCCCAATCAGAGAAAACCCGAAGGCAAGAATGGCCAGAAGAATGGTCCAGCTTTTCAAACTTTCACGCTTTTCCACCACAATTGCAGAATGCAATAAGGCAGCGGCCAGAAGCCATGGCATAAAAGAGGCGTTTTCAACCGGGTCCCAAAACCAAAAGCCCCCCCAACCCAATTCATAATAGGCCCACCAACTGCCCAAAGCGATGCCAATGGTCAGAAAAATCCAAGCCGCCAATGTCCACGGGCGCACCCAACGCGCCCAAGCAGCATCCACGCGCCCTTCAAGCAGTGCCGCGACCGCGAAAGAAAACGCCATACTCAAACCGACATAGCCTAAATATAAAAACGGCGGGTGAAACGCCAATCCGGGATCTTGCAGCAATGGATTCAAATCTTGCCCATCAAACGGCGGCACCACCAAACGCAAAAATGGGTTTGAAGTGAACAAAATAAACGCAAGAAATGCCACGCTGATCGCGCCCTGAACGGCCAAGACCCGAGCCCGAAAGCTTAGTGTGAGATTGTTTCCAAACCAGCCCGCGCAAGCGCCAAACAAAGCCAAAATAAGCACCCATAACAGCATTGAGCCTTCGTGGTTCCCCCACACACCGCTAATCTTGTAGATCATCGGTTTCAAAGAATGGGAATTTAACGCCACCAATCGCACCGTAAAATCCGAGGTGACGAACGCGTGCATTAGAGCCAGAAATGATCCAAGAATAAGAAAAAAATGGGCCGAAGCGGCGGGGGCGGCCAGCCCCATCAAGGCAGCGCGGCCCGTCATTGCGCCGATTAAAGGCACAACGCACTGAATACACGCGACAAAAAACGCCAAGGTCAGTGCAAAATGTCCAAGCTCACTTATCATAATGCCTCTTATAAACCTGTCTCATCGGACTGACCATCTAAAAATCCAGCATCCTCATTCAAGGCCAATCACCATTTTTCAAAAGATACCGACGTCACTTCGCTTTGTTCTAAATCTTAAAACAGACGCTTAGCTGTTCAAAAAATAGAGCAAACCTTCTGTAAAGCAATCTGTTTCTATGCAGTATAAAAAAGCTTTTTGGGAAAGATTATCTTTTGTTGTTTGAAGGCAGATCCAAATAAATTGTAGCCCAAGATAATGCCGCCCGGTATCAACTAATGAGGAAATTCACCAAACCGACGGTCAAATTATAATTACAAGACTTGGATATTTCAGCAGATGCGGCCCTTGAAGTATTGGTTTGCGAACCGAGCGAAATCAGCCCCTCATGTCTTTGTTCTGAGCTGCTTTAAATACGAAATTACTTTGCAAAAAGGTTTCTGAAAAGACCAGCAACAGCGCCGGCCAATCACAAGATCAATCCGAAATTTCTTGATAGACTCCCTGTTCTTTCAAGGCATCCACAACTTCTTTTGGCATATAGTTTTCATCATGTTTAGCTAAAATTTCAGTGGCTTGAAAAATATTCTTAATGTATTTTCCAGTGCCGATCATTCCTTGATTTTCATCAAATAAATCCGGCAAAACACCTTCATAGGTCACGGGCACGACAGCGGCGCCATCAGTCACGTTAAAACTAATCACAGAGCCAACCCCGCGTTGCAAGGATCCTTCCTCAACCAAGCCACCAATGCGGAAGGTTTCGCTGGCATCTGGCGGATCCGCCAAAACTTCACTGGGGGACTTGAAGAAATTGATACCATCGCGCATGGCATAGCCGATCAAAGCTGTTGCAAGCGCAAGCGCCAAAAAAGAAATAATAATAATCTGAATACGCCGCGTCTTCTTCAAGCTTTTCATAAATTCAACCTGTATCTAGGGAAACAGCGGTACGTGCATCAAGCCGGCTGTTTCTTCCAAACCCAACATCAGATTGGCATTTTGAACGGCCTGCCCACTGCTGCCTTTGGTAAGATTGTCTAGCGCCGCAATGACAATGCTGCGGCCTTCAATCCGATCCCCAGAAACGCCAATATGCACAAAATTTGATCCACGCACATCATGCGTGCTGGGCGTTTGCCCAAAGTCTAATATCTGAATAAAGGGTTCATTTTCATAGCTTGCCTTTAAGCTTTGGAACACATTTTCAGCAGAGCCTTTTACATAGGCGGTGGCTAGAATACCCCGATTTACGGGCATCAGATGCGGGGTGAATTGAATATGTACGGGGCGACCAGCCAATTCCGAAAACTCCTGATCAAACTCCCCGAGATGACGGTGAGTGCCGCCAACCGCATAAGCATTATACCCCTCTGACAACTCAGCGTGCAGCAGGTTTTGTTTGAGCGCGCGCCCAGCCCCCGAAACGGCGCATTTCATATCCAGAATGATATCATCCAGATCGATTACCTGGTCTTTAATCAGGGGCCGTAAAATATATTGCCCCGTTGCCGCGTTGCAGCCGGTTCCAGCCACCAATCGCGCCGCGCGAATTTCTGCGCGATAAAACTCGGTCAAACCATACACCGCGTCTGGCTGCAAATCAGGTGCAAGATGTTTGCTATTATACCATTGCTCATACGCCTGCGGATCACGCAATCTAAAATCTGCGCTAAGATCAATCACTTTCAAAAAGGCTGGCAGCTTTGCTATCACATCTTGCGAAGTCTGGTGCGGCAAAGCGCAAAAGCATAAATCGATCCCTTCAAAATCAACTTTGTCGAGTGTCACCAAGTTAGGCAAATCAAGATGACGCAGATGCGGAAAGACCTGACCCATTGATTGCCCGGCCTTGCTATTGGCCACAAGGGCTTTTATTTCCAGATTGGGATGGGAGGCGATCAATCTGATCAGCTCTGCTCCGGTGTAGCCTGAAGCCCCAATTATGGCGATTTTATACATCATATCCGCTCCTCATTAGCGCCAAGGCTTTGTCAGCTCAAGCGGCTTCAAAAATTATTTTCCGCTTTAAAAATTGCGTCGCTCGATCTGAGACAAGGCCGGGCTCACCCGTGGTTAAAAATTTTGTTTCCGATCCATGGCCCAATTTATCGGGATGACGATGCAGATAATCCTGCAGGCTCTCCGCCACCAGCTCAGCTTGTGAATATACCCTCACATTTTCGCCTAGCGCATTTTGAAAAATTGTGTCCATCAAAGGATAATGCGTGCAGCCCAAAATCGCGGCATCCGGCGCGGGCATTTTGCGCATCAAGGCTTGAACATGGCTGCGCACCAACGCCTCGGCAAGGATCAGATCGCCATCTTCAATCGCATCAACAACACCTCCACAAGATTGCGCTTCTACGTCAACACCGATCGCTCGGAAGGCCAATTCGCGTTGGAAGGCTCGGCTTGCAACTGTGGCCGGCGTTGCAAACAGCGCCACATTTTTTACCGTAACCTGGCGAGGCGGCGAATTATCCCCCCATTGGCGCTCCGTCAAAGCTTCGATCAAAGGCACAAACACCCCCAAAACGCGCTTATGTTCGGGCAACCCGGCCTCTTGCATACGCCTGAGCGCCGCGGCCGAGGCGGTATTGCAGGCCAAGATGACCAGATCACACCCCTCTTGCCAGAGCCGTTCAACCGCGCGCGTTGTCAAATTGTAAACATCCTCGGCATCGCGCACCCCGTAAGGCGCCCTCGCATTATCTCCCATATATACCAAGGGAAGCGCGGGAAGTTTTTTGCAGATTGCATCCAACACGGTCAGACCGCCCAAACCGGAATCAAATATGCCTATTGCCATCCTTTTACTGCCCCCTTACACTTTATGCCGCGTTTCAAATTCAAAGCCATAGTCGTAAGATCTAAGAGGCGTCGGCGAAAGCTCATAGGTTTTTTTTCGCAAAAAATCCATCATCGCCCGCGCATCTGCAGAAAATTCCTTCAAATCCTCTTTGTTGATTGGATCGCCCACCACAACGCGCACAGGCATATCGACGCGTTTTTTAAACTCTTTTATCAAAAGACCCATCCGCAGCGTGTTGTGTAAATGGCTTGCAAGCTGAAACATCCGGCTGGTCTGGCCTTCAAAATACACTGGTAGCACAGTCGCATTAGACTTGCTGATCATCCGCGCTGTAAACGATCTCCACCCCGGATCCATGGGTTGCGCGAAAGGCGTTGCGGCCGTTGAAACCGTACCACCGGGAAAAACACCAATTGCGCCCCCCTCGGCAAGATAGGCCAAAGCGCTTTTTCGAGTGGCCAGATTTTCACGCACGGCATCTTTTGTTTCATCAAAGGAAATTGGCAAAACAACGCGTTGCAAATCTTCCGACTTCCGGAACACCGTATTCGCCAAAATACGAAAATCCCCCCGAACCGTCGATAAGATATGCCCCATCATCAAGCCATCTAAAATTCCATAAGGGTGATTTGCGATCATTATCATCGGGCCAGATGTCGGAATTTTTGACAAATCTCCGGCGACAATATCCAAACTTAAACCATATCTTTCAACCATCACCTGCCAAAAATCACGCCCGTTCGCGACTTCTTGTTCGTATCCCCGTGCGCGCTTTATCAAGCGAAGACGCCCGGTTGTATTTTCCATCAATTTAATAACGGTTTTACCGGCTTTTGTTTGCGCGGAATACGAATAACTGATGTCGCGGGCAATGCGCGGAAGCTTTAGCACAAATAAACCCTTCCGTTTTCAGGCATGGATCAACGTTAAAACAAAGCGAAGCAGAGCCGCCTATTCTGCCGCTTGCGTAACCGTGGGCGGAGGATTGCGTAAAACGTCAAGCAATTCAAGACGCCGCTTTGCGGCTTTTTCATAATTTGAGAACTTTACCGGGCCAAAGCCACGAATTTGCAAAGGCAATTCAGCCAGTTCTTTGAGGGCCGCAATATCAGCCGGCCCATCAGAAAAGGCAAACGCGCTCAAATCAGCTTCATATTGTTTGATCAAATCTCGCTCCATTCTGCGCTCAACGCTATAGCCAAACACGTCAAAAGGGGTTCCCCGCAAAAACTTGAAGCGCGCCAACACACCAAAGGCTTTTTCAATCCAAGCGCCAAATTGCCGCTTCAACGGGCGCCCATCCGGGCCCAATTTGCTGAGCAAGGGAGGGGCAAGGTGATAGGTAATCCGGTCTATATTTTCAAATTGCTCTGCAGCCTTGGCGCGGGTCAGCCGGTGCAGGCGCGCAACTTCATATTCATCCTTATAAGCCAAAAGCTTGTGATAGGCTTTGGCGACCTGTTCTTTCAAATCAGGATCTTCGATTTTCGTGACCAATTCCAAATAGCGCTTTCGCAACCGGCGGCCTTGATAGGCTTTCAAATGATCCGCGCGTGTGGCGATTTTTTCATCCAATGTTTGCGGCAATTTGATCAAACTCGGGGTCAAGAGTTTCTGCGCTTCGCTCAAGTGTAACACCGCCCATCTGCCCAGCTCGAACGCCCGCAGGTTTTTTTCTACAGCAGCCCCGTTAAGCTCGATCGCAGCTTTAAGTGCATCATGACTAAGGGGTAAATATCCACGTTGCCAGGCGCCGCCAAGCACCATCATATTCGAGAATATAGAATCCCCCAGCAATGTCTCGGCTAAGGCTGAGGCATCAAACAAATCCAATCTTTTTTGCAAGCGCGCCTCTAATGAAAGGCTCAAACGGTCATGGGGGATTTGAAATTCGGTGTCGCGGGTAAATTCGCCGCTCACAGCCTCATGCGAATTCACCACTGCTCCGGTACGCCCGCTCTGCGTTAACCCCAATGTTTTAGCGCCGGCGCTGACCACTAAATCGCCACCGATCAAAACATCACATTCGCCAGTGGCCACGCGTATCGCGCTGATATCCGCAGGTTTTTCTGCCAAGCGGCAATGGATATGCACCGCGCCGCCTTTTTGCGCCAAGCCGGCCATCTCCATCATGCCGGCGCCTTTGCCGTCAAGCTGGGCGGCCTGCGCAATCACCGCACCCAAAGTCACAACGCCAGTACCGCCAATGCCCGTCACCACCACATTCCAAGTTCCCTCAATCGGTGCAAGTGGGGGAAGCGGCATCTCGGGCAAATCCAAAGCGGTTGTGGCCGCTTTTCTGGGTGTCGCCCCCTCTAATGTTACAAAGGATGGGCAAAAGCCGCTCACACAGCTGAAATCTTTATTGCAGGCGGATTGATCGATCATCCGTTTGCGGCCAAAGGCGGTTTCCAAGGGCGCGATTGCCACGCAATTGGATTGAACACCGCAATCACCGCAACCTTCACAGACGTCTGAATTGATAAAAATCCGCTTATTAGGATCAGGGAATTTTCCACGCTTGCGCCGCCGTCGCTTTTCTGCTGCGCAGGTTTGAACATAAATAAGAACAGAAACGCCCTCGGTTTCAGACAGCCTCTTTTGAACCGATAACAGCTGCGTTCTGTCGTCTTTGCTGATGTCTTTGGGAAACGCACTCAGGTCAAGCTCTTCCTTATCATCATAGACCAGGGCAACCGTTTCAATCCCCATCGCCAGAACTTCGCGGGCTATCCGAGCGGCGGAAAGTCCGCCGTCATTTCCCTGACCTCCGGTCATCGCGACCGCGTCATTAAACAGGATTTTATAGGTTATGTTGGTGCCAGCCGCCACAGCCGCGCGGATCGCTTGAATTCCCGAATGGTTATAGGTGCCATCACCAATATTCTGAAATACGTGTTTGCGGGTTGAAAAGGCCGACTCGCCAATCCAATTGGCACCCTCGCCTCCCATATGGGTATAGCCAAGCGTTTCCCGATCCATCCATTGCGCCATGTAATGACAGCCGATGCCAGCATAAGCGCGGGCACCCTCGGGCAACTTGGTGGAGCTATTATGCGGGCATCCTGCACAAAAATAAGGAATACGCGCTGCAGTCTCGCTGGCATTATCGGCACGCTTGGCAGCCTCTAACTGCGCCAGACCTGCCAAAACCTCTGAACTGGCGGCGCCCTCTTCGCGCAAAACTTGTCCCAGTTTTTCAGCAATTTCCACCGGATCTAATGCGCCCACTTCCGTAAAAAGTTGCGCCCCCGTCAGCCCATGACGCGCGCCATAAACGCGGCGCCCTTGCAAATCATCAAACAAAGCCTCTTTGATTTGGGGCTCGATCAGTTTGCGCTTTTCTTCCACAACAATGATCACATCGAGCCCATCGGCCCATTCGCGAAGCGAGCGTTGATCAAGCGGCCATGTTTGCCCCACTTTATATGCTGTAATACCGCGCCGCTCGGCCTCTGCCTCATCGATATTCAACAGAGAAAGAGCATGGATCAAATCCAACCAGTTTTTACCCGCGGCTACAAAGCCAATCTTGGCGCCTGTTTGCCCTAAAAGGCGTTTGTCCATTTTATTCGCGCGCGAAAACGCCTCGGCTGCGGCCACCTTATAGGTCAATAACCGTTCTTCTTGTTGGGCAGGCGTGTCAATCAAGCGGATATTCAGCCCGTCTTCGGGCATCTCAACCGTAGGTGTGATGAAGGCCAAACGATGGGGATTCCCATCCACCACCGAGGTAACTTCAACCGTATCTTTCATCGTTTTCAACCCGACCCAAAGCCCGCTAAAACGAGAAAGCTCATAGCCGTAATGGCCGTAATCTAAAATTTCTTGAACGCCGGCTGGGCTGACGATGGGCATATGGGCATCCATCATTGCCCATTCAGATTGATGCAATGTAGTCGAGCTTTCCCCTGTGTGATCATCGCCCATCGCCATGATCACTCCGCCTTTTGCGCTGGTGCCGGCCATATTGACGTGGCGCATCACATCCCCCGAACGATCGACCCCGGGCCCCTTGCCATACCAAAGCCCGAACACACCGTCATAAAGGCCTTCGCCGCGCAATTCCGCTTGTTGCGTACCCCAAAGCGCCGTTGCAGCAAGATCCTCGTTAAGACCTTCCTGAAACGTAATATTGGCCCTGTCCAAAGCCTGAGCGGCCCGCTTCATTTGAAAATCAACAGCGCCCAGCGGAGAGCCGCGATACCCTGTTACATAGCCCGCTGTATTCCAACCCTTGGACTCATCACGCGCGCGCTGCGCGATCATCAAGCGAACCAGAGCTTGCGTGCCGTTCAAAAGCACCTGATGTTTGGCAATATCAAATTTATCGTCCAAAGAAACATCAAGTCTTCCCATAGCGTTCCCTCCCAGGCTTGCCTTTGGTTCCGCAATTCTATTTACTAATAATAGGTCATGCACACTGACTTAGCTAGAAGTAAATTGAGCCGTAACGTCACACCATACGGTTTTGTTACGGCGATGAAGACAGCGTAGGCGCGCAGCAAAGCAGGTAGCTTTTATGGATTGGGATAAACTTAGAATTTTTCACGCCGTTGCGGATGCGGGCAGTCTGACGCATGCAGGGGATACTTTGCGGCTGTCACAAAGCGCGGTGAGTCGTCAAATTCGTGCGTTAGAAGAAAGTCTGAATACCACGCTGTTTCATCGCCACGCGCGGGGCCTTATTCTCACCGAGCAAGGCGAATTATTGTTTGACGCAACAATTTCCATGAATAAGCGTTTAGAGGCGGCTGCGGCGCGTATCAGAGACAGCGAAGAAGAAGTTTTTGGAGAACTTAGAGTTACCACCACGACGGGCTTTGGATCCTTGTGGTTGGCGCCACGGCTTCCAAAACTTTACGAGAACTATCCGGATTTAAAGATTGATCTGATGCTCGAAGAACGGGTGCTTGATTTGCCTATGCGCGAAGCCGATGTTGCCATTCGCATGAAAGAACCAAGCCAGGCCGATTTAATCAGAAAACGGTTGATGAGCGTGCGTATGCGGCTTTACGCATCGCCAGAATATTTGGCTGCGCATGGTCCACCAGAGCAAATTGAGGATATGCGGCATCATCGGTTAATTTGTCAAAACACAAAATCAGCGCAGGTGGGTGCAGGTCTGCAGCTCGTTCAAAAGCTGATGACCTATAATTTGCCTTCGATGTTAACCGTGAATAACTATTTCGGCGTTTTGCAAGCCGTTATTCACCATCTGGGTATTGGTGTTTTACCCGATTATGTTACCCAAGATTTTGAAGGTGTTACAAGAGTTTTGCCAGAACTGGAAAGCGTGGAAGTGCCGGTTTATCTGGCCTATCCTGAAGAGTTACGGCATTCGAAGCGCATAGATGCTTTTCGAGATTTTGTTCTTTCTGAAATTATTGAGCATCGCCGCAAACTGCGCGACGCTTCGCTATAATCAACGACCTTGCCATGCATTTTTTGCATGGCGGGCATGCAATCTATAGGGGTCCATGCTTGTTGATTAACCACAGCGCACAGATTATGTGCATCTTCGAAAGCGATATGATTGTTTTTATACTCCCTGTTGGACCTGGCCGAGCCTTCATTGTCTCGGCCTCTTTTTTTCAAAACCTTCAAAATGGACAATTGCAACGGAACCGTGTTGCCTGTGCATTTTGATTGGTGCAAAAGAACCGGCGCCGTCAAGCTCAGCGTGCAAATAGCCTCCCTGGCCCATGATGCAAACCCAACAATCCAGATAAAGATTGCATGTGCCATGCCAGCACTTGATTAGAAGATAAAACGGGCGCGTTTATAACAGTTTCAATCTCTGGAATAGCCTCAAATGTTTGCAGATTGGTACAGGATAAGAACAGCGCATCCACGTTTTGATCAGACCAGAGCGCGCAGGCCGCTTCAACCACTGAGTGATGAGAAATACGCGCCACATTGGTTTCCAACGGCTCTTCAAATGATCCAAAAAGCGGCGTTTCAATATGCGCCTCCAGCAATCGGCGACGCAACGTTTTTGACACATCTTCAATGTAGGGTGACAAAACAGCAAGGCGCTTGATCTGCATCGCGTGACAGGCTGCAATCAACGCCGTCAATGGATCGCTGACTTGTTTTGTGCGACAATGGCGAATGATCAATTCAGCAATGCGCGCTGGCCCGATCACCGATGTTCCCGAGGTGCACCCATAGCCAACAACATCAAAATCGATAGGATTGGGCAGCAATCCTGCCGCCGCTGGCAAATCTTGTTCCATTTGAGCCAAGGTTTCCGCCGTGACATCTGGCGCACTGCGTATGCGCGAAACGTAAAAGCCCACGCCCTCTTGTGGCATCAAGCGCCGCATATCATATTCAATGGTTTCGTCGGCTTGTAACGTGATTAGACCCATATTTGCCCTCGCGCCAACCGGTTGGCCTAAGGCGTAAGGAAACGGCCCAGCCATCAATCCAGCCGGGGAAGGCTAAGCGAAGCTACGGGCGACAATTGTTCGGGGCCAGCCTCGCGGATAACAAAATCATCCTCATGGACCAGCAAACCGCCCCCGGGAATGGCTATACCCGGCTCTAATGTCAGCACCATACCCTCTTGTAAAATGGTCTGATCCGCCGCAATCAACGAAGGCCATTCGGTCAATTGCATTCCCAACCCATGACCCAAGCGCCCCGCATCGCCGGTTCCCTTGCCGCCGGTCACAATTTTATCCATCGCGTGAAACACATCTGCAGCAGTTTTTCCGGGCATCGCCGCTTCTTTGCCCGCCTCAACAGCCTCTAATAACCTGTCCCAAGCCGCGCTGAGCTCGGGCGCCGGTTTCCCCGCCACAAAATTTCGATCAAAATCGCAAAAATACCCATCATGAACCAAGCCGGTGTCAAGCATCAACGCATCGCCTGGCTGCAACAGTTCAGGTCCAGCGGGCGAGATCACATCATCATATCCTAAGGGGCCATGGCCCCCGGCAAGATAGGGGACCCAATCAGCTCCCTCTTGTAAACAAAGGCTCTGGAAGTCACGAAAAACTGCGTCTACCGGCCTGCCTTGCTGTGCAATCTCGGGTACCCTGTCAAAGGCGCGGCCGGCAATCTCGCAGGCCGTTTTGATTTTGGCAATCTCAGCCTCTGACTTGACCATCCGGAGGGAGCGCATGATCCCTTGGTCTGAGGTAAACTCGTATAGGGGCAAGGCAGCTTTCAAGCGCTCAAAATCGCCTAAAGGCATGCGTAAATGCGTTTCATGCCCCGATGGCACCGCGATGCGGCCAGATTTTGAAACCCGATCTTTGATCGCAGAGGCCAGCAAGCTTAACCCGTCATTCTCTAGGTCTGGGGAAGACCAGGTTCTGATATCCGTAATCCAGGTCTTTGACATCAATGCCGCACCAATCGATGGAATAACCGCTACCGGCTTGCCGGATTGAGGCAAGAGCAAAAACCAAGGGCGCGACGGGCTTTCCCAAAATCGGGTTAAATAGCCGGTAAAATAACGTATTTCTGGCTCGGTTGTCAAAAACATCGCATCCAACCCCGCCGACCGCATCGCGGCCTGAGCCCGCGAAACGCGGCCTTCGAATTCTGCGGTTTCAAACCCGCGCATCAGGAATCACTGGCCTCGCTGAGCACGCATAAAACGCGCGACTCATCACCAATACCTTCGATATTTTGGAACATCGCCGCTAAACCGGCTGCGCCAGAGGGCGTGGTTTCAAGATCAAGCGCGTTGAGATGCGGCAAAACTGCTTCTGCCTCTGCATCCGAAATCAAACAAAACAGATCTGCATCTTCTGCCAATCCTTGAAGCGCGATCAATGAGGGCTCTTTACAATCCAAACGGCCCATAGTGGACACTGGCCCCAAGGTGATTTTGGATTTGCCCGCTTTGATGCTGTTGTAAAGCGCCGGCGCGGCGTCGGGTTCAACAACGATAATTTGCGGCGCGCTGCCCCAGATTTTTCTAAAATAGCCAGCAGCGGCAGAGGCCAAGCCCCCAACGCCGGCCTGCAAAAGAATATGGGTCGGCGGGCTTTGCATTTGCTCAACTGCCTCCGCCGCCATAACCAAATACCCCTCCATCAGCTGATGCGGTGTCTCTAGATACTCGGCCCAAGACGTATCCGATAATAAAACCCATCCATTCTCGGACGCCGCCAAGAGCGCGGCCTGCAGACTGGCTTCATAATTATCACCAGCCCGCACGACCTCTGCGTCATGGCCGCGCAATTTTTCTGCAAAGCTTTCAGGCACCGTGTCTGAAAGATACACCACCGCCTTCGCGCCAAAAACCTTGGCCCCTGCCGCCACAGAAAGACCATGATTCCCGGCACTAGCGGTGACAAAAGTTTCACCTGTCAGATTACGTTTTTGGGCTGCTTGCGCTATTACATAAGCCGCTCCCAGCGCCTTGAAACTGCCCAACCCCATGCGCCCGCGCTCGTCTTTTATGAACACGTCCCCAGCGCCGCCAAACCCTTGCAAATGTTTCATCGGTGTCGGTGCGGCAACGGGGCATCGCGCCAAAAGCGTCTGCGGGGTTGCAGCATCATCGCTGGGACGGGGAATTTCCGGCATATTCAACCCATCGCGCATGCCAACATAAGGGTTTGCTAAAAGCTGCATCGCGGCCTCATCAAAAAGTTTAAAATCCGACGTTCACAAGAGAAGGAGTTGTGTTGACAGTCAAGCGATTATTTCATCCTTGGCGATTTCGATAAGCAAAATTTTAGCGTCACACCTGCCCTTCCCGGCCAACCCGCGGCCGCTTTTGCCTGGGCCGATTACTTGCTCTTGCGAAAAGCTTCCCGTATGAGGTGCAGAAAATGATCATTAGGGGCCAGAATGCGCGAACCAGAGATTTCAGATGAGCTTATTTCGGCCCATGGACTTGCACCAGATGAATATCAGAAGATTCTAGAGATCATCGGCCGCGCCCCGACTTTCACCGAATTGGGTATCTTTTCGGCTATGTGGAATGAGCATTGCTCGTATAAATCTTCAAAAAAATGGCTGCGCAGCTTGCCTATTAGCGGTCCACAAGTGATTTGTGGCCCAGGGGAAAATGCTGGCGTGGTTGATATTGGCGACGGACAGGCCGTTGTGTTTAAAATGGAAAGCCACAACCATCCCTCTTATATCGAACCTTATCAAGGTGCAGCAACCGGTGTTGGCGGAATTTTACGCGATGTGTTTACGATGGGTGCGCGACCGATAGCGGCAATGAATGCACTCAGCTTTGGCGCAGTGGATCATCCCAAAACGCGCCAATTGGTGCATGGCGTTGTGGCCGGAATTGGCGGCTATGGAAATTGTTTTGGTGTGCCGACGGTTGGTGGCGAATTGCGCTTTGATCCTGCCTATAACGGCAATTGTTTGGTTAACGCCTTTGCCGCCGGTTTGGCCGATGCAGATAAAATTTTCTATTCAGCAGCCTCTGGTGTTGGCATGCCCGTCGTTTATTTAGGCGCAAAAACCGGCCGCGACGGCGTGGGCGGCGCCACCATGGCTTCGGCTGAATTTGACGATACGATCGACGAAAAACGCCCCACCGTTCAAGTTGGTGACCCGTTTACAGAAAAACGCTTGATGGAAGCCTGTCTGGAACTGATGCAGACCGGGGCGGTGATTTCTATTCAAGATATGGGCGCGGCTGGTTTGACCTGCTCAGCGGTAGAAATGGGGGACAAGGGGAATTTGGGAGTGCGGCTCGACCTTGAGAAGGTGCCGACGCGTGAATTGAACATGACTGCGTATGAAATGATGCTTTCGGAATCTCAAGAACGCATGCTGATGGTGCTACAGCCTGAAAAAGAAGGAGAAGCGCGGGCTGTATTTGAAAAATGGGATCTTGATTTTGCGATTGTCGGGGAAACGATTGCAGAAGACCGTTTCCATATTTGCCTCAACGGAGAAACCAAAGCTGATTTGCCGCTCAAAGCCCTTTCTGGTAATGCGCCCGAATATGATCGGCCATGGGTTGAAACGCCCCCTGCGGCGGCCTTGGCAGATGTTCCTTATCTTGCTCCGATCGACGCGTTAAAGGCTTTGATCTGCGATCCGAACTATGCAAGCAAACGTTGGGTATATGAACAATATGACAGTCAGGTTATGGCCGATACGGTACAGGGCCCGGGCTTGGGCGCGGGGCTTATTCGGGTACATGGTACCGAAAAACAATTGGCCTTCACCAGCGATGTGACGCCACGCTATGTACAGGCCAACCCGTTTGAAGGTGGCAAGCAAGCCGTTGCAGAAGCCTATCGCAACCTGTGCGCCATGGGGGCAACGCCTTTGGCTACCACTGACAATATGAATTTTGGCAATCCAGAAAAACCGGAAATCATGGGCCAGTTTGTGGGCGCAATCAAAGGTATCAGCGCCGCCGTTTCTGCTTTGAATATGCCAATTGTTTCGGGAAATGTGAGTTTGTATAATGAAACCGACGGCGCTGCGATCTTACCAACGCCGACAATTGGCGCGGTTGGTCTGGTGGGCGCGCAGGACGAGCCGATTATCGGCGTTGCGCGCGCCGGACATGAAGCTTTGCTGTTGGGATCACCTGGCACGCATTTGGGCTGCTCAGCGCTGTTGAGCAGCGTTTTCAACCGCTCAGATGGAGATGCGCCAAGCGTTGATCTTGATGAAGAGCGGCGCAATGGTCAGTTTATTTTAGAGAACCGAGAGCTGATCAAGGCCTGCAGCGATTTATCCGATGGCGGTTTGGCGTTGGCAGCATTTGAAATGGCGCATGCAGCCGGCACCGGGCTTTATATTCAAAGCGAAGATATGTCCTATTTATTCGGTGAAGACCAAGCCCGCTATCTCATCGCTTGCAATTTTGATCAGGCTGAAGCGCTGATGATCGCGGCCGGTCAAGCCGGCGTGACGCTTTCATCAATCGGTCGGTTTGAGGGCGATCAGTTGCGCTTTGGATCCGCGCAAGCAGATCTAAGCGGGCTGTCAGAGCTTTATAATTCGAGCTTTGGAACCCTGTTTGATTAGACAAGATTGACAGAAGGCGCCCGGGCGTGTTTTCTTTTCGGATCAGCTCTTGCACACCCACTGGCCGCATCCTACATTTGAGCAGAAAGTGAGGCTTGCATCATGGCTATGACGGCGCAGGAAATAGAAGATCTTATTCGGGCTGAATTTCCCGATGCTGATATCACGATCAAAGATTTGAGGGGCGACGGCAACCATTATGCCGCCGAGGTAATTGACGCCAGTTTCCGAGGCAAAAATCGGGTTCAACAGCAAAGATCTGTTTATGCCGCGCTAAAGGGTAAAATGGATGGCGCCCATGGCGAATTGCACGCGCTCGCTTTAACCACTAAGGCGCCCTGAGTTAAACTTTAAATCACGCACACCCGAAGCAAAAACATAAAATCACCGACGGCTTTGTAGAGAAACAAAACATTGACCTGTAAATAAGAGAGATCCAGATGAGCGAAACTCAAGTACAAATAGAAGAGACCATCAAATCAAATTCTGTCGTGCTGTACATGAAGGGCACCAAAGAGATGCCGCAATGCGGGTTTTCAAGCCGTATCGCTGGTGTGTTGAATTATATGGATGTCGATTACAAAGATATCAATGTTTTGGCCGATGATGCGATCCGTCAGGGAATCAAAGAATTTGCTGATTGGCCAACGATTCCTCAACTCTATGTGAATGGTGAATTTATCGGCGGATGCGATATTGTTACCGAGATGACCTTATCGGGTGAATTGGATACGCTTTTTTCAGAGAATAACGTCGCCTTCGACAAGGATGCCGCCGATAAAATTCGCGAAGCAAACGGATAAGTGCCCTAAGCTGAGCGTATTTGCTCTCGTCACACCTAAATCATCCACTTAGCGTCCGAGTGCGGCCAATTCTTCGCCGCGCTCAACAAGCCGGTTGAGAATAGACAGGCTTTCGGCATCCAAACGCCCCGAGTCATTTCCGGTTTGATTTTCAGCAAATTGGGCAAGTTTTTCTTCGGCTTGTGCAAGCTGAACCTTTAATGTCGCCATCTTATCCGCCAACATCAACCCCGCCATTAACAGCATGCGTTGTTCTGGAAGGCGCCCTATTTGGGCAGAAAGCTCGGTGGCTTCCGCGTCAAGCAGCGCCGCAGCAGCCTTCAAAAACCCCTCTTGCCCCGGCTCGCAGGCCACGTCAAAGGGGCGCTTGCCGATCTCAACATTTACGCGTGCCATTTATGCCTCTCCATTCTCTGAGATATTCGTTCGGCCAAGCAGTTTTGCCAAATCCTCATAGAGTTGTTGAACTTCAAACGCCTGCTCTTTGCGCGCTTGCTCGCACGCTTCAAGGCGCTGCGCCAAATCCGCTTTCTCAGCGCTTAGCCTGTTTATGATTTCCTGATTATCGTATCCAGGTTTTAGCTCTGCCAGCGCCGAAAGCTCTGATTTCAGGCCGGCATTATCAGCTTTTAACCTGTCAAGTTCAGCGAAGGCGTGATCTTTTTTATCACTGGCTTGCGGTAACGATTTCAAATGCACCGCGATATGATCAAGAGCAGCATCCATACGCTTTTCGAATTCTTTAATTTGCTCCATCGCCTAACCTTTTGCTTCTTCACGCGTTTTATAAATCAAGCATATCTTCTGATGCGGCTCAAATCCAGATGAAACTTTCGGCAAAGCGCGTTCAAAACCATCGCCGAGATATCTCAGTGATGGTAAATCACCGTTTCAGGCTGCGGGTTCTGCTTGAACTTCGCGGCAGGGCTGTTATGCAGCCCTCGTTCTTCGCTTTTTATAGGAAATAATGCCGATATGGATATTCAAACGCTACGTTCTTTGCATTCAGACCATTGGCAGAACGCCTGTGCCATTCGTACCCTGACATTGGATGCAATCGCCGCTGCAAATTCGGGCCATTCCGGAATGCCAATGGGCATGGCTGATGTCGCTACCGTGCTCTATGAAAAGCATCTTAAGTTCGATCCGCAAAACCCCACCTGGCCAGATCGCGATCGCTTCATTCTATCGGCCGGCCATGGGTCAATGCTGCTTTACAGCTTGCTCCATTTGACGGGCTATAAAGATTTTCCGATCGAAGAGCTTAAAAATTTCCGCCAATTGGGCGCTAAAACTGCGGGCCACCCTGAGAATTTTCTGTCTGATGCTATCGAGACAACAACCGGGCCACTCGGTCAAGGAATCGCCAACGCGGTGGGATTCGCGATGGCAGAGGAAATACAACGCGCGCGCTATGGTCAAAAAATTGTGGATCATTTCACCTATGTGATAGCGGGCGATGGATGTCTGATGGAAGGCGTGAGCCAAGAGGCGATCGGGCTCGCCGGGCGCCATGCTTTAAGCAAACTGGTGGTGTTTTGGGATAATAACAACATCACGATTGATGGCAGCGTCGATTTGGCCGACCGCACTGATCAATTGGCGCGTTTCACTGCCTCAGGCTGGCATGTGCAAGAAATTGACGGCCATGATCCCGCAGCGATTGACCACGCGATCACAGCGGCAAAAAAATCCAAACAGCCCTCAATGATTGCTTGCAAAACGCATATCGCTCTTGGATCAAGTGCCCAAGACACGTCAAAAGGCCATGGCGCGCTTACCGACCCACAAATGATTGCAGACACTAAAGAAGCATATGGCTGGTCATCCGTCGCGTTCGATATTCCCAAAGATATCAAATCTGCATGGGAAGGCTTTGGAGCCCGCGGCCAATCCGAGCATGCGCAATGGACTGCGCGTTTCGAGGCTCTATCCGCCAGCAAACAAGCCGAGTTTGCGCGTGCCTATGCGTATGAAGCGCCCACCAAACTTGCATCCGCTATCCGCAAGTTCAAAAAAGAAATCTCGGAAACAGCTCCAAAGCAAGCCACCCGCAAATCGAGCGAACTGGCGTTAAACGTGATCAACCCCATCCTGCAAGAAACAGTCGGCGGATCGGCAGATTTATCTGGATCAAACAATACGCGCTCGAAAGATATGAGCACTTTTGATATCGATAACCGCGCTGGCCGCTATGTATATTGGGGCATTCGTGAACATGGTATGGCCTCGGCGATGAACGGAATGGCGTTGCATGGGGGCATTCGCCCCTATGGTGGTACTTTTATGTGCTTTACCGATTACGCACGCCCCGCAATGCGGTTAGCGGCCCTGATGAAGGTTCCAACCGTATTTGTCATGACGCATGACAGTATTGGTTTGGGCGAAGACGGACCAACTCATCAGCCGGTCGAACATTTGGCGATCAGTCGCGCCACGCCCAATACATATGTCTTCCGCCCTGCTGATGCCGTTGAAACGGCTGAAGCCTGGGAATTGGCCTTCACCAGCCCAAAAACACCCTCTGTATTGGCGCTGTCGCGGCAAAACCTGCCAACCGTACGTTTGAGCCATAAAACGGCCAATCTCTCAGCCCGCGGCGCCTATGTGTTGGCAGAAGCAAGGGGCAAGCGCGAGGTTATTTTGATCGCAACCGGCTCGGAGGTAAGCCTGGCCATTGCAGCACGCAATATCTTGCAAGAAAAAGGCATTGGCACGCGCGTTGTATCAATGCCCTGCATGGAATTATTCGCGGCGCAAGATGAGCGCTATCGCAGATCCGTTTTGCCCGCGGGCAGCGCAGTGCGTGTGGGTATCGAAGCAGGGATCCGCCAAGGGTGGGATCAATGGCTATTGGGCGAGCGTGCACGGGCAAATCGTTCTGCCTTTATCGGCATGTCAGGTTTCGGAGCCTCTGCGCCAGCTGGTACTTTATTTGAACATTTTGGAATAACGGCAAAGGCTGTTGCGTCTTGCGCCGAAAACCTTCGCTAACCAAAATAGCTCTTACTTAGGCCATCGGGTGAGTCGCAAATTTAGGCGCACAAAGCCCGTTGGCCCATCGGGACTATTTTTAAAACATATTGTTAGCGCAAGCATTTTTTAAACTGCACAAGTTATCGCTAACATATTGGAAAATAGAAGATAAACAGTATCCAACGCCATTTAAACATTCTATAGATGCCTCATTAAATTGAGGTAAGCGATGACAGTCACAGTGGGAATAAACGGCTTCGGGCGGATCGGCCGCTCAACATTGGCTCATATTGCGGAAAGCGCAAGAAATGATGTCCAAGTCGTTAAGATCAACGCCACCGGCCCTGTGGAAACCAATGCGCATTTGTTGCGCTATGACAGCGTTCATGGCCGCTTTCCCGGCACGGTAAGTGTTGCCGAGAACACGATTGATTTGGGCCGCGGACCGATGCATGTGATGTCATCTTATGACCCGGCCGCGCTAGATTGGTCTGGTTGTGATGTGGTATTAGAATGCACTGGTCAGTTTAATGATGGTTTAAAATCTTCCATCCATCTGGAGAGAGGTGCCAAATCCGTTTTGATTTCGGCCCCCGCCAAAAACGTAGATAAAACGATCGTTTATGGCGTGAACCATCGCGACCTGCGCGCCGAACATCGGCTGGTTTCAAATGGGTCTTGCACAACCAATTGCCTCGCACCGCTGGCGAAAACGTTAAATGATGCAATCGGTATTGAGCGCGGGATTATGACCACGATCCACTCTTACACTGGTGATCAACCAATGCTGGACCGCCGACATAATGATCTTTACCGCGCCCGCGCAGCCGCGATGGCGATGATCCCCACTTCAACCGGGGCAGCCAAAGCCCTTGGAGAGGTTCTGCCCGAGCTTTCCGGTAAGCTGGACGGCACCGCAATGCGGGTGCCAACACCCAATGTATCAGCCGTTGACCTGACATTTGAGGCGGCAAAAACCGTAACGGTTGAAGAGGTGAATGCCGTTATTGAAGAAGCTGCTGCAGGGCATATGGGGCATGTACTCTCCTACGATCCAGAACCAAAAGTTTCGATCGATTTCAACCACACGCCCTATTCGACAATCTTTGCACCGGATCAAACCAAAGTGATCGGAGGGCGCACCGTTCGCGTCTTGGCATGGTATGATAATGAATGGGGGTTTTCATGCCGCATGGCAGATGTTGCCGCGACCATGGGGCAGTTGCTGCACTGACCATATCAAGGCCAAACCGCCTTTGCACGCCGCATAGCTATGGCCACTTAAGGGTCAAAGAGCAGTAGCGTTGGAGTTATCGGCTTGGCTTGCTCCCAAAGCTCATCAAAACTTATATAAAACCGACGGCCATGCGCCGCATTCAGGCTATTTGCAGTTGACTTTCCGAGTAAATTGTAAATGTTAGCGCTAACTAAATAGAAACGACAGAGGCAGAGATGACTACAAAAATCGCTATTAATGGCTTTGGCCGCATTGGTCGCAATATTTTGCGGGCATTTTCAGAAAATCCGCGCAATGATCTGGAAATTATAGCGATCAATGATCTTGGCCCTGTTCAAACAAATGCGCATCTTTTAAAATATGACAGCGTCCATGGTCGGTTCGGCGCTGAGATTAAAATCACTGATAATTCTATTGATATTGGTCATGGACCAATCGCGGTGACAGCGATCCGCAATCCTACCGAGCTGCCTTGGAAGGATGTCGATATTGTATTGGAATGCACGGGGTTTTTCACAGAGCGTGCCACAGCCGCCCAGCATCTTGAAAATGGTGCCGCCAGGGTGATTGTATCGGCCCCTTGTAAAGACGCTGATAAAACCATCGTCTATGGCGTTAATCACAGCGCTTTAAACGACCAAGACATCGTAATCTCTAACGCGTCCTGTACAACAAATTGCCTTGCTCCGGTGGCACAGGTGCTGAATGACAGTATCGGCTTGAAACGGGGCTTTATGACAACGATCCATAGCTACACTGGCGACCAACCCACTTTAGACACGATGCATAAAGATCTCTATCGTGCGCGCTCTGCCGCGCTCAACATGATCCCGACCACCACTGGCGCGGCCCGCGCGGTTGGGTTGGTGATGCCAGATTTGTTGGGAAAATTGGATGGCGTTTCCATCCGAGTGCCAACGCCGAACGTGTCTTGCGTAGATCTGACATTTGAAGCCAGTCGAGATACCACGATTAACGAAATCAATGCCGCGCTTGAAGCGGCCGCTGCTGAAGGCGCGTTAAAAGGCGTTTTGGGCACCACCAATGAACCTCTTGTGTCAATGGATTTCAACCACGACAGCCGCTCAAGCATCGTGGCGTTGGATCAAACAAAGGTTATGGAAGGCACGATGTGCCGCATCCTGTCTTGGTATGACAATGAATGGGGCTTTTCGAACCGTATGCTGGACACAGCTACGCAAATGGCTAAGTTTCTTTAAGCAGAGGCGGAGATCACTTGGGAAGTTTGGTCTGCAAGCTTTCCAAAACTTTCGGCGTAACAAATTTAGACGCATCACCGCCCAATCGGGCGATTTCCTTCACCAATTTTGACGCAATCGCTTGATGTTTGGCTTCAGCCATTAGAAAGACGGTTTCGATCGATGAATCCATCGCCCGGTTCATACCCACCATTTGAAATTCATATTCAAAATCGGCAACCGCCCGCAACCCACGCACGATAACCTGCGCTTTTACATCACGGGCGCAATCGATCAAAAGGTTTTCAAACGGATGCGCCACGATCTCTGTACCAGTTTTCAGCGATAAAACGGCACATTCCGCCTCGATCAAGGCAACGCGCTCTTCTAATGTGAACAAAGGCCCTTTATCGCGATTTATGGCCACACCGATCACCAATCGATCCACCAGCATCGCCGCGCGTTGAATAATATCAATATGACCGAGCGTTATCGGGTCAAACGTACCAGGATAAAGACCAATGCGCATCTTATCACTCATTCGCTACTGTTTTAAGCCGCTCAAATATTATTCCGCGGTCAAATGCAAGGGGCTAATGCCCCATAATCATGCCTTGTAGCGCATCTTTCTCCATCAAAATCTCTTGTAGTTGGGCGAAAATCACATCGCCCTGCGAGATCAAACCGATCAACGCACCCGCTTCCAAAACCGGCATATGACGAAACCGGTTTTCCGTCATCAGCGCCAAAACATCATCCGCGCTTGTTTGTGGGCTGCAGGTCACAACGTGGCGCGACATAAATTGTTCAACCGGCGCTGATAGAGCAGTCGTTCCGGCTTCGGATAATGCGCGAATGATATCCCTCTCAGAGAGGATACCGAGCGCGTCTTTGCCCGTTTCTGAAACGATAACCACACCAATCTTATGCGCCACAAGAATTGAAATGGCCTCAGACAGATCTGTCTTTAAAGGCACCGTGATCAAATTCGCGTTATTTTTTGTATTAAGAATGTGCTGAACAAACATACCACCACCTCTTATTTTTAAATCAACCACATAACTTCAGGCTGAAGCCATAACAGGCAGCTGTCAAGCTAAGGCTTCTAATCGGCTGATTTCAGCCCGAATCCCGACAACAAGCGCCTGCGCGAGGCGGTTCATACGCTCAAGGCGATGATCTTCTTTATAGCGTAAAAGATAGAAACTTCGCGTTAAAGACAGCTGATCAGGTATTATGCGTTTCAGGCTACCTGAAGATGGCAGTGCGAAATCATGCGCGATCCCGATCCCCGCCCCTGCCCGCAGCCAATGATACTGCACAGAAACTGAATTTGATCCCAACACCACCCGATCTTGCCCAAGATAATTTTGATAATCTAATTCCTTGTCAAAAATCATATCGGCTATATAGCCAATAATTTTATGCATTTTTAAATCTAATAACGTTTGCGGCGCCCCGAATTTTTCCAAATACTCTTCAGAAGCGGCCAAATGCAATTTATATTCGGTTATTTTTTGCACGCTCAAACGGGCGGAATTCGGTGGGCTCACTGCGATCGCCATATCGGCTTCGCGCTTGGTCAAGTTGACAACCCGTGGCATGGAAACAATCTGGATATCTAAATCAGGATTGGCACGCGAGATATCCGCGCAGACTTTCGGCAGCACAAAATTTGCGCAGCCATCCGGCGCTCCTATCCGAATTTGGCCGCTCAACGTTCCTTCACGGCCTTGCAAGTCGCGCGCTAAATCTGCCATCGCGCCCTCCATCGATAATGCGTGCCGCAAAAACTGATCTCCCGATCCTGTCAACACGTACCCAACCGAAGACCGTGCAAATAAAACAACCCCCGCGCGCTCTTCCAGCCGTGTCACACGGCGCCCAACCGTGGCCGGATCGATCCGCAGTGAACGTGCGGCGGCAGATAAGGTTTCATGACGGGCAACAGCCAAAAACACTCTGATATCATCCCAATTTTGCTGCACGCCATCACACCCTGCATTTATGCATTATCTATTTGTGATATTGCCCCTGTTCATAGCATTTTTGCAAGACTATGCTCACATCAAATTGACAGGAGAAAACCATGACTGAATTAACGCATTATATTGGTGGGGCCCATGTAAAAGGAACCTCCGGGCGCTTTGCGGATGTGTACAATCCCGCCACCGGGGAGGTGCAAGCAAAAGTGCCTCTGGCGTCAGCCGCCGAGATATCTCAGGCTGTAGAAATTGCCGAAACGGCGCAGCGCGCATGGGGGGCCGTGAACCCGCAGCGACGTGCCCGCGTCATGATGAAATTTGTCGACCTGCTGAACCGTGATATGGATCAACTTGCCGAAGCGCTTAGCCGGGAACATGGCAAAACTCTGCCAGATGCCAAAGGCGATGTGCAGCGCGGTTTGGAAGTGGTGGAATATTGCATCGGTGCACCGCAAATGCTCAAGGGCGAATTCACCGATAGCGCCGGCCCTGGCATTGATATGTATTCGATGCGTCAGGCATTAGGGGTTACGGCTGGAATAACCCCATTCAACTTTCCCGCAATGATCCCGATGTGGATGTTTGCGCCGGCGATTGTCTGCGGCAATGCCTTCATTCTCAAACCATCAGAAAGAGACCCTTCAGTGCCTTTAATGCTTGCGGAGCTGATGGAGGAGGCAGGGTTGCCAAAAGGCGTTTTACAAGTGGTGAATGGCGATAAAGAAGCGGTTGACGCGATTTTGGACAATCCTGTGATCCAATCGATCGGATTTGTCGGATCAACGCCGATCGCCGAGTATATTTACGGGCGCGGCTGCAGCAATGGCAAACGCGTTCAGTGCTTTGGTGGTGCCAAGAACCATATGATCATCATGCCAGATGCGGATATGGATCAGGCAGCCGATGCGTTGATAGGCGCCGGATATGGGGCTGCAGGCGAGCGCTGTATGGCGATTTCGGTTGCGGTGCCTGTAGGCGATGAAACCGCTGACCGCCTGATTGAAAAATTAGTGCCGCGTATTGAAAAACTGAAAGTTGGCCCTTACACGGCGGACGATGAGGTTGATTATGGCCCGGTTGTCACCAAAGCTGCGCAACAAAATATTCTGGGATTGGTAGAAAGCGGCATAAAGCAAGGCGCGGAATTAGTTGTCGATGGGCGTGATTTCAGCCTGCAAGGCTATGAAGATGGATTTTTTGTTGGCCCGCATCTTTTTGACCGGGTCACTCCAGAAATGGACATCTATAAAAAGGAAATTTTTGGCCCAGTTCTCAGCACAGTACGCGCCGGAAGCTATGAAGAAGCCATCTCATTGGCTATGGATCATGAATATGGCAATGGCACGGCAATTTTCACGCGCGATGGAGATGCGGCGCGCGATTTTGCCAATCGGATCAATATTGGCATGGTCGGTATTAACGTTCCAATCCCAGTGCCCCTTGCCTATCACACTTTTGGTGGTTGGAAAAAATCCGTGTTTGGCGATTTGAACCAACACGGGCCCGACGCGTTTAAATTCTATACAAGAACCAAAACCATCACGTCTAGATGGCCCTCTGGGATCAAAGAAGGCGGCGAGTTTAACTTTAAAGCGATGGATTAACGCATCTGGGTAAGCTGCACCACTCTAGCGGCTTACCCCTCTCGAATCTGAGCCGGTCAAATGGGCATGTGAGCAAACGCGCAAAGCGGCCTAAGCCGCAAGCTCACTTGCCATCTTGTGGCTTGCATAGAGGTCAGGAAAGCGCCAATCATGCCACCGCACCTTAACAACACACATGCAGGAGGACTTCTTTGGATTTTTCGTTAAGCAGCGAACAAACCGCCATCTTTGATATGGCTTATGAGTTTGGCCAAGAGCATATCGCCCCCTTTGCGCGCGATTGGGAAAATCAAGGCACCATTCCAAAAGAGCTGTGGCCTAAAGTCGCGCAGCTGGGTTTGGGCGGTATTTATGTCTCCGACGAGATGGGGGGATCCGGCTTAAGTCGGCTAGATGCGACCTTAGTGTTTGAAGCTTTGGCAATGGCCTGCCCGTCAGTCTCGGCGTTTTTATCAATTCACAATATGTGTGGCGGCATGATCGATCGTTACGGCGATCCAGAAACCCGCGCAAGATGGTTGCCGCGCTTATGCCAAATGGATTTGATTTTCAGCTATTGTCTGACCGAACCAGGTTCGGGATCAGACGCGGCAGCGCTGCGCAGTCAAGCCACGCGTACCAATGAAGGGTATCGGCTTAACGGAACCAAAGCCTTTATCTCGGGTGGGGGGTATTCAGATGCCTATATTGTAATGGCCCGCACCGGGGCCGAGGGTCCAAAAGGTGTCTCGGCTTTCATAGTTGAAGCGGGCAGCGATGGGCTAAGCTATGGTGCTCTTGAGGATAAAATGGGCTGGCGCGCGCAGCCCACGGCGCAAGTTCAGTTTGACGCATGTCCAATTCCTGCTCAAAATCTGCTGGGTGAAGAAGGCAAAGGGTTTCACTATGCGATGGCTGGGCTGGATGGTGGCCGCTTGAATATTGCAGCAAGCGCCTTGGGCGGCGCGGAACAGGCTTTGCAAGCCACGCTGGCCTATATGGGAGAGCGCAAGGCCTTCGGCAAAACGATTGATCAATTTCAAGCCCTACAGTTCAACTTGGCGGATATGGAAGTAAAGCTGCAAGCCGCGCGCAGCTTCTTGCGCCAAGCCGCGTGGAAATTAGACATGCAGGCCCCGGATGCCACAAAATTCTGCGCTATGGCAAAGCTCATGGTCACCGACAATGCCTTTGAAACTGCCAATCAATGCCTGCAATTGCATGGTGGCTATGGATATCTTGCCGATTACGGCATTGAAAAAATCGTTCGTGATTTGCGCGTCCACCAAATTTTGGAAGGCACCAACGAAATCATGCGGATGATTATTGCGCGCCAAATGCTGGCAGATAGATGAGCGATATCTCTATTCGCCAGATTGGTCACGCCGGGCGTATCACCTTACAACGGCCCGAGGCGCTTAATGCCATCACTGCTGATATGTGCAGCGCGATCGAGCGGGCGCTGCTGACCTGGCGCGATAAAAATGATATCGAGGTAGTGATTATTGATGCACAGGGCGATCGGGCTTTTTGTTCTGGGGGAGATATTTCTGAATTATACAAGACCGGCCGCCAAGGGGATTATGCATATGGGCAGGCGTTTTGGGCGGCTGAATATCGCCTGAACGCATTAATCTATCATTACCCCAAACCCTATATCGCGTTCATGCAAGGGTTTACGATGGGCGGAGGCGTTGGAATTTCATGCCATGGCAGCCACCGTATTGTGGGAGAAACCAGCCAAATTGCGATGCCAGAATGTGGCATCGGGTTGATCCCCGATGTGGGCGGATCCTATATTCTTGCCTGCGCTCCGGGCTATTTGGGCGAATATTTGGGTTTAACAGCGGCAAGGATGGCCGCTGCAGATGCGATATATGCCGGCTTTGCGGATCACTTCATTCCACTAAGTCACTGGAAAACCTTGATCGAAACTTTAGAGAAAACGGGAAATACCGAGCATATCGCCAACGCGGCCCAGCCTGCGCCCAGCAGCGAATTAAAAGCCCTTCAAACGCAAATAGATCGGCATTTCTCGAATGAAACATTGGCGGGATTGATCTCTTCCCTCACCACGAGCGATGATGAATTCAGTCAAAAAAGTCTAAAAATGGTAAGCAGAAACGCACCTTTATCGATGGCCAGTACAATTTTGCTGCTGCGCCAATTGCGCGATGAAGGCCCCGATATCTTGCGCGCTTTGCAATATGAATACAGGTTTACCGCGCGCTCTATGGAGATTGGTGATTTTTTAGAAGGTGTTCGCGCGGCGATTATCGACAAAGACAGGAACCCGCATTGGCAATATAATCTGACAGAGGTCCCGCAAAAGGCCAGCCAGAGCATGTTGGCCCCATTGGACGCTTTGGAATTGAACGTGAAGGAGAGTTAAATGCAAATTGGATTTATTGGCCTTGGAAATATGGGGCGCCCAATGGCGGAAAACCTTGCACATGCAGGCCATATGGTGCGCGGATTTGATACGGTGAGCGTGCATGCCGAGGGGGTTGAAATCATGGATTCGGCCACTGCCGCCGCAACCGGCGCCGATATCGTGATTACCATGCTGCCGAACGGCGCAATTCTAAAATCTATTGCGGCCCAGATTATACCGGATATGCGCGCAGATAGCATTTTTCTGGATTGCTCGACAGTCGATGTGCAAAGCGCAAGGGATGTAAGCGAAATGGCCAATGCCGCCAATATCGCGAGCTTGGATGCACCCGTCTCCGGCGGCATCGGCGGCGCTTCAGCAGGCACGCTTACCTTTATGGTCGGCGGAGCTGAGACAGCATTCCATACCGCAAAACCACTATTTGACGTTATGGGTCAAAAATCTGTTCACTGCGGTAAAAGCGGCAATGGGCAAGCGGCTAAAATCTGCAATAATATGATCCTTGGCGCAACCATGGTTGTAACTTGCGAAGCCTTCGCGCTGGCCGATAAATTGGGGCTAGACCGTCAATCAATGTTTGATGTGGTTAGCACCTCCTCGGGATATAGCTGGTCGATGAATGCCTATTGCCCTGCGCCGGGTATTGGGCCGAATTCGCCCGCAGATAATGGCTATCAGCCCGGATTTTCGTCAGAATTGATGCTCAAGGATCTTCGTCTCAGCCAACAAGCCGCGCAAGCAGTGGCGGCTGACACGCCGCTCGGGCAAGCAGCAACGCAGCTCTATCAAACTTTCGTAGAAGACGAAGATGGCCTTGGAAAAGATTTTTCAGCGATGTTGCCGCGCTTTGAACAACGCAAGCGCTCCTAAAAGCTTTACCCCCAGTCAGATTGAAACTTAGGGCTTAGAACCAATGAAAACATAAGTATATTCGACGGTCAGCTGCGCCTAAAACAGCGCAAAATTCAAAACCTATTTGACGTTACAGATCAATGCGTATCAACCACCTGTACGCGAGCGCGTCGATCTAAACTTTCCAATGAACGGCGCTGCGATACCGTTTACCTCCCAGCATAATACCCAATTTTACAATAAAGCTTGCGTCACAAGCCGCTCATGAACATATAAGAGGGTCAGAAACGGGTCGAACAGTGGCCCAGTAAACATTGGAAGTAAAATATGAATTTTCGCATTTCGATCCGCAACGCTCTTGGCGCCATAAGTCTTTGTATGGCGTCCTTCGTACATGCTCAACAATCTGAGCAGAATGCGGCAGAGTCATTGTCACTTGGTTTGAATATAGAAGTTCCAAATATCGGCCAACCCTATATTGCTGAACGGTTAGGCGATTGGAACATGCGCTGCATACGCAGCGAGAACGGGCAAGATCCATGCGAATTGTTTCAATTATTGGTCAATAATGAAGGTAATCCATTAAGCGAGATTATGGTCTTTCCGCTTCCACAGGGACAAGCCGCAATCGCCGGTGCAACAATTATCGTGCCGCTTAAAACGCTTTTAACAGCACGCATGACGATTGGCTTTGATACAGAAACAACAAAAAGTTACCCCTATTCATTCTGCACAGAAATCGGATGCATCGCACGCATCGGTCTAACTGAAGGCGATATTGCATTGATGAAGGCGGGCAATCAATCTGTCATTACGATCCGTCATATGGATGCGCCAGACAAAGCCTTAAATTTAAACCTATCGCTCAGCGGATTTACTGCCGGATTCAATAAAATATCAAATCAATAATATTATTGGGCTGCTAGAAACTTAATGACTGATTGCGCCGCCCGTTCGCCCGGCGGGTGACCGTTTTGTCCAAGCGCCTGCATTGTGCTGTGCATAGCTTGGATCTGTCCCATTGGATCGTCAAGCACCTTTAAAACGCTTGGCGTGATCAACTCTTCCCGACAATTCTCGGCGATGAATTCGGGGATAGATTTGCTATCTGTAATCAAATTGACCAAACTCACCGTTTCGACCTTTAGCATGCGTCCTATGATTTGCCGCGACAAAAACCCCATATCATAGGCAATCACCATGGGGGTAAGCGTGGCAGCAAGTTCTAAAGATACGGTGCCTGAAGCCGCAAGAGCCACATCTGCAGCCTGAAATGCGGCGCGCTTTTGCCTGTGAGCTTGCGCATTTGAGCGTGGTTCAATGAGAATCGGCTTAACCGGCCAGGTCGCGATCTGGTCCTTCACCAAAGTCACAACCGACGCCGCCATCGGCAATACAAATCTCAAATCAGGGCGAGCTGCATGCAGTTTTTCGACTACTTTTCCAAACACAGGCGCCAGGCGTTTGATCTCTGAACCGCGTGATCCGGGCAAGCATAAGATCATTGGCGCGTCATTAATACCCGTTTCTGCCCGAAACCGTTGAGCTTCATCGCGCGTGGCACGGGGATCGTTGACAACGGGATGCCCCACAAAATCACAACTCATACCCGCGGCCTGCATATAGGGTGGCTCAAATGGAAAAAGCGCCAAAACATGATCCACGAAAGGTGACATTTTCCGCGCACGCCCAGGCCGCCAGGCCCAAACCGTTGGCGCAACATAATGAACACTCGGAACCTGCTTTCTGCGTCGAACAGCTTTGGCAAGGCGCAGCGAAAATTCGGGCAGGTCAATTGTAATCAACACATCCGCCCTCCCGTCTATCACCGCATCCGCCGCTTCTGCAATGCGCCGTTTTAAAAACCTGTATTTTGACAAGATCTCTGAAATTCCCATCAAGGAGATATCAGACATTGGAAATAAAGTTTTTAAGCCCGCCTGTTCCATCAATGGCCCGCCGACCCCGTAGAATTCGGGCGCATTGGGCATGTGTTTGAGAAGGCCCGCCATCAGCGCTGCCCCAAGTTTATCGCCAGAGGCCTCTCCCGCGAGCAAAAAAATCTTCATTGCGTGCTCTCACGGGCCTGCAGGAAAATATTCAACTCAGAACAACGTTGGGTTATTTTCTCACGCTCAAGCAGAAGAACTTTTTTCGGTGTAACAACGATGCCAGCAAGCCCTGCGGCAGCAACATGTGATAGGGTATCCACCCCGATCGCGGGCATATCCGCGCGTAAATCCTGGCCGGCTTTGGGCCGCTTCACAAAAATCCCACGGTCCGGATTGCGCAACGCAGCGGCTGTCTGGGCGACCGTTTTTAACATAAAGTCAGTCCCTTGTAGCGTCTCTATTGCCAATAACTGCCCTGCTTCCACCACGACCCCTTGCCCCACATCTACAGCGGCAAGTGATTTCAATACATGATCGGCTTTTTGGACCTCATCCGCATAATCTCTACTCATTTTTCCCAATAGCAGACCCGGCTCAGCGGTTATATTCGGCACAAGTTGATCCGCCCCAACAATATCAAAACCTTGACTTTCAAACAAACCGATCACAAAGCGTAATAAGAAATCATCCCCTTGCCGCATGGCTTTTGAAAGATCAGGAATTACGGCGCGCGTGAAGGCATCAAACAGCTCGGGATCAAACGCGGGTCGTTGCATTGCACCGGCCAAAACAACCTTTGTCACGCCAGCTGCGCGCAGGCTGTCAAAAAGCGCCCCCAAACGTTCCAAAGAAAAGAAATTAATCGCATGTGCGGGCCGGTCATAGCTGAGGTGTTGAAAACCACAAAACATAGCCTGCGGGTGTGCCTGCGCCACCAGCGTTGGCAAAACGCCCGAACCTGCGAGGATCGCCAAGCGCCCCGTCATATCACTCACCTGGGGTGAGAAAAGAGCGATCCGACGAGGCCGTTACGAAATCAACAATATGCTGGACGTAATCGCTATCGGTTTCATCGCCCAACCGTTTTGCGCGGTCTTGAAAGGTTCCATCGCCCTGCGCCAACATTTGAAACGCGGCCCGTAATGCGGTTATATCCCCCCGCGAGACGCCGCGGCGCTTTAGGCCAACAAGGTTCAACCCGTCTAACTGCCCCCGTGGCGCTTGCACCAGACCATAGGGGATAACATCATTGGTCACCATCGTTAGGGCGCCAATAATTGCCCCTCGACCAATACGCACAAATTGATGGATACCCGCCAAGCCCCCCACCAAAACATCATCTTCTATTATGCAATGCCCACCGATCGCCGCGCTGTTTACAACGATAATCCGATCCGCAAGCAGTGCATCATGCGCAACATGACAGCCCGCCAAAAATAATCCATCATTGCCAACCTGAGTGATCCCACCGCCGCCTTCGGTGCCCGTATTCATCGTTACATGCTCGCGGATACAATTGCGGGCCCCGATAAGCAGCCGCGTTTGCTCGCCCTTGAATTTTTTATCCTGCGGAATTTCTCCCAACACTGCGAAAGGAAAAACGGTAGTGTCATCACCAATATCTGTGCGCCCTGTCACAACCACATGGCTCTTCAAAACCACACGATCGCCTAAAGACACATCTTTTCCAACATGACAGAACGGCCCGATATGGCAGCCTAAGCCCAGCTCAACCCCATCCTCAACAATGGCGCTGGGGTGAATAAATGTATCGCTCACGACGGCACCACATTCGAAAGGTCCATCATGGCTGTAAACTCTGCCTCAGCGGCCATTTCGCCATTCACGCTGGCGCGGCCTGAAAATTTCCAAACCTTCGCGCCTACCTTTCCACGTAAGGTTGTGATTTGCATCTTCAGATGATCCCCAGGCCCGACCTTACGACGGAACTTACAATTATCGATTGACATAAAATAAATCAGCATATTCTTATCCGCTAATCCCAGCGTGCTGCCCACCATAACCGCCGCCGTTTGCGCCATCGCCTCAACCATCAGAACCCCGGGCATAATCGGCGTACCTGGAAAATGGCCTTGAAACTGCGGTTCATTCATCGTGACGTTTTTATGCCCAAGCGCAGAGGCGGTTCCAACGATATCAGTGACGCGATCCACCAATAAAAACGGATACCGATGCGGCAAAATACGTTGGATTAATTGGATATCCGCCTCAGTTCCAGAATCTGCCATGTTTCGCCCCTATCTTGTTCTTTTTATCAAAATCTAGCTAGCAACCCTGCAAGCCCAACACAAGTACCCTGCGATTTTCTTTCCCAACACGCGAGCTCTTAACAAAAAGGAAATACGAACAAATTAAAAGGATTTATGGACTTAGCGTAACGTGGCTTATCGGCCATCTCCAAGCTCTTGATCTATCCGGCGGATGGCTTCTTTGGTGATATCTGCAGAGGCAATAACCAACACCACTTGCTTCTTTTCCAACAAGATAGTCGCGTTGCGCTCTTGCATGATTTGTACAAAAATCGGCCCAAATTGTTGTAGCACATCGGATTGCGCCGCATCGCCAGCAAGTTTCAGCTCAACCCGTTTGTCTTCCTGCTCTTTGCGCAACCTAGTCGATTTTTGATCAAAGGCCAGCGCCATTTCTTTAAAAGCAGAGGGATCAGTACTACCACGCAGATCACTTAGGGCCTTTTCTTCGGCGACCAGTTCTTCTGCGATGCGTTCAAATTCATTGCTCAGCGCTTGGTTTGCCTGCTGAAATTCTGCGATAATACGGCGGCCATATAGCGTGGTCCGAAAAACCTCATCGAAATCAACCACCACCACCTGTTGGGCGGCAGGTGCGCCAGCTTGACCAAATACGGGGCCTGCGAGCAGCAGCAAAAGAAAAAACCCCTTTAAAAAGCTTAATCTAAACCTGTTCATCAGAACCGCGTTGATAATGTGAACTCAAAATTATTCGCTTCATCAAATTCTTCTTTTTGGATCGCGCGCGTCCAATTAAACCGCAAAGGTCCGATCGGCGTGGCCCAAAACACAGTAGCACCCGCAACTTGGCGCGGTATCGCCGCATTGTAATAGACTGTGTTTGCGCCGTTCGGGCTTGTCTCAACTGGTAAGCCCCAAAGACTGCCAACATCGTAAAACACCCCACCCGTAATCCCGTATTCTTCCGGGATTCCTATGGGAAACTCTGCTTCAAACCGCGCAACGGCAAATTGTTCACCGCCCAAAGCATCATTAACAGTAACAGCACCGTTTCCATTTACGACACGCTCGCGCGGCCCCACACCGCCAGGGTTAAAGCCGCGCATAACCCGGCTGCCAAGCGCAAAGCGATCGCTCACGCGGCTTCCGCCCTTTGAATACCGTAAATCCCCCGCTTCAAACGTGGCCGATAACGTAACTTCTTCACCGAATGTTTTTTGTTCGCCCTGCAATTTCAAATTTGATTTAACGCTTGTTGTATCCCCGCCAAGCCCCGTGAAATCTTGGCTAAATTGAAGCAACAAGCCAGCTGTAGGGTTGAGACCGACACGCCGGGTATCATAACCGAATGTATATCCCACGCCGGACGTATTAACCCTGCCCTGCTTAAATTCATCACCAATGATTGAGGTCACCGCATTTCCTGACACTTCATCACTGGTGTAAGAATAGCGAAATCCAACCCGGATGAAATTATTGATCGGATAGCTTATCCCCGGTTGGAAATTTACAGAGCGTGTATCATAAGTGGAATTTTGCTGATTGGTTTCTTCATAGGCTAAATTCAGCGAGAATTGCAGTTCATTGCCCAAAAAGGCGGGCTCAATAAAACCAAAAGAATAGGTTGTATTGTCAGAGCCACCTTGAATTTTAAAGTTAAGCCCTTGCCCACGGCCAATAAAATTACGTTCACGATATTCGATAATACCGCCCAGTCCCAAAGCGCTGGAATACCCCGCCCCGAGAGACAGACTGCCTGTTGGCTTTTCACCCACGGCAAGGTCAATAATCACCGTTTCAGGCTTATTCCCCGCGCGTGTTGACACGTTCACTGGGTCAAAAAAGCCCAAACGGCGAATGCGATCTACAGCAGCCCTGAGCGCGCGGGGATTAAACGGATCTCCTTCCACAGCGCGAAATTGCCGACGGATCACGTTATCCAGAGTAGACGTATTTCCAGACACATTGATGCGTTCGATAAAGATCCGTTCGCCACGGTCGACAACGAAGGCCACATCAAGTGTGCGGGTTGAGTCATTTCGCTTCAAGCGCGGCGTCACACGTAAAAAATCTACGCCCTCCATCACGGCCAAACGCTCTAAGCGCGCAATATCATCCTCAACCGCCAATGGTGAATAGATCACAGAGGGTTTGAGCGTTAACGCTGCTGAAAAAACCGTTTCGTCAACGTCCGAGCGCTCTGAGACAAGGGTTACCGCGCCAACTTTAAACTGTTGGCCTTCTTGTATGTTGAATGTGATGAAATAGCCGTCGCGCTCTTCAGAGAATTCTGCATTCACACCATTGATCACAAAATCGACAAATCCGCGCGATTGATAAAAATCCGTTAATATCTGCTTATCAAATTCGATCCGATCCTCAATGAACGTATCTCTTTGCACCAACAAACGAAGCAATCCAGCCTGCTTTGTATTCAAAACATTGCGTAGCTTGCGATCGCTAAAGGTTTTATTGCCAACAAAGCCGATGCGCTCTATCTCGACGACACCACCTTCAAAAATCTCAAAGACCAGATTCACACGATTATCTGGCAAGCGAATGATTTTAGGCGTTACCCGCGACGCCAAGCGCCCCATATCCGCGTAAGCTTGAGCGATGCGCTCTCTGTCTTCCTCAACTTTCATCGGGTTAAACACCCGCCGTGATTTCGCACTGACGATCTGAGCAAGAACTTCGTCTTTCAGCCTATCATTGCCCTCAAAAGCAACCTGGCTGATTGTGGGATATTCCTGCACCTTAATGATCAATCGGCGCCCCTGCGGAATGAATTCGATATCTTCAAACAATCCAGAGTTCGCCACCTCTTGATAAGCCGCACTTATCTCAGAGGCCGAAACATTTTTTCTCAGTGGAAGGTTGGCATAGCTGATAATCGTTGACGTTTCTATCCGACGATTGCCATCCACTTCGATTGAAGAAAAGTTAAACTCTTGAGCCCAGGAAGCCGATCCTATGCAAATAATTGCCGCAACAAAAATTCCAAAAAACTGCTTCATCTTCATTCCTTACTGTCACCTGATAATTCAACCTGCGGTTCGTTCTAGTGGTACCAAATATTCACAACAACTGCATCTTGAATTTGTGTAACGCTTATTTTTAAGGAACACCACATTTCTGCTCACTTTTTCCACGGCTATTTTATGGACAAAGAAGATCATTTCCGAGCGCAAACACCATAAAACCCAGCACCAAAGCCAAGCCAATCGTCATCAATATATTTAAGGCATAGGCACTTGGAGGGCGCCCGATAACCGCTTCAAAAGCAAAAAACACCAGATGCCCACCATCCAAAACTGGAACAGGAAACAAATTTATCAATCCCACCGCAGCAGAGAGCACCGCGATAAACCAGATAAAACTATCTCCACCCTGCCGCGCCATCTGCCCTGAGGTTTCAGCGATCCCAATCGGTCCTGAAAGGTTACAGCTGCTTATTGCCCCCGTCACAACATGATAGAAACCAGAAAGCGAGCCTTTCATGACGCGCCAAGTTGCATCTGCACCGGATTTAAGCGCGGATGCGAAAGGAAGCGTGCTGGTTTGCGGTTCAAAAAAGAACCCACCTCCCATCACGCCGATGCGCCATTGCGCGCTAAAGCCTTCATCGGTTTGTTCATCTACCCGCCGTGGGGTTAGCGATAGCTGGCGCGTCGCGCCTGCGCGCCACACCTCAACGGCCAAAGTTTCTCCAGCAGATCCTTCCACCGCTTGCTTTAAACTATCAAACGTTAAAATTGAGGCGCCATCAATGCGCGTAATGACATCGCCCGATCGCAAGTCGGCCTGCGCTGCCGCCGAGCGTGGCACCACTGCAGACACGCGGGCGATATTTACATTTGGGCCTGGCACAGCCAGTTCTTGTTGATTTCGCCGAATGATGAATTCATAGGTCTCCGCATCTGATAGGTTTGACCAAAAACTAGACAGAGCCGTTACATCTGCAAAGTCAGGCACGGTTTGTCCATCGATTGCCAAAACGATATCCCCAACTTTCATTTGATGCGCATACGGGATCTCATAGAGCGACCCGATGGTCAGTGGTGATCGCACTTGCCCCTGCCAAAGCGCAATTGCGGAAAATAAAATAAGCGATAATGCAAAATTGAACACAGGGCCCGCTGCAACCGTTGCGGTACGCGCCCAGAGCGGCGCTCCATGCATCGTTTGGCGAAGTTGCTTTTGATCCAAACGGCTCAAACTATTGCTATCTGCCCCGCTGGCAGCGTCTTTATCGCCTTTAAATTTGACATATCCGCCAAACGGAATCAGCGCGAATTGCCAACGCGTGCCGCGTCTGTCGAGCCGAGACAAAATAACCGGGCCAAACCCAAGCGAAAAAACGTCAGCCTCGATCCCGCTCCAGCGGCCGACAATGTAATGACCATATTCATGCACTGCCACAATGACTGACAACGCGACAAAAAACGCCGACAAAGTTACAATTAAACCACCAAAGGCGGGAACCAATGAAAATACGTCCAAACTTCTATCCTGTCAGATTTACATTAAATGTTGAATTTTTGTGTTAGCTTCCATGCGCCCGATTTGATCCATCTGAAGAATATTTTCCAGCGACGGCTCTGAAAGCGGTGTATTGGGTCCGCCAAACACCGCATCCAACACGCTTCGAACCACATCAGCCATCACCAGAAATCCAATTTTTCGATCAATGAACGCATCCAATGCAACCTCTTTAGCCGCGTTATACACCGCCCCCGACAACCCCCCAATATCCAGCACCTCATAAGCCAGTGCCAAAGCAGGGTATTTCTTAAAATCAGGCGCTGAAAATTCCAAGTTGCCAATTTCCGCAAGGTTCAAACGCTCAATCGGCAGGGCTTTGCGATGCGGGTGATTGAGTGCGTAGCCAATCGCGTGGCGCATATCAGATGGCCCAACATGCGCCATCAACCCGCCATCATGAAAGCCAACCAAAGCATGCACCAATGACTGCGGATGGATTAGCACTTCGATTTGATCAGATCTTAAATCAAAAAGCTCTTTTGCTTCAATAACTTCTAATGACTTATTGAACATAGAGGCGCTGTCAATCGTAATCCTTTGCCCCATATTCCAATTTGGATGGGTTGCAGCTTGCTCTGGCGTCGCTCGCGCTAAATCGTCATAGCTCCAATCTCGAAACGCTCCGCCAGATGCGGTTAATATAACCCGCTCGACAGCTTCGCGGCTTTCCCCTATCAAAGCCTGAAACACCGCAGAATGCTCGCTATCTACTGGCAATAAAGCCACGTTATTATGAGCTGATGTTTTGCGCATCAAGGCGCCGGCCGCCACCATACTTTCTTTATTGGCCAAAGCCAGATCCGCCCCCGCCTGCATAGCCCGCAACCCCGGTTCAAGGCCTGCGGCGCCAACAATTGCCGACATCACCCAATCTGCACTCTGATCAGCGGCCTCCAATAAGGCATTATGTCCAGCAGCCGCTTGCACTGTTGTTCCAGCCAGCGCCTCTTTCAGGGCAGGATATTCCTCATCAAAGGCGGTTACCGCAACCTGAGCACCGGTGGAAATTGCATCTTGCGCGAGCTGCGCAATATTACGCCCGCCAGATAGCGCAAGAACGTCAAAATTCTCACGATCACGTTTCACGAGATCCAGCGTGCTTTGCCCAATTGAACCCGTTGCACCAAATACGCTAATTCGTTTCATCCCAAACTCATGAACATGTTGGCCCCGGCAAATACGAGTGTGGCGCCAACCAAAGCGTCAAAACGGTCCAAAAAGCCGCCATGTCCAGGCAAGAGGTTTGAGCTGTCTTTTTGATCTGCCCTGCGCTTTAGGGCACTTTCTCCAATATCGCCGATTTGCGATGCAAAGGCCAATGCCCCCGAAAACAAGATCGCAACCCCCGCAGAGAGCGGCAAAGACCCGTAAGACACCCAAAGCCATCCACAAACGCCAGAGCCAAGCCAGCCAGCCAAAACACCAGACCATGTTTTTTTGGGGCTAACGCTCGGCCAAAATTTGGGGCCCTTAATGACACGCCCAGCAAAATAACCCAAAACATCCGTCAAAACCACGATCGAGATCAACCATAAAATCACCTCCAAGCCCGACGATGCGCGCAGCGCAATCAGATATAAGACGGTTATGAATATGCAAACAGACGCTAGCGCGCCCTGCCATTTTAGGCGAAAATATAAACCGGCCTGACAGGCTGCCCCTAAGCCCAAATACATTATTCCTTTTAAGTTATCGGCATTGCGCAAAACCAAGATCAGCGTCAGAATCGCGATTGTTCCGCTGATGGCTCCCACCTGCTTTGACAGGGGGGTCAACATATGCGCCAATTCCCAATGCATGACGAATAAGATCGCAGCCAGAAGCAACGTGAAAACAAGGTCTCCGCTCCACAGCGCAAGGCCACAAATAAGAAGTAAAATGACCGCCGAGGCCAGCCGCAGAGGCAAATCAGCCCAAGCAGTGCTGGAAGTCATGTTGCAACGCCTCCGTATCGCCGAGTGCGCCCCACGTAATTATCAAGCGTTTGCTTAAACATTGTTTTGGTGAAATCTGGCCAAAGCGTATCGATAAACTCATATTCGGCATACGCCGATTGCCACAACAAAAAGTTAGATATACGCGCCTCGCCTGACGTTCTGATGACCAAATCTGGATCAGGTAAAACATAAGTATCCAAATATTTTGGAAGGGTTTCCTCATCAATGGTTTTGGGATCAAGTCGGCCCTTTTGCACATCATAGGCTAATCGCTTAGTGGCGCGAGCCACTTCATCACGGCCACCGTAATTGATCGCAATGGTCAAGTGAAGCAGATCATTTTCACTGGTCAACAACTCTAATTCATCCATCAGATCGACGAGTTTATTATCGAGGCGTCGCCGATCACCGATAAAACGAACCCTCACCATCTGTTTTTTTAAATTCTGTGCTTCGCGTTGGATATAGCGCCGAAACAAATTCATTAAACCGGACACTTCGGATTGCGTACGTTTCCAATTTTCCGTTGAAAATGCAAAAATCGTTAAAAATTTAACGCCAACCTCAGGACAGCTTTCGACGATCTCTCTCACCCGACGTGCGCCTGCGTAATGCCCAAGCAAACGTGGTCTTTTACGCAGCTCTGCCCAGCGGCCATTCCCATCCATGATGATCGCGACATGGGCAGGACCTTGGTTTTGCAAGAAATCCTTAGACATCTTTGCTCAATCACACCTGCATTATTTCAGCTTGCTTTTTCTCAAGCGACGTATCGACCGCTTTGATCATCGTATCCGTCAGGCTTTGAACCTCATCTTCCCAAAACTTTTGATCATCCTCTGACAGACCATCCGATTTTGCTTTTTTCACCTGATCCATACCATCTCTGCGGATATTGCGCACCGCAACCCGTGCATGCTCGGCATATTGCGCCGCGACGCGGGTCAATTCTTTCCGCCGCTCCTCATTCAATTCCGGGATCGGCAACATGATAATCGTACCGTTTAACTGCGGATTTATGCCAAGGCCACTTTCACGAATAGATTTTTCAACGGCATTCACCATCGATTTATCCCAAACGTTGATCGTTACCATGCGCGGCTCTGGCACATTAACGGTGCCAACCTGATTGATTGGCGTTCTTTGTCCGTAGGCTTCAACTGTAATTGGTTCGAGCATCGAAGCCGAAGCCCGGCCCGTACGCAGCGATGCGAATTCCGTACGCAAAGCCCCCAGAGCCCCATCCATACGACGCTGTAAATCATCTGTATCTAAAATAAAATCGTCTGCCATGCCCTAAACTCGTTATTTATGTTACACCGCAATTTGGCGGTTCTGCACCTTTAAAGTCTTGTAACCTTAATCAGACACTTTTGTATAGAGACCTTCTCCAGCGAGTATTCCTTTGAAACCGCCGGGTTCATCCAGAGAAAACACAATAATCGGTAGATTATTATCCCGCGCAAGCGCGATTGCACTTGCATCCATCACCGCCAAATGCTTCGCCAAAACATCATCATATGTGATATTTGTGTAGCGTTTTGCATCGGAAAATTTAGCAGGGTCTTTATCATACACACCGTCCACTTTTGTACCCTTTAAAATAACCTCACAGGCCATTTCGGTTGCGCGCAAGGTCGCGGCCGTATCCGTTGTAAAATAGGGATTGCCCGTGCCAGCGGCAAAGATGCAGACACGCGATTTTTCAAGATGGCGGACCGCGCGGCGGCGGATATAGGGCTCACACACTTGGTCCATCGGTATTGCACTTACCACGCGCGTGAACACCCCAAGCCCCTCAAGCGCACTTTGCATCGCTAAGGCGTTCATCACGGTGGCGAGCATGCCCATATAATCGGCGGTCGTCCGCTCCATACCTTGTGCGCTGCCCTGAAGGCCGCGAAAAATATTTCCACCACCAATCACCATGCAAATCTCAACGCCCATATCATGCACTGATTTGACTTCTTGCGCGATGCGTTCAACGGTGGGCGGATGCAAACCAAAACCCGTTTCTCCCATCAATGCTTCACCAGAAATTTTTAACATGACACGTGAATAAGTTGTTTGGGACGGTGTGGCCTCGGTCATGTAAGAGCTCCTTTGACAAGCACAGATGAACATCAAATTGTATAAGTGTGTTTTTTCTTCAATCACACATTCACTCGAGGAACAATAGCCGGTAAACCTGTGCGCAGACGTAAAAGTTAAGCGGCCCAAATGAATAAGTTTGCTCTGTCAGATATCGCCAAGCATGCGGACACATGCCCGATCTTGATTGCCGGCCCCACGGCCAGCGGTAAATCTGCTCTCGCGATGGAAATAGCGGAGCGGTTTGGGGGCGCGATCCTTAACGCCGATGCGTTTCAAATCTACAGCAATTGGCGGGTTTTAACGGCACGGCCTTCCAAAGTCGATGAAGATAAAGCGCCACATTTCCTATACGGTCATATTGCACCCGACGCAGCTTATTCCGTGGGTCATTGGCTGGCAGAAATCACACCATTGTTAAACGCATCGCCTCGCCCGATCATCACCGGCGGCACGGGGCTTTATTTTCAAGCTTTGACAAAAGGGTTGGCAAATATTCCGCCTATTCCCCCAGAAATTCGCAAAGCTGCGCAAGAAGAAATAAGTAAGAAGGGCTTTGAGGCGCTTATCAGCGGGCTTGATGCCGCAACCAAAAGCCAAATTGACTGCAAAAACCCAATGCGCGTTCAAAGGGCTTGGGAAGTGCAAAAAGCCACCGGACGATCTATTGCCGTCTGGCAAGCTTCTACCCCCAAGCCGCTTTTGCCAGCAGCGCGATGCATCACGCTTCTCTGCGATGTCGATAAAGATTGGTTAAACCAACGTATTCAAAACCGTTTTCACAAAATGATCGAGGAAGGTGCCTTGGATGAAGCGGCGGCGAATCTTCCAAGCTGGAGCGCTGATTTGCCTGCCTCTCGCGCCATCGGAGCGCGCCATTTAATCGCGCATCTGCGCGGAGAAATGCCGTTAAGTAAGGCGATCGAAGAGGCCACAATCGCAACCCGTCAATATGCCAAACGACAACGCACTTGGTTTCGCGGTAAAATGGATAACTGGAGCAAATGCGACCCAAGACGGCTTTGAGCCCTGCCGACTTCGATAAATCGTCATGTTCATTGCAGAAACCCGTTTACAGGTTTCCAAAACAGCTATTAGCAAATCGCGGGGCGCAATTAATCTTTCCTTCACTGGTTTTGAATGTTCTAATCTGCATGAGGTTGGTTTTAGATTCGACAGGAGAAACATCATGGCGGGCTCGGTAAATAAGGTCATTTTAATCGGAAATTTGGGCCGCGATCCCGAGGTGCGGAATTTTCCAAACGGGGGCAAAGTTTGCAATCTGCGCATCGCCACATCTGAAAATTGGAAAGATCGCAACTCCGGCGAGCGCCGCGAGAAAACAGAATGGCACAGCGTAGCAATATTCTCAGAACCACTAGTGCGCGTGGCCGAACAATATCTACGCAAAGGTTCTAAAATTTACATTGAAGGTCAATTGGAAACCCGCAAATGGCAGGATCAATCCGGCGCTGATCGTTATTCAACCGAAGTTGTGCTGCGTCCTTACCGCTCAGAGCTTACGATGCTAGACGGTCGCAGCGATAATACCGGTGCGTCAGCTGGTTATGGCAGTATCGGCAATGAGGATATGGGAAGCTACGAGAGTGGCGCGCCCGCGGGCGACGGTTATTCTGCGACCCAAGGACAACCTAGCCCGTCACGCGATCTGGATGATGAAATTCCGTTTTAAAGTAGAGATATGCGGGGTCTTAAATCAGGCCGCACGGTTAGCCAGCGCATCCTTTAATAGTCCAAGCAGCGCCGATTTTGGTACGTCAGACGTAAGGAACGCCTGACCAATGCCTTTGGCAAGTATCAAGCGTAATGTGCCGTCGAGCACCTTTTTATCTTGCAACATGAGATCCAAAAGCGCCTCTGCTGCCGGCAAATCGCCAGGAATATCTTTGAGGTCACATTTCATTCCCATCTGGCGCAGATGCGCCCGGACGCGGCTTGGATCTTCCTGAGAGCAAAGCTGCAATCGGCTTGACAGTTCAAATGCCAGAGCCGTGCCGATGGCAACACCCTCACCATGCAGAAGGCGCTGTGAATAGCCGGTTGCATTTTCCAAAGCATGACAGAAAGTATGCCCAAGATTGAGCACAGCGCGATCCCCCTGTTCGGTTTCATCTCGCATAACGATATCGGCTTTCATTTGACACGATATTCTAACGGCTTCCTCGCGTGCGACCTTATCACCTGCGACAATCAAGGGGCCATTCACCTCGAGCCATTCGAAAAAATCTGCATTTCCAAGCAGCCCGTATTTTACAACCTCGCCATATCCGGCAATAAAATCGCGCTGCGGCAGGCTGTCGAGAATACCGATATCTGCCAAAACCAAACTGGGCTGATGAAACGCCCCGATTAGATTTTTACCATGGCGGCTATTCACGCCGGTTTTACCACCCACAGAGCTGTCAACTTGGGCCAAAAGGGACGTTGGAATTTGCACGAAGCGTACACCTCTTCGTAAAATAGCTGCTGCAAAACCAACAAGATCGCCGATAACACCGCCGCCCAAAGCGATAACCACGTCTTGGCGCTCGATTTTTTGCGCAAGCAGCCAATCTACAGTGTCGCCCAGTTTTGCCCATGATTTGGTAGCCTCGCCTGCGGGCAAGTTCAGGCTCACGCAGTCGATGCCGGCATCTGTTAGCGTTCCTACCAAAGCATCAAGATGCAATGCACCGACCTGTTCATCCGTGACAATTGCCACTTTCATGCGATGCAATAAAGGGCGCAGTAGCGTTGCAGCATCGTCTATAATGGCGGCGCCGATGACAATATCATAAGAGCGCGCGCCCAGATTCACATGCACTTTACGCATCGTTTTTTTCCTCAATAAGCTCTGGTTTCGTACGCAACGCCGCGATCACTTTCAACGCCATTTCATCAATTGAATTAAAAGCGCTTGATCGAAGCTCAATATCGGCCAACGCATAAATCGTCTGGCGTTTGTCATAATAGGATTTCAATGTGGAAAAAGGATCAGATGTTTTCAACAACGGACGGTTACTTTTGTGACGGACGCGATGCCACAAAACATCCAAATCCACATTCAACCAAACCGACACGGCCTGCGCAGAGATCGCTGCACGATTTTGCTCAGAAATAAACGCCCCGCCTCCGGTCGAAAGAACGCATAATTGGCTGCCAAGCAAGCGGGTGATGACTTGCGTTTCTTTCTTGCGGAAAAAAGCCTCTCCATGGCGTTCAAAAATTTCTGGAATGGTAAGGTTGGCGGCTTTTTCAAGCTCTGAATCTGAATCGAGAAAGGGCACATCCAGTACCTGAGCAACGGCTTTACCGACCGCTGTTTTACCCGCCCCCATCATGCCCACAAAGACCAGGGGTTTTTTTAATATCAGCGCCATGCGGTTCCTTATTGGCAAACAAATCAAAAACGTCAATTGTCACTAGGAAATGGCGTGATATTGGAAGAAAGGCTAGGTATAAATTAAGTTAAACGCGTTTTCACCAAGGTCTCGTGCATGTTCCGTATTATAAAATGGCTTTTTCTGCTGGCAGTATTAAGCTTTATATCTCTGATTTTATTCGCTTATTTGGGCCCTTTTTTTGGCGTATCCTTCGTGCCTACGCGAACGTTGACAACAGTGCCGGTGATTCTGAATGACGGTTAGGTTTTGGCTTTTCTGTTTGATGCTGCCCTTGAGCGCGTATGCAGAAACACCTTTATCGGCAATTGATTGGCTGGCAGAGCACAGCATAAAAGGCAGCCCTAAACTATCATCAACGCCGGATCTGCGCGAAAACCCTGCCCTCAGCGCAACCGTTTCAACCGATATTGAAGTAACAGTTTTAAGAGATATCCAACGCGACGCTGTGGGCTTGCTGCCCCCGGAAGTCACGGGGTTGCCCTTAACTCTATGGCGCAACAGCACAACTCAGGATTTGCTCAGCCTTTTAGAAGCCAGCAAAGTAAGCCAAAACCCCTCGATTCAAAGCCTCACTATGCGGGTCATGCTTGCGGAGGGTGATGCGCCTTATGACAGCAACGGAAAATTTAACTTCCTTCGCGCAAAGCTAGAAAAATTGATACAATATGGCGCCATTGATCCGGCGCTTGCAATGTTAGAACGCGCCGCCCCTCTGCCCGCGCCTCTGGTGCCCATTCTATTTGATCTTTCTATGTATAGTGAAGCTCTGGAACCCGCCTGCGAACAAGTCCTCCAATTAGGGGCCGCATTTGAAAACGACAGTGCCCGCATTTACTGCCTTGCGCGCCGGGGGGAATGGCAGAGCGCGAATATTATGTTGACCACCGCAGAGGCGTTGCAAAGCCTTACACCGCGCGAAACCGCCCTGCTGCATTTTTTTCTGGAAACCGGCTCAGAAAAAACCAGCGATCTTTATTTTTCCGCCGATAGCGTCCTGACACCGCTTGAATATCGTCTATATGAAGCCTTTGGTGAACCTGTGCCTGCCAATGACTTACCCCTGGCTTTTTCGGTTGCAGAACTTTCTGGCGATAAGGGCTGGAAAGCTCAATTAGAAGCGGCAGAACGCTTAAGCAAAAGCGGCGTGTTCAGCGATAATCAATTATTGGGTTTATTAACAAAAAAACCAGCTCCTGCCTCGGGTGGAATATGGGACCGGGTTACCATGATCCAGGACTTAGAACAGGCTTTAGAGGCCAACGCGCCGGCGCGGATATCGGATGCGCTGCGCACTGTCTGGAGCGCTATGGGCACTTCAGCGCTTGCAACACCGATAGCGCGGCTTTTTTACAAACGCCTCGTCGCGGCCAACCTATTAAAACAGGATCTTGTTTTGGTGCATGAAATGGGGTTGTTGACCGATCATTACCAAGACGCAGCAAAAGCTCTTATCACCCGATCGCGCAAACATCGCTTAGAGGTCGCGGTTGCGTTAAACCGATTTACCTTTTTCTCCCCTCGGAATGAATTTGAACAGGCCATTTTGAAAGCATATAAAACACCGCGTATTCCATATTCGGTGAGTAATTTATTGGCGCAAGGCAAGCTGGGTGAAGTTATTCTGAACGCCACTTTGCAATTCGAAAAGGGCAGCGACGGTGATCTGCAGGATTTAATCGAAGCACTCTCCACCTTGCGTCACATTGGGCTTGACGACACCGCCCGACGCGCGACCCTCTCGTTAATTAAGTTGGGCTATTAATGACAACTGATCAGGGCCTTATTCAAAGCTTTTTAGAAATAAAAATTGCCGAAACGGGAGCCTCAAAAAATACAATCGCGGCTTATGAACGAGATTTAAACGATTTCAAAACGTGGCTTCAGGCCAACCGGATCAAGCTACTGAAGGTCACCCAAAAGCAGATTGAATCTTATCTGGTTGGTCAAGAACAAAAAGGCTTTGCCCCCACAACCCGAGCACGTCGTTTATCGGTAATAAAACAGTTTTTTCTGCTGTCCTTTAGCGAAGAATGGCGAAACGACAATCCCGCTGCTCAAATCACCGGTCTTGGGCAAAGCAAAAAGCTTCCCAAAACGCTGAGCATAAGCGATGTTGACAGATTACTTGCAACCGCCGAAAGCGCTGGCAAAGATCTGCGAGAACAGAGCCGTAGCGCGTGCTTGATGCACCTGCTTTACGCAACCGGCATGCGGGTGAGCGAGCTACTTTTTTTGCACTTGGCAGAGGTTCGCGGGAAGCCTCAGATGCTGCTGGTACGCGGCAAAGGCGGTAAAGAGCGGCTGGTGCCTCTGACCACGGCAGCCCAACGCCATTTGACGGCTTGGGTTGCGCTGCGCGACATGGAAGACAAACAAGCGCACAAAGATGGCAGGCCGCTGTCGCGTTTTTTATTCCCCTCGCGCAATGCCAATGCGCCGATGTCACGGATTTGGTTTTATCAAAAAATTAAATCTTGGGCCGTTTTAGCGGGTTTAGATGTTTCCAAAGTCACGCCGCATACCATCCGGCATGCATTTGCCAGTCATTTATTGGCGAATGGGGCGGATTTGCGGGTGATACAAACGCTTTTGGGGCATGCTGATATTGCCACCACTGAAATTTATACGCATGTTCTGGAAGACCAGCTTCAGCAATTGGTATTAGACCACCACCCGCTTTCCAACACCTCAAAAAAAGCCAAATAGACCAGCCGCCCAGCAAACCGACTTGAACGCAAAGAGCATAAGCTGCATAGAATATGAAAGTTAAACCTAGCGAATAAGGGCACATCGGAAACCGATATGGATACCGCGTTCTGGATCACGATCAGCACCATCATGGGCTTGATAATTCTTTCTGCTTTTTTTTCAGGCAGCGAAACGGCTTTAACTGCAGCGTCGCGCGGAAAATTGCGCGCGCAGGCGGATAAGGGTTCACGCGGAGCGAAACGCGCCCTTAAGATCACCGAAGATAACGAACGCCTGATCGGCTCGGTCTTATTGGGCAATAATTTGGTCAATATTCTGGCAACATCTTTGGCAACGGCGGTTTTCACGCGATCTTTTGGCGAAAGCGGCGTGGCACTGGCGACTTTGGTAATGACGGTTCTCATTCTGGTCTTCGCGGAAGTCTTACCAAAAACCTACGCCATTACAAATGCAGAGGCCGCGGCAGCCCGCGTCAGCCGCCCCATCCAAATATGTATTGTTTTATTCTCTCCTTTCGCCAGCGCCGTGCGCTGGCTGGTTGGGGGTGTGCTCAGATTGTTTGGCGTGCGCAGCGATACACATATGCTCGATCAGGCGATGCGCGAAGAAATCGCCGGGGCCTTGAGTTTGGGGCATTCTGAAGGGATCGTTGAAAAGGAAGACCGGGATCGTATTCTTGGGGCGCTTGACCTGTCTGAGCGGGCCGTTGAAGAAATTATGTTGCATCGTTCAAAAATTGAAATGATCAATGCAGAACAACCGCCGATGGATATATTAAATCAATGCCTTGATAGCAGCTATACGCGACTTCCTGTCTATAAAGATGACCCTGAAAATATAATTGGTGTGATCCATGCCAAAGATCTTGCGCGAACAGTGTATCGAATTATGAGCAATCCGGAAACGGCGACGCGTAACTTTGACTCGTTTGATATTCGAGATGTGGCGATGGAACCCTATTTTGTGCCCAACACCACGCCACTGGATGATCAAATGCGGCAGTTTTTGCTCCGCCATGCGCATTTTGCGTTGATCGTTGATGAATATGGCAGCCTGCAAGGCCTTTTGACGCTGGAAGATATTCTAGAGGAAATCGTTGGCGAAATCACAGATGAATTTGACGAAAATGTCACCAGTTCGATTGCACAGACCGAGGATGGACAATTTGTAATTGACGGCACAATGACAATTCGAGACCTAAATCGCGCTAATGATTGGGCCTTGCCGGACACCGAAGCCAACACAATCGCCGGGTTGGTCATTCACGAGGCGCAAACAATACCCGTTATAGGCCAGGTTTTTAGTTTTCACGGGTTTCGCTTTGAGGTTTCGGGACGTATTGCAAACCGCATCACAGAATTGAAAATCAGGCCACTCTAACCTTACCTGAGCCACGGTTTTGGCGCCTGGTCGCAATGCTAAATCTGAGGTTTAAGCGCTCACTTCGCAGCCGAAAAACTCATGTTCAGAATTCTTGTGTCTACATTTTGCGTTAAATGTCGTAGATACTCTATATGGAAATGGCAATTATCATTTTGGCAGCTGGGCAATCCAAGCGGATGCGAGGGTTGGACAAACTTACGCAGAAAGTCTCTGGCCTGCCCCAAATTCAACGCATAACCCTGCTTGCCTGCCAAGTATCGACAAAAGTGATCGTTGCCTTGCCAGATGCGGCTCATCCCAGATCAATTTGTTTACTTGGCCTGCCAATTGAGCGACGTTTCATTTTAAATTCACAAAGCGGCATGGGCTATTCGCTGGCCAGCGCCGCCAGCATGTTGAAAAAAAGCCTTCATTCTGGCGTAATGGTGATCCCAGCAGATATGCCAGACTTAACACGCGAGGATATTGAGCTCTTACTGGCTGCGCATCAGAAAAACCCTGAAGTAATTACGCAAGCCATTTCTGCCAATGGGAAGCTGGGCCATCCGGTGGTATTTCCCAATCGCTGCTTTAAATCCTTAACTTCCTTACAGGGCGATCAAGGCGCCCGCGCCGTAATCGCACAAGATAGAAAAGCGATAAAACACATCACCCTGCCCGGCTCGCATGCAACAAACGATCTTGATACGCCCGAAGATTGGATAGCCTGGCGGCATAGATCTGAATTGCGCAAAAAGTAAAAGACTTTCTTTATCAGAAATACAGCATGCCCCAAACCGCAGCTGATTACGCCCCGATTTTGAATTTTCCCAAAAGCGTAGCCCCTGTTTCTACGACAAGCGTATTGCTTACCATATGCGTATCGGTGGATGAGGTCAGTTTTAGGTTAACGGATGTGGCCTTGATTTTACCTTTTATTTTACCTTCGGTAAGCAGTTCTTCTGATGTGATATTGCCCGCGATCAGGCCGCTGTCTTTTACATCAACCGCTTTTGCAGCAACGTTGCCTTTAACTGACCCAGAAATCACAACATCTCCTTGGCTTTGGACATTTCCATAAATTTCAAGATCGTTTTGTATCGTCGATACAGCCATTCATCCTATCTCCCAGAATTTGACTTGAGGATCAATAAATGGAGTTATCACATCAAAGGCAAGTCATTTATTTGAAAGATCATCAATTTAACTACTAGGATGATATAAAGATGTCAGAAGTAATTCGGGGCTGTTGTAAAGCGAAGAACTACCTCTCGGGTGCGCCACTTATCATCAGACTTAAGCAGTCTACCGATGGATAACATACTGATAACATTCTCATAAGTAGCTTTGCCCTAGTATTGGGCTGGAGAGAATGTTGACCAGATTACTTATCTAGATCATCACGTCTGTCTCAGTTTTATTTCTCAATACTCGCCAACACCATTCTAAGAAATTCAGAGACCTTATCTTGCTCGATCCACCTTGCGACAACCACTAAATCATTCTCAGGGTCCACATAGATGACTTGCGTTCCAACACCCATCGCACAATATGCCGATTTTGGTGTTCCAGAGAGGATACCGTTACGCGGATCGTTCAACCACCAAAGATACCCATAGAAAGGGGCTATGGAACAAGGTGTCGTACATTCTTCTATCCATTTCTCCGGAATTATTTCCTGGTCGTTCCATCGTCCCTTATTGAGCATTAATTGACCGACACGGGCGTGATCCTTAGTACTGATCCAAAGGCCACCACCCCAGTGAGCGCCTCCAGATACTGATTGTATTTGTTTCCCGTTTAACTCTGACCAAGAATTCTGATAACCGTGCCATTCCCAAGTTTTCGTAGCACCAATGGGACCCATAATTCTTTCTTGTAACACTTCTGGCAAAGAGCGGCCAAATGCTCTCATCAGGGCAAACGATAATTGATTTACTCGAACATCGTTATACTCCCAATAAGTACCTGGCGGCTGCAATGTACGTTTGCTTCCCCTTTTCTCGGCATGGGTCGTGTCACCCATCACATCTCTATAATGGTCGATCCAATCAGGCTTATCCCAAAGAGTTCCTTCCCATTCACTCGTAAGCTGCAACATATGCGCCCAAGTGATGTCTCTGTTTTGTAAGCTGTCAAAGCCTGCATCCTTCACGATATCTTTTATGGGAGCATGAATATCGGGAATAATGCCGTCTTTAACCGCAATTCCCATACACAATGACAGGTAGCTTTTGCTGATACTGAAAGTCATATCAACGTACTCAGTATCACCCCAAGTTTTGACAAGTTGACCACTGCGAAGGATTACGCCTGAACCAGACTTTCTAGACTTCACTGGCCCAATTGTTTTGCCAATAGGCCAAGGCTCTTCGAAATGCCCTTTTTCTAAAGCTGCACCTATATTGCGATCCATACTGGACTCGTTTTCGATAGCGAAATCTATGGCTTTCGAAAGAAGGCAGCTATCCATACCAGCTTTTTGCGGATCAATCTCAATCAAACTATGCATCACACTCAACCTTTTATGATCCATTAAATGCTAACGAGCATTTACCTTTGACTCAAATCAATTGGCTCGTTTGACGATGGTTAAATCAGGCTGAAATTAAATTCATCCATTTTGCACATACTTATAGATCATGCCCCTTACCATAACCCTGCCCTACGCCTTCAGTTGCCCAACCACCTATTTGATCGGATAACATCTGAGGGACACTCAACTGCTCTCAGACGATCTCTAATCGAATGCCTGAGGCTTTGCATTGTAAGGCCCTTAGAAAAAACTGAACGCACTAATTTTACCAAGCAGCATTGACAAAAACGAAATCGGCAGTTCGTCTTTATATACGACATCCAGTTTCATTCATCTGGACTACTGCACGTTCAGATGTAATCTTATCCCTGTAAAAAGATTTAGAGCAAAGTTAGATGGCAAAGCAAAAAATTGAGCGAAAAGTAGCCGTAATATTTGCGACTGATGTCGTGTCTTACAGCAAACATATGGAAGCTGACGAAAGTGAAACCATTCACAACTTGCGCGAATGTGAAACTTTGCTAACAAGTCTGTTTGAACTGTATGATGGCCGCTTATTTAATACTGGCGGAGACTCTTTTTTAGCAGAATTTCCAAGTGCAGTGTCCGCAGTTGACTGTGCTGTCGAATTCCAAAAACGCATTCGAAAAAGAAACTTATCTGAAGAAACCTCTGTAAAACTAAAGTTCCGGATCGGGATTAATTCTGGTGATGTGGTTAAAGAAAAAGACAATTTACTAGGTGATGGTGTTAACATTGCCGCTAGACTAGAGGCGTTAGCGCAAACTGGCGGTATTTCTATCTCAAAGGTGATCTATGCTTTTATAAAGGGTAAAACCAGTTATGAATTTCACGATTTGGGTATCCAAAAAATTAAACAAAACGAATTCCACGCTTACGATCTAATTTTAGACCCGTCGCAAAAACGTAAACTGGACGGAAATAATACAAACATTAGCAAAAAGAAAAATTTGGCCATAGTTGCCGTTTTCGACCAAAGCCACCAGCCATCTAAGATCATCGTCTATTAAGCGGCACTGGGTTTGGACTTTGCGGATGTCTTTTATCGGTATGTGAAGCCGTTTGCTTGCTCCAGCCGATTTGTCAAAGTACATCCCTACAAAGGGGTTCTTGAGATCAAGCGCATACTCAAAGATGGCGAAGTTAAAGACGGCTCTGATAAAACTCATTACTCTGCTAACGCTTTAGCCAACCAGACCCTTAGCAATCAGGTAATCCCTGTAACGCAGAGCATCTGCTCTGGTGTACTCGGCCAAGTTCTTAGCTCCACAGGCATCTACACGATAAGTACAGGCTCTTTGGGCCGCAGCCTCAAAGCTCTTTGGCTTACCAGCACCCTTCTGCGTGACATAGGTTTCTAAAGCCTCAGGCAGTGTAATACACTGCTCAGTGGCACTAGACACATCAAGCTGAGTATTTCGGGCAAATGAACCACATCCCGACTTTAACAAACTGCACCCAATAAGATCAGGGTCAGCCATTCTAAGGTGAGACCAGTATTCATCTAATTTAGCCGCAGCCACCAAAGCCCTTGATTTAGCGGTCTGCGCAGACCTCGTCTTAAGCCCCTGAACAATACGGGGATAGGAATAATGGCTCAAAAGATTGGCGGGAACACGTCTTGAGAAGTAGTAATACCCAGCACGATTAAACGTATAAGGGACTTTTTTGGTCAGTAATCTGGTCAACACTCTTTCCAGCCCAATACTAAGGCAAAGCTACTTATGAGAATGTTATCAGTAGGTTATCTATCGGTAGACTGTTTAAGTCTGATGAGAAGTGGCGCACCCGAGAGGATTCGAACCTCTGACCTCTGCCTTCGGAGGGCAGCGCTCTATCCAGCTGAGCTACGGGTGCAATAATAACAGACAGGCTACTCTACCAGTTCCTTACGGCTCGGTTACAATACATCGAAAAAATAATCAAACATAAAGTGAAAACCATTCGCAGAGTTTAACGGCCAACCCCCAGACAGCACAAAACTGCCCACGCATATACAGACAACAATTATATGAAACCTTCCAAATTTTCTAAAATTACGCAAAGAACCATGCTCGTGAATTAGGGTGCAATGCGTCGGACATAATAGCCTAAGAAAAGCTCAATTTGCTTTTTCAAGAATATCTACAACAAAAGAAACAACATCATCAGAATGCGTCTCGACATCAATATCATTCCATTTACCCAGAATTCTTCTGTTGTGATCAATTAAAAACGTAACGCGCAGAGGATATTGTTCATCTGGCGGCGGGCGTTTTAGAAGATTCAGTTTGTCACATAATGCTGCACCTTCATCGTACAGCAAATGGAACGGAATATTCTCATCCAACCTAAACTTGTCATGGGCAGAAATCGTATCGGGTGACACACCAACAATGTCTAAACCTAAATCTGTCAACGTTTCATAAACGATAGAAAAGCCCTTTGCTTGAATGGTGCAGCCTTCAGTGCCATCAGCTGGGTAAAAATAAAGGATGGTATTTTTAGACAAATTGGCTGTCGAATATAGCTCTCCTGAAGTTGACTGAAGTTCAAATTCGGGGATTTTATCACCAATATCGAAACCGTTCTGAGAAGCTTCCACTTGCAATCTACCAACAGTCTTGGACTCCGACTCCTCTGGCTTTTCTAGAATGCTCGGTTTGGCATCCTGATCCGGTTTTGAAAGGTCACCTATGCTTGAGGATGCCTCTAAGGCTTTCCAAAAAAACACAAACTTCCCTGCATATTGAGGGGGAACAACTGACAGCAATTCCCAGCCATCCTGACCCATTTGGTTCATATGATCATTCAAACGAGTTTCTTTAACATCAAAATTTTGAGAGGTTGTTTTATAAAGCCAACGCATCCTTCTGTCCTTCACTCAAATTAGCAGTCACTGCTCCAAATTATAGGAATGCTCAATACGCCGTCAAACCTAAGGCACCGCGGGAACACGGGAACACGGGAACACGGGAACACGGGAACACGGCAACACGGCAACACGGCAACACGGCAACACGGCAACACGGCAACACGGCAACACGGCAACACGGCAACACGGCAACACGGCAACACGGCAACACGGGAAGTGAATTTCAAATTGTCTGATCCGTCAAGTGTGGAAGGTTTTAAACAATTTTCAAAACTTAAGGTTTTATAGAAAATTCACATCGAAATTTTTTAGTTGTCAAAAACACTTGCCCTATGATGTCCTACACCCAAGATAATTAAGAGGAGTAAAGATGACAAAATATGCAATTTATACCAAGTGGTTCTGGCCGGATGGGTTGCCAAGCCTAGAGGCAATGCAAGAAAATCAACAAAATTTTAAACCAAAAACAAAGGCATTAGATGTGATCTGGTGGCGGATTGATGAGAATACACACCAATCGGTAATTATTTTTGCTTCAGAACAAGATGCCAAAGATGAGGTGGCGCTTAGAAATGAAAATCGTAAAAAAACAGCTGAAGCATCGGGCCATAAAATGGTAGAGGAAACGATGGGGCCGATAATCTCAATCATGTCTGACCTTTAACCAATTATCCTTAACTTTGGTTTCTAGATTATTAAGATAGCGCGCTTTTACTCCCAGCGTTCACCGCACCGATAGCCGTAGTCGGTTTTAAAACAGAAAACAAAGTTAACCGGCCTTGATAGGAACCGCATAATTTGCCAAAGGAATTTATCCATCATTGACGTTGAAATAAAATATTCACCACGAGATAGCGCCTTTGGGCCCCGTTTTTTGTAATAATTTCATTGCAGCCTTCTGAAGGATGAATTTTCTAGAAGCTCTTCGAAGGTCCGCGTTCGGTTGCTGCACAGGGTCGCTGTGTCAAAAATCGTATGATCGAACAGGTGTTGCAGAGCCTGAAATACCAATGCATCTATCTGTATAGTTTTGAATTATTTCATTACGGTCAACGCCCAGGGAGCCATAACCGCCAATTCTGCCATCACCTCATCGGGTGCTTTTGTCTCTATACCGAAGATAGCTACATGAGCGTGAAAACCTATGGATTCTGCATTGGAGCAGTTACGCACATGATTGGTGCCGTGATACGCATTGTAGGCGTTTAATTTATCATCAATCGTTTTGTATTGTGTGCCCTTTGGTTCAAACATTTTACATATCCTTTACAATCTTTCGAATTGTTTTAGCCGTGCGCGGCCCCATTGCATTTACAAGATAGGTATAAAAAGGGCTTCCTTCAATCACATGCGCTGCAAATCCGGTTGCGAATGCTTCCGCGGTATGGCCTTGAGTAATCCCGTTTCCAAGGCTCATGAAGTTTTTATAGTATGCTCTGAAAACGGATCCCAAGCAAAAACTGGAATGGGACACTTGATCGCCAATTATAACGCAAAAACGTTCCAAATCGATCCACGGAATCTTGCCAGCCATTGCGGCATATGCCTACAAAGCAGACCCAGTATGAATAACAGGCTGATGTAAAGTCAGAATTCGGACAAATTAGATTACAAACGGGTCGATAAATCAGCGTCAGCGATTGCGCTTGCACAGCAATCCCTCAGACCCGCCGCGGTTTCACAGAATGCATTGGGTTTATTATTCCAGCTGAAATTTGGCCTCGACAACACCATTATACGTTTGTGTTTTCGGCGATAAACTATCTCTAAAAGGAATAATTGTTTCCTCTGCCCAATCTGAAATCAAAATAAAATCATCAAGATGTTCAAAGGTTAAGCTGGCACTCATGCAGCGAGGGTCATTGCTATCCTTTACAATTTCCACAGTACATCTTCCCTTTAAATCACCATCAAATTCAGGCCACTTTTGTTTCAACACCATGATAAACATGTCGCAACATGTTTCATCTACGAACTCATTCATAATCGTGCGGCGAATTTCATCCATCAAAGCCTCCCAGATTTGGCTGTTGAATAGCAGTGATCAAATAGCTCCAGCCATTATTTGGCATCATCCTCACCACTATGGGTGTTGTTTAAAGGCGTTTAAAGATAATCGCCATAATTTACCACCGGGCCCGAAAAGGAATGGAAAATTTCTCCGTCTTCATAAGGCTCAACATATAGCCTCATCATGTCGCTTACACGATTGTCTCTATTCATAATTTCAATAAAACTTTCAACGCTATGATGCACGCCTATCAGAGCGTATTCACCTGTACCTAAATAAATAATATGATGCATAATATCATCAAAGGGATAATCTCTGGTATATTCTGCGCAGGCTTTAAACAGCGCTTCCTCTTGGCCCGCCTTGGCATGGAAGGGCATACAATTGATCATGCCAGCGATATGTTTCTCGGTTGATTTGCCATAGGATAACGCCCCACATAAATATGTGGAATCTAATTAATGGCAGGTTCGATAAGCACTTAGGCAGCGCTTTGTGATGCGGCGTTCCAAAAACTTTACCCCTTTATCTTAACATATCATCAAATCTAAGGGATGTTGCCCTTCAACCCATTTAGGGCCTTACAAAATTATTTCCTAAGAACCCGCAGTTAAATTCAAATTATCAATGAGCCTACTTAAATCAGAGTCTATGGAGAGCATCTCTTGCCAAGCAGGTGATTGCCGGTTCAGAGCACTAGTATTGGCCGCATTGACCGAACCGACATGGCATCTATAGGGACCTTAGACTTTCCTTAATTCTCCTGCCTTAAACCCAAGAAAAGATTGTAATTTAGCCCATTTTAGACCAAAAATTCGACCCATACCCCCCCTTATTTTTCATCATTTGCAAGGCTTTGCTGTAGTGATTTTCGACAGCTTTGATTTGATACACATTTCTAGAACCCACATAAATGACAGAAAGTCTGGGATTGTCTTAAAGCAAGCGGCTCTTTAAAATCTATCCACGCAGGGAGAGTCACATGAAATACGCTAGAATTGTAAATGCGGAATATAATTCAGAAGATGACTTGATTACATTTATCGCCAAATGGGAAAAATGGTGCCCAGATAATATGCCGCCTGCTGCCAGCCGTCATATCGTAAGAACGGGCCCTACCTCCACTTTATTGATGGCAGTTTATGAAACAGAAGAAATCGCGCAAACGGCCGGTGCGCTTGTACAATCATTTTTCAAAGATGTTGCTCACCATGTGCAAGACATGATCGCGTTTGATGGTGAAGTGTTGGTTCATGTATAGGCTGTGACAAGAACAGAAAAAGAGGGCTTTCTTCGCCGGTCTGCATAAATGAACTGTTACACAGCGGCGCAAAACCTAAAATTTAATCCGCCGCAAACGGATCAAACTGGTCTGCACGAAACACTGTGTGAATTACCTAGCCATCAAACATTTCAAACAGTTTCTTCGAAGTTTCTTTGCTTTCCCAACGCGTGGGAGACGCAAGTGCCTTTTCTATATGGTTGCGAGACTCAAATCTCATCGCCATCACAAGCGGGAAGCGGCTTTCTGCGCAATCGCTCTCTATATAGCGAAGAACGCGAAGCTCTAGTAAATTTGGAAATGCACTCCAAAGCGGAACCAAGTTATCACGCTAGTAGTTGTGAAAATCTTCTTCCATTCTTGTCTTAAGCGTTCCTTTGAAGAAGGCACCTCTAATAAACATGTTTACCCCGCTCCATAACTTTAATTCACCTTTTGCATGCGGTTACAGTTTTACTTGTCCATAAGCAACTTAGCTATTTCTTCACCAACTTCTGGATGTTCGAAGAAAGGCAATTCCTGGCAAATTACAGCCAAGTGCTTTGGATTTTTTGACGCTTGGTATTTTTGCCACTGCGCCGCCACCAATGCTTTGCGCTGATCGTATTTACTAAGCGGCTCAACGCGTGCCGTTTCTAGTTTTGGTTTTCCAAAAATTTTATCCCAGCCAGAACGATACTCGGGCGTGGAAACGTTTGAAAAATGGCTCGTAGATGTTTGTGATGCAGATTTGGGTGCATCTGTTTTCTTCTGGCTCTCTCCTGAAGTGCCGGCGGTTTCTTTTGATTTTTGTTCGGCAGGTGCTGTTGAAGCGTCGTGCGAAGCCGTGGGTGGCTTTGAAAGCTCATTTTTTGCAATCACCGGTTTGGACTCAGCTTTCCCACTGGCAGTTTTTTCGTTCATGAAGAACCTTCACCTAAACATTTATGATCTTTCATACCCCAGTGCCAAATTGTGATCTGTAACACAAGTGTCCCCCGTACAGCATTCCATGATGTTGGATTTACAATACGCGCAAGCTTCGTGACCATGCACAACGATTGTTTGCAACGGAGCCGCGCAGCGTGGGCAGCGTTGAATATTGGCGTTGCTAGGATGTGCGTAGTTATCCACAATTAGCCTTACGAATTGGAAAAACGCTGGTGAAGCATCTCTGGTAAGGACCAAACCCATATCGCAGATTTCACGATCCTAGATTTATTTTTCCATAAGAAAACTGAGGCCTCATAAAGCACCCATATGATAAGGGTAAGAACCAGTGCAAAGATGATAACTCCAGACAATCCCATTGTCGTGCTGCACATCTGAAAAGCCCCTTAACTGCATCTTTTGGCTATGTCGCTTGGGACTTTGTGACCTAGATCCGCCCCAATAGTCAATGGCTAAGCCTTAACAAACGCATTTGCTTATTGGCTCAGGCTATAATCATCTATCGCTTATGCTGCGTGCTGGGCTGGACGGGCCCGTGATAATGATTGTTGGATCATATAACTACTGCGCCTCCCCTAATGGGCTTTGCGCCATGAGACCCTTATATATTCCTTGCTCAGACTTGGATTGGGCTGTTTGATCCCGTTTAAACATCGTGGTTGCAATGAATTACGCTTTTCACATTGATTTGGGGGATATGGCCTATGAAACCTGGCACATGATGTACACAAAACCCAAAAACGCTGAGAAGCGGGCTGGTTGGTGGGATCCAGAACATATTGGGCAAAGCGGCCCAAATAGTGCATTGAGTTTAGCTTAAATAAGCGATGAAGGTAAATTAACCGCGCATATGGTGTTTGTAAGAGAGATGGCTGCTGAAATGGGTATGCATCATGAAATTTACAAACTCATACCCTATGATAGGTAAGATATAGCGTTCAAGTAGTACAACCTTCCGGTACGAATCCGCTTCGGCCACACCTCTAATATGAAACAAATATGCGAGGGCTTACTCCGAAAAGATCGAACAGCACAGCTTTTCTCCACTAAGCTTTTTGAAAACACGCGCCAAAACAGAGGTGACGTTATTCAAAGCGTTATTGTGTAATTCGCAAGAACCTATGAGGCGAAATAAATCGAATTACCCTTTTTGATTTTCGTTTTTAAACGTTCTGTTGCTTTGCAAATTTCAAATCTAGTGTATCCTTATGTCATGAGAAAGTTATTTATATATTTATCTTTTGCGATGTGCTTTGCCTTTGGAAGCCACGGGCCAGCATGGAGCGCTGAGACTCAAACGGCTTATGCGGCACAAGAAAAAGATAAGAACAGCCCTGCCCTTGAAGAGCAAATATCTTTAGCAGAGCAGGAAAACTTAGAGGCTCAAATCTGTCTAGCCAGCGCGTACCGGCAAGGAAATGGCGTTCCCCAAGATTATAAAACTGCGGTTAAATGGTTTACGCGCGCCGCCGAGCAAGGTCATGCTGTGGCCCAATACAATCTTGGAATAATGCATAGTTTTGGTCTGGGCGTTGTTCCAGATTATAAAGCATCTGTTAAATGGTACACACGCGCTGCTGAACAAGGCAATCCGATTGCACAGTACAATTTGGCCAGGCTCTATTATCTAGGTCCAGGTGTCAAAGAAAACTTGGCTTACGCTCATATGTGGGCAAACCATGCTTCCTCTAATGGCTTTGAGATGGGTGAAGAATTAAAGGGGCTTTTGACAGAGCTTATGAGCCCCTCTCAAATAAAGGAAGCGCGAAATCTCGCAAACGAATGTTTTAAAAAAGCCTATAAAGGTTGCTGAAATCCTGCTCTGCAGGTTTCTATCGCCCTGTCAGGTAATCATCGGCTTGAAAAAAGAATGGGTTCAGTGTCGCTCTATTGTTCGATCCCTTGAAACCTTACTTTGCTCACGGATTGCATTTTAACTATCTTTAACAAATAGTTCGGGACCGTTGTTTAATTGTAGAGACTACAGAAGCATCATATCATATTAAGTTAAAATCTTCTTGTTAATTTTAAATTTGATCATTCTTTTAGCTGAAACTTAATAATTTAAACTCGATACCGCGCTGCGAGAGACGTTACAGAGCAACTAAAGGGCAGGTAATAAAACCGGCCCCGTCTCGAACAACCCGAGATGGATTTCTTCATCGATCGATAACGGGTTATCCACATCGTCATGCACCGCGAAAATATCTAAACCACCGATATTTAAGCTGTATTCCATACGATTGCCCACATAGGTGGCTTTGCGCACCGTGGCCTTTATGCCGGCCTTGGCTTTAATATCTAAACGCGATGGCCGTACCGCAAGCGTCGCGGGGCCAGCGCTACACCCATTCGCTGGCAATTTATGCACAAACCCTCGTACTTCAATTTCAGCCATCTCGTTTGAAACATCTAGCACCTCGCAGGGAATTAAATTGGCTTCGCCAATAAAGTCTGCAACAAAATGGTCTGCTGGTGCATCATATAGCTGCCTTGGGGATCCGATTTGTGCAATTGCTGCGTTTCGCATAACCACAATCTCATCCGAGACGGCCAACGCCTCTTCTTGATCATGGGTGACATAAATCACCGTTAAGCCAAGGTTTTGCTGAATTTCGCGTATTTCTTCGCGCACTTGCCGCCGCAATTTTGCATCTAAATTTGACAAAGGCTCGTCAAATAAAAGCACCTGCGGCTCCAGCACCAAGGCGCGCGCAACCGCAACGCGCTGTTGTTGCCCGCCCGATAATTCGCTTGGCAATCTATCGCCATAGCCTGAAAGCCCAACCAGTTCGAGCCCCGCGCTGGCCCTCTCAAGCGCCTCAGGCTTCTTAAATCCAGAAAAATTTAACCCATAAGAGACATTTTCCAACACGCTCATATGGGGAAATAAAGCATAGGATTGAAATACCATCGACACATCACGATCGGTGGCTGGCAATTTTGTAACATCAAGCCCGCCAATCATAATTTTGCCTTTGCTCGCCATTTCCAAACCCGCAATCATCCGCAAAGTCGTTGTCTTACCGCATCCGGATGGCCCCAAAAGCGTGACCAGTTTACCCGCCTCAATATTGAGATTGATCGAATCCACAGCAACCACATCTTTTCCATAAATTTTAGTAACATCATGAAAGGAAACCGGTGCTGCATTGCTCTTAATTCCGACCATATTTTAATCTCCCGAATTGGCCCGCCGGCCAATTTTTGTTTTCCCGACAAGAAGCTGCAAAAGACCAACCGCGCTTAACATGACAAGAATCAACGTTGTCGAATACGCAATCGCAAGCCCGTAATCATTGTTTTCAACCCGCCCAATAATGTAGCTTGTAGCCATGTCATATTCGGCTGAAACCAGAAAAATTACTGCAGAAATGGCGGTCATGGCGCGCACAAAGCTGTAGACAAGCGCGGCTAAAATCGCAGGACGCAGCAGTGGCAAAATAATTTTGCGAAATGTTTGCCAAGAATTTGCCCCCAAGGTCAGTGAGCTTTCGTCCAAAGATTTGTCCAATTGGCTCATCGATGCGATGCCCGCGCGCACGCCCACCGGCATGTTGCGAAACACAAAGCTGACAATCAGAATAATTCCGGTGCCGGTGATTTCGATCGGTGGCACATTAAAGGCTAGAATATAACTGACACCAATCACGGTGCCCGGAATTGCAAAGCTGAGCATCGTACCAAATTCAAAGCTATTTTTTCCCGCAAAATTTTGGCGGGTCAAAAGATACGCAGTGATAATGCCAACGATTGCGGTTAAGGGCGCCGCAATCGCAGCGATTTTGAGGGTGGTGAAAAAACTATCCCACGCCGCGCCCGTCCAACGGAGTCCGCTTTCAGATAAGCGAACCGAAAAAGCTGTGATATAATGTTTGAAGGTAAGGGCATTTCGAACCCCCCATAATTCGACAAAACTGCCATAGAGGATCATCACGTAGATCAAAGCGCTAAAACCAGCCCAGAGGCAAGCCATCGCGGTAACGGGGAAAGAGACTGCGCGGGGCATTAAGGGATGAACACCAGTATCACCTTTTCCGGTGACAGTGGTGTAACTTTTTTTGCCGAGCCATCTACGTTGCGCGTAAAAGGCCGATAACGTAAAGAACAACAAGATGATCGCCAGAACCGCGGCGCGTCCTTGATCATATTGCGCCCCAACTATGGTGAAAAATATCTCGGTTGAAAGCACGTCATAATTCCCCCCCAACACTAAGGGATTTCCAAAATCAGCCATGCTTTCGATAAAGCCCAGTAAAAACGCATTGGCGAGCCCGGGCCGCATCAGCGGCAGCGAAACAGTTTTGAAAACCTGCCATTTTGAGGCACGCAGCGTTTGTGCAGCTTCCTCCATCGAGGGCGAAACACCTTCGACAACCCCAATCAGAACGAGAAAGGCGATCGGAGTGAAGGCCAGAATTTGCGCAATTAAAATGCCCGGCAAGCCATAGAGCCACCGCGTTGGGGCCACCCCGAAAAGATCTGCAAAAAAGACCGTTACAGAGCCAGACAGGCCGAATAGTAAGATTAAGGCTAAACCAATAACAAAGGGCGGCGTAACGATTGGCAGAACGGTTAACGCTCTTAAAAGCTTTTTGTATTTAAAGCCAGATCGCGTCACCACAAGGGCGAACATCAACCCAAGCACGGTGGTAATAAGCCCCACCAATATGGCGAGAAAAAGTGAATTCCAAGCGACGCCGCAGCGAGTCCCATAAAAACAACCCAAGCCCCAAATGCGGTCATCAAATAATTTTGAGAAGAATACAACAATCGAATAGCTTTTATCATCGGCAACAAAGGCGGTGATCAGCATGGTTACAATTGGAAAAAAAACGAACGTTGCAACAATTGCAATCACGCCTCCGATTGCGGAGACAACAAAAATATCACCATTCACCGCTCCCCTCGCGGCAATCCCCTGCGTCAAAAGGAATAGGAAGGCGGATGCTACCATCAAGCCGCCATAACCCATGCCGTATTGGCGGTCTCCTAACTCGCCGAAGATCTGGGATAAAATGGGATAGTTAAAGCCGCGTATTCCAATGCCAAAACCCTGCGCAGTCAGATACGCAAGCCCGCCTGCTCCAGACAGGATCAATAACCGGGAATACCAAAGGTCATTCTTATGGGACTTCAAAATCAAAAGGGGAAAAGCCAAAAACAGAAGCATTGGCGCGAGCCAAAGTTTTTCAGCTTGCAAAATTAAGATCGCGGCCGGCGCATAATCCGCGTCAAAAGGATAACCATCAACCAACCATAAAAAAGAAAAGAACCCGTCTTCAACGCCATACCAGGGAAGAATAAAAAAGCCGATCCACCCGATGGCTATCCAGAGGATAAGGGTCGGGTGGATCTGTTGTTTAGCAGTGGAGTTTTGCATTATTTATTGGGGAAGAACGGATACGTCATCATCCCATTTTTTCAAAAGACGCTTTCTTTCGCTTGAAGAGCCATATTTCTTGAAGTTGTAGTCAATCAATTTGATCGAAGACATATCCGGTGCGCTTGGAGAGGTTTTTGCCCCTGTATTTGACGGCACTTGGAAGGCGTTAACTTCTAAAGCCAGGTTTTGCGCTTCGGCAGTCAATGCCCAGTCATAAAAGGCTTTGGCTTCATCCATATTGCGCGCGCCATCAATAATGGACATTGATCCAATTTCATAGCCGGTACCTTCGCAGGGGGCGACGACTTTCACAGGAAAGCCCGAAACAGCTTGTTTCACCGCATCATGCATGAAAACGATACCAATGGTGTTTTCACCACGACCTGCCGCCTTGATCGGTGCAGAGCCTGATTTTGTATATTGGTTTATATTTGAATGCAGCCCTTTCATGAATTCAAAACCTTCATCTTCGCCAAAGATCTGAACCATAGAGGCCAGCGTGGTATAGGCGGTTCCCGATGAATTCGGGTTCGCCATTTGAACATGGCCTTTATATTCGGGCTTCAAAAGGTCTTTCCAGCAGCCTGGTTCGGGCAGATTATTGGCTGCTAATACCTCTGTATTATAGCCATAACCCAGCGCTCCTGAATAGATACCGATCGTTTTGTTGCCAGCACTTTTTGCTTGGCTGATCGCCCAAGGGTGCAATTGGTCCCGCATTGGTGACATATATTCTGCTGTGAGGCCTTCTTCTGCTGCCTGCAGATGAGGATCCCCAGTACCGCCCCACCAGACATCACCTTTAGGATTCGAGGCTTCCGCCCGGATCTGGGCAAAAGTTTCACCGGATGATTTTCGGGTCATATTTACATTTATTCCGGTGGCATCTTCAAAGCTGCGCGCCATCAATTGGCACCAATCTTCTTGTGCACTGCAGTAAAAGGTAAGTTTTGCAGCACTTGCAGCGCTTGCCGAAATGGAAAGGCCCATAACGCCCGCAACAATAAGTGTATTAAATTTCATATTATTCCCTCCCAGTGAATTTTGTTATTCTGTGAGCCTAAAGGCCCATGAGAGGCTAGACAACCATGGTTAAATTACCATTGCAACAGAATAATTTACAAAACAACATTCTAGCATTGACCTCTGATGAGACACAGTTTTAGCAATACAATTATCGCAGGCGCTAAGAATGAGCCGCGGTTCCGGCGAAGGAGCATTAAGAGGGCAACTTAAGTTCCCAGACCTTAGTAATGTGACTTATTTTCTCACCATTGAAATGAATTGCATACACATAATCTGTCTTCATAAACATCGGCTTTGGACCGATAATCACGTTGCCCCGTATTTCAGCATAAATCAGCACAATATCCTTATCGCGATCATGAGCTTCGGCTTTCACTTCAACTTCAACATTGTCATCAAACATTGCTGACGCCTCTGTCATCCAATCGCAATAAATATCTAAACTGTCTACGCCAGCAAGGGTTTCAGAATCGGTCTCAAAGGACGCGTCCTTGTGACAATATGCCTGGCAGTCTTTCCAACCTTTGCCATAGTCACATGCTTCAAAAAACGCTCGCGCCGTGTCTAGCCTAGTCATTAGCCCACCCCGTTACTGAGCCAGCATAGCGCAACGCAGACATATGTGAAGTCTTTACTTATGTTAGAAAAGCTCCCCTATCGCGGGGTTAAAGCGGGCCAAAAGCTGCTTCAACCCATCGCAAAGAAGATGACGTATATTTTGATCGCACATGATGTTCAAAGAACAAGGCTTAAAAAGTTGGGTATAGTTTTGGCGCGTTCAAAGCTGGTCTGGCATCAGCGCCCGATACAATAGCGATCATAAGCAATAATCAAGCGCATTTCATTAAAGGGATCGCGCATTGCCCCTCATTTGCGCGATAGGCTCGCACAGTATCCCACTAAGTCAGAGAACAAGAAAACATAATATTTGACGGTTATGCCGCTGATAAAGTCAATTTCTAACTCATTTTTAGTCGAGTAGATCTATCGTCAGCCAAGTGGTATCTCTACTTCTTATCGACATATGAGAAAGGTGTGACATGGATTTTTCGGCAGGGGCGGCATGGATGAACGGTCAGATTATACCCGTTTCAGAAGCCAAAATATCCGTTTTTGATTGGGGCTTAACGCGCTCTGACATTACCTATGACGTGGTTCACGTATGGGAAGGCGCTTTTTTCCGCTTTGAGGAGTATTTAGATCGTTTTGAAGTTTCAATGAAAAAAATGCGTCTTGATGTGGGCATGGATAGAAGTGCCATTCGAAATGCTTTGATTGAGTTGGTCGCAACCTCCGGATTACGGTCCGCATATGTCTCTATGGTGGCCTCACGCGGAACGCCCCTAATTCCGGGCACGCGTGACCCAAGAGCCTGCAAAAACTATTTTTATGCTTGGGCGGTTCCATTTATATGGGTGATACCAGAGGCTGTCGCAAAACGCGGCGCGCATATTTCTGTTGCGCGGGATTCGAGGCGAATTCCACCAAATTCGGTTGATCCCACGGTAAAGAATTATCATTGGGGTGATATGACAGCGGCGTTATTTCAAGCATTAGACGCTGGATATGACACCACTGTTTTGCTGGATCATAATAATCTGGTGACCGAAGGACCAGGGTTCAACATATTTGCAGTGATTAACGGAAGCGTTGTCACACCAAAATCGGGAATGCTTGAAGGAATTTCCCGCAAAACTGTATTAGAAATCTGCGAGGCATTAAGTATCCCCTGCGCGGCGACCGATATCAGCGAAGAGGCGTTTATGAATGCCGAAGAAGTTTTCACAGCTACGACCGCCGGGGGGCCGGTTCCAGTTACGCGCGTAAATGGCCGTATTTTTGGAAATGACGCAATTGGCCCCCTCACAGCAAAGATCTTACACACTTATTGGGAGTGGCACAAACGTGAAGATTTGGCGTTAAAGATCTGCTATGCTCCTACGGGCGATTTGACCTGAAACTCGATCGGAAAGCGAAGAGTCTTTGAAGCAGAAAATGGCAGCTGTGAGCCTAAACCGGCCTCAAAAACATCACAAAAATACTACAAAATAATTATTTAAATCAGCATAATATACCTATTTTTTCATATAATCCACAGCTTTCACTTCTTAAGGCATGCAAGCTGAAACATTACCCAAACCAATCTTAAACATGGATAACCGCGTTGGTGATTTGAAATTATTACTAGCAGCTAGGGTAAACCAAATTCTCATGATTTTATGAACAAAAAGAGTATCTGATGAGATGCAAAATTAATGCTAAATATTACGCCGAAAGGCATTTAGGCTGCCAGCATGGACCAACTCACTAGGAAGCTGGTGCCCAACAATATCTTCTGCCAATCGCCCAACTTCTATCAGCGCATCTAAATTTACTCCGGTTTCAATTCCTAATTCTTCACAAAGTAAAACGAGTTCTTCGGTACAAATATTACCAGCCGCTTGTGGCTGCCCAGCAAATGGACACCCTCCTAAGCCAGCAACTGTAGAATCGAATCTGCGAATTCCCATTTTTAACGCAGCATATGCATTTGCAACGGCTAAACCCCGAGTATCATGAAGGTGAAGGGATATCTGCATCTCTGGCCACTCATTACGCACTTCTCCTAAGACACTTTCAATTTTGTGAGGGGACGCCCAACCCATTGTATCTGCCAGAGAGAAATCTGTGATCTTAGCACCTGTCTCTTCCGCTATCCGCATTCCATCTTTCAAAATATCCACAACGCAAGTTGGCGCAATATCACCTTGATAATTGCAACCAAAAGCTGCCATCACTCCTATATTATTGACGCTGATCTTATGATCAAAAAGGGTTATGGCATGCCGTTTCATGGCTGCCAAATTCTCAATGTGGGATCTATTTAAATTTTTCTGAGTAAAACCTTCCGAAGCAGTTAGGGAAATTGAACCAGATAGCGTTAACTTATCTTTATATTCAAGCGCTCTGTCCAAACCCTTCCTATTAAAATAGAGCCCCGTATAATTTACACCCTCGACTGCAGTAAAGCCATCCACTACTTCTTCTGCGTCTGCCCAACCCGGCACTAACCGTGGATTCACGAAAGAGCAAACTTGAATATTTTTCAAACCAGTATTTGATAAAGCATCTACAAGCTTTATTTTTTGAGCCGTCGATATAGGACCAGGTTCAATTTGAAACCCCTCTCGTGGTCCCTCTTCAAAAATTTCGACAAAATTTGGTAAATCAGAAATAAAGCAACCTCCTTAAATTGCGCATGAATTGAAAGTATCAAACGATCACCGAAGGAAGTATATCAGGTGTTCTGTAATGCGTCATTCAAATAACAAAATTATCGATTTTAAGAAGCGTTTAAAACGAAAGGAAATCATGCTAGATCGTTTCCACATGACAAATATCGAGTGATCAGGGGAAAATATGGGTACGACATTAGTGCCAAAGTATAAAATCTTTGCTGGGACTTCAAAATGCCTTTAAGCGGCATCCGTGTTATTGAATTCTGTCATATGGTCATGGGGCCAACTTGTGGTATGATCCTAGGTGACCTCGGTGCCGATGTCATAAAAGTAGAACCGTTAAGTGGAGATACAACCCGCCGACTAGAACATAACGGCGCCGGTTTCTTCGCATCATATAACCGCAATAAGCGCTCCATTGCGCTTGATTTAAAATCGCCTAGGGGGATCGAGGCTGCTAAAAAATTAGCAACCGGTGCCGATGTTATAATTGAAAATTTTAGGCCCGGTGCCCTAGAAAAACTTGGACTTGGCTACACAGAACTGAGCCGAAATAATCCGGGCCTAATTTATTGTTCGTTAAAAGGATTTTTAGAGGGTCCCTACGCAAATCGAACAGCACTTGACGAGGTGGTACAGATGATGGCGGGTCTTGCTTATATGACAGGACCAGAAGGTAGGCCTTTACGCGCTGGAGCATCTGTCATTGATATCATGGGCGGGATGTTCGGGGTTATCGGCATCCAAGCGGCATTGGTGTCTTAGCCCCCTAGAACTGTGCCAGTATATTTTGGCAAAGGGAGTAAGGAAACATGGCTCGAAAGCGTTATTCTGATGAAGATGTGTTGAAGTTGTTACGCGAGATTGATGTTCATTTACATGATGGTTTGGACGTTGTGAGTGCGTGTCGCAAAGCTGGGATTTCTGATAAGAGTTATTATTACTGGCGTAAGAAGTTTGGAGGCCTTTCTCGTTCGCAGGTTTCTGAGATGAAATCGCTCAAGAAAGAAAACGAGCGCTTGAAGAAGATCGTCGCTGACTTGCAGTTAGACAAGGTGATCCTGAAGGAGAGCCTTGATCATCTAAAGCCGCGGGCCTGACGCGGGCTCAGCTTCGTCAGGCTATTATTCATACGCGTCAAAAGCTGGATATTTCTGAGCGGCGTGCTTGCGCTGTTCTGGATGTAGCCCGCTCAAGTCTGCGCTATCAAGTCAAACCAGTAGATGACAACGAACTACGCTTGGCGATGATCCGGCTGGCCAAGCAATATGGGTGGTATGGTTATAGGAAAGTCACAGCCCTGCTGCGCATGGAAGGCTGGCGTGTTAACCACAAGAGGATCGAGCGCTTATGGAACGAAGAAGGTTTACAGCTGCCGCGCCGGCACAAGAAGCGCAAACGGCTTTATCATAAAGACAGCTCCATCATCAGGCTGCGGCCCACACATCCCAATCATATTTGGGCGATCGACTTTGTGCACGATAAGCTTAGCAATGGGCGCAGCTATAAAATGCTGACGGTTCTAGATGAATATACCCGTCAAGCGCTCTGCGTGGCAGTGCGGTCCAAAATGAATGCGAACGATGTTTTGGACGGATTGCACCCACTGTTTATGAAACACGGCAAGCCAGAGTTTATTCGCTCTGACAACGGACCTGAGTTCATTGCCACGCATCTACAGGACTGGCTGAAGAGGATCGGCATCAAACCAATGCAAATCTATCCAGGCAGCCCTTGGGAAAATGGGTATAACGAACGCTTTAACGGCACCTTGCGAAAAGAAGTGCTCAACGCAGAATGGTTCCACACCACACGGCAAGCCCAGGTCGCTATCAATGTTTGGCTTAGGCAATACAACCAGTTCAGACCTCACCATGCATTGAACATGCGCCCACCCGTCCCAGAAACCTTATTAGAGAAACCAAAAATCAATGGACGAATATAGGGGACTGGACACTCAACTATAGCATCGATACTTGGTATTCGACTGATTTGAACAATTTCACCAGTGTCTAGCTCTATAAGACTCCAAGTAATATCTGGCTTGTTCATAATTTCGGCCAAACGCTCAAGTGCCTTTTTAAATTCAACTGAGCAACCATGCTTAGGTGTATATTTTATCACCGACCAGACTGCATTTTCCATTATTCATCCTAACTATTTGCTTGTGACTAATGTGTTACAAAAATATGCAGAGACTCTACAAATATATTTCGAACAGCATTGTTATATTGGGAGGCCTGAACCAAGGCTATTTTTCACGGACGCTGCTGAGAAATGCTTAGACTGAAATATCCAATCAATCCGCACTTCCTAAATTCTTAAAGTCCTGAACATAATTCTAAATTTTTTCAATTCTATAGACTGTGAATATGCTGTACATCGGGTTTAATTTTGTCAAACTTTCACGTCCGCCCAAACTTGATAAGGATCACGACCGGAACATTCATTTTTATTGATGTGCATAATAATCGGATAGGCCACAGTTATTAAGTTTTCGTACATGCCATTTTCCGTAAGCGTAATCATGATATCCTCCTCCGTTTCCGCCTCCCAATGACAAAAGAAGAAATCATCTGTTCCCACCCATGTTGCAATGCATTGCGCTTTAGGAAAATTCCATCGGTCTGCCCATTCGTAATCTGTACGAACCGTATTCTTTAAACTTTCAAAAGTATTTTTCTTTGCCACTTCGTTTTTATACGTGTGTATTGCCAGAAATGTTTTGCGCGCCATCAGCATTCTCCATTAATTTTTTTCAGAATAACGCAGCGCAGGAATTCGTAGAGCAATTATTTAAGGTTTTTGATAGTTTAGCGTAAATCAAATTTAATACGGCCACGCAAGGTTCCTGCATAGCCGTATTAAGTTTCAATGTTTAAACTTGAGGCTACTTTTCAACAGACGCGTCTTTTTTTTCGTCTAAAGACCAAGCACCTGCGCCGTTTACGAAAAAAAATAAAAAACCTCCAGCAATTGCAATATTTTTCATAAAACTTGCCATTTCATTTTGATCAGCAAAATTATTATGAAAAATTAGAGCAGATAGAATGCTGAAACCTGCCAATCCCAAAGCAATCCAACGGGTTTGCCAGCCAATGATGATAGCGATGCCCCCGAACACCTCTAAGATTATAACAAAAGGTAGAAGAAAACTTGGGACGCCCATTGCCTCCATCCAACCCGCAGTAGCGCCGTAGTTGAACAACTTATTTAATCCAAACATTACGAAGATAAGCGAGATGAATACCCTGCTCACTGGCGCTGCAAATGTAGCTGCTTTTTCCATTTCAAGATCCTTTATGTTATGCTTCACGGCGCTTTTTGCCTCATAGGCAGATTTTTTGTTTAGATACTCTTCTTCGGTCAACAGATGCCAACCGATGCAATTATCATTTGGTGATCGTCCGCAGGTACATTTTTTTTCATCCATGATATGCTCCTTTTCAAATTCAAAATCGTAAGTCGGATATAAAAATTTGTGAGGTATAGATAAGGCTTAAAAAACTGGTCGAAGCGTTCTATTTATCAGCACAGGAATTCGCAGCGCATCAAAAAGGTAACGCCACCGCAACCCTCTCAAAGCAATCGAAAAAACTGTTCAGTACTGATTGTGTAATACACTCAGCAAAAGTAATTTTATGATCAAGAAATGTTCTTTTGGTCTTTGATAAATATTAGAAGTTTGTCACAAGCTTAGGATCATCGCGAGGGTCGATCATGATTTACAAGTTTAAGAGTTCGCGCTTCTTGCGCTTGAAAAAATACAACCAACAAATTTTGCGGCGGCTACAGTTTAAAGCCTCGAAGGGCAGCAAGATTATAGATACCAATCATAAATGGGCCTAGTACGCTGATATAGCGGTTATGCCTTCCAGCCCAATGTTCTGTAGAAAGACGCCTCGCAGACGCATGCTTGCCCATCGTGGGCTTTTCATGCCCCAAGCGCGCAGCATTATCACCATTCGGCACCACTTTATTCATGATACCAGTCTCTGGGCCTATGAGGCCGCTAAGTAATTCTTTCATTTTAGAAGCCTTTGGTTACGCTTTTAGCCAGCTAAAAAGGAGAGATAAAAATGAGCTTCATTCAAAAATCCCGCGCTGTCATGGATAATTGGAACAAAGAAGAATTTAAAAAAATTCATCATCCGGATCACATGTTCATTCGCGAAACTGAACTTGTTACATTAGATGACTGGGCGGATAAAATGGAAAAATGGGTCGTCAGTGGTGATTTTCTCAAAGATACAAAAGACCGAAGAAAAACATCTTTAGTGCATGAAAATGAACATGTATGTGAATTACGGTGGGAAGGAGACGGCGATCTAATTACTCTCGTTGTTTTAAAAAAGAAAGGTTTGGCTTGGCGGTCAAACGTAAACCGAGTGCCTTTAGAAGACTTAGAGGAAGTTTGAATTTAATCATTTCCTATCCCCCAACCAAACTAAAAAGGAGCAGCGAGGATGAATTCACCCATTGCCCGCATTTTGCATTTCAGTTTTGAAACTGCAGAAGATTTAGAATTATAGGTTTTGAAATATCAAACCGAAACCAGTGAGCTTGCACAAGAGGCTATCCAGCGAACGCTTATTAAAACTGACGAAACCTCCTTGGTAATATGTAATATTTATCGCAATGAAGAAGATGCAGATATTGTTTTTGAAAGGCTTTCAAAATGGTCTGGTACAGTAAAAGCGGCTCGCACTTGGGATAGCTTCAATCTCACGGGTGAAGTTGTTTTTTCAGAGCCACAATTTTAAACCTGCGGCTTACTTCTTAGGTCCCAACCCAATGGCAAAGGCTCCGCTCATCGCTCCCGCGACAGTCACAGAGAAAGCCATTGTTCTTTTTTATTCTAGCATCCGCGGCTGACGTTTCGCAGTGATATTTTCAATAGCATCGGCAAGGTGAATGTCCGCAATCGCCGGATCACCATTCGCAACGCGCAGGCGGTGCGCCTCGGCCAAAACGTCAGCATGCGTTGACCCTTCTGGCGGTTCAAACCGGTAACATGCCAGCTCAACACGCAACCCGAGCGGGTCATGAAAATATATGCTGTTCATAAATCCGCGGTCTTTAACCGAGGTATGCTTGATGCCGCGCTCCTTTAATCGATCGCTGATTTGGGTCAGGACCACGCGTGACACGGAGAAGGCGAGATGATGCACGGCCCCTATCTGATCTTTTAGCAAAGTTCCCGATGGCTTTCGGCTTTCATCCGTAAAAACTGTGATGGTTTGGCCATGACCGGCGGCAAAATAGAGATGGCCTTGAGAAGGATCATCTAAATTAGGTTGGTCAAATATTAAAGCAAAGCCCAACAAACCTTCCCAAAAATCAATCGAGGTTTGGCGGTCTGCACCAGTCAAAGTGATATGATGTATCCCTTGAGCTTGTATCTTGCGCATTATTTAATTTGCTCCTTGATAAAAATTTTAATTTTACAGGCTTCATCTAACGACTGAGGGTTGAGCCAGTCATTACCATTCATAATCTAGAGCGCTTCCTGTAACACGCCAGAAATTACAGTTTCTATTCTTCCTAACCACTTACAATCAAAGGTGAGGCTACCATGAGGGTTATCAAACGCGTCCAAAATAACTTCCGCTGGAACTTTTTCAGCGTGAAAGGCTAACCAAGCTGAGCGCCTTCTAGGACAACCTATTAATGCTCAAAAAATCTGCCTAACTTTTGATCTTATGACCATTATTTTTAACCGTCAAAAAAACAAGTTGAAAGAAAGCTTTAATAGGGATCTGGCGAACGCAATCACTTAAATCCTAAATTTGACGTAGTAAAATCATGAAAAAACAGTTGTAAATTTGCTTGCAAGTTTGTTCTTCGCAGTAAACGCCCAAGCTGAAGATAATGCATTAGCTTCCAAGAGCGTGCATTGCTACATCAAAGCAACGGTACTCACTGAAGATATTGATGCTTTGAAAGCAGTTATCTGTTCACTTGTTGAAATAACAAAAACTGAAACTTGTGTAACAAATTATGAACTTTATCTGATTGAAAATAATATGCTCTATGTCTTTGAACGTTACTTAAACTCTAACGCAGGTGCGGTGCACGGCGCTAATGTTGGAGAAATTGAGGCAATGAAAAATATCTTCTCAATGCTGGAACCAATAGAATTTGTTTTATTTGGTAGCCCATATGAAGGGCCATGAGGGGATTATATTGAATCACAAGGTATTTAGCCAAAAATTAATAGGAGGTTTCAATCGCTGATTTAAACATAAATGACCGGACTGAGTTATCAGCCTCTAAACACCAACACCCTTTAAAGCTGCTCCAGCCCCTCAATCTACCTTAGCCGCGCCATTAATCGAGCAGAGAACAGAGTCCGATTGGTTTCGCGATTTTCGACGGAAGACAAGAATCTGGCGCCGCTCAAACCTATCGAGTGCCGATAGAAACGGTTTTGCAATTTGCACCCAGCGTTTATTCTCAATCATCATCCCCAAGTCATCCAGCTCACTCTGAGCAGCGTGGATGTCAGCGTCCATCTTTACAATTTTCGCTGATAAGGTGACGTCCAGATCACGCCTGCCTGACCTCGCGCTGGCGCGGGCGAACTGGTGCCTGATTATTATCTCAGCCTCGCTACCTAGCTCCATACCAGCAGGCAATGGAATGCGATCACTGATGGCACAAACACGTCCTATTTCCACAAAGGTAGACTTGTTTTGATCTCGTTGTTTTTCTTTTTCTGACTCTGTTTTAAGCTTGCCATATATGTGTCAATTTAAAGGTATATCAGAAATTTTTCTCCTTTGTTTTACAAAACTCCTATACGATGGTCTCTCATGTTCTCATTTGGTTTTAAGTAGAAGCTTTTTCGTAAACGCGAAGAAAGTTTAATGTGGATGCAGGGTTCTTGCTCCTGGCTTTAAGCGAGTGGACTACCCCCCGCCTTTATTTTAAAACGATACAAAATCTAGAGGCGTCCATGACCTATTTGCAAACTTTCATCTTAGTTTTTGCCGCGTTTATAGTTGCAGCTGGAAACCTCTTTATCCCTCGTTACTTTGACCGCCAGCAAGAGTTGCGAGATCGCAGCCCAGACTGCGTAACTTACCGCCACTATGCTCAGTCTTACGAAGTTGATGTGGCCAAAACAGCCGAGTTCTATATGGCCAAAGGTGAATGCACGAGAATATTCCCTGGCACTTTAGATCGTTAGGCTAACCCTCAGCGCCAAACACGTCAGCATTTTTTAAGCAATTTCCAATTTAATCGCGGCACATTGGCTAGGAGAACGCACAATCATTTTCTATGCTGATATACTAGCTATACGATTTTTTTGGTGGGTATTTATTGCGATAACGGAGGATGAAAAGAAAGCGATTGGGAATTCAATGGTTGGTGAAAAACATTCGAAAAGACCATAGAAGTGTGTAGGCTTTTTGATCAAGTGTTTCAGTATAGATCTAAAAACAAGCCTCAAATAGAGCAGGGAAATGTAAAATCTGACCGACCCTCTACGCCGAAAGATCAAGCGATAGGCTTTCTTTGCCGCATGTGTTTAATCATCAGACGGTAACTTAAATAAAAATATGTTTGAGCAGATAGTTCAAATAAATTTAATTATTTTCGATACAAACAAATAGGATGTTGATCATGCTGGACAATTACCCATAGCCGGTGTTTTGACCTGCGATTTGTAAATGCGCGGCTAGCCTAATCGCGCTCTTTTACATCAGCAGCGGATCCTGGACGGATCAAGTTTACCAAATTCCAGCGGATCACCAACGCTGACACTGCCAGCAGCAAGATAGCGCTACTTTCATACAGTAAATCAATGGTATTTATTCCCTTGCCTTGCAATATAATCAAACGGCAAAGCGCTGTTATTGCTATAAAAATTGGAACTGTTATCGGGATCTTCCTATATTTATAAAATGCGGCGACCATTCCTAAAACCTCAGCATAAATAAACAATAACAAAAGATCGGTCAGCTTCACTGCACGGATAGACACCACTGATATAATCTCAACTAAAACGGCGTAGGCGGTTAAAAATGCAATTACGACAAGCAGCGATTTTTCCATCAAAGTGATGAAATTATACCAGTCAAGTTTCAATTTTCTTATCTTTTCCATGGCGCAAAGGTAAACCTTCGACGCATCATGTCCACTATGATGGCGTATTTTGTTGCTACGCCGTGTTCATGAAGAAGATCTTCAACTTTCCTAAGTGAAAGTGGAAACCTTACATAAAGCATAGCTAAGGAGCTAAGTTCACAGTCTATGCTGAGCAAGTAGGTTTATTCTGACGCGCCCGTCATCCCAATAGAAGCAGGGCAGAACTGACTTTTTCGGGAAGCATTCCGCGCGCGCCCTCTTATTTCTAAAAAATGGCCTCTCGATCTGGATGACCGTTCGCAGTTGATGGGAAGCTTTTGGAATTCACGCACGCCCATTCAACAATTGGCCAAGCTAAGATCCTGAAGGCCGTAATCAAGAGAAAGGCAACCAGCACACAAAATAAAAAGCGTAGGACTAAGATCACCAGCAAACTGGGCCCCAAAAGCATCATCAGAGCTGTATCTTCAAAAACCGAGTGAAATAAATTAATAAAAACCAAGGCACTTAAAGCCTGCATCTTATTTACATGGCCAGCCTTTACCTCTTTGATCATTAAACCACCACCAAAACCTAAGCCTAGGGTTAATCCAACAACCATAATTGTCGAAGCATTTTCATCTATCTTAATTAAATTCAAAAAAGGCCGCATACAAAGCGCTATAAGCCTTTCAATGCCGACGATCTTGAGGATTGCCAGCGCCGTTAATAACACAATTATCACAATTTGAATAAAGATCAGACCTTTGACTTGATCCACACTCCATTCGAACCAAGATGGCGTAACTTGAAATTCTGGTAGATGTATCATTGCTTTATGTTGCAATAAATCAAAGTTTGTTAAAACTTGATTCAGTAAAAAACAAAAAATAACAGCCGTTAAAACGCGCAAGCAGACAACGAAAATTATTTTTGTACCCGCCTGTCGAGAAATCACAGCCTCAACTGGCAAAGCATGGGCGAATAACATGAAGCTCGCAAGTATACTTGTTTCAGCGACACTAAGGTCGCTGATCATGTCAATAGATGCCAGAACGATCAAGCCAGCATAGGGGTTTGTGAGCATTGTCGTTGTCAGTACAATAGACAACGCGGTAGGCAAGCCAATAAATTCAGTGATCGGTTGGAGCCAAATATCAAGAATATCCACAGCACCCAAGTCTTGCGCAATTTTTACCACGATCAAAGTAGGAATCATTACGCGAAATAAGGACCAGGAAACTGAAACGATGTCCTCAGCCAGTTCTTTGAGATCAATCGAAAATAAGGTCATTTCTCTTTTGTCACGAATGTTCCTATTTATGAGCCGTGTTTCTAAACCTAAAAGCACAAGCGCTTAAAAATTATTACGAGATGTTTCAAGCCTTATACTTTACGATAATGCAGTTATCTGCGAGCTTATGAATCACTATTGGTTAAACTCTCCTAAGTTAAACCTCATTTAACGGGATTGGGAGGATTGCTGGCGCTTAATATATTAAATTTTAATTTATTAACTTCTTTTGGAGAAAACTGCAAAAAACGAAAATAAAACTCTCATAACGAATGGCTTAGCCCCCTAAAACCATGCCATCAGTTAATGGTCACAGGAGGTTTTAAGGATGGCACGGAAACGGTATTCGGACGAAGATGCTCTAAAGGTTTTGCGTGAGATTGACGTATATTTATATGATGGTCTGGATGTCGTGAGTTCCTGCCGTAAGGCTAGGATTTCAGATAAGACCTATTACCATTGGCGTAAGAAGTTTGGCGGTTTAGTACGCTCCCAGCTTTCAGAGATGCGTGCTCTTCGTAAAGAGAACGAGCGTTTAAAGGAGATCCTCACAAAGCTGCAGCTCGACAAGCTGATCCAAGTAATTGGATTTTAAAGCGGTTCAAAGCGGCGGCTAAGCGCCAGATGTTATAGTTTGATCGGATTTACGGTGGCGATACTTATTTTCGATCACCAGCGGCCGCCTAGCAGCGTTAATTAGAATGAGTTTTACGCAAGGTCAGTCTTGGCAACTGCTAAATTGGACAGCAAACTCAAATTACGATCGGGGTTCAAGATAAGAGGAAATTAAGATGGCAATTATTGCAATGTGCATGCCCATATTGGCCGGCAAAAAAGAACAATGGCAAGCAATGATGGATCAAGTAACCAATGATCCAAACTTTGCAGCATCAAGAGAAGATGCAGGCGTACACGAAAGATCATTTTTGCAAGAGACACCAGCCGGTGATTTTGTAATCTTAACCTTCGAGGGACACGACCCTGAAGCGAGTTTTGCTAAGATAATGCAAAACATGCCAGCAGACTTTGCGGAATTTGCAAAAGATGTACACGGGTTAGATGTAAATTCTCCACCTCCACCAATGCCAAAACTTGTTTTCGACAGTAGAGGTTAAGAAAGTCCCCTCCGCCTTGTGCGAAAGGGGCATAAAAGGAGCGACTCATGGCATATGGACGAGTTGTGAACGTTGAATGTAAATCTAAAGAAGATTTGATCATGTTTAGAAATAAGTGGTCCAAGTGGTGGCCTGATAACGTGCATAACGCGCTAAGCAGAACCAGCATCAGAACATCAGAAAATTCACTTTTGCTATTGGCGACTTATGAAACTGAAGAAATCGCAGACGAGGCAAAAGCCATTATTGAAACCTTTTTTGAAGCTGTGGCAGAGCATGTGCATGATATATTCGCATTTCATGGCGAAGTGATGGATGATCGGCCTAATGCAGTTATGGAATAAAAAGAGAAATGCAGATGCCAGACACCAGAGTTGTAAATAAAGATGAGCCAATAACAGGTGGATGCCTCTGCAAAAAAATAAAATTTCTATCTGCCAGTAAACCTAAATGGATTTCTATCTGCCACTGCAGAATGTGCCAAAAAGCATATGGGAATCCCTCAGCAATTTTCGTAGCTTTTGAAAAAGGTTATCTAGAATTTGTATCTGGATCACCAAAATTTTATAAATCTTCTGATATTGCAAAAAGGGGTTTTTGCTCAGACTGCGGCAGTCCGGTAATATTTTCCTACGAAACTCTAGATGCAGTTTTTGTTGGAACCCTCGACGATCCCGAAAATTGGCAACCAAATGGCTGTCATCTTGGGATTGAAAGTCAAATACCGTGGGAAATAATACATGATAGCTTACCTCAATATCGAACCGAGGACGATCCAGAATTCAAGGAAGTTAATTCCAAACAATAAAAAACCCCTGCAGAGCAAAAAACTGTCTGGGTCGTAAAAATCGTAGCTGGGATTGTCTCCCCCCTGCAACCCGGTAGTTTTTAAAAACATCAGTTTTGGAAGAGACAAGAAATGAAATATTGCGGATTGAGAAAGAGCATATTGGTACAAAATAGACGACAATCATTCAGGTTCTTTTACGCTTTATCCAGATAAAAAAGCCTATTTACGAGACATGGCTGGATTAAATGAATTTTGCGGAAAAGCCACATCAGACGGCATTACAATGGTCGATTTGGTAGAGAGAACGGTACTAGGAGAAAATTGAGTGCCGAGACCGAGCTATAAACAAAAAAAGCCCCCGCAGAATTGACTGAGGGGGCTGTAAGAACAGTATCTGAGGGCAGGTAGGAACCGAGATACTTTCGTCTTGCAAAGTTTAGGCTTTGAGAACAAAGGTAGAACATGGTGCTGCTTTGGTCAATATGAAATAATCACATTGTTTTAAATTGTAGGTGCGGACACGTCGGAATTATCGCTGTGAAGGAGCTGATTGATGTGTTTGGGGGAGATATTGAGCTATTAATTATTAATTTCAGTAGGCACCTTAACAGCGACGCTCACAGGCACCTGCTTGTCCATCGTGGATACTCAATGCGCTAGGGGCGTAGCATTATCGCCTCTCGGCATCACTTCATTAACTATACCAGTAACTGGGCGACAAAGGCCGCTAAGTAATTCTTTCATTTTAAGAGCCTTTTGTTACGGTTTGGAAAACTAAAAAGGAGAGATGCAAATGAGCTTCAGCGAAAAAATCCAAGCCGTTATGCTAAATTGGAATGAAGAAGAATTTAAAAAACTTCACGATCCTGAGTTCATGTTCATTCGGGATACCGAACTTATAACGATGGATGATTGGATAACTAATATGGAAGAGTTTTCATCAAGTGGAGCCTATGCAAAAAGGCAAGACCAAAGCCGTAGAACATCCTTAGTTCACGAAAATAGACAAGTTACCGAATGGCGTTGGGAAGAAGGCGATGAACTGGTTACGCACGTTTGCATGAAGAAAAAAGGGCGTGCTTGGCGTTCAATAGTTTATCGAGAAACAATAGAAGATTTCAAAGAAACTTTAAGCTGATTACTTTCTATGCCCGAGCCAAACCGCAAAGGCACCTGTCTGGGCCTATAATGCCGCTAAGTAATTCTTTCATTTTGGGAGCCTTTGGTTAAATTTTATTTGCTAAAAATTTTCAAGAGGAAGAACAAAATGCCAAGCATGTTAGTCACAGTAAAAATCTCAAAAGGTTTTTAAACTTGGACCAAGATGGCAAAAAAAATGGAAGAGTTTTCTGGATCAGAAGGAGCAAAGATTATTTGGGCTGCCACCAATCCAGATGAAACTTCCGTCTATGTAATGATGGACGTCCCAAACCCTGAGTTCATGCAGACATTTGGGCTTAGAGAAGATGTCAAAAAAGCCCGTGAAGAAGCAGGCGCTGATGTCTCATCGACCACAATTATTACGCCAATCGGTGATTACTGGTTGGGTTAAAGCCTATTTCTGAGGAGAAAAATAAAATGGGTATGCGATTTCTAGCCTCGTTTAAAAAAACGTGCAGTTTTGAAGATTGGCTAAAGCTAGTAGACAGCCTCAAGCCGCAAATGGACAAACATGGATTAAAGTTAATTTTCGCAACTGAAAGCGAGGACGGCACTTCAATCTATGATGTTGGAGAGGTTGCAACTATGGAAGGCGTTGAAGCATTTATTTCTGATCCAGAGGTAAGACAAATGCGCATTGATGCTGGCGTTGACATCGACAGTCAGGAAATAATTTCTGCTGTAGGAAAATTTAACGTATTTTAATTAATTACTTCTCATGCCCCAGCCAAACCGCAAAGGCACCTGTCATGGCACCCGTCACAGTCGCGTTCAGCGCAGTGGCTTGGGATGTCACGGCTCTGGCGGTAGCGTCATAAACCAGTTTAAGGCGTCCAGATATGCGTAGTACATCACGGCCATCATAACGCGCGGCAGTAGTTTCCGCACCAATATGCGTTCCCTCGCGTTTCATGGTGAGTAGCTGGCTGACTTTCTTAATAGGTCAGCCGATTTTTGTTTCCATTAAATAGCTGGGGTTATTACCTTAAACTATTGGGGATTGAACTCAATTATTTCACAGTTTTGAGGCTTAATTCCTGTCAATGCTCGAATGAAGTTACCATGAGAAACAATTGCCGTAGAGTGAATACTTTCACGCCTGATATATTCGGCAAACCCGTTCGCTCTCTCCATCAAAACCTCTTCAGGCTCAACTGCAATCCCTCGGTGATCTTTTTCTCCGTCATGCCACCAACATTCATCCAAATGATCAAAACTCAGATGGGGAAACTCTTTTATAAGTTTATCTGGCGGGCTTCCTACATCGCAGCTGTTGACGAGTTGCTCACGTACTACCGCGTTAATTTGAAACGGCAATCTATTTTCAAAAATCAATTGAGCGGTTTGCAATGTCCTAGTGAAGGGCGAAACGATAAGGTGTTTAATGTCAAGTTTTTCAACTTCAATTCGAGCCTGCTTAGCCTGAGCTTCTCCAACTTCTGTAATAGGAGCGTCGAATATCATGGGGTCTGGCTTATTTGGATCGTGAACCGCATTGAAGGCTGATTGAGCGTGTCTAATGAGATAAATTGACATATTTGATATTTCCTAGCGCCAAGAGATTGCTGTTTTGAATAAGAGAGTTTTGCCTAGGAACTTAAAAAGCCTGAGCATCATCCGCTCCCACCTGCGTTACGAATGTCATCAAAAAAAATTCTATCAGGACTGTGCGCATGGGTTTAATTTTCTTTCACCATCTCTTCAGCTGTTTTGTCAGTGATTTTGTCATGCGCCATATATATGGGCATTTCATTGGGTAATGTATTCATCAGCGTATTAAACCCAACTTTGTCCAAGTGATCGATGATAGCGTCCTCATCTTCCGCATACCAATGGCAAAAGAAAAAGTCGTCATTTCCGCGCCAATGACTCAACATTTCCGCTTTTTCACCTTTCATCATTTCAAAAATCTGACGATCAGTCATGCCTATTGAAGCATCTTCAAAAGCCTGCTTTGCATCGTCGTCGAAAAATGCATGCGTACACATAAAATGTTTCTTCATTATATCCCCCTGTTTGGCTCAGGATAACACGAGCCAAAAATATTTGGAGTCTCAAATGTCTCAGAAAGCCTTACACAATCCTGCGGCATATGAAGATTAGAAGGTGATCGAAACTCAAGCCGACTTTTTAAAGTTGTCAAAAAGACCCTTGCTGTGGTTTCCTAGAGTTATCTTTTACAAAAGAGAGATTGAAATGGCGAAGTATGCAGTTCACACAAAGTGGTCTTGGCCAGAAGGCGTTCCAAGCGCAGAAACCATGCAAGAATGGCATCGTGAGCATAGATCAAATACTAAAGCAGAAGACATTATCTGGTTTAAGGTTGATGAAAACACGCATCAGTCAGTTATTATCTATTCTTCTGAGGCAGACGCTCAGGAAGAAAACGCAAGGCGTCAAGAAATGCGCAAACAAACAATTAAAGAAACTGGTCACTCAATGGTTGAAGAAACTATGGGACCAATTCTTTCTATTATGTCTGAAGCCTAATCCACCGATTTTAACTCTGGTTATCCCATAGGCTCGTTGGTACGGTCATATCTTCTGCGCTCATTGCCCAAGAGCCATGGCCAGCGCCATCGAACCATCAATCTTTGCGCAGCTTTTTGATTTATGCAGCTTGCGGTTGCCCGCGGGATCGCTTTGCTCAAGCGCTCCAGATTCTGCCATGCGCGTTGTCAAACACATCCAGAATAAACTTGCGCTGGAACTTCATCAGCTTGATCGGCTGACCAACTTGAGCGCCCTCTGGGAATAGACAGTAAGCCTCAATAAATACACAAATCTTTTGGCCGCATGTCATTTTGGTATTATCTTTCGTGGCGTAATATTTGACAGAAACGGATCACTGCTTTTCTATGATTGAAGTCACAACTAGGGAGAAAAAAATGTCATACTACACAATTTCGCACTGGGAAGCCGATGAATGGACACATGAAATGGAAGCAATTGCTAAAGATAAATTTGGCCCAATGATTATGGCTGTGGGTGCTAGTTCAGTCGATTTTGTTAAAACCGGGGACAATACAATGTGCGTTGTAACCAAGTATAAAGATGAAGCAACTGGAACGGCTGCTCTGGCAAAGATTGCTGAAATTCGAGGTCAAGCCGCATCAACGCTGCCGGTCAGGATGGTTTCTGACGTTAAAGGTTCTGCATTCGTAAGTATGTAATTTAATGAGCGGGCTGAGCGATCAGCCCCTTAACGCCAACAGCCATTAAAGCCGATCTAGCCCCGCCCTCAACAGCGCTAGCAGTATGGCTGGGATTATCGCAGACAAGAGTTGCACGGTTATCGCTACTCTGTGCTCCTCCCTGATTACATTGATATCCTTGATAACTAGTTGTCAGAGTTATCACCCCCTCACACGCAACTTATGAAACCCAAACAAACTCAGAACACCAGACGGCCAGATCGCGGATTTTGTGGTGGGTTATTTTGTGGCGAGTTAATGTAATGCTAATTGGTCGCATTACCTAGCGTAAACTTTATGTATATCAGAGTGACCGGGGGTTAGGTTCAACGGTGTCTGGAGTTCATCGGGATCGACTTTTTGTGTAGCCAACAGGGAAAGATGGTGGCCTACCCCCACCAGAAACCTTTTACACCTCAGTTTTATTGAGCAGAAGCCAAATTCTAAATAGAATGAAACATAACAAATCGATGATAAGGATGTAAAAGCCCAGCATCATACGATGAAAATGATATTTTAAAGTTTCTGAACTATAAACTTGCTCTTCAAAATTACTGAATGCTGACCATGCGATACCATTGGTTAGTAAAATATAAAAACCTGCAAAAACGCTTATCAGCCAAAGCCAGGCCACTGCGAGATAAATATTTTGAGAGATAGTCAACATAAAACAAGCCTAGCTCTGGTTCGGCGACAGTAAATGAAAATTCAGTAAAAGGGCGTTCAAAATTTTCCGTCTGGAAAGATCAAACGTAGAAGCTCTTCTTCAAACGGTTCCGCTTCACTCTGTGCTTCTGCAATGATCTTTTTTGTTTGCCACTCTGAATGAGACAGGTTCCCCCATCCAACGCATTCATCTGTGAGTGAGCGCCCACAGGTACATTTTTTTTCCATCGCTATTTTTCCAACTTTTGGGTGGCTAAACCCAATATCCCGTTAAGATCAAATACGGCTTTTTTATTTTGAAAGCAATCTGTAGCACTTTATGTTTCGGAATGAAGACGAAAAAAAGGCTGGCCACTCAAACCCAGAATTAGCCAGCCAGTGGGAACATGTCACTCCATAATGCGAGGAGGCATTATGAACAGAAGGCTTCGGCTGGCTTCCCCAACCATTAGCGAAGGCCAGCCCGTGAAACATTTACTGGTAATAAACGCTTCAGTTTTGAAGAGTGCCTCGTCTATCTAAGTTTCAAAACGTTACCTAACGTCACAATTTTAAATTTCCATCAACTTGCTTAAGTTTTGATCACTAGTCTTGTTCTAAAATTGGTGCTGTCAGACTAATTAGCCCAAGCATCTGCCCTTTGCCTTTAAACCTTGTTTGCGAATTTGGGGACAAGCCAGTTTGACCGATAGCAGACAGTTTGATAACTTTCCTCGCCGGCAATAAATATAAATTTCAATCAAATTGTAAAAAGTTCAATTTCCAGGGTGTTTTTGAAACCCGTTTTGAAACTCACGTTTTTTTCTAAAAATAATATAATGAAAACAATGGGTTAATTTTTACTATGTATTTGTGGAAATCTCACATAAAGCATAACTGCAAGTTGGAGGATCTCGGGGCTGGTTTTGAAATAGCGCAAAGATACAGTATTGGGCATGGCTGAATAGCTAATTTCCAGGCCTTCTAGAGGCAAGGAGGTTTATTCTGACAGTACCGCCGACGGGCTTATTGTGAGCAAAGTGATTTATTCTGAAGGAGCCTCGACGTACCCCCACTCTCGGCAGAATACAACTCACGCAAAGTATTTTTTTGTACTTTGCCCATGGTATTCCTAGGTAAGTTCGTCAACACAACATACTCACGCGGTCTTTTAAATCCCGCCAATTTATGGTCAAGTTCTGCTTTGATTTGATCTATATCTAGTCCGTCCCCGCAAGGCACAATCGCTGCGATAACACTCTCTCCAAAGTCAGGATGCGGCACGCCAAAAACGGCGCTTTCATCGATGCTAGCCAGATCGTCCAGCAAATCTTCAATTTCTTTGGGATAGATGTTGTACCCGCCCGAAATGATAATATCTTTGGCGCGTCCCACGATCGACACACGGCCATCAGCTTCTTTAGTACCTATGTCACCAGTTACGAAAAACCCATCCTCGCGCAGTTCTTCGGCCGTCTTTTCTAGCATGTTCCAGTAACCCTGAAAAACATTGTCACCGCGCACTTCAATGATCCCAATCTCACGGACGCCTAAACTGGCGCCTGAACCAGCATCGGTGACTTTGACCTCTACACCAGGCAGGGGGTATCCAACAGTCCCAGCAATACGTTCGCCTTTATATGGATTTGAAGTGATCATGTTAGTCTCTGTCATACCATATCTTTCGAGAATCCGATGTCCCGTACGTTCTTCAAATAATCGATGCGTTTCTGCCAAAAGTGGTGCAGAACCTGAGATAAACAACCGCATGGTCTTGCAAAGTCCTCTGGTGAATTCGGGTGATGCCAGAAGGCGCGTGTAGAAGGTTGGAACGCCCATCAGCAAGGTGGACCTTGCGATTTCAGCTAACAACACATCGACGTCAAATTTTTCAATAAGCCGCACCTGCGCTCCTGCTAAAAGACTGGTATTTAGCGCAACGAAAAGACCATGTGTGTGAAAGATCGGCAGAGCGTGCACAAGTTTATCTTCTTTGGATATGTGCCAAAGATCCTTCAGAACCTGTGCGTTCGAAAGAAGATTTTTATGAGACAGCATCGCGCCCTTCGAACGACCCGTTGTGCCAGAGGTATAAAGCAGCGCAGCGAGGTCATCTTCTCTTCGTGGAACAGTGACAAAATCCTCAGGTTGTTGATCCGCCGCTTCAGAGAGTGATCCCCCGGAAAGACCGAGGGTCAGTAAAGCTGCACCGATGTGATTGGCCAACACTGAAACTTCGGCTTCATTTTTTGGATCGCAAACAATTACAGCTGGCTTTGAATCGTGAACGAAATAACTCAGTTCATCAAAAGTGTAGGCATTGTTTAGCGGTAAATACACACCGCCGGCCTGAATAGCAGCTGCATAAAGTGCTAGCGTTTCGCGGGTTTTAGGTGTTTGGACAACAATCCGATCGCCTGGCGTCAAACCTGCAACAACGATAGCTTTTGCCATTTGCGCCGCTCTTTTCAGAAAATCAGCATAACTAAGTTCAACGCCGTCATCGCACTTCAAAAACGTTGAATGATTTGTGGCGTGAGGCGCAAAAAGTGCCTCATATAACGTGTTCGTCACATTATTTTTCCATTGTTTGAATTGTAAAGTCGGCTCGCGCCATAGCCAGCACCTCTTTGGTGGCAGAAACTTTGCCGTTGCGCACAAAGTCTTCATGATTGAGCTCGGTTTTCGCAAGGTCATAATGATAATTTACCATGGCTCCGCTCGATTGCTTCTGTCCGTTCTCAGAAAGATCTGCGCGAGAATGAACCGCGTATATTTCGGCGCCATTTCCCAAATGGAAACGTGCGACCGGATCGAAAGGATGCCCATCGTTCCTTTTCGCAGTTGTGAGATACCGTGCGGCCAATTTAGCGACTGTATCGTCACTTGCTTGCGCCTCTAAAGCTTCACTTGCGGCAAAGCCTAGCTCAGCATCGTCCAATTTGGATTCGAGCCAAGTATTCAAGTTGGGAATAGGCGACAAGGTCACAAACTGATTTAAATTAGGCATTTCTAGAGACAGCTCCGTAACAACTTGTTTAATGAGCAAGTTGCCAAAACTAATGCCACGCAGTCCAACCTGACAGTTCGATATTGAGTAAAATACAGCAACCCTCGCGTTTTCGGGGGCAAGCGGTACACGTTTTTCAAGAAGTATGCCATCGATCGATCCAGGAACTTCACACGTCAATGCAACCTCAATAAAAATAAGTGGTTCGTCGGGCATTGAAGGATGAAAGAAAGCAAAACATCTTCGGTCGGAAGGCAACAGCCGCTTTCTTAGGTCGTCAAGATCAGAAATTTCGTGGACCGCTTCGTAGGCAATAATTTTATCAAGAATTCGTGCAGGCGTATCCCAGTTTATTTGCTTAAGAACAAGAAAACCCAAGTTAAACCAGCTATGAAGCAAATGCCGAAAATCAAAATCAGTACGCTTAAGATCAGGATGATCTTTCAGAAAATTTAGTAGATCGATGCGCATTTTGACTAGACCCTGCGTAGCACCTGTGGGCTGGTTCAAACGTCTCAAAAGTTCTTGGCGTTTGGGTTCAGCTGCGCGGCTAAGTGCTTTATAAACATCGGTATCTTTGGCTTGAACAAAAGATTGGGCTAGCTCAGAAAGCTTCTCTGCGTCCACATCAAGCTCGGAGTTTAGGTAATCAAAAAACACCAGTTTCTGTGCGTCATCCGCCTCCTGATATCTCTTAAGGAGTGTGGACGCGATGCGATAGCCAGAAACTTCACCCTCTGCGGATAGCAGGGCATCACATAACTCGATAATTGACCTAGTATCGTCTTTGCTTCCAAACAAAGGCGCACGCCGTTGGAAAAGCTGCGTCAACAGTTCACCAAAAAACCAGTTTCGTTGCATGATCAGTTGTCCATTTGGCGACTCAGGTACGCGCCTGTGCGGTGGTAGTGCTCAACCAAAAGCTCTGTCGCGCGATCAGGATCGTGGGCCAACACCGCATTGCAAATTTCTTCATGCTCTGTGGCGATTCTTCGTTTGTCGTAGTTTGGCCCACCTGCAGCAAGATACCTATAACGGATATTAAGATCATAAAGCTGCGAACAATAGCGTTCGAGCGTTGGAAGTTGTGCATTACATATAAGAGCCATATGAAACTTTTTATGGACCACTTCAAAGTCCGGCACACCATCGGCTTGTGCTTTCTTCATACGATAGTGCGCTAGCACGAGCATTTCTTCCCAGTCTTGGTTCGCGTTTTTAATAGAGGCTCTCAACGCCACCTCTTCCAAAGTACAACGCAAAATCAGAACTTCATCAAAGTTAGCTTTACCGACAGGTGCCGCTCTGAAACCACGCTGATCCAATCTTTCAACCAACAGATCGGAAGTCAAAAGTGACAGCGCCTCTCGAATTGGGCTCGCTCCAGTTTTGAGCAAGGTACGCAATTGTTCAATTTTGAGTTTCTGACCCGGGGGCAAAGTACCTGTCAGGATCATTTCTCGTAAACGCAAATATGCATTATGTGTTGCTGATACCTCTTCAATCGTTGTCTCCTGCTCAGCCTTCATACCAAGTTTTCCATTATGTCGTAATTGTTTAGCTCAGTTCAATTGATCCAGTAGATAAACTCAAGCGCAAATTTAAAGATCCTTCATTAATCATCCAGCGGCGGATCACATAGCTACGCGCACCAGACTGATGCATCGGGTCGTCCTCGGCCAGCCTGCGTGCAGCTTTCAGACTTTCTGCGCGATAGATGATCAGACCCACGCCCTGCATGTGCTCGCCCGTTTCGTCGGACATTGGCCCGGCAAAGGCGAGGTGACCCGAGCGCTCAAGTTGCGCCTGATAAGCAAGGTGCTCCGGCAGGTTTGCCTTCACATCTTCCGGAGCTTTCGCGGGGGTGCTCTGCGCCACGAATAGCTCCAGCGCCAATGCCCCGCGTGACTTTGCTTCCGACTTGTAATCTGCCCAAGCGACCATGACTACCCTTTCTAAAAAATATCGATATTATTTGACATATGGCAAAATAATCGTCAAAATACAAGAGAACATACGAGGGTAGCTGCAATGAAATATCTGGTGGGCGAGACTTCGGAGGGAACTTCAGTCTTTGTAGTAAAGGGCGATGAAGCCGTTAACATTACGGCCCTGAACGCCGAAATCGGTTCGGATCTGACGGCGTTGATCTCGAACCCTGCTCTTGCCGATTCGGTTTCGGACCAGATATCCGAAGCGGACACAGTGCCGGTGGACTCGATCACTCCTGCATTGCCTGTCGCAGCGCCCGGCACAATCATCTGCATGGGGCTGAACTACACGGACCACATCAAAGAAGGTGGTTACGACATCCCGGAGTATCCGGCGCTGTTCATGCGGGGGAAAAACTCGATCATGGCGGCTGGACAGCCTATGGTGCGTCCTGCCTGTTCAGAGCAACTCGACTATGAGGCTGAACTGATGCTGATTGTCGGCAGAGGTGGACGCCACATCTCGGAAGATGACGCCTTGGATCACGTGTTTGGGTATACCGTGTTCAACGACGGATCCGTGCGCGACTATCAACGCAAGACGCATCAGTGGACGCCGGGTAAGAACTTTGACAACACCGGCGCGATTGGCCCGTTCACAGTGACACCGGACGACCTGCCCGATGGCGCTTCGGGCCTCAAGATTGAAAGCCGTGTCGGGGACGAAATCCTGCAAAGCTCGAACACGGCCAACATGATTTGGGATGTACGCAAGGTCATCGCAACAATTTCGGAATACACTACGCTCGAGCCGGGCGACTTGATCGCCTCGGGCACCCCTCCGGGTGTTGGCCACGCCAAGAAACCCAACCCGCGCTGGCTCAAGCCCGGTGAAACTGTTGAGATCGAAATTGAAGGCATCGGCATCTGCGCCAGCCCGATCATTGACGAAAATGACACCAACGAAAAGGTGGCCGCGGAATGAACGCCCCTACCGGAGCAGAATTGGACGCCCTTCGCGCCAAGGCCCAACAGGACCACCGCGATTTGCATGGCCGTATCAGCCGACTCTCAGATGACTCGATTGACCTGATCCTTCGCGAGGCACGCTCACATTATGCCTGGACGGACAAACCGATCCCGGATGGGCTGTTGGAGGAGATCTACGACATCACCATCAACGGCGCGACCAGCATGAACTCGCTTCCGGCTCGGTTTATCTTCGTGAAAAGTCAGGCAGGCAAAGAACGGCTGGCAAGATCGCTGAAACCTCAGAACGTTCCCAAGATGATGAAGGCGCCTGTAACAGCGATCATCGCGCAGGACATGGAGTTCTGGAAAGAGCTGCCCTTTACCTTTCCGCACGAAGACCGTCGTCACCTGTTTGAAGGCAAGCGTGCTTATATTGAGGACACAGCCAATCGGAATGCCACTTTGCAAGGGGCCTATTTCATGATTGCGGCCCGCGCGGTAGGGTTGGATGTCGGCGCGATGTCCGGCTTTTCCAACGAGATCGTAGATGAAGAGTTCTTCAAGGGCACAACTCTCAAGTCGAACTTCCTTTGCAATCTTGGCTCTGCGGATGAATCTGCGCTTTTCCAAAAGCTGCCCCGGTTCTCTTTCGACCAAGTTTGTTCTTACGCCTGAGGAGGTTTTGCTTTGGCCATTCGGATGAAATCAGTCGTGACCTACCGGACCACCGCAGAGTGTCAAACGCATTCACGCACCGAGATTCCAGTCAGGGATCTCGCCGTGACGATTGATGAACCGATTGAACGCGGCGGCACCAACCTCGGGCCATCTCCAACTGAGGCGGCGCTGACCGCGCGAATCGCCTGTACAAATGTGATCGGCCACAAGAATGCGGCTCGGTTGGGAGTGGAACTGGGCAAGGTCACGATCGACGCGGACTGCAAGTTCGACCGGCGTGACGTGCTGATGGAAGCAGAAATCGATGTACCGTTCCCGGAGATCACACTCACGGTGAACTGTGACACGCGGGCCAGTAGGGATGAGCTGGCACGCGTGGGCACTGAAACGGCAAAAAACTGTGCGATAGCCAAGCTTTTTGAAGCAGCCGGAACAATCTTGACGGTGAATTGGGTCAAGGTCGGCTGAACGTCATCAAAGGGGCGCAAAGCCCTGTTTTCTAGGAGGAAAAACAATGAAGAAATGTATAAAATTCAGCCTGATAGGTGGCGCATTGGCAGCGCTGATGGCCCTGCCCGCCGCGGCACAGGAAAGCATCTCTGCGGTCGTAATCGACGGCTATCCGGACCGGGCACTTTGGGTGAAAGAATTCACGAATTTCTTCATCCCCGAGGTTGACCGTCGCCTGGCGGAAAACGGCAACTACAAGATGAACTGGCAGGAGAACTATGGCGGTTCTATCGTCAAACCCAAGGGCGTGCTGGAAGGTGTACAATTGGGCCTCGGCGACATCGGCATTGTCACGACGATTTTCCATTCGTCTAAGCTGCCAAGCCAGGGCATTTCCGGCTCGACTCCGTTTGTGGCCTCTGATGCCCGTGCCGTGGCCAAGGCGGTGGACGAAATCGCCCGGGAATTCCCTGCAATGCAGAACGAGTTTGCAGCTCAAAACCAGGTCTATTTGGCCACCGGCGTCGTTCTGGACACCTACCAAGTGTTCTGCTCGGAAAAAGTGTCGAAGCTTGCAGACCTCGAGGGTCGCAAGATCGCCGGCGCGGGTCTGAACCTGCGTTATCTCGAGGGCATCAAGGATGCCGCTGGCGTGCGCGGTGGTCTCACGGACTTCTACAACATGGTCCAGACTGGCCTTGTAGACTGCGCCATGCTGTGGCCTGAAGCCGCCAAGACCTTCAAGATTGCCGAAGTTGCCCCCTACATGCTGCGTGCCGACCTTGGCGCTGTGAACACGAAAACGGTGACTGTGAACGCCGACTACTGGGAAAAGCTGCCTGATGAGGTCAAAGATGTTCTGAAAGCCGTTGCCATCGATTACCGTGACCACGTTGCGGGCATTGCGATGGACCGCGCAGCAGCTTCGCGTGACGCATATGTCGCTGCTGGAGGCACCATTGCGGAACTCTCTGACGAGGACCGCGCCGCATGGGCCAACGCGATGCCAAACGTGGCTCAGGAATGGGCATCGACTCTGAACGGCAAAGGCGAAGCCGGCTCAGAAATGCTGGCGGCTTACATCGGCAAGCTTGCGGACGCTGGGTACACCGGCATGCGTGACTGGACTGCCGAATAACAAACGGCCGACCCGGGAAAGGACCAAAAGACAATGCTGAAGTCTGCCGTTGCTGGCCTGTCCTGGGTCGCCAATACACTCGCCATCGCCACGAACGCACTGGGAACCCTTGTCGTTCTGGCGTTGGTGATCATCCTGAACGTCGACGTGATTGCCCGAGGACTGTTCTCGTCCCCCCTGCGAGGCACCTACGAAATAGTGCAGTTCTCAGTGGTCATGATCGTGTTCCTGCAACTCGCGGATGTAGCGCGCGTCGACCGACTGACCCGCTCCGATGGCTTTCTAAGTATCCTGCAGCACCGCCGTCCCTTACTGGCAACCAGCATCCGACGGATCATCAATGCCGTTTCCGCAATTTTCATGGGGCTCATCGCTTATGTGACCTTCCCCGAGTTCCTGCACATGTGGGAAACGCAAGACTACTTCGGGGTGCCTGGTCTCTTCACCTTACCCTGGTGGCCGGTAAAGCTGGTGATCACTCTAGGAACTTCGCTGGCCTGCCTGATCTTCGTCCTCAAAGTCATCACTGCGCGCGATCGACCCGAGATGATCCGCGCACCCGAACATGACGAGGCACCTAAATGACCCCAATTGAGATTGGCCTGATCTCGGTCGTTTCCATCGTCTTTCTGATCTACTCTGGCGTTTACATTCCGGTGGCTTTGGGCGTGGTGTCCTTTCTGTCCATCTGGATTATGCGCGACAACTTCACGTTGGCTCTGAACCTCTTGAAGATTGCGGTTGGCGACAGCGCCATGGAGTACAGTTTCGCCACCATCCCGCTGTTCACTTTTATGGGTTTAATCGTCTCCAAGGCGGGACTTGGCAAAGACATCTACGAAGTCATGACCATGCGCTTTCGCAAGGTCAAAGGCGGGATCGGCATGGCCACGGTTGGCGCCAATGCGGTCTTCGCCGCCGTGACAGGGTCTTCGATTGCTTCGGCCTCGGTTTTTACCAAGGTTTCGGTGCCGCAGATGATGGCGCAGGATTACAACCCACGTTTTGCCGTTGGCGTTGTGGCAGGCTCGTCGGTGCTGGGCATGATCATTCCGCCCTCTGCCATGCTGATCATCTATTCGTTCGTTGCAGAACAATCGGTCGGAGACATGTTCCTCGCCGGCGTCATTCCCGGCATTCTGTTGGCCGTCGCCTATGTCGGGGCGATCTGGTTCATGGGGCACTTTACCCCGAACTTCGTCGGTGGCCGTGTGGTCGCTGACACAAAGTGGATGTCAGGCCGCGAAATCGCCGCAAAAACGTTGCCCACCATCGGACTGATCACCATTGTTTTGGGTGGTATCTACACCGGGTGGATGACGGCAGTTGAAGCGGGCGCGACAGGGTCTCTAGTGGCAATGATCATTGCTCTCACACGTAAGTCCATGACGCGTAAGGCGTTTTGGGACGCGCTTTTGGAGACTGGTCATATTACCGCGGCAATACTCTTCCTAATTACCGCAGCCTCGATCTATAGCCGGATGCTGGGTCTCGCCGGTCTGCCCAACCAGTTGCAGGATCTGTTGGCGGGCAACACGTGGTCTTTCTGGACCATTATGCTGCTCTATGTCTTGCTCATGCTGTTCCTGGGGACGCTTCTGGATACGGCGTCGATCATTCTAATTGTCGTTCCGCTGTTCCTGCCGCTTGCCGAAGCGCTGGACCTGTCGCTGATCTGGTTTGGCATCATTACGGTAGTCGGCGCAGAGATTGGCCTTCTCACGCCGCCGCTGGGCATTTCCTGCTTTGTCATAAAATCCACGATCAACGATAACCGGATATCGCTGAAGGACGTCTTCATGGGCGCGCTGCCCTTTGCCTTTGTCATGCTGATCATTCTGTTCATTCTGATTGAATTCCCAATTCTCAGCCTTACTCTAATCTAAGGAGCCCACTCATGCGCACCGTCACCAAAGACAACATCACCGACCTCTTCATGAGCTACCTCGCCGAAGACACCAACCCGCGCATGCGCGAAGTCATGGGGGCGTTGGTACGCCACCTGCACGACTTTGCACGCGAAACCAATCTGACCCATGACGAGTGGCGCACCGGAATCGCGTTCCTAGAAGGGTGCGCAGCGGTAGAATCCGAAGACCATCACGAATTTGTTCTGGCATCGGACGTTCTTGGCCTGTCATCACTGGTCGACATGCTACACTCCAGCCCCACAGCGACAAGTTCATCGGTGCTCGGGCCATTTCATGTTTCGGGCGCTCCACCGCTGGAGATTGGGGGCGACATGAAGCGTCACTATGGCGGGCCCGTGCTGCTGGTCGAGGGAACCATTCGGGATGAGGCGGGCAATCCAATCCCCGGCGCCGAGTTGGACATCTGGCAAACAGCCCCCAACGGCATGTATGCCAGCCAGGACGAAGAACAGGACACATTTTCATTCCACGGTCTAATGACAGTTGGCAAAGACGGAAAATACGCATTCACAACTGTAAAGCCAGTCGAATACACGGTACCTTCGGATGGACCTGTTGGCGATATTCTAAGGGCTTGTGGCCGCCACCCGTGGCGTCCATCGCATCTGCATTACATCGTCAAGGCGACGGGCTACCGCACTTTGGTGACTGAGATCTTCCCAGATGACGACCCCTATCTAGATCAAGATACGGTTTTTGGGGTCAGAGATGACCTTGTAATGACATACGTCCAAAAGCCGCCGAGTAAGTTTCCAGAGGGAATGGCCCTGTCAAAGAGCATCAAAGAACCCTTTCTGCACGTAAAGTTTGACGTGACTTTGGCAACGGCTTGATCACCGGTTCTAGAATTTGAGTGGCGTTAAATCTTCCTTCCGAAAACCCACTCAAAAATCGATTTTTAACCACTTTAATTAGGATGGAATCACATACAGCGTACCCATTTCAATCAACGCCGTACTACTGTCGTCATTGAGTGTCACAAGCATGTTGACGTGTGATAAAACCGCCTCTTTGCCTCAACTAAGAACTTTCTAGCCCCAATTTTCTGTACCAGTAATTTTTGATTTCTCTTTTAACGTTTCTGGCACTTGAGGTCCCATGTTCAGACCGTAATGTGCCGTGCAAATTGGGAGCCAAACCTGTGCCACCAGTAGCAAACATAGTCATAGCTCACATCCAGCTCTCATTCATAAAGTAGGTCTACTGCCTGCCACAGTGAAAATGTAAATCTAACATACGGCATCACCGCAAGCTGGATAATCTCTCAACTAGTTTTGAGATAGTGGAATGAAACTTGATAAAGCATAGCTGCGTAGCTAATTGCCAAGGCTAGCCTCACCAAGGTGGTTTATTCTGACTGGACCTTTTTGGTACTGATGTTTTCATGTCAAGGGCGTGATGCGGCGTGATTTGATTATATTGCTCAAGCCAGACGTGGGTCGCGATCTCTGCCTAGTCGGCAATTGTGGCTTGCGTTGCGGTGCGCATCTCGTATTCACTGACGCCCTCGGCGCATTCAACGATTTTCAGACCCCCTTCAACCACGTCAAGAACACCCAAATTCGTGATAATCCGATCAACGACACCTTTGCCGGTTAACGGCAATGTACAAGCTTTCAGCACTTTACTGGGTGCTTTCAGGCAAAAGATCCTAAGCATCAGAATTAACTGAGACCTATAACCAAAGAGATAATAGTAAAGTACCACCCGGCAAAATTAGCGTAACGGTTTAGCTCAAAGTTGGTGCATGAGTGGAAATGTATCCCCCAATGAATTTCCGCCTCCAACGTTAGAGGTCCTAGTCAAATGTGTACGGATCGTATGTCTGGGTCCCCGACCCTTGGATCTACGGCTCAGATTTAGTTTTTGAGCTAAACCAGTCATTCGTTCAAATTGCAGAAAAATGACTGCTCAGAGCCCAAACTTCCAGATCGCCAAGCGCAGCGAAGGTCAGCTTTGCGGAAGCTTCGAAACCGCATCAAGCAGAGACGGCTCAAACCGGCCTTTGAGCGGCACTGTGGCGACAGTCCGCTATCAACCCCATGTTCATTTGCGGCAATCGGAGGTGGGACTTGTCGCCCAAAAACTGCGCTTTCTGGCAGCGACAGAAAACCTACCCTAGGAGACTCCCCGAAAAGCCCTTGCCGAAACCGGTTTCGGAACTCAAAGTGAGTCGAAGGGAGAATATCATGAGACACGCACCTACAGTTCTGTCAGAAGGTCCAAGCCGCGGCCGCGTCACGATTAATGAGGTTGCGGACGCTCTGCGTTTGACCAAATCGACAGTTTCGCGTGCCCTCAACGGATATCCAGACATTTCGGCAGCGACCCAACTTCGTGTAAAGCGGATGGCGGAGCGAATGAACTATCAGCCGCTCAGCCATGCTCAGGCGATCAAAACTGGGCGAACCCGATCACTTGGATTTGTATTGCAGCTTGCCGATCATGACGCCCAGCGCCCTTTCCTAGCCGAATTCCTTGCTGGACTATCGGAGGGATCAACCGCGCAGGGCTATACTTTGACAGTCGCGTCAGCAGACAGTGAGACACACTTGATCGAAACATTCCACACGCTTTTACGGGAACGCAAGGCGGATGGTTTCATCCTGCCGCGAGCTATGGTTTTCGATCCACGCGTTGAGTTGTTGCGCACCGCAAAGGTGCCGTTTGTCCTATTTGGTCGACAGGCCGACCCCGAGGGGTGCTGCTGGTTCGACATACGCGGCGAAGATGCAATGAAAGAGGCCGTGATGCATTTGTCCGAGCTTGGGCACAGACGGATCGGTTTCATCAACGGCGGCAATATCTATTCATACGCGAAATTGAGAGGCGAGGGTTTCCGGGCGGGCATGGCGCAGGCCGGTATGGCAGTTAATCCCGATCTGATTTGCGAAAATGCGGTCACTTTGGACGACGGCCGTGAAGCGGCGGCTTTGCTACTTAAGTTGGCGCATCCACCAACGGCGATCGTTTGTGCGGTCGATCAGGTGGCTTTGGGCGTTTACTTGGCGGCGGCTGACCTTGGCATCACAATCGGGCGCGAGCTGTCAGTTGTCGGATATGACGGCATCCAAGAAGGCGCACACGCCCAGCCCCCACTTACCACCTTTGCTGTCGACAATAGGGCCGCTGGGGTCGAATTAGCGACCCTGCTGGTCAAATGTATTCAGGGCGAGTCGTCCGAGAACCTACGCAAGACTGCGAATGCGGCCTTTGTCAGGCGCGGGTCAACGGGACCTTGCATCAATCTTTAGAATTCGAACTACCAAAATCTCAAGGGAGGAGACACTATGACCATCAAAAGAAACTCACTATTACGCTCAGGTGCGGCCATGGCGATTGCCTTGTCCACGACAGGGCTTGCGGCCGATGAACTACGGTTCTGGACTACCGAGGAGCAGCCCGAACGTCTTGCCCGTCAAGAAGCCATGGCGGCTGATTTCGCCGCAGCTTCCGGTCACACTGTCGAGGTCATTCCGGTGACCGAAAACGACCTTGGCACACGTGCAACGGCGGCCTTTGCCGCTGGCGATTTGCCAGACGTGATCTATCACCCGCTTCAGTATGCTGCCCCATGGGCCGAAGCAGGAATTCTGGACACGGATGCTGCAACAGATGCCATCGAAGCTTTGGGCGGCGATACATTTGCCCAGGGCGCATTGAGCATGGTTGCGGTTGACGGCGGTTATGCCTCCGTGCCAGTGGACGGCTGGACGCAGATGCTCGTCTATCGTGCTGATTTGTTTTCAGAAAAGGGACTTGAACCACCAAATTCTTACGCCAACGTTTTGGCGGCTGTCGATGCGCTGCACAATCCACCAGAGATGTACGGCTTCGTCGCTGCCACCAAGATTGACGAAAACTTCATGTCTCAGGTTCTTGAGCATGTGTTCCTTGCCAATGGTGTGTCTCCAGTCGACAGTGGTGGGGTTCGGACACTGGACGAAGCGGCTACAATCGAGGTGTTGGAGTTCTACAAGGCCATCGCCGAAGCCTCACCTCCTGGTGATCTGTATTGGGATCAGTCCCGGACCCTCTACTTTTCGGGCAATGCAGCAATGATCATTTGGTCACCGTTTATCCTGGACGAACTTGCGGGTCTTCGTGACAGCGCTCCGCCCACGATCAACGACGACCCAACCTCTTCCGATCTGGCGGCAGCCACCGGAATCGTGACCAACTTTGCTGGTCCATCCAATCCCGATGGTGCGGCATGGGGCGATGTGCGCTACTTCGGTATCACGTCTGACGCGTCCACAGATGCAGCGATGGAGTTCGTTCAGTACTCTATGTCCGACGGCTATGGCGCAACACTGGCGATTGCCCCCGAAGGCAAGTTTCCGGTCCGTCGCGGCACAGCGGACAACCCGACCGAGTACGCAGACCTTTGGGCGACGCTGGACGTTGGCGTCGACCGTAAGGCACCGTTGGGCGACCTTTACGAGGCGTCAATGATCGAGGAAATCGTTGGAGGTTTGGATGTCGCGCAGCGCTGGGGCGTTGCTGAAGGCCAGCTTTCTGCAGCCTCTGCCATCATCAATAGCCAAGTTATCAACCGTTTCGTACGCGAGTACATCGACGGCGAGCGTGACGCAGCTGCAACCGTTTCTGAACTGAACGCTGCCATCGCGGCTATTCAGTAAGAGCAATACCGGACACCCCGCTAGCGGGGTGCCCGAACCCAACCATAGCATTCCCAAAAGGAATTCAGATGGCAGATCTCGGCCCCCCCATTGGCACCGGATCACTCGGCAAACGAGAAGCGCGTTTGGCGTGGGGGTTGTTGTTCCCAACGATCACAGCTGTATCGCTGGTCGTTGTGTTACCGCTGCTGGCAATCTTCTGGATTTCCTTCAAACCCGTCGAGCTCGCAGATCTGCGCCCGCCTGAAGTTGTGCTGCGCGAAGACATCCGCGGCAATTATGAGGCTGTAGGCGATGAAGCAACGGTCCGTTACCGGCTGCGTAATTCATCCCAGGACCATTCGATAACAGGCGTGACCTTTTTGGACACACTGCCGCTCGGACTTGTTGTACAAGACCTAGACCCTCGATGCGTCCTGGACAGGCGCGCCTTGTATTGTGACCTGGGCGACTGGGAGCCGGGCACCCGTGACACCCTGACAATCCCCGTCACGGTCGAACAAGCCTATCTGGACAACGAATTGCGCCCGCAAGACAGCCCTGCTGTAACGACCGGTGTGTCATCAAACATCCTGACCAACAGCACATTCACGCTTGAGAACTTCAAAAGGGTCTTCAAAGGCGGTGAGTTTTTTGAGGTACTTTGGGTGACGTTTTTTTATACTGTCTTTGGCACCGTCGGCGCGCTTCTTGTTGGTCTATTCGCGGCGCTTCTGCTGAACAAATCTTTCCATGGCCAAGGTATTCTGCGAGGACTCTTTCTGTTTCCCTATGTGGCCCCGATTATCGCCGTGGCTTTTGCCTGGCTCATTCTGTTTGACCCTTTTTCGGGTTCGGCAAACGCATTGCTAATCCAGATGGGTTTGACCCCTCAGGCGATCAACTTCTTCGGCGATCGGCCCTTGGCCCTGATCATGGTCACCGTCTTTGAAATCTGGCGCTATTTCCCACTTTCGTTCTTGTTCATCCTTGCGCGGATGCAAAGCATCGACAGTGATATGTATGAGGCCGCCGACATGGACGGAGCCTCGCCATTCCAGCAGTTCTGGTCTCTCAGTGTTCCACAACTACTGGGCATCCTTAGCGTGCTGTTCTTGCTTCGCTTCATCTGGACTTTCAACAAATTCGACGACATTTTTTTGCTGACCGGAGGCAACGCGGGCACCCGCACGTTGACGGTGAGCGTCTATGAACAGGCTTTCGCGATCTCCAACATTGGCGCGGGCGCCGCGGTGGCAGTCGTAATCTTTGGCTTCTTGATTACGTTCTCGGTGTTCTTCCTCAAATACATCTCGCAAGAAGAAGGGCTATAAAGGCGATGCGCTTCAATTTTATCGCCAGCCCACTGCTGGGCGCCCTATGGATGGTTGTTCTGTCTACTACAGTCACTGTCCTGATGAGCTTTGCTTCGGGCGAGCCGTTTCGTCCGCACATCGGGCTATCCGTTTTGTGGGGAGGCGTGATCGGCTTCGCGATTGGTCACAGATGGGGCAGTTTCATTGGGGAAATCTTCGCAGGAGCGGCGTTGCTGGCCCTTATCATCTTCGGATATGGGCCTCTAGTGACGGGCGAAAACGTTTCAACATTCTCAACTATATTTGCTGCCGTTCTCCTGTCGGTCGCCTTTTTTTGGTCCACCCACTACATCCTTGTTGACCTCCCGCCGGGTGCTTTGAACCGGCATGAATTCGAAGGCGCAGTGATCCGCTTCTTTACCGGCTTTGGCTATATCTTCTTCACGGCCATCGTGGTTATCCCCTTCTATGTCATGGTCATGACGAGTTTCAAGAACCAATCAGAACTGATGCAGAACCCACTCGATTTCTCGATTGACCTCGGCAAAGGATCAGAACTTTTCCGATCCTATTATGAGCTGTTCAACCAATTCAATTTTGGCAGCTACCTGCTCAATTCATTCTTCATCTCTGTGATTACGGTCTTAATAACGCTCATCTTCGCAATCCCAGGTGCTTATGCCGTGGCGCGGTTACGGTTCCGTGGGCAAGCCGCGTTCTCGCGCTCGATCCTGTTGATCTACATGGTGCCGATGATCGTTTTAGCGCTGCCAATCTACATCGCTTTCTCGGCAACGGGCCTGCGCAACACCTTCATCGGCATAGTGATGATCTATCCTGTGACGACGATCCCCGTCGCGCTCTATATGCTCCAAGGCTATTTCCGTGGCCTACCGTCAGAGGTCGAAGAAGCGGGATTGATGGATGGCCTTAGCCGCCTCGCCGTCATCTGGAAGATCACCCTGCCACTTTCTTTGCCAGCATTGGCGTCGGTGTCTCTCTATGTGTTCATGATCGCTTGGAATGAATTCCTACTGGCGTTCATGTTGCTGGATGACCCGTCAAAATTCACGCTAACAAGGGGCATCGCTTCGCTTAATTCTTCTGAAATTCCACGCCAGCATCTTATGGCTGGGTCCGTGATCGCTACCGTGCCAATCATGGCACTCTTCCTAGGCCTCGAACGCTTTATAACGAAAGGGCTGACCGCTGGGTCAGTGAAGGGATAGTATGACGTTAGACGAACAAGCCCGCGACGTTCTGCGCAAGAATGACAAGGGGGGGTATACGCTCCCGACCCATGGGCTTTATCCCTACCAGTGGAACTGGGACAGCGCCTTTGCCGCCTGGGGGTTTACGACGTTTGACCCTGATCGCGGGTGGACCGAATTGGAAACCCTGATGTCAGGCCAATGGGAAGATGGAATGCTTCCGCATATTCTGTTTCACCGCGTTGACCCCGGTTACTTTCCCGGTCCAGATGTTTGGCAGGGGCGTGGCCCAATCCCGTCATCTGGCATCAGCCAACCACCAGTTGCGGCGACCTTCATGGCTAAGATGCTGGCCATGGACCCCAGCGGCGAACCTCGCGCTCGCGCGATTTGGCCTAAGCTCAATGCTTGGCACCGCTGGTTCATGGATTGGCGCCTGGATCGGGGTGCGGTCTGCGTCACCCATCCTTGGGAGGCCGGGCGCGACAACGCCCCTGATTGGGATGGTGCAATGAAAGCGATCAATGCCGATGACGTGGGCGACTACACACGCAGGGACATTAGCCATGTCGACCCCGCGATGCGCCCCACCAAATACGACTATGACCGCTATCTCAAACTGGTACAGCTTGGAGTATCGGTTAACTGGGACCAGAGCAAACTGTTTGATATCAACCCCTTCCGAGTTGCCGACCCCACGATGACCTTTACCTTGTTGCGCGCGCAACGGGACATGGCCGCGATGGGCCGCCGTTTTGGTGAAGCCGTATCAGAAATCGAAGGCTGGATTGAGGTCCTTGAAGCTGGCGCGGAGACCCTGTGGAACCCGGGAATTGCAGGATATGACAGCCGCGACGTACACGCCGCTGCATTCAACGGTGTCCTTTCGAATGCCTCCGCATTGTGTTGGTATGCGGGCCTCAATGATGAACGTGCTTTGCCGGCAATTGCCCGCATGTTGAACGCCGCCCGCTATGGACTTGCGAGCTATAACCCTGAGGGCGAAGGGTTTGAACCACTGCGTTATTGGCGCGGACCGACATGGCCGATCATGAGCTATCTCGTTGGGTCCGGTATGGAGGAACAAGGCGTCACCGATTTGGGTGCGCGTATCCGCGATGATACCGCACGCTTGATGGAGCTTAACGGTTTCGCCGAATACTACAGCCCTCTGGATGGCACACCTGCAGGCGGAGAGACATTCACCTGGACCGCGGCCGTCTGGCTTGGATGGGCCGGGGACAATCGAGAAAACCAACGAGGAGACGCCTGATGTCGTCAATCAAACTCAATGCAGTCGAGAAATGGTTTGGCGCAACTCAGGTCATAAAGGGCGTAGATCTTGAGATTGAAGATGGCGAATTCGTCATTTTCGTTGGTCCGTCCGGATGCGGAAAATCTACACTCCTGCGGATGATCGCCGGGCTTGAGGAAACGTCGCGTGGGCAAATCATGATTGCGGAACGTGACGCCACAGCAGAGCCGCCTAGCAAGCGGGGGCTGGCAATGGTCTTCCAATCCTACGCGCTCTACCCGCACATGTCAGTGCGCGATAACGTTGGCTTTCCTTTGAAATCCGCGGGGCTGCCAAAGGCCGAAGTCGATGCCAAGGTAAACGAAGCCGCCCATGTCTTGAAGCTTAACGATTACCTAGACCGTCGCCCCAAAGACCTGTCCGGCGGGCAACGTCAGCGCGTCGCCATCGGCCGCTCAATCGTCCGTGATCCAACTGCGTTCCTGTTCGATGAGCCGTTATCGAACCTTGATGCTGCCCTGCGGGTCGAAATGCGCTACGAAATCGCCAAGCTGCACCAAACTCTGCAATCAACGATGATCTACGTGACGCATGATCAGGTCGAAGCAATGACCCTGGCCGACCGAATTGTTGTTCTTGATTTTGGCAAGATTGCTCAAGTGGGTAGCCCCCGCGAGCTTTATGAACGCCCCGCCAACTTGTTCGTCGCTCAATTTATTGGCTCACCTCGGATGAACGTCGTCCCAAGTACGGCAGTGAAAGGGATAACACTGCCTGAAAATGCGACAGAGGTTGGCGTGCGCCCGGAGCATATTGAATTGGTCAGCCCCGGAGCAGGTTTGATCGACGGAACGGTCGATGTGCTGGAATACCTTGGCGCCGATACATTCGTGATCCTCAAGTGTGAAGACGCCGGGCAAATCACGGTACGTGTAAATGGAAATTCGACCTTAAGGCCCGGTGACTCAGTTGGTCTGCGCATCTCCAACGATGTGCTTCACGCTTTCAATTCAGACGGGCTGGCCATTCATTAGAATAGCCAATGTAATCAATCTGGCTGTAGTAGATTTGACCCCAAAGCGGACCTTGATGACCTCCACTGCAAGTGTAGCCTTGGAAAAGTAGCCATTGGCTAAAAATTCTCTAATGCTCGCTTTGTCCGCATGTCTGACATTCATGTTTTTAACCGCGAAGGTCCGCTCTGCCTGCCGAGAGTCAAACAGCAGCGTAATTTTTTAGTTCTCTGGTCTTTTTAGGCAGAGCTACAACGCATATCTAAGAGTATGACTTTTCAGAGATCTCTGCTGTCATGAAACATTCTTTCCACTGGACTTTTCTTGCTCTGCAAGCCTGTGTGTAGCTGCGCCCGAATACCGTCGGGCTCTACTCAGTGCGAGATGATGTACGGAGTAGAACATGAGACTTGATTTAGATGGTTTGGCAACTGCCTCGCGCGAGGCGCTGATGTCTGAGTGGCGAGAGGTAGTGGGCCGCCCTCCTCCGAAGCACTTAAGTCGGCCCCTGATGGTGCAGATCCTCAGTCATACCTATCAGCTGGACACTGTGGGCGGATATACCAAGCGACTTGACGGTAAGCTCAAGAGCGCAGCCCGGCGCGATGTGGTTTGGCCTGCCTTTAAACCCGGAAGCCGCTTTGTGCGCGAGTATCATGGGATCACCCATGTGATTGAAGTGGGTGATGACGGGCGCTTTGTGTGGAAGGATCAGAGCTTTAAGTCCCTCTCCCACACAGCACGCTCTATTACTGGCTATAATGTCTCGGGCTATCAGTTCTTTGGGGTACGCCCATGAGCGTCCTTGGAAAGCCCGTAGTGCGCGCAGCTGTCTATACCCGCAAAAGCTCTGATGAAGGTCTTGATCAAGAGTTCAACTCTCTGGATGCACAGCATGAAGCCTGCAACGCCTATATTGCCTCACAGCGCCATGAAGGCTGGAAGATGGTAAGGAAGCGCTTTGATGATGGCGGTATTTCTGGGGGGACGCTAGAGCGCCCTGCTCTATCGGCTTTGCTTGCTGACGTAGAGAGCGGTCTTATCGATATGATTGTGGTCTATAAGATAGATAGGCTCACACGGTCTTTATCTGACTTTGCAAAGCTCATTGATTGTTTAGAGGCCAAGGGCTGTTCTTTTGTCTCTGTGACGCAATCCTTTAATACCTCCTCATCCATGGGACGGCTTACTCTCAATGTCCTCTTATCTTTTGCCCAGTTTGAGCGAGAGGTCACAGCAGAGCGCATACGCGATAAGATCGCAGCCTCCAAGAAGAAAGGCATGTGGATGGGGGGTATGGTGCCCTGGGGCTATAAAGTGCACTCAGATCCAAAGATACAGTCTTTGGAGATATGTGCAGAGCGATCGCCTGATATTCGGCATGTCTATGATCTCTATGAGCAGCTTGGATGTCTGAGTAAGGTAAAGCGTGCCATAGATACGCTCTGGCCAGAGAGAAACTGGAGCCGTGGGCGGATACACAATATTCTGATCAATCCCATCTATATAGGAAAGATTAAACATAAGACGAAAGTCTATGAGGGATTGCATGATGCAATCATTGAGCAAGATCAATTTGATCGGGTTCAGGAGCAGCTGCAAAAGAGGTCAGTGATCAAGCGGGGCAAACATCCCTGTCGTGGGCATTCTGCCTTTCTGGTTGGCAAAGTCTATGATGAGACTGGGGACAGATTAACGCCGTCCCGGTCCAAGAAGTCCTCTGGTCGGGTTATACGATATTACTACTCCAACCGGCTCATATCAGGTGGTACTGATCCGACCGGCTGGCGCCTGCGGGCAGATATGCTGGAGCAATTGCTGAGTGATGTTGTCAGAACACGGTTAATCGAAGCACTCACCCAGTTCAGGTTGGCGCCGCAGATCAAGCCCCATGCGTTGGTTGAGATCAAAAATCGGTTAGAGCATTTGGATACAAAAGCCATACTGGATTTAATCAAGCGGGTTGATCTCAGTGAGACGAAGGCAAGTATCCAGCTTGATGTTGAGAAAGTAGCCGCACTTATCAAAACAGAAATCAGCAAGCTGGATTTAGAGCTCTTACGTATTGAAGAACCTGTCACGCTTCGCAAGCGTACGAATGGGACCAAGCTCACCTGGGTTGGCTACAAGGGAGAGCCCAATCACGCCCTTATAAGAGCTATTGTAACAGCCCAGGCGTGGGTGGAGGAGATCAAGGCAGGCCAGTCTGTATCCGACATTATGCAAGCCCATAATATTCCTGAGGGCATGATTTGGAAGCGCATACGCCTTGCCTTTTTATCGCCTAATCTTCTCCAAGCAATTGTAGACGGTACGAGTAATAGAGACCTTACAATCAAGATGCTCACCCGGCATGATCTGCCCCTTGATTGGTCTGACCAACAGGCCCTGTTTTTGAGCTGAATTCCCTATTACGGACAATTAATTTCCCTGTTATTTTTTGAGGTCAGTTTTATAAAACTCCAATAAACATTAGGTTTTCTCTTACATTTTGGCGTTTCAAAACATCAAAAAAAGAAAAATTCCCTGTTAAATTCCCTGTTAAATTCCCTGTTAATACCGAAAAGCAGGGAAAACCTACCCTCGGCAAATCACCGGCTGAGGTTTAGCCGAAATTATCGCTGAAATGAGAGGTGATGTGCTGCATCAGTCGCAAAATGCTGTTGTAAATCCCTGATCTTGCGCAGGAATAGTGCCAAAAATAACAACAACAGGAATGATGAGGATGTGGTGGCGGTGCTGTCAGACTAAGTAGCCTAAGCATCAGCAATCGATTAACGGCCCTTTCTATGAGAACGCTAACGAGCGCCACTCGGTGAGATGGGATGGTTGCCGCCCTCCCCAGACGGCATCGCAATGTGCCAATATTGTGGTGTTGAACGCCACACGAAGAGGAGGACGGCAAGATGCAGAATATGATGATTGGGGTCGATCTGGCAAAGAATGTTTTCCAGGTTCACGGAGCTTCGCAAACAGGCGAAGTGCTCTACCGAAAGAAACTGAGCCGAAAGCAATTCAGTGCGTTTATGGCGCTGCAAGAGCCAAGCTTGGTCATCTTTGAAGCCTGTGGGAGCGCTCACTATTGGGCGCGTGAAATGGAAGCGCTTGACCACGAGGTGAGGCTGATCGCACCGCAATATGTACGCCCGTTTGTGAAGCGCCAGAAAAATGATGCGGCCGACGCCGAGGCGATCGTGATCGCGGCACGCCAGCCCGAGATGCGTTTTGTTGAACCCAAGACCATCGAGCAGCAATCTCGCGCAGCGGTGTTCCGCGGCCGGGAACGCCTGGTGCATCAGCGGACCGCTGATGTGAACGCGCTGCGCGCACTTTTGTATGAGCACGGCCATGTTTTTCCTGCTGGGATACGTCACCTCAATCGCATGACAGCGCTTATTGAGGACGAGATCTCTGGCCTGCCAATGCTCATTCGAGAGGAGTGCAAGGACCTACTGGCGCAGATTGCAGAGAAAACAGCACGTATCATCGAGCGTACCGCGAAACTGAAAACATTAGCCGCGCAGTCAGACAAGGCGCGCCGGCTTCAGACCATGCCTGGTGTTGGACCGCTCACGGCCGTCGCGGTGGAAGCGTTCGGCCCCGACATGGCGCAGTTCAAAACCGGTCGTGACTTTGCAGCTTGGCTGGGGCTCGTCCCCAAGCAGCATTCCTCTGGCGGCAAGGAGCGTTTAGGGCGGATGACCAAGGCAGGCCAGGCAGATATCCGACGCCTTCTGATCATTGGGGCAATGTCGCGATTGACCTGGCTTGGACGACGAACGATTCCGGCAGGCAGCTGGCTGTCGCGGATGTTGGCACGCAAGCCCAAAATGCTGGTCGCCATAGCGTTGGCCAACAAGATGGCCCGACAGATCTGGGCGATGCTGACGAAGAACGAGAATTACAGGGATCCGGCGCTGGCAGTTGTGGCATGATATGTATGTCTAGACGCTAGCGGCGGTGCCAAGGGGGTGTGAGAAGACGACGACCTGAATGGGCAAAACGATCGAACAGATCCGGAGTGGGAAAACCAGGGCTGCTCTCAGTGCAACAAGCACGACGGTAAGATTTGGACCCGATCCGCAGATCACCATACCGGCCTGCGGCTTTTGAAAAGCCCACATCTCAAGGCCTTACAGAAGACCGCACTCGATCACGCGCTAGAAAGGTAGAAAACTTCTTGCATTACGGGCGGCAACCACAGAAGAGCAGCGTCACGGTTTAGCTTGAAAGTACTGCGTTTTGAGAGTGACCTTTGTGAGTTGAACAGATTGTGAAACGAGGCGTGAATTGTTCTTTCGGCCACCGACATCTTGAACCGCTTGATTCCCAATTACCTTCATAGCTGCGCGATACGATTTCAATCTGTCTGTCACTATTTGATGTGGACTTCCATATCGCTTCATGATTTTCTTTAGGAATACCAAAGCTGCTTTGCGGCCCTGACGCTTGGTTACATAACTGCAATGGAAAAGGGTCAAGTTTCATCGACACGAAACTCCAATAGTAATTATTCAAGTATCGTTAATCCCAAATCTTACCTTTTTTCAAATATCGGGATTTAGCAGACGTGAGGTTGCCCGTGGTGATGTCACGAAACCACTATAATATAAGGTACTTTCGTGACATCTCTGAAATTGGCAAAATGGCACCTGCCATAACTTTTAAAGACGTCTGCATAACGGGCTTGGATTTTGGCTTTTCGGAAGTTTGATCATTCGTCTTGTCGCGCAGAGTTTTCAGCGGACGCAAAGCGTTTGAGGGTTTGGTTATGCGATTGCGAGGGTTTGCGGGTTGAGGGTTATTTTGTTTGCGGCCTTGAGCAGGTTTTGCCCGATTGCCGCCATCGCCAGTTGGGCGTGGGTTTTGGTGACGCCAAAGTAGCGTGCGCGGTGCAAGCCAAAGAGACGTTTCATGGTGCCGAAGCATTGCTCTACCCGAAACCGGCGTTTGGAAATCAGCTTGTTGAAGCGCTTTTCTGAGGCCCGCAGCGGACGATTGCGCGCCGCCTTCCTCATGATCCCGTCGCGGTGTTTGTCACGCAAACTGGCGCGGTTGGCCTTGCTTGCATAGGCCTTGTCCGCCAGCACGCGCTGTGCTTTCGCGCCTTCGATCATGGTTTCAAATTGGGGGCTCTCGGCCTGGTTGGCAGGGGTGGTGTGGACCTTATCGACAAATCCTTCCTCATCCGTGCGGGCAAAGGCCTTGTAGCCGAGTGTGGATTTGGCCCCCTTCTTTACCCAACGCGCATCCGGATCGGCGCTGTAATACATCTGCGGATCATCCGGGGCTTCGCCTTCGGCCCGATCTTCGGGCGCGTCGATATGGGTGCGGGGCCGGGCAGCGCTTTCCACCAAAGTCGCGTCGATGATCGCGGCCTCGGCCTCCTTCAGCTTCAGCCCATGCGCCTCGATCTGACGGCAAACCTCAGCCAGAAGATCGTCGTAAACACCACCTTTCACCAAGGCGTTGCGAAAGCGACAATGGGTCGTCTCATCCGGTACGGGAGCGTGCAGATTGAGCCCGCAAAAGATCATGAAATCCAGCCGAACCTTCAGCGCCCGCTCCAGCTTGGGGTCGCTCAGACCGTGCCATTGTCCAATCAGCAGGCACTTGAACAGGACCAGTGGATCATAACCTTGGGGGCCGACACCGGAACGTCCAAGACCGCGTTTGAGAATGGGCGAAAACGACGACCAATCCATCAGCGCATCAATCTTGGCCAAGGCATCATCGACCCCAATCCGATCCACCGCTTCACGCAAAAATAGGTCCATGAAAACATCCTCGAAAAACTGCGAAAACCATACAAGCTCCAGACAGTTCAGGGAATCCCGTCGTTACGCAGAGGTCTTTTTTATTTTTAGGAATTATTTCTTGCGGATATGACGTAATTAAGAGTCCCATTTCCATCCAAATATTCCAGATCAAGACCGGAGAAATTGGTTCATTGAATAAAACAATGAAAGCAAATGCACTTGATGCTATTAATCTTAGTTAATGAATTTTTCTAAGTTTGGATAAAAGCAATACATATTGACATGGGGTGGGGGTGCACAACCTCGGTCCCTACCCCCATAACCATAAAATACTACAAGATTAATGATAAACGACCACATTTACTTTAGATGGGTAGGATAATGGGTATGTTATAAAATTTACACTAAGTCATTGATATTATTGACTTAGTGGCGGAGGGAGTGACGCAGGCAACGAACTCTCTCTCGTGTCCAAGGCGGCCGTCGCGCAGCAAAGCGGAGCTCTGCGCTGCATCAACCCGCATTCCCCAAGTAGTCCGATGTTTTCGCGCCTTTGGAAGCCACTAATGTGTTATATTTCAGCATGTTAATTGGGCTGAAGGCGGCGGATCATGGATCACCCAAAGGGTGCAAGCGAAACGGTTGGTGCGCGGCTTGGATTTGACCGTCGCGTGCGGCTGGAATTTCATGGATCAAAGATCAGTCCGGACGGTGGTCTGCTGTTGTTTCGGGAACTGGACGAGGTACTTGGCCTGCACGACATTGCGGGCGGCGTTCTGAGTGACACCCGCACTGGTCACAATCGTCTGCACTCACTGGTCGGCCTGTTGCGACAGTCGGTCTTTGGTCGGCTGGCCGGGTACGATGATGTGAATGATGCGGATCGTCTGGCGCTCGATCCAGTGATGCGGCAGGTGGTCGGAGGACGGGCCGTTGATGCCAAGGCCGCGTCAGCAAGCCAGATGGGACGGTTCGAGACAGAGGTGCTGACGGCGGCCGGTAACCGCACTGCGCTGACTGATCTGCCGGGGCAATGGATCGACCGTGTTCACGAACGCAAACCGCCCAAGTGGATCACGCTGGATATGGATAGCTCGGTCAGTCCAACCCACGGAGCGCAGGAGGGCACGGCCTGGAACGGGCATTTCGGCTGCATGTGTTATCACCCGCTGTTCGTTTTCAACCAGTTCAGCCATCTCGAACGCTGCGCTCTGCGCCCCGGTAATGTGCACAGCGCGGATGGATGGGAAGAGGTTCTGAAGCCCGTCATTGCGCGATATGCGGATCGTCACCTGATGCGGTTCTTCCGGGGGGATGCGGCCTTCGCCATCCCGGAGCTATACAAAACTCTGGAAGCGGAAAGATACTACTATGCCATTCGCCTGCGCACCAATCGTGTTCTTCAGGGCAGGATTGCGCATCTGCTCAAGCGCCCGGTGGGTCGTCCGCCAAAAGGCGTGAAGCGTATCTACGGTGACTTTGAGTATCAGGCGGTGTCCTGGGACAAGCCTCGCCGCGTTATCGCCAAGGTCGAGTGGCATCCCGGCGAATTGTTCCCGCGTGTCGGCTTTGTCCTCACCAACCTGCCGATGGAGCCGGACGAGGTCACCCGCTTCTACAATCGACGCGGCACCGCCGAGCAGTACATCAAGGAAGGCAAGCAAGCTATCAACTGGACGCGATTGTCCTGCAAGGGCATGGCGCAAAACGAGGTCCGCCTTCAGCTTCAAGCACTGGCCTACAATCTGGGTGTCTTCCTGCAAGGCACGGACCTTCCCAAAGAGATGGCCGACTGGTCTCTAACCAGCTTGCAAACCCGGCTGATCAAGATTGGAGCTAGGGTGGTTCGACATGCTCGGGCCATCACGTTCCAACTCGCTGAGGTGGCGGTCAGCGGCAATCTATTCACCCGTATCATCGCTGCCATCCATCGCCTGCGCTCGCCACCGGTTCCTGCATGACGGTTCCAGTGAAAAAACCTGAACGAAAATGGCTCGATTGGTCTGTCCATGCGAATGTTGATCAGCCTAAAATCCGGATCAACCCTGCCATCGAAGCCAGAAATCACGCTCAACTCGCGCGCAGAATGCCCAGACATCGGCACTGCGTGCCCAAAAGGCTTGATCTGGATGCAAAACGGCATCAAGATCAATTGGTCGGTGTTCTACTTGGGGAATGTCGGTTTAGGGTAGGTTTATGGTAAATTTTGTTGAGTGTTTAATTGTTTATATTGGCTTGGACCAGGGAATCAAGTCGTTTGTTCAGCAGGCTATTGGAAAAATAGCGAAAATTGAAACCATATCGCTTGAAGATTTTTCTGACCTGAATTTAACCGAACTAAACAATGGCGTTCTTCTTGTTTTTTCAATCAATAGAAAAGAAGACGTTGTACATTATTGGAATGCACTTAAAAAACATAAAAAAAATACTATTTTGTTTCGTAAACTATTATTGGTAAAAGATGCAGAGGTCGCAAATAACCTGACATTTGATAGTAGTTTTGATTTATTGGTGTGTGAAGAATGGGCCTCCGCAAACACATTACTGTCATCGGCAATATCCGAACAAGAGGCCAGAACCCAGAATCAAGCATTCAAGGCGTTTTTAGAACACTCTGTTGACGGATATTGGATTTGGGATATTATTCGAGACCAAATTGAGTGGTCCAAACGGACACGCGAAATTGTAGGTGTAAGTGAAAATGAATCTCCAAAAAATATTGAAGCGTTTGTTGAGTTAATAGACCCACTAGATAGAGATCGAGTGGAACAGGCTATTAATAGCCACTTCACCTTCAAAATTCCTTACAGGAACGTAGAAATGCGTTTAAAAGGGGCAAACAACACCTACCGGCATTTTATGGCAAATGGAACTGCACTTCGAAACAAAGAAGGCACGCCTGTTTTGTTTGTGGGAAGCCTGACCGACCGCACTTTGATGCAAAAAGTCGAGCAACGTTTAGAGGATACCGAGAAACGGTTTACAGTTCTTTTTCACCAAATGAATGATGCAGCACTTTTAGCAGATATAGACACTGGTTTTATTTTGGAGGCAAATCAACCCGCAGAGCGCCTTTGGGGGAAACCTATTTCTGATCTAGTTGGATTACATCAATCAAAACTTCACCCTCTCGTTTTAAGCGAAGAAGCGAAGCTCGCGTTCGCTGATCATATCAAAGCATTAATGCAAAACAAACGTGACACAATCTATGTTCCCATCTTGCGCGTTGACGGCGTGGAAGTGCCGGCAGAAATCAGCTCGAGCCTTATTGAACTTGAAGGAAAAACCAGAATTCTAGGAGTTTTCCGCGACATTTCTGACCGCGTTCAACTAGAGAGAGATATAAGAGAACGCGACGCGCAGCTCCAATTATCATCACATATGGCGTCAATGGGGACACTAGCAGCCGGAGTAGCGCATGAAATCAACAATCCATTAACTTATGTGCTTGGAAATTTAGAAATTCTTAAAACATCAATCAAAAAGCTGGGCATCTCCGACCCAGAAATAGAAGAAACGATTTCATCAGCTATTACGGGCAGCCAATTGGTAAAAGAAATAGTCACTGATCTAAAAGCCCTAAGCCAAAGTGATGAAAGTCAAACCTGCTGCGATCCCTGCGAAGTCATCCGAATAGCATCTAGGGTTGCGATGTCGGACCTTAGGCATAGCTCTAGCTTGATTATGGATCTGCCTCAGGTACCACAAGTAGCATTATCTTCTGCCAGGTTATCACAGATTATTCTCAATATCTTAAGTAACTCCGCCCGGGCTTTTAAAAAATGCGATAGTAAGTTTAACGAGATAAAAATAAGTGTTGAGAAAAATGCAGGTTATGCGCAGATAGTTATTTTGGACAATGGTGAGGGGATTAATTTTGAAGATCTGAAACGGATTTGGGAGCCCTTTTTTACGAAAAGAACTAAAAGTGGTGGTACAGGTCTTGGGCTATCGATCTGTCGGCGAATTTTAAATGAGGTCAAAGGATCAATTGAAATCGAATCTGAGTTGGGGAATTACACACGGGTCACAATTTTAATACCGTTCGCGAAGCAAGTTTCTTTTAGTCCAGAAGAATTTCAAACTACAGAAAAGATGTTAGAGACTTTAAACTATACCCCAGCATTAATGGTCGTCGATGATGATACATTAGTACTAAATCTTATTACAAAAATGCTGGAAGAAGTATTTTTGGTCAGTAGTTACTCAGATGCCAGAATGGCTCTCACTGCATTTAAAAAAGGCGAAAAACCGGACGTTATTCTAAGCGATATAATGATGCCCGATATAGATGGAAATGCATTTTTTGAGTCTATGTGCGCTCAGGGCGCCAAGAAGGAGCAATTTTTATTCATGACGGGGGGCGCTGTAACAGAAGATGCGATGGCATTTGAAAAACTTATGGCTGGGACAAACAGCTTGGTGACCAAGCCATTTCAAAAAGACAAGCTTAGGCAGGTCATTTTCAATCGTGTTACTTCGTTGATTGCAGTTGAAAATACCAAGAAAACTGAACACGTAGATGATCTTAGTACCCAAGATGATCTCACCCCTTCAATGGTAGCTGAACTCGAATCCCTTCTCGGTCGAGATGCTCTCAAGGAGCAATATAGAAAATTAGATCAACAGATTGGTGATTTTTTTGTCCAAGCTCAAAACCTAAAGGCGAGAGACCTTGCATCCCTGGCGCATAAGGTTGCCGGTGGTGCCGCTATGCTAGGCGCCGAAAACTTTGCGAAGACCCTGCGAGATGTCCAAAAAGCAGCTGTTGAGAAAGATGAATATAAAATTGAGAAATTTTTGACAGATGCAAAAAAGACCGCAAAATTTTTGAAGCACTCTATTTCAGAATACCAAAATCAGTAATCCCTCCTAAAATAGGTTCGTGATAGATTAAACCGGTTGCTGCAACACTTTCTTTCACCTACGTACGAGCGGCAGCAGAGTTATTGTCAGATCTGGTGTTTGTGTGCTTATAGTTTCCATGTTTAGGACAAACAAAAAATAGTGTTAGTCGATCATCGCCAGCAGATATTGATTGTGGATTTAAATTTCCGTTTCTATCGTAATCCCAGCGGTCCAATAGCTGGGGTAGATGGGTCATAAGCGATCAATTGGCTCGTAGCCAACCATCAAACCATGGGATCAAATACCTAGTCTCATTGGCGTGATTTTACCTTTCCCGTCCAGATCAGACAAGCCGTTGGACAGGAAATCTCAGCTACTGTTGGTCATGTTCGTGATTTTTTGAACGAAGTCCATGCACGCTCGAACGTCCCAAAGTCAAACCCTGGCGCGCGCGGGACCAAGAATAAGTTTCTCGGTTTCCTGCATTTTCTGGATTGAATCCGCCAATACCCCCAGCACATCTAAGGGGATGTCCGTCGTCAAATAAAATGGGACATCAGAGCGGCTTGAGCATTGGAGGCTCTGGTTCGGTTGCGTGATTGATTATGCAGCCTGTTTTTGATGTTGCAAGCGGCGTTTCTGGATTGTCAGTTTCTTGATCTTCGCCCTTTCTCTGATGATGGCTTTGTCGCGCCCGAAGTAGACGTCGGCGGGTGTGACGTTGTTCAGGCTCTCGTGGTATCGCTGGTTGTTGTAGTAATCGACGAAAGCCCCGATCTGACGTTCGAGATCGCCGGGTAGATAGTAGTTCTCTAGCAGAACCCGGTTCTTCATGGTCTTATGCCAACGCTCGATCTTGCCCTGGGTCTGCGGGTGGAACGGGGCACCCCGAACGTGGTCCATTTTGTGATCTTCCAGCCATTCGGCCAAGTCTCTCATAGCCCCTCCTCTCAAAAGAAGGATCTTACCGGACAGATCGCTTGTTACATCAACCGGACATATAGCGTGTTAGCGACAGTTAGCGACACCTGGTATTGCAAAGTAAATTGATTTTGGGTATAGGCGTTACAAAATAAATTATTACAAAATCAATTATTGCAAAATCAATTAACGTATCAAGGGTAGCCGTCATGAATATCACCATCGTATCTCGTTTGACCTCAAAGCAGACAACCTTTGATAAGGGCACAGATCGGGTTTTTCTTGATGGCCCGTCAAAAGTTAATCTTGGTATAGATAGGTCCGACATTGCGTCTAGTGTTAGGGTTGGAGATGATCTTGTTGTGACCTTAACCAATGGCGAGCAGATCGTCGTTGAGGGGTTTTTCATCGCAGACGCATCTGGAGCCATTAGCGAGCTTGTCTTTGAGGGCTTAGTGGCGCCACTTGAAGGTGTGGCTGAGTCTGGACTTTTTGCAGCGGGGTTGGGCGTGCTTGCGGTTGGCGGGCTTGCAGGGAGTGGCGGAGCGACTGCTTCCTCGCCTGCCGATACGGCGCTCGCTTTGATCGCGGCCTATGCAAACGACAACACGCAGCCTGCGCCGACGGTGCAGGACTATGCGGACGCGGGTGTGACCGGCGTGGATGCGGCCAACCTTAATGCGACCAATGCGGCCGTGGATGCGGTTGCAGCGGTTGATGCGGATACGGTGCCTGAGGTGCAGGCGCTTGCGACGGCGGCGAACACCCTTGCCGATACGGCGCTCGCTTTGATCGCGGCCTATGCAAACGACAACACGCAGCCTGCGCCGACGGTGCAGGACTATGCGGACGCGGGTGTGACCGGCGTGGATGCGGCCAACCTTAATGCGACCAATGCGGCCGTGGATGCGGTTGCAGCGGTTGATGCGGATACGGTGCCTGAGGTGCAGGCGCTTGCGACGGCGGCGAACACCCTTGCCGATACGGCGCTGGCGAAGATCACGGCCTATGCAAACGACAACACGCAGCCTGCGCCGACGGTGCAGGACTATGCGGACGCGGGTGTGACCGGCGTGGATGCGGCCAACCTTAATGCGACCAATGCGGCCGTGGATGCGGTTGCAGCGGTTGATGCGGATACGGTGCCTGAGGTGCAGGCGCTTGCGACGGCGGCGAACACCCTTGCCGATACGGCGCTGGCGAAGATCACGGCCTATGCAAACGACAACACGCAGCCTGCGCCGACGGTGCAGGACTATGCGGACGCGGGTGTGACCGGCGTGGATGCGGCCAACCTTAATGCGACCAATGCGGCCGTGGATGCGGTTGCAGCGGTTGATGCGGATACGATGCCTGAGGTGCAGGCGCTTGCGACGGCGGCGAACACCCTTGCCGATACGGCGCTGGCGAAGATCACGGCCTATGCAAACGACAACACGCAGCCTGCGCCGACGGTGCAGGACTATGCGGACGCGGGTGTGACCGGCGTGGATGCGGCCAACCTTAATGCGACCAATGCGGCCGTGGATGCGGTTGCAGCGGTTGATGCGGATACGGTGCCTGAGGTGCAGGCGCTTGCGACGGCGGCGAACACCCTTGCCGATACGGCGCTCGCTTTGATCGCGGCCTATGCGGATAACAACACAAACCCAGCCCCAACAGAAGCGGATTACGCCGCTGCGGGTGTGACCGGCGTGGATGCGGCCAACCTTAATGCGACCAATGCGGCCGTGGATGCGGTTGCAGCGGTTGATGCGGATACGGTGCCTGAGGTGCAGGCGCTTGCGACGGCGGCGAACACCCTTGCCGATATGGCGCTGGCGAAGATCACGGCCTATGCAAACGACAACACGCAGCCTGCGCCGACGGTGCAGGACTATGCGGACGCGGGTGTGACCGGCGTGGATGCGGCCAACCTTAATGCGACCAATGCGGCCGTGGATGCGGTTGCAGCGGTTGATGCGGATACGGTGCCTGAGGTGCAGGCGCTTGCGACGGCGGCGAACACCCTTGCCGATACGGCGCTGGCGAAGATCACGGCCTATGCAAACGACAACACGCAGCCTGCGCCGACGGTGCAGGACTATGCGGACGCGGGTGTGACCGGCGTGGATGCGGCCAACCTTAATGCGACCAATGCGGCCGTGGATGCGGTTGCAGCGGTTGATGCGGATACGGTGCCTGAGGTGCAGGCGCTTGCGACGGCGGCGAACACCCTTGCCGATACGGCGCTCGCTTTGATCACGGCCTATGCAAACGACAACACGCAGCCTGCGCCGACGGTGCAGGACTATGCGGACGCGGGTGTGACCGGCGTGGATGCGGCCAACCTTAATGCGACCAATGCGGCCGTGGATGCGGTTGCAGCGGTTGATGCGGATACGGTGCCTGAGGTGCAGGCGCTTGCGACGGCGGCGAACACCCTTGCCGATACGGCGCTCGCTTTGATCGCGGCCTATGCAAACGACAACACGCAGCCTGCGCCGACGGTGCAGGACTATGCGGACGCGGGTGTGACCGGCGTGGATGCGGCCAACCTTAATGCGACCAATGCGGCCGTGGATGCGGTTGCAGCGGTTGATGCGGATACGGTGCCTGAGGTGCAGGCGCTTGCGACGGCGGCGAACACCCTTGCCGATACGGCGCTCGCTTTGATCGCGGCCTATGCAAACGACAACACGCAGCCTGCGCCGACGGTGCAGGACTATGCGGACGCGGGTGTGACCGGCGTGGATGCGGCCAACCTTAATGCGACCAATGCGGCCGTGGATGCGGTTGCAGCGGTTGATGCGGATACGGTGCCTGAGGTGCAGGCGCTTGCGACGGCGGCGAACACCCTTGCCGATACGGCGCTGGCGAAGATCACGGCCTATGCAAACGACAACACGCAGCCTGCGCCGACGGTGCAGGACTATGCGGACGCGGGTGTGACCGGCGTGGATGCGGCCAACCTTAATGCGACCAATGCGGCCGTGGATGCGGTTGCAGCGGTTGATGCGGATACGGTGCCTGAGGTGCAGGCGCTTGCGACGGCGGCGAACACCCTTGCCGATACGGCGCTCGCTTTGATCGCGGCCTATGCAAACGACAACACGCAGCCTGCGCCGACGGTGCAGGACTATGCGGACGCGGGTGTGACCGGCGTGGATGCGGCCAACCTTAATGCGACCAATGCGGCCGTGGATGCGGTTGCAGCGGTTGATGCGGATACGGTGCCTGAGGTGCAGGCGCTTGCGACGGCGGCGAACACCCTTGCCGATACGGCGCTCGCTTTGATCGCGGCCTATGCAAACGACAACACGCAGCCTGCGCCGACGGTGCAGGACTATGCGGACGCGGGTGTGACCGGCGTGGATGCGGCCAACCTTAATGCGACCAATGCGGCCGTGGATGCGGTTGCAGCGGTTGATGCGGATACGGTGCCTGAGGTGCAGGCGCTTGCGACGGCGGCGAACACCCTTGCCGATACGGCGCTCGCTTTGATCGCGGCCTATGCAAACGACAACACGCAGCCTGCGCCGACGGTGCAGGACTATGCGGACGCGGGTGTGACCGGCGTGGATGCGGCCAACCTTAATGCGACCAATGCGGCCGTGGATGCGGTTGCAGCGGTTGATGCGGATACGGTGCCTGAGGTGCAGGCGCTTGCGACGGCGGCGAACACCCTTGCCGATACGGCGCTCGCTTTGATCGCGGCCTATGCAAACGACAACACGCAGCCTGCGCCGACGGTGCAGGACTATGCGGACGCGGGTGTGACCGGCGTGGATGCGGCCAACCTTAATGCGACCAATGCGGCCGTGGATGCGGTTGCAGCGGTTGATGCGGATACGGTGCCTGAGGTGCAGGCGCTTGCGACGGCGGCGAACACCCTTGCCGATACGGCGCTCGCTTTGATCGCGGCCTATGCAAACGACAACACGCAGCCTGCGCCGACGGTGCAGGACTATGCGGACGCGGGTGTGACCGGCGTGGATGCGGCCAACCTTAATGCGACCAATGCGGCCGTGGATGCGGTTGCAGCGGTTGATGCGGATACGGTGCCTGAGGTGCAGGCGCTTGCGACGGCGGCGAACACCCTTGCCGATACGGCGCTCGCTTTGATCGCGGCCTATGCAAACGACAACACGCAGCCTGCGCCGACGGTGCAGGACTATGCGGACGCGGGTGTGACCGGCGTGGATGCGGCCAACCTTAATGCGACCAATGCGGCCGTGGATGCGGTTGCAGCGGTTGATGCGGATACGGTGCCTGAGGTGCAGGCGCTTGCGACGGCGGCGAACACCCTTGCCGATACGGCGCTGGCGAAGATCACGGCCTATGCAAACGACAACACGCAGCCTGCGCCGACGGTGCAGGACTATGCGGACGCGGGTGTGACCGGCGTGGATGCGGCCAACCTTAATGCGACCAATGCGGCCGTGGATGCGGTTGCAGCGGTTGATGCGGATACGGTGCCTGAGGTGCAGGCGCTTGCGACGGCGGCGAACACCCTTGCCGATACGGCGCTCGCTTTGATCGCGGCCTATGCAAACGACAACACGCAGCCTGCGCCGACGGTGCAGGACTATGCGGACGCGGGTGTGACCGGCGTGGATGCGGCCAACCTTAATGCGACCAATGCGGCCGTGGATGCGGTTGCAGCGGTTGATGCGGATACGGTGCCTGAGGTGCAGGCGCTTGCGACGGCGGCGAACACCCTTGCCGATACGGCGCTCGCTTTGATCGCGGCCTATGCAAACGACAACACGCAGCCTGCGCCGACGGTGCAGGACTATGCGGACGCGGGTGTGACCGGCGTGGATGCGGCCAACCTTAATGCGACCAATGCGGCCGTGGATGCGGTTGCAGCGGTTGATGCGGATACGGTGCCTGAGGTGCAGGCGCTTGCGACGGCGGCGAACACCCTTGCCGATACGGCGCTGGCGAAGATCACGGCCTATGCAAAGGACAACACGCAGCCTGCGCCGACGGTGCAGGACTATGCGGACGCGGGTGTGACCGGCGTGGATGCGGCCAACCTTAATGCGACCAATGCGGCCGTGGATGCGGTTGCAGCGGTTGATGCGGATACGGTGCCTGAGGTGCAGGCGCTTGCGACGGCGGCGAACACCCTTGCCGATACGGCGCTCGCTTTGATCACGGCCTATGCAAACGACAACACGCAGCCTGCGCCGACGGTGCAGGACTATGCGGACGCGGGTGTGACCGGCGTGGATGCGGCCAACCTTAATGCGACCAATGCGGCCGTGGATGCGGTTGCAGCGGTTGATGCGGATACGGTGCCTGAGGTGCAGGCGCTTGCGACGGCGGCGAACACCCTTGCCGATACGGCGCTGGCGAAGATCACGGCCTATGCAAACGACAACACGCAGCCTGCGCCGACGGTGCAGGACTATGCGGACGCGGGTGTGACCGGCGTGGATGCGGCCAACCTTAATGCGACCAATGCGGCCGTGGATGCGGTTGCAGCGGTTGATGCGGATACGGTGCCTGAGGTGCAGGCGCTTGCGACGGCGGCGAACACCCTTGCCGATACGGCGCTGGCGAAGATCACGGCCTATGCAAACGACAACACGCAGCCTGCGCCGACGGTGCAGGACTATGCGGACGCGGGTGTGACCGGCGTGGATGCGGCCAACCTTAATGCGACCAATGCGGCCGTGGATGCGGTTGCAGCGGTTGATGCGGATACGGTGCCTGAGGTGCAGGCGCTTGCGACGGCGGCGAACACCCTTGCCGATACGGCGCTCGCTTTGATCACGGCCTATGCAAACGACAACACGCAGCCTGCGCCGACGGTGCAGGACTATGCGGACGCGGGTGTGACCGGCGTGGATGCGGCCAACCTTAATGCGACCAATGCGGCCGTGGATGCGGTTGATGCGGATGATGCGGATACGGTGCCTGAGGTGCAGGCGCTTGCGACGGCGGCGAACACCCTTGCCGATACGGCGCTGGCGAAGATCACGGCCTATGCAAACGACAACACGCAGCCTGCGCCGACGGTGCAGGACTATGCGGACGCGGGTGTGACCGGCGTGGATGCGGCCAACCTTAATGCGACCAATGCGGCCGTGGATGCGGTTGATGCGGATGATGCGGATACGGTGCCTGAGGTGCAGGCGCTTGCGACGGCGGCGAACACCCTTGCCGATACGGCGCTCGCTTTGATCACGGCCTATGCAAACGACAACACGCAGCCTGCGCCGACGGTGCAGGACTATGCGGACTCGGGTGTGACCGGCGTGGATGCGGCCAACCTTAATGCGACCAATGCGGCCGTGGATGCGGTTGCAGCGGTTGATGCGGATACGGTGCCTGAGGTGCAGGCGCTTGCGACGGCGGCGAACACCCTTGCCGATACGGCGCTCGCTTTGATCGCGGCCTATGCAAACGACAACACGCAGCCTGCGCCGACGGTGCAGGACTATGCGGACGCGGGTGTGACCGGCGTGGATGCGGCCAACCTTAATGCGACCAATGCGGCCGTGGATGCGGTTGCAGCGGTTGATGCGGATACGGTGCCTGAGGTGCAGGCGCTTGCGACGGCGGCGAACACCCTTGCCGATACGGCGCTGGCGAAGATCACGGCCTATGCAAACGACAACACGCAGCCTGCGCCGACGGTGCAGGACTATGCGGACGCGGGTGTGACCGGCGTGGATGCGGCCAACCTTAATGCGACCAATGCGGCCGTGGATGCGGTTGCAGCGGTTGATGCGGATACGGTGCCTGAGGTGCAGGCGCTTGCGACGGCGGCGAACACCCTTGCCGATACGGCGCTGGCGAAGATCACGGCCTATGCAAAGGACAACACGCAGCCTGCGCCGACGGTGCAGGACTATGCGGACGCGGGTGTGACCGGCGTGGATGCGGCCAACCTTAATGCGACCAATGCGGCCGTGGATGCGGTTGCAGCGGTTGATGCGGATACGGTGCCTGAGGTGCAGGCGCTTGCGACGGCGGCGAACACCCTTGCCGATACGGCGCTGGCGAAGATCACGGCCTATGCAAAGGACAACACGCAGCCTGCGCCGACGGTGCAGGACTATGCGGACGCGGGTGTGACCGGCGTGGATGCGGCCAACCTTAATGCGACCAATGCGGCCGTGGATGCGGTTGCAGCGGTTGATGCGGATACGGTGCCTGAGGTGCAGGCGCTTGCGACGGCGGCGAACACCCTTGCCGATACGGCGCTGGCGAAGATCACGGCCTATGCAAACGACAACACGCAGCCTGCGCCGACGGTGCAGGACTATGCGGACGCGGGTGTGACCGGCGTGGATGCGGCCAACCTTAATGCGACCAATGCGGCCGTGGATGCGGTTGATGCGGATGATGCGGATACGGTGCCTGAGGTGCAGGCGCTTGCGGATGAAGTTCCCCCTGCCACGATTGATCTCTCCGGCACAGCCTTTGGAGGCCAGTTGATTGCGCCTGTGGAAGTGTTGATCAACGGAGAAGTGCGCACGTTTTACTTTTGGGATCGCAATGGAGATGGAGTGGGGAACGCTGCTTTGATTGGGGGCGTGACCGACTACACTACACACGTCGTGTTGGACGATCTGTTCAACGGTGGGGTGGATACAACGAATGCCGAAGCTACCCGATCCATCAATCTGGAGGACGGAACCACTTTGCGGCTACCTACTCTTGGCATGACACCAACGATAGGAGATGTTGATTCGTTCGAAACCGTTGCCAGCCCAACCGAAAACCAGACTGTCCTTAACGACTTAGCGGCGATCAAGGATGCCTTTGACGGCACTGGAACCCTCCCCGGCGTTCCTCCTGGCTGGGTGGCCAGCGCCTACTGGTCGGCGACGTCGACGGGCGCCGGGTCGCACGCGCTGCTGCTCTTGAACAACGGCGCCTCGAGCAGCATTTCCGACGGCAACGACTACTTTGTCGCGCTGGAGGTCGTGTGAGTTTGCCCCCGAGCTTTTGCTTTTGAATTTTGTTCTGCGCGCTTTAGCGCGCTTTCCCCTCGGCGTCTTGCGCCGAGGGGAAATTCCGTTGGTCATATTGTGCAGAATAGCTTGCAAGCAGGTCAGGGCGGTTATAATGCTTACATGGTGAGGCAGGCGTCTGCGCATCCCGCTGGTCATATTGGCTGGCACCTCATGGGTCTGTGGTTGCGGCTGCAAGAAAAAGGGGTCATTAGGGGACGTTGCTGGCATCGCCCACGGGAGATATCTCGTTTTGGCATAAGTAGTCCGGTACGCGCCTTTGGCGTCTCTGGGCTGCAATTGGTTCGTTTAGGCGAGCCAAGAAGTGGCGATGCAAAGCTGTTGATCTGGGCGTCCAAGACCTACTGGTCGGCGACGTCGACGGGCGCCGGGTCGCACGCGAAACTGAACTTGAACAACGGCAACTCGAACAGCAAAACCGACGGCAACAACAACTATGTCGCGCTGGAGGTCGTGTGAGTTTGCCCCCGAGCAACGAAAAGGCGTCCGCGTCTGCCTCACACCCAATCCTTGGGAATGGTTGCCCGGTTGCGTTTCGGGTATATGCGCATCGAGGTATACTGGCCGTTTTTAGGTCGAAAATGACGCACGAGGAGTGCGAATTCCTTATCGTAGAACGTCTTGCGGATCTGGTAACTGTTCGTGTGTCGCAAGAGCCCATAATAGCTGTTCAGGGTCGCCAACATACGGTCAAGAAGCGCTCGCGTGGGTTGCCCGGTATCTTCGAAAGCAATGTTCTCGGAAAACCACAACCTCCAGTGGTCATCCATATGTGGAATGCGGCGGAAAGCGGCCCCGGCAGCCAGGACGTGGTTGAAATACGTCAAACGGCGTCGCAGCGCTTTCACAGTTTGGGTGCTTTTGTGACTGTGATAAGGGTAGAGGATATTTCCAACAAAGCGAATGCCCTGATCGTAGCGCTGAAGTCTCGTTTTTGCGGGGTTGAGCCGCACACGAAGTCGGTCGGTCAGGAATGCTTCGATATCCGCTTTATGCTGGGCGAGCGTTTCTCTGGTATCTGCCAGAAACACAATATCATCCATGTATCGGACGTATCCCGAAAGCCGCAACTCGTGTTTGACATATTGGTCAAGCTCATTGAGATAGATGTTGGCAAAGAACTGGCTGGTGTGGCAGCCGATCGGCAAGCCGCATCCGGGTGCAGACCCATACAGAGATTTGTGGCAGGGAATAAGCTTCAGCAGGGTGGTATCGCCGCTTTTTCGCGGCGGCGGGTTCGTCGGGTCATGGGCAAGAATTGCCTTGATAGCAGACCAGAGAGTAGAGCGACGTCTGTCGCTCATGGGGCACCGTGCCAAATCACGCTCGAGTATGATTTGCAATACCGACTTGTTGATGCTTGGAAAAAAGGCATTGATATCAATTTGACAGTACCAAATATGATCCGGCTTGCGCAGCAACGTCTGGAGTTTTCTGCTGGCTGCGAGTGTACCCCGCTCCGGACGATTGGCATAGTTGTCATCGATAAAGCGTTTGTCCCACCAGGGTTCGAGCTGGCGCACAATCCAGTTATGGCAAATCCGGTCGGGAAGGGACGGTGCGAATATCTCTCTGGGTTTTGGATTGGGAACGACAAACATTGTGTAGCGCCCAGGCGTATAGGATTCGGTCGCCAAAGTTTGCGCCAGAGGAATGATGATCTTGGGCAAATCGATCAGCGCACCATTTGTACTCACAGTCTTGTTGATATCAGCCGCACTTCGAAAAAGCTCGGCGACAATATCCTGAAAATCGCAATCTGAGCCCATGTACAAGCATCCTAAAATATTCAGTGACGTGGTGGAAATCACAAAATTTTACTACGGTGTCCATGCGAATATGCCGCGCCCATTTAGAAACTCTTTTGGCGAAGGTATTTTAGACGAGTTATCAGCAAATATGCGCTTGATTATTTTGGTGAACACAACCGATAAAGCCTCATTGACCGAGCGCACCGAAGCTTCACGCTTGTTGCGTGAAGTGCGGGCCCGCGTGGAGGTTCTTCGGGGTTTTCTCATAGCTGGATGGTCTTTGAAGACGATATCTCATAAGCACATTGGTGCGCTTACCATCCAGCTTGAAAGTATATCCAAGCAAGCGACAAAATGGCAAGGATGGTTCGAACGTGAGGTGTAATACACTTTTGCTTTGTAGGCGGCTGTACGTGGCGCTGCGTATGCTTGGTTGCGTTGTCGTGCTCATGCCTATTCTTGGCTGTGAGACAGTCGTATTGCCGGATCCGCTTCAAGATGGGTCTGAGGTCTCTGTTCCTGAAGGCCGTGGTGAGGAAGCACAGTTGCGCACTAAATCCACCGCGCCGCGCCGCCCGTCTTCCGAGGTCAGCTTGGTTGGCGGCTCACGACTTGCCGATATTGCGGAGCGGCTTGACCAAGTCGCCATTACGCGATCATCTACCCTGCCCGAAGTGCAAGCGGCCCAAGCGCAATTGCGAGCGCTCAGGTTTGACAGATATCCACAGACACGCCCGACAGCCTCAGCCCCCTTGACTGGTGGGAGTGCGTCATTTGGGCTTAACATAGAGCAGCTTATCTGGGATGGTGGTCGTATTCGCGGGCGAATGACCGATGCTGAACTCAAAGTCGCTGAAGCCAGTTTGAGAGCGTGGGAAGAGCGAAACTCCACAGTCTACAACGGGCTAGAAACCTATGTGAATATCACGCGCTACGAGGCCCGTCTGAGGTCACTTGCAGGTCTCAAGGCGGATCTGGATACAATTTCAGCCCTCCTGCAAACGCGTATGGAGGGTGGAGTTGCAGACAGAGGCGAGCTACTGCGTGTGAACGCCGCCATAAATTCTGTGGAACGTAACTCCTTGGCCGATAGATCTGACCTGCGCCAAGCTCAAACCGACTTTTCCCGCTTAATGGCAGATACGCAAAATATGGGATCCTTGTCTGACCTTGGGTCTGCGACCAACCAATGTAGCAGATCATGGCCCGACACCGAGGCGCCTGCAGACGCCTTAGCCAGGATTTCCCTGGCACGTGCAGAGGTATCGGAGAATACTGTCCGTGCTCAACGCTTTCCTAAAGTTGTCCTTTCCGGTGGCACCACCTACTCCCAAGGGGGGTGGTCAGAGCCTGCCATTGGTATCCAGCTAGACGCCAGTAATATGCTGGGGCTTGGCCGCGGAGGCACTGTTGATGCCGCAAGCGCGACTACCCGTGCAGCCGAGGCGTCCTATACGTTGCAGAAGGATGAGACACAGGCTGACTTGGCTCGGTTGGAGGCCGACTTTGGTGGTCTACGAGCAGATGTCACCTCATTGCGTTCTCTCGCTCAACACGGCGAGGCCACGCTTGATCTTTATGAAGAACAGCTTTACGTTGGATCGATATCACTAACAGACGGTATTGTCTTACATCGCGAACGGGTGGATACACTCATCTCCCTCATAGATGCTGAGGCGGACATTCTTTTGAATTGTCTCCGATCTTCTCAGCGGCGCGGACTTTTGGCCCCATTCGGAGCTATTGATGAAAGTAACTAACACGAAGATCCCGAGCGTACAGGCAGGTGTTGAACCCAGCTTGCAAAAAGCGCTTTTGGCCCTGTTGAAAATACAGTCCGTTGACGTGGATGCAGAAGGCTTGATTGAGGGCCTGCCTCTCGTAGAGGGCGTATTATCTGAGAGCCTAATGGACCGCGCGTTACACCGCATAGGCTATGAAGCGGTTTGGATCGATCAGAAAAAAATATCCGATCTGGTCTACCCGTGCTGCATCACTGTCGCATCCAGCGGGTACCTTGTATTGCTGGGCAGGGACGGGGGCACCCTTCAAATTCTCGACCCAACGCAAGCCAAAGCCTATCGAAGTGCGCCGCTTGATGCGATCCAGAGCATATATGCCACGCGTGCCTTTCAGGTCTTGCCCAGCACCGACCTGCTTTTGGAAAAGCACTCAACTGTTAATGCAAAGAAGCATTGGTTTTGGGGCAGGCTCCTCCTTCAACGTAGAAGCCTTTTTGAGGTCATCCTTGCGTCCTTGTTCGCAAATGTCCTTGCCGTAGTTACTTCACTGTTCGCATTACAGGTCTATGATCGGGTCATCCCCGGTCAGGCTGAAGCAACCCTTTGGGTGCTAGCAAGCGGTGTTGGTCTGGCTATTCTCTTTGAAGCCATACTTCGCGTCTCACGGGCTAGGCTAGTAGATCAGGTTGGAAAAGAGGCAGAAATAGAGATCACCAGCGATATCTTCACCCGATTGGTTGGGATGAAACTCGACAAGCGTCCTGCCCCCCCCGGAACGATTGCCTACATGGCCCGGGAGTTTTCTGCTGTAAAAGAATTCTTCACCAACGCCGCAGTCGGGGTCGTGGCAGACCTTCCATTTGCGATCATATTCCTTTTGCTAATCTACGGTATTGCAGGGAACGTCGTCTGGATTATCGTCTTGGGAGGGGTTCTTATTATTCTTCCCAACATTGCTGTTCAGGGTCAAATGGCACAGCTTTCCAAAGAGTCGCTGGGCGGTATGTCGTCAGCATCCCGATTGCTGACCGAAGTATCCTATGGCCTTGAAGCGGTCAAAATTAACCGGTTTGAGTCTCAATTACAGCGACAATGGGAGGAGATTATTGCCCTCAACGCAATCAAAACAACAGAGCAACGCTCCTTACGGGCATTTTTGACTTATTGGGCTACAGGCGTGCAACAAGCAACGTATGTATTTGCCGTTATTGCGTGCGTCTATATGGTTTTTGCTGGGGAGCTATCAACGGGAGCTATTATCGCCATCGGTATTTTGACCACCAGGACGCTTTCGCCAATATCGCAATTGTCACAAACCCTCTCAAGCTGGCAAAATATGAAGACAGCCCTTTCTGCTCTCGACGCAATTATGGCTTCTGATCAAGAACGCAGCCCAGAGAGGTCCTATATTAGACGCCCGAAGCTACAAGGACTGCTCACCTTGCAGAAAGTCAGGTTTGCACACCCTGGAACGAAGACGATGGCTCTGGATATTGGCCAGTTGCATATCAAAGCTGGAAAACGTCTGGCCCTGCTTGGGGCTAATGGGTCCGGGAAGTCAACGCTACTGCGTTTAGCCGCGGGCTTATATCAACCGTCAGAGGGCGAAATACTCATCGATGGAGTGGATATGCGTCAGGTCGATCCTGGTGACCTGCGGCGCAACATTGGATATCTGCCACAAGAAATACAGATGTTTAGGGGCAGTCTTAGAGAAAACCTTTCCTCTGGCACGCAGAAACGTTCTGATGAGGATCTTCTTGAAGCTCTCACCTTTGGTGGCTTGGGAGAATTTGTCAGACACCACCCTGAAGGTCTTGACTTGCAAATTCCGGATGGAGGCGGAGGCTTGTCAATAGGTCAAAAACAAAGCATCGGACTTGCGCGTCTCTATCTGCAGGATCCTTCTATTATTTTACTTGATGAGCCGACGTCCGCACTGGACCAAAACCTTGAAAGCACGCTTGTTTCACGGATTGGGAAATGGATAGGTCCTCGAACCTGCATAGTTGCAACACATAGACCACATATCCTATCGGAAATGACACATGTAGCGGTTCTTCAACAAGGCCGATTATACCTTGAAGGCGAGCGTGACGATATCCTGAAGAAGCTAATGACACCTCCTCCGGCATTAAATGTGGCAGGTAAGACGTGAGGCTCGGGCGAAAAATAAATAGTCGTGTATCAGAAGGTAAGGCTAAAAAGAGCCGTCATAGGATCTGGCTGATTACTCTGATTGTTGCCGTCTTTGTGGTATGGTCTGCCTTTGCCCCACTCGATGAAATCGTGCGAGGTATTGGAAAAGTTGTTCCGACGATGAAAAATCAAGTCATCCAGAATCTGGAGGGCGGAATTTTTACCGAGTTGTTTGTGACGGAAGGCGACGTCGTTGAGGCTGGACAACTCGTTGTGAAAATGGATGCGACGCGCTTTCAAAGTGCTTATCAGGAGTTACAGGATCAAAGTTGGGCCCTGATACTACGCCTGGCAAGGCTTCGCGCAGAAGGTGACTTATCAAACGACTTCATCCCCGACGAGGAGCTATTGCGGTTGGCTCCTGAGCATGCTGAATCTGAGGTTCAGCTTTTTCAAGCACGCCGTTCTGAGCTGCAGGCTAAGATGCGGGATCTACAGGAAGCCATTGATTTGAAGACGCAAGAGGTCGACATAATGCGGCCGATGGTAGAACGGTCTGCCGTGCCACAAATCGATCTCGTTCGAGCGGAGCAGGCCGCGGTCGATGTGAGGAGCCGCTTGTCGGCGACACAGAATGAGTTTGAAACCGCGCGGTCGCAAGAGTATTCGGAAGTTCTGGGAAACCTGCGTCGGACAGCAGAGCAAGCCCGTAGCCGTGAAGATCAGTTATTCCGAACTGATGTGCGATCTCCTATTCGCGGAATCGTAAATAAAGTTCTCGCGACAACAATTGGCGGTGTCGCTCAACCCGGCGATCCTTTGTTGGAAGTCATCTCCCTCGAGGATAACCTCAGAGTAGAAGGACGTATCAATCCGCGTGACATTGGCTTTGTCTATGTTGGGATGCCCGCGACGATCAAGCTCACGGCTTTTGACTTCTCCATCTATGGAACGCTTAAAGGGCGTGTCATCCACGTTGGCGCTGACACAGTAACCGATGAACAACAAAGAGAGCCACGTCCTTATTACGAGGTCTTTATCCAGCTTAAGGCCACAGTATTGGAGGGTCCTTCTGGCCAAGTCGAAATCCGACCTGGTATGCAGGCACAAATCGAACTTGATTCTGGTCAAAAGACGGTCTTACAATTCATTTTGAAACCATTGTTCAAAACGACAGAGGCTCTGTCAGAGCGTTGAAACGAGAGGTGGCCGCAGGATTTTTGACCTCACACGTCCTGGAGCGCGTCGAGGTTGACGAATATACGTAAGCGGTGTCTGGGGATCACGTTGATTCCAGGTTGTGAGAACGGCAATGCAAAAGTGAGCCACGGAAGTGGCGAATAGCTACATCGAGTGAACCTATGTCGTTCCACCTCTTGGACACATCTTGTCACACATTTGGTCCACATTGGCACACATTAAGGGATAGGTCGTGTATTGACAGACAACTTTACTGATGTGACTAATATTTCAAGCGGTTTAAAAGTTCTGAAAATTCATTTTACTAGGATAATAGATATGAAAATTTCATTAAGGATAATCATTCTCTTAGGGTTTTTGCTCATCTTGACACCAGCTCTATTACTTCTGTCTTACACTGATTACTCCAAAGCGAAGACGGCTCTGGAAAACAATTTCAACTTCATGATTGATCAAACTGCAGAGAATGTGACAGGCGCTTACGACTTGGTTGAAGTCGGATTTCGGATTTTGTCACTGAGTTTGGAAAATCAAATGCTTAGTGCCTTTGAGCCTTTTAAGGCTGCATATTTTGAGGTTAATGGTGAGGTTTCTAAAATTGATTTAGCTGAACTAAAAGAAGAGTTGGGCGATGAAGTTGATTTGTATATAATAGACGAACATGGTGTCATCATCCACACAACATTTGAAAAGGATTTAAATCTAGATTTCTCAAAAGTTGCACCAGGCTTCAACAAAAAACTCCAAGAAATAAGAATGGAAAGTCGATATCAGGGTGATCGTATCTCAAATGAGACCGTTACTGGTAATGTTCGCAAATATGCCTACTGGGGCACTCCTGACAAAAAGTATATTCTAGAAATTGGTATAAAATCATCTCAATTTGAGGGACCATTAAAGTATCTTGATTTATTGAAAATTTCTAGTGACTTCGAACAATTTAATCCAGATCTCAAGTCAGTTATCATTTTTAGTGGAAATGGAAAAGTAGCGAATAAACCTGATTTTGTTGTTACAAAGGATCAAGAAAGTAACATTGTAGATGTTTATAAAAGTGGCGAGCGGCTTGATATTGATATGGTAGCAGCTTCTGAAAAATGGATTTATGTTAAAACTGATATTGACGAAGCAGATGGTAGTGCTTCTCAAGGAGATAAAGTAATTGAGCTCGTTTTTGACACGTCTACACTAAAAAATCAGCTTAGCGAGCTAGCTTTAAACCAGGCCTCAATCACTGTCTTCTTCATCGTTGCTGGTGGAATAATGTCGCTGATTTTGGCCAATAGAATTTCAAGACCAATTACTGCCATTACAGAAGCTGTCGGAGTGATTTCTAAGGGTAAATTGAATATTGAAATCAAAAAACAAGAAAGCTCGAAGGAACTATCGGATCTGTCTTCAGGAATCTCACAAATGAAAGATAGCATCAAAGACAGAATTAACGATATTCAAATCATTAATTCTTCATATGAGCGATTTGTTCCTAAGGAATTTCTGACTCTCTTGGAAAAAAAATCAATAATGGATGTAAGCATTGGCGATAGTACTTCATTAAAGATGTCCGTTTTATTTTCTGATATGCGGGACTTTACTTCTATTTCCGAAAACATGTCACCAAAAGAAAACTTTGATTTCTTGAATAATTATTTGGACTCAATGACACCAGCCATCAACAAAAATAACGGCTTTATCGACAAATATATTGGTGACGCAGTGATGGCTCTTTTCCCTACTTCCGCAGAAGACTCTGTAAAAGCAGCATTGGAAATGAACAAAGAATTAAGAAATTTTAATTCGGTTAGGACTGCAGGTGGTAGAGAAACAGTCGATATGGGGGTAGGTATTCATATTGGACAATTAGTTCTTGGTACCATTGGCAGAGAGACGAGGATGGAAACTACAGTCATAAGCGACACTGTTAACGCTTCTGCTAGATTGGAAAGTCTAAACAAAACTTACGGAACAAATGTTTTGATTTCAGGGGATGTGCGAAATGAACTTTCCACTGAAACACAGAAAAGCTGCAGGTTAGTGGACAGGACACAAGTTAAAGGTAAATCAGAATTTTTGGATGTTTACGAAGTATTGTCTTCAGACGATACAGAAGTTTTAGAGGCACAATTTTCATCAATCAAAACGCTAGAACAAGTAGTAACGAACTTTCTGGATGGTGATAAAAAAGCGGCTGGTGCAGAATTTTCAAAAATAAAAAATCTGACTTCTTTAGATCCTGTAATTTCATACTGGGACAAGCGCTTAAAGATAGGATGACATCGCATTACATCTTATCATCTTAGTATCGCCTTTCTGGAGCCGAAACTTCTAGGAATTAAATTTGGAAGAAGGAGAAGACTTCCCTAATTAAAATCAAATTTTGTACCAAATTTTTTTTGCAGTGGGCCGTAGCGTTTACATAAATGAAATACTCTCTGGTTTTTCTGTCGTCCCACCTCTTGGACACATCTTGTCACACATTTGGTCCACATTGGCACACATCAAGAGATAGGTCGTGTGTTGACAGGCTGTCCTCACCGTGTGAATCTATATGCAGGAATTGACGTAAGTGTCTGACAATGAATACGAAGCGAATTAGAGCTTCAGGTGCTAGTGTCTGTATGGACGTGGAGGTTCGAGTCCTCTCCTGGGCACCAAAATTCTAGCCCATTTTCCCAAGGGCTGCCCGGATAGATTTGCATTGGTTTGATCCCAACCTTCTTCAGCCAGTCCTGTAGATGCGTGGCAATAAACTCGGGTCCGTTGTCAGAGCGAATAAACTCTGGCTTACCATGTTTAATCAGCAGCGGGTGCAATGTCTCCAAAACGTCGTTCGCATTCATTTTGGACCGCACTGCCACGCAGAGCGCTTCACGGGTATATTCATCTAGAACCGTGAACATTTTATAGCTGTGCCCATTGCTAAGCTTATCGTGCACAAAGTCGATCGCCCAAATATGGTTGGGATGTGTGGGCCGCAACCTGATGATGGAGCTGTCTTTATGATAAAGCCGTTTGCGCTTCTTGTGCCGGCGCGGCAGCTGCAAACCTTCTTCGTTCCATAAGCGCTCGATCCTCTTGTGGTTAACACGCCAGCCTTCCATGCGCAGCAGGGCGGTGACTTTCCTATAGCCATACCACCCATATTGCTTGGCCAGCCGGATCATCGCCAAGCGTAGTTCGGTATCATCTACTGGTTTGGCTTGATAGCGCAGACTTGAGCGGGCTACATCCAGAACAGCGCAAGCACGCCGCTCAGAAATATCCAGCTTTTGACGCGTATGAATAACAGCCTGACGAAGCTGAGCCCGCGTCAGGCCCGCGGCTTTAGATGATCAAGGCTCTCCTTCAGGATCAATTTGTCTAACTGCAAGTCAGCGACGATCTTCTTCAAGCGCTCGTTTTCTTTCTTGAGCAATTTCATCTCCGAAACCTGCGAACGAGAAAGGCCTCCAAACTTCTTACGCCAGTAATAATAACTCTTATCTGAAATCCCAGCTTTGCGACACGCACTCACAACGTCCAAACCATCGTGCAAATGAACATCAATCTCGCGCAATAACTTCAACACATCTTCATCAGAATAACGCTTTCGAGCCATGTTTCCTTACTCCCTTTGCCAAAATATACTGGCACAGTTCTAGGGGGCTAAGACACGCCTGCTCAGTGACAACGGATCATGTTACATCTCGGGTGAACTGGCTGAATGGATGCAAAAGCAGGAGATGGAGCACATTCGTGGCGCTCCTTTCCATCCGCAAACGCAAGGCAAGATCGAACGCTGGCACCAGACCATGAAGAACCGCATTCTCTTGGAAAACTACTACCTGCCAGGTGATCTGGAGCAGCAGATCGGTGTCTTTGTCGATCACTACAACAACCACCATTATCACGAGAGCCTGAACAACGTCACTCCGGCAGACGTCTACTTCGGACGTGACAAAGACATTCTCAGAGAAAGGGAAAAAATCAAGAAACAGACAATCCAATATCGCCGCTTGCAACATCAAAGGCAGGCTGCATAATTAACCCTAAAGATGAGCCAGAGCCTCCTAAGCTCAAACCACTCTGATGTCCCATTTTATATGACGACGGACACCAGTCACCACAAAAGTGTTCACGTGGATCAGACAATTTGCTAACGTAGTAGCATAAATACTATCGAGTAAAATGAGTTAAAGTGTCTGACGATTTTTTGACTTAACTACAGCATTCCAATCGCGAGGATAGACAACCTTCAGGTTCTGTTTAGCTGATTCAAAGATATTATTGCGTCAGAGCTTTAAGGCAATAAATGTAAAAAATGGTAAAAAACCATACAGTTTCTTTTCTTTGACCCGATGATCATATTCAGCCACGAGCGCTTCCCCCAGCTGAGGGCTTATATCTTGGCCATCAGTCATTGCCTTAGCTGCAACTTCCACCCACATCCGCATCCCATCGCCCATGACCACTCTGCTTGCCATATCAAATTTATCAACTGCAAAACCTGCTGAAGAACACAAAGGCCCTATTTTTTTCAATAAATTTGGGTCAGTAACATGGCTTCTGACAAAATACGAAGATGCTAATGCGAGTGGGTCTTCCAACGAAGACGATAAAGTGGCCTTTGAAAAATCAGCGTCACATATCACTAGTTTACCACCATTTCCTAAGACCCGATATGCTTCTGCAATTAATTTACTTGGATCAATCACATGCGAAAGCACAGTATGCATAATTACGCTCTCTGCTCCTCCGTCGTTTAGAGGAATCCTGTCACCATCAAAAACCTGAAACTCAAGATTGTTAAGGTCGCCAGATTGGTTACGAGCTATATCGATGTAATTGGATGACGGATCGAAGCCTATCACTTGAGTTCCCTTAGCATGCTTTGCGATGCGCCGGGTAATAGCTCCTGGTCCACAACCAATCTCAACAGTTGGTCTATCAGTCGTAAACTCAAGTTCAATTAGGTAATCATTTACAATCTTTTCCATTACAGGTTCGGATTGCCGTATCTCCATGGTTTTTGCTGTAGCTTCAGCAAATTCGATACCCGCGCTGTCAACATCGTGAAAGGGATCGCTCATTGTTACCTCTTCATTTTAATTTAGGTTGGGCCTACAGCCCAACCGGCTCATTAACTCGCTACGACTGCAGCTCCATAGATTATGTCACTCATGTTGAACATAATTATGAGATGAAAAACGAGTAGTATAGCAGGTACTATATACCCCTCTGCGGACGCTTTGACCCCCTCAACTTCAGCCCATTTGCCATTGACCGTCATCCAACCAAAAATGAGGAACAGCGCGGCGTGTATGGTGCCATATGCAAAGACAGCCCATGCTCCGACTGGTGACGTAATTATTAACATGGCATAGACAATACCTTGAGCGCCCACGCAACAACCCGTTGCTTTGATCATGAACTCTGAAGCTGCTCCAAGACCATACTGCTCAATAAAAGCATCGGTAGCGAATAAGCATCGATAACCGTAAAACAGTCCCATTAAGCAGGGTATTAAGACTGCAATGAAGTTTAAAGTGCCGCCAAATTGCTCGATCATTTTGTTCTCCTTTTAGTTGGCTAAAAAAAGTATTAACAAAAAATTATGTCCTGTGAAAAAATCGTAGCGTCGATTTAACCTTTTTCAGAAAAAATGCAAGAGCAGGATAACTAGCAACTAAAGCGCGGGAGTTTTTGCCCCCCACCCCCTTGTGTTGTCTTGAGGCAAGTTATTTTCCCTGCCAAATGGGGGGCCAGAAAATATAATTTCATGTAAATAATTGATATAAAGTTATTAATTCAGATTAAGTGGCGGGTCTTTCAGCCCAACTAGTCTTAACATCCAGCCATCTTTGATCTTTCCACTGGACTTTTCTTGCTCTGCAAGCCTGTGTGTAGCTGCGCCCGAATACCGTCGGGCTCTGCTCAGTACGAGATGATTGTACGGAGTAGAACATGAGACTCGATTTAGATGGTTTGGCTGATGCCTCGCGCGAGGCGTTAATGTCAGAATGGCGAAAGTTGGTTGGTCGCCCTCCTCCGAAGCACTTAAGTCGGCCCCTGATGGTGCAGATCCTCAGTCATACCTATCAGCTGGATACTATGGGCGGATATACAAAGCGTTTGGATAGTCGCCTCAAGAGTGCAGCGAGGCGCGATGTTGTGCGCCCTGCCTTTAAACCCGGAAGCCGCTTTGTGCGCGAGTATCATGGGATCACCCATGTGGTTGAGGTTGGTGATGACGGGCGCTTTATGTGGAGCGAGCAGAGCTTTAAGTCCCTCTCTCATACAGCACGCGCTATTACTGGCTATAATGTCTCGGGCTATCAGTTCTTTGGGGTACGCCCATGAGCGTCCTTGGAAAGCCCGTAGTGCGCGCAGCTGTCTATACACGCAAAAGCTCTGATGAAGGTCTTGATCAAGAGTTCAACTCTCTGGATGCACAGCATGAAGCCTGCAGTGCCTATATTGCCTCACAGCGCCATGAAGGCTGGAAGCTGATAAAAAAGCGATATGATGATGGGGGTATCTCAGGAGGTACACTAGAGCGCCCTGCCCTTAAGGCTTTGCTCTCTGACGTAGAAAGTGGTCTGATAGATATGATTGTGGTCTATAAGATAGATAGGCTCACACGGTCTTTGTCTGACTTTGCAAAGCTGATTGATTGTTTGGACGCGAAGGGCTGTTCTTTTGTCTCTGTGACGCAATCCTTTAATACCTCCTCATCCATGGGACGGCTGACGCTTAATGTTCTCTTATCTTTTGCCCAGTTTGAGCGAGAGGTCACAGCAGAGCGTATTCGCGATAAGATCGCAGCCTCCAAGAAGAAAGGCATGTGGATGGGCGGCATGGTGCCCTGGGGCTATAAAGTGCACTCTGATCCAAAGATACAGTCTTTAGAAATATGTGAGGTGCGATCCTCTGATATCCGGCATGTCTATGATCTCTATGAGCAGCTTGGATGTCTGAGCAAAGTAAAGCGTTCTGTAGATACACTCTGGCCTGAGAGAAACTGGAGCCGTGGGCGCATACACAACATTCTGATCAATCCCATCTATATAGGAAAGATCAGACACAAACGGGATGTCTATGAAGGCCTCCACGCAGCTATTATAGACCAAGGCCAATTTGATCGGGTTCAGGACCAGCTGCAAAGGAGGTCAGTCATCAAGCGGGGCAAGCATCCCTCTCGGGGGCCCTCTGCCTTTCTGGTTGGAAAAGTCTATGATGAGACAGGAGACAGATTAACACCGTCCCGGTCCAAGAAATCATCTGGGAGAGTTATCAGGTACTATTACTCAAACCGTCTCATATCAGGCGGCGCTGATCCGACCGGGTGGCGCCTGCGGGCAGATATGTTGGAGGGGCTGCTGAGTGAGATAGTAGTAACGAGGTTAACAGAAGCACTCAATCAGTTCAGGTTGGCGCCGCAGATCAAGCCCCATGCGTTGGTTGGGGCTAAAGAGCGGTTAGAGCAGTTGGATATCAAAGGCACGCTGGATCTGATAACGCGGATTGATCTCTGTGAGACGAAGGCAAGTATCCAGCTTGATGTTGAGAAAGTAGCTGCGCTCATTCAAGTCGATCCAAATAAACTAGATTTGGAGTTCTTGCGTGTTGAGGAACCCGTGATCCTAAGAAAGCGCACGAATGGGACCAAGCTCACCTGGGTTGGCTATAAGGGAGAGCCCAATCATGCCCTTATAAGAGCTATTGTAACAGCTCAGGCTTGGGTGGAAGAAATCAAGGCAGGTCGGTCCATGTCCGATATTATGCAAGCCCATAATATTCCTGAGGGCATGATCTGGAAGCGCATACGCCTTGCCTTTTTATCTCCTGAGGTTCTCCAAGTCATTGTAGACGGTACAAGCAATCGAGACCTTACAATCAAGATGCTCACCCGGCATGATCTGCCCCTTGATTGGTCTAAACAACAGGCCCTGTTTTTGAGCTGAATTCCCTGTTACTGACAATTAATTTCCCTGTTATTTTTTGAGGTCAGTTTTATAATATCCCAATAAACATTGGGTTTTTCATTACATTTTCGCGTTTCAAAACATCAAAAAAAGTAAAATTCCCTGTTAAATTCCCTGTTAAATTCCCTGTTAATACCGAAAAACAGGGAAAAACCCACCCTCGCAAAATCACAGGCTGAGGTTTAGTGAAAATTATCGCTGATATAAGAGGTGATGTGGGGCATCAGTCGCAAAGCGCTGTTGTAAATCCCTGATCTTGCGCAGGAATAGTGCCAAAAATAACAACAACAGGAATGAGCAGAATGTGGTGGCGGAGGAGGTGTCCGTATAAGTTATGTTCCAAAGAATTACAAAAAACTTCAATAAACGTTATTTTATTGAATATATGCTATTAACAATACCCTAACTGTTCCATAGAATATGATTGTGTTCCAGTAAATTTGTGGGGGCGACTGTGGGGGCGAATGGGCAAACGACTTAGCGCACAGTATCTCAATTCATCGTTGGAAGCCGGTCGTTACTACGATGACGCCGGTACAGGTCTTCACATCTATGTCCGGAAAAGTGGCTCGAAAAGCTGGTCGCAAAAGCTGCGCTTCAGAGGCAAGCAAATCGAGCTTGGCTTAGGCAGCTATCCCGCAGTGACACTGTCTGAGGCTCGCCGTAAAGCGGCTGAAAACAAAGTTCTGGCGTCAGAGGGAATTAATCCAAAAGTTCCACGACAAGAAGCAGTCACCACCCCAACGTTCGCGGAAATTGCCGACGTAGTGATCCGAATTAAAAAGGCTGAATTGTCAAACGAAAAGCACAAGGCCCAATGGCGTTCAACATTAGAAACCTATGCATTCCCTAAGCTTGGCCAGCTACCGGTGAATGAGATTGCCATTGATGATATTCAGCAGGTTTTAGAACCCATCTGGAAAGATAAAACGGAAACTGCCAGCAGGGTACGAGGCCGCATTCAGGCTGTCTTAGATTATGCGATAGTCAAGAAATACAGGCCTGCACCAAATCCGGCTGTTTGGGAGGGCAATCTTTCAGTCTTACTGCCATCAAAGCCCAAATCTCGATTGAACCAGCCCGCCCTAGCGCTGGAAGATGCGCCCCGTTGGTGGAGGGAGCTAAAACGCCGCGATGGTGCTGGCGCCAAGGCCTTAATGCTTCTAACGCTCACGGCCGCGCGATCTGGTGAAATCAGGGGCATTCGCTGGGATGAGATTACACTGTTTGCCAGAGATGTGTCTTCGGAAAAAAGATATGTCGGCATCTGGACAAGGCCAGCCGCGAGAATGAAGGCAAAGGTCGCGCATCGAGTACCAATAACCTCTGCAATGCTCGACCTTCTGCCTCAGGAAAACAATCAAACCGGTCTTATATTCGCGTCCAAGTCAGGCAAAGCCCTTTCCGACATGACGCTTTCTGCGCTGATGCGAAGAATGCATCGAGCAGATGAAACCGGCTATGTGGATAAAACAAGTGGGCGGCCAGCGGTTCCTCACGGCATAAGGTCCACGTTCCGCGATTGGGTTGCAGAAGGCGGACATTCGCGAGAAGCCGCGGAATTTCAGCTCGCGCATAAGTTTGGAAGCGAAGTCGAGCATGCATACTATCGAACCGATCTAATCGATGCCCGCGCTGAGTTGATGAACAAATGGTACGCATTTTTGGAGGGTAGCTCATGACGAAAAAGCGCGTGCGCGGCTTGCTGGATTATATGGCATTAAATGAAGGAGAAGAATGGGAATGGGAGCCTCCATCTGAAGACTTTGTGGCCGGCATGGGTACTGGAGCCACGAAGGAAGCCACGCGGTGGGCTTACAAGGGCTATCTGCTTGAACATGCGCATGCGTTCAGAGCCATTTCTCCGCAAAAAACAGGCCGACCGCGTAAAGGTCAGTATGAAGATATTGATTGTCGGCGAGCTTTTGCAACTTGGCACTTTGTGCAAAGTAACATTCCAGAAGAGTTGCGCGCAGGACTTACAAACCGAAACCTTATCGGGACAATGCAAAGCATTCAAAACGCCCTTGAACAACATATGCTTGAACATGATCGAAAGCTATTTCCAATTGGTGAAGCGGCCATTGAATCATCAATCTCGCGCGGTAAATCTAAATTGGAAATAAGTGCCGGTTGGAATAGTAAAGTTTGCGAAAAACTCATGTCCACTTTATCGCAAACGACAAGCTGAATAAGCCAATTTAGCCTTCCGCTATGTACCAACATAGACGGAGGGTTTCCAAAATGGTTCCACAGATATTTCGCAGGCGACAACTCGAAGAGCAGTTAGGCCTTACACGCAGCTCGATCTATAAGATGATGGAGAACGGCGAGTTTCCGAGGCCAATAAAGCTCGGGCGGCGTGCCGTTGGATGGCGCGCTGACGAAGTTGCGAATTGGCTAGACAAATTGCAGGAGGCATCTTCAGATGAATGACGTCTCAAGCCCCCCCCGCCTCCGAAATAGCACCGGAATAGCTGTCACAGCGAACCGCACACACCATGAAACAAGCGACCACTACGATGATATCATAGTGCATCTGGCTCCGAGATGGAGGGTAATTGCTTGCAGGGATCGCATTCAATGGATTGTACAAAAGCGATCATCAAAACACTTGAATAAAGGCAAGTGGTTGGGCAAGTGGTACTGCACCACCCAAAAAGCGTTAATTGCGACTTGTTCAAGCTTAGGATTGCTCACAGACGCTGCTGCAACTGTAGTATTGGAAGCCTTGCCTGAGTTCATCTCCGAGTATCACCAGAAATAGAAAACCCACGGCGCGGTGACCGTGGGCATTGATGCGTAACGTAGGACTTACTGCATCACTATAACTGCACAGGTCATGCGCCTCAAGCTAAAGGCAGAAATATGACAATAGATTGTACGATGGAGCAGATTATCGGATTGCTGAATTTGGAGCCAACTTTCAAGTCAGCACACGAATTAAGGTTTGGCAAAAAAGGTTCACTAAGCGTCAACCTCGCTCAAAACAGCTGGTATGATTTTGAACACCAGATAGGGGGTGGGATGCTGGACTTTATCGTCCATCATGGCCAAGCCAAAGACAGAGCATCCGCAGCACAGTGGCTGAAGGAAAATGGACTGATTGCGCCTTCTGGACCGGCACAAAATCCTAAGCCAATTGAGCGCGCACACATTTATCGCGATGAAAGCGGCACACCTATCAAGAAGAGCATCAAATTTATGGATGGCTCTTGGCGGCAGATGGGTTGGTATGAGGGGCAATGGAGGCCAAAAGTTAAGGGGCTTCGAGATATACCCTATCAACTGGACCAGTTGGCGGCGGACACGTCTGACGGAATGCTTTTTGTCTTCGAGGGTGAAAAAGATGTTGATAGAGCAATTACACTTGGCCTGCTGGCGACATGTAACGCTGGCGGTGCTGGAAACTGGAAGCCCGCGCTCAATCAATTTGTTAAGGAGCGCGTAATCTGTGTTGTACCTGACAATGACAGCGCAGGGTTTGAGCATGCAACAAAGCTGCTTCATGGCTTCGACAAAGATGGGATCGAAGCTTTTATGCTCACATCTTACCTTGACGGCCTCAAAGACAAAGGCGATTTCTCTGATTGGCTAGAACTTGAGGGCAATACGATTGAAAAGTTCATCTCGCTTGCCGAGGCGGACCTAGCCAACAGGCAGCCGCCAGAACAAGTTTATTTAGAAAAGTTCGGCATCAAACCAGCGAGCGCGCTGTTCAATATGCATTTTGAGCCTCTGCGCTTTCTCTATGATGGCCTGATACCAGCTGTAGGCCTTACGCTTTTGGCTGCGCTGCCCAAGGTTGGTAAATCATGGTTTGTATTGAACTTGGCAAAGCACATAGACGCTGATGGCATTCCCGTTCATTACCTAGCTGCCGAAGATAATGAGCGACGCCTGAAAGATCGTGTTCTAGCAGTATTCGGAGGTTACGTTCAGCACCTTACTTACCATGCCGTAATGTCGACAGAGGAAAAGCTACCACGCGGTGCAGCAGCTCTTTCCCACATTGAACTGGTCGCCAAGGGAACAAAGGCACAGTGCGTAGTCATCGATACGGTGCAGAGCATTCTGATGCCCAGCGCCAATAATAAAAATTACGACCAGACCGTCGAAGAATATGACGGCCTGCGCAAACTCGCACATAAGCTCGGAATAGCGATTGTCGTTGTGCATCACTGCAAAAAGACGTCAGACGTGTCCAGCGCGCCGTTGGAAAAGGTTATCGGCAGCATTGGAATAACCGGCACAGCAGAAACGATCCTTGTTATGGAGCAACAGACTGGCACCAAAGACTGCAAGCTGTATGTGACCGGCAAAGACGTCGAGCAGTGCGAGAAGTATTTAAGCTGGAATGGGCATGGCTTTGATATTGGCGATGACGTTCGTGAAGCTCAGCTCGGCGCAACGCAGAAACTCGTGCTTGAGCTGATCAGGGAAAGCCCGCGCTGCATGCAAAAGCATATCGTGGACACGATCGGTAAGGATCAGGGCCAAGTTTCAAGGGCTATAGATCGGCTTATTGAGGTCGGTTTGGTCGTCAAAAAAGAGGGTAGGCTCATGGCGCAGTAGCTATCATGTTTGTCATGCCTGTCATTTTTTGTGTCCAAATATGACGCGAATGATAGGTATGACGGGGGTACCTACCGACAGATTTAAAGAAAATTTCGTTTGAAATTCTGTTTTCTATTGGTATCGTTGCCGCCTAAACTACGGATCCTTAATGCGAATTTTTTATCTGTTTTCTATAATTCTTTGTACGCTTACCATAAGCGCAAAAGCGGAAGACAATCCGTTCGGCATAACTTTCTACGGATCATATTGGCACACAAAAAACGTTCCTAATGCGCTTTTTTTTATTGATGAAATAAAGAAAAATGACAGCTTTAACTTAAGAAAAGCGCTCCGAAATCATGATGTAAAAACCATAGTTTTGGCCAGCCCAGGAGGCGATGTAGATGAAGGGCTGCAAATGGCGGGCATTATATTCGATAAGGAATTGACCACCGTTGTTCCGGTTACAGGAGACTGTGCCTCAGCCTGCGCATTTATGTTCTTTGGCGGAAAAAGCCGCCTCGCAAATGGTCGTCTAGGTGTCCACCAATTTAAGTCTAGTAAGGACGGAGAGGCTAAAATTGGTCAAGTTCAAGAGGGAACCCAATTTTATGTTTCAGAAATAATTGGCTTTCTAAATGAATTTGAGACCCCAAGATTTGTGTTTGAAAAAATGTTTCAGCAATCGGAAATGTATTATTTTTCCGATGATGAACTGGCGCAGCTAAATGCCAATGAAAGTGAAATCGAAGTAGCTCAAATCGAAAGTTTTCTTGAGGATTTTGGCAAATATCTGGACAACCAAGAGAAGAAAACGCAGAAAGAGAAATCTGAACCTGAAATTACAGAAAAAGACTTCTTTTCAATGTTACAGAAGCGCCTTAATGAAGCAGGATGCTCAGCTGGGGTCGTTGATGGAATTTTTGGTCGTAGAACCGAGCGTGCCGTAAAGCTTTTTGCAAAAACTGCCAATCTCAATTACACTGATGACCTCATTTATTCGGAAAACTTTCTTAGTAAGCTTGCAAGCGCACCAGCAAAATTTTGTCCTGTACCAAAAAAAGCCACACCACCAAAAAGCAACCTCCCGCCTAGAGTGCTGGCTGGCATCTGGGACACCGATTCCACATGTCGTGGAAGAAGGGTAAAAGGCGTCCTGTCTTTATTTTTCGTTGGGCCATACAAGTCGTCGTCATCATATAGCTATGACGCAATCTACATGGTAAACGGGAATTCCTACAACGGCACTTTGATGCACTATAAGGATCGATTTGAAGCAAGCCTGTTTGGCGAAAATGGGAGGCTTACAGCAACTGGAAGCGTGAACAAGAATTTCAAAGGAGCATACGGCGTCGATTCATCTAAGTGTGAATTTGGAGCGCGTAAGCGAAAATAAGTGCCGCCAGTCTGACCTCGCGCGGACGCGGGTGAACTGGTGCCAAATTATCAGCTCAGCCTCGCTGCCTAGCTTCACGCCAGCAGGCAATGGGATGCGATCATTGATGGCACCAACAAATTCCGCCACCGCAGAGGTCGCGCTATTTTTGTCTGATCTTTTTTTCATGTGAATTTCTGTAAACGCAAAGACGTTTTGATGTGGACGCCGGTTTCTTGATTATGGCTTTTTGAGATCTGACCAGCCCCCGCCGTTTGTGATCCAAGTCACGATTTTTAGCGTAGTTGTTGTATAGTTAGGAGATAAGCTATGTCTGCACATCGTGACTTCCTTCAGTTTGAAACTGTCCTTTCTTACTGCTTCACCAAAACGCGTAGTGATAACTATGACCAAGCAATGCACTATGGTCGGCTAAGCGGTTTCTTTACCAACGCTAATAAATTAACAGCGACTGGAAGCCGTATGGCAGAGTTTTTATTTGATGATTGCAAAGCCGCATAACTGACTAAAAGCTCGAATACTTTGGATCGCTAGGCCACCCATCCGCTACGAGTGCAACGTAGTGACCCTACGTTTAGTTTGACCTAACTCCAGCATCAGATCACCTTTTAAATGGCCTACATTAAGAGGATGATACTGATGAATTATGCATTTCATATAGACTTGGGCGATATGGCCTATGAAACTTGGTACGAGATGTACACCAAGCCCGAGAGTGCTCAAAAGCGCGCAGGTTGGTGGGGGCCAGAACACATTGGGAAAAGCGGCCCAAGCAGCGTCGTTGTGCTGGCTCAAGTAAGTGATGAAGAAAAACTTACAGAACATATGAAGTTTGTTAGAGAAATGGCTTCAAAAATGGGTATGCACCATAAAATTTACAAGCTAGCGCCTGACAGCAGATAAATTTAATCGACGCTCGGATAATTTGGATCTCTAAGCCGATCATCGGCTCCAATAGTCGTGTCATATCCCAACACCACTTCCGATTGGATCGCGCCTGAGTGACAGCGGGGCCAGCATACAATTCGTTGCTATGCTGAGTTGCTAACTATACGATTTTGTATGTGGGAGGTTATTTGCATGACTGATGATGAAAAGCAGGCGCTCAGGAATTCAATCGCCGGCAAAAAAGTGTCCGAGATGACAGCACAAGAACGTGAGCTTTTTGATCAAGAGTTTCAGTATGGATTTAAAGATAAGCCTCAAAAAATAAAGCCTACCGATATAAAATCTGAACTACCCTCAAAGCCTAAAGATCTAACGATGGGATTTCTCAGCCGAATGAATTTAATCGTCAGAAAGTAAGTACATCAGCCCCCACAGCAGATAATAACGCGCCGACGCACAGGCGCGCACGCGTGCCAAAGTTTCAAACAATAATCAAGATTTGTGGGGGCGAATGTGGGGGCTAAAAAAACACATTATCACTAAATAATTGAAATATATTGTTATTTAAAGAAAACGTGGCGGAGGAGGTGGGATTCGAACCCACGGTAGACTTTCACCTACGTCGGTTTTCAAGACCGGTGCATTCAACCACTCTGCCACTCCTCCGACCAAACCCGAATAGCTGGACAAGATTGATTCTAAAAGAGCCAATCTGAAATAAAACCGACTTTCCTAGCCGAATTGGCTCAAAATTAATATCATGGCGTCATCTGACCCCAAAACCTTCATTGCCATGCGACGTATATATTTGCGCGACTCAAAAACAACCAATTCTTCTAAAAGATTAACCCAATGAGCTACCAACCGGCATTGAAACTTCAACATTAACCGATAAACTGTAAATAACGCATATCAGTATGGGCAGAATGATGTTTTGGCGGTTTTCGGCAGATCAACGTAAAAGGAGAGGGGTAATTACATGTTTTATGTTCTGCATCTGCGCGTTAATAGGGCAGGTAGCCTGGTCATTTGATACCAAAGCCAAAGCCGCCTACGCGATTGATTTAACCAGCGGCTCGGTGCTGCTGTCAAAAAACTCAGAAACGCCCTTGCCGCCGGCTTCTATGTCAAAACTGATGACGCTTTATATGGCATTCGAGTTTATTCGGGCGGGCCGTTTAAGCCTTGATGAAAAGCTCCCCGTTTCTGAACATGCGGCTGGCTATGGTGGCTCAACAATGTTTCTGGATACATCCGATCGCGTCACGGTGGAAGATCTCTTGCGCGGGATTATTGTGTTATCTGGAAATGATGCCTGCGCGGTCATCGCCGAAGCCCTATCGCCCGATGGAACCGAAGCGGGCTTTGCCACTATGATGACGCAGCGCGCGAAACAACTTGGAATGAAACAGTCAACTTTTACAAATTCCAATGGGTGGCCACAGATCGGACACGCGATGAGCGCACATGATCTAGTCCTTTTAGCAGCTACTCTGATCAAAGATTTTCCAGAATTCTATCCGCTTTTCGCCGAACAACGCTTTGAATTTGATGGAAGAGCCCCTGCCAATACGCAAAACCGGAACCCTTTGTTGAAATTGCAGATCGGAGCTGACGGGTTAAAAACGGGTCATACAGAAGAAGCCGGATATGGGCTTGTAGGATCGGCCATACAGGGCGAACGCCGTATTGTGTTTGCGCTTTCAGGCTTGGGGTCGGCGCGCGAGCGTGCGGAGGAAGCAGAAGCGATGGTGAATTGGGCCTTCCGGCAATTCTCGCTGCGCCCCCTAAGCTCGAAAGGTACCCCGCTGGCATCGGCGCCAGTTTGGAATGGCAGCGAAAAATCAGTTGCTTTGGCTTTAAACAAAGACCTTCAAGTTTTGGTGCCCATTATGAGCAAAGACAGCTTGGCGTTGCGGATTGAGTATAATGGACCTATCCCCGCCCCCATTAAACAGGGCGATAAAATAGCGGATCTGATCGTTTCATCTGACGGTTTACTCGATAGCCGCTACGATCTTTTCGCGGTAACTTCAATACCAGTTGGTGGGTTTTCTGCACGGCTGAGGACTGCGGCGATTACGCTGAAAAATATGCTGATCGACGGTCCAGAGGCGGCATTTTGAACTATCCCGGCCGTTTCATCACGTTTGAGGGCATAGACGGGTCTGGCAAATCAACGCAAACCAAGCTTTTGGCGGCGCGCTTGCAAGACGAAGGATTTGACATCATTTTAACCCGAGAACCCGGTGGCTCAGAAGGTGCCGAAGAAATTCGCGATCTGGTTCTGCAAGGGGCAACCGACAGATGGTCAGCTGAAACCGAAATACTATTATTTACCGCGGCCCGGCGCGATCACATCGAACGAACGATTTTACCCGCGCTAGCCCAAGGCAAAATTGTCATCTGCGATCGCTTTGCAGATTCAACCCGCATGTATCAAGGTATAAGCCGGGGAAATCTGCGGGCGCTCGTGGATCAGTTGCACCATCTTATGATCCCTTATGATCCCGATATTACGATTTTAATCGATATGGATCCGGAAATCGGATTGAAACGGGCGAAAGCGCGCGCAACATCAGAGGAACGCTTTGAAGATTTTGGTCTTGATCTGCAAAAACGCATGCGCAGCGGATTTTTAGAGTTAGCGCGTGAATTTGACACGCGTATCGCAGTTGTGAACGGCAATCGCGATATCCCAGAACTGGCAGAAACCATATATCAACGCGTTAAATTGGCCTTCTCATGAAGGATCTTGAGCCCCTGCCTCTGTCGGATCAAATTTCAGGGGCGCCGCATCCTTCTGAAGCCATAGAAATTTTTGGTCAGGATAGCGCTCAACAACAATTTTTAGAGGCTTTTGACAGAGGCCGTTTGCATCACGCGTGGTTGTTAAGCGGCCCACGCGGCATTGGCAAAGCAACGCTTGTTTGGAAAATTGCCAAATTCCTGCTCACAACGCCAGATCCGCTCGCCCATGACGGCCTGTTTGGCGCGATGTGCCAAAACGTATCTAAATTGGAAACACCACCAGATCACCCAGCCCTGCCCCGTATAATGGCCGGTTCAGAGCCGACGCTTTACGTGCTTAGACGCAGCTATGATGAAAAGCGCAAACGCTTTAAACAAAATATTACGGTTGATGATGTGCGCAGCCTAAAAAGCTTTTTTGGCCTGTCAGCGGCCGATGGTGGCGCACGCGTGGTTATAATTGATGCCGCCGATGATATGACGGGCAGCGCCGCCAATGCGCTGTTAAAAATGCTGGAAGAGCCACCCAAAAACGCCTTTTTGTTTTTGATCAGCCATCAACCGGCCGCCCTCTTACCAACCCTGCGCTCGCGCTGCCGAGAGCTGCGCCTCTTTGCCTTATCCCAAGATATGGTGCAGCAAGCTCTGACCCAGGCAAAAATCCACCTTTCTGAAGAACAAAGCCCACTCATCACCCGCCTCTCTGCAGGGTCAGCCGGTCAAGCAATCCGTTTGGCACAGCTTGACGGAGATGCGCTTTACAGCGCTCTAATTTCCACTCTGCACACTTTACCTAATCTGAACCAAAGCACCGCTTTAAAATTAGCTGAAAGCTTTGCAGGGCAAGCAAATTCAGAGCGTTTTGATTTGTTGATCGACCTTATCGACTATATTTTAGGGCAAACTGCGAAAACCTCGCTTATCCCGCCGGATCCCGATGCCGATCCTACAGCTCTTGATCAAAAGCTGTTCACAAAACTTAATAAAGGATCAATAAGCGCCCGTAAATGGGCCCTCGTGCAACAAGATATTTCGCAACGAATGCTGCATGGAAAGGCGGTCAACCTTGACCCGGTGACATTGATCCTAGATATGTTCTTCAAGATAGAAAAATGTGCTGCAGCATTGTAAGAGCCAAAGGCCGTGAATGAACATACCCCCCGCGATCACTGATAGCCATTGCCATCTGGATTTTCCAGATTTCGCCGATGAGCTTGATTCTATAATAAGCCGAGCGCAGGCCGCGGGCGTGCATCGCATCGTCACGATTTGCACGAAGTTGCAGAATGAACCTTCTGTGCGCGCTATCGCAGAGCGATATGCGCCCGTTTTTTATGCGGCGGGCATTCATCCGATGAGCGCAGCAGATGAACCTTTGGTCACGCTTAATGAACTGCTCGCGCTTTGTGAGCACAAAAAAATGATAGGGATCGGGGAAACAGGGCTTGATTATTATTATTCAAGCGACAGCGCAAAGATTCAAAAAGCCTCGCTTTTGGTGCATATACGCGCAGCGCAACAAAGCGGATTGCCCTTGATTATCCACGCCCGTGCAGCGGATGAAGAGATCGCTGACATTTTGAGCGCTGAGTATAAAAATGCGCCCTATTCTTGTGTAATGCATTGTTTTTCCTCTGGCGAAACCTTGGCGCGCAGATGTTTGGATTTGGGGTTTTACCTGTCACTTTCTGGAATCACAGCCTTCCCCAAAAGCGATCAATTGCGGGCAATTTTTAAATTGGCGCCGCAAGAGCGGCTTTTGGTGGAAACCGACAGCCCCTATTTGGCGCCGCCACCCCATCGTGGCAGGCGCAATGAACCTGCATATGTGGCGCTTACCGCCCGCGCGGCGGCGGATTTTTTTGGACAAGACTATGCTGCATTTGCCTCGCAGGTTGAGAAAAATTTCAACCAACTTTTTGCAAAAGCTGCCGCCTATGAGGCCAAGCAATGACAGAACAGTTACGGTTTCGAATTTTGGGATGCGGGTCCTCGGGCGGGGTGCCGCGGCTTGGCGGGAATTGGGGGGCTTGCGATCCCAATAATCCCAAAAATATCCGAACGCGCTGCTCGCTTTTGGTTGAGCGCCAAGGTGAAAATGGCCGAACACAAGTGCTGATTGACACCTCACCGGATATGCGCGCGCAGCTTTTACAGGCGCAAGTGGGCCGTTTGGATGCGGTGCTCTATACGCATGACCACGCCGATCATGTGCACGGGCTGGATGATTTGCGTATGATTGTGTTTAACCGGCGCAGCCGCCTACCCGTTTGGGCCAACAAAGTCACAAGTGCCGGCCTGCTCAGTCGCTTTTCCTATGCGTTCAAACAACCTGAGGGCTCTGCCTACCCTCCCATTTTGCAGCTCAATCACATCGAAGGGCCTGTGCAAGTTGATGGCGCAGGCGGTCAGATTGAATTCACGCCGTTTGAAGTTGCGCATGGGCAAATCACTGCATTGGGGTTTCGGATCGGTCCCGTGGCTTATCTGCCCGATGTTTCAACCATGCCACCTGCCGCGTGGGAGGCTCTGGCCGGCATTGACTGCTGGATCCTGGACGCGTTGCGCCGCGATCCGCACCCCTCACATTCCCACTTGGCCCAAAGTGTTGAGTGGATCAATCAATCAGGCGTTGCCCGCGCCGTTTTAACCAATATGCACAATGATTTAGATTATGCCACCTTGCAGGCTGAGCTTCCCAAACATATTCTGCCCGCCTTTGACGGGATGGTTCTTTCCTATGATCTTTGATCTCGTTAAGCCCCAGCCATGCACGCGTTAATAGAAGTTATTTTTCCAGTTTTTTTGGTCATTGGGTTCGGCTATGCCGCCGTCTGGGCAGGCTTTTTTTCTACAGAGTCTGTTGATGGATTGATGCGTTTCACGCAGAATTTTGCAATCCCATGCCTTTTATTTGGTGCGATCGCCTCGCTTGATTTGAGTCAAGTTTTTGATTTTGCGCTTCTGTTTAGCTTTTACAGTGGCGCAACGGTTTGTTTTCTGGCTGGATTATTTGGAGCAAGGCTTTTGTTCCAGCGGCCCTGGGAAGATTGCGTTGCCATTGGCTTTTGCTGTCTGTTTTCCAATTCTCTCATGCTTGGCTTGGCGATTACCGAACGCGCCTATGGCACGGCTGCATTGACCTCAAATTACGCGATCGTCGCCTTGCACGCCCCTTTTTGTTACTGCCTTGGCATCTTAACTATGGAAATTGTACGCAACCGGCAGAAATCGGTCTTGCCCGTTGTAAAAAGCGTTTTTATCGCCATGTTCAAAAACGCCCTTTTTCTGGGCATTTTGGTCGGCTTTGCCGTCAATTTTCTAAAGGTTCCGCTTCCCAGCCCTGTCACCGAGGCCGTTGATATGTTGGTTCAAGCCGCGCTACCGGCAGCGCTGTTCGGGATGGGAGGCGTTTTGTACCAATACCGGCCTGAAGGCGATACAGGGCCAATTTTATGGGTTTTGGCGGTGGCCTTGCTGCTGCATCCCTCTTTGGTTTGGATAAGCGGGCAAGCCCTGTCACTTGATCAAGCGGGGCTGCGCTCGGCTGTGTTAACCAGCGCGATGGCTCCTGGCATCAACAGCTATGTCTTTGCCAATATGTATGGGGCTGCCCGACGCGTGGCAGCCTCGGCGGTCTTATTCAGTACCTCAGCCTCTATCATTACCGTCTGGGGCTGGTTGTATTTTTTGCCGTAAAACATCTGATCATTATGCATATTTTTCAATATGAAATGATTAGAATACAGCCTAGGCTGTGGCGGATGAATATGACAATATCAACCACAAAAGCTACCGGATTCTCATGACTGCACAACACATATATGGCCGTTACCACGTTTCTCCACAAATCGATATTGCGGATGTTGATGATTTAAAAAAGGCCGGTTTCACGACGATAATCTGCAACCGACCAGATTTTGAAGTTCCTCTAGAAGTGCAATCCGAAGTTATAAAAGTCGCAGTTGAAGCGGCCGGAATGCGGTTTGAAGTGCTACCGCTGAGCAGCCACAGCATGGACCAGGAAACCATTGCCCATCAAGTTGAATTGATAGAGCAATCACAAGGGCCCGTTCTGGCCTATTGTGCCTCTGGAACACGGTGCACGATCATCTGGGCCTTATCACAAGCGGGTCAGCGCGACGCAGACGAAATTTTATCATTAACCGCACAAGCGGGCTATCCATTGGACGGGCTACGGCCTTATCTTAGCAAAAGCGCATAGCCATAAAGCCACGCTGGGTTTTGCTCCAACAGCAGGTTAGATGGCCTTTTGCTTGCGTTTCAAAACCGAAGGCAAATACAAAACCCGCTCAAACTTTGCCTTCATTTTCCCCGTCCTGCGTTTCATTGCCACTTGGCTGCGCCCCCTTCAGCGACTCAACCTGCTCAGGAGGCGATGCAGGCCCAGTAAGCTCAGTTTCGAGGGTATTTAAAACGACTGCCCGCCGCAGCCCTATTTTCCCTAACTTTACCGGCAGAGGCGCAGCGCCCCCCTCGGGCCGAAGCAAGGCATTGTCAAAAACCGTTTGAGGAAGGGGTAAGATCGTGCCTTTCTGCCATTTTTCAAGCGCATTCCAAGGTATTAAAAAGCGGTGTAGCTCTGCGCGTAAATTTGCCTGTAGCGACATCAAATCGGTTTGCACGCCCAGCTTTAAACCTTCGCCCTTTTGCATCACCGAACCCAAGCTCATTATTTCGCAGGGAACCGCAACCATAATCACTAAATTATCGGCGACATTTTCAACCGAAAAACTGATTTGAAATGTCGTGAAATGAGAACTGCTTAACCACAAACACAAAGCGTCTGGATCCTGTGCGGGAAACCTCACGCGCAATCCTTTCAAAGCTTCTTGCAAGCGCACAGAAAGCCCTTTCAGCGACATTGATCGCAAAACCTCATCTATGAAGGGGGCAACCAACGCAAAATCAGTGCGCGTTGAGGTGCGTCCGCGTGCCAAAGCATGCCCCAAAACGCGCCCCAATGTTTGGATTTCGATCAAACATCTGAGCGCAGTACCATTCAAGGCCGCAAAACCTAACGTCTCATCGTCGCCTTTTAAAGCTGTAATTAGAACAAAATCCTTTAAAGCTATAGCGATATCCTGCGCTAAAAGCAGCTGCGAGTCGTGATGCGCTGGACGCAGCGCTAAGTTCATCTGCCCGAGTGCTGATTTGGCGAAAGAGATTTGCAAACCTTCACTGATGATCCGGTGGACCTGCTTTCCTTGTGGACGCGCTAAGCTGGCTTTTTGGCGCAATATATTAGCGGCTCTCTCGATCGCGCTTTTCCTAAGCAAGATGCCGTTTCCGACCCTGTGAGAAAGCTTTAGCCTATTGATGCTTAAAATTTCCTTTAAACGCGTTTTGAGGAGCGGCCGTCATCTAAAGGCAATAAAACCCGAAACCCTGCGCCACCTTGGCCCGGCAAATATGAAATATCTCCGCCCAAGCGCTGCATTATTTCTTTGCAGATCGCCAATCCCAATCCCGCACCGCCGGCCTTTTGATCCCCAGCCCGTGAAAATTTCTCAAAAATCAGATCTTGCTGATCCTTTGGGATACCGCGGCCATTATCTACGAAATCCAAAACCAACTGACGACCTCTTTGAAACCCTGTTACGGTCAGGGATGGCGCCGCCGCTTCACAATATTTAACCGCATTGGCGATTAAATTGATGAACACTTGGCCAAGCCTTGTATCATCGGTTTTTATCTCAGGGCAGTTTTCGGGCAGCTTTACCCGCAAAGCCAATTTATCAAGCTCGGCCCCACCACCGACTGTCAGCGCCGCGCGTTGCAGCAAGGGCTCGATCGCGGTGCTGCTAATTTTTAACGTGACTTGTCCATTCTCTAGCACGCTCAAATCAAGCAGATCGTCCAAAAGCTGGGTTAGCCTGAGCGATTCTTCGTGAATGATCCCCGCATATTTGTTCAAATCATCCGTGGATAAATCAGGGCCATCGCGCAAAATTTCGGCAAAAGCCAATATAGAAGTCATTGGGGTGCGCAGCTCATGGCTGATCTGGGATAGAAAGGCATCTTTTTGCACGGATAGCCTGGTCAGTTTATCGTTTGCGCGCCGCAATTGGCCCGCCGTGCGCACCAATTCATTTGATTTCATTTCAAGCCGACTTGAATATTCAAGCATTTGGGCGGTTTCATCGGCCACCGCCATCAGATCTTGAACAGAGACGGCAAGACCGCCCATTATTTTTCCCATCATCGCATGCGCCGTCGCCGCCCCGACCGACCCTGCAAGCGCCCGCTCTAGTTTCTGTAAAAACTCTGGTGTGGGTTCAGGAAGATATCCAGCCCCACCCTGCTTCACAACTTCGCTTTGAAACAAAGCCTGCGCTTCGAGGGATCCCAAGATCCGTTGCGCCATCACCATCAGCTCTTCGCTTTGCCCCACCCGGCCATTCCAACTATGCGGGCTAGGAGCGTGATCAAAGGTATTCACGAATTGTACCGCCTGCAACCGTTCCAAGGGTGATGGAAAACTTATTAATGATACAAAAACAAATACCAAACTGTTCAAAGAGATGCTCCAGAACACCGCATGTACCAAGGGATCTAAACCCGAAATTCCAAATAAAGCCTGTGGGCGCAGCCAAGAAATTTCAAACGGACCCAGCTGCATCAGCTGCATCAAGAAACCAAGATCCAAACCCAAACTTGGTATAAATAAGGTATAAAGCCAAATACCAAAGCCCGTGCCTACCCCCATAACGCCCCCAGACGGGTTGCCCCGCGCCAAAAAATACCACCGATCAGAGCCGGCAATACTTGTACTACACCAGTAAATGACACCAAGCCGATAGCGGCCAGCGCAGCGCCCCCGCCGGACAGCGAATAATACAGATACCCCAAGAGCAAGATCACCGCGATTGACAAACGCCGGGCCGTCAAAATCACTTTGCGCACATCGCCCGACATGCTCAGCCTATTGCCGCTGACCCGCAAAAAAAGCGGCATCACCACGTGGTTCGAAACCATCGTTGACAGGGCGATTGAGGCCACAATCACCATCGAGGTGGCCGATGAGAACCCACCTAAAAAGGCCAGAATAGCTAGACTGTCTTGCCCCTGAGACAACGGCAAGGTCAAAACGAACAAATCCGGGTTGGCGTCAGATGGCAAGATATCAAGCCCAACAACCGCGATTGGCACCACGAAAAGCGACATTAACAGCAAATAAAGCGGAAAGGCCCATGAGGCAGTTTCCAAAAATGCCTCATCTTCATTTTCAACCACTAGAACCTGAAACATCCGAGGCAGGCACAAAAATGCCGCCGCGGACAAGAATGTCAGGCTGGCCCAGCGGCTGTTATCAACGCTCCAATGCGCCAGGGACGACTGATCAATTTTTGCAAATGTCTGCCCGATTCCTCCCATAAGCCCCCAGACAACAAAAACACCAACCGCCAAAAGCGCAAACAGCTTCACAATCGCCTCAACCGCGATCGCAATCACCACACCGTGATGTCGTTCATTTACATCCAGGTTTCGGGTTCCAAAAACGATGGTGAATAAAGCCAAACCAACGGCAACCCAAAACGCCGTATTACCCCCCAATGTTGCGCTTTGTCCAACCTGTCCAGACGCTGCGAACACTTCAAAGGAAAGGGTAACAGATTGCAGTTGCAGCGCGATGTATGGGGTTGTGCCGACCACAGCCAAAAATGTGATCAAAGCCGCCAAACTGTTTGATTTTCCAAATCGAGACGACAATAAATCTGCGATCGAAGTGACCCTCTGGCTGCGACCGATACGCACCAGCTTGCGTAAAACCCACCACCAGCCAAACATAACCAATGACGGTCCAATATAAATTGTCAGAAACTCCAAGCCTGAGCGCGCAGCATAGCCAACGGCGCCGTAAAAGGTCCAGGCTGTACAATATATTGAAATGGATAAAGTATAAATCCAGGCGCTGCGCAACCATCTACCGCGGCCGCGCATCGCGGCTTTTTCCGCAATAAACGCTACTGCAAACAACAACCCAACATAAAGTAAGCACACGAAAATGAGGAGGTTCAACATTAGAGTTCGGCCTTATCGGAACCCGATACATCTATCGAGCGCTGAACATCCTCAGGCAAATGCCGCAACTTCCAAGACAAAACAAACTGACTAATAATCAAGAGGAGCCAGACGCCAAACACATAAAGACCCGCGCTAGAAATTAAGATCGACGGCTCTTCGATAGACTGCCACAGGAATGGCACACTCCACAAAAAAATGCCCAGCAGTGGCAGAATATGCGCCGCGTCAATCACTCTGCGCGCCTTGTAATTGCGCCGTTCTAAAAAAACGGGTCCCTGTGGCATGCTTACACCCCAGCCAATTCGCGAACAGCGTCTAACATCTCTTGATTGGAAAACGGTTTTGTCATGAACCGGCTTGCGCCTAAAGCCTCGGCCATTTGGCGGTCTTTCGTCTGGCCCCGCGCTGTCAATATCAATACTGGAATATCCAAACATTCAGGGGTAAGCCGGATTTCTCTTAAAATATCATAGCCGCTTTTTCCCGGAAGCATCACATCCAAAATAATCAAATCAGGTAGGCTGCTTTGAATCACAGCATTGGCATCATGCCCATTCGCATGCGTTTTTACCTGCCATCCATTGCGCGACAGGATATATTGCACTGCCTCAATGATATTTGGCTCATCCTCGATAAGCAGAACCGTCTTCGCCATCGTTCCTCCCAAAACTGACTGCTGTGAACAGCACGGCTTAAGCGATACTAAACAATATTTCTTCCACCGATGTCAAAACTCTTCGGCAAACACGGAAATTTCACGGCGAGCAGAACAATCTATGCGCGTGCAAAGCCGACAGGTTAAGCCTACTTCACGCGGCAGCTGCGCGTGTGCCATTTCTGCAAATGACCCCTGAGGTAAGCTTTCGTGAGGCTGAAGCAGCATATAGCCCAAGGGTAACACAGGATCAGCACTCATTGGAATTTCCGGAAGCTGGGCAAATGAAAAGCTTTGAAACAGCCCGCCTTCACGCCCATTTTGTTGAAGCTTGAGGCGGATCGGACGCATCGGAAGTTGCAGTGCTTCAAAAACTGGCCAGATGGCACAAAACCCCGCAGATATGGGCAATTTAAACCCTGGAACGGGTTTGTTGAAGAGCACGCTTCCTGACGCATCACAAATCAACAGGCCCACCTCAACGTTTAAAATCTGGGTGCTCAGCGTTGCCATGCGCCGCATAACCACTGGCAAGGCTTGGCCTGAGCGGCGCGCAGCCTCAACAGGATCACTGCCAAACTCATTCAAAATTCGCGACAACGTGGTTTGTGGCAACGCAAGAGCATCTTTTTGATACTGCTCAAGGTAATTCCACAATAACTGTTGCGCTTGGGCTGACAATTGAGAACAAGCTTCAACATAGCGCGTCACATCGCCACCACTTTCTTCAAATTCTTCAAAGTAATATCGCTGCGCGGCCAAAAACCCATCAAACTCTTCGCGCGGCGATAAGATATTGTTTTGATTTGCCTCCTCAGGATCTAGAAACCCCACCAAAGCTTGGGCTCCCGCTGCCAACCGGCTGCTATCCTCGTTTAAATTGCGATGAAACCGGTTTTGCCACTCGGGCTCGATATTAGTCGTTTCGGCCAAAATAGCGCTGGTAGAGCGGATTGCGGTTGCTGCGCTAAGCACTTCAAACAAGGAATCCGCCAAGCGCGGATCATGCGACAAACGATCGGCCATCGCATTCACCATATGTTCAAGTTCGCGGTATTTTCCATGCAGCGCCACCAAGCGGTTTGCCCAAGGTAAAAACCGTGCAGCAAAATCGGCGGTGTCTTTAGGTAAAACCGCCGCCTCCGTATCCAATAGCGCCGCGATATCATTCAATCCCGCAATCAACGCCGCCTCTGCCCCTTGGCTTAAAAGCGAGGCCTCCACGTCGAGCAGCTTTGCAAGATCAATCAACAATTTACCAGCGATTTTCCGACGATCATGCTCAATCAAATTTAAATAGGGCGCCGATATCCCAGCCCTCGCCGCCAATTCGGCTTGTTTCAGGCCCGCCGCAAGCCGGGCTTGCCGAATCCGTGCGCCCGGTGTGTTTTCTGACACCATATTTTACACCTTAATTTCAGCGGTATGCCGCACTGCAACATAAATAAATTTACAAAAATTGTCTATTCTATTTACATTAATTTACAAAATTTTCTTTGATTTGATGATGTTTATTGCGAAATTTTCCAATTCTGAAGATAAATACCTTACATTCTAGTGATGTACGCCCGATCGGAGGAGACTGGGCTTGAAACGCGACATGGGAGGTTTTTATGTCAAAATCTAATTTTACACGCCGCGGCGTTTTAAAAACCGGCGCAATTGCCGGTGCAGGCTTGGCTCTGCCGACAATTCTTTCAGCAGGCAGCCATGCAGGGTATACCAATGCCCCTACGGGCGGCACCGTAACGCTTGGGTTCAACGTGCCTCAAACTGGGCCATATGCAGATGAGGGCGCAGATGAGCTGCGCGCATACAAATTGGCTGTAGAGCACTTAAATGGCGGTGGTGACGGTGGCATGATGTCCACATTCAGCTCTAAAGCTCTCGACGGTACGGGCATTTTGGGCAAAAAAGTCGAATATGTAACAGGAGATACGCAAACTAAACCTGATGCAGCACGAGCCTCTGCGCGCTCCATGATCGAAAAAGACGGCGCCATTATGATCACAGGCGGTTCTTCTTCTGGTGTTGCTGTGGCTGTACAATCTTTGTGCCAGGAAGCAGGCATTATCTTTATGGCAGGCCTAACGCATTCGAACGACACCACCGGTAAAGATAAGAAAGCAAATGGTTTCCGCCATTTCTTTAATTCATATATGTCTGGCGCCGCTTTGGCCCCGATATTGGCTTCAAATTATGGCAAGGATCGCAAAGCCTATCACCTGACCGCCGACTACAACTGGGGCTATACAACGGAAGAAGCGGTACGTACCTCAACCGAAGCTATGGGCTGGGAAACTGTTGCAGCAGTTAAAACGCCTTTGGCGCAAACTGATTTCTCATCCTATGTAGCTCCTGTTCTGGGGTCAGGCGCCGATGTTTTGGTTCTGAACCATTATGGTGGAAACATGGTTAACTCACTGACGTCTGCCGTACAATTTGGTTTGCGCGCCGCACAGGCCAATGGTAAGAACTTTGAGATCATCGTTCCGCTGTACTCACGGTTGATGGCAAAAGGTGCTGGTAAAAACGTGGCTGGAATTTTTGGTTCAACAAACTGGCACTGGTCGCTTGAAAATGTTGCAGGTGCAAGATACGCCGGAACGAACGCTTTCGTGCAATCTTTCGGAACCAAATATGGCTTCCCACCCTCTCAAGCTGCACACACAGTTTACTGTCAAACATTGTTATATGCAGACGCAGTGCAACGTGCGGGCTCATTCAACCCATGTGCCGTAGCCGAAGCGCTTGAAGGCTTCGAATTTGACGGCTTGGGCAACGGCCCAACGCTTTATCGCGCAGAAGATCACCAGTGCTTTAAAGACGTTCTGGTTGTTAAAGGGAAAGAAAACCCTGAAAACGACTTTGACTTGCTTGAAATCGTTGACGTGACACCTGCATCGGCAGTGAGCTATGATGCTTCTATATTTGGCGGCGATCTAGGTTCTTGCAACCCAGGCGCATAAGCGAAACAATAAATTGCACCGACCTTGAGATATGCGGGGTCGGTGCATATTGTAATTATTTGGTTTAAAAAAACCGGTCTGGCAAAAGTTTTTAGAGACAATGGATCAAATTATTCTACAAATCCTCAACGGGCTCGATAAAGGCAGTGCCTACGCCCTGATTGCGCTTGGCCTGACGCTGATCTTTGGCACCTTGGGCGTGGTAAATTTCGCGCATGGCGCCCTATTTATGATGGGGGCATTCTGTGCAGTCACGCTCAGCCGAATTCTTACAACATCGCACACGATAATTGACGAAACAAAAAAGGATTTTTTGGGCAAACCGCTGAAGGTAGAAGTTCCCTATGTAAATGACTGGTTTGGTCCCGAAACCGGCGGGACGTTGATCGACTGGGCCGTTCCTCTTTCAATTCTATTTGCCATCCCAGTAATGATACTGATTGGCGTCATCATGGAACGGGGCTTAATTAAATATTTTTACAAACGTCCGCATGCGGACCAGATTTTGGTGACTTTTGGCTTAGCGATCGTACTTCAAGAAATAGTCAAATATTACTTCGGCGCCAACCAAATTCCTACGCCAGCGCCCGAGGCATTTGTGGGATCTTTTGATTTCGGCGCTCTGATCGGTTTGGATGCTGGTAAAATCATCTATCCTTATTGGCGCATTTTATATTTCTGTTTTGCGATGATTTTGATTGCGCTTGTGTTTGCGTTTTTGCAATTCACCACCTTCGGAATGGTTGTACGTGCCGGTATGGCAGACCGTGAAACTGTTGGCATGCTGGGCATTAATATTGACAGGCGCTTTACGGTTATGTTTGGCGTAGCCGCTGCGGTGGCTGGGCTTGCAGGGGTGATGTATACTCCGATCAACCCTCCAAACTATCACATGGGTATGGACTTTCTTGTGATCTCATTCGTAGTGGTTGTAGTCGGCGGCATGGGATCGCTGCCGGGCGCTGTCTTGGCTGGTCTGCTCTTGGGTATTCTTGAAAGTTTTGCATCGATGCGCGAAGTAATCGAATTTCTGCCCGGGATCAATCAGGTCGTAATTTACCTTGCAGCAATCGTAATTCTACTCACGCGCCCTCGTGGGCTCATGGGACGCAAAGGCGTGATGGAGGACTAATCAATGTTTGGGCTCGAAAAGAAAGACGCACAACTTCTGCTAACGGTGGCAATTTTGGTCGTTTTAGCACCTATATTTCTTAATCCGTTCCCCGAAGGCTCTGCATTAGCCCAATTCAATGCTGGCTATCCGGACTTAATGCAGCGATTTGTCATTTTTGGAATCTTTGCGATTGGCTTCAATATTCTTTTTGGCTTAACCGGGTACTTGTCTTTCGGACATGCGGCTTTTCTCGGCGCGGGATCTTACGCGGGTGTCTGGATGCTGAAATTGCTGACAATCAATGTGATCCCCGCAATTATAGTATCAACGATCGTTGCAGGTATCTTCGCACTTATAATCGGTTTTATCTCGCTGCGCCGGTCAGGAATTTATTTTTCCATTCTCACGCTCGCTTTTGCGCAGATGTCTTTTGCCTTGGCAGCATCGGTTCTAACTCCAATCACTGGAGGAGAAACCGGGCTTCAAACGAGTCTTAATGATCCCCGTATTCTTGATCGAGCGAACGAAAGCGGAAATATTCCTGCACCAAGTTTACTGGGGCTAGAGATGAATGACAGTTTTCAGTTGGCTGTAGGAAATTGGCTTTGGACGTTCAATGTAGGCTACTACGTTTCGGGTTTGGTGATGCTTCTTTCTTTTTTTATTGCGATACGCATTTTCCGCTCACCGTTCGGGATGATGTTGCGGGCGATAAAGTCAAACCAACAGCGTTTAAACTACACAGGCCTTAACACTCGGCCTTATATGTTGGCCTGTTTTGTCGTCTCGGGAATGTACGCAGGTCTAGCCGGTGGCCTGATGGTTTCAATGGATCCGCTTGCAGGAGCTGAGAGGATGCAGTGGACCGCCTCTGGAGAAGTGGTGCTTATGACCATTCTAGGTGGTGTGGGCACCTTGATCGGGCCTGTTCTCGGCGCTGGATTGATCAAGTATTTTGAAAATATTTTTTCAAAAATTAACGACAACTTGCTGCATCAGTGGTTTTCATTTTTGCCTCAGGGCATGGAAGACTTCATTGTATCCATTATCCACCCGTTTATTGGTAAAGGCTGGCACCTTACATTGGGATTGATGTTTATGGCCGTCATCATCTTTTTACCGGGCGGCTTGGTGGAACTGGGCCAGCGGGTCGCTAAGTTACTGAAAAAACGACCAGAGGGTGAAACCAACCCCCAAAAAGAACCAGCCGAGTAAGAGGAACTGATGGGTATTCTTGAAATAAAAGACATCGGCAAACGCTTTGGTGGGCTTCAAGCCTTATCGGAAGTCAATCTGAGCGTTAAGGAAAACACCTGCCATGCGATAATCGGACCAAACGGGGCGGGCAAGTCAACGCTACTAAACTGCCTGATCGGTAAATTGATTCCCGATAGCGGTTCCGTAATGTTTGATGGTAAGTCTGTTTTGGGCCGATCTGCACATGAAATCAACCAATTAGGTATTTCTCGCGTGTTCCAAACACCTGAAATTTTCGGGGATCTGACTGTTTTGGAAAATATGATGATACCTATATTTGCGGCGCGCGATGGCTCTTTTTCCATAGATGCTATGTCTAATGTGATGGCTGATAAAACGGTGTTAAACGCTGCTTATAAGATGCTCGAAGAAATGAACATGTTGGACAAACGTGAAATGCAAGCCGCATCGTTGTCACGCGGTGACAAGCGCCGCTTAGAAATAGGCATGTGCCTGAGTCAAAACCCGCGCTTGCTTTTGTTAGACGAACCCACAGCCGGCATGGCGCGTGCCGATACTAACAATACAATCGATTTACTAAATGAAATCAAACAGAAGCGAGATATCACCATAGCAATCATAGAACATGACATGCATGTTGTTTTCTCCCTAGCTGATCGCATAACAGTTCTGGCGCAAGGCACTCCACTAGTGGAAGACGTTCCAGACAAAATCAAAGGGCATCCAAAAGTCAAAGAAGCCTATCTCGGCGAAACTCATTGAGGAGCAGATAATGTCTGGAAATCTGGCTATCGATCCCCATGCACCGTCTTATTTTTCTGTGCATGACATTCATTCATATTATGATGAAAGCTATATTGTTCAGGGTGTCAGCTTCAATGTGCATGAAGGAGAGATTTTGGCGCTTTTAGGGCGCAACGGGGCTGGAAAAACATCTACACTTCGTAGTATCGCGCGTCTTGACAGCCCGGTGGTACAGCGTGGAGAAATTTGGTTAGATCACAAGGCCCTGCACAAAATGACCAGCTATCAAGCCGCAACATCTGGTGTTTCTTTGGTACCGGAAGACCGGCGGATCATTTCCGGCCTTACCGTTGAAGAAAATCTGCAATTGGCCCAGATAGCGGAACCTGTCGGTTGGGGACTTGATCGTATTTATAACCTGTTCCCGCGCCTAGGCGAAAGACGAAAGCAAGACGGGACAACATTATCGGGGGGTGAGCAGCAAATGTTGTCAATTGCCCGCGCGCTAGCACGAGACATCAAGCTGCTGTTACTGGATGAACCTTACGAAGGTTTGGCCCCAGTGATCGTTGATGAAATTGAAAAAACTTTGCAAGTCATCAAAGATCAGGGCATGACAACCATTATCGTTGAGCAAAACGCAGTGCGCGCGCTTGAACTGGCAGATCGCTCCGTTATCTTAGACACGGGAAGCGTGATTTTTGATGGCAGCGCCAAAGAAGTGCTGGACAACCCCGACTTGCGTGCCGAATATCTTGCCATCTAAACGCAAACGCTGAGGGCGGTTTTTATCCGCCTTCAAGACCACCAACAGAAAATTAAGATTTTCTGACATTAGGGACCAGAGTTATGAGTCAGACATCCTATGCACCTACGGCTAAATTCGCTGAAAACGCGCATATCGACAAAGCCAGCTACGAAGCGCTTTATGCCCAGTCGATTGAAGATCCAATCAGCTTTTGGGCCGAACATGGGAAGCGGGTTGATTGGATAAAACCATTTGAAACGGTTAAAAACGTCTCTTACGAACATCCTGACGTGTCCATTAAATGGTTCGAAGATGGCACGCTGAACGTCTCGGCAAACTGCATTGACCGCCATCTTGAAAGCCGTGGCAGCCAAACCGCTATTATCTGGGAAGGCGATAACCCCGCTGAAAGCAAACATATCACCTATGATGAATTGCATCAGCAAGTGAGCAAATTATCGAATGTTTACAAGAGCCTTGGCGTAAAAAAAGGGGATCGGGTGGTGCTATATATGCCGATGATCCCAGAAGCGGCTTATGCAATGTTGGCCTGCACGCGGATTGGGGCGATCCATTCGATTGTGTTTGCCGGATTTTCGCCAGAGGCTTTGGCAAGCCGTGTAGAAGATTGCGGTGCTGTGCTGCTGGTCACAGCAGATGAAGCGCCGCGCGGGGGCAAGAACACCCCCCTGAAAGCCAATGTAGACAAAGCTTTGGCGATCTGCGGTGATGTCAAAACGCTTGTGGTTGAACGCACAGGAAGCGATGTTGGCCTAAAGGAAGGGCGCGATTTCGCGTTTGCAGCGATGATGGACAAGGCGGATTCGCATTGCCCACCAACAGAGATGAACGCCGAAGATCCCTTATTCGTGCTGTATACCTCGGGCTCGACCGGCAAGCCCAAAGGCGTTTTGCACAGTTCAGGCGGCTATCTTGTTTGGGCATCAATGACCCATGAATATGTATTTGATTATCATCAGGGCGATATTTTCTGGTGTACGGCGGATGTGGGCTGGGTGACCGGGCACAGCTATATCGTTTATGGCCCCCTGGCCAATGGCGCCACCACGCTAATGTTTGAAGGTGTGCCCACTTATCCCGATGCAAGCCGGTTTTGGCAAGTCTGTGAGAAACACAGAGTAAACCAATTCTACACGGCCCCAACCGCGATCCGGGCGCTGATGGGCCAAGGTGATGAGTTTGTAAGCAAATGTGATTTAAGCTCCTTAAAAGTGTTAGGCACCGTTGGAGAGCCCATCAACCCGGAAGCTTGGAATTGGTATAATGATGTGGTTGGAAAAGGCAATTGCCCAATTGTTGATACATGGTGGCAAACCGAAACGGGCGGGCATTTGCTAACCCCTCTGCCCGGAGCAACCACCACAAAACCGGGTTCTGCGACCCTGCCCTTCTTTGGGGTGCAACCCGTCATTTTAGACCCGACAACAGGCGAAGAAATCACCTCAACCGAAGCCGAGGGCGTTTTGTGCATCAAAGACAGTTGGCCCGGCCAAATGCGCAGCGTTTTTGGAGACCATGACCGCTTCGTGAAAACCTATTTCAGCGATTTTAAAGGCTATTACTTTTCAGGAGATGGCTGCCGGCGCGATGCCGATGGCTATTACTGGATCACAGGGCGCGTTGACGATGTGATCAATGTCTCAGGTCACCGTATGGGTACAGCTGAGGTGGAAAGCGCATTGGTTGCCCACCCAAAAGTGTCGGAAGCTGCTGTTGTCGGCTATCCGCATGATATCAAAGGCCAAGGCATTTATTGTTACGTCACGCTGATGAGTGGGGAAGCGCCAAACGAGGAATTGCGCAGCGAATTGCGCCAATGGGTGCGTAAAGAAATCGGCCCCATCGCTTCGCCTGATTTAGTGCAATGGGCCCCGGGTCTGCCAAAAACCCGTTCAGGAAAAATTATGCGCCGGATTTTGCGCAAAATCGCCGAGAATGACTATGGCAGTTTGGGAGATACCTCAACCTTGGCAGAGCCAGCGGTTGTTGATGAACTGATCGAAAACCGGATGAATCGCGGATAAAAAAATTGCAAAGGGGCTTAGGCAAATCATTACCTGCGTTTTTTGTGCCCGAAAAGCGCTTTGCGGAGCCCCTCTCGGGTGCAATGGCCCTGCGCCTGTGATTGATTGCAACTGTTGAGCACCCTTCAGACCGGGATCGGGTGGGGTTTGCCGCACCGGAACAGTTTTAGCTTCAGTCGCTCGAAAAAGTTACATAAAAAAAGACCAGTAAGTACATATAAATAAGTATTTTTTAATCATTTATTAAAGATCTCAACGCTGTTTTCAAAACTTTCCCATAATTATTCTTGGGTAACTCGGATACAAAGATATACTCTTTTGGACGTTTAAAACGCGCAATCCGGTCAAGGCAGAATTGATCCAACGCGCTTTTCGAAACGCTATGTGATGGCCAAGGCACCACAAAGGCAATCACCTCTTCCCCCCAATCAGAATGCCTGCGGCCAATAACGGATACTTCGCAAATGCTGGGATGATGCAGCAAAACCTCTTCAACCTCTCGGGGGTAGATATTGCTACCCCCCGAAATAATCACGTCTTTGGACCGATCTATCAATGTTAAGTAGCCCGCCTTATCCAATTTCCCCATATCACCGGTCAAAAGCCACCCATTCTTGAACGCCGCTTGCGTGGCTTGTGGATCTTTCCAATATCCAGACATCACCGGAGCGCCCTTCACGGCGATCTCGCCAACCTGCCCTAGCGATGCAACCTCTCCCTCACGATCAAAAAGTTGTAGCTCAACAACCGATTGCGCCCGCCCTACGGACGATAGACGCGCTTGCCATCCCGCTGTTTCACGATCGGAAATATCCGCGCGAGACAGCGCGGTTATAGCCATTGGGCATTCTCCCTGACCATAAATTTGAATGAAAATTGGGCCAAAACAGGCAGTGGCATCCACGATATCGCTCAAATACATGGGACCGCCGCCATAAATAACGCTGCGCAAACCCGAAACTTTGCCAGGCGTGTGTTGCGCGGCCTTGGTCATGCGTTTGACCATTGTCGGCGCAGCGAACAGATGGGCCCGTTGAAAAAAATTAGCCAATTCAAAAATTTCAAGCGGATCAAACCCACCGGAACGTGGAAAGACATGCTGCGCGCCCTTCAAGACATGCATTACATTATAAAGCCCCGCCCCATGGGAAAGAGGCGCTGCATAAATCGCTGAATCTTGTACGCTCACAGCATCCACATCGGCAAAATAACCCAGCGCCATCGCCTGTAGCATCCCATGCGTAATCATCACGCCTTTGGGCTTTCCCGTTGTTCCAGAGGTGTAAAAAAGCCACGCCAGATCGCAGCTGCTACGGGCGGTGATGTTTTGAAATAACCCCATTTCAGTGGCTTGCCTGATGCCCATATCAGGCGCCAGCTGTTTCAAAGCTTCATCAAGCATATTTGGCGCGACAGCAACATAGGTAATTGCAAGCGATTCTGCCGCGCTGTCCTGTTGCAATGTTGCGACGATTTCAGGCTCACAGAACAGCACCAGTGCCTCAGAATGTTCCAATATCCAAATCAATTCTTTGGGGTGCAGCTTTGCATTGATTGGCACAACAACCGCCCCAGCCTGCCAGATGCCATAAATCAAACGCAAGTAATCAGGTTGGTTTTTCATAAATACTGCAACCCGATCCCCTGGTAGAACGGCATTTACGCGCAGCCAATCAGCGATGCGACCGCAGGAGCCTGCAAACTGGCTGTAAGTTGCAACGGTATCTTTGCCCCAAAATAAGGCTGGCCGCTCGGGGGCAGCGCGGGCCTGCCGGTCTAACCAAACTGCCAAATTCATGGGTTTTCCTTTTCTTCCCTTTAACCAATCAACTGATGCGTTTCTAGCCTCAAATTGGCGCAAAATTCGACGCGTTCAACGGCTTTTGTCTCTTCAACGCACTTTCATCCCCTCAAAATCTGCGAAAAATAGTACAAAACTGCATTTTCCTGACAACAATCGTAAATCCATTTCTTTTCACCCAGCACCGCATGACGTATAGTCATAGAAACGAGGCCAAGAGCAGGCTAAAAACAAAGAATGAGGGAAACATGACAACGCAAAAACGCAAGGATGATATTGCTTTTATAGAAGGTCTCGCCGACCTTTTAGAGCGCCAAGACCTTAGCGAGATTGAGGTTTTACGAGAATATGGCGCCGATGATAGCTTGAACGTGCGCGTATCGCGAACCGCATCGGCTGCGATGGTCCCGGCGGCACCGATCATGCAACAGGTTGCCGCGCCTACGCCACACGCCCCTGCCGCTGCTGCTGCCGCAACGGAGTCAAATAACACCACAGACGCATCAGATCCTGCAAGCCATCCCGGAGCGGTAACCTGTCCAATGGTGGGTACGATTTATATGCAAGCAGAGCCTGGCGCGCCGGCCTTCATTTCAACCGGCGCTCAAATTAACGAAGGCGACACATTGATGATCGTCGAGGCCATGAAAACCATGAACCATATTCCAGCCCCAAAATCTGGAACAATCAAGCGCATTTTCGTTGAGGATGGCGCCGCCGTCGAATTTGGAACGCCGCTGGTCATTATCGAGTAAGGCGGTTTGATGTTTGAAAAAGTACTTATTGCAAATCGGGGCGAAATCGCGCTGCGGATCATCAGAGCCTGCCGTGAAATGGGTATAAAATCAGTGGCTGTGCATTCCACTGCGGATAGCGATGCGATGCATGTGCGAATGGCGGATGAATCGGTTTGTATTGGGCCACCCAGCAGTGGCGCGAGTTATTTATCCGTACCAGCGATTATCTCAGCCTGTGAGATCACTGGCGCCCAGGCCATTCACCCCGGCTACGGCTTTCTTTCGGAGAATGCGCAATTCGTTCAAATCGTAGAGGATCATGATTTAACTTTTATTGGCCCAACCGCAGAGCATATTCGCATCATGGGGGATAAGATTTCAGCCAAAGACACGATGAAAGCCCTCGGCGTGCCCTGCGTACCTGGTTCAGATGGCGGCGTTGCAACCTTGCAAGAGGCCTATCGCATTGGCGCAGAGTTTGGCTATCCAGTAATTATCAAAGCCACCGCGGGGGCGGAGGGCGCGGCATGAAAGTTGCCCAAAACGAAGCCGGGATGGAACAAGCATTTATGACCGCTCGCGCAGAAGGCAAAGCGGCTTTTGGCAATGATGAGGTTTACATAGAAAAATATCTTACGACTCCGCGCCATATTGAAATTCAAGTATTTGGCGATGGAAAAGGCAAAGCGGTTCATCTTGGTGAAAGAGATTGCTCGTTACAGCGGCGGCACCAAAAAGTATTCGAAGAGGCCCCCGGCCCCTCTATCTCAGCTGAAGAACGCGCCGCGATCGGAAAAGTATGCGCCGACGCCGTTGCTAAGATAAATTATATTGGCGCTGGAACCATTGAATTTTTATACGAAAATGGCGCCTTTTACTTCATCGAAATGAACACGCGTTTGCAAGTTGAACATCCGGTGACGGAGGCCATTTTTGGCGTGGATCTGGTGCGCGAACAAATTCGCGTTGCTAGCGGGCTTGAGATGAGCTTTTCGCAATCAGACTTAAATATTGATGGGCACGCTATAGAAGTGCGGATCAACGCAGAAAAACTGCCCAACTTTTCACCCTGCCCCGGTAAAATCACAGCCTATCATGCCCCTGGCGGATTGGGTGTGCGCATGGATAGCGCGCTTTACGCTGGCTATTCCATTCCGCCCTATTACGACAGTCTGATTGGAAAACTCATCGTGCATGGGCGCGACCGCCCGGAAGCATTGGCGCGTCTAAGCCGCGCCTTGGCTGAGTTGATCGTTGATGGTGTTGACTCAACCATTCCACTTTTTGAAGCACTTCTGAACGCGCAAGAGGTTTTGAGTGGAGATTACAATATTCACTGGCTGGAGGATTGGTTGGAATCGCAGGATTTTGACCAGCGTTAACAATGTTAGGAATATTCGGCACAGCAAAGCCCTTCATTTTGACAAGAAGTGACCGCATAGGCACGCGGCTTGGAGCGCTGAAATAAGGGGCGATACGCGTAATGGCAGATGACGCTTTTGCCCCTGAATTTTTGCTACAAGCTTATCGACAAGGCGTTTTTCCAATGTCGGAGGGACGGAATGATCCAGATATATTCTGGGTTGATCCAAAGTTTCGTGGCATATTTCCGTTGGATAATTATCATATCTCGCGTAGTTTAGGCCGCAGGATCCGTCAGGAAAATTACGAAATTCGGATCAATTCAGCCTTTCCAGACGTTATGCAAGCCTGCGCTGAGCGCAGCGAAACTTGGATCAACACGCGGATTTTTAACCTCTACTGCGAATTGGCCAGATTGGGCCATGCCCATTCCTTGGAAGTCTGGCAAAAGGGTAGGATGGCCGGAGGTGTTTATGGGCTAACGATCGGAGCTGCCTTTTTTGGTGAAAGCATGTTTTCTAGGCAGACGGATGGATCAAAAATCGCGCTGGCTTATCTTATCCATCGATTGAAGCACACAGGATTTAAGCTTTTTGACACTCAATTTATAACGCCGCATTTGCAATCTCTGGGAGCCATCGAAATCAGCCGCGCCGATTATCATCAAAAGTTGCGCCATGCCCTGCAGGAAAATGGCGATTTTTTAAACAGACATTATTCTGTAGATGCTTCAGACATTGCGCAGCGCAAAACCCAAACATCATAACGTCGGTGATCCAGTGGATTTAAGGCCGGTGACGAGGCCACCATCCACCCCATAAATACTGGCGGTTGAAGCGGATCCTCAGAAATTGTGATATAAGCAAATGCATCGCCCATCGGATTATCGACTGGATAGCGACATTCGGAGAGTGCCACATTCAAGGCGCCAAGATCAAAAGAAGACCCGGCGCGTAGCGGAAAATCTTGTATGTCGCCGCTGACTTTGTCTAATCCGCGAAGTACCGCCCCATCTGCCGTTTGCACGGCGGATTGCGCCTGCCCATCCTGGGGAAAAATAGCGAACCCGATCAAAAAGCCAAAAAAGCCAAACCGCATCAGTTTTGGCCGCTAGACACGAACTTCAACAACAATTGAATCAAGCTAACCGAGCCTTGCGTGTCAATAATCTCATCGCCAGCCTCTAAATAATCCAACGAGGCACCAGGGATCACTTCGATAAAACTGCCGCCCAAAAGGCCTTCTGAAGCCACAGCCAAAGCACTGTCATCTGGAATTCGAACGTCATTTCTAACCGACAGGATAGATTCAGCGCGGTAAGTTTCGGAATTCAATTTCAAATCGCTAATCGTTCCAATTTTCACACCCGCTAGGCGAATGTCAGTGCCAACACTGATCCCCTCTGCCGAGCGGAAAGAGGCCGATATCGGGTATGAAGAAGATGATCCGGACAATCCGGTTGATTGCGCTAGGAATACCGCAAACCCCACCGCGAGGGCTAAAACCACCCCGCCAACGGCAATTTCAAGACGGTTCTCAGACATGCTAGAGCTCTCCGTTACCCTTCTGGTTGCCACGCTTCATAATCTTGTGCGGGCTTGGGGGACTGGAGGCGTAAGGATCCTGCCGGGGCATAGGCAGATTGCGTGCCCGTTAAATTTTCTTGATGCGCCTTTTCCCAAGTTTTACGCTTTAACGGCGCAACATTGGGAGGATCGTTCCAAGTATGATGAAGCCATCCATGCCAATCAGGGCTAACCCGACTGGCTTCGATTTCTCCGTTAAAAATAACCCACCGGCGGCTATCATCAGCATTTTGGTAATAGGTATTGCCCTGCCCATCCATGCCCACTTTAAGCCCCTTGCGCCATGTAAACAGCTGCGTGTTTAAGGTTTGACCATGCCACCACGTAATCGCCCTTAGCAGGCTTTTCAAAACACCCATGACACTCTCCAAATCGCAAATAATCTCATTTACCCGAACGCTCTATAAGGTTGCACCCTAAAGGTAAATAACCGAATTCGCGCGCCCCATAACTCTAACCCTACCCAGCAGTTGCCGATTCTTTTTTAGCATCAGAATAAATCATCAAAGGCGCCACATCGGAATTAACCGAATCTTCATTCACAACAACCTCTTGAACCTCGTCCATACCTGGCAAATCAAACATCGTATCCAGCAAGATATCTTCTAGGATTGAGCGCAATCCGCGGGCGCCAGTTTTACGCTTGATCGCCCGTTGTGCGATTGCATCGAGCGCTTCATCGGTGAATGTCAGGTTTGTTTCCTCCAGCTCAAACAAGCGCTGATATTGCTTCACCAACGCATTTTTAGGCTGAGTCAAAATCGTGACTAGCGCGTCTTGATCCAGGTCTTCTAGCGTCGCCAAAACGGGCAAACGCCCCACAAATTCGGGAATAAGACCAAATTTCAGAAGATCTTCGGGTTCTAAATCTTGAAAGACCTCACCCACACCGCGCTCATCATTATCGCGCACATCGGCGCCAAACCCCATCGCGCTGCCTTTGCCACGCTGCGCAATAATCTTATCCAACCCAGCGAAAGCGCCACCGCAAATGAATAAAATATTGGTCGTATCCACTTGTAAAAACTCTTGCTGCGGATGCTTTCGGCCCCCTTGCGGAGGCACACTTGCAACAGTACCCTCCATAAGCTTCAGCAAAGCTTGTTGAACCCCCTCACCCGACACATCCCGGGTGATCGATGGATTTTCAGATTTCCGGGTGATTTTATCAACTTCATCGATGTAAACGATGCCGCGCTGGGCACGTTCAACATTATATTCAGACGCTTGCAGAAGCTTCAAAATAATATTTTCGACATCCTCCCCCACATAGCCGGCTTCAGTCAGAGTGGTTGCATCCGCCATTGTGAAGGGCACTTCTAGAATCCGTGCCAAGGTCTGGGCAAGCAAGGTTTTGCCGCAGCCAGTTGGACCGATCAGCAAAATGTTGGATTTTGACAATTCGATATCGCCCGATTTAGCAGCGTGATTCAAACGTTTATAATGGTTGTGAACCGCCACCGATAAGACACGTTTGGCAACGCTTTGACCAATCACATAATCGTCAAGGACGCCGCAAATTTCGCGCGGCGTTGGAACCCCTTCTGAGGATTTCAAACCCGAGCTTTTGGTTTCCTCGCGGATAATATCCATGCAGAGCTCGACGCATTCGTCACAGATGAACACCGTCGGACCAGCGATCAGCTTTCGCACCTCATGCTGGCTTTTACCGCAGAAGCTGCAATAAAGAGTATTTTTGTTTTCACCACCGGAATTTGATGCCATGTACTACCCTTTTGGATTTTAGAAATCCTAAAAAAACTTTACGCGTCTGCATATAGTGCCTGCTAGCTTAAGCTAGGCGTGGCGGCTCTACAATGCCAAAATTTTGCTTCAAACCTCCTGCCTTTGCGGGCGCTGTCACAAGACGAACTTTATTCCGCGTCATCTTTCGCGCGATTGGTCACGATTTCATCAATCAATCCCCAGTCTTTCGCATCTTCGGGTGACATAAAATTATCGCGCTCAAGAGCCGTTTCAACCTGATCAAGATCTTGGCCGGTATGCGTCACATAGATTTCATTCAGGCGTTTCTTGAGCTTTAATGTTTCTTCAGCGTGTATCATGATATCAGTGGCTTGCCCCTGATATCCACCCGAGGGTTGGTGCACCATAATCCGACTATTTGGAAGCGAGAAGCGCATGCCTTTTTCACCTGCCGTAAGCAGTAAGGACCCCATTGAAGCCGCCTGCCCGATCACAAGAGTTGAAACTTTGGGTTTGATATATTGCATCGTATCGTAAATCGACAATCCACTGGTCACTACACCGCCCGGGCTGTTGATATACATGCTAATCTCTTTAGAGGGGTTCTCCGCCTCAAGATGTAGCAACTGCGCAACGATCAAGCTGGACATCCCATCATGGACGGGACCGCTGAGAAAAATGATCCGCTCTTTTAAAAGCCTTGAGAAGATATCATAGGCGCGCTCGCCGCGGCTGGTTTGTTCAACCACCATCGGAACCAAGCTGTTCATATATGTGTCTAATGGATCTTTCATTCTGCCCTGCCTATTCCTAAGGATATCTAAGTAATAAGAGTCTTAGTGCTGCAACCCTCGCTCTGCAATAGCTCACGCATATTAAACCTGCTTGCAAAGCTGGCAACTCGCTTGTTTTAGACAAAACCCACGCTTTTAAGTAACATTTGATGCTCTTAAGCTTCATATGCTTCTAAAACAAAAGCCAAAACCCGTTTGTTTTTACCGCCTTGAAATCATCCGCTTTCGGATTATCTCTCAAGCAACGGTAATAACGGAATTTTTAATGCAGGCTTGTTCAGGATCGCGAAAAGAAGCCCTTGTGCTCTTGAATTCTTTTTTACCAAAAGCTGGAAAATCCTATGCAAAAAATCGAAACTTTGATTTGGGCTCGGGCCAGCATAAACATGTGTCACAGCTCTCTGCTTTTATAAAACGACGTGTTATAACGGAAGAAGAGGTTTTAAGAAAAGTGCTGTCAGCGCATTCTCTCAACGCGGCTGGAAAATTCATAGATGAGATTTTTTGGCGCACATATTTCAAAGGATGGCTCGAAAGCAGACCTCATATTTGGGCGCAATACTGCACCGATGTGCAGCACCTAACTCATGATTTGCAAACTCAATCGGGCCTGCGCGATCGTTGGGCAGCAGCCTGCCTTGGCGAAACCGGGATAGATTGTTTTGATGCCTGGGCAAAAGAACTGGCCGAAACCGGATATCTGCACAATCATGCAAGAATGTGGTTTGCCTCGATCTGGGTTTACACGCTGCAGTTGCCCTGGCAATTGGGTGCTGACTTTTTTTTGCGGCACCTTCTGGATGGCGATGCTGCCTCAAACACGCTAAGCTGGCGCTGGGTGGTGGGCTTGCATTCTGTTGGGAAAACCTATCTGGCGCGCGCCGAAAATATTCAACGCTTCACCAATGGCCGCTTCGCCCCCAAAGGATTGGCCCAGGTCGCGCCGCCGCTGAACGACACCGCGCATACGACACGCCCTAAAACAATAGACCCACCCAATCGTTACCTAGACGGGCACAAAACTGGCTTCTTGCTTCATTCAGAGGATCTAAATATTGCCCATCTCACTCATCATAGCGATTGCATCGCATCGGCCGTTTATCGCCCGATTGATACGGACACTATGCTGGTTTCGAACCCGAAATTGCTTGAATTTAACAACGCAACTTTGGATGCGGCGGCAAAGCACTGGAAACCCAACCTGCTTAATTGCTCAGACGTGGACACCCTTGAAGCGATCTTATCTTGGGCGCTAGAAAACAAATTAGAGCAGATAGTCACACCCTATGCTCCGGTAGGAAGTACGTCACAAATGCTTGAAAAAATGAAAAGCTTATTAGGCAATCACGGCATTCAGCTGACGCAAGTGATGCGCGCCTACGACATTGTTTCTTGGCCCTATGCCACAAAAGGCTTCTTCAAATTCAGAGAAAAAATTCCGAAAATCTTAACGTCGCTCTCTATGATTTAACGCGTGTCGGTCAATCTGGCGACATATCGGGCCAGCGTGTCTATTTCTAGGTTAACCAAATCCCCTACCGCCATATCGCCCCATGTTGTGACGGTTTTGGTATGGGGAATAAAATTGACGCCGAAGCTTTCATCGCCAACCTCATTCACCGTCAGCGAGGTGCCGTTCAAAGCCACCGACCCTTTTGGGGCTATAAAACGCGCAAGATCTTTCGCCACTTTAAATTCAACCCGCGTGCTGTCGCCCTCCTCGGTGATGGCCGTGATTTCAGCAATACCATCAACATGGCCCGACACGATATGCCCGCCAAGTTCATCGCCCAATTTGAGCGCACGCTCGAGATTTACCCGCCCCCCTTCAACCCAAGCCGATCTACTGTTTGCCGCCGTATCAGCCGGCCCAATATTGGTTTTTGAAACCGTTTCTGCACTAATATCAACATCAAACCAACCAACGCCAAAATCAACAACAGTCAGACACACACCATTGCACGCGATCGATGCACCGAGGACGATCGTCTCATGGTCATAGCTGGTTTTTAACCTGGCTCTGATATCGCCACGAAGCTCAACGCGTTCAATCTGCCCAATATCGGTGATGATCCCAGTAAACATTGTTCGGTGACTCCAAATTTTCTTATCTTCGCCGCAATTATGCCAAAAATTTAGCGCATTCGAGCGACAGCCCTTGGCCTGTATAGATATGGAACATTTCACGCTTATGAACAATGACCTGCAGAAAAAACGTATGTTTCTTTTTCTACAAGGGCCGCATGGACCTTTTTTTTCACAGCTGGCATGTGCGCTTGAAAGCTATGGCCACGCCACCAGCCAAATTGGCTTTAATCAGGGCGATAAAACCTTTTGGGCAAATAAGCGAAGTTTTATTCCTTTCACTCTACCAATCGATGCGTGGAGCGGGTTTTTGCAACGAGAATTTCGAGAAAAGCAGATCACAGATCTTGTGATCTATAACGACACGCGCCCCTTCCATAAAACTGCCATTCAAGCCGCGCATGCCAAAGGTATAAACGTTCATATCTTTGAAGAAGGCTATTTAAGACCCTATTGGATCACCTATGAGCGCAACGGCAGCAATGGAAATTCAAAATTAATGTCCTTAGCGCAGAGCGCCGTTGTTCCAGATCACTTGATCCTCAATCCAGATACCGTGCCTGCTCCCTGTCATTGGGGGGATATGCGCGAGCATATTTTCTATGGCGCCGTCTATCATTGGTGCATTCTGTGCGCCAATCGTCAATTTCCCAATTTTACCTCGCATCGAGAGATCAGCATTAGGAAGGAATTTCGGCTTCATCTGAAGCAATTGATTTTTACGCCAGCGCGAATGGCGGCACGTTTCTGGGCAAATTTAACCTTAAAGTTTCGGACCTATCCCTATCATTTGATTTTGATGCAATTGCAGCATGACAGCGCAATTCAAAACCACTCTCCCTTCAAAACGAACGCCAGTTTTCTTGAATTCGTTCTTCGAAGTTTTGCAAATAACGCCGCGCCGCATCATCATCTTGTGATCAAAGCGCACCCTTTGGAAGACGGTCGTTCAGAGATCGCGTATCATTTGCGAAGACTAGGTGCAAAATTCGATATTAACAGGCGTATTCACTATCTTCCCGGCGGCAAGCTCGCGCATGTCTTAGATCCCGCACTCAGCGTTGTGACCGTCAATTCAACCGCCGGGCAACAAGCCTTATGGCGAGGTATTCCAGTTAAAACGCTGGGAAAGGCGATTTACAATCAAAATAAATTTGTCTCCGAGCAATCGCTTGATGCGTTTTTTGCAGACCCAAAAGCTCCAAATCTTCCAGCCTATCGGGCGTTTCGAAACTTTTTATTACTGACATCGCAAATACCTGGCGGGTTTTATTCAAAAGCCGGGCGGCAGCAAGCAATTGCCCGCCTTGCAAAGAAAATGTTTCATCCACTAGACCCCTATACCGCCTATTTAAAGGGTGAGACCACCCATAATAAGCAGGATGGTTTAGCATCCCTACCCTCCGCAGCTGCATTGGTGGCAGCCGAATGATCCCCTTACCTATCGGTTTTATACGGTCGTATCGCTTTCAACCGGCATCGCGCAGATGGCTGGCTCGCCAGATCGCGGGGCTTATCTGTTTAAGCAGCGTTATGGCGTGCGAATTGCCCAGAGTTGGCCCGACGCGAGCAGAGATTATTGCCGATTTAAACACCACTGAAAAAAATCTTATTGTCGAAGTTGACGCCGCCGTTGCACGAAAAACCGCTAGTATCCCTGCCTTGGGCTTTTCCAATAAATTCAAATCAGCCGCCATCCTGGGCTCTGATACGATACAGCCCGGTGATACATTAGGCCTGACGATTTGGGAAAGCGTGGAAAGCAGTCTTTTGGCGGCTCAAAACAGCAATTCAACGATCCTTGACGAAGTACAAGTGGATGGCGAGGGGTATATTTTCATTCCCTATGCTGGGCGGATCAAAGCAGCTGGGCATACACCTGACTCGATCCGCCAGCATTTAACGGAAATCTTGCAGGTGCAAACCCCTGACCCGCAGGTGCAAGTGCGCCGCAGCTCGGGAGATGGCGCGACCGTATCGGTGATTGGCGCCGTGGTGCAACAGGGCATCTATCCTATAGAACGCCCAACGCGAACGCTGGGTGCCATGCTGGCCCGAGCAGGCGGCGTGACCATCGAACCCGAGGTGGCGCAAATCACCATCTTACGCGGAAGTCTTTTGGAAAAGGTCTGGTTTCAAGACCTTTATAACCACCCGAACACCGATATTTCGCTGCGTGCAGGAGATAGAGTTCTTGTCGAGACCGACACACGCGCCTTCACCTCTTTAGGATCCACGGGCACACAAGCGCGCATCGGGTTTCCCACGCAAACGATCTCGGCAATCGAAGCCTTGGCCTTGGTGGGGGGCTTATCGCCCGTTACCTCTGACCCACAGGGCATTTTCGTGTTTCGCAATGAGGCCGCCAAAACCGCCAATCATGTCTTGGGCCGCTCGGATCTAACTGGCGAGGTTAAAATTGTTTATATTTTGGATTTAACAAAGCCAACAGGCATCTTTATCGCCCGCGATTTCACCATCCGTGATCAAGATACCGTTTACGTTACCGAGGCCGCCTTTACCCAATGGAACAAGCTTATTGCCGCCGTTACCGGATCTTTAGACGCTGTAAACACGATCAACCAATCCGCGAATACGCTCTCGTTAAAACGCTAAGCGATGCAAGCGCCTCTCGCTCATAAAAAACGCCGCGTGGTTCAATCACTGCACCAAAAGCCTGTTTTTTGGTATAGTTTAGGCCTTTTACACAAGCGCTGCGTAGCACGTATTCTGGCACTATCAGGATATCAGCTGACGCTGGGCCTTCCATTTGCGCAAGCTGAAGTTCTGATCTGGGGAAAATCGGCAGCCGCGCGGCGTGGCCAAAAGATAGCTAAGCTTTTCAACGCACCACTTCTTTATTGCGAAGATGCATTTTTACGATCTCTTTTTCCCGCTCGGTTAGGTAAGGAGCCCCCGATCGGCATAATGCTCGACAAAGGGGGCTTCCATTACGACCCGGCGCAACCCAGCGATCTGGAACAGATTCTGCAGCATGAACCGCTAAACGATCCACACGAGTTGCAGCGCGCAGAAGACGCAATATCTCGGCTTCAAGACCAGCACCTTTCCAAATATTCAGCCTTTGATCCGCGCATGCCGCTTCCCGAACCCGGGTTCATTTTGCTGATCGATCAAACCCGCGGCGATGGTGCTGTACGCGCGTCTGGCGGCGGGCAAATAGACTTCGACGCAATGCTTGCCCACGCAAAAGCCCATTTCCCCGATCATAAAATCATTATCAGAACCCACCCAGAAACGCGGTTCAATCTGCGCGAAGGTTATTTTTCAGCGCGGCATTGCGATAGCCCACAGATCACGCTTTTCAATCGCGCAACTTCGCCCTGGCATCTCTTGGAACGCGCCAAAGCAGTGTATAGCTTTTCGTCACAGCTAGGTTTTGAGGCGATTTTAGCGGGGCACCGCCCCCATATATTTGGGCAACCTTTTTATGCAGGCTGGGGCTTAACAGTGGATCACAAGCCTATGCCTTGGCGAAGCCGAAAGCTTAGCTCTAGCCAATTGTTTTTGGCGGCAATGATTAAATATCCAATTTGGTATGATGCCTATCGGGACCGCTTATGCAGTTTAGAAACCATATTAGACAATTTGGAAGCCAAAACCCGCACGTGGCGCGAAGATCATCAAGGCTGGTCTGCTTCGGGCATTAGCCGGTGGAAACGGCGGCATTTTCGGGCTTTTTTTGGCCGATACAAATCCGTGAAATTTCAAAACACACCCAGCGAAGGCCTAAAAGGGAACTCGCGCAAAAGGATGGTTTGGGCCAGCGCACAACCATCGGCCGGCACATCTGTCACGCGCATCGAAGACGGGTTCCTGCGCTCGCAGGGTTTGGGGGCTAATTTGGTGCCGCCGCTTTCCCTAATTTGTGACGATCTTGGCATTTATTACGACCCTTCCCAAGAAAGTCGGCTTGAGCGCATATTGTTAAAAATGCCGCCGCTTCGCGCGGATCAGACGCGGCGCATCAAAACGCTGCAAAGGCGGTTGATTGACCATAATCTGACAAAATACAATCTTCATAGAGCCTATAACCTGCAGCAAGAAAAAAGCTGCATCCTGGTGCCGGGACAAGTTGCCGATGATGCCTCTGTGCTGTGCGGCGGTGGCCCAAAGGGTGACAATCTATCGCTTTTAAAGCGCGTTAGGCGCGCCAATCTAAACGCCTTTATTCTTTATAAGCCGCACCCGGATGTGGAAAGCAATTTAAGGCTTTGCGCCTTACCTAAAAAAACTGTTCTGCGCTATGCCGATGATTGCCTCGAAAATTGTGGCGCAGCGCAGGCCCTTGAGAGCTGTGATGAGGTGCACACTGGCACATCACTGATGGGGTTTGAAGCGCTGCTACGCGGTATTTCCGTTACAACATATGGGCAACCATTTTATGCAGGCTGGGGATTCACCAATGATCTAGGGCCTAAAATCGCACGGCGCAAACTCGGCCTAACCTTGCAGGAATTTTTATACGGATGCCTGATAATATACCCGCGCTACTTTGATCCAGTCACGCGCAGGGCTTGCCCCGTTGAAGTGGTGGTAGATCGATTGCTGGACCCCAGTGCGCATCGCCCAAGCCAGGCGAACAGAGCGCTCGCCAAACTGCAGGGTTGGTTTGCCAAGCCCGATCCGTTTTGGCGTTAAGCCAGAATTTGTACGAAACAAACCTAGCAGCGCCGCCAAATTTGCAACAGATCGGGGCCAATGGCCTGCGCCTTATGCGCAACGAAGCGCTTTGCCTCTTTCAAGTGATTGATGGGCAAATCCCCGATCACCGGCTCGGCGCGCGCGCCCAGCACAAGCCCCGCAGTGACTCCCATCAGCTCATCGACAAGGTCTTCTTTCAGCAGAGCCGCTGCCAGTGCCCCTCCGCCTTCGCAAAAGACCCGTGTCAGGCCCTTTTGCGCCAAACGCTGCGCAACATCTTTAAGGTCAAGATTGTTTTTATCCGCCGCACATTCGATCAACACCGCCCCAAGCTTTTGCCATGCCCGTAAGCGCGCTTTATCGGCCTGAGGGCCATGGCAGATCCAGACAGGCACGCTTTTCGCCGTTTGCGCCAAGTGATGGGTCTCGGGAAGATCAGCGCCATTGCTAACCACCACACGTACCGGCTGCCGCTCAATGCCGATATCCCGAACGGTCAGATTGGGATTGTCACGGCGCACCGTCCCCCCCCCAACCAAAACGGCATCATAGCGCGCCCGCATCCCATGCACCCATCGCCGCGCCAAAGGCCCGGTAATCCATTGGCTTTCGCCATTTTCCATCGCCGATTTGCCATCAAAGCTGGCCGCCATTTTCAACGCTATATGCGGCCTGCCACGCAGAATCCGATTAAAAAAGCCCGCGTGATCCCAGGCAGCAGCCTCTGCCTCTACTCCTTCAACAACCTCAATGCCAGCAGCTTTTAATGCTGCCACCCCGCGCCCCGCAACCCGGGGATCTGGATCTGCCGCACCAATCACAACCCGCGCAACTTTGGCCGCAATCAGCGCATCACAACAAGGACTGGTCTGCCCTTGATGCGCACAGGGCTCTAACGTGACAAAGGCAGTGGCGCCCGCTGCCAACGCGCCCGCGCGTTTCAACGCCTGTGCTTCTGCATGCGGACGCCCCCCTATCGCGGTCCAACCGCGGCCAACAACGCGTCCCTTTTTTACGATCACGCAGCCCACTGCCGGATTGGGCCAGCATTGGCCTTGATTGCGCCGCCCTAAAGCCAGCGCATGCGTCATGAACTGGTGATCTTGCACTGACCTGGCCTATTCTTCAGTGGGTATATTGGGCCTCAATTCACTGACAAATTTATCGAAATCATCGGCAGCCTGAAAGTTTTTATAAACGCTCGCAAAGCGCACATAGGCCACCGTATCGATGCGCGCCAGCGCCTCCATAACGATCTCACCGATTTTCTTTGAATTAATATCGGTTTCGCCAAGGCTTTCCAGACGCCGTACGATCCCCGAAATCATTTGCTCCATCCGCTCGTTTTCAATTGGCCGTTTTTGCAGCGCAATACGAATGGAGCGCTCGAGCTTGTCGCGATCAAAATCTTCGCGTCGTCCATTCGACTTTATCACCACAAGATCGCGCAATTGCACCCGCTCATAAGTGGTAAAGCGCCCCACGCAAGCTGCACAAAACCGACGGCGTCGAATTGCAACATGGTCTTCAGCGGGGCGGGAATCTTTCACTTGAGTATCAATATTCCCACAGAACGGGCAACGCATTGGCATATCCTTTGGCATAAGACTGGCCCGAATTTGCGGGCCAAAGACTGTTTTACACGAGCACTATAGGGCAACCGCAACGCTTTGTGTAGTCTGCTTTTTTGATCACTACAGATAGATTTTGATCAAATTCATAAGGCCTGCCCAGACACCTATAGCGCCACTATACCTGTACAGAAACAGAAGACGCGTTCAAAAAATGGTTAACAGGGCGCAGCGCATTTACATGGGCGCGGGCAGCTGATCGCGCAAGACAGAGGCAATGATCCGACGCTGATGCGGCGCCACGCGATGTTCGACCAGGTAAATCCCCTGCCACGTCCCCAATGCCAATTGGCCCTCATGCAGTGGAATAGTTAGAAATGTCGGTAAAAGCGCGGCTTTTATATGCGCCGGCATATCATCCGCACCTTCATAAAGATGAGTCAAATATGACATGGAAGGATGGGTTGCCGGCGGCACCAAACGATCAAAAAACGCCATTAAATCAGAGCGCACATCCTGGTCAGCGTTTTCTTGAATCAACAAACTTGCCGAACTGTGCTGAACGAATAAATTTACCAGACCGTTACCTTGCACCCACCGAGCGATCCGATCGGTAAGCTCATACAGCCGCGGACCATCTGTTTGTACAATGAAAGTCTTTTGCATCATACCCGCTCAACTGGTTTCTCACATTTGGCTTGCGCTTATCAAACCGCCCTAACTTCACCAGATGCATTGAATGCATCTTGACTGTAAACCGGCCAAGTAGCGTGTTTATTGATCCAAGAAACTACGCAATTTGCGCGAGCGTGACGGGTGCTTTAATTTGCGCAAAGCCTTGGCTTCGATCTGCCGGATCCGCTCGCGCGTCACGCTGAATTGCTGCCCCACTTCTTCAAGCGTGTGATCCGTATTCATGCCAATCCCGAAGCGCATGCGCAAAACCCGCTCTTCCCGCGGCGTGAGTGATGACAGCACGCGCGTGGTGGTTTCCTTCAGATTCTCTTGAATTGCGCTGTCCAATGGCAAGACTGCGTTAGAATCTGGGATAAAATCACCCAGTTGCGAATCTTCTTCATCGCCGATCGGGGTTTCCAGTGAAATCGGCTCTTTGGCGATTTTCATCACTTTGCGCACTTTTTCCAACGGCATTTGGAGTTTAGCAGCCAATTCCTCGGGCGTTGGTTCGCGCCCAATCTCATGCAGCATCTGCCGGCCGGTGCGCACCAGCTTGTTTATGGTTTCAATCATATGAACAGGAATACGAATGGTTCGCGCCTGATCAGCGATCGAACGGGTGATCGCTTGGCGAATCCACCATGTCGCATAGGTTGAAAACTTATACCCACGCCGATATTCAAACTTATCCACAGCCTTCATCAGGCCGATATTACCTTCTTGAATTAAATCAAGAAATTGCAAGCCGCGGTTCGTGTATTTTTTAGCAATTGAAATCACCAAACGCAGGTTTGCTTCAACCATTTCTTTCTTGGCTTGGCGGGCTTCTTTCTCGCCTTTTTGAACCTGCGCCACTATGCGTCTGAATTCGCTTATATCCAAACCGATATATTGACCAACCTGCGCCATATCATTGCGCAACCCTTCCACTTTATCGGTGGAGCGTTCGATGAACATTTGCCATCCCCGGCCGGGTTTCTCAGCCATGCGTTCTATCCAATTGGGATCGAGTTCATGGCCCCGATATTCATCGATGAACTCGCGGCGGTTGATCCGCGCTTGATCCGCCAATTTAACCATGGAACTATCAATCTGCATGATGCGCCGGTTGATCCCATACAGCTGATCAATCAGTGCCTCAATCCGGTTATTGTGCAAATGAAGCCCGTTGACCAGCTCGACAATTTCAGCGCGCAATGCCTGATATGTTGCCTCTTCTGTCTCAGTAAAGCTGCTATCTTCATTCAAAGTTGCAGAAATCCGCGAATCCTGCATATCGGATAATTTTATATAGTCGGATGCAATACGATCAAGCGTTTCAAGCACCTGAAGTTTCAACGCCGCTTCCATCGCTGCCAAAGACAGGTTGGACTGATCGTCTTCATCGTCATCATCATCGTCATCGCTCAGTATTGGATTGCCATCTGCATCCAACTCTTCGGATTGGGCCTCCTTTTGCTGCCCAACCGCGACATTGCCGGTTGCCAGAACATTTTCGCCTTCACCATCTTCTTCCATTTGATTGCCGAAGGTGGTTTCCAAATCGATCACTTCGCGCAGCAGAATCTCTTCGCTCAGCAATTCATCGCGCCAAATTGTGATCGCCTGAAACGTCAAAGGGCTTTCGCATAGCCCAAGGATCATCGTGTTGCGCCCTGCCTCGATCCGTTTGGCAATCGCAATTTCACCTTCGCGGCTGAGCAGCTCAACCGAGCCCATTTCACGAAGATACATGCGCACGGGATCATCGGTGCGATCAAGCTTTTCGGTTTCTCCCGAGGATAGCGCCACATCTTTACCGCCTGTCACCGCGACCAGATCCGTGGCTCCTTTTTCTTCTTCTTCGATCTCTTCATCTTCAATGATATTGATGCCCATTTCAGACAGCATCGACATCACATCTTCAATTTGTTCGGAAGAAACCTGATCAGGTGGCAATACCTGATTAAGTTGATCATATGTTATATAACCACGTTCACGCGCTTCACCAATCATTTTCTTGACCGCGGCTTGACTCATATCAAGGGAGATCTCGGCGTCCTGATCATCTGTCTTGCGATCGTCGGTGTCTTTAGCGGCCATTCAGCACTCCTAATTTAACGCGGGTGATTCGTTTCTGACAAGAGATAACGGAATCAGATGATTCGGCTACCCCGTTTACAGCACTTTATTTACCGATATCTCTCTATTTAGTCAGTTTTTTGGCTTATGAAACGAAATCCCCCCCAAAATTTCATCGAATCGGTCTTTTTCGCTGCGGTTGATTCGGGCACCGTTCCGCGCCATCTGATATTGAACCTTATCTTCTTGGACTGTTTTTAAAGCATTATGCCCCGCCCTAGCAGCTTCCTTCAGACGCCAAACAGCGGTTTCATCCAAGGCCTCCTCTCCGGCCTCTTGCAGCTCTTTTAATTCTGCGGCCAGACCTTTCTGGCTGGAAAGTTTCCCCAAAGCCTCCAAAATTGTAGCGCGCGCATTCTGTGTTTGATCCGAATTCAGCAAACCGGCGGCCATGCGCACATGTCCAGCAGAAAACAGTTTTTCGATCACCTGAGGCCCTAGCGCAGCGGCAATCTGCGCCTCTAACTCAGAGCGCGTTTGATTTTTGCTTTGCACCATGATGCGGAGCATTGCATCTAAATTTTGATCATCAAAATCAACACCTTCGAGTAAGCTGCGCACATCCTTCAACACAGCTGGGCAGACCAGCAGGGCCGCAACGATCACCGCCTCATGGATATATTGGGCAACCCTGTCATTACCTGAGGCGAGCGCTGAGGCCTTGGTGCTTTGCTGAGGTTTTCCCGGCAGGCTTGCCGCTTGACCACGCTTGCCGCCCCGCTTGCCATGGTTTCGAAACAAGGCCCAGCGCAAATCTTTCAGCGCCGTTTCATAATGCAACCGCAGGCCGTGATCCTTGATCAACTTAGTTTTAGTTGCCAACGCTTTATCCAAGCCGGCTTTGCGCTCCGGGCTATCAAACGGTCCAGCAGCCATTTCGCGCTGCCAGAGCAGCTCAACCATTGGCATCGCTTTTTGTAGCAATTTGCGCAAGGCGCCAGCCCCAGATTGGCGAATGAGATCGTCTGGGTCTTGGCCTTCGGGCATCAAGGCAAACCGCAAAGCACGGCCGGCTTCCAACGCCGGCAACGCCAAATCGATCAATCGATAGGCTGCTCTCAAGCCCGCTTTATCGCCATCAAGTGCCACAATAGGCTCGGGGGTCATGCGCCATAACAGCGAAAGCTGGGTTTCAGTGATGGCTGTGCCCAGCGGCGCAACTGCGGCCTCAAAGCCCGCTTCAACCAATGCGATTACATCCATATACCCTTCGGCTACAATCAATGGCTGATCCGGTCCAACGGCCTTTCTGGCAGGGCCCATATTGTAAAGCGTGCGCCCTTTATCGAACAAAACAGTTTCAGGAGAATTGAGGTATTTGGCCTTGGCAGCCGGATCAAGCGCGCGCCCGCCAAAAGCAATGCACTGCCCACGGGCATCATGAATAGGAAACATGATCCGTCCACGAAACCGGTCATACGGGGCTCTGCCCTCTTCGGGCTGGATACAAAGGCCAGTTTCAATAAGCTTTTCAGGGGCAACACCGGCATCTTTAAAATGATTTATAAGCGCAGTACGATCTTCTGGCGCAAAGCCAATGCCAAAGCGCGCTTGCGCCTCTTCAGATAGCCCACGCCCAGACAAATAGCGCCGCGCATCAGCAGCGGCGTTTGTTTTCAGGCTTAAGCGAAAAAAGCGAACCGCTTGCTCCATGACATCGACAAGCGCACCTTTTTGATCCGCTTTCTCTTTTGCCTGCGGATCGCGAGCCGGCATGCTCAGACCAGCCTCTGCGGCCAAAATCTCTACCGCCTCTATGAAGCTCACATTTTCTGTATCTTTTACGAATGTAATAATATCGCCCTTGGCCTGACAGCCAAAGCAATAAAAATAACCTTTGGTGTCTTCCACGTGGAACGAGGCCGTTTTTTCTTGATGAAATGGGCATGGCGCCCACATATCACCGCGGCCCTGATTGGATTTACGCAGATCCCATGTGACCTTCTTGCCCACAACAGCACTTATGCTGACGCGGCTTCGCAACTCATCCAAAAATCCAACTGGCAGGCTCATGGGCTGAATATCGGAGCTTCCTAAGGCGAAGTCTAGTACTGAGCAAAAAGAAACCGGCTTTTTACGCCTCCGCGAAATTCAGGAAAGCACGATCCGGCTTTAAAGCCCTTTTGTTTGATAACTCTCTGCGACTTTACGAATGGCTACCAAATAAGCTGCGATGCGCAGATCGGTGACGTTTTCATCGCTATGCCAAAGCGCCCGCATTGCCTGCATCGCAGCGCGCATCGTGTCATCCAAACCCGAGCGCACCAGCTCTAACTCACCCGCGCCTTGAACAAAGCGTTTTTTAAAATCTGCACTCATACTCCAATCAGCGCCCATTTGGGTTGAGAGGCGCTCCAATTCGGCCAATAACATGAGGCTGCGTGCCTCTTCCTGACGGCGCTGCATCCGGCCAAATCTGATATGGCTGAGATTCTTTACCCATTCAAAATAAGAGACGGTTACGCCCCCCGCATTTGCATACATATCCGGAATGATCACGCAGCCTTTTTCGCGCAATATTTCATCAGCGCCCGCCGTGACGGGCCCATTTGCTGCTTCGATGATCAACGGCGCTTTGATGCGCGCTGCATTATCTAAATTGATCACACCTTCCAAAGCCGCCGGGATCAATATATCGCAATCATGCTCAAGCAGCTTTGTGCCCTCTGGCACAAAGACAGCATCCGGGTAATCTTTAAGACCCCCTGTTGTATTTCTCCAATCTGCAACACCTTCAACATTCAGCCCGGTTTCGTTTATGAGCGCACCATCGCGTTCGATCACGGCGATAATTTTGGCGCCATCTTCCTGGGATAAAAACTTTGCGGCATGAAACCCGACATTGCCAAGCCCCTGAACGATCACGCGCTTTCCTTCTAAATACCCGCTTAACCCTGCGCGCTGAAGGTCTAATTGCTCGCGAAAAAATTCTTGCAACGCATATTGAACACCGCGCCCCGTGGCCTCAACCCGCCCCGCGATTCCACCCGCGTTCATCGGCTTGCCAGTGACGCAGGCTTTGGCATTGATATCGGTTGTGTTCATGCGGGCATATTGATCTGCAATCCATGCCATTTCACGTTGCCCCGTGCCCATATCCGGCGCGGGTACGTTTTGGCTGGGATGGATCAAATCACGCTTTATCAGCTCATAGGCAAACCTGCGGGTAATCAACTCAAGTTCATGCTCTTCATAGAGCGTTGGGTCAATGCAAAGCCCACCTTTAGAGCCGCCAAACGGCGTATCGACCAAAGCGCATTTAAAGGTCATCAGCGCCGCCAAAGCTTCCACTTCGTCTTGGTTCACCCCTAACGAATACCGAATGCCCCCTTTTACAGGTTCCATATGTTCAGAATGTACCGAGCGATATCCCGTGAAAGATTTTATTTCACCGCGCAAACGCACGCCAAACCGCACTGTATAAGTGGCATTACAAATCCGGATTTTTTCTTCCAACCCGTCCGGCAAATCAATCAAGAGAACTGCCCGGTCAAACATTCTTTCAACGCTTTCGCGAAAGCTAATTTCCGTTTTCATCCTGCAATCTCCCTAAACCATAAATATGAAAATAAAAGCTCGTTACTCCCCTCGCATATCACATTTCCAACAACCCTAAGAACAATTTTAATGGTTAAAACGCGAAAGCTCTTTAAACTAAACGCGCACCTCATAGCCGGGCTGTTCCGGCTCGTCATCAATCAATTCGGCCGGAAAACCATCTGCCCGTACATCTAACCCTGTCGCCTCTTCTAAGCGCTTGATAATATTCGGGGATAACTCACGCGCTCCAAAGCGTTTAATCCCATCCTGAAAGATAGAGATTAACAATGGACTCAACTCGAGCGGTATCGAAGCCCGATCTGCAACCTCTTGAAACAAGCCAATATCTTTTGCAACCAGATCCATCGTGAACGATACATCACGGCTGCCATTTAAGATCAGCTGGCTTTCTGTTTCATGTACAAATGACGTGCCCGAAGATATTTTCAAAGCTTCAAAGGCCACTTTAAGATCCATGCCCGCCCCTTTGGCGACGGTTAAGGCTTCCGCGCAAGACACCAGATTGGCCGTGGCCATATAATTTGTGATCACTTTAAGAATACTGGCAGACCCCAGATCTCCGGTATGCAAAATGCGCCGCCCCATTTTTGCAAGAAATGGCAAAACCGCTTCAAAACTCTGCCGGTCACAGCCGGCGAAAATGCTTATATTGCCCGTATCTGCGCGATGACACCCGCCTGAAACAGGACAATCCACGGCTTGCCCGCCCTTGGCCTGCACCAAGGCACCAAGACGTTTGACTTCCGCTTCATCTGTGGTTGACATTTCCAACCAGATTTTACCGGGCTTTACATGCGCAAGCATCGCTTGAACCACCGCGGCAGAAGCGGCTGGATTTGGCAAACAAGTGATCACTATATCACAGCTTTGCATCATTTCAGCTGGGCTTACTCCGTTCTTAGCGCCCTTTACCACGAACGCTTCCACCAAAGCCTCGTCCAAATCATGAACCTGTAAAGACACGCCATTACGCAGCAAACTGCCTGATAATTTGCCTCCAACATTTCCCAATCCAATAAATCCGACCTGCATCTTATTTCTCCTGGTTTTTTCTAAAACTTAGGGCTTTCCAACCCATTGTTCCGTCTATTTCCGACCTTGCAGAGTCGAATATTTCCCAGCTCCGCAGCTTGCCCAATTTCAAACGCTTTTATTTTTAAGAAAAATTAAGAATTCCAGCGCTCAGTTCAAAAAAGCCATTTTCCAATTTCTAAACAACCAGCTTGTCTGTAAATCCGGTTTTTGCGGCATATTAACTCTTAAACACGCGGATCTGTCCACGGGGCGCGGTCAGTTTACTTAGGCAAGCCTGAAAAAATCAAACACCGCTCGGCAGCAGGCCACGCCTTTCGACGCGATCACTGGTTTAAGTCATGAAAAGCAGATTAGGATTTGCTGGCGGGTACGCCCAACATGCGAAGCACAAGATCACAATAAAGCGCAATAATTTCATCCTTTGTTAAGCGGCCCTCGCCGTCAAACCAAGTGCTCACCTCTTTCAGCATGCCCAAAATAGCAAAACTTGTAATTTTTGGATCTTCAACCGAAAAAACACGCGTCCTTTGTCCTGCAGTGATGATGGATTCCAGCTCCAATTCATAGCTCTTGCGCAGGGTTTCAATTTTAACAAAATTAAGCTCCGAGAGATTGCGCAACTCCATATAGGCGATAAAAACAGCCTCTGATTTGTCCAGATGATAATTCAAATGGCAAGTCACGAATTGCAACACCAGTGTCTCGGGGGCGATATCCGTTTTTTGCGACCGCCAAGCCTGCAATAAATCGGTGAGATGCGCGTGCATTAAATCATAGAGTAAGGATTGTTTATCCGGTGTATAATTATACAGCGCGCCCACTTGCACGCCCACCTCTGCCGCAATCTGGCGCATAGAGACAGCCGCATATCCGTAAAGCGCAAACAGCTTTAAAGCGGCTTGTCGGACTTTTGGGCCAGTTTTTAACGCATGAGATCCAGAGGTTCGAGCCATAACATAACAATATATGAACACTTGTTCAGATAAAAGCACCAGATGAAATTCTGTCAGTCTTTTGCCGAATAAAGCACAGAGTGATTGCAGCGCTGCGGTGAAACCGCTAGATCAGGAATCGTTTTTATGTAGAAAATCGGATTGTAGATGAGCGCTCCATTACGACTGGGAATTGCCGGATTGGGCACCGTGGGTGTCGGTGTTGTAAAAATAGTCACAGAAAAAACCGCCTTGTTGCGCCAGCGCACGGGGCGCGAGATAGTTATTACGGCAGTATCTGCACGCAGCGCGCAGAAAGACCGAGGAATTGATCTATCGCCCTATGCATGGGAGGCGGATCCAGTTGCTTTGGCCAAGCGCTCTGACATTGATATATTTATTGAATTGATGGGCGGCCATGAAGGGCCGGCCAAAGAGGCAACAGAGGCCGCCTTGCACGCAGGCAAAGATGTGGTCACGGCGAATAAAGCCCTGTTGGCGCATCACGGACAAAAGCTGGCCGAAAAAGCTGAAAGCGGCGGTAAGGTGCTGCGCTTTGAGGCCGCTGTTGCGGGGGGTATTCCAGTGGTGAAAGCCTTAACCGAAGGGTTGGCCGGCAATGAGATCACCCGCATTTTGGGCGTGATGAACGGTTCTTGCAATTACATCCTGACGCGCATGCAAACCGAAGGTTTGTCCTATGCCGATGTTTTTTCCGAAGCCGACGCGCTGGGCTATTTAGAAGCAGATCCCGAACTGGATGTGGGCGGGATTGATGCAGGGCATAAACTGGCTTTACTTTCTTCGATTGCTTATGGCACGGAGGTAAATTTTGAGGGCGTAGAGCTGGAAGGCATTGGCCAAATTTCGATCGATGATATCGAACAGGCCGCCGATATGGGGTTTCGCATCAAACTGCTGGGGGTGTCTCAATGCACCGATCGCGGGTTGGAGCAGCGCATGACCCCCTGCTTGGTGCCCGCGCAATCGCCGCTGGGGCAATTGGAAGGCGGCACCAATATGGTGGTGCTGGAAGGTGACAATGTGGGGCAAATTGTGCTGCGCGGCGCGGGTGCCGGTGAAGGCCCCACCGCAAGCGCGGTTCTGTCCGATATTTGTGATCTGGCCCGCGGAACGCGCATCAGCACCTTTGGGCAACCCGCCAAATCGCTTCGACAGGCGCAAACCACACAAAGCGTGACGCCTGCCCCGTTTTATCTTCGGCTTCAATTGCTCGATAAACCGGGGGCTTTGGCGCGCGTTGCCGCTATCTTAGCTGAAAAAGGGATCTCGATCGATCGCATGCGCCAATACGGCCATTCCGAAGAAACCGCTCCGGTTTTGATCGTTACGCATAAAACCTCGCGCCAGAGCTTAAACAAAGCCTTGGAAGAATTGCCGAACACGAATGTATTAGCGGGCCAGCCGGTGGCGCTTCGGATTGAAACGGTTTGAGCAAACCACCCTTTGCACCCAGTAAAAGGAATTAAAACAAAAATGACCAAAACGGATTTTAGGGATCGGATGCTGTCTTTGGGGCTGGCGCGCGTATCAGAAGCTGCGGCGCTAGAATCAGCTGATTTAATTGGCCGGGGTGATGAGAAAGCTGCCGATCAAGCCGCCGTGAACGCGATGCGCGACCAGTTAAACAAGCTGGATATTGCTGGGGTGGTGGTGATTGGAGAAGGCGAGCGCGATGAAGCCCCTATGCTCTATATCGGTGAAGAAGTAGGCACCGGCAATGGCCCCGGGGTAGATATCGCTTTGGACCCGCTGGAAGGCACCACGCTGACCGCCAAAGATATGCCAAATGCATTAACCGTGATCGCTATGGGTCCACGCGGTTCAATGCTGCATGCGCCAGACGTTTATATGGAAAAACTAGCCATTGGGCCCGGTTTTCCCGATGATTTGCTGAATCTTGATATGAGCCCAGCGGAGCGAATTATGACGCTGGCCTCTGCCAAAAATTGTTCTGCTTCTGATTTGACGGCCTGCATCCTTGATCGACCAAGGCACGAAAAAATGATTGAACAAGTGCGCAGCACGGGGGCAGCCATTCGTCTGATCACAGATGGGGATGTAGCCGGTGTTATGCATTGCGCAGAGCCCAGCATCACTGGCATTGATATTTACATGGGCGATGGCGGGGCCCCAGAAGGGGTTTTGGCAGCATCTGCCTTAAAATGCATGGGCGGGCAAATTTTCGGCAGGCTTTTATTTCACAATGAGGATGAGAAAAACCGTGCGCACAAAGCCGGTATAACCGATTTAAATCGCATCTATGCGCGCGATGACATGGTCACTCAAGATGTGATCTTCGCGGCAACCGGCGTGACAGACGGTTCGCTCTTGCCGGGGATCAAGCGTGAGATTGGATTTCGCACAACCGAAACCTTGCTGATGCGCTCGAAAACTGGCTCGGTGCGCCGAATGAGCTATCGCGTTCCCACGGAGCCACGCGAATAAAGGAGATGGTTTGGCCTTTCTAAACGTTGAGTCTTCGATCTCCGGTCGTCCCTGGGTGGGGCCATCAGACGCGACGCGCCGTGCCGCTGAAACAATTGCACAAAACCATGACCTGCCTTTTGCCGTCGCTGCGGTGTTGGCGCGGCAAAATATTTCTGACCAAGAGGCCAAACCCTATCTGAACCCGCAATTGCGTGACCTATTGCCAGACCCCTTACGTTTGCGCGATATGGATAAGGCGGCCAGCCGCTTGATTGAGGCGATGCTCAAAAAACAGCGGATCGCGATTTTTGCGGATTATGATGTTGATGGGGCCACATCCGCAGCATTATTGATCAACTGGCTGAAACATTTTGGCCAAGCCGCAACACTCTACATACCGGACAGAATTGAGGAGGGATATGGCCCCAATGAGACAGCAATGCAAAACTTGGGGCAACATCATGATCTGATCATCTGTGTTGATTGTGGAACGCTGAGCCATTCTCCTGTGAAGGCGGCGCACCCTGCCGAAGTGATCATTTTAGATCATCATTTAGGGGCAGAGATGTTGCCCCAATGCTGCGCGGTTGTGAATCCCAACCGTCAAGATGAAGACAGTGACCTTGGGCATTTATGCGCTGCCTCTGTGGTATTTTTATGCCTTGTAGAGGCGGGTCGACAATTGCGAAAAATGGATCAATCAGGGCCAGATTTGATGCAAATGCTCGATTTGGTGGCTTTGGCGACGGTCGCCGATGTTGCCCCTTTAATCGGGGTGAACCGCGCCTTTGTCCGCCAAGGTCTGCGCATTATGGCGCAGCGCAAACGCCTTGGCATAACGGCCCTTGCAGATTGCGCAAACTTACAAAGCCCGCCCAGCAGTTATCATCTTGGATTTGTTTTAGGCCCACGCATCAATGCGGGCGGCCGCGTCGGACAAGCGGATTTGGGGGCGAAATTGCTTATTTGCGATGATCCTTCTCACGCACAAGCCCTAGCTGAACGCTTGGAAGAGTTGAACCAAGATCGCAGAGACGTGGAAGAAAGCGTGCGCTTAGCGGCGATCGAGCAAGCCAGCGAGCGCGGTTTAGACGGCCCCCTTGTCTGGGCCGCCGGCGCGGGTTGGCATCCAGGCGTTGTGGGCATTGTCGCCGCGCGGTTAAAAGAAACCACCAATCGCCCAGCCATCGTCATTGGATTTGACGGCAATTCGGGCAAGGGCTCGGGCAGATCCGTCAGCGGTGTTGATCTAGGCGCGACAATTCAAAAATTGGTGCAAGAAGGAATGATTGAAAAGGGCGGCGGACATAAAATGGCGGCTGGTCTGAGCCTAACAGAAGCCCAGCTGGCGCCGGCAATGGCGCGTTTGTCTGACTTACTGGCAAAACAAGGCAGCGCCGCAGGGGGCGCAAGAGATTTACAACTCGATGCGTTGCTGATGGCCTCTGCAGCTTCACTCGAGCTTTATGAAGATCTGGAAAAAGCTGGGCCCTTCGGATCGGGGGCTCCTACGCCGCGCTTTGCCTTTAGCGATATGCGACTGTCTTTTGCAAAGCGCGTTGGGGATCAGCACCTCAAGTTTCGCGCGCAAGATCCCGAGGGCACCGCGCTTGAAGGAATTGCATTTAATGCGTTTCAAACGGCGCTTGGCCCTGCTTTGCTTGCGCATGGGGGAAAACGGTTTCACTTGGCAGGAAAATTAAACCTGAACATCTGGAACGGACGAAAATCCATTCAATTGGTGCTCGATGATGCCGCGCTGGCCTAGATTCAAATGCCAGCAGACGGTTTTAACACGCCCAATTTAATAAAAAGTAGATTTTTTAAAAATCACTCAAATTTCGCTTGCAAGCCCCTTGGTCATTGCCTAAAGACACGGCACGAGATAGTGGCCCGTTCGTCTATCGGTTAGGACGCCAGGTTTTCAACCTGGAAAGAGGGGTTCGATTCCCCTACGGGCTGCCACCAACATTGCCCTATTTAAACATCGTACCCTGAGTAATAGCATGTTTGTGCGCGTGATTTCTGACGTTAAAAGCCAGCCAAATGCTATTCCCAGTTCTGATCCCCATAGGTCTTGGCAGTTCCGTTAGAGAATATCTTGCCGAATAATGGCAAGTCCCGCAGATAGGTTTCAACTTTTTGTAACCAAGCCGGACATATCTGAACAGATTACGCACAGTGTAGAATGGGTTATTCTACTTTGTGTCCTAACGCCTGCAAGTATCGTTTAACCGCCGCGGGAAATCCCATCATCAGCGCATCGGCGGTAATGCCATGGCCAATAGAAACTTCGACCAAATCTGGCACAGCTTTTAACAAAGCGGGAATATTCTCAGTGGTCAGGTCATGCCCTGCATTCATCACCAAGGGCACGCCGTTCAATGCGGTATCACGCGCGACGTTCGCCGCTTCATGGAGTTTGTTCAACTCAGCATCGATTTGGGATGGTTCAACTTGATTGGCATATGGTCCTGTATAAAACTCAATCCTGTCAGCTCCAACTGCCGACGCTGAAATCGGGTCCGACGTATTCGCGTCGACAAATAGCGACACACGCAGCCCCGCGCCTTTCAGAACGTTAATCACTTCCGTTAGCATGTCACTGGTCTGGGCAAAGTCCCAACCATGATCTGATGTTGATTGCTCTGGTGTATCTGGCACCAATGTTACCTGATCAGGATTTGCGGCAAGCACCAGATCAATAAAGGCATCTGTTGGATACCCTTCGATGTTAAATTCCGCGTCTGGGTATTCAGACCGCAACAGCGCCGAATGATCTAAAACATCTGTAAACCGGACGTGGCGCTGATCTGGCCGTGGGTGAACGGTTATACCATCCGCACCTGCATCCAGAATTGCACGCGATACATCCAGCAAGCTGGGCCACGGCACGTCTCTACGGTTGCGCAAATACGCAACGGCATTGATATTAACAGAGAGTTTTGTACATGGGCTCGACATAAATTTATCCTCGGAAAATCCGTATCATAAACTTGTAATTTCCGCATTATATCAGACCCGTAAGAATCGAATTGCAGATGAATTAATGTGCTTTCTCTTTGTTTTTCAAATGACGCCAATTTATCAACAAAGTAAAGAGCGCCGTGCAATATGTTGACTGCAGCTTTCATGAATGAAAGGGAGGCCAGCCGTAACGTAATTCAATTAAATCTTATATGCTCAAGCCATTCTGCGCCAGGGTGATGAAGATGCTCATCATATTCAGCGACGCTTGGATCACACATTGGCCCCTTTCAGCTAGATTTGGTCTTAATCCTGTTACGAGCTTGGTGGCTCAATAGACAGATTATCTGCATATCCTCCTGAAACACGCCGTCGTCAGATTCGAGATCTTACGTGGTCAAAACTTGTTTCTGTAGGACACAAACACGCCAAGTTTGTTGACCGCACAGGCGTCAAAGAAACGTTAATTCAGAGCCCTTTAGCCGCAATAGCAGGCGCTTGGGCGCCCTAAAGCGCGGATCAAGTCAATGCAAACATGTCTTTATATTGACCGCGCAGAACATTCTTTTGAACCTTGCCCATCGTATTGCGCGGCAATTCATCAAGCAGGACTAATTTGCGCGGATGCTTAAAGCGAGCAAGCGCACTGCGCATAGCATCCATCATCGTGTCAAGATCAGGAGATTGGCCTGGTTTTGCAACGATAACACCCAAGACCGCTTCGCCAGAATCTGGATGGGGCACGCCAATCACCGCGCTTTCCAAAACGTCAGGCTGATCATCGAGCACCAGCTCAATTTCTTTAGGATAGATATTATAACCGCCGGAAATAATTAGATCCTTGTTGCGACCCACGATATACAAGTACCCATCTTCATCAATTCGCCCCAGATCACCCGTGATAAAAAACCCGGTTTCACGCAATTCTGCAGCGGTTTTTTCAGACATTTGCCAATAGCCTTGAAAGACATTGGCACCGCGCACTTCAACCTCGCCAATTTCGCCTTGCGGCAATGCATGGCCATCAGCATCGCAGATCCTGACTTCAACCCCGGGCAAGGGCAAGCCCACGCTTCCGGCGCGCCGATCGCCTTCATAGGGGTTCGAAGTGTTCATATTGGTTTCGGTCATACCATATCGTTCAAGAATGCGGTGGCCAGTGCGCGCTTCAAAGCGGGAATGAATTTCGGCTAAAAGCGGCGCCGAGCCAGAGATGAACAGCCGCATATGCGCGGTTGATGCCGCGGTAAAACGCGGATCATCTAGAAAACGCGCATAAAATGTTGGGACACCCATTAAGCTTGTTGCTTTGGGCATATATTTGACGATCACATCGAGATCAAATTTCGGAAGAAAGATAAGGCTGCCGCCCGAAATTAACGAGACGTTGGTTGCCACGAAAAGACCATGCGTATGAAAAATCGGCAGGGCGTGAAGCAAGATGTCATCCGCCGTAAACTGCCAAGCCTCCACCAGCGCCAATGCGTTAGATAACAGGTTTTTCTGCGTCAGCATGGCACCTTTCGATCGCCCTGTGGTGCCGGATGTATAAAGAAAGGCCGCAAGGTCATTCTCGCTACGGGCCACCGTTGGGAAAAGAATGGGCATCTTTTGCATCTTGGCGTTGAGCGAGCCGCTTCCATCCGCATTCAGCGTTTCTATTTTTGCCCCAAGCCTACCAGCCAAAGGCGCCAGCGCCGCTTGGTTGCGGCCCTCGCAAACGATCAACGAGGCTCCACTATTCTCTATAAAATAGGCAAGTTCATCGATTGTGTAGGCCGTATTCAATGGCAGGAAAACCAGACCGGCTTGCGCACATGCTGCATATAGGGCCAATGCTTCGGGTGATTTTTCAATTTGAGCTGCGACCCGATCACCTGGCTTTAGGTTAAGCTGGAGCATCACATTGGCAATTTGGGCTGCGCGGTTCAGAAAATCCTGATGAGTAATCGTTGACCCATCCAAAAGATGCAAAAAAGGAGTTGTTTTGCCGGCATGTCGACCAAAAAGACCATCATAAAGAGGGTTTGCCATTGCGTTACCTTTCATCTGTTCGCGCGCGCGCGGCTTCTCGGGCAAGGGCATGTACATCCGGAGTTGCCGCCACATCTTTGTTGCTTACAAAAGCCTCATGGTTCTGCGACACATCACGCAGATCGTAAAGATAGTTGACCATGGCGCCACCCGATTGGCTTCTTCCGTTTTCTGAAATGTCAGCATCTGCGTGCACAGCATGGATAATCGCGCCATTTCCAAGATGAAAACGCGCGACCGGATCAACCGGCAGACCATCCTGCGCTTTGGCATTCAGCAGGTAATCGGCTGCCAATGCTTTCATCTGCCGTGGTTGATCGCAGTCCCATGCGTGGTTTTCATGCGCAAGCCACTTGGTCAGACCGGGAATGGGTGACAAAGTCACGAATGTTGTGAGCCCCGTCAGCTCGGCAGCAAGATCTGACACCACTTGCTTAATCAATGAATTGCCAAACGAAATACTCGCCAAACCAGGCTGACAATTGGAAATCGAATAAAAAACTGCCGTATCGGCCTCTGCTTCGGGACGCGCTTTGCGATCCTGCGCCAACAGCGTTTGAACCGATCCCGGAATACCTTTGTTCAACGCAACCTCTACGAAGATCAACGGTTCATCTGGCATAGAGGGATGAAAGAATGCAAAACACCGCCGATCCGTTGGCTCTAATCTGCGGCGCAGATCATCCCAGCTATCGATGGTATGGACGGCCTCATAGGCGATAATCTTCTCCAAAATATGCGCCGGGCTTTCCCAGTTAATCGGGCGCAAAACCAGAAACCCGCGATTGAACCAACTGGCAAAGAGGTGCCGGAAATCCAGATCCAAAGCTTCAAGGTCTGGCATGCCCCGCCCAATCCGCAGGAGATCGGCGCGCATTCGAACCAAAGCCCCTGTGGCACCTGGAACACGGTTTAAACGCCGCACCATTTCCTGTCGGGCCGGCTCTGCAGCTGAGGCAAAGGCGCGGTAAGATGCTTTTGACGGTGTTTTTTCATAAGCTTCAAGGGTACGCCGAACGTTCGCTGGATCAATATTCATCGCCGTCGCAAGATACTGAAAAAACTCTAATTTCTGCGCGTCACCCATTATCTCGAAGCGCGACAGGATATCATCGGCAATAGCCAAGCCAGAGATTTCCCCCGTGGTTCCAACCAAGTCATCTGCCAATGCGCTCAGAGGTCGACTATCACTTTGTAAAGGCAGTCTGCGGCGATAGCGCCGCGCAAACACCGTTGAGAGAAGGTCAGATAGGTTCATGGGCTCAAATGCCCTTTCAAAAATGCCGCAATGTTGCGCATGGATTGCTGCGCCTCTGGTATGTGGTGCTGCCATTCAAAAACATGCCACAGCCCCTCCCAAACCTGCAGATCAACCTCTACGCCGCTTTCTCGAAGGCAGCGTGCAAGACGAACGGACAAGCTCAGCAACAAGTCTCGCGTGCCCGTTGTAATGAGGCAGGGCGGAAACGCGCCATCAAAAGACCCGTTAATTGGTGAAATATCGGGATTTGTGATGTCATGATCGCCAGCATAGAGCCGCGCAGCCGTTTTCGACTCTTGTATGCTCAATGATGGATCCCGCCGGTCATTGAACATCTGGCTGTCACTCGACATATCAAGATCGCACCAAGGAGACAAAAGCGCGACCGCGCGCGGCAAAGGCAAGCCTGCCCGTTTTGCACGCAACATTGCAGCAAGTACCAGATTTCCCCCAGCAGATTCGCCAACACAAGCGAATGGCCGTTCGCAAAGCGCCTGATAAACAGAAAACCCATCATCTATCGCTGCAGGCCAAGGATGTTCTGGGGCCAGCCGATAGCTTGGAATGATCAGCGCAGCACCGGTCATCGCGCAAAGGGGCGCTGCGATGGTTAAGTCCTCATATGCACTGCCCTGGATGAACCCGCCGCCGAACCCATAAAGAATCGGCCAAGATGCCGTGATGTGAGCCGGTGTTACCTCTAAACACGCGACATCGTTGATGACAATATGTCGGGTTGTCACCTTGGTGGACGCCAAAACCTGCTTAACAGCCGGAGTGATATAGGCTTTTGTCGCGGAACGCAGATCCGCCAATGTCGACTCTGAGCGCCCCGACGGCGCCGGTTGCTCGTTGCAAAGAAAACGCTGAGCTTCAGCGCTGAGATGTCCCTTGAGCATCAAATATCTCTCCTTCCGCGTCACCTATGCAGCCCATGGCTCAAGCTAGACCCTATTCAAAAAATAGGATTGTTCAGATCTGCCCTTCGCCTCTTAATGGCAAGCCGCGCGGCAAGCGTTTTTCCGAATCATAAAACGGCAGATCAACGATCTTGCAAGTAACTTCGCCAGATTGCCGCGATTTTAAGGTTAGCGTTTTGCCAGACCAGTCGGCGGGATGATCAAACCGGGCATATCCTATTCCGCACTCCAAATAGGGTGAAAGCGCACCGGTTGTGACCATCCCAACGGGCGCGCGACCGCTAAAGATTAAATCGCCGGCGCATGGGGTGGCCGCAACGCAGCGCAATCCCAAAAGTCGAACACCAGAACTGGCCGCTCTCAAAGCATCGCGGCCTATGAAGGCTTTTTTACTTAGATCGACAAACCGCTCCAACCCTGCCTCATAAGGGGTCATAGAGATGTCAAAATCACTACCGCTATCCAAAATGCCGGCCTCGATCCTGCGCGTATTCATCGCCTGCATCGAACTAAAAACCAGACCATGAGAGGCCCCTATTTGCATCAAATGCTCCCACAAGCGCGGGCAATCTGTTTGACCGCCAAGGGTGTAGAGTTCATACCCTAACTCTCCGGTCCATCCCGTGCGCGACACGTAGATTTGCTGACCGGCAAAATCAAAAAAGCCAGAGTGAAAATATTTCAAACTTTCAGTGAGCGCGCCCGCAGATGCCTCGTGCATGATAGAAAATGAGTTTGGCCCCTGCAGCTGCAATACCCGCGATTTAGGATCTCTGAGCGTAACATCAAAGCCCTGGTTATGGGCCAAAAGCCATGGCTCTAGATCACCATCAGGATGCACAAACCAAAAGCGGTTCTCGGCCAGTCGAAACAAGATGCCATCCATAAAAATGCCACCCTGATGGGTACAAAGCAGCGCATAGCGCCCGCGATCAATTTTCATATCGCCAACCCGTCTGGCGACGATGCGCTCTAGAAAGGCAACTGCATCAGGGCCAGAGATCTCGATAGGGCGTTCGGGCACGTCGAAAAGCGCTGCCTGTTGTCGTAGCGCCCAATACCCCAACTCCGGAGGATCGCCGTTATGATGGGCAAAGAAACGGCCCGCGGCCAGGCGTAACACCGTCAGATCATTGGCATAGCAATGATGAAAAGGCGATAATTCGTTGCTCCCAACATAGGTTGGAAAGATATGCCCAGGATCAAGAGCAGGATGCTCATTCATCAGCAGCCTGCCCTTTCGCCCCATCATAGAAGGCACAAATCTTATTCCCGTCAGCATCGCGAATATAGGCATAGCAGATGTCGCTGCCCTCTTCGCGCGGACCAGGGGCGCCCTCGTCGCTGCCGCCGTTTTGTAAACCCAGCCTATGAAACTGTTCAAGAGCTTGCATTGTTGGAGCGGCCAGCGCAACCATCGTTCCGTTCCCGGGCGTTGCAGGACCTTGATCAAAGGGCGTTGTGATATAAAATTCAATTGCATCTTTTGCAGCTTTGGGGGCGTAAGCTGCGTAGGTTTCCACGCGCGCAACCTGGACCAATCCAAGCTGTGCCAGAAGAACATCGTAAAATCTGGCGCCCTGATCCAGATCATTGGTGCCGATCATCACATAGCCAATCATGTCTTCCCTCCTTTTTTAGAATGGCTCCCCTGCTTATTGGCATGGCGCAAGCTCTGTATTTTGCCACAGATCCGCATCAATCCGCTGCAAGGGCGCGCGACCCAAAATATCATCGCTGAGTTTTTCGGCCAGCATGATGGTGGGAGCATTTGTATTCCCGTTGGTCACAAACGGCATGATAGAGGCATCGACCACGCGCAGCCCAGACACACCATGCACCCGTCCGCGCGCATCCACTACGGCCCCCTTATCCGTCGCCGCCCCCATCCGGGCGGTGCAGGACAGATGCCATTGTGTTGTGGCATGAGATGTCAGGACCTGATCGAGTTCCTCGTCTGAATGGATGTCAGCGCCAGGAAAAATTTCGTCCCCTTTGAGATCGGAAAAGGCAGGTTGCTCAACAAGTTCTCGGACCAAGCGGATGCCTTTGCGCATAAGATCGCGGTCGCGCGCGTCTTTGAGATAGTTCACCAAGATGCGCGGCGGATCGCTAGGATCAGCAGAACGCAGCTCAATTGTGCCGCGGCTATGCGCACGCATCAATCCAACATGAATTTGAAATGCATGCTCTTGCAGCGGCGCCCATGTTCTATCATCCACCGCAATCGGCGAAATGATGATCTGCAAATCCGGATAATCCACGCCCGGGCCAGAGCGGACACAGCCCAGACCTTCAAACAGATTCGAGGCGACGATACCGCCACCTGTCATCATCCATTGAATCCCTGCCCCTAGTTTGGCCAGCGGCTTTGTCTTGGGCCAAAACGAAACAGGCCGCTTGCATTTATATTTCAGCACGAAATCAGGATGGTCATTCAGGTTTTGACCAACACCTGGAAGATCACACAGAACGTCCAGCCCCATATCTCGAAGATGCCCAGCCGGACCGACACCTGAGAGCATGAGAATCTGCGGCGAGCCAACCGCGCCCGCGCTCAGAATAATCTCTTTTCGAACATGGGCGCTGCGCAAGATGCCAGCGCTGTTTTTATACGTCACCGCCACGGCTTTGTTACCCTCAAAGGTAATTTTTTGCACCAGTGCCCGCGTCAGTATGGTCAGGTTGGATCGCTTACGGACCGGGTCAAGATACGCCCTCGCGGTGCTCCAGCGCTCGCCCTTAAAAACTGTGCGATCCGAGACTCCGAAACCCTCCTGACAATAGCCGCTCACATCGTTTGTTAGGGGGTATCCAGCCTCTTGGCCCGCTTTGATAAAGGCCAGCGTGATTGGATCCTTAGGCTCCGCGCGGTGCACGTGAAGCGGACCACCAACGCCGCGGAACTCATCCCGGCCGCCGCCATAGGTTTCCATACGTTTGAAATATGGCAGCACATCTGCATATCCCCAACCGGGGCATCCGGCCTGCTGCCACCCGTCATAATCCAACGCGTGCCCGCGGATGAACACCATGCCGTTGATCGATGACGATCCACCGATTGTTTTGCCGCGGTCATGCTGAATTACGCGGCCATCCAACCCGGGCTCAGGCTCGCCTTGAAATGCCCAATTATGCCTTGTGCTGGTCAGGTTTGACAAGACGGCCGCCGGCATTTTGAGCGAGAGTGCCCCCGTATCAGGACCGGCCTCAATCAACAAAACCCGATTGCGCACATCACTGCTGAGGTGGTTGGCCAAAACACAGCCAGCCGATCCTGCCCCTATAATGATGTAATCGAATTCCATTTCGACATTCTCCGCAAAAATTTAGTCTAACCCACGCCTTTTTGATTCTTGAATCGCCTGCGTGGGCGTTTTGTTGACCTTTCCTTTACAGATAAACTTACCGTTTGACAATATACTGACCAAAGGTTAGTAAAAAATGAACACTGCGCGGAGGCGTTATTTGCAATTAAACTCGGCTTTAGAATGTCTAAAAACCGCAACCGGCCTGAATTTTGGCCAGATCGCGTTGGCGCGTTGGGAAACTTGGATTACCGCTCCCGAGACGGAAGGCGTTGAATGGGGGCACGTAAAATCCTGCTTGTTCGTTCGCCTCACCACCAAAGACGGACTATATGGCTGGGGTGAAGCTTTTGTGCTGCCCTATCGTGAAAAAGCGGTTGCAGAAATCATTCATGCGCTGGGTCGCTCGGCAAGCAAATTAAAATCTATTTCACCTTGGGCATTTCGTGATCTGGCAAAGCACGCCGCCGCGTGTCATCAGAGCTTAGAGTTTAGCGCCGCGAGTAGCGCGTTGGAAATGGCCTTATGGGATATCTTAGGCAAACTTTTGAACGCACCGCTCTGCGACTTATTGGGGGGCAATTACAACCGCGCCATTCCAATCTATGGAAATATCTGGAGCACCACGCAATGGGATGTCGCTTCGCTTGAAACGCGCGCAACCGATCTTGTCGCTCAGGGGTATAGGGCAATCAAAATCCACTCCATGTTAAACCACACGGCGCAAGACGCCGCAAACTGCGTAAACCAGGTGCGCGCTGCAATAGGCGGTGACATTGCGATTCTGGTTGATTTGGATTCCCAAAACAATGCCGACGCCGCAATACAAATTGCACAGGCAATCGAACCCGCGCACCCCTATTGGTTTGAAGAACCCATCGACGGCAGCGACATCCGGGCCCTTGCTCAGATCCGCAAAGACCAGACACTACGCGTTGTGACGGGTGAAAAAAACTGCGGTCTGGCACATTTCCGCGCCGTACTGGCTGCAGGTGCTGCCGATATTTTAAACCCTGACATAGCCGCAGTAGGAGGGATTCTGGACCTGCTTGATATTGCGGAACTGGCCGACCAGCAAGGCGTTCAGATCTCGCCACATTGCTGGAATTCGATGACCGTTGCCGCTGCGGCGATGCTCCATGTTTGCGCGTCGATCCCCAACGCTGAAATGGCCGAAATATATCCCGAATATATCCGACATGGTGAAAAATTTGCGCTTACAGCGTTCCTTCTAGAGGGAGAGTATGCCCATCTCTCAAATAAGCCGGGGATTGGTGTTGACCTTAATGTATCGGCTCTGCACGATCTTTGTGAGCATCATCAATCCACTTGCCTGGGTCTTGCGGAGGCAACCTGTTGAACGCATCTCTTGAAGTCAAAGCGAAACTTGCCTGCCTTTATGCAGGCGCTGTGTGGGGGTTATTCTGGATTCCCCTTAGGGCTCTCGAAGAGGCAGGCATTCACGGTCTTTGGATCACCGTTGTCTATTTTCTGATACCGACAATCTGCCTAATTCCCGTTACCCTAAAGCGATGGAAGCATGTCAAAAAGGGCGGGCTTTCATTGCAACTAACCGCAATGTTATCGGGCGGAGCATTGCTGCTTTACTCAACGTCAATCGTATACACGGATGTGGTGCGGGCCATGCTGCTGTTTTATCTCACGCCGATATGGGCGACGATATTGGCGCGGATCTTTCTAAACGATGCGATCACCCCAAGCCGCATAGTTGCTATGGCGATGGCCATTCTGGGCATGTTGACCATTTTTGGTCTGGGCGCGCGGTTTCCCATCCCGCAAAATATAGGGGATTGGCTTGGTATTGCCTCGGGGGTTCTTTGGGCGATAGCGATGGTGCGCCTGCGCATGTCTGAAAGCCATTCAGCCATCGAGTTGACGGCCGGATTTTTTCAGTGGTCGCTGATCTTTTCGGCAAGCGCTGCATTTTTACTGGCCCCTGCTTATATACCAAGAGTCGAGCAGGCTTTACCGGCGCTGCCATTGCTACTGATTTTCATGGCTCTTCTGGTTTTGCCCGGCACCTATGCCTCGCTTTGGGGGCCAAAATATCTAAGCCCAGGTATCGTTGGCCTATTGTTCATGACCGAAATCGTCGTTGGGGCAATTTCGGTGGCGCTTTTAGCTGGCGAACCCTTTGGTCTCCGTGAACTTACGGGCGTTTTGCTTATCGCCGGGGCGAGCATGCTGGAACCACTCTTGGCGCTCCGTCGCCCACTTAGAAATCTCCATCCAAATGATTAAGTGGCGCTCTAAACTTGCAGGAATTTTTCTTTAAAAGCCTTGGAACCCAGCGCAATATCTGCAATTGCCTCGATCTTTTTGCGAGCCTCTTTATGCTTGGCGGCGCTTATTTCATCAAAAGGCAACAGTTTTTCGATGGCAAATTGCATTTCCGATATGGCCATATTGGTCTCGACCGGGTGCGGCAACAGGCCGGCGCGCACCCAAATGCCATCAATATGAACCCCCAAGTGGCGCGCCACATGCTCAGCCTCCTGTTCAGGTAAAAAATGCTTCAACTCGTGCATCAGGTTGGTTCTGATGCGTTCATTATTAGCAATCTGAACGCGCTGGCATTCTTTATTATGGGGCACTTCAGAAATCAGAGAGACCCAAGCTTGGCACACTTGACGATTAAAAATCGTTTCAAAAAAATTGGCGACGATAATCGCCCAGAGCCGTTCATAGGGGGTAACTGCATAGCGGTATAATTCGACAACGGATCCGCTGAGCAACGTGTTCGAACTTCGAAACACGGCCTCAAGCAAAGCACTTTTATCTTTAAAATGGTGCAGCACCACACCTTTTGAAACGCCGGCAATATCGCCAACTTTTTCCAATGTGGTTTTTCGCAAACCGTATCGAATTACCGCCTCAAAGGCCGCACGAGACAGTTCGACGCGTCTAATGGCTCGGATGGAACTGGTTCGCATATAGGGGCACCTTCAAAAATCTACGTTTCTTTTATTGGCATAGTTTGGTCGAAAAACCCACAAAAAACAACCATTGACATGAAAAACTTTCTAATGGTAAGTTTTATCTACAATAAGAAAAAAAGGGACGACTACCAACAGTGGACGGTCGATAATCAAAGGGAGTAATCATGCATCAGATTAGTAAAGTAACCAGCATTCTTGGCTTTGCTATGCTTGGATTGGTTGGCAGCGCCGCTGCCGATAGCAGCGATCCAATTAAGATCGCGGTCAATGAATGGACAGGACAGCACGTATCGGCACATATCGCGGGCAGCGTTTTGCAAGCCGCGGGATATAATGTCGAATATGTCACCGCCGGCGCGGTGCCGCAATTTGCGGCCATTGCGCAGGGAAATCTACATCTGCAGCCCGAAACATGGGGCAATAACGTGGGAGACATTTACCCCAACTCTGTTGCCAATGGTGATATCGTTGTCTTGGGATCAACAGGCCTTGAGCCAACGGAAAGCTGGATGTACCCAAGCTACATGAACGCGCAATGCCCCGGATTGCCGGATGTGAACGCATTGATCGCCTGCTCGCAGCTTTTTGCCGCGGCTGAAACGTTTCCCAAGGGGCGTTTAATCACCTATCCCGCCGATTGGGGCACACGCTCCAAGGATTTGGTTAACAGCGCAGGCTTGCCATTTGAACCGATTGCCGGCGGATCGGAAGGCGCTATGATTGCCGAAATGCAGGCTGCCTATAAGACACAATCCCCCATGTTGGTGATGTTTTGGGAGCCGCATTGGGTTCACTCAGAGATGGATTTCGACTGGGTTCAATTCCCCGGCTATACCGAGGATTGCGACACCAACCCCGAACCCGGCATTTACCCCGACAAAACAGGCGATTGCGGCTTCAAACAAGCAAATATTTCCAAAATTGTGTCGCGTGATTTTGAAACCAACTGGCCCGGTGCCTTCAAAATCATGAAAGCCTTGTCCATCGATAATGCTATGCAGAATTCGCTTCTTTTAGAGATCGATTTCAACAAACGTGAGCTTGAAGAAGTGATCGCAGAGTGGATGCAGAATAATGAATCTACTTGGAAGCCTTGGGTTGCCGCAGGCAGTTGATCCTGCGCGCTGCTAAACACTCAAACGGGGCGGTCTCATTCCACCGCCCCGTTTCGCGACTAACTCTAACAAAATTTCTGAAATAATTTGCTGGTCATGTTGAAACAGGCCAAAGGCGCTGAAATACTCGGGCTTATATGTAATTACTCGGGCGTATATGTAATACTCGGGCGTATATAAAGGGGGGGGCTAGCATGACACAGAAGAGCGAAGCCAGCGTTAAAATCGCCTGTCGCAATGTCTGGAAAGTATACGGCAATGATCCCAATGCTTATTTTGATCGCCCCACCGGCCCCGTCAGCGATAACATCCCAGACTTGGTTGATAAGATAAGGCAGAACGGCGCAATCCCAGCGGCTGCAGATGTTTCTTTCGAAGTTAATGAGGGTGAGATTTTTGTTATTATGGGCCTGTCCGGTTCCGGTAAGTCAACAATGGTGCGTTGCCTGTCACGCCTTGTCGAGCCGACTCGGGGGGAAATTTTACTCGATGGTGAAGATCTGCTTAAGAAAAACAAGTCTGAGCTGATCGATATCCGCCGTCACAAAATGGGTATGGTTTTTCAAAGCTTTGGGTTGCTTCCGCATCTATCTGTGGCCGAAAACATCTCATTTCCTCTCAGCCTGCAAGGCCTATCGGCCAAAGAACAACGCGAAAAAACAGCGCGGGTGATTGAACTGGTTGGGTTGGAAGGGCGCGAAAAAAGTTTTCCGCGGCAACTCTCAGGGGGACAGCAACAACGGGTGGGAATTGCGCGTTCCTTGGCAGTAGAGCCAGAACTGTGGTTTCTGGACGAGCCATTTTCCGCGCTTGACCCGTTAATCCGACGCCAGATGCAAGATGAGTTTCTGCGCATCCAATCAACGTTAAAAAAATCCATCGTCTTCATCACGCATGATTTTCTAGAGGCGCTGCGCATTGCTGACCGAATGATGATCATGCGCGATGGCATGGTGGTACAGATCGGCACACCCGCTGAATTGATAATCAATCCGGCAGATGACTACGTTGCTGAATTCACCAGTGATGTCCCTTTGACGCGTGTGTTGTTGGCGCGCGATGTGATCGACGATACCGCAACGGTACAAGCGGGCATGTTTGAAATGCAAGAAACGGTTTGCGTTGAAGATCTGCTTTGCCATCTTGCAATTCATCGCGACGGTGTTGCGGTTGTCCAGAATGGGAACCCCATCGGCGTTGTTACCCCGACATCGGTGGTATGTGCCTTGTCGAAGGGTTCAGAAGTTAAAGCTGATGCCACACGGCAGCAGGAGACTGGATGATGCGCGCCAACACGGATGCCGTTGAACACTCTCAAAGGCCGGCAGGGCGTTTTTCCTTGGTCCTTTGGGTAACTATACTTGCTGTGACCTTAGGCTTGCTGGCCCTGCGCGACGTGGCCCCTTGGCTGATCATCTTTCCCGACGAATGGGTTATGCCGATTGTATCTGTTTTAAACACCATCATGACCTGGGTCGTAGAGGCAACAGGAGCATTTTTTCGCGCGGTTTCTACGGTTTTTGACGTGCCGATGGATGCGGTTCGCAGCCTTTTAACCTGGCTGCCCTGGTCCGTCTCAGTGTTTATATTGGTGAGTATCGCCTACGCGGCATCGGGGTGGAAGCTTGCCGTTTTTACAGCTCTTTCTGTCAGTTACATGCTGGTTGTGGGGCTTTGGATTGAATCGATGAATTCGCTCGCTTTGGTGGTGGTATCGGTGCCGCTGGCCGTGTTGATTGGATTTGCCATCGGAACCGCAGGGTTTTTCTATCCGCGCGCGGAACGTGCCATCATGGTCACCTTAGATGCGCTGCAAACTATTCCAGCCTTTGCCTATTTGCTGCCTATCCTGTTGCTATTTGGTTTTGGCGTAGTGGTGGGGCTGATTGCGAGCATTTTATATGCCTTCCCTCCGATGGTACGCAACACGCTGCTTGGTCTGCGCCGCGTTGCGCCGGAAGTGATCGAATCTGGTTTGATGTCGGGGGCCACCGCGACCCAATTGTTTTTTCGGGTGCGCGTGCCAAGCGCAGCAAGACAAATTATGCTAGGGATTAACCAGACCACGATGGCGGCGTTTTCAATGGTGATCATTGCTTCAATTATTGGTGGAGCGTCCGATATTGGCTGGGAAGTTTTATCAGCGATGCGCAAGGCACGGTTTGGCGAAAGCTTGGTGGCAGGGGTGGTGATTGCCTTGATGGCCATGGTTATGGATCGTATAACGGCGGGGTTTGCAAACCGAAAACCAAGGGAGACGCATCTTGCTTCCGAACCGTTTCACAGGCGTCATCAATTTACTTTAACCGCCGTTACGGGCGTCTTATGTCTTTATTTTGCCAGCCTTATTTTGCCACCACTGCAAACCTATCCAAAGGCTTGGGTCTACGACCCGTCTGGCCCTTTGAACAGCGCGATCGATTATATCATCATTGAATATGCAGCTTGGATTGCGCTGATTAAAAAATGGGCGTTCTTTTACCTAATGCTTCCAATCAAAATGGGATTAGAACAGGTGATTTCACCCTTTTCATGGGGGTTCACATTTACCCCCGCGTTGAAGGCTGGTTATGCTTTGACGGCACTGGCACTGATGGCACTTGCAGGGCTGCGCGGGCGGCAGAGACTTGCGATGGTGATTGGCTTGCTGGCGATTGTGCTGTTTTTTGGATTGACCCGCATGCCATGGCCAGCGCTCTGGTTGATTATGGCCTTTGTTTGCTGGCAGTTATCTGGCCCAAAGCTGGCTTTCTCCGTTTTAATCGGGCTCGCCTACCTGTTACTGTCAGGCATCTGGCCGCAGACCTTGCTGAGTGTTTATCTCTGCGGCATTGGCGTCGTTTTATCATTCACCCTCGGCTCTGCACTTGGCATTTTAGCCTCTGAATTCAAACCTGTTTCGCGATTTTTACAGCCCATTAATGACACGCTGCAAACCATGCCACTCTTTGTGTTGCTGATCCCTTTTGTAATGATCTTCAAAATTGGCGAATTCACAGCCCTCCTGGCTGTGATAGCTTATGCCATGGTCCCTGCAATCCGCTATTCTGAGCATGGATTGCGAAACGTACCACATGAGGTGATTGAAGCAGCCACTTGTATGGGCTGCACCCGTTGGCAATTATTGTGGCGGGTAAAGATTCCCTTGGCCCTTCCTGAAATGATGCTGGGCCTTAACCAAACAATCATGTTCGGGATTTCTATGCTGGTTATCGCGGCCTTAGTGGGCACCAGCGGCCTAGGCCAACAAGTCTATATCGGACTGGGAGATGGTGATTTTGGCGTTGGTATGACCGCGGGGATCGGCATGGCGGTTATCGCAATCATCGCAGACCGAATGACCGCTGCCTGGAGCGTGAAGCTGCAGGAACGCTACACATCAAACCCAGCCGGCTGAAGGTTAGCGCTATGGTAAAAACACCTGCCCTGCCCCTGACAAGTACGCATTGGGGCACATATCGCGCCAAGGTCGCAAATGGCTGCGTGCAAGCGCTGCTACCCTTCGAGCATGACCAAGACCCCTCTCCCATTGGGCCAGGCATTTTGGATGTGCAACATGGGCCAATGCGCATAGATATGCCCATGATACGCAAAAGCTGGTTAGAGGGCAAAGCTGGCCAAAGCACCGAGTTGCGCGGGCGCGAGCCGTTCGTCGCCGTAGGCTGGGCGGAAGCGAATCGTTTGGTTGCGGATGAGCTCACGCGTGTGCGCCGCGATTTTGGCAATCAGGCGATCTATGGCGGCTCTTACGGTTGGGCCAGCGCCGGCCGGTTTCACCACGCCCAAAGTCAGCTTAAGCGGTTTTTGAACTGCATCGGTGGCTTTACCAGTTCAAAATTCACCTATAGTTTTGCCGCTGCCGAGGCTATGGTGCCGCATATCTTGGGCAGCTTTCGCGCTTATCTGGACACCTGCACAAGTTGGGAGCTGATCCGGGACCACACGCAGCTTTTTGTCTGTTTCGGAGGCGTGCCGCTGAAAAACGGTCAGATCAGTCAGGGCGGCACCGGATGTCATATTCAGCGCGACGCCCTGTTGGCCGCAAGCGGCGCGGGAATCGAGATTATCAATGTCAGCCCGATAAAATCTGACATGCTTGAGCAGGTTGGCGCTGAATGGCTGCCCCTGCGCCCAAATACGGATGTGGCGATGATGCTGGGGCTAGCGCATACTTTGCAGGTCGAAGGGCTTACAGATCAGGCGTTTTTGGATCGTTATACACAGGGATTTGAAGCCTTCCTGCCTTATTTGATGGGCGAGCAAGACGGCATCGCAAAAACCGCAGATTGGGCAGCCGAGATTTGTGAAATTCCTGCAGAGACGATCCGCAGATTGGCCCGCCGAATGGCCGCCCAGCGCACGATGATTTCACTCAGTTGGTCGCTCACGCGTCAAGACCATGGTGAGCAACCCTTCTGGATGGGTATTACATTGGCCTCAATGCTAGGCCAGATCGGTCAGCTCGGTGGCGGGTTTGGATTTGGTTACAGCGCGATGAATTACATCGGAGGCAAATTCAAAAGCATTTCCGGAGCATCTCTTCCACAGGGAGAAAATCCGGTTGAAAACTTTATTCCGGTGGCCCGCATCACTGACATGCTGCTTAATCCTGGTCAGCCCTTCGATTTTGATGGGGGACAATATACATATCCTGATATTAAACTGGTATGGTGGGCCGGAGGCAATCCTTTTCACCATCATCAAGACCTGAACCTGATGATGCAGGCTTGGCAACGGCCTGACACGATCATCGTCAATGAATGGTGCTGGAATTCACTTGCCAAACACGCTGATATCGTACTGCCCTGCACCACCCCGATGGAACGTGCTGATATCGCGATAACCCCGCGCGACCCCTATGTGATTGCCATGGCGAAACTGACAGAACCCTTTGCGCAGGCCCGCGACGATTATGAGATTTTTGCGGGCATTGCTGGGGCCATGGATGTTGCAGAGGCTTTCACCGAAGGGCTTAGCGCTGCAGATTGGCAAAGGCAGATATACGATCAAACAATCAATCGAGCCCATAAAGACGGCATCGAGATGCCCGAGTATGACCGTTTTCTTGACAAAGGCTGGTTTAAACTTGCGGAGCCTGCGCGTCCCACCGTTATGTTAGAAGATTTTCGCGCCGACCCTGCAGCAAATCCGCTGAGCACACCTAGTGGTAGAATTGAAATCTTTTCACAAACGGTTGCAGATTTTGGCTACACCGATTGCCCCGGGCATCCGCTTTGGCAGGAACCCTATGAATGGTTGGGCAATGGAGCTGACTATCCGCTTCATCTGATATCAAATCAGCCAAAGGAAAAATTACACTCTCAGCTCGATCACGGCTCTGTCAGCAAGGCCAGTAAAGTTGCAGGGCGCGAACCATTGCACATGCATCCTGACGATGCCCTTATGCGCGGGCTCAAAACCGGGGATCTTGTGCGTGCGTTTAACGATCGCGGTGCCTGCCTAGCTGGCATTGTGGTTGATCCGGCCATGCGCCCTGCTGTCGTTCAGATGAGCACCGGGGCCTGGTATGATCCCGATGAAACCGGTTTGTGCAAACATGGCAATCCCAACGTGCTGACCCGTGACAAGGGCACATCAAAACTGGGGCAAGGCCCAAGCGCGCATTCCTGCCTGATCGAGGTTGAATTGTTCACAGGCCCAGCGCCATCCGTCACCGCACATGCGCCACCCACCATCCTACGCCCCTGCCCAGATAACGATCTAATGGAAAAGACATGAGCAATCTTCAAGAAGCCTCTGATTTACATAAAAGCGTCGCTATAAGCGCCCGTCGTTTTGAGGAATCTCCCTTTATCGAACGCACACGCCGACCTGAGATGGTGAAAGGTGTTTATGCAGGGCGGTTCTTCACAATTTATATGGGTGAAGATTATCTCGATAAATATTGGTGTCTGCGTCAAAAAGCGCTGATCTTTGACGTCCCTGAAAAGCCGATCGAAATCTGCGGGCCGGATGCCGTTGCGTTTCTAGAAAAAGTATTTGCCCGAAAGATTGCAACAATGACCGAAGGCCGCGGATATTACGCGATTGCCTGCACCCCGCAAGGCGGCATCTTTATGGATGGGGTGATGTTTCGGTTGGCGGAAGACCGTTTTTGGTATGTGCAGGCCGATGGCCCAATGGAAGCCTGGTTGATGGCGCATTCTGAGGGCTTTGACGTCACGATATGCGACCCGCACAGTCGCGTATTGCAAATTCAAGGGCCCGCCTCGATGGCGATCATGACCTCTGCCTCAAACGGGGTGATTGACGATACAATGAAATATTTTCGTTCCGGATATTATGACTTGGGCGGTCAAACGCTCTATGTTTCGCGCACCGGATTTACCAATGAGCTCGGTTATGAAATTTACAGCAACGGGGCGCAGACGGATCATCTGGCGCTTTGGGATCATCTGATGGATTGCGGCGCGCCGCATGGAATGGAGTTTTCATCCACCCACGCCTTGACCATCCGCAGGATCGAAGGCGGTATTCTTGGAAATGGCACCGATATTACGCCGGATATGACGCCTTTCGAGGCTGGCTTGGCACCTTTCGTTAACATGGAAAAAGGCGATTTTATCGGTCGGACGGCGCTTTTGAAGAAGGACAGGCAATGCTGTCTCTTTGGGCTGACATGCAGAACGGAAACCCCGGCCGCAGGCGCACGGGTCTTCGAGGGTGGCACTGAGGTCGGGCGTATTACCGCAGGGATCCCCTCCCCAACGCTGGGCCTTGGCATCGGCTATGTGCATTTTAACGCACCGGGCGATTGGGTCGGCCGTACCCTCGCGATGCGCCTGCCTAACGGCAGCCTGCACGATGCTCAAATCGTTCAACCACCGTTTTTTGACCTAGATAAAAAAATTGTACGCGGGTTGGATCGTTCTATCCCACAACGCCCAGCGAATTGATCAATGAAAGCACTAGATAGCATGACTGACGCTGACATTTTGGAACCACAGGATTGGACCTTCCCAATACCCATCGCATATGGGCCGGGCCGTCTTGGGGAAATTGGGCAACATTGCGCGGTGCTGGGGCTGAGAAATCCCTTGATCGTCACCGATAAAGGCAGCCGAAATTTGCCGTTCATTTCACGGCTGCAAAATTCTTTGTCTGACGCAGGCCTGTCCGCCGGCTTATTTTCGGAAATATCGCCAAATCCGCGTGATGATGAAATTGGCATTGGGCGCGATAAATTTCGCTTGGGCAATCACGATGCGATCATTGCGATTGGAGGCGGCAGTGCGATGGATGGCGGTAAGGCCATCTGCCTTACGGCCAGAAATGAAATAGATCTTTGGGAGTTTGAATGGGAAGCCGAGCCGGCAGATATTGGCCCTGATCAAGCGTTTCCAACGCTGATCACCATTCCTACCACGGCCGGAACTGGCGCCGAAACTGAAAGTACAGCGATGGTCACCCATACGGGTAAAGGGATGAAATTCTGCATCTACCATCCGCAATTGAAGCCATCTTTGGCGCTGCTTGACCCAGAACTGACCGTTGGCCTGCCCGCCAATCTGACCGCCTGGACCGGCGCGGATGCCCTGGTGCATGCAATTGAGGCCTTTTGCGTGCCAGGTTTTCATCCGCTATGTGACGGCCTTGCGCTGGAAGGGCTGGCTCTGGTTGTGAAATGGTTGCCAGTGGCAGTACGCGCGCCGGAGAACATGGCCGCGCGTGCCGGCATGCTTGTCGGCTCTTGCCTTGCCGGGATCGCGTTCCAAAAAGGCTTGGGGCATGTGCACGCCATCTCGCATATGGTGGGCGCTGAGTTTAATACACAGCACGGGCTCACCAACGCAATCATACTGCCAGTTATTCTACGGTTCAACTTGCCGGGCATGGAGCACAAGGTAAAGCGCATGGCAGATGCCATGGGCCTCACAGATTCGTCCGTTGATGCCTTCATTGTAGAGGTGGAGCGCCTTCTTGACGACATCAATATCCCACGATCTCTAAGTGAAATCGGAGTGCCCGCAGATTGTGCCGGTCGCATTGCCGAAAAAGCAATGCAAGATAGTGCGGCGGGTACAAACCCCAGAACCACGAGCCCCGCCGAAATGGAGCTTTTGGTAGAAAGCGCTTTGGCTAAAGCACGCTAAGGGAAGGAAAAAACCAATAATGTACAGCGCATTCCAAAAGCACGATGTTGAAACAGCCCCAGAGAAAAGCAAACCACTCTTGCGGCAATTGCTTGAGCATTCGGGGCCAAATGGGTTTTACGCCGTAACCGCAGAATCTCCAGAAACGCTAACAGCATATGCTGCGCTCCATAAAGCGTTCATGGCATCAAGCTTTACGGATGAAGAGAAAACTGTGGTTTGGCAGAGCATCAATGTCGAAAATCAATGTCACTTCTGCGTTCCAGCGCATACTTACATGGCCAAGGCTATGAGGATTGATAAGGCGGTATCAAATGCTCTGCGCGACGAAACAGCTCTTCCCACGGCCCGGCTCGAAGCTTTACGCGATTTTACCTTGCTGTTGTTGCGTAATCATGGGCACGCAAGTGACGCTGAAATCTCAAAATTCCTAAGCGCCGGTTTCACTCATCAGAATATGTTAGAGGTCGTTCTGGGCTTGGCTCAAAAAACGATCAGCAACTACGTCAACCATTTGGCGCGTACACCCGTTGATAAGCAATATGAACACTACGCCTGGAAAAAAGTGGAATAAAATCAAATGAAGAACCTTTCAAACTTTTATATCTCTGGGCAGTGGGTTAACCCAATCTCAGAGGCCTCAATGCCAGTTCTGAACCCTGCCACGGAAGAACAAATTGGAACGGTCGCTTTGGGCAATGCAGCGGATGTGGACAGCGCAGTCGCCGCTGCTAAATCTGCCTTTGATAGCTTTTCTTTGACCAGCAAAGCAGATCGTTTGGCGCTTCTTAAAGCGTTGAAAGCTGTCACTGAAAAGAGGTTCGAGGATCTTGCACAGGCGATGCGTATAGAGATGGGCGCCCCGATTAGTATGGCACGCAACGCGCAGGCCGATGCCGCGATTGGCCATCTTATTGGCTTCATAGAGGCGCTTGAAACGCTTGAGGAACGCTGCATTCTATCCAATAGTGATATTTTGATACGCGAACCGATTGGCGTTTGTGGGCTGATTACGCCTTGGAATTGGCCGATGAATCAGATCGCGCTTAAGGTTATTCCGGCGCTGGCCACCGGCTGTACCTGTATTTTAAAACCCTCCGAGCATACGCCGATTTCCGCAATGATCTATGCGGAAATTATTCATGAGGCCGGCTATCCAGCTGGAGTGTTTAACCTGATCAATGGCCTTGGAGACACGGTTGGTTCGGCGCTGTCGCGTCACCGCGATGTACAGATGATATCGTTTACCGGTTCAACGCGTGCTGGGGCAGCGGTCACTCGGGATGCGGCCGAAACCGTCAAACGGGTGACGCTTGAGCTGGGTGGTAAATCACCCAATCTCGTCTTCGCGGATTGCGATCTTGCAGAGCGCGTCACCGCCTCGGTCGGTGAATGTATGTTTAACACCGGACAATCTTGCGATGCTCCAACGCGGCTTCTGGTCGAGCGCGCCTGTTATGACGAGGTGCTCAAAATCGCGAAGCAGGCGGCCGAGGCAACGATCGTTGGGGATCCGGCCAAGGCGGGTGATCATATCGGCCCTCTCTTTGACCGCCTTCAATATGAACGTGTGCAGGCAATGATCCATAAGGGGATTGCCGAAGGGGCAACCTTATTGGCAGGCGGTCACGGCAAACCCGAAGGCTGTGAAATTGGTTGGTACGTGAAGCCAACGATCTTTGCAGATGTCTCCAACGATATGGCGATTGCGCAGGAAGAAATATTTGGTCCCGTTTTGGTGATCATTCCCTTTGAAAATGAAGATGAGGCGATAGCGATTGCCAATGATACGCCCTACGGGCTGGCCGCTTATGTGCAAACTGGCAGCGCGGCTCGTGCAGAGCGTGTTTCTGCGCGCCTGCGCGTTGGCGCCATTCACGTCAACGGGGGGGGCTTCAATTACGGATCCCCCTTTGGCGGCTACAAGCAATCGGGCAATGGCCGCGAAGGCGGATTGATGGGGCTAGAAGATTATCTTGAAACAAAAACGCTGCATGGCATCACCTGAAAGGCATCTGACATGACAAACCGAATTATTCGCCCGCGCCGCAGTTTCATTTTCACACCAGGCTTGCGCCCTGACATGTTCCCAAAAGCGCTGGCCTCGGGTGCAGATATGGTCTGCGTTGAGCTTGAAGACGGGATTGCCCCGAAAGACAAAGCCGAAGCGCGGCAAAAAGCTTTGAAGCTGTTTGAAACCCCGCAAGCCGATGACGGTGTCGAGCGGATCCTACGCATCAATTCGATGCGCGAACGCTTTGGGATCGAGGATGTGAATGCCGTCTTAAACAGCAAGACCCCGCCACCTGCCTTGATGATGCCCAAGCTACGTACGCCAGACGAAGTGGTGATTTTGGATCAATTGTTAACAGAAGCGGGCCATGCAACGCGGTTGCACGTTATTATTGAGACCAATGAGGGGCTTGAAGCCGCGTTTGAGATTGCCAAATGTTCGGAGCGCATTGATGCGATGTTTTTCGGCGGCGTCGATATGGCGGCTGAACTGCGATGCCAAAATACATTTGACGCGTTGATCTATGCACGCTCGCGCGTGGTGCATGCCTCTGCTGCCGCCGGATTAGACGTGATTGATGTGCCGTTTCTTGATCTCGATGACCCTGAAGGGATGCGCGTTGAGGCCGAAAAGGTTCGCGACTTGGGGTTTTCTGGTAAGGGCTCGGTGCATCCAAAACAGATTGCTGCGCTGAATGAAGTATTCACACCGAGCGACGCGCAAATTGGTCGCGCCCGTCGCATTATCAACGAATTTGAAAAAGCGGATACTGGTCTGATTGTGATCGACGGCAAATTAATAGAAAAACCGGTTATGCGTGAGATGTACCGGATCGCAGCAATTGCGGATAGACTGGACCGTTAAAATTAAAAATGTGGCGACGTTCCATATGAAGGTCTTCGCGCAGCCATAATAGATCAGGAACAATTTGATCGGGTTCAGGAGCAGCTGCAAAAGAGATCAGTTATCAAGCGGGGCAAGCACCCCTCTCGTGGACCCTCTGCCTTTCTGGTTGGCAAAGTCTATGACGAGACAGGGGACAGATTGGTGCTGTCAGACTAAGTAGCCTAAGCATCAGAAATCGATTAACGGCCCTTTCTATGAGATCAGTAAGGAGCGCCACTCGTTGAGAGCAGCGTCACGGTTTCGCTTGAAAGTACTGCGCTTGGAGAGGGACCTTTGTGAATTGAAGTGATTGTGAAACGAGGCGTGGACTGAGGCAAATTTTTGGAGGCTGTGCATACGCCTAAATCGCAGCATCGCACGTTCTCGTCGTCGAAAGGGCAGATGTGAATTCTTAACTCTGTTGTTCGCCCACCGCCCGGTAACTTTCTTCTTTCGGCCACCGACATCTTGAACCGCTTGATTCCCAATTACCTTCATAGCTGCGCGATACGATTTCAATCTGTCTGTCACTATTTGATGTGGACTTCCATATCGCTTCATGATTTTCTTTAAGAATACCAAAGCTGCTTTGCGGCCCTGACGCTTGGTTACATACCTGCAATGGAAAAGGGTCAAGTTTCATCGACACGAAACTCCAATAGTAATTATTCAAGTATCGTTAATCCCAAATCTTACCTTTTTTCAAATATCGGGTTTTAGCAGACGTGAGGTTGCCCGTGGTGATGTCACGAAACCACTATAATATAAGGTACTTTCGTGACATCTCTGAAATTGGCAAAATGGCACCTGCCATAACTTTTATTTTTCGGAATTATTTCTTGCGGATATGACGTAATTAAGAGTCCCATTTCCATCCAAATATTCCAGATCAAGACCGGAGAAATTGGTTCATTGAATAAAACAATGAAAGCAAATGCACTTGATGCTATTAATCTTAGTTAATGAATTTTTCTAAGTTTGGATAAAAGCAATACATATTGACATGGGGTGGCGGTGCACAACCTCGGTCCCTACCCCCATAACCATAAAATACTACAAGATTAATGATAAACGACCACATTTACTTTAGATGGGTAGGATGATGGGTATGTTATAAAATTTACACTAAGTAATTGATATTATTGACTTAGTGGCGGACAGACAGGGATTCGAACCCTGGAGGCGGTCTCCCGCCTACACACTTTCCAGGCGTGCGCCTTCGACCACTCGGCCACCTGTCCATCAGCGGGGTTTAGCCCGACCACTGGGTGATTTGCAAGAGGCTTGTGCCACCATTAAAAAGCGACAAAACCCAAGTCTTCAAAATCCTTATAAGGTGTTTAAAGGAAAAAAAGCTTCTGCGTATTGCGCTCGGCTTGTAAATCCTTCGTGCCACAGACAATGCCGCGCAACACAGAAGCACAACACCAATCGATGCGGAGTTGCTCGAAAACGGGCACATCGCTCATCAGAGCCGATACACTGCCCTTCTGCGCTCAATCTCTGGTCTATTTTTCAAAACCGCGCGTCCTGTATAAGACTCCGAAAGGTTAACCGTAAATAATCAGCCGTTTTTTAACCTATTTGCACCACCGGCCAGCGCTTCTGGGTTTCGGAGCCAAATATCGCGTTGAACAAAGGGCATCTCAATCCCTTCGGCCTGGAACACGGCAGCAATCTCATGATTTAAATCTGTTTTCACGCTCAACATCGCATTCACATTGCGCAGAATAGCTCTGATTTCAAAATTCAAACTGCTGTCACCAAAGGCGCTAAAAACCACATATGGGGCAGGATCACCCATCACCAGCGGGTGTTTTCCTGCGATCTCTAATAATAGCCGTTCCACATGTTTGGTATCCGTTCCATAGGCCACGCCAACGGGAACAATAACCCGGCCCAAAGTGTTGCCGCGGGTGTAATTCGTGACCACACCAGCAACAAGATCCGCATTTGGAACAATAATATCACTGCGATCAAAAGTTTCGATCCGCGTGGAGCGAACAGAAATATTGCGCACATAACCCATTTTTCCGCCCACCTCGATCCAGTCGCCCTCACTCACTGGGCGCTCGATCAATAAAATTATGCCCGATACAAAATTTGACACGATATTTTGTAAGCCAAAGCCGATGCCAACCGATAACGCACCCGCAACGATGGCCAGAGATGACAGATCGATCCCAATCGAAGAAATCGCAACCAACGCGGCCAGAAAGATGCCGATATATCCGATTCCAGATACCAGAGCCGTTTGCGCGCCCGGATCAATCGATGTTTTTGGCAGTACGGAAGCTTTTAACGCCGATTGAACAAACCGGGTGGCCATATAGCCCGCGGTAAAAATGATGACAAACGTTAAAAACTCTCCAGGTGACAGGCGCGTTTCACCAATTTGGACACCTCTCAACACCTGGCTCCAAAGCTCTATCAGATCAACCGCCCGCGCCCCCCAAATAAGCGCAAAAACTGGAAGCGCCAACAAAAGGAACGAAAAGCCAATTAAAATCGGCAACAACGCATCCTTGCCGGCTCCGGCCTTGCCGAGGAAAACTTCATATGTATCGCTCACCAAGCGCTGCAAAACCAAAATTGAAGCCAACAAGCCAAGCGTGAGCACAAACGGATACAGCAAAGCATTGGCCGCGTTCATATAACCCAGCGCACCAGCCAAGATGGCAATGATCGCAACGAAGCGAGACACCCGTCTGAGCAACCACATCATCGTTTGGTAAAGCGGAGCTGTTTTCTCTACAGACGCGCCAAGCGCGACCGCCTCCTCAGCGCTTGCAACCGGTTGTTGCGCCAAACGCATCAAAATCAACGCTGTTAAAACCAAAAGGGGAAACGTCCAAATCACCAGAACATGCGGTGAGCTGGCTTCATAATGCGCGACCAGATCCAACACCGCATGAATAATAAAAACAACTGCCAAGACACCGACCAACCGGGCATTGCGCTCGTCATTCTGTTTGCCATCCGCGATTAGAACCGCTGTTTCCCCTACGAATAAGCGTTGCCCTAGCCAGAACGCACCAAAAATCCAGGCCGCCCAATAATGATCAAGCGCCCGCTCGATCAGCAACGTGCCCTGAAATCCCAAAAAGCCGTTTTCCAACAGCGTCAATAAAAGAAAATGCAGCCCCGACGCCTTCACCACAGCGATCACCAGCGTGCTTAAAAACCCAGTGCTGGAGACCAAACCTTGGCGTTGATAAATCAGATCTCTGCTCAGCCGCTGTACTATGCGCGGCGCGGCAAGCAGCAATAGCAGCGCGATAAGAAGGCTTAACACGAAAGAGGCAAGAAGCTGCTTCCCCGCCAGCAGAGTCAGCGCAAGCGGTATCGTTTCAAACGTTTCCCCAAGTAAGCCGCCCAGAATATCGCTGAGCTCAAGCAAAGCTTTAGGCCAAGCCACAATCGAAAGCGGACTTTTTGACAATTCGAACAATGCTGATTTTTGTTCAGCTCGGATCAGTTGATCGACTTCCTTGACCAGCCCCTGCGCCTTACTCAGGGCTTCTTGGGCTTGCGCAACGGGCAGTTGCAGCTTTGCCAAATCCGCGTTCAACGCCCTTCGGCGCTGCGCCAAAGGATCGCTCTGCCCCTCCGCTGGGGGATCGCCAAGCGCTAATATTTGTTCCTGTAAAGTCGCAATACGGCCCGAATTCGCTTCGCTCGCCCGGATAAATTGATCCCGCCAATTCGCAACCAAACCGCGCAGGCTTTCCGAAACGTTCTGTTGCAAAATTTGCCGTTCGACATAGGCAGACTCAGAGCTCCATCGCGTATAATCCGGTAGGCTCGATTGGGCGAAAGCGGCTAGGTTGAGACCCATCCAGATAAACCACAGCAGGCCCCAAGCCCATAATTTAGCGACCGCCTTCACGGGGTTTCGTACACTTCTGGCACGACGCGCGTCGCCTCTTCGAGCCATTCAGGGACCGGCAAGCCCTTCTCACGCAAAAACGTACGATTAAACAGCTTTGACTGATAACGCGCGCCAGAATCGCAAAGAATGGTTACAATCGTATGTCCGGGGCCCAAGTCGCGCGCCATGCGCATCGCGCCCGCCACGTTGATCCCTGACGACCCGCCCAAACATAAGCCTTCATGCTGCATCAGATCAAAAACGATCGGTAGCGCCTCGTGATCACTGATCTGATAGGCAAAATCCGGCTGAAACCCTTCTAAGTTTGCAGTCACACGCCCCTGCCCGATACCTTCCGAAATAGACCCGCCTTCAGACTTAAAAACGCCCTCGGTGTAATAGGAATAAAGCGCCGCCCCCATCGGATCAGCCAACCCGATTTTAACGCCTTTCGGCTGCAAGGCTGCCGCAACGCCAGACAGCGTTCCCCCAGAACCGACAGCACAAATGAACCCATCTACCTTGCCCTCGGTTTGCTCCCAGATTTCAGGACCCGTGGTTTCAATATGCGCCTGACGATTGGCAATATTATCGAATTGATTGGCCCAAATCGCACCATTTGGACTGGTTTTAGCAATTTCAGCCGCTAAGCGCCCGGAATACCGCACATAATTATTTGGGTTTTTATACGGGACCGCGGGTACTTCAACCAACTGCGCCCCAAGCAGACGCAACGCGTCTTTTTTTTCCTGGCTTTGGGTATCGGGAATTACAATCACCGTTTTGAAACCCATTGAGGCTCCAACCACGGCCAATCCAATCCCCGTATTCCCAGCAGTCCCTTCAACGATAACGCCACCGGGGCGAAGCATGCCTTTTGCGATTGCATCTTTGATGATGAACAAAGCTGCGCGATCCTTAACAGATTGGCCAGGATTGCGAAATTCAGCCTTTCCTAAAATCGTACATCCGGTTTCCTCGCTGGCATTTAGCAGCTTGATCAATGGCGTATTGCCAACCAAATGCTCTAAGGCAGGCGCATATTGCATGAAACCCCTTTCAATTCGACCGTGTGTGCCAACCCCATAGTGGCTCTGGGCCCATAACTCAAGCGAAAGCACCGCTACGCTATTGCAGTTTAGCGACGCTCGGGCTGTTATATAGACTATAGATCAGACGCACCTGTTGGAAGACATAGATAAAGATCACACCACCTTACGCACCCAAAAAGCGGCTATCGGTTGGTCACGGTAATCTGCGTCACGTCACAATTGCTGGTCGAAAACGTTGCAGCGCAAGATGTAAGGTAAAAATTCCACATGCGGCGAAAGCGCTCATCAAATCCCAAAGCGGCCACTTGATCCCATTTTCCATTAAACACATCATGCCAGCGGCGCAGGGTTTGCGCATAGCTTTCGCCAAATTCTAAGGATCGGACCACATTCAGACCGGCGGTTTCAATCTCGGTTCTCAAAGCGCTCGGACTGGGCAGCATTCCACCCGGAAAAATATATTTCTGAATGAAATCCACACCTCTTTGATAGACGTCCCAGCGCGCATCTTGCACCGTTATAATCTGAAGCGTCGCATGTCGCCCGGGTTTCAAACAATCGCGCAAAACTTTAAAATATGAAGGCCAATATTTTTGACCCACAGCTTCAAACATTTCGATGCTTGCAATCCCGTCATATTGCCCGGTTTCATCCCGATAATCTTGCAGCTTGAACTCTACCAAATCGGACAGGCCCAGTGCTTCAATGCGTTCGCGGGCAAATACAAGCTGCTCGTTGCTCAGGGTAAGGCCGGTTACTCTTAATCCATGCTCTTTGGCGGCATATTCTGCAAATCCACCCCACCCGCAGCCAATTTCTAAAATATGATCTCCCGATTTTACATCCATCTGTTCGACCATCGAGGCGTATTTTGCCAATTGCGCATTTTCCAAACTTTCTTGTCCGGTTTTGAACAAGGCAGAGGAATAGGTCATCGTCTCATCAAGCCATAGTTGATAAAAGTCATTGCCCAAATCATAGTGGTAGCTGATATTTTTCAGCGCTTGTTTTTTTGAATTACGTTGCAGCCAAAATCGAAATTTTTCATAGAAACGCACCAACGCCATTCCGGGAAATCCATCATAGAGATCATCATTGTCTGCGTGAATCAAATCCATAAACGCCTGCAAGTCTGGCGTGCTCCACCACTGATCCAAATAGGCATCACAAAACCCCAAATCCCCCTCGCGGATCAGGCGCGCAAAAATATCAGGATTGTGAATATTTAACTGCGCGATCGGGCCCTTGTTTCTGCCAATCGCCCGAAACACGCGGCCATCGCTTAACGCAAAGTCCAACTGGCCAGAATTCATATTGCAAGCCATATCAAACACTCGCGAAAAATAGCGTGGCAAGTTCTTTTGATTTTGGGTCGACGTAAACAGCATCATTACCTCTTAAAAGTCGCGATTCTTATAGTTATCTAACGCGCGCTGGCGTCCCTCGGCCAGAGAAATAACGGGGTGAGGATATGCCAAATCGGCAGATAAATTCCAGCTTTTTGGTATGGCCTCAAAATAAAGTGAAGCGGTGCGGCTTGGCGCAGGAGACCCCTCGGCCAGCCATTGGCGTTGATACAGGTTTTTTGGATCAAATTTGACCAATTGGGTCTCGGGGTTAAAAACCCGAAAATACGGAGTGGCATCCGGCCCCGACCCTGCAGACCATTGCCAGCCCATCGCGTTGCTGGCCGCGTCCCAATCGATCAAACACGATTCAAACCATCGCAACCCGATACGCCAATCGGTCATCAGATGTTTTGTAAGGAAAGAGGCCACGATCATTCGGCCACGGTTATGCATGCGTCCGGTGACATACATCTCGCGCATCGCGGCGTCTACAAAAGGCACGCCTGTGCGGCCTTGTTTCCACGCCAGCACTGCCGGATCCTGCTCGTCTTTATTCCAAGGAAACCGATCCCAGCCGGGTTTCCAATTTTGCTCCAAAATATGCGGCGTATGATGCATCAGATGATAGGCGAATTCGCGCCAAACAATCTCTTTCAAAAATGTCTCAGCGCCATCTTTGCCATCCTGCAATGCCCTCAGGCCTGCATGCCAGCATTGATAGGGGCTGATTTCCCCAACCGCCAGATTTTCCGAAAGACCAGAGGTGCCCAAAACGGCCGGTACGTCTCTCAACCGATTATATGAGGCAATGTCGGACTGAAAAAAATTGGTCAACCGCGTGTGCGCTGCCTCTTCACCCAGCCTTACATACGGGCGCACGACCACCGCCCCCCGTTGCATCGCAGATCCAAGCGACCAGCCAGACAGGTTTTCTGAAGATGGAAAATTTGCCGGCGCTTGAAGTTTTGTTACCGCTGATAGCGGCGCAGGAATTTCTCGGTTTTTAACCGCATTCCAAAAAGGCGTGTACACCTTATAGTAACCACCTGTCTTGGTTTGCACGCTCCAGGGTTCATGCAGCAATTTACCGCCAAAGCTGCGCGCATGAATCCCAAGATCTTTCAGCTTTCCTTTTATATCGCTATCGCGCTCTACCGATTTAGGGTCATATTCACGCGCCCAAAACACGGCATCGGCGCCGCTTTCCTTGATCAGCGCATGCAAAGTTTCCAGCGCTGCGCCAGATCGAAACGTCAGCCGGCTCCCAACGCTCTGCAACGCCTGATCAAACTGTTCCAAACCCAGCCCAAGGCGCCATTTCGGGGCTGCCCCTAAACGATCCACAGCCGCGTCTCGAATAAACACCGGCAACACCGGCCTGCCCTGCTCGGCCGCAGCAAAAAGCGCTGGATTGTCACTCAGACGTAAATCGCGGCGAACCCAGTAAATAATCGGAGCGTTTTGCTGCACATTCCCTCGCATATTTTTAGCTTTTACGATGCCGCAACCTGATCTGGATCAAAGTAAATCATCTAGTGCATTCAGCAATTTATCAATTTCGGCTTGGTTCGTATAATGAACAAAACTCAGCCGCAACACGCCTTGATCAGGATCAACACCCATCGCGCGCAACGCCCGATTAGCGTAAAAATCTCCATCACCCACCATGATGCCGCGCGCGGCGAGGGCTTTGGCCATGGGCCGCGCCGAAACCCCCAGATCAATCGCAACGGTTGGCGCCCGATTTTCAGCCTTATCAGACCCAAGCAGCCGCACCGCGTTTTTCGCGCGCAAAAGATCAAGCACAGGCTGTAGCAGGCTTTGCTCATGCGCCCGCATCAAATCATGAACCGCCGCGGCGCGCTTCACAGGTGCTGCATCCGTTCTAAAATGTGCCTCATATAGCGCATCAATATAATCCGCCATACCCGCGCAGGCGGCGATTTGCGCATGATCAGGCCCTGCCGGCGTGAACCGTTTGTTAAGATAATCCGAATTGAAAAAATGCCCCTGATTGGGCAATTGCCGCGCCAACGCTTCGCGCACCACCATAATACCCTGATGCGGACCATAGGTTTTATAGGAAGAAAACAGATAGATATCTGCCCCCAATTCGGCAAGGTTTGGCAGGCCATGCGGCGCATAGCTCACCCCGTCTACGCAGGCGAAAGATCCATTTGCATGTATCAAAGAAACAATCTGCGAAACCGGGTTCACTTGCCCCACCACGTTTGAGCAATGCGGAAAACACACCAATTTTACGTTTCGGTCCAACAGCCTCTCTAAATCGGCAATATCCAATTGGCCGGTTAAAGCGTTTAAACTCCATTCTTTGACAATGATTCCCGCATCTTTTAGCCGCCGCCACGCCCCTGAATTGGCTTCATGATCCTGATTGGTTACAATAATTGCGTCGCCTGTTGCCAAAAAAGCCCTGAAAGCCTGTGCAAGCACATAAGTGTTCTGGGTCGTTGATGGCCCAAAACTGAGCTCATGGGCCGCAACACCCATCATGGCGGATAAACGCGCACCCGCTTCATCCATCTCGGCGCCACCCAGCTCAGAAACTGCATAAGCCCCATAGGGTTGAACTTTACGCTGCGTGTAAAAACGGAACAAACGATCGATCACCTGCTGACAGGTGTAAGAGCCGCCGGCATTCTCAAAAAATGCCTGCCCCTGCAAAGCAGCTTCGCTAAAAGCGGGAAATTGAGATCTTACAAACGCACAATCAAGCATGGCAGCCCCGGTACAATGAGAGGAAGACAGGACCCAATTTTAGCCCCAGTTACAAGCCTATTCGACCAAGCCACCCCCCAATTTTCACAGATTGACCAAATTTATACTTTTGTATATAAAGACGATACCAAAGACTATTTATTAAAGAATATTTTTAAATACGCCCATGTAGCAGCCAGTGGCCAACCATGAGTGCAGCGAAATAAACGTAAAAAAAACTGATAAGATTTAAGGGTTAAGCGGCAAACTAATCTAAACGCAAAGCTAAAAAGTTTTGTTAGACAAGATCGTTTACCAGTAAAAAGGATAACAAAATGGCCACAAAGCCAGCATTAATGAACCTTCCAATAGAAACATCTGATACGGGGTTTTATTCCGGATTCAGCAAGGACGTCACCATCAGTGCGAAAATATTGGTAACCGCGCTGATTATTTGGGCGGTTGTTTTTCCAGAAAACGCCAGCAATGTCCTAAGCGCCTTAAATTCGTTTCTGTTAACCAATTTTGCCAGTTGGTATATCTTCGTCATCGCCTTCTATGTTGTGGTTTGTTTGTTATTTGCCTTGGTTCCAAGCTCGGGCAAGCTCTTGCTTGGCAGACCCGGCGACACACCCGAATTTTCGAATTTTTCTTGGTTTTCGATGATGTTCGGCGCTGGGATCGGCATCGGAATGCTCACCTTTGCAACCGCCGAACCAATTTATCACTTTGGTAATAATCCCGACGTCATTCGCGGATTGTCCACAGGATATGACGCCGATAATGTGCGCGCGGCTTACCGCTGGTCATTCTTGCATTGGGGCATCTCTGCTTGGGCCTGCTATGCGTTGGTCGGCCTAGCGCTGGCGTATTTCTCTTATCGGCGTAACCTGCCCCTCACCATTCGATCCGGTCTTGCGCCTTTATTCGGCAAAAGCCTTTCGGGACCGGTCGGCAGCATTATTGACATCGTAGCCGTTGTGGCCACGGTGCTTGGCGTGGCCCAAACCTTGGGCTTTGGCGTTCAGCAATTTATTGCAGGCTTGCACCGTGTGGGTATCGGAGACTGGGTGTTAAACGCGGAAGGCACGGCCTCGACCGCCGGTATCATCCTTGCGCTTTTGGTGATAATGGGCGCCTCAACCCTATCGGCGCTTTCAGGCGTGGGCAAAGGGATCAAATGGCTTTCAAACATCAATATGGGTCTAAGCTTTTTCATATTGTTCTTTTTCCTTGTCTTCGGCAGCACATTTTTTGGCCTGCAGGCGCTGATCGTTGGCATGTTTGATTATTTTGTCACGCTTCCGAAAACCTTATTCACCGTCTGGAAGGCTGGCGGCAGTGAAACCGGCGATGCGTTAAGCGCGTGGCAAGGCGCCTGGTCGGTATTTTACTGGGCTTGGTGGATCGCTTTTGCACCTTTTGTTGGTGTTTTCCTTGCCCGAATTTCAAAAGGCCGCACCATTCGCGAATATGTCTTGGGCGCAATGCTTATTCCCGCCACCATGTGTTTTATTTGGTTTGCCATCGTAGGGGGAACCGCCGTTGATTTAACGCTGGATGGCACCGCTGGCGACAGCATCATCACGGCGGGTTCACAAGCACAGCTTTTTGTGATGCTCGACGTTATTCTTAGCAGCTCGCAGGCCTGGATGATGGCGGTTGTCGTGGTGATCCTCTTGCTGACCTATTTGGTCACCTCAGCCGATTCCGCGGTCTTGATCATTAACACCATCAATTCCGGTGGCGATGAAGGGCCCAAAGGGCGCCCGCATATTATCTTTTGGGGCTCGGCTTTGGGCTTGGTGGTTGGCGCGTTGTTGATTGTCGGGGGGTTAGAGGCAATCCAAACGGCTATGGTGATTGGCGCCCTGCCCTTCAGTTTGGTGATGGCATTGATGGGGATCGCGCTGATAAAGGCTATTTATAGAGACAGCATACGCCAAAAGGCCGGCGTCGAGATTATTTTTGACCCAAGCGCGGATGCGCACGCCAAAGCCGAAAAACCAGATACGATTTGACCATAAAAGGTGCGGGATCACTAGACGCCCGCGCCTGTTTTAAATCGCATTTCCAACCAGTGAAAGGAAAGCAAATGAAACATTGGATTTTTTGGCTTATCGCTGGCGTAGTGTCTCTTTTGGGCGGGTTTACCGCCTTGGCGAACCCTTTGGCGGCTTCTTTGACCGCTGAGCTTTTGGCTGGTTAGTCATTTATATTAGTAGGCGTGATTATGCTGTTCTCAGCCTTCGGCGATCAGGGCTGGGGCGCGCGCATTTCAACAGTGCTTTTGGGCCTGCTTGTCTTGTTCATTGGTGTCAACTTGATTGCACATCCATTGCGCGGCCTGATATCGATAACCTATGCCGTTGCCGTCGTCATGATGATCGTAGGTATCGTTCGTCTGATTTTTGCTTTCAGTGACGAACTTCGTCCCTTCCGTTTGATAATGGTCATTTCAGGCGCTCTGTCGATCATACTGGCGATGATGATTTTCTCCAACTTTCCGCAATCTGCAGCGGTGGTATTGGGCGTCTTTCTGGCCATCGAACTGATCTCAAACGGTGTAGCACTGATCGCGATTGTGCTGGCCCGCAAATCCGAAACTTCAGCGGAGGTGTAAGCAAATGAAACAGTGGCTTCTTTGGTTCTTTGTGGGAGCTGCGTCATTTGTTGGCAGGCTACTCGCCTTCTCCATCCGATGTCCGCTTCGATTGCGACAACAACATGTACTGGTTGGGCACCGCTGATTGTAGCGGCGGTGAAGGGCTATTCAGCCTAGAAACCGCAGGGATTACGTGAAATTGCTGGCGCTGCGCTTGTGAAAGCTTGTCTACTGCTCATAGGGGTTATCTTGCTTTGAGGTCCAATGGGCCTGATGGTGATTTCATCTAAAGTATACCCGCCCTTCTTCTAGCCGTCTCTGGCGAGGCTATCCTGTGGGTGCCTCGTTTACTTCGTTCCGACCCGTGCTCGACCACGTTAAACCATGAAACGGGTTTCTTGTTCGATCTTCCTTTAATGGCGGACAGCGTGAGCACTGGTTTTTACGGGCCACTTGAAACTGGCAGCTCTCCACCGAAACTGACTCGGGAAAACAAATAATTTGGCGAGAGGCTCAAGAAGATGCTCAAATCGCTGTTTATCAAGAAGAGTCCGGGGGCAACCTGGTTTCAACAAATGACAATCGTGATCGAAAGCTCCGCCCGAGCAAGGTTTTGACACCTCGCGGCGGAGCTTTTTAAAGGGCTCTACCCATTCACATCCACAACCACGCGCCCTTGCACTTGACCTTTCAGGATTTGAGCCCCCACTTGGGGCATATCAGCCAACACCGCCGGGCTGATCATCGCCTCAAGCTTGTCCATCGGTAAATCTTTGCCGATCCGCTGCCAGGCGCGAAGCCTATTTTCATAAGTCTGCATAACCGAATCGATGCCCAAGAGGTTAATGCCTCTCAATAAAAATGGGATAACGCTAGCGGGCAGTTTCGCACCGCCCGCATTGCCAATCGCAGCGGCCGAACCGCCATAAACCAATTGGCCTAAAACGCGGGCCAGCATTTCGCCGCCAACCGCATCCACAATCCCCGCCCAACGCGCCGACTCCATCGGCCGTTTGATCGCCTCATTCACCTCATCGCGCGGTATGATTTCGCTGACCCCCAATGATTTTAGATAGGATTCGCTTTCAGGTCGCCCCGTCACGCCGGCGATGTTATACCCTAAATTCGACAATATCGCGACTGCAATTGAGCCCACGCCTCCCGCGGCGCCTGTCACCAAAACCGTACCTTTCTCAGGTGTAAGACCGTGATCTTCAAGCGCAAGAATACCAAACATCGCAGCGAGGCCCGCGGTGCCAACGCCCATCGCTTGTCGCGGTGTCACGCCATCGGGTAGCGGCACAAGCCAATCGGCCTTCACACGCGCTTTTTGAGAGAAGCCCCCCCAATGTGCTTCGCCAACGCGCCAACCGGTCAGAACCACCTTATCACCTGCGGAATAACGGGGATCTTGCGAGCTCTCAACCGTTCCGGCAAAATCGATCCCCGGCACGTGCGGATAATTGCGCACCAAACCACCGCCATTGGCGGTAAAGCATAAACCATCTTTGTAATTCACCGTGGAATATTCCACCGCAACGGTCACCTCCCCATCTGGCAATTGCTCTTCGGACAACGCTTTTATCCCAGCGGTTACCGTTCCATCTTCGTCTTTTTCAATCAAAACTGCATTGAACATAGGTTTTCCTTTAAATCCAAAATTTCTCATGCACGCGCGCTGCGCGCACGCCATCTTTTGTCATCACATCAACATCGGTGCCGGCGTCCCAATGTGTCATCCGCACCATACCGATCGCAACATTGGTTTTAAAGTCAGGAGACCAAGCGGCTGAACTGACAGCGCCGACTTGTTTGCCTTTGACCATCACCGGCCAGAGCTGATCGCAAGAGCCTACGGGCCCTCCCTCAATTTCGAGCGCACGAATCTGTTTTACAGGGCCTTCTTTGGCAACCCGCAACAGCGCGTCGCGCCCGATGCACCCAATCGCCGTTTGCGTGTTGCAAAACTTACCCAAACCACATTCATGGGGTGTGTTTTGCATTGTCATATCATTGCCATAACTCAGCAAACCACCCTCAATCCGCTCAATCAAATTTGGGCAACCCGCCCACACATCATACGGCCTTCCAGCCTCCATCAACGCGTTCCAAAGATCCATCCCGATATCCGAGCCTTCGACATAAATTTCAAATCCGCCTTGTTTTGAATATCCCGACCGCGCAATAACCAAGGTGCGGCCTTGGAAATCAAACATCCCATACCGAAAAAACTTAATATCGCGAATAGCATCCCCAAAAACGCTCGCCATCAAATCATCCGCCTTTGGGCCTTGAATGGCCAAAGGAGAGATATCAGGCTCATCCACCAAAACATCAAGACGCAAAGAATGCGCGATCGCTTTAACCCAATACAGCAGGTCACTATCGGCAATGGAAATCCACCAACGCTCATCCGAAATCTTGACGGAAACCGGATCATTCAGCATCCCACCGGTTTCATCCACGATCGGCACGTAAAAACACTGCCCCGCCAGCATTGATCGCAAATCCCGAGGGGTCAGCATCTGCATTAAACGCCCTGCATCAGGGCCGCGCAGTTCAATCTGGCGTTCGCAGGCCACATCCCAGATCTGCACCGCAGATTTGAGATGATGGTAATCTTCTTCGATCGAACGAAACATCGTTGGCAACAGCATATGGTTATAAACCGTATATGCTTTCACCCCCGCAGCTTCCACGCCATCAGAGAACGGAGTGCGCCGCAAACGGCGCGAAGGAGAAATCAAAGCCATCGTTATTCAACCTTTGACAAAAATGGGAATACCCAAAAATTTACGAAAAGAGCCGCTATTTCGGCCCATGCCAATCAATTTGACAAATTTCAGCTGACTTGCCGCCAAAATCCCAAACACGCCCAAAGTCGCGCACTTTTGATTTTAAACCGCGCGCCGCAACAATATTCGGACCCATCCAATATTTGGAATTTTGGATCATAACCGGGCTGTCCGCATCTTTGCCTTCCAAAGCTTCAATCTCGCCAGCGATTTTTCGGCCGATATACAGCCCGCGGCGATTGCCTTCGCGCATTATTTCCACTTTTTCACGCTCGGCGCCAATAATCTCAGACACTAGCATGGTAAATAACCCCGTCGTTCCACCAGCCGCACCGCTGAAAATTTTCAGCAACCCATTATAGGCGGTTTGGTTGGCGCGCTCATCGATATAGGCCGCCACTTTCCACTGGCCCTCGCCCATCCGCCCTGGGATGTCGACAAGCAGACCAATATTCAAACCTGATAGGCTTTCACCTTGATAATGGCCCTCATCGATCACGACCGCCATCCAAGCATGGCAATGCCCTTCCGTGGGCGGATGCGCGCCTAAAGACACCACGCAGGGGCAAAAGACAGTGCAAGAGCAATTCATAAACAACTCGCCCTTAATCGCCCAATCCGTGGGATTCATCTTCCGGCGTTTGGGATTATCCATGCGCTGATCAATTCTCTGACTGATCGGCAACCTATCCGCATCTGGACGTTTTTTAACCGCCATTTTTCATCACTCCCATTTACAAATTTACCCTGCAACGGCGAGAACACCGCCGCCCAAGATCAACAAAATACCCATCGGCTTTGTAACCCGCTGTCCTATTTGAGGCAATTTTTCCAGAACCATGAATAAAGTCGCAGTCCCCATCCACAGCAAGCTCATAACGCCCCCGACAAACCCCAAAGCCATAAAGCCCCAACAACAGCCCACGCAAAATGCACCAAGGCCCAGGCCCATACGAACGCCGCCTTTAAAACCCGGCTTCCACTTCCCTAAGAAATACAAGCTTGGGCTGTGGCAAACCCCATGACACAGCTCTTTCATGCGGGTGAATTGAAACGCGCCAACGGCAACCAACAACGCAACGGAGACTGCTTTTGATTTGGCTATCCCCAACATGTCGACGATGCCTTGATAAAGCATCAACAATTGAACTGATGCAATCGCCGCAGCAAACGCCAGCCAGATGATTATATAGCCCAAAACCACGCCCAGCCAACCGGCCCGCGTGCCATCCGCACTGATCACCAAATCCTCATAACTGCGCAAGGTCGGCACCATGGTGGGCAGCATCATCGCCGCCATCATGATCGCCCACATTCCAAATACCGGGGTAAACCGCGCCATCGGCATCGGCATTCCCATACTCGGGTCCAAACCACGCATTTTTTCGGCCATCATACCCGGCCGTCCAATCAGATCCAGCCCCATGGACAGACTCATATCAAACAAAACCCACCACGCCAGCAGAATACAGGCAAAGAAACCAAGCCAAAATACGTTTCTAAAAGGAATTAGTTTTTGGTTCATAAAGTAGACCTGTTAATATGATCGCTGAGGCAGGGTCAAATACCGACTCACAGATAGAACTTGCGTTTTTAATGTCAGACTTTTAATTGTCTGACAAATGAAAATTGATCCCACAAAAAATGCTGATTACTCAGCCCAAATCGCAAAGGCCATTCGCGACGCGATTATAAGCGGTCAGTTGAACGTGAATGATCGGTTGCCCTCAGAAGCCGAGCTGGCCGAGCAATTCGAAGTCTCGCGCCCCACCGTGCGCGAAGCGTTAAAACGGCTGGCCGCCCAATCTTTGATCCGCACGCAGCGCGGCGCGTTTGGCGGGGCTTTTATCAACCAGATCAGCTATGAAGAGGCCCATAGCCAACAAATCACCACCTCAACGCTGCTTTTATCGATGAATGATGTCAGCTTTGACGTGGCCTGCGAGGCGCGGTTTGCGCTTGAACGCTCTTGCGCGCCTTTCGCCGCCCAGCGCCGAACGGCAGACCAGTTGGCAACCATGCGCGCTGAAATACACCGTCAAACCCAACCGGGCTTAAGCGATGAAGGCTGGTGTGCGTCAGATGTGACCTTTCATCGGGCCTTGGTGGAATCGGCGCATAACGTGATCCTATCTTATCAATTAGCCGGAGCTGTTGAAGCGATGCAGCCGCTGATGAATATGATCACCTTTACCGCGCGTAACCGAGAAAAAATCATCAGTTTGCATACAGATATCGCAGATGCGCTTGAACAACGTAATCAACAGCAGATAGAACATGCGTTACTGGCGCTAAGCGATTATACGAAAAACCTGGCGGATAATGTGTTTGCAGCCAAGCAAAAAATCAAAGCCGACATTGATAGCCAAAAAGCTCAAGCCTGATTGAAAGATCTAAGCTTGGAAAAGTCTTAAATCTAGGTGGTCACGGCATTGCCTATTGAAATCAGCCCAAGCCTATAATATTCTAACACTGTTCTTTGGAACTATGAACATAAACGCGCTCATAATAACCGGATCGGACCCGGGGGCGGTACCCGGCGACTCCACCAAAAACCGTTCATTTGGCGGCTGAGGGGTCGAAATAGGATCGACGAACGTGTAAAAGGGTTAGCTTTGTTTCGGCGAGATACCACCGTATCGGTTCAAAATGTACAATTGCAAATGACAATCGTGCTCCAATGGCGATGGCCGCGTAAGCGACCGGAACTATTGAAAACTTAAGCCCTAACGCTTTGCAGCCTTAGGCGGGGTTCGAAGGCACCTGGCAACAGAAGCCTTCACTTTTCCTTTGATGTGTGAAGATAGCGCTTGCTATGGAGCCGAATCCGGCACAGCGGGGGCTTGAAAACAGCCTTTCATTTTCTAAGATTTACAACGGCGGCACACCATGATTGCGCTGAGAAAGTTTCTTGCAAACGCTGAAAATTGAATACGCCAAAAGAGGAAAATGCTCCCTTTTGGCAATCATCAGGTCAAAATCTGTTGAAAATCGCGGCCAATTGCCAAAACTTCGCTGCGGATATGTGGTGAGGCGGCAAAACACAGTCTCGACCAGATGCGTTTAGGTGCTGTTCGCGCTCAACGCCATCTAAATAAAAAAAACATCCCCCCTCGCGCTTTTGATCTATGCAGGCTTTGCACCAATCGCCAATCAGAAATAATTTGGGTTCAATTAAATTCGAAATATTTAGATCTCTTTCGACGCCATATAACTTTGGGAAAAATCAGTTGTCAGAAATACCAAATTGATAATTATGCCGTGGCATTATTACCAAGCCACAGTGATTTTAAGGGCAAAGGGCCATAACCAGAGCTACTGAAATACACGCGCCTGTAAGATGTGTCATTAACCCCATATGCATTCTTATTTACCTCTGAAAAGCTATTTTAGCTCAAAAATAACCGACTGTTTTTTAAAACTCACTAAAATCAAACCTCAAATGTCCCCGTCAGAACAAATCTTACGATCTTTACAAAAGCGAGGTAGATCAAAACCACAACTGCGCGGCCACACACCCGCCAAAATTTATCAAAAAATCGCCTTCGATGAACCAAAGGCAGGGTGGAAGCAACTTGTTTTCACAAAATTTGACCGCGGCGCCCTGCCCTATTGGAACATCCTCACAAATATAAACCGCGTGACTTTTCAGTGTGGCATGCGGCTGATTTATCAAATGAAGCCAAGAATTTTCGGCTAAGCTGCAATACAAATTTAGACATAGTACTCTCCTTTATCTGCCACAGAGATAGTGCAGATCTCGCAGGTTAGTTAGATCTGCCGATACATACCCGCTATGCAAAAACAACTGGGCATTCTATCAAGCCGCAGGCCGATTTCTGCCATTCGCAATTTGTTACAGCCCCTCAGGCAACCTGTTCAAAACCAAAACTATCTGCAAGACTGTTGCAAGATGTGATGGAGACGTGAGAGGGGGCGCAAATGATCGCCATAATTTTTGAAGTTATACCAGCAGCTGGGCGCAAGCAGGATTATCTAGATATCGCCGCCGCTATGCGCCCGATGGTAGAAGAGATTGAAGGCTTTATAAGCGTTGAGCGCTTTCAGAGCATGAGCAACCCCGACAAGCTCTTATCTATTTCCTTTTTTGAAGATCAAGCCGCCGTCGACCGATGGCGCGCGCTGGCCGAGCATCGGGCCGCGCAAAGATTGGGTCGAGAAGGGATATTTTCAGATTACCGGCTGAAAGTCACCCATGTTTTGCGGGATTATGGCATGCACCAGCGTGCTGAAGCGCCCGCAGACAGCCGTTCCCATCATGATACTTAAAAACGGTCTTCTTGCATTTTGCGCCGATGTTGGGGATTTACCGCCGCCTTCGGACAGGGCGCACATTTTGTAAAATGTCTTCTCGGATATTCCTAAACTCTGCTTCGGCATGCCACGAAAATCGGCCGTAGACCCGCGATTATCAGCTTAAATCGAAAATCTTTGGGATTTGTCGCCGAGCACTCTTTCACAATGCGCAAAACCTTTTATTGTGGGTGCAAATAAGCAGGGGATCGAGATGAACGGCGGTTTAGACTACGGAAATATCATGAATCGGGCGATGCGCGGCTTTATAAAAGAAGTTTTGCAACGCGTGGCCGATAACGGGCTTCCAGGAGAGCATCATTTCTTCATTACCTTGGATACAATGCATCCTGATGTTGAAATCGCCGATTGGCTGGTAACGCGTTATCCCGACGAAATCACCATCGTCATGCAGCATTGGTTCGAAAACCTCGTGGTTCAAGAGGATGGATTTTCCGTAACGCTCAGCTTTGGCGATGAACCCGAAGCGCTTTATATCCCCTATGCCTCGATTATAACCTTCGTGGATCCCTCAGTCGAATTCGGAGTTCGGTTTGAAAAAAACGATGAGGAGGATTCTGATGAAGACTTGGATCCCCAGGAAACGCCAGAAAGACCGCTGGAGGTTCTTGGATTAAATGAGCCCGAGCTTAAGAAATCCAACAGCGACACACAAAAAGCAGATGTGGTCAGCTTGGACAGCTTTCGGAAATAAATACGCCGCTTAAACCAAACAAAATAAACCCTTAAATTTATATAAAGCGGGATATTGCTCAGGCAGCAACTCGACTTTAAAAGCGATAGAAATAACCCAAACCGGAGATCCCCCCATGACAGAGACCAGAACAGAAACCGACAGCTTTGGTCCGTTAGAGGTTGATCATACCAAATATTGGGGCGCCCAAACGCAACGCTCGATCTTAAACTTCCCGATCGGATGGGAGCGCCAGCCTATTGCAATTATTCGCGCCTTAGGGGTGATTAAGCGCGCCTGCGCAGAAGCCAATCTAGAACTTGGCAGTTTGGACAGCGCGCGCGCAACCGCGATCATCGAGGCGGCTACGGAAGTGATCGACGGCAAGTTTGACGATAATTTTCCCTTGGTGGTTTGGCAGACGGGCTCGGGCACCCAATCCAACATGAATGCAAATGAAGTAATCGCCAATAGAGCGATCGAGCTGATGGGTGGCACGATCGGCTCAAAAGAGCCGGTGCATCCCAATGATCACTGCAATATGGGCCAATCCTCAAATGATACATTCCCAACCGCCATGCATATTGCCACCGCGATGACTGCCGAAAAGGTTTTGCTGCCCGGTTTGCAAAAACTGCATAAGGCCCTTTTGGTGAAAATTGAGGCCTTTGAGGGCATCATCAAAATTGGCCGCACGCATACCCAAGATGCAACGCCGCTGACTTTATCACAGGAGTTTTCAGGCTATGCGCATCAAGTTGCGATGGCGATCAAGCGGATCAAAACCAGCCTTACAGATATTTATGAATTGGCCCAAGGCGGTACCGCGGTGGGTACCGGCCTGAATACCAAACATGGTTGGGATGTTCTTGTCGCCCGCAATATGGCGAAAATCACGGGTTTGCCCTTTGTGACAGCGCCAAATAAATTCGAGGCCTTGGCAGCGCATGATGCGATGGTAGAAATATCGGGCAGCTTAAAAACAGCGGCAGCCAGCTTGTTTAAAATTGCCAATGACATTCGTTTGCTCGGCTCAGGCCCCCGCTGCGGGCTTGGTGAATTGATCTTGCCCGAGAATGAACCTGGCAGTTCGATCATGCCGGGCAAAGTAAACCCAACACAATGCGAAGCCCTCACGCAAGTCTGCGCGCAAGTGTTTGGCAATGATGCCGCTGTCGGGTTTGCTGGTAGCCAAGGGCATTTCGAACTGAACGTCTATAAACCCATGATGGCCTATAACGTGTTGCAATCGATGCAGCTGCTTGGCGATGCATGCAATGCCTTCACCGATAATTTGATCGATGGGTTGGAAGCCGATGAAACCCGTATCGACAAACTGATGCGCGAAAGCTTGATGCTGGTCACCGCTTTGGCGCCTGAGATTGGCTATGACAACGCCACAAAAGTTGCCAAAACAGCGCATAAAAACGGCACCACTTTAAAACAAGAAGCCATCGCGCTTGGATTTGTGGATGCAGAAACTTTCGAACGGGTGGTACGCCCAGAAAACATGGTCGGGCCCAAAGCATGAGCCGAGCGATCAATCTCAACCAATTTCGAAAAGCAAAACAAGCCGCTCAGAAAAAAAATGAAGCCGCTGAAAACGCGGTGAAATTTGGGCGGACAAAGGTCCAGAAAAAGGCAGACCAAAATGCGCAAAATCGTCTAGACGCGCATCTTGAGGGGCATAAAATCGATCGATGAGCCTCAAGCCTAAAAAACGCTCATTAACCTTGCGCGGCCATCGCACAAGCGTTTCGCTTGAAGATAGGTTTTGGACCGCTTTTCGCCAAATTGCCGCAGATGAAAACCTGGCCATCAACGCATTGGCAGCCAAAATAGATGAAGAGCGCCCCTTCGAAGAAGGTTTGGCAAGCGCAATTCGCGATTATGTTTTACAATATTATATGCGATTGAGCCGCGATAACGATAATTAACATTCGTTCCTGCGGGAAATCATGCGCTACTGCAACGGCCTTAGCGGGGATCAAAACGCAGATAAATTCCTGACCTCGCCCGTAAAGTGAGATGCGCCAAGGGCTGCGGAACCGGCAAATCGCGGCAGCTTAAACGATATTTCTGAACGATACGCGCCAAGAGGTAAGGCCCTTCAACCATCGCAAACCCTGCACCAGGGCAGATGCGTGGCCCGGAAGAAAATGGCAAAAAGGCCTGACGCTGGCAGTCAGCGGCCGGCATTTCTTGCCAACGCAAGGGGTCAAATTCATCCGGACGTTCCCAGATCCGATTGTGCCGCTGCACATACCAAGGGCTAATTATGATCAGGCTATTTTTAGGCACGCGGCGGCCCCGAAAAACTTCGCCCGTTTGCCCAACCTCGCGCACCATCATCGGCACGGGGGGATAAAGGCGCAGCGTCTCGCGAAATACATCACGCGTGAACGACAGGTTTCGCATTGCGGCAAAATCGTCTGAACCCATCAGATGAGAGGCTTCCTGCGCCACTTGATCTTGAAACTGGGGATAGCGCGCCAGCAAATATAACGCCCAACTGAGCGCGGCAGCGCTGGTTTCATGGCCCGCAAGAAAGAAAATCATCACCTGATCGACCATTTCAGATAGGGAGAGCCGCGTTCCTGTTTCCGGATCTTGCGTGCTCAACAGCCGCGTCGCCAAGTCTTGCGGTGCGCGGCCTGCAGCAATCTGGTCTTGTCGCATATGGGTCAGATGCGTGATCAAACGCCTGATTTCAAGCGCCGATCTCTTCACTCGACGATTTTGCCAAAATGGCAGCCATCGCAGCGCGGGCACCAGCGCAGCCAGATTGGCAACCGGTTGTTGACGCTGATAGGTTCGAAAAGCGTCAAATACTTTGCTCGCAGTCTTATCTTCGATTGGAACAGAAAAAAGCGTGCGAAAAATCACATCTGCAGCCAACTTGCTGGCCAATGGCTCTACATCGGCCGTTCCGGACGAAAGCTCGGCGAGGAACGCATCAGCGGCGGCTTGCATGGCCGGAAAAGCCTGTTTGAGCCGCCCCCCCTCAAAGGCAGGGTTCACAATGCGCCGCTGCCGTTGCCAAGTGCTGCCCGTGGTCAAAAAAACACTGTCACCCAACAAAGAATATAAGCCCGTCGCAATCCGCGAAGATTTTGGGAAATCATCCGGGCGCTGCTGCAAAACCAGTTGGATTAAGGCCGGTTGGTTGATCAAAAAGGAATGAAAAAAAGCTGTTCGAAATTCGGCCATCCAAGCGCGATACAGATGGTTAGGTTGCGCGGATATTATATCTTGGCGAAAGGCCTTCAAATACTTCAAAAAAGAATATTTTTCAGGTCTTGAATGGGGCTTTGGGGGCAGGTCGATCACGCGATTTCTCTATAGCGGTTATAGGCGATCTTTTGCACTTGTTTTGACGGCTTGCGATTGCAGAAGCGTTTGCGCAAGCTGATCGGGCCGGCTGTAATCGCGAAGTAATCATAATGGCGCGTCTCATCAAAGGCGCATAGATATTGAAAATGCAGTTTGAAAAACCGCCATCGTAAGCGCCGCCACCGCGTGGGGGACAGCGCCTGCGAGAAGGCCGCGGATAAAACCAACGGGCCAGTTTGTCCTGCCAATGGTAGCGCAGATACCGCAACCGGATCGCAGAGGGAAAAAGAGCAGCCATCACCCGGAGCCGTAATATCCACCCAGTAAATAGCAGTGCTGCGCGAAATGTCGTATAAATCACGCCGCAATTGGCCTGCATTGGGAAGAAAAGCCGCCATGGGGATCACTTGACCAAGCGATAGAAACCCAACGTTAGCTTGTGCCTCATCTAAGGCGGCAGAGCGCTCAATCTGCGCCAAAGCGCTGATCGCAATATGCGCGCCGGATGAATGGCCCACCACCAATATTTCATCCCAATTTTCCTTGAGTGCATTTTCGATACGGGCGCTAAAGGCAGTGATGCGCTGTTGCAAAGACGCGGGATAAGCACCTCTTAACTGGGCGGAAAAGGCAAAATCCTGCATCAAATAATAGGCAAAAAAGATCCGGTCCAACGCCTTAAAGCCGCGTAAAACAGCAATAAAAACAAAGCTGGCGAAAAGTACGCTCAACCAAAAATTGCTGAAATTCAAACTTACAAGCCAAGCCGTAAAAAGCGCAATAAACAGCTGGCCCAGCAGCATCACCACAGGATAAAGCGCGGCAATAACCGGCCCTTTGCGCATTTGAACCAAATCAAAAAAGGCGCGGCTATAGATATAGATCCAGAGCGTTTGAAACAGGGCCAAATAGGTGCGCAAGATGCCGGCAGACATGGCGTGTTTGACAAGATCAGACCAGCCTAAAACGATAAAAGCGGCGAAGGTCCTGTGACCCTCAAACACAGAATCCACGACCCAATCTGCGCCCAAAGCGGGATCGGGTGGCAATTGAGAAATCTGATACCCAGCCAAGGCAGCTTGTCGCTTTGCTTCCTTGCGATACAATTCACGATAGCGGCGCAGGGGAAAAGGATCAAACCCCGGTACGTAAAAAATCAATCGCCGTGTAACGTCTTGTGCCTGCATTGCCCCATCCTTTCCAACGCGCAAAGCGCATTGCAACGATGAAAAGCCTATCCAAGCGCGCCAAGCGCAGGAAACCGCTCAAGCAACCAATAAGACAGATCAGAAAACCCACCTGTCAACATCAATAACCCGATGGTCCATAACAGCAGCCCCATGATCCGCTCGATCTGATGCATATGCCGTTTCATCCAACCCAGCGTAGCAGTCAATTTTGACAAAAAAGCGGCAACAAGCAAAAATGGCAGCCCCAAGCCCAAGGCGTAAACTGCCATTAAAATGGTGCCGCGGGCAATCGACGCCTCGCTGGCTGCCAAAGATAATATCGCGCCCAGTTGTGGCCCGATACAGGGCGTCCAGCCAAAGGCAAAGGCCAGCCCCAATATATATGCACCAAACGAAGATCCGCCGCGATCTCCTACATCAAAGCGCGCCTCGCGATCCAAGAACCCAATTCGAATAACGCTTAAAAAATGCAGCCCAAAAAGCATCACCAAAAGCCCGGCCAGCGTGTTAAAACTGCTTTGATAATTTAAAAACAACATGCCAAAGGCTGATGCCGTAAAGCCCAAAAGTAAAAACACCGTCGACAATCCAAGGACAAAAAACAAAGCCGGCAATACAGCCGATTTAGAGGCAGATTTATCCGTCAATTCAGTCGCTGAAATTCCACTCATATATGCCAAATAGGGCGGAACGACTGGCAACACACAAGGGCTCAAAAAGGATAGAATGCCTGCCAGAAATGCAACCAACATTCCAGGCAGCAAACCCGCATCAATTATGTCAATTCCAAACATCAAACCCCCGCTTCTTGCGTTCCATCTAGGCCAGCATAGGGCTAATCACAAGTCAGTGGACTTCTTTAGAGTAAAATAATATCTCGGCCTCATGATTACAAAACTCGATACGAAGGGTCTTTTATGCCCTCTGCCCGTGTTAAAAGCCCGCAAAACGCTTTCTAAGCTTGTGCGGGGCGATATCCTTCACGTGTTTGCGACGGATCCGGCCGCGATTGTTGACATGCCGCATTATTGCACAGAATCGGGCCATATTTTGTTGGAAATAGAAGAGCAGAGTGACGGGGTTACCCTGTATAAAATCGAAAAAAACTGAGCCCGCCTGCCCCAGTTTACGTGAGGCAGGCGCATATCTCAGCTTCCTCGCGACCACCAACCCCGCTTTTTGGGCTTGGGTTCAACGCTGGTTTCATCTGATGCCGCGCTAGAAGCTTTCAGCTCTGAAACGGTTTCATTCGGCGCGCTCGGTGTTTCCACGCTGGCCTCAACGGCTTCACTTTGTTGAGCGGGCTGGGGTGCCTCAGCGGCGTCCTCTGCAGCAGAAGCAGCTTGCGCTTCAGCGGCCTGAAGTTCTGCCTCTTTTTGCTTTTTGGTTTTTCGTGGCGCCCGTTTTGGCTTTGGCTTCACCTCAGCTTCTTCTGGAGAATCCGACGGATCAGCGGTAGGGGCGGTACTGACCACTAAATTGGCTGGATCTGCCTCAGGCTCGGCCTCAACACTCTTGGCAGCCCGCGGTTTACGGGTACGCTTGCGGGCAGGCTTTGGTTTCTCGTCTGTCGCGGTAGGTGCACTGTTCAAGTCTGCGCCTGCTTCACTGTCAAGCGCAGCACTTTCGCTCTCTTTTAGCGTTGGTTCACTGGTTTTTGTAGACGTATCTTCTTCTGAGGACGCGCCTTGGGGTGTTTCTTCCGCAGGGGGGGAGGCCTCTCCATTGTCTTCTACTTGCAGGGAAGCGGCCGCGTCTGAAGCGTTGTCAGCCTCTCCGTTTGACGATTTACGCCGCCGCCGCCGCCGCCGCCGTTTCTTCGGCTTGGCGTCGCTATCGCCAGCGTCCGCGTCAAGATCAGCTTGCGCCTCCTGCTCGGCAACGTCTTCCTCCACCTGCTCCATATGCACAACCTCTGCAGAGATCACAGGCATTGATGCCTCCGGTACAAACCGCGTGGCCGTTTTGAATTTCTCAATTTCAAAATCGGGGCTAATAAGATGTGGATGCGCTTCGATCCTTACAGATAAACCATAGCGGGCTTCAATTTGTGCAATATGATCCCGTTTTTGATTGATCAGGAAGTTCGCGATCACAACCGGACACTTCACTAAGACCTCACGCGAACGTCGGCGCACACCTTCTTCCTCAATTTGCCGCAAAATAGACAGAGACAGATTGTCTTCAGAGCGGATTAAGCCCGTTCCATGACAATGCGGGCATGGTTGCGTGGTGGCCTCGATCATGCCGGGGCGCAAACGCTGTCTGCTCATCTCGAGCAACCCAAAACCTGAAATGCGGCCCACTTGAATGCGGGCACGGTCGCTTTTCAATTTATCCTTTATGCGTTTCTCAACCGCCAGATTGTTTTTGCGCTCATCCATATCGATGAAATCGATCACGATTAAACCTGCAAGATCACGCAATCGCAATTGGCGCGCCACTTCTTCAGCAGCTTCTAAATTGGTTTTAAGCGCTGTATCTTCGATCGAGACTTCTTTCGTGGCGCGGCCCGAGTTCACATCTACCGCGACCAAGGCTTCCGTCACGCCGATCACAATATAACCACCCGATTTCAACTGCACCGTAGGATTGAACATCGAAGAAAGATAACTTTCCACTTGATAACGTGCGAATAAGGGCATCGCATCCTGATAGCTTTTCACGTTTTTGGCATGCGACGGCATGATCATTTTCATGAAATCTTTGGCGATGCGATATCCACAATCGCCTTCGATAAGAACCTCATCGATTTCCCGATTATATAGATCGCGAATGGATCTTTTGATCAAATCGCCTTCTTCATAGATCTTCGCTGGTGCCATAGATTGCAGCGTCAATTCTCGGATCTGCTCCCACATCCGCTGAAGATATTCACAATCACGCTTGATCTCTGTTTTGGTTCGCTTGGCTCCGGCAGTCCGAATGATCAGGCCTGCGCCTTTCGGCACCTCTAATTCATGGGCGATTTCTTTCAGTTTCTTTCGATCAACCACATTGGTAATTTTACGGCTGATGCCACCGCCGCGGGCGGTGTTTGGCATTAAAACGCAATAGCGGCCAGCCAATGACAAATAGGTTGTAAGTGCGGCGCCTTTATTGCCCCGCTCTTCTTTGACAACCTGCACCAGCATGATCTGGCGCACTTTAACGACTTCTTGGATTTTGTAGCGACGCGGGCGCGGCTTGCGCGCTGGGCGTAAATCGAATGTGTCATCATCATCAGATATAGATTCTATTGTTTCATCACGCTCTGACAAACTTGGTTTGTGCGTGTCGCCGGCGTCATCTTCGTCTTCGAAATCAGGTTCATCGCCAATTTCCAAAGAACTGCCTGCTGCATCCTGATCGCCCTGCTCCTGCGGCGCCTCAGCGCTGGTCTCTTGCTCTTTTTCGTCAGCAATCTCTTGCGCTTCAATAGTCTCACCGTCCTCCGGGTCATCCTCTTGCGCGCTCACAAGATCATCGCCCGCAACGGCTGCGTCATCAGCATCAACCGGTTCCGGGGCCGTCGATTTTGCCCCAACACTGGATATTTCCACCTCATCCGTTAAATCGATCGTTTCCATTCCGGAAACTTGATCTTCATCAATCTCAGACTGCTGAACCACGTCTTCTGTGGCAATTGTTTGCGCTTTTGAACGACCGCGCCGCCCCCGTCCGCGCTTTTTGGGCGCGTCTTCTTCCTCTTCCTGCCTTTGCTGCGCTTCAGCATAGGCTTGTTCTTCTTCCATCAAAGCCTGCCTATCGGCGATCGGGATTTGATAATAATCAGGATGGATTTCAGAAAACGCCAAAAACCCGTGGCGATTTCCGCCGTAATCGACGAAAGCCGCCTGCAAAGAGGGCTCTACACGGGTAACTTTGGCTAGGTATATATTTCCAGCAAGCTGGCGTCTGTTTTCGGATTCAAAATCAAATTCTTCAACTTTATTTCCGTCAACCACAACCACGCGCGTTTCCTCGGCGTGGGTGGCATCGATAAGCATTTTCTTAGGCATGTTTTCCAATTGCGCGACTGACCGCTGGCTCGGTGCGTCACACCGAAAGCCTTTGGGGCGCGTCTTTTACGGGCAAGCTCGGCACACGTCAACAGAAGAGAGCGGAAGCCCCCGATTTTAACTGTTGTTTTCCGCGTGCCTTGCATCGCTTTTCATCTCCAGCAGCTTTGACCCTGTTGGGTATCAAAACCTGCCAATTTAAGCCCCTTCCGCAATTGCGGTTTAGGCTGATATGTCGACCGAACGTGGTCTAATCAATCTGCTCTTCGGGGCGGTGAAAAGGCCTGATCGAAGGTCAGTGAAACTGTTTGATGGAGCCTATTTTAAAACGCTCCTATCGAATACATCATATGGTGGTTGGTCCCATAAACACAATGGCCAAATTGAAAAACATTGAAATATGAGCATCTAGTCAATCAAAACAACGCAATCGTTTAATGAGACTTGAGGTATCCCAACGACCGCCCCCCAGCTTCTGAACATCATTGTAAAACTGATCGACCAAGGCCGTCACCGGTAAAGAAGCACCATTTTCGCCCGCTGCATCAAGGCAAATCTTTAAATCCTTGCGCATCCAATCCACAGCAAACCCGTGCTCAAAATGATCATCCAGCATGGTTTCGTATCGATTTGACATTTGCCAGCTGCCAGCTGCGCCTTGGCTGATCACTTCAACAACGGCCCGCCCATCCAGGCCCGACTTTTCTGCAAAATGCAGCGCCTCTGAGAGGCCTTGCACCAAGCCTGCAATCGCAATCTGATTGCACATTTTGGTTTTCTGTCCCGCCCCGCTGCCGCCGATCCGCCGACAAATGCGCGCATAGGCTGCCATAACCGGCTCGGCGCGATCATAAGCCGTCTGCGCGCCCCCGCACATGATTGATAAAACACCGTTTTCCGCACCGGCTTGGCCCCCAGAAATCGGAGCATCTACAAAATCAATTCCATTCGATTTCGCCGCTAAGAATAGTTCATCCGTGACCAGAGCCGACACCGTTGTATGATCCACGAAAACGCTGCCATCGGACATACCCATTAATGCCCCACCATCTCCCAAAACTACCGAACGTAAATCATGGTCATTGCCCACGCAGGCCATCACAAATTCTGCGCCCTCAGCGGCCGCGCGCGGCGTGCTTTGCTGCGCCCCACCATACTCTGCCACCCAAGCCGAAGCTTTTTCTTGTGTCCTGTTGTAAACCGTCACGTTATGGCCCTTGGCCTGTAAATGCCCAGCCATTGGGTATCCCATCACGCCAAGACCTAAAAATGCAATTTTAGCCATAATATTTTCCCAAAAGTTTGTTTTCTACTTGTGTCTGCTCGTGCTAGGCGATGCAAGAGGTCAGATCAGTTAAAAAGGCATTTTGGATGGCAATGGTATTTCGCTGGATGGTTCGGCTAACAGTACTCGTCCTGATCACGATCCTGTGCGCCGGTGCTTTGATTTATTATTTGGCCGCACAATCTCTGCCCAACTACGCGCAAAATTTGCAATTTTCTGGGGCCCAAGGATCTATTGAAATCATCCGAGACACCGCGAATGTGCCGCATATCAAGGCCGAAAGCGATCATGACATCTTCTTTGCATTGGGATTTGTGCATGCACAAGACAGACTTTGGCAAATGGCGATGCTACGGCGCACCGCCCAAGGGCGCCTGTCGGAGGTTTTCGGCGCAGGATCCCTTGAAAGCGACAAACTGATGCGCCGGTTAGACCTTTACAGCTATGCCGCTGACTCGCTGCAATATCAGACAGCGCAAGCGCAAGCTGCTCTTTCAGCTTATGCTGCGGGCGTAAATGCGCGAATCGAGCATATCAACCGCGCTGCGCTTGGCCGAGGTGCGCCTGAGATGTTCCTGTTTGATAGTCCGTTTGCCGCATGGCAACCCACGGACAGCTTGGCCCTTTTAAAGCTGATCGGCTTTCAGCAGAGCGGTCATTTGAAAGAAGAAATTCTCAGAGCGCAGGTTTCCTTAATCTTGGAAGACAGTGACCATGTTGAAGAAATCCTGCCAGACACGCCCTTTCACATCAACGCAAAGCCGCGCAGTTATTCTTCTCTTTTTACCCCTCCTTTTTTGCCAACAAAGCAGCGCCCCGCAGAGCGCGCGCAAGGTTGGACGGCGATTTCGGATTGGGTCCTGCCAAAACGCGGCTTTGCAGGGGCCTCAAACGCGTTTGCAGCCGCCCCAAGCCGCTCTGCAAACCAAGGCACGTTGCTGGCGAATGACCCACATGGCGCACTCTCCGTTCCCGGGCAGTGGTATTTGGCCCATTTAGAGCTGCAAAGCGGCGGTGTTATCGGAGGCAGCATACCCGGTATACCGCTGATTTTAACTGGGCGCAGTGACCGCTTGGGATGGGCAATAACGGCCTCATTCGCGGATGATCAGGATATTTACATGGAGCAGCTCGATCCGGCGCGTTCCGATTATTACAAAACCCCAACGGGCTTTCGGCGTTTTTCAACGCGCGCATCAATCATTAACATTAAAGATCAAAAACCCGTCACCATGACATTACGCGCAACAACCCATGGGCCTGTTTTCAGCCAAACCCAGCTAGATCTTGCTTCGGTCACGCCAAAAGGATTTGTACCCGCGCTGGCTTGGACCGGTTTTAACGCAAAAGACAAAACATTCAGCGCAAAATTTGAGCTGATGCAGGCCCAAAATATCGACCAAGCTCTGGCCGCCTTGGAACCGCAAATCACACCTTCAGAAAACATAATAATGGTGGATCAAACGCGTATTGTCCAAAAAACGGTTGGGGCTTTGCCGCGGCGCAATACAGCCCATCAAACGCAGGGCCGTATGCCCAGCTTGGGGCATTTATCTGAAAATCAATGGCGCGGGGTTTTAAGCTATGCACAAAACCCAGAAAACAAAACTCCCGAGGAAGGTATTTTGGGAAATACAAATAACAAAGTAACCGCGGCGGCCTTCCCCAACCATATCTCCTTTAGTTGGGGTGACAGCCAACGCATCCAACGCTGGAAGCGTCTCATGCAAGCCCGCGAAATTCACACCAAAGACAGCTTTATCGAAGCCCAATCCGACAGTGTCAGCTTTGCGGCGCAAACCCTGCTCCCCCTCATTGCCAGTGATTTGTGGTATACTGGGCAATCAGCTCCAAATGGCAGTTTGGAACAACGCAAAAAAGACGCATTGGATTTATTGGCCACTTGGAACGGCGATATGAACCAACATGATCCGCAACCCTTGATCTATGCGGCCTGGATGCGCGCGCTTCAAAGCCGCCTTATTCAAGATGAATTGGGAGATCTAAGCGAGGCGTTTCAAGCGCTAGAACCGCTTTTCATCGAACGGGTATTTCGCGATATTGATGGTGCCAGCCATTGGTGCGACATCGTACAAACACAACCGATCGAAACCTGCGAAGACATGGCCAAAATGGCATTGGAAGACGCGTTAATCTGGCTGCAAGAGCATTACGGGCGGGACCCAAGCAGACTAGAATGGGGCATGGCGCATCGCGCGCAGCATCTGCATCCGACTTTAGGACATATCCCTTTGATTGGGTATTTTTTGAACATTATTCAACCCACCAGTGGCGGCGATCACACGTTGCAACGGGGCAAAACTTCGGGGCGCCCGCCCCATCCTTTTCACAACGTACACGCGGCCACCTATCGGGGCGTTTATGATTTAGCCGACCCGAACAGTTCCGTGTTCATTACAAGTACTGGCCAATCAGGACATTTTTTATCGCAATATTATGATAATTTCAGCGCCTTATGGCGCAATCAGGACTATATTCCAATGTCACTTGATCTGGATTTGGCGCGGGCTGGTGCCATAGGCATCACCCATATTCGTCCAAATTAATCCAAGCCTGTATGATATCGCGCTTACAGAGCGTCAAATTGCTGGCGCTGCGCGTCATCCCATTCCACTTCAAAGACCGAACCGGTCTCGTTGGTTTCTTCCTTTAAGATAACGCCTTCTTTATACAGCCACGCCCTGCGCCGCCCCTCGGCATGCGATAAGCTCACATCCATCACATAGCGGGACACGTTTAGCTGGGTTGAAATGTGCGTTTGCAAACCCTGTAATCCCACACCAGTCAGCGCCGAAATCGCAATCACATTTTCCTGCCGCTCAGCCCTTAGCAACACCGAGGCGCGGGCCTCTTCCTCTAACTCGTCAATTTTATTCCAGACTTCTAGAAGCGGAACCTGTGAAGACACACCCAGCTTTTCAAGCGTACGCTCCACATCTGTCGCTTGCTCCTCGCTTGAGGCATGCGCAATGTCACGAACGTGGATAATGATATCAGCGCTTAATACCTCTTCCAATGTTGCGCGAAACGCCGCCACCAATTCCGTGGGCAAGTCTGAGATAAATCCAACCGTATCGGATAGAATGACGCGATGCCCCGTTTCCAGCGTTAAATTGCGCATCGTGGGGTCAAGCGTTGCGAACAACATATCTTTTGCCATCACCTGCGCGCCCGTCAGGCGGTTGAAAAGGGTTGATTTACCCGCATTTGTATATCCGATCAAAGCCACAATCGGAAACGGCACCTTGGCCCGCGCGGCCCGATGCAGCGCACGGGTCTTTACAACCTTATCCAATTGCCGGCGCAGTCGCAGCAATTGATCATCAATCGCGCGCCTATCTGCCTCAATCTGCGTCTCACCTGGGCCACCCACGAAACCCAGACCACCGCGCTGCCGCTCCAAATGCGTCCAGGCGCGAACCAACCGGGTTCGTTGATACCCCAATGCTGCCATTTCCACTTGCAACACGCCTTCGCGCGTTGAAGCACGGTCTGAAAAGATTTCCAGAATAAGCGCCGTGCGATCCAGAAGCTTTACGTCCCATTGTTTTTCCAAATTGCGTTGTTGAACAGGGGTGACATGGCCGTCTAGTAGCACCAGTTCGACATTATGCCCTTCAAAAACCTCTTTTAATTCTGCTAATTTTCCCGAACCAAAAAGCGTAGCCGGAAGCAGCTTCTTCAACCCAATAATTGTTGCCCCAACAATATCAAGCTCGGGCAACGCCCGTGCCAGAGACGTGGCCTCAGCCAAGGCTGCCACAGGATCGCGGCGGCCCGACACGGTTTTAAGTTCAGGATGCAGCACCCAGGCGCGCGTAACCCTGCCCTCATGCTCTATCAATTTTGATCTTCACCTTCATAAAGCGAAATCGATTGAGACGGCATGATCGTGGAAATTGCATGTTTATACACAAGCTGTGACTGCCCGTCTCGGCGAAGCAAGATACAAAAATTATCGAACCAAGTGATCACACCTTGAAGCTTCACCCCATTGATTAAAAACACTGTCACTGGAATTTTCGTTTTGCGAACGTGATTTAAGAATGCATCTTGAAGATTTTGACGGTCAGAGGCCATTGTATTACCTTTTTATTTTTGCAGCGCCTTGAATATGCAGGGTGTAAAAGCCGCGCCGACAGCTTTTTCTTTACACTCGACTCATAATTCAAAGAGCACGGCGATGCAACTTATTGGCGCAACCAAATTTCAGGGCGCAAAAGCGCCAAAATGACCAGTATTTCAAGCCGCCCCAAAACCATCGCGAGGCACAATATCGCCTTCGCCAGACCGGATAATGCAATCATATCAAAAGGGCCGTCTATGACCATCATTAAAGCGGGCCCAGTGGTGCTGATCGCGCTGACGCATAAAGCCAAAGCCGTCTCAAAACTAAGCCCAGACGCCGCTAGCAACAGCGTGATCCCGGCCAAACTGAGACCAAATAGCATAAAGAAAATCCAGGCCGCAAACGCCCCCTGCCCGAGATCATGCTGGTTTTGGCTTTTTGTTTTTCCGACCGAGGAAGGATGCACCAAACGACCGACCTCGCGCAAAGCGTTTAAATACAGAATATAAAACCGAAGCAGCTTTACGCCGCCGGCAGTGGTTGCGATACCGCCACCAATCAGGCCTAAGCCCAAAAATAAAAACCCTGGGATTCCCGCGTTGCTCAAAGGCGCAATGGGTTGCCAATATTGGCTCGACCAGCCCGTCGTGCTTAAAAAAGATAAAATAGTGAATAGATTGCCCCATATCAAAGCCAGCAAACCCTCTGGCCCATATTCTGCCAGAGGCGCGGCCGATGAAGCAACTTGCTTAATGAAGAGAACGCAGCTGAGCAAAATGGTGATCCAAATGGCCAGGCGCAATTCGACATCTCTCAAGAGCCCCTTGGCAAAGCCCGTTGTTTTTTCAGGGGCCCAAAGAACTCTGCTCAAGGCCAACGTAAAGAACAAAACGATCAAAACCTCTGCCCAAATTCCCGAAGACAGGCCTGCAACCCCCTGATAGGCCGTTATTCCGCTTGTCGACAGAACGGATAGCGCAAAGATAAAGCCGTTATATCCAGATGCACCAGACAGAATGAAACCCAGCCATAATACCGCAGTCAAGCCAATATAAAGTGGCATCAAAGTTTGCACGCTGCGCATTAAAAACAATTTTCTTTCAGAAGTAGATATAAAATTCGCTTGACGCCGTGCGTTCGCGTGTTGCCCGGTTAGCTCAAACCCACCCAGGTTCAGCGGTGCTAAAATTGCCACCGCAGCTACCCAAATTAAAGCCCCCCCCATCCAGCCCACGAGCGCACGCCATAAATGTAAAGCATCGGACAAGCGCCCCGCAGGAAACACCTCGAACCCAGTTGTGGTTAAGGCGCTTACCATATCGAGATAGGCATTTAAAAACGACGTTGTGCGAATAACAGAATACTCTGGAATGGCTAAAAACACGGGCAAAAAAACGAAGATCAATGCCAATGATAACATTTGGTCAAGCGCCGTTTCACGCGAGGTTTGATTTGAACGCGCAAGCCCGATAAGCGCTAGGAACGTAACGCCCAAAAGCCCTGTGTAGAAAAACATACGGGCCTCGAAAAACTGCTCTGTTACCAAAGCATATAGGCTTGGCACAATCATCGAAATCGCCATCACGCCAAATATTTGCAGCGCGAAGGGCAAATATAAAAAGTGACGCTGCATCGGTTAGAAAAAATCTATGGAAACTTGCAACAGACGCTCGACTTCAGTGATATCCTTGGCCAGAGAAAACAAAGCGACGACATCGCCCTCTTCAATACGGGTTGTCCCCACGGGCTTAATCATTACACCCGATTTTAGCACCCCCCCAACCAAAACACCTTCGGGAAAGTCGATATCGGAAATCTTCTGCCCCGCAATCGGTGAAGTTGACAGCACCTTGGCTTCAATAATTTCGGCCTCTGCATCACCAATTGAATAAACACCACGCACCCGCCCGTGGCGGATATGCCGTAGAATCGAACTTACGGTGGTTGCGCGCGGATTGATAAACGCATCAATCCCCAAAGGCGCCATAAGCGGCACCAAGGACGGATCATTGATTAAAACAATCGATCGCGGGCACCCCGACATTTTTGCCCGAACTGCCGCCAACATATTGGTTTTATCATCATCTGTCACCGCCAAGATGACATCGCTTTTTCCAATATTGGCCTCTGCAAGCAACGCGGAATTGAGCCCATCACCATTCAAGACAATGGTTTTTTCAAGCTCATTGGCGGCATGTTCAGCAATATTTCTGTCTTTTTCAATGATCTTGCTGCGCACGCGTTGGGTCCGAGATTCTAAGGATTTGGCAATTGACAGCCCGACATTGCCGCCCCCTACAAGCACAACCCGATCTTGCTTACCTTGCGATTTTCCAAACACTTCCATCGTGCGCACCGTATCTTCAACGTGGCAAATCACGTAAATTTCATCCCCAGCAAATAATTGATCCCCCGCCTCGGGGGCGAACAAGGCAGTTTGGCGGCGAACCCCGATTACGATCACTCTTAGCGTTGAAAAAAGATCATTAAGCTGACGCAAGGGCGTGTTCAGCACCGGACAATTTTCCTCAAGCCGCAGGCCCAGCAATTGAGCCTGCTTATCCAGAAATAATTCGGTGTCAAACGCAGCAAGGGCCGAAAGCCGTTTCAGCGCCGCATCTGCAACTTCGCGTTCCGGGCTGATCACCACATCAATCGGCATATGATCACGGCGATAAAGATCCGAATAAATGGCATCTAAATAAGATTTGCTGCGCAACCGGGCTATTTTTCGGGGAATATCAAACACTGAATGTGCCACTTGACAGGTGACCATGTTCACCTCATCCGAATGGGTCGCCGCAATGATCATTTCAGCATCTTTGGCACCGGCTTTTTCCAAAACATCGGGATAAGAAGCAAAGCCTGATACGCCCTGCACGTCAAGCGTATCCATAGCGCGTCTAACCAAATCAGGATTGCTGTCAACGACCGTTACATCATTGCGCTCGCCCGATAAGTGGCGCGCGATTTGCCAGCCAACTTGGCCAGCACCACAAATAATAATCTTCATTTGTTTTCCCTTCTATTGGGAACAGTATTTGAGTGCGCAAACCCGCCACCGAAACGGTTTCGATCTACACCATATCTCGAACCCCTAACCGGTTCAATCCAGCTGTTTTACGCCAGAGACGATCGAGAGCGACTTTAATTTGCGATGCAATGCGCTGCGCTCCATCCCAACAAACTGGGCTGTCTTGCTGATATTGCCTCCAAAACGTTCAATTTGAACCATCAAATATTCGCGTTCAAAAGCCTCGCGCGCGTCGCGCAAAGGCAAAGATGCCAAACCCTGCAAGACCGGCCCATTGGCCCCGGCCGCCTGTGACGCCGTGTCAGTTGGCAAATCATCAGAAGTGATTTCACCTTGGCCCTCGCTTAAAATCAAAATGCGTTCGAGCAGGTTTTTCAATTCACGAATATTACCAGGCCACTCCATCGCTTGTAACATCGCGGCTGCCTGATCGCTTAATGTTCTTTGCGGATAAGCTTGAATTTGATGAAATTGCTCAAGAAAAAATTTTGCCAAAAGCGGAATGTCTTCGCGCCTTTCGCTAAGCGCGGGCACAGAGATAGGGACCACATTCAACCGATGATACAGCTCTTCGCGAAACCTTTTTTGTTCAATTGCAGCCGGCAGATCACGGCTGGTTGAAGAAATCACACGCATTTCTAGCTTGACCAGATCATGCGAGCCTGGCCGTTGAAATTGTTGGTCCACCAAGACCCGCAAGATTTTGGATTGCGTCTCTAAATGCATGTCTGCGATTTCATCAAAATAGATCGATCCACCATTTGCTTGTGCAAATAAACCCTCGCCTTCTTGAGGTTTCGTGGATTCGCTTCCAAACAGTAGATTTTCCATCTGATCGGGCGCAATGGACGCAGAATTCACAATAATGAAGGGGCCATGCGCGCGATCAGAATGGGCATGGATATAGCGCGCCGCAACCTCTTTGCCTGAGCCAGAAGCCCCCGTTAACAGCACCCGCGCATTTGATTTGGTGACCTTATCCAAGTTTGACAAAAGCGTCTTGAACCCTGAGCTTTGTCCAATCATATCGCTGGCTGGTTCCTCTTTAGAGCGCAATTCTAAATTTTCACGCCGCAGTTGGGATGCTTCCATCGCGCGCCGAATAACAACCAAAAGCTGGTTAATATTGAAAGGTTTCTCAATGAAATCATACGCGCCCTGTTTGATCGCGGCGACCGCGATTTCGATATTGCCATGCCCAGAAATAATCACAACGGGCACATGGGGATAATTCTTCTTCACCTTTTTTAGGATATCAATCCCGTCAAGATCACGATCTTTCAACCAAAGATCTAAGATCAACAAGCCGGGTGGCGCGGCGTCTACTTCTTTCATACAGTCTTCAGCTGTTCCTGCGATGCGGGTTTCAAATCCTTCATCTTGTAAAATATCTGAAATCAGTTCACGAATATCGCGCTCATCATCAACGATTAAAATATCGCCCATGCTAATTTGGTTCCTTTTGCTCTGAATCCATCAATGTTTGATCACTATTGGATAAGTCGATCAAAATCTTTGCCCCCGGATGACTGCCGTTTGAAAAGGGCGCGGCATCCAACAAACTTAAAGTTCCACCATGTTCTTGGATGATTTTCTTTACGATTGCCAACCCCAAACCTGTTCCGTTTTCACGCGTTGTCACGTAGGGCTCGAACAATTTACTCCGATCCTGCGGCAACCCGATCCCATTATCAGAAATTGCAATGGTTAAGCCCGATTGCCCGGCTTGCATTTCAACCCGTATCTCGCCCTGCCTATCAGTGCCTAAGCCCGACCGCCAGCCAGCCTCAATCGCCTCTCCAGCATTTTTGAGTAAATTGGTAAACGCTTGAGACAACATCGTCGCATCAATTTCTACCCAAATATCTTCATCGGGCATCGTTAATTGAAACCTCACATCCGGCTGTCCAGATTCCTGCAACGTGACGGCCGCAACCAAAACTTCATTTAAATTTTCAGATTTCTTCACCAATTTCGGCATTCTGGCAAATTTAGAAAACTCATCCACAATGCGACGCAAATCATTGGTCTGTCGGATAATCACATCCGTCATTTGCTCAAGTTTGCCTCTCTCAGCGCCAAGTTGTGGCGCAAATTTTCGTTGAATGCGTTCTGCAGAGAGCTGGATAGGCGTTAACGGATTTTTGATTTCATGCGCAATGCGCCGCGCCACATCCCCCCATGCCGCAGATCTTTGGGCCGACACCAGATCTGTTACATCATCAAAGGCCACCACATAGCCCTCAAGCCGCCCATCTTCGCGCCGGCGCGGCGCAAGGCGTACCAAAAAGCTTTCCAAACGCCCAAGCCGGAGAATTTTAACCTCTTCTTGTACATTATCTGACCGGCTGTTTTGCAGCCGCTCAAGCAAAGGCGCAAATTCTGGCACTGCTAGGCTCAACTGCGACGCGTTACCGGTTTTGTTTTTCCCCAAAAGCCTTTCGGCAGAGGGGTTTGCAAATGTGATCATTCCCTTAGGGTCAAGCCCAAAAACACCCGATGTAACCGAAGATAAAACGCTGTCAAACACGCGTCCGCGTCGTTCTATTTGTTGCGTATTCTCAAGCAAACGGTCGCGTTGCTGTTTCAATTGCCGCGTCATCTGGTTGAAATAACGCGACAGCGATGAAAGCTCATCATCGCCCTCTTCCTCGATAACTTGGGTGTCAAGATTTCCCTCTCCAACCGCCTGTGCCGCCCCCGCGAGACGGCCGATCGGCCTTGACAGCCGTTCGGCAAAGAGCAAGGCCAATAGGATTGATGAAACGATTAACAGCACCGCAAACGCCAAATAAATCAAACCAAACTGAAACAATTCGTAGCCACGTTCGCTTTCCAGCTGCTGATAGAGCATGGCGGTTTCGCGGGTTTCATCAAGCAAACCGTATAAGTTTCCGTCAATATCGCGCGATACCAACAGGTAATAATCCGCAAAACCTGACAGGTATATCAAAGCCCTTAATTCGTTATTTGGCACATCTTCAATCAGCAAAACCTCGGTTAAGGCAGCTGTAAAATCTTGCGCGGACGGGGGTTCATAATCAAACAAATAAGACCGGTTTCCGCGCAGAATCAAATCACCCGTTCCATTGATCACAAAGGCTTCTCTCAAACCCCGTTGTATATTGACTTGTTCATCGCTCAAAAAGACTCGAAAGTTTTGCAAGTCAATCACACCGCGGGCGCGCCGGTAAATTTCCAAAGCTTCGGCCAGCGCTTCTGCATCTTCTGCAAGCGCGCGTCTTTGATCTTTCTGATAAGAATCTGCCGCCGATAATGACGCGCCGATGACGCGCTGAACACGGTCTGAAAACCACGCCTCAAATCCCATATTAATTGATAAAAGCGCGAAGGCTGCAACCGTAATCGTCGGTAAAAGCGCCATAATGCTGAACACTCCTGTGAGCCGCAAATGCAAGCGCGAGCCCGAGGATTTCTGCCGCCTTTGCGCGATAATGCGCAAAACGCGCTGCAACACCAGTGCAACGATCAACATCACGTAGATAAAATTTGAAAACAAAACCAAACGCAGAAGCGTTGAGCCCGATCCAGCATCCAAAGGGCCTAAGGTGACATAAGTCAACGCGGCGAGCGCTGGTCCCAAACAAACAAGAGCCAGATTTATAAAACCTACCAGCCGCCGCGAACGCCTAAGTCTTACAAGATCAACCCACCGAAGCCGCATCGCGCGCACGCTCATGCTAGTCTCGATTCCGATGTTTAAACATTTTGCGCTGCCGCATATCAGCCGATCACTGTGACTTCTTTACATCAGTTTTCGTCGACGTGTGACCTTAATGTCAAGCTCATTGATCTTCTTGCGCAAAGTGTTGCGGTTTATCCCCAAAAGATCAGCGCATTTGGCTTGGTTTCCCCCGGTCGCCTCTAAGGCAATGGAAATTAATGGTTGTTCAAGCTCTTTCAAAATTCGAGCATGCAGGCCGGGCGGCGGTAAAACATTACCGTGCAAATCAAAATACCGCCTGAGATGGCGCTCAACATCCGCGGATAAGCGATCCGACGAGCCTTTTTGCAGCGCGGAGTTCATCGCCGGCTGGCTTCCAAGAACTTGTTCTACCTCGGTCAGCGTGATTTCCGAAGCGCGCGCAGTGAGCGAAAGCCGCTTTAAAACATTCTCAAGCTGTCGAACATTTCCCGGCCAGCTATAATTTCGAAACAATTGTTCTGCTTCTTTGGTAACGATGCGTTGAAGACCACCATCGCGTTCTGCGCGGGCCAGAAAAAAGGCACTGAGAAGCTGGATGTCATCCACACGCTCACGCAAGGCAGGCGCATGGATCGTGGCGCCCCCCAAGCGATAATAAAGATCGCTGCGCACCATTTTTGGATCAACCTCACCGCTCACCTCCCCTTGCATAGTGGCGATAAACCGTGGCGAAAATTCGCCCGGATTGTCAATCATTCTCACAATCCGGCCCTGACCTTCTTCATTTATATCGGTGATTTCCTCAAATAAGATTGTGCCGCCCTTGGCCCGCGCAAGGATCTTCGCCGGCCCGTCTAAAGCAACCAAATCTGTTTCATTCACCACCACAAAAGGCAGATTTCGCCGATCTGAATAATCGTGCAGCACTTTTGCAATAAGCGTTTTTCCCGTTCCAGATTCTCCGGAAATAAGCACCGGCAGATCAGAATTCATCACCCGCGCAACAAGGCGGTAAAGACCCTGCATTGCCGGCGTTTTGCCCACGAGGGGCAACCCATCCTCTTCCACATCTGGCGTGACCACGACCTGCGGCTTAGAGGCCACGGGCTGTTTCTGCTCAAGCGCACGGGCACAACGTTTCATCAAGTCGGGCAGATCAAACGGTTTTGGAAGATAATCAAAAGCTTCTGCTTCTGCGGCTTGGATCGCCGTCATAATGGTGTTTTGCGCTGATATGACGATCACCGGCAGCTCGGGGCGATCCAAGGAAATCTTTGGCAGCATCTCCAAACCGTTGCCATCTGGCATCATCACATCGGTTATCACCGCATCGCCTTTGCCCTCACCAACCCAGCGCATCAACGTCGTTAAGCTGGACGTCGCATGGACGCGGCAGCCTGCCCGCGTCAGCGCTTGGGTGAGAACGGTGCGAATGGTTCTGTCATCATCTGCAACCAGTACTGTTCCGTCCATAATTTATCCTTTCACTCTCTCTTCGCGTGGCACCAATGGCAAAGAAATGCGAAACACCGTTTTGCCCGGCACAGAATCCACCGATAACCATCCATCATGATCTGAAATTATTTTGCTGGCCAAGGCCAAGCCTAGCCCTGTGCCATTCTCGCGCCCCGACACAAAAGGATCAAAAACATCCGACCTGATATCGCTGGGCAAGCCTGGCCCATCGTCACAGATTTCAATTTGCAGCGGTAGATTTTGCCCCGAGCCATCTGAACGGCGCATCCGAAAAGAATGTTCATAATAGGTTTTGAGGCGAATTTTCCCCCCCGATGGCGAGGCGGCTTCAGAGGCGTTTTTCACCAGGTTCAAAACCACTTGTAGCAATTGATCCGCATCCCCATAGGCCGCGGGCAATGACGGGTCATATTCCTCGATATAGGTCATATGCGCGCCAAATCCCAATTGCGAAGATCGGCGCACCCGGTCTAATATATCATGGATATTCACCGCAGATTTCTGAACGAGCTTCAGGTTTCCGAATTGCTCAACCTGTTCAAGTAACTTTAAAATACGGCGTGTTTCAGCCACCACTAAATCCGTCAACTCTAAATCTTTCGGCGGCAAGCTCATCGAAAGCAATTGGGCTGCGCCCATAATACCAGCCAATGGGTTTTTGATTTCATGCGCCAGCATTTCTGCCATTCCAATAGCAGATTTTGCCGCCGATTTACCGCTTTGCGTTTGCGTCAACCGGCCGGCCAAATTCCGCGGCTCGATCAGCAATAGCATAAACCCCGCCATGCCCAGCAAAGGCGTGAACTTCAAATTGCACAAAACCGTTGATTTAGGACCCATCTCAACCGAAACATCATTCACAAATAAAGGTGTTAAATTGTTTCGGGCGCGCTCGAAGCTTTCAGAAACCTGCGTGTTTATCGAAATACAGCGCCACAGTGAAGTCCCCACCAACGCCCGCTCAGACATATTCAAAAAACCCTCTGCGGCGGGGTTAATCTGGCTTATGATATCTTTTTCACCAATCACCAAAACCGGCACTGGTATGGATGACCAGATCGCGCCCATCGGCATATCGCTCATAATCCCGCCCCCTGGGCCAGCGCTTCGGGCAAACTGCGATGCACATGCTTTGGGTTCTGTGAGGTTAAAATTTCACGGCGCAAAGCAGCCGGCGCGTTTGCCTCGTCCATATACCAGCCCAAATGTTTGCGCGCCACGCGGATCCCCAAAGCCTCTCCGTAAAACGAAAGCATATCCTGATAATGTTTCTGGACCAGTTCGATCAAATCTTTGGTTTTAAGCGATACGGCATTTTTTTTCCCGTAAAGCCCAGCAGCCAGTTGCGATAAAAACCAAGGCCGACCTTGCGCGCCACGGCCAACCATAACGCCATCGGCCCCCGATGCCTGCAAAGCCGCATGCCCGGCCTTTAAATCTGTGATATCGCCATTGGCAATCACGGGAATTGAAACCGCCTCTTTCACTTTTGCAATCGCTAACCAATCCGCCGAGCCTTTGTAAAATTGACAGCGTGTACGCCCATGTATTGTGATCAATGAAATCCCCGCAGCTTCGGCGCGGCGCGCCAATTCTGGCGCGTTCAACAAATTATCGTCCCAACCCAAGCGGGTTTTTAAGCTGACCGGGAGCTTCACCGCCTGAACCACCGCCTCGATCAAACGCAAGGCATGATCTAGATCTTTCAATAAGGCCGAGCCAGAATAGCCCGATACCACTTTTTTCGCCGGGCACCCCATATTGATATCGATCATCCGCGCACCCTGATCTTCAACCATCCGCGCAGCCTCGCGCATCCAAAATGCCTCGCGCCCCGCCAATTGAACCGCTGTTTTTTCGAACCCCAGCCCCAATTCAGCTTTCTCACGAGATCCGGGGCGTGCGATCACCATATCCTGCGAGGCGATCATTTCACTTACTACCAAACCCGCCCCAAACCCTGAGACCAAATTTCGAAAAGGCAAATCTGTGATCCCAGCCAATGGCGCTAGAAAAACAGGTGTCTCTATCTTCATTGATCCCAGATCGATCATTGCCGTTCCAATTATCTTCGAGCCATGCGTAGAGCCTCTCTCCGCGCGAAACAAGCAGAACACGCCAAATTTATGACCAATTTGGAAAAATTGCCTAAAATTTAATCAATCATCTCTGATTGCCAGTGAAAACAGAAAAACGTAAACACGGTGGTGCAGGATGGAAAACAGATGTCGATAGCAGCTCTTATCGTGGCCGCAGGGCGTGGCACCCGCGCAGGCGGTACTGACCCAAAGCAATGGCAAATGCTCGCGGGCAAGCGGGTGATCGACCACACGCTCAACGCGTTTAAAGAGCATCGCAATATCGATACAATCCTCGTGGTGCTGCATCCCGAAGATCAAAATAGGCTCACCGATCCCGCCATTAAAACCGCGCTTGGTGGCGCAACCCGCAATAAATCGGTTTATAATGGCTTGCGCGCTCTGCGCGCCGCTGCGCCCAAGCAGGTTTTAATCCATGATGTGGCCCGCCCTTTGATCAGCGCAAAATGTATCACTGATGTGATCGAGGCGCTGCGAACACATCGAGGCGCAGCGCCCGCTCTGCCGATCACTGATGCGCTTTGGCGCGGGCAAGATGGCTTGGTGTCTGAAACGGTTGCAAGAAAGAATTTATTCCGCGCCCAAACGCCCCAAGGGTTTGACTTTCAAAGTATCTTGCAGGCACATGCGCAAGCCTGCGGAGCCGCCGCCGATGATGTAGAAGTCGCCATCCAGGCCGGGTTGGACGTGAAAATTATTGCCGGGCATGAAGAAAACATAAAGATAACGCTCCCCGAAGATTTCGAGCGGGCCAGCAAAATAATGAAGGATCGAAGATGAAAGACATCCGGTTAGGTAATGGCTATGATGTGCACGCGTTTGAACCGGGCAATCAGGTCATTCTTTGCGGCCTTACCATCCCCCATACCGCGCAGCTTAAAGGCCATTCAGATGCCGATGTCGCGATGCATGCCATCACCGACGCGCTTTACGGCGCGTTGGCCTTAGGGGATATTGGACGCCACTTTCCACCCTCTGAACCGCAATGGACAGGCACAGCCAGTGCAGTTTTTTTGAAGCATGCTGCAGATCTGGTGGCAAAACATGGCTTTTATATCAGCAATATCGACTGCACGATCATTTGCGAAATGCCCAAAATTGGGCCGCATGCTGCGCGCATGCAATCCCATCTCGCTGATCTGCTGGGCATAAAGGCCGATCGGATCAGTGTGAAAGCCACAACCAGCGAAAAGCTTGGCTTTACCGGGCGCCAAGAAGGTATCGCCAGTCTTGCCAGCGCCTTATTATGCAAAGCATAAGCCGCAATATCGCAACGCTAATGGGGCTTGGCTTCATCGGCTTCGCCCCCGGCACCTGGGGCTCACTGGCAACATTGCCGCTTTTTGCAGTGATATTTCAGGCGGCAGGGCTGGCAGGCACGCTGATCGCCCTGCCCCTCATCCTGTGCCTCGGATGGTGGGCCACGCAGAGCTATACGCAATTGCATAAAAACCATGATCCCTCTGAAGTGATCATTGATGAAGTGGTCGGGCAATGGATTGCACTTTTGCCCTTAGCCGCCGGGGCAACCCATGCTGGCGCTTCGCTTTTTGCCTTATGGCCGGGTTGGATTGCTGCCTTCTTGCTGTTTCGCTTTTTTGATATTTGGAAACCCAGTATTATCGGCTGGGCAGATCGGCGCAGCGATGCAATCGGGGTGATGCTGGATGATTGTTTCGCCGGCCTGTTCGCCGCGCTTGGTGTGATTGCCTTGGCAGGGCTGTTCCATGGTTTGCTTTCATGAGTGTAAACGCGATCATCCGCCTCGCCCGCGACCAACAGATCAAACTTGCCACGGCTGAAAGCTGCACTGGTGGCCTTGTTGCCGCCAAATTGAGCGAACAACCTGGTTCCTCCGAAATTTTTGAATGTGGCTTTGTGACCTATTCTAATCGCTCAAAAATCCAGCTTCTGGGCGTTTCAGAGCGCAGTTTGGAACAGCACGGCGCTGTATCCGAACAGGTGGCAGGTGAAATGGCGCTTGGCGCGCTGAACGGGCGCGCAGCGCAGCTAGCCGTCTCGATCACGGGGATCGCGGGGCCCGGCGGATCTGATTTTAAACCAGAGGGCCGTGTGTGCTTTGGCGTGGCGCATCAAACGAACCTTCTTAACGTTGAAACCCAAGAGTTTGGCAGTATCGGGCGCGACGCCGTGCGACGGGCAGCGCGCGATCACGCGCTACATCTTTTTCGCGCGGCGCTTGAAGGCTTTCAGATTTCGCTTAAAAAATAGGCACTCATCAAAATTTACGCCACATATATAGACGCTTAAAAAATATAACTGTACATTTTGCATTATTTTTAAGCTTTATATTTCTTTTTGGCTGCTTTTTGCGCCATGCCTCCCGAAACTTCAAAGGGAGAAAATCAAATGAACCCAGCAGATACCGCCTGGATCATCGTCGCCACAGCGTTGGTGCTGTTTATGACGCTGCCTGGCCTTGCCTTATTTTACGGCGGGCTTGTGCGCGCGCGCAATGTATTAAGCGTGTTTATGCAATGTTACGCGATTGCGTGCCTGATGAGCTTGCTCTGGCTGGCTGCGGGCTATTCAATCGCCTTCGGGCCTGCAGACAGCGGATTTTGGGGCGGCTTGGACAAAGCCTTTTTAGCTGGTGTTGATGCAGAAAGCCTATCTGGCACGCTGCCCGAAGTGCTGTTCTTCGCGTTTCAAATGACCTTTGCCATCATCACCCCGGCCTTGATCGTTGGGGCCTATGTAGAGCGGATCGGATTTGCCTTTGTCCTTACTTTTTCAGGCCTTTGGATGCTGATTTGTTACGCGCCGGTTGTGCATTGGATTTGGGGCGGTGGTATGATGGCCGATGGCGGCATCTTCGGCGAGACGGGCGTACGCGATTTTGCAGGCGGTATCGTCGTGCATGAAACCGCCGGCCTTGCTGCCTTATTGATTGCTGCGATGTTGGGCCCGCGGCGCGATAAAAGCAAACCACCCCACAATCCTGGGATGGTGATGATCGGCGCGGCAATGCTGTGGGTTGGCTGGTTTGGCTTTAACGGAGGCTCGCAACTGGCCGCTGATGGCGGCGCCGCAATGGCCTTAACCGTGACCCATATTTCCGCAGCCACCGCCTCTTTAACCTGGGCCCTTTGGGAAAAAATCAAATATGGCCGCGCATCACTGGTGGGATTGGTCACGGGCACCATTGCCGGGCTTGCCTCGATAACGCCAGCCTCGGGCTTTGTGGGCCCTGTAGAGGCTTTGATCATCGGGGCCGTTGCAGGCATATTATGTCAAGAAGCGGTTAATTTTGTGCGGAATGTTTTCAATATCGATGATACGCTGGATGTTTTTGCCGTACACGGCGTCGGAGGGATTTTTGGCACGGTGATGATCGCTCTGTTCGGACAAGGCAGCTGGACCGCGCAGCTGGGCGGGTTGCTCATTGTAGGTGTGTTTACACTTGTTGTAACGTTTATCCTGATCAAACTGGTCGGCCTGCTCTTGCCGCTGCGCGTGGATGCCGAAACAGAAAGCAATGGGCTTGACCTTTCGGTGCACGGTGAACGCGCCTATGAGCTAAACAGCTAAACCAGCTTATTGTAGCGATACCAAGTTTAAAGGCGCTTTTTAGCAAGAGCGCCTTTTTTCACGCCTTAAACAAATCAGCAGCGCGCCGCTCAAACGCGCGCACAACGCGCTGCATCGCTTCGTTGAACACAACGCCAATAATGCCTTGCAAGATCGCACTTTTGAATTCGAAATCAACAAAGAAGGTGACTTCGCAGCCGCCCTCGACATTGCTAAATGCCCAGTTTGACACCATATATTTAAAGGGGCCATCAAGATATTCTGTGTCTATTTTAAAATCGGCCGGCCATAAAGTAACGCGCGAGCCAAAGCGTTCGCGAAACACTTTAAAACTAATTACCAAATCAGCTTCCAGAATTTCGCTAGGACCTTCGACCACACTCGAGCGTAGGCGCGCTGCCGAACACCAAGGCAAAAACTCTGGATAAGCAGCAACATCCGCGACCAGTGAATACATTTGCTCGGCGCTGTAGGGTAACAATTTTATTTCTTGATGAGTCGGCATTTCGCTTCTTTTGAGGTGACAATCGGCGTTGTTTAAGTAATGTAGGCCACGAAAATCAAGAGGGTTTTGCCGTGCAGCGTCCATATGTCATCGATGAAATGATCTCGGCAAAGTCAATCGCGGCCCGAATTGAGAATTTAAGCCACGAAATCCGTGATGAATTTTCGGGCACCAATAAACTGGTGGTGGTTGGATTGCTGCGCGGTTCTTTCGTGTTTATCGCGGATCTGGTGCGCGAGCTTGATCTGCCCGTGGAAGTGGATTTCTTGGAAGCCTCCTCTTATGGCGACGGAATGGAAAGTTCGCGCGAAGTTCGGATTCTGAAAGATTTACGCGGGGCGATTGAGGATCGAGACGTTTTGGTTGTGGAAGATATCGTGGATACCGGTTTCACGCTGCATCATGTGACCGGCCTGCTGGCGTCGCGAAACCCGGCGCGAATGAAAACCATCGCGTTGCTCGACAAGCCGTCGCGGCGCGAAGTCGATATTCAAGCCGATTGGATCGGGTTCAGCATTCAAGATGAATTTGTGGTCGGCTACGGCATTGATTATGCTCAGCGGAACCGCAATCTTGCCTATATCGGAAAGGTGCGTTTTACCGACGAAGCCTGAATATAAAGCCGCTGGCATGCGGCGCCACCAACATAGATTGGAAATACGCAACCAAGAAACGCTGATCAGGCTTTGGCGGCATTGTCAGAAAATCATATAAACGGCTCTACTGGCGCCTCATAATCATCCACCCTTGCTCACGCCTGGCCAAGGAACTCTACCAGCCACAGAGCAGTGCGCATCTTATTGGTCGTATTGCGCAGAGCGCCCGCGGCAGGATAGGCCCCACGAAGGCGCTTTAGCGTTGATCACCCGCCTCGCGCACCCTCATAATTGCCCTTCACACGCTCTTTCTTTGGATCGAAATGCGGGAATGCAACAGTTTTAGCTGGTAAGCGCAGTTGGTCCCCATCCAGCCGCCCAACTTCCAACTCAGTGCCAATCTCGGCATGGGCCAAATCCACCCGCGCCAAAGCAATCACTTTGCCCAAAACAGGCGAGCGCATCGCCGAGGTCACGACACCCACTTGTGGCTTCCCGAAATGGATACAATCGCCCGGCGTTGGCACAACACCGCCCTCTAATTCAAGCCCGACAAGTTTCTTTTGCGGATGGGCTTTGCGCCGCTCGAGCGCTGCGCGGCCGATAAATGCATCCGTTTTACTTTTCAAAGGCACCGTAAACCCAATGCCTGCCTCCATTGGATCTGTTTGATCATCAAATTCTGAACCGGCAAAGATCAACCCAGCTTCAATCCGCACCATATCAAGCGCACCAAGCCCAAAAGGCGTGAGCCCATGCGGCGCACCTGCGGCCCAAATTGCGTCAAAAACCTGTTCTGCATCTTTCGGATGGCAAAACACCTCATAGCCCAGCTCTCCAGAATATCCGGTCCGGCTGAGCACCACGGAGGGGCCATGAAAGCCGCCAATCCTGCCAATCGAAAAGCGAAACCATTGCAGCTCTTCAACGGTGGGCTGCGCGGGGGGCGTCCAAATCACATCTTTCAGAATTTCGCGCGACAACGGCCCTTGTACCGCCACATTGCAATGATGGTCCGTGGAAGAGCGCACCCATGCGTTTAGGCCACGCTCCTCGGCTTGTTTACGCAGCCAAAGCCCAGATTGATCATTACCACCGATCCACCGGAAATTGGTATCCCCCAAGCGAAACAGAGTGCCATCGTCAATCATTCCACCATGTTCATAGCACATCGCGGTATAGACGATGCCGCCGACCGGAATTTTCTTCACATCCCGCGTGATACAAAGCTGCATCAGCGCTTCCGCATCAGGGCCCGTCACTTCATATTTTCGAAGCGGTGAAAGATCCATAATCACCGCTTTTTCGCGCGCGGCCCAATATTCAGCAATGCTGCCATGATGCATCATATCCTGCGCCAGCCAATACCCGGCATATTCCACAAAATTGCGCGTATGGCGGGCAAAGCAATCGTGAAACCCAGTTTTTTTCGTTTCTTCCACATCAGCCCCCGGAGTTTTGCGCCAGCCAATCGAGCGCTTGAAATCTTCATTTTTACGATAAGTCCAGACTTGAATATCGCTTGGCTGCCAGCCATTTGCTGGATCAACATCACAAGGACAACCCGTTGAAATACAAACCAAATCTGTCAGCGCCCGCATCAAAACATAATCTCCGGGCCGCGAATAAGGCTCATCCATCGAAATCGCGTTGGTCTCGTCTAAAATTGTATTGAAAAAGAAGTTGATCGCCGGCCAGCCGCCCCGCGGACGTACATCATAAGCCTGCATTTCAAGGTTGATATTATCCGAGCAATTGACATGGCCCGGATAGCCAAGATCTTCGTAATAACGCGCGGTACAGGCCAGACCGAATGTATCATGGCGGCCCACCGTATCTTGGATAATCTCGACCAAAGGTTCCTGATCAACGCTGAAATATTTTGCCAAAAGCCCTGGCTTGGGATAAAGCGCGCCCATCAAAGACCGCGTGGTCGTGGGGTCGATATCGCGCTCCAATCCAGCGTCCAAAGCGCGGCGCGAAAAGGCCTGAAAATCGCTACATTCTCTGCCCTGCACGTCCAAAACTTGAATATATTCCCCCGCCTTCACCTCATAAGGTTTTGCCTCGCCAGGTTGAATATGCAAACTCACCAAAGGGTCGGCCAGCGGGTCATGCACCAATGACATGTCTTTCAAGGGCCGCTTATTGATCCGCGTGATAAACAATACCACATCGCTCGGGGCCCATTGCTGATGCGCATCCATCGCGCCGCCAGCGGCGCATATGATCAATAATCCGTCCGATAAGGCCTGAAAACTTGCTGTCTCTCCCGCGCGCGAGCCGCTTTCAAACACGAGACTGGCATCGGCATCGGCGATTGAAAACCCTGTTTTCTCAAGCGCAGAGATTACTTTTTTACCAGATGGGTGCCCGGTAAGCGCGGCGATCAACCCCTCTGGGCTGCGCCCACCTTTGGCCCCCAACATCGCGGCATCCGATCGTTTGTCGGGCCCAAAAAACACCATTTCAATGGGCTGCAAACCTTCCACATCTTGCAGCGTAATCTGATCGCCCGCAAAAATTGGTACGGCGCGGCTGCCCCCCCCGGGAACGGGATGCCTTTCAACCCCTTGCGGCAACACCATCATACCGGGCCTGCGAACCCCTGCCCGCGATTCCTGCTGTGGCATCAAAAAAGGTTTGATCATTCAAGCCTCCTTCTTAAATCAACCCAAGCAACGCTTTGCGCCGTTCAGCCCAACGAATAATGATCATATCAAAGGTCAGCGCCATCAAAGACACGTTGATTCCCAAGACGAAGTTTTTACCTAAATCGGTACCTGCTAAGGTGCGCTGTAATTCTTGACCAAGATCAATCGTCCCGATGAATGCGGCGATCATTGTCATAAAAAAGGCAAACATCAGCGCTTGGTTAAACCCCACCGCCATTGTTGGCAAAGCCAAAGGAAATTGTACTTTCCAAAGTTTTTGCGCCCGCGTGGCTCCAGACATATCCGCGCTTTCGGTCATTTCAGGGGGCACATTGCGCAATCCCTCTATAGTATAGCGGATCAATGGGACCATCGCAAAAATCATAATCGCAAAAATCACCGCTATATCTGTGATGCCAAACAACATAATGGCTGGGATCAGATAAACAAAACTGGGGAAGGTTTGCGCAGAATCAGACACCAAAAGCAAGAAAACATCGCGCAGCATCTTACCGGCATAATACCACATCAGATAGAAGCTGCAGGCAAATAAAAGCCAAAAAACAAGTCTATAAAGACTTGGATCAGGTTCTGCCCCAAACGCGCCAAAACTCCAAAGGATATACCGCGCAATACCGGCCGCAAGGATAGAGGCCATGGCAATAAAGGAGCGCCGAAATAGAAGACTGAGAAGGCCCATGACAAACGCGCTGGTCATACCGCCTGTCCAATTGATCCGCTGCGCCGGAGGACCCGCTCCCCAAACAGCCAAAGGAATGCCTAAGACCATCGCAACGCCTGTGGAAGACAGCGCATAATAAATGGTGATCACCGAACGGTCCCACCATCCACTTAGCGCCACCCATAAAAAGAATAAAAAGGCGATCAAGGCCTGCCGCCGCCCAGCGATCCGCCAAGCGATCACAACAATCAGTGCAATGAAGGCAGGCGTTGGGATCGATAGCAAAAAATTTCGAAATGGGATCAAGACGAAATTGTTCATATAATAGCGAATAGCAGTGGTTGAGGCTTTCAAATACTCATTCGTTAAAACGGTATGTTTGATGAAGCTGTCCAACTCTTTACCTTGGCTGAAATGCTGTTTGCGGCCAATCGTGGAGGCCAGCTCCCAAAATTGCGCCAGAACAAGACAGAGCAGAAACGTCACCATTGCAATAACGGTGAATTTCTGCCGAACCACCCAAGATGTGCCCTTTTCAAAATGTTCAGGCTGCTTTGCAACCCAAGCCTTTGACAAGCGATCAAGCATAATGGCAAGTAACACAATCGTTATACCAATTTCAAAACTTCGCCCGATTTTAAAACTGCCCATCATAGCCAGCATTTTTGCCCCTAATCCGGGCATGCCGATAAAGGAGGTAAGCACCACCATCGCCAAGCACAGCATAATCACTTGGTTGACGCCTACCAAAATTTCAGTGCGTGCGGATGGGATATAAACATGGCGCAACATCTGAAAGCTAGAGCATCCAGACATTTTCCCCGCCTCAACCACTTCGGGACTCACTTTTTTAAGGCCCAAAGTGGTCATCAAAATCATTGGCGGAATCGCATAAACCGTTGTTGCCACAGCACCTGCCGTGGGACCCACCTTGAAAAAAATCACTGCAGGCAAAAGATAAGTGAAAAAAGGCAGCGTTTGCAGCACCGACAGAACCGGTTGAACGATTTTCTCAACCCGCCGGCTTTTCCAAGCGGCGATGCCCATTAGAAGTCCGATCATGAAGGCCAACGGCGCCGCCACAACCAGCACCGAGAGCGTTTCCATAGCCAATTTCCACTGCCCTATAAGCGCCGTCCAAACAAATGTCCCTGCGCCTAAAAAAGCCAGACGCCACCCGCCCAGATAATACCCGATAATTCCGGTGACAGCCGCCACTGATACCCAAGGGATCGGCCCTATATTGGGCCAACGGCGCTTTCCAAACAGAATATTCGCTGTTGCATCCAATATGAATTGCAACCCTTCGGTTAAAAAGCGCGTCAAGACTATGAGCTTCAGATCATCCTTAACAAAGTTGAAAAGCGCATCAAGCCAACGCTCTAACGGGGGCAAAACAGAAGCCGGCAGACGGAACAACCATTCGGGCAAAATACTGAAATATTGGGCAATGGTTAAAGCAAGCGCAAACAGCACCAAGAGCGTTTGCCAATGCGCTTTTTTTTGATCCACCGCGACAAAAGCGCCCTGAATATGTTCGTTTTGCGGCATCACGAGGGGCCCAACAGAATATCAAGAACAGTTTGGCGTTTAAACGCCCCAATAATTGTGCCTTGCTTTGTGACCGGAATTACATCGCGTTGGTCATTTATCAACCCACGCGCCAAATTCTGAACAGTTGCCCCCGCTGGGACCGGTTCGCCCTCACCAACGAGCCCTGGCTCGATTAATACCTCGGCGTGCACAACCCGCGCCTTATCGATTTCTTCGGTAAATTTGCGCACATATTCTGTTGCTGGGTGAAGCACAATTTGATCCGGTGTGTCACATTGTTCAATCGCACCATCTTTCATAATTGCAATGCGGTCCGCCAGACGCAGCGCTTCATCAAAATCATGCGTTATAAAAACAATTGTCTTGCCCAAGATCTCTTGCAAACGTAAAAACTCATCTTGCATTTCACGACGAATTAAAGGGTCTAATGCCGAAAACGGTTCATCCAAAAACCAAATATCGGGTTCAATGGCCAACGACCGAGCAATGCCTACGCGTTGCTGTTGGCCACCGGACAATTCGCGGGGAAAATATTCTTCGCGCCCCTCTAAACCAACCAATTTAATCACTTCCAGCGCTCGGGCGCGACGCACAAAGCGATCTTGACCCCGCATTTCCAGCGGAAAAGACACGTTTTCGAGCACCGTACGGTGTGGCAACAGCCCAAAGGATTGGAAAACCATACCCATTTTTTCGCGCCGCAAGTTGATCAAATCCCGCTCTGAGAGGTCCATAATATTTTGACCATCCACAATAATTTCACCCCCGGTGATATCGTGTAAGCGTGAAAAACAGCGCACCAATGTGGATTTTCCAGAGCCTGACAGCCCCATAATCACCAGAATTTCACCTTGAAAAACGTCAATGGAAACGTCTCTGACACCGGCAATATAGCCATCGGATTTGATCTGATCGAAGGAAGTTCCCTCGGTAAGTTTCATCAAATATTTATTGGGATCTGCGCCAAAAAGCTTCCAGACATTTCTGGCAGATATTGCAACCGAATTTGGTTTCATATTTTCCACTTTACAAATCCCTTCCGGCGCGCTGCCGGAAGGGGAGATGTCATTTTGAAAGCTTTGTCAATAAAGCCACTTAGTTAATCCAAGACTTCCAAGTGCTTTCATTCGCCGCCAACCACTCTTCAGCTGCTTCTTCAGGCTCTAACTCATCGATATCGACCAATTTTGCCATTTCAGCAATTTGAGGATTGGTGAATGAGATTTTGCTTAATACGTCATAGGCAGCTGGCCACTTGTCTTTCATCCCATCCCAAGCCGCTTTTTTCAAATAGCCATTGGCCGGGTTCCCACAATCATAAAGCGCATCCGGATTTGGTCCAACCTTTGGATCTTTATCGCATCCGTCTGCCCATACCGGAAATTCCACAAATTCACCCGGCCAGACGGCCTCTGCAAAGTTAGGTGTCCAGTTGAATACCACAACAGGGCGCTTATCTGCTTCCGCAGCACCAATCTCAGCCCACAGCGCAGCTGCTGAACCTGCATTTACAACTTGGAAATTCATGCCCAGAGCTTCTACGCGCTCTTGCCCATGCTTCAGCCAGTCAACTGGACCATCCAGATAACGCCCTTTGCTTCCGGTTTCTGCTGTCGCAAACAATGCAGCGCAATCGTTTAGTGCTTCCCAGCTAGGCAACCCTGGACAGGCCTCTTTAGTCCACATGGGATACCACCAATCTTCGCGGGTTACTGCATCATGATCGCCTGCATCATGCAAACCGCCTTTTTCCAACGCCGCTCTGAATGATGCACCAAAAGCACCCTCCCAGACTTCAAGCTCTAAGGTTACATCGCCAAGGCGAACTGATTCGTAAACAGCCTGAGAATCAGTCGTAACAAATTCGACGTTGTTACCCATGCTTTCAAAGATTTGTCCGACTACATGGCTCATCACGATTTGAGAAGACCAATTGTGGATAGGGATGACGATCGGGTCGCTGCTGTCAGCGGCATTTGCCAACGGAGCAAGCATAACACCCATTGCGGATGCCAAAGTTAATGTTTTCAATTTCATTTTTTTCCCCTGATATATTTTTTGATTGGCTCTGCCCGAATTCGGGCATGCACGTAGTTTCGCAAATTTGAGCATATTTTCCGCACATATATTTTATGGGCTTAGGGTCTAAAAATTAGTGGCAATATATCTCAGACAAGGTTACGCTCACCGCATTCGCGTTTTTACTGAATTAAACTAAGATTGGTCAAAACAATGAATAAAAACAACGTTTTACCACGCCTAGATTATCTACTTGCGTTTGAATCTGCGGCGGTTAACAACAGTTTTGCAGGCGCCTCTAAAGCGCTGAACATCAGCGAAACGGCCATCAGCAGGAAAGTTCGACTTTTAGAGCTGCATTATAAAATAAATTTATTCAATCGCGGGCACCGCTCGATTCACCTAACCCCGCGTGGTCAAAGGTTTTTTGATGATATTTCACCCTTGCTTGACCAGTTGCGAACCCTCTCACAAAACCTTTTGGAAGACACTTTAAACAATGCTGTGACAATCGCGGCAACCAACTCGGTGGCGGGGCTTTATTTAATGCCAAAGTTGCCCCGGTTTAACGCGCTTTACGAACCGGTTTACATCAACTTACTATCCTCCGATGACGATAACGAATGCCTGGGGGAAGATGTCGATTTAACAATTTTACGGGGCAATGGGCATTGGGCGGGCTATTCGGCTGAGTTATTATTTGGCGAAACAATATTCCCGGTCTGTTCGCCGGAATTTTTGAGCAAAAACCCCGATATCACCACTTTGTCCGCATTGTCGCAAAGCTCCTTAATCGGCATTCAAACCACACATACCGAGTGGATGACTTGGCGGGCTTGGTTTGCTTTGATGCATCACAAGGTGGCTGAATTTGAAGAAACGGTCAGCTTGAACACCTATCCACTTGCAATTGAAGCTGCCGTAAATGGATTGGGCATTGCGCTTGGATGGGCCCATTTGGTTGATCATCTGCTTGAAGATAACAAACTTATCCGGCCTTTAGGAACCATTTCGGCCAGAACGGATCATGGCTATTATTTGCTAAAATCAAGCGATGGGCATAGTTTTCCAGAGCGCGACCGGGTTGAAAATTGGCTTTTGGAACTATCTGCAAGCCGACAAAGATATCAACAACCAAGCACGCCAACGCTCAACAAGACTGAGTAAAATCCAATCCTCAGGTTGAAAGCAAAGGGCCTTACAGAATACCTTCAACGATGGTTTGAACGCTAGTTGAGGCCGATAGCCTTTGCCGCTTGGCTGGCGCATAAGCATCCGAGGCATACCAATCCATAGCTTTGTCATAGCTGGGGAATTGAATGATAACATGCCGATCGCCCGGCGGCGCGCCTTCAAAGCTGCGGGCTTTTCCGCCCCGCACCAAAAACTGGCCGTCAAAAAGATCCAAAGTAGGTTGAACCATTTTCACATAGGTGGCGTAGGCTTCTGGATCATGAATGTTGATGTGCGCAATCACATATCCGTAGGCCATATTCTTTTTCAACCCTTCACTTCTTGCGAGCTTGACCAATCCGGTTCAAAGCCCAAAACAATCGTATTGCCCGGCAGTTCAGGATTGAACAAACGGTTATGCGCGATTGTTGATTGATTCAGAAGATTTTTCGGAGTGAGTTTCCAGACTTTACACCGGATTTCAAAGCTTTGCCCATAGGCTTCAAAAACCAGCCGACAGGTTTCCGCGCTCCGAATTTTAGCCGCCCCTGGGGAATGGGGGGGAAATGTCGAGGTTAAGATATCCGAAAACTGCTTGTGTTTTTGGTAAAAGGTTGCAGAAAAATATTGAATCGCTTGGTTGCGGCGCTGCGCAGGGTCGTTGGTTTTACGCGCCATATGCAGCATCTCGGGTGTTTCAGAATAGGCCGGCAGTTTATTCATGATGGTGATAATGGTTCCCATCGTTTGCGTGTCGTCTTTCAAATAAACATCGGGCATGATTGCGGCATCCGGGCGGCCCATATTATCGCGCATCATCATTTGCCGACAATGGCATTGCCATTTTAAAAATCGCTCTTTCAAAGGGTGATTGGCGTAGCTATCGCCCAAAATGGATGCAACTGAACTCATGGATCCTTATAACTTTCTATCATTTCTACCTACTGCAAGCTATAGGCTCGGTCATGCGTTAAACTTGGAATTTTTGAGCGCACCCGCTGCGGGTGAGATAGGTCAATCGTTGCTTGAATAAAGCCGCGATCTTCACCGCCATCAGCCAAAACCTGCCCCCAAGGGTCAACGATCAAGCTGTGACCGTAACTTTCACCCCCCCCCGGAATAGGCCCCACCGCACATGGGGCGATGATAAAGCATCCATTTTCAATCGCCCGCGCGCGGTTGAGAACATGCCAATGCGCCTGCCCCGTGTTCTTCACAAACGCGGCCGGCACCGCAATCGCCTCTGCCCCGGCCTGCGCCAAATCGCGGAACAGTTTTGGAAATCGCAAATCATAACAGATCGTATGGCCCAGCTGCATACCACAAGCCAGTGTCATTTGAACCGCAGCGCCGGGCAAGACATGCGCGCTTTCCCGATATACTTCTTGTTCCGAAATTTCTACGTCGAACAGATGTATTTTATCATAATGGCTTTGAACATTGCCTGCGGAGTCAATGATGTAGCCACGGTTTAGTATTTTTGCATCAGGCGCGGTTACGGCGATTGAGCCAAGCATAACCCAAACCTGATAGTTTTGTGCAAAAGCTTGAAACACCCGCAGCATCGGATGGTCTTTTTCTTGTGCAACGGGGGGCCGCAGCGCGGCGCCTTCGCTGGCCAATCCACCACAATATTCGGGCAAAAAAATAAATTCTGCGCCCGCTTTTGCAGCTGCCTCTGCCAGTGGCATCGCCTCCTCAATCGCCTCAGATATCGAGGCTTTGGGGTGCGTTTGCAAACATGCAATATTCAGCGGGCGCAGCAAGACCTTAAAACTTCATATAGGCTTTGCGCAGATTGGCCAAAGGATGGCGATCGGACATCTGAAATTTCAACAGCAATTCGCGTGCAATCATATCCCGATCCTGTTGATTATCCGGCAGATCAATACTGCTGGGGATACGCACCCAGCCATTATTGTTGCGGTCAAACACCGCCGGCGCGCCCTCTTCATAGCCCATATGAATATCTTCCAGCCAGTTCAGATCATCCCAGCCCATAATTTCCATATATTTGGCTAAATAGGGAGTGATCCGGCTTTTATCGGGCACCAAGTTCACATCATAGCGATAGCCGATATGCTGACCAATTTCTTTTTCGCGTTCGCTTTCCAAACCATCAGCATCATTCAAAAACTGGTTAACGTCTTTGATTTCAGATCCGCGATATTGTGTTCCAGCCATTGTAACTCCTCCTTAGAGATGGTGGTAATCTTCGACGCCCACAGTGTGGTTCGTGCCAGCCAAGGGAACGCCTGCCATGGCAGAGGCTTCCATTGTCAAAGCTGCCAGATCCTCAGGCTCAAGGCTATGCAGATTGGTTTTGCCGCAGGCGCGGGCAAAAAGCTGCGCTTCGATCGTGAGCGTGTGCAAAAAGTTATACACGCGCTCGGCGGCTTCATCCGGATCAAGACGGCTGCGCAGCGCGGGATCTTGCGTTGCCACGCCAACGGGGCAGCGTCCGGTATGGCAATGGTAGCAATATCCGGGTTCTGCACCGATTTCTTCGGGATAATTGGCTTCCGGGATATCCTTGTTGCAATTCAAAGCCATCATCGCGGAATGCCCGATGGCAATCGCATCTGCGCCCAGCGCAATAGCTTTCGCAACATCGGCACCGTTTCTGATACCGCCCGCATAAATCAAGCTGATTTCGCCGCGCTTGCCAAGATCGTCGATCGCTTTGCGCGCCTGACGGATCGCAGCCATTCCTGGCACCCCTGTGTCTTCGGTTGCCAAATGCGGCCCGGCACCTGTGCCACCTTCCATACCATCGATGTAAATCGAGTCTGGATCGCATTTCACCGCCATACGCACATCATCATAAACCCGCGCCGCGCCCAGTTTCAACTGAATTGGAATTTGCCAATCTGTGGCTTCGCGGATCTCTTGAATTTTAAGCGCCAGATCATCGGGGCCTAGCCAATCAGGGTGGCGCGCGGGTGAGCGTTGGTCGATGCCCGCGGGCAATGAGCGCATTTCAGCCACCTGATCGGTTACTTTTTGCCCCATCAAATGCCCACCAAGGCCCACTTTACAGCCCTGTCCGATAAAAAACTCGCAGCCATCCGCCAAGACCAAGTGGTTTGGGTTGAACCCGTAGCGCGATTGAATGCACTGATAAAACCATTTTGAGCTATAGCGGCGCTCATCCGGGATCATCCCCCCTTCACCCGAGCAAGTTGCGGTACCCGCCATTGTGGCGCCCCGCGCCAGCGCGGTTTTCGCCTCATAGCTCAGCGCCCCAAAGCTCATCCCTGTGATATAGATTGGGATATCCAGCTCAAGCGGACGTTTTGCGCGGGGACCAATCACCGTTTTGGTTTCACATTTTTCGCGATACCCTTCGATCACGAACCGCGTCAACGTACCCGGCAAGAAGGTTAGATCATCCCAGTGTGGAATTTTCTTGAACAAAGAGAAGCCGCGCATCCGATAGCGTCCAAGCTCGGATTTGATATGGATGTCATCCATCACACGGGGTGGGAATACAAAGCTGTCACCGATGCGATTTACATCACGATCCAGCGCTTTCTTTCTTGGCATATCACCGTCAGCCATAGGTATTATCCTTTCCTTGGACTTACAGAATTATTTTCTTTTCATTGGGTTCAAGATTGTCGTAGTTCCAAAGCTGTTTCCCAGCGACAATCTTTGTAAAATGATCAACACCCTTATCGGGCATCATGCCATATTGGGTCAGCTTTGCGGTGAGCCAGTTGCGATCAAGGTCAGTCAATTCCGCCTCGATTGCATCCACTCCAAGCGATTGAATCTTACCGCCCACAAAAATGGTGCCGTCATACATTGAATCGCCAAGGTTTTTACCCGCATTTCCACACACAACCATCCGACCGCGTTGCATCATAAAGCCCGATAAAGCCCCCGTGTCACCGCCGACAATTATCGTACCGCCTTTTTGGTCAATACCTGTCCGAGAGCCAACCGACCCCCGACAGACCAGATCTCCCCCGCGGATCGCAGCGCCAAAGGTCGAACCGGCGTTTTTTTCAATGACAATCGTTCCGGCCATCATATTCTCGCCGCAAGACCAGCCCACGCGCCCGTTGATGCGCACATTCGGGCCATCGATCAACCCAACACCAAAATAGCCCAACGAGCCCTCAATAATCAAATTCAACCGGCTTAGGATCCCCACGCCCAGCGAATGCTTTCCGCGCGGATTTTTCAGCACAATCGTGCCATAGCCTTCTGCCATGAGGGCGCGAATTTTGGAATTCACCTCGGTGGTGGTCATCTCATCTGTATCAAGTTCGGTGCGCTTATTGTAATCGACTTCGGGCGCCCAAGGGTATGTGAAGCGCTCTTCCGCATCCGGATCAAACTCAATGTAAAGCGATTTTCCCGTCAGTGCCTCGGTGCGCATTCCAAGCGCGGTCACCCGCTCTTCCTGACTCATTTGCTTTAGTTCAGTATCGCTTAGGCTTGCCATACGCGTACCTCCTCATCATAGGGATCGTAAGTGTCAATTTCTTGGGGAAGAATGGCCCGAATAGCGACCTCTTCTGATGCCATAGCGATCAAATCATCGCTTTCGTAAAGCACCAATGGCTTTGCAGCCATCGTATCTTTGGCCATGCCCAGTTGATCTTTAGTGGCTACCAAATAAGTAAAGACGCCGTCAATTTCTTCGATTGAATTGCGCAAAGATTGCTCAAGCGTTACCCCATTTGCCAAATTGTTCGCAGTGTAAACAGCCAAAAGTTCGCTGTCACAATTTGACATAAACCGATGGCCTTTACGCTCCATCTGGCGGCGCATAATCCAATAATTTGTGATTTGTCCGTTATGTACAACGCTCACGTCATTATAGGGAAAGGCCCAATAGGGGTGCGCGGATCGAATATCCACATCCGATTCTGTTGCCATCCGCGTATGGCCAATACCATGCGTTCCGTTAAATTCATTCAGACCATAAAGCCCGGCCACATCTGACGCATCGCCCAAATCTTTGATCAGCTCTAGGCCATTTCCGAGCGATAAAATTTCAACGCCATCGGTTTCTTCAATATGCTCGGCCAGCGCGGTGGTATCCCCCTCGTGGGAAATCAGATAGCGCAGCGCATATTCGGTTGCGTTCTCTTTCATTTTCACCGTCACGCCATGCTCTTGCATGATCGCTTCCACCTCCGCGATGCGATCCGCCAAAACCTGATGAATGCCACGGCCTTTGGCCATATCCTCGGCTTCCGCCACTTTCAAACGAAGCACATAATTGCCTTCGGTTGGCTCGCCATAGACAGCGTAGCCCGTCGAATCCGGCCCGCGATGCTTGAGGGCCTGCAACATTGCTGTCATCTCCCCCCCCACATTCGAGCTTTTGCCCTTATGAATTAATCCTGCGATACCACACATATTACATCCCACCTCCATCGGGTTGCGTCAGAAGTTTGGCGGGGTTGACCCGCCGCATTACAATTTTGGAAATGCCTTATGGCAAGCACTCCATATACATCTCATTGTCCCAATCGGTTGACGTGGACATGAAGCGGGCCCATTCATCATATTTATATTCATGGTATAGACGATACATTTCACCCGGCATGCCGCGGCGCACCACTTCGCTTTGCTCAAGATAGCTCAGCGCCTCACCCAAAGACATTGGTAATTTCTTGACTTCCTTGCCCTCTTTGATCGCCTCATAAATATTGCGCTCTTCAGGCTCGCCCGGGCTGATGTTGTTATCAATCCCATCATCCATGGCGGCCAATAATGTTGTGCCCATCAAATACGGGTTGACCATTGAATCCACCGAGCGATATTCGAACCGGCCAGGCGCCGAGACGCGCAAGCCCGTGGTCCGGTTTTGGAAGCCCCAATCAGCAAACACCGGCGCCCAGAAGCCCGTATCCCACAAGCGGCGGTAAGAATTCACCGTCGAACAACCGATCGCGGTCAATGCCTGCAGGTTTTTCACCACGCCGCCAATCGCAACCAGCCCTTCGGCGCCGGGCATTTGCGGATCATCATCATCGGGCATAAATGTGTTGCTGCCGCCCTTTACATACATGTAATTATCACGCATGCCCGGCAGGTTATCCGGATCATTTCCGCATTTCACAAATTGATCTTCGCCGCCCCGCCAGAGCGACATGTTATGGTGGCAGCCAGAGGCTGACACACCCATGAACGGTTTCGTCATGAAGCATGCAAAAATACCATGCTCGCGCGCCACTTGCGCGCAGATCTGGCGATAGGTTGTCAGACGGTCGGCATTGCGCAACACATCATCAAACATCCAGTTTAATTCAAGCTGACCAGGCGCATCTTCATGATCGCCCTGAATCATATCCAAGCCCATTTTACGGGTGTATTCCATAACCTTCATGGTCACGGGTCGCAGGCTTTCAAATTGATCAATGTGATAGCAATAAGGTTTTGAAAACCCGTCTTTCGGCTTGCCATTCTCGTCAAATTTCAACCACATCATCTCGGGCTCGGTACCGATACGCAGCTGGCGCCCATGCTTGGCCTTAAATTCTTCATGCATGCGGCGCAGATTGCCCCGCGAATCTGCGGTCAAATAAGCGCCCGGATCCACTTTCTCTTCACGGTTGCGGAATAAAGTGCAATAAAACCGCCCAATTTCCGGTGCCCAAGGCAATTGCATAAAAGTCTCAGGCTCGGGAATGCCAACCAATTCTGCAGCCTCGGGGCCATAGCCCAAATAATTTCCAGCGCGATCGGTGAACAGGTTAACGGTTGCGCCATAAACCAGCTGAAAGCCTTTTTTAGCAACGGTTTCCCAATGATCCGAGGGAATGCCTTTGCCCATAATTTTTCCCGTAACGGAGACAAACTGAAGATACAGATATTCGATGCCGAGGGAATCGATCATCTTCCGCACTTCTTTGACTTTCTCATCGCGCCCAGGCGCTTCCACAAAACGTTCAAGGTCCATTTCGGCCACTTTAATTCTCCCCTTTTATATCTATATTTTTCAGCCTTTTTTTATATTTTTGTCTTCACCAGCCATTAGCTCCAAGGATATGGGCTGTTTGATACTGGGTGCAGATTTCCTTTTTCGAAACGATCAAAGCGGAAAGGCTCTAACAAGCTCTGCCTTTCGCCGAGCACTTCATCGGCGATCAAATGTCCCACGCCCAGCATCTTCCACCCATGATTACTATCCGCAATCAGCGTGGCATTCTCATGAAAATGGTCAAACACCGGAAAGCTATCGGCTGTGAAACAGCCGATACCACCGGATGCTTCACGGTGATATTTACCCATCATGCCTTCAAACCGCTTATGGCAATGCGCCAATGCCGAAACCCACATATGGGCAAAACCGTCAGAGGCCACAAATTCAGGAGAAGATGGGCCGTAAGGATCAATTGCAACCCAATCAACCGGGGTGTCCACTTTATAGGGCGAGGCGCCCCCTTGAATACCGTTAAAATGCCAATCAGGTTTGTAATAAATGCCCCACAAATCTTCGGTAATAACGCTGCCATCGACGCAAGAGTGCAGCGGAGCATCGGTATCGACATGTATCACCGGCGGTATTTTGCCATCATTGGTTTGCAGGACCTCGGGCGGCAATTGCAAAACGCCTTCTTCAAGTTGCCAGAACCGCCACATATCAATATCGTGATGCATCTTTCCCGCTAGATCTTTTAGGCTGATTTTTTTGGGCATGCCCAGCATATCCCAGAAATCGCGGGCCCAAGGACCGGGCGCCACAACCACATGCGCACAAGATACCGTGCCATGAGATGTCTCAACAGATTTGATGCTGGAGCTGGCGCTTTCGTTTGTCAGTCCCTTTACCTCGACGCCAGAGATAATCCGAACTCCGCGCTCTTCGACCTTCTTGGCTAGCCCGTACATCGATTTGGTGTTGTTTGAATACCCGCCCCGCTTCTCATGTAGAACAGAGGTAATGCCTTGCGCCTGCCAATCGCTAAACATGGATTTCATGTAAGCATCGGAAGCATCCGCACCTTCGATAAACTCGCTTTCATAGCCGATTGCCCGCTGCTGCTCATAAATCGAGGTCACATCTTCGCGCATCGATTCGCAGGAAATCTGCATATAGCCCACAGGATGATAGCTGAGGCCGGCCGGATCGCTTTCCCAAACATCTACGGAATGCGCCATAAGTTCCCGCATCGCAGGTTGAAAATAATTATTGCGCACCACGCCGCAGGCAATTCCCGACGCTCCGGATGCAATCCCTGATTTGTCTAAAACAACAACGCGGCCCTCAACCTCTTGACCCTGAGCGATCAAACGATCTGCCAAGCGCCAGGCCGTGGATAACCCATGAATGCCAGCGCCAATGATGAGGTAGTCTACATGTGTGGGGAACGCCATTCACCCATCTCCCTAAAAGTGTTCCAACTGCTTTGCCGTCGCTCCGGCGGCAGCTTTTCCGCCCAGACGTGACGCGAGCTTGATAAAATCAAACCAAAAGTCAACCTATTTCAAACCACATGTTGAATTTTACTTGACATTTTCTGTTATTGGTACAAAATTGGATCAAAAAAGGGATCTGATGCAGGTTAAGAAGAAAAAAATGAATGCTGCTGATCTGGCCAGCATATTGCGCCGGGACATCATTCAAGGCGCCATTGCCCAGCATGAAAAACTTCCCGCCGAGCGCGAGATGGCCGAAACCTATGGCGTGTCGCGCGGCACGGTGCGCGAGGCGCTGATAAAATTGATGGACACGGATCTGGTTGATATCAAAAGAGGCAGCGGCACTTATGTAACATTTGAGGCACCACCCCCCCAGCCCAGCGTCATCCAAACAGCGAATCCGCTTGAACTGATTGATGCCCGCTTTGCCCTAGAGCCGCATATTTGCCGTTTGGCTGTTCTGCATGGTCGCCGCGCTGACTTCGATCGGTTGGGGCAATTATGCACTAAAATGGAGGCCAGCGTTGATAATACCGCGGCCTTCGCAGAGGCCGACACGGAGTTTCACCGCGCTTTGGTCGAATGCACTGGCAACGTTCTTTTGATCTGGATCATGGATCAGATCACATCGGTGCGCGGTCAAAGCGATTGGACAAGAATGCGCAGTTTGACGTTGAACACTGACATTATACAGCAATATAACGCGCAACACAGGCGCATTTTAAACGCGCTTTACAGTCGTGAACCTGAAGCCGCCGCAAGCAATATGAAAGAACACCTTGAAACGGCGCGCCTGTCCCTCACGCGGGCTGCGGCGGCATAGGAACGCGCTGTTACGCACGCGCCGCTGTTTGCAACCAATTCAGATATAAACGCTCGGCCATGGCGTTAAACGCGTGCATATGGGCGGCGCAATCCGCTTCCAGCATCTTTTGGCCATTGGCGCCCAGCGCCGCGGTCAAGCTGGCCGCATATTCTGGAATTTTGCCCCAATCCTGCACCGTGTTTTGTTCTATTTCAATATGAAATTGCAGCGAATAAGCCCGAGGGCCCCAGCTCATCGCTTGCACGGCGCAATCAGGCGATGTTGCCAAAACTTTCGCCCCTGCCGGCAGCGTTTTAATTTCCGCCCCATGCCATTGAAGGCAGCGCATGCGCTCGGGCAATCCATCACATAAAATTCCAGAGGCGCCGGCTTCGGTTAATTGAACCTCACAGACCCCAATTTCTGGAATATCCGATTTGCCAACGCTGCCGCCCAGTGCCTCCGCCAGCAATTGATGGCCAAGACACAGCCCAAGAAACGGCAAGCCTTTTTCTTCAACGGCCTGTTGAATTAGGGCTTTTTCAGCGACGAGCCAGGGATATGCCTCTTCTTGCCAGACATCCATCGGCCCGCCCATAACCCAAAGCCCATCATAGCCATCCAGCGCAGGCAAGGCCTCTCCCTCATCAAGATGCACCGCGTCCCAACTGTGGCCATCTTCCTTCAAAAATTGGCGAAAAATACCGGGATGTTCTGCCCGAGCATGTTGTAAAACAAGTAAATGCATGTGCCCTCCTAGCTGCGTTTACATAGGCATCTCTTAGCCCTTTAGACAAGTATTTAGCGAAATTCCGACGGCGCGCGGCCGAAATATTCCCGAAATACACGCGAAAAATGCGAGGCGCTTGAGAAGCCGGTTGCCAGCCCAATTTCGGTGAGCGACAGCGGTGAGTTGGTCAATAAATTGCGCGCCTTATCAAGCCTTAAATCGCGATAATAGCCCATGGTTGACCGCCCCAATTTAAGCGAAAACAACCGGTTGAGCTGGCGCGGTGAAATTTTTGACACTTGCGCCAATTGCTTGAGCGTCAGCGGATCCGCAACATGCGCCTCCATCGCTTTCACCGTTTCTAACACCTGTGCGTTGGTTGATCCGATCCGCGCGATCAATCCGCTGCGCTGAGGCCCAATCGAGGGGCGAATTTCCGTATGTAAAAACCAATCGCTAACCAAACTGGCAAAAACTGATCCCTGATGTTGCGTGATCAAGGCCAGCATCAAATCCAACGCGGCTGTTCCACCGGCGCAGGTCAAACGATCCCGATCGATAACGTAGAGGCTGCGTTCAAGCAGCAGATGCGGTGCGCTTTCTTCGAGCGCCGCGGCATGTTCCCAATGCACAGTCATACGCCGCTCTGCCATCAAGCCTGCATTGGCCAGAATGACTGGCCCACCCGACACCCCGCCGAGGCGGACGCCAAATCGGGCGATCTTTGCCAGCCAATTCCCAACGGCCATATCCGCAAAGGTGGCCGGATTGCCGCCGGCAACAACAAACACATAATCAAGGCGAGGTGCGGTCAAAAGCGTTGCTTGCGGCGCAACACTGGCAGCACCAGAACTAGACACCGACTCAAGTGATGGGCTAATATTCACAACCTCATAAAGCATGCGCCGGCTCAACATATTGGCGGCGCGGAACGGCTCAACCGTGGATGCATACGACATCAAGGCAAAGCCATCGATCGGCAAAACGCCAATTCGGATGATATCCGTCTGGTCTCTTTGGCTCAGTAATGTACCAATTTTTTCCATTTTTTTACAATAAACGTCTTTTTTGGAAAAGTATATGCTGGATGATCCGGTAAGATAACTCTAAAATAAAGGTGTTGTCAGCATGAATTACTCTGCATTGAAAATCCTAACGCAGGGATTGACCGGAAATAAAGGTTGGAAACCCGCATGGCGCGACCCGCAGCCGAAAGACAGCTATGACGTGGTGATCGTGGGCGGTGGCGGCCATGGGCTATCGACGGCGCATTATCTGGCCAAAACCTATGGGATCACCAATGTTGCAGTGTTGGAAAAAGGTTGGCTTGGCTCGGGCAATATCGGGCGCAACACAACAATTATCCGCTCAAATTACATGCTGCCGGGCAACGAACCCTTTTACGAATTGTCTTTGCAGCTCTGGGAAGGCCTGGAGCAAGATTTTAATTACAATGCGATGGTCAGCCAACGCTCGATCCTCAATCTATTTCACTCTGATCCACAACGAGACGCGTTTGTGCGCCGCGCCAATGCGATGATATTGGCTGGCGCCGATGCGGAATTGGCGGATCAGGCGCAATTGCGGCGCGAACTTCCCTTTTTGGATTTTGACAATGCGCGGTTTCCCATCAAGGGCGGGCTGTACCAAAGGCGTGGCGGCACCGTGCGCCATGACGCTGTGGCCTGGGGCTATGCGCGTGGCGCTGATAGCCGAGGCGTAGATATTATCCAGAATTGCGAAGTCACCGGTTTTCACATTGAAAACGGCAAATGCAGTGGGGTGGAAACCTCTAGAGGGCCCATCAAGGCGCGCAAAGTGGCCGTTTGCGTGGCCGGATCATCCAGCCGCGTGATGGCTCAAGCGGGCATGCGTCTGCCAATCGAAAGCCACGTGCTGCAAGCGTTTGTCACCGAGGGGCTGAAACCCACCCTGCCCGGTGTGATCACCTTTGGTGCCGGCCATTTTTACGTGAGCCAATCCGACAAGGGCGGGTTGGTCTTTGGCGGTGATATCGACGGCTATAACAGCTATGCCCAGCGCGGCAATTTACCGGTGGTTGAAGATGTGGCTGAGGGCGGAATGGCAATCATGCCGATGATCGGGCGGGCGCGTTTGTTGCGCAGCTGGGGCGGCATTATGGACATGTCTATGGACGGCTCGCCCTTTATCGACAAAACCCATATTGACGGGCTCTATTTCAATGGCGGTTGGTGCTATGGCGGGTTTAAAGCCACCCCGGCCAGTGGCTTATGCTATGCCCATTTGCTCGCGACTGATGCCCCCCACCCTGTCGCAACAGAGCTGCGCCTTGACCGGTTCAAGCGCGGCCATTTAATCGATGAAAAGGGCCAAGGCTCGCAACCAAATTTACACTGACCCCAGCACCGAAACGTTGAACTTGACATGATTATACACCCTCAAAATCGCTTTCCTTTCTTACCCGCGCTCGAGCTTTGCACCAGAGCGCGCGCAGGAGATTTTTCATGATTATCAACCACCCACTGCTAGGCCCGCGCGACGCGGCCGAATTTGTTTATTTGGGCGATGCCAGCCTGATCGACCGGCCTGATCCAAACGCAGAAGATGCCGCCAATCAGTTTTATGAATATGGCTATCTGCGCGATAATCCTGCCGGGATGCATGAAGAGCTTTGGTATCACGAACAAGGCGACCGGTCTTGGCTGGTGGTCACACGCGACACACTGACCCATGGCATAACGGCGGTGCGTTTGGCCCGCGATGCCGCAAAAGAAAGAGGCCGCAGCAGATGAAACAAATTCACCGCCTCGCGGGTGGTTTAATCGATCGTAATACACCCTTAAATTTTGAGTTTAATGGCAGGCGCTTTGAAGGCTATCAGGGTGACACGCTGGCCTCAGCTCTGATCGCGAATGGCCAAACGCTGGTGGGGCGCAGTTTTAAATACCACCGCCCGCGCGGTATCTTCAGCGCAGGCTCTGAGGAACCTAACGCTTTGGTTGAACTGCGCAAAGGCGCATTTCAAGAGCCGAATACCCGAGCCACCACTGTCGAGTTATTCGACCAGCTCAGCGCAAAAAGCCAGAATCATCGTGGCTCTTTAGAGTTCGATCTGATGGCCTTCACAGATTATCTATCGCCATTCTTAAGCGCCGGGTTCTATTATAAAACCTTCATGTGGCCCAAATTTGCATGGGAAAAACTCTATGAACCAGCCATTCGCGCCGCGGCTGGCTTGGGCAGCCTGTCTTTGAAAGACGATCCAGACGTATATGACAAAGGTTTTTTGCATTGTGATCTTTTGGTCATCGGCGCAGGTCCCAGTGGTTTGGCCGCTGCGCGCGCCGCCGCATTCAGCGGGGCACAGGTTATCCTCGCAGATGAAGATTTCCGAGCGGGGGGGCGGCTCAACAGCGAAACCTTCGAGGTTGATGAGCAAGCGGGGGCGGATTGGGCGCAGGCGCTCTGGCAAGAGCTGGCAGGTCTGCCCAATGTAAGGCTGATGACGCGCACCACAATCTATGGGGCCTATGATCACGGCATTTATGGCGCGCTTGAGCGCCGCACCGACCATTTGCCCCATTCTGACGGAAAACCCAGGCAAATCCTGTGGCGCATCTATTCAAAGCGCGCGGTCTTGGCCGCGGGTGCAACGGAACGCCCGATTGCTTTTGGCAATAATGATCGCCCGGGGATCATGCTTGCGGGCGCGGTGCGCAGCTATGTAAACCGGTTTGCTGCGACACCGGGCGAGCGGATCAGCATTTTTACCAATAATGATGATGGGTGGCGCACAGCGCGCGATCTCAGCGCTCAAGGCGTGTCGGTAGCTGCGGTTATTGACAGCCGCGATATTGCCCCAGTAACCGAAATTCCGCATGCAAAAATTGTTATGGGCGCCGGCGTTATGGACACATCCGGGCGCAAGGCTTTGAAAGAGATCACCCTGACCACCGGTCAGAGGATTATGACAGATTGTTTGGCCGTCTCTGGTGGCTGGAACCCGAATGTCCATTTAACCTGCCATCAACGTGGCCGACCAAGCTGGGCAGAAGACATAAATGCGTTTGTGCCCGGCAAAGATCTTCCCCCAGGAATGCAGGTTGTGGGGGCCGCGCAAGGCGATCTAACACTGTCGCAAGCGATCAGCGGCGCGCATCAAAAGGCCAAAGCGCTGGTCAAAGATCTGGGCTTCACAGCCACGCGAAAAGCCGCGCCCAAAGCCAGCGATGAAGCCAGCACGGGGGCTGCATTCTGGCATGTCAGCGCCAGCAAAGCCCGCGCTTGGATTGATTTGCAAAATGACGTGACGGTCAAGGATATTCGCCAATCCTATCAGGAAGGGTTTCGCTCGGTTGAACATCTCAAGCGCTATACCACGCTGGGCATGGCCACGGATCAGGGCAAAACCTCCAACATCCCTGCTTTGGCTATTATGGCGGAATGTACGGGCAAAACGATCCCTGAAACCGGCACCACGATTTTCCGCCCGCCCTACACGCCGGTGCCCATGGGCGCTTTGGCTGGGCGTGCGCGGGGCAAGGATTTTCGCCCCTATCGGCTGACTCCCAGCCATCGTTGGGCCGAAGAAAATGGCGCGACCTTTGTGGAAACCGGGAATTGGTTGCGCGCCCAATGGTATGCCCGCCCTGGGGAAAAAGGCTGGCGCGACAGTGTTGATCGCGAAGTTGAAATGACCCGAGCATCCGTGGGCATTTGCGATGTCACAACTTTAGGAAAAATCGATATCCAAGGCAAAGATGCTGCCCTGTTTTTAAACCATATTTACACCAATGCCTTCCTCAAACTGCCCGTGGGCAAAGTGCGTTACGGGCTGATGCTGCGCGAAGACGGCATCGCTTATGATGATGGCACAACGGCCCGATTGGGCGAAAACCACTTTGTGATGACCACAACGACCGCCAATGCCGTCTTGGTCTTTCGGCGCTTAGAATTTGCACGGCAATGCCTGTGGCCTGAGCTTGATGTTCATATGATTTCTACCACGGATGCTTGGGCGCAATTTGCGGTGGCCGGGCCGAATTCGCGCGCGCTATTGCAAAAGCTTGTCGACAAATCGTTCGATTTGTCAAACGAAGGCTTCGGCTTTATGGCTTGTGCTGAAACCACCGTCTGCGGCGGTACGCCAGCCCGTTTGTTCAGAATTTCTTTTTCAGGTGAATTGGCCTATGAAATCGCCGTGCCCGCGCGCTTTGGCACCGCAATGATGGACTGCTTGATGCAAGCTGGGCAGGAATTTGACGCTGTGCCCTATGGTACCGAAGCGCTTGGGGTGATGCGGATCGAAAAAGGCCATGCCGCGGGCAATGAATTAAACGGGCAAACATCAGCGTTGAATCTGGGGCTGGGCGGGCTTGTCAGCGCCAAGAAAGATTGCATCGGCAAAATCCTGTCTCAACGCCCGGAAATGAACCGCGAAGATTCGATCCGCCTTGTCGGGTTTAAACCCGTCGATCAAAGCCAAGCGCTGTCTGCTGGGGCGCATTTCATCGCGTTGAATGACGCAGCAACAATGGCCAATGATCAAGGCTGGATGTCTTCGGTAGCCTATTCGCCGGTTTTGGGGCATTCGATCGGCTTGGGCTTTATAAAGGCGGGCCATGAACGCATGGGCGAAGTGGTGCGCGCGGTCAACCCAGCCCAGAATAAAGAGGTACAGGTGAAGATCGTATCACCGCATTTCTATGATCCGGATGGAGGGCGGCAACGTGGCTGAATATAGATTAACCTCGGAAGAATTTCTTGGCGGCTATCAAGCGCAATTTGGACCAATCAGCCTGCGCGAGATCAGCGATATATGCATGGTCTCGATGGCGGTTCCCTTGGCAGAGGAGCAAGCTGTTCGCAAAGCTTTGAAAGCAGCTTTTGGTATCGATATGCCCGATATCGGGCAGAGCCAAGGCGCGGCAGCGCTGGACTCGCGGGTGCTACGCATGGGATTGGATCACATGTTCGTACTTTTCGCGCGAGCGCAAAATACCGAACGCCCGGAGCAACAGATTAAAACCCTGATGAAAAGCGCCGTTTACACAACAGATCAAAGCCATAACTGGGTTGGTTTGGAAATATCCGGGCCTGGTTGCCGCAGCGCGCTTGAGCGCATTTGTCCCATTGATTTGCACCCCGAGAGGTTCGAGATTAACGCGGTTGCGCGCACGCAGATGGAGCATCTGGGCACAATAATTTTATGCGTAGATCACGAAACCTATTGGCTGTTTTCGGCCAGCTCATCGGCGAAATCGTTTTTACATGCGCTTGAAACATCGATCCACAACGTTCAATGATTCAAAACACAAGTTAACAAATCGCTGCGGAGGGCAGAAAAACAAGGCTTTTCCCGAGCAGCAAAGACGTCTTATGTGGATTAAAATCTGTCAGCTTTGAAGATAGCTTTCCAATGAATCATCCAGCGCCTCTTTCCAAGGCGTGTGATGAACCGGCGCCATTTTGCCAGTAATCGCCGACTTGTAGCCATTATCGCGGAAACCCATTATATCCTGACCCTTATGCGCCTTCCATTGGAAGAACGCCTCGCAGGCGCCATCCACATCGAAATCGGGATAATCGGTTTCGCCAATCAACTCTTTCACGTAATCCCCCTGATAGGTGATTGCGTATTTTGCATCATCGCTAAGCTCTTCGCGCGCCTCCCGCTCGGCCACATCTGCCAGCAAACGGGCTTTATCCTGAGGTATCACAAGCCGCCCCATGATCGCATCCCGTACCCACCAGGCTTGAGCGTCAAACATATTAAAAGTGAACCATTGATCCTGCATGCCAAGGTAAAATAATCTCGGGTTATGGACCCAAGCCACCCCTTTATAAAGATCAGCTGCAGCCAGCCGGTTGGCCGTGGCCAAACGCAAATCATCCGGCAGAAAATTAAAGAAATGCTTGTAACCCGTGCATAGAATGATTGAATCAACCTCGCGATTGCTGCCATCGATGAAATATGCAGTTTTGCCCTCTACGCGCTTTAGCGCCGGCACTTCTTGCCAATTTTTGGGCCAATCAAACCCGATCGGCGCGGTTCGATGCGCCACGGTCACCGAGCGGCAGCCATATTTCCAACATTGCGATCCAATATCCTCTGCAGAATAAGAGGTGCCCAAAATTAAGATATCCTGATCTGTGAATTCTCGGGCATCTCTGAAATCATGCGCGTGCAAAATCCGCCCATTAAAGCTTTCAAACCCCGTATAATATGGCATATTTGGCGTTGAAAAATGGCCCGAAGCCACCACCACATGATCGAAGAGTTCGGTATAGCTGCTGTCTTTTTCATGATCATGGGCGGTGACATGAAATTTTTCGCTGGCGGGATCATAAGACACCCAACGAATTACCGTGTTAAAGCGGATCCAATCTTTGACCCCGGCGGCGTTGACCCGCCCCTCAATATAATCAAACAAAACAGCGCGCGGCGGGTAAGATGCAATGGGTCGACCAAAATGCGTATCAAAACTGTAATCCGCAAATTCAAGGCCTTCTTTGGGCCCATTTGACCAAAGATAGCGATACATTGAGCCATGGCAGGGCTCGCCATTTGCGTCCAGACCGGTGCGCCAATCATAGGCCCATAAACCGCCCCACGTGGCCTGTTTTTCAAAGCAGACAACCTCTGGAATTTCAACGCCCGCCATGGCGGCGGATTGAAATGCGCGCAATTGTGCAAGCCCCGATGGCCCGGCTCCGATCACTGCGATACGTTTTTGCATTAGTCCCTCACTTTTTAAGGCAGATAGCCCTCGCGGATCACGGGTTCTGCCTTCTCATTCTTATTCACTCGCGCCGCGACATTTCACCCACAGTCAAAGAAACGCAAAACCAACTGCAATTTCAAGATCATCAAAGCGGCCAGAGAGCCAACTGCGGTTTTAAATCTCAAAAAAAAATAAAACCCAGACTCTCGATTGCACTTCCCCTGTCACAATAATTTCATAACGCATTGAAAAATATATTAATTATTTTTTTCAATTATTCTTTAGCCTCTAATTTATAAGGGCATAGACCCCAAAATTTATTCGTTAAAAAGACCAGAAAATTTGTAATGATCCGCCACGCTTAGGCCCTGCTTAAGCGGCCAAACCGCAATGGCACATCAGAATGTCCGCGGAGCGGCACGGGAGTAAAATTTAAAAACGAAGGGAACAGATCGTGGAAGAACAAATTGCAGAATTGGCTGCGCAAGTTGCCGCTCTTCAGGCCAGCAGCAGCGTGACAAACACGATGTTTGCGGAAACCTATTATTATTTAACAATTCCGCTAATGATCATCATTCACGCGGGATTTCTCGCCTATGAAATGGGTGCCTCTAGAATGAAAAACGTGCTCTCATCGGGCGTCAAAAACATTCTGGCTTTTGCCTTTATGATCCCCACTTTCTACTTCTTTGGTTGGTGGATTTATTGGGCGTTTCCAACCGGTCTCAGCCTATCTATGGGCGCCATGGAAATTTCCGGCGCCGAATATGCAAGCTCAATCGCTTTGGGTTGGGGGGATGGCGCGGCCGCTATGGGGCCAAATATTGCCGATCAAGCCTCGGGCGTTTTCTTTGGCGCCTTCGCGCTGTTTGCCTGCACCACGGCCTCTATCATGTCCGGCGCGGTGATCGAGCGTATTCAAACGGTGGGTTTCACCATTCTGGCGATCGTTCTCGGTTCTTTTGCTTGGGTGGTTGCGGCGGCCTGGGGCTGGCACGCGGATGGCTGGCTGGTCACGCAATGGGGGCTACATGATTTTGGCGCGGCGGGCCTTGTACACGCGGTGGCAGGCTTCTTCGCGCTTGGCGTTTTGGTGAATCTTGGACCCAGAATTGGCAAATTCAACGCCGATGGCAGCGCCAATCACATCGCTGGACATAACATGCCGATGACGGTGACGGGCTTGATGCTGATTATCGTAGGCTTCTGGGGCTTTTTGATGGCCTGCGTGATTGTGCCCGGCGAAGGTTGGTCGTGGTATGAAAACGCACCGGCAACGATTTATGGCACGCCGATCACGCTTTCAGCTTTGGCCTTCAACATCCTAATGGGCATTGCCGGCGGGATTATTGGTGCTTGGATTTACACCAAAGATCCGTTCTGGATGATGTCTGGCGCGCTGGCCGGTATTATTTCGGTGGCCTCGGGCTTGGATATCTATTTCCCGGGTCTGGCCTTTATCATCGCCTTTGCCGCAGGTGTTATTCTGCAGCCTTGCGCGAATATTCTTGAGCGGATGGGGATAGATGATGCGGTTGGCGCTGTCACCGTGCATGGCACGATCGGCCTCTTTGGTTTGATTATGCTGGGGGTCTTTGCCAGTGGATATCCCGCTTTAGATGCCTTTATGGGCGATGCCGTACGGCCTACCATTTCGCTGACGGGGCAAATCGTGGGTGCGGTTGTGTTCTTCTTGCTGGGCTTTGTCCCGGGTTATGTGGTGTCCTTGATCCTCAAAGGGTTGGGTATGCTGCGCACTCCGGAAGCGGCAGAACTGGCAGGGCTTGATCCTGTTAAAGTGCCTGCTCAGGGCTATCCAGAGGGCATTCCAGCCTCTGCGCCCGCATCCAATTGATCTAGAAAAGGGAGAAAAACAATGGGTTTTCCATATGACACCGGCGATTGGTCGGGGATCTTTGCCGAAGGTGCAAGCGGCGTGATGTTTACCGGATGGGGCGGCAGCGCGCCAGGCTGGTATACATTGATTGCGGTCATCATTTGCATTGTGGTTTTGGTGATGGGCAACAGCTCTGAAGCGCAAAAATACAAAAACGCCGAAAAATAGAGGCCGACATAAAAGAATTGGGCAGGCTTATGCAAGCCTGCCCTTTTTTGTGCAGAAATTTTATGCAAATTCTCTGTTTTTTGAAACAAGCTCCATTCAAGACTGGAAACATATAATTTTCTTACTAAAGTGTTTTGCAGGGGCCCGGTTGCAGCCAAAAATTGCAACGCAGTAACTTACGACAGACTCATAGGATTATATAATGTGCGGAATTGTTGGGCTTTTCTTAAAAGACCCCTCGCTGGAAGCTGCGTTGGGGCGCATGCTCACGGATATGCTCGTCACTATGTCGGATCGCGGGCCCGACAGCGCAGGGATCGCCATCTATAGCGAGGCTGTGGAGGATCGCGCCAAAATCACCATCCAATCTGCACACCCGGATCAAGACTTTGCCGCTTTAGAGGCAGATTTCAAAGCAACCTTTGGACAGTCGCTGACTTTGCAGCGCAAAAACAGCCATGCGGTTTTTGAAATTCCTCAAAACCAAATCGACGAGATACGCGCCCGAATGCGCCAGGCGCATCCCGGCATCAGAGTGATGAGCACGGGCGATAACATCGAGATTTATAAAGATATCGGTCTCCCGAAAAGCGTTGCAGAGCGGTTTGATGTCCCGCTGATGCAAGGCACCCACGGTATTGGCCATACAAGAATGGCCACCGAAAGCGCAGTGACCACGATGGGCGCCCACCCCTTTAACACCGGCCCGGATCAATGCTTGGTGCATAATGGATCCTTGTCCAACCACAATTCGCTGCGCCGTCAATTGCAGCGCGAAGGCGTGGTGATCGAAACCGAAAATGACACTGAAGTGGGCGCCGCCTATTTAACATGGAAAATGCAAAATGGTAGCTCGTTGGGCGAGGCGCTGCAGAGTAGCCTTGATGATCTGGACGGTTTTTTTACCTTTGTCGTTGGCACCAAGGATGGGTTTGGCGTGCTGCGCGATCCAATTGCCTGCAAACCGGCTGTGATGGCCGAAACCGATCAATATGTTGCTTTTGGCTCGGAATATCGGGCTTTGGTCAATCTGCCCGGAATAGCCGGCGCCCATATTTGGGAACCGGAACCCGCAACTGTCTATTTTTGGACCCATTAAATGCAAATAATCGATCTAGACCAAACAAACCTGCGACAGGCCAATGCGCAGTTGCAAAACCAAAGCACCGGCGCCAATCAAACAGAATGGCAGATTTTGAACCCCAAAGGCGCCCACGCGATTGCGGTTGGATTAGACGCGCCGATTAACGTGACCGTTGAAGGCTCAACCGGCTATTATTGCGCGGGAATGAACAAACAAGCGCGTCTGCGCATCAACGGCTCTGTGGGCCCAGGCGTTGCAGAAAATATGATGTCCGGCACGGTGATTATTGAGGGCGATGCCAGCCAATATGCGGGGGCAACGGGCCATGGCGGGCTTTTGGTTATCAAAGGCAATGCCTCCTCGCGCTGCGGGATCTCTATGAAGGGAATTGACATCGTGGTGCATGGTAATATCGGCCATATGTCAGCCTTTATGGGGCAATCCGGCACAATGGTTGTCTGCGGTGAAGCGGGCGAAGCGCTTGGTGATAGCCTATATGAGGCAAAGCTGTTTGTGCGCGGGGCGGTAAAATCTTTAGGGGCAGATTGCATTGAGAAAGAAATGCGTCCCGAACATCTTGCCGAAGTGCAGGCTTTGCTCGAGCGCGCGGAAAGCACGGCCAAGCCCAGCGACTTTAAGCGCTATGGATCGGCGCGCAAACTCTATAATTTTGACGTCGATCATGCCGGAGATTATTAAGGTGAAGAATGAACAAACCCCCTGAAACCGCGGCAGCGCCGCGCACCGAACCGATACAATCCGCTACATTTACGCCGGCTGTAAATGCTGAAATCCGCCGCGCAGCTGCGACCGGTATTTATGACATACGCGGCGGCGGCGCCAAACGCGCGGTTCCCCATTTTGACGATCTTTTGTTTTTGGGTGCTTCGGTGTCTCGCTACCCTCTGGAAGGCTACCGTGAAACCTGCGATACCTCGGTTACATTGGGCACGCGCTACGCGCAAAATCCGATTAAACTGGATATTCCGATCACCATCGCGGGAATGAGCTTTGGCGCCCTATCTGGGCCTGCAAAAGAAGCGCTGGGGCGCGGCGCCACAGCAGCGGGAACCTCAACCACTACGGGCGATGGCGGCATGACAGCAGAAGAGCGCGGGCATTCTGATAAACTGGTCTATCAATATTTGCCTTCGCGTTATGGGATGAACCCCGATGATCTGCGCAAAGCCGATGCAATTGAAATGGTGGTTGGGCAAGGGGCAAAACCCGGCGGTGGCGGAATGCTTTTGGGTCAAAAAATATCGGACCGCGTGGCCGATATGCGCAACCTGCCAAAGGGCATCGATCAGCGCTCGGCCTGCCGGCACCCCGATTGGACCGGCCCCGACGATCTTGAAATCAAGTTGATCGAACTGCGCGAGATTACCCAATGGAAAATACCGATTTATGTAAAGATAGGCGCAACCCGCCCGTATTTTGATACAACGCTTGCTGTGAAAGCGGGGGCAGATGTTGTGGTGATTGACGGGATGCAAGGTGGCACAGCGGCCACGCAGGATGTGTTTATCGAACATGTCGGCCTGCCCACTTTGGCCTGCATTCGCCCGGCGGTAAAAGCGCTGCAAGATCTGGGGATGCATCGAAAAGTTCAATTGGTCGTCTCGGGCGGAATTCGCAATGGCGCGGATGTCGCCAAGGCCATGGCGCTGGGGGCAGATGCTGTTTCCATCGGAACCGCCGCTTTGATTGCGCTGGGCGATAATGATCCCAAATGGGAGGCCGAGTATCAGGCATTGGGCACCACAGCAGGTGCCTATGATGATTGGCATGAGGGCAATGACCCCGCTGGCATCACAACCCAAGATCCAGTGCTTATGGCCCGGCTAGACCCGATTGCAGCCGGCCGGCGGTTGAAAAACTATCTCAAGGTTTTAACGCTTGAAGCGCAAACCATCGCCCGCGCCTGCGGAAAAAACAATTTGCGCAATTTGGAACCCGAAGATCTCTGCGCGCTCACGATTGAAGCCGCCGCCATGGCCGGCGTGCCGCTTGCCGGCACCAGCTGGATACCCGGCGCGGAGGCTCCATTTTGAGCTCTTAAACAGCCAAGCCCCCCTGTCACAGTCGAAAGGATAAAAAAGATGACCACAGATCTCGCCGCATTTGCAAAAGCAACAGGTGTCAAATATTTTATGGTGTCATTTACCGATCTTTTTGGCGGTCAGCGCGCCAAGCTGGTACCCGCGCAGGCCATCGCCGAAATGCAAGAAGATGGCGCCGGATTTGCCGGATTTGCAACCTATCTTGATATGACCCCCGCCCATCCTGATATGCTGGCGGTGCCGGATGCGTCTTCGGTTATTCAATTGCCGTGGAAGCCAGAGGTGGCTTGGGTGGCCGCGAATTGCGTAATGGAGGGCAAAGATGTCGCGCAGGCCCCGCGCAACGTGCTGCGCAAGCTTATTGATCAGGCCGCAGATCAGGGGTTACACGTGAAAACCGGCATTGAGGCTGAGTTCTTTTTACTCACACCACAGGGCGATCAAATCAGCGATCCGTTCGATACCGCCGCAAAACCCTGCTATGATCAGCAAGCCGTGATGCGCCGCTATGAGGTGATCCGCGAAATTTGCGATTATATGTTGGAGTTGGGCTGGGGCCCTTATCAAAACGATCATGAAGACGCCAATGGCCAATTCGAAATGAATTGGGAATTCGATGACGCGTTGAAAACCGCGGATAAACACAGCTTTTTCAAATTCATGGCCAAATCGGTGGCGGAAAAGCACGGTCTGCGCGCCACCTTCATGCCAAAACCAATTGAAGGGCTTACCGGCAATGGCTGCCATGCACATATTTCGGTTTGGGATGGTGCCGGTAGCGCGGCAAAAACGAATGTTTTTGCCGATGATGCGATGGATCTGGGCCTGTCGCAATCCGGGCGGCACTTTTTGGGTGGCATCATGAAACATGCCAGCGCATTGGCGGCGATTACCAACCCCACCGTCAACAGCTACAAGCGCATCAATGCGCCGCGGACGATGTCGGGCGCCACTTGGGCACCCAATACCGTCACATGGACCAGCAATAACCGCACCCATATGGTGCGCGTGCCTGGGCCTGGCCGGTTTGAACTGCGCCTACCGGATGGAGCCGCCAACCCCTATTTATTGCAAGCCGTGATTATTGCCGCCGGTCTGGATGGGCTGAGCACCAATGCCGATCCAGGCAAACGCTATGATATTGATATGTATGCCGAAGGGCATAAGGTGCGCGGCGCCCCACGCCTGCCTTTGAACCTGCTGGACGCATTGCGCGAATTTAACAAGAACAAAGGCTTAAAATCGATGTTGGGAGATGAGTTTTCAGCCGCTTATTTGAAGTTAAAGCATCAGGAATGGGATGCATTCGCCGCGCATTTTTCAACCTGGGAAAAAGAGAATACGCTGGATATCTGACCCAAACCGCCGCAAACGCAAAAGCCCCTGATCCGGCCTAATCAGCCTAAGAATGATTTGACGCCTGACGCGGGTTTGCCTTTATTTGCCTTTCCATATGGGATCGCGCTTTTCTGCAAACGCGCGCGCCCCCTCCAATTGATCTTCGGATGTATACAACCTCTCAACCGTTTCAAATTGTGACTGCGTGATTTTATTCAGACAATCTTGAAATTTCATATCTTCCGCCTCGCGCACCACCTCTTTGATCGCGGCGTAAACCAAGGGCGGACCCGAGGCCAAAAGATCGGCGAGATCACGCGCCTTTTGCATCAGATCTTCTTTGGGATAAAGATGGTTGATCAAGCCCCATCGCGCGGCCTCTTCGGCCTCTAACCACCGTCCGGTCAACAGCATTTCCATGGCAATATGATAGGGGATGCGTTTGGGCAGCTTGATACTGGCCGCATCGGCGATCGTACCGCTGCGAATTTCGGGCAGCGCAAAGCGGGCATGATCTGCAGCCAATATCAGATCGCAAGACAGGGCAATTTCCAATCCGCCCCCGCAACAAATACCATTCACCGCGCAGATCACCGGTTTGTTCAACCCGCGCAATTCTTGCAGGCCGCCAAAGCCCCCTACGCCATAATCGCCATCAACCGCATCGCCCTCTGCCGCCGCTTTTAAATCCCAGCCCGGGCAGAAAAACTTATCATGCGCCGATGTCAAAACCGCCACGCGCAAATCAGGATCATCGCGAAAGCTTTTAAACACTTCTCCCATAATCCGGCTGGTGGCCAGATCAATCGCATTGGCTTTTGGGCGGTCAATAGTCACCTCTAACACATGGCCACGCAGCGAGGTTTTAATCGGAGTCTGTGTCATCTAACTGTCCTATTCTGATCAATGCATCCGCCGCAATCGCCGCGTTTGGCGTCACAATAAGCGGGTTGATTTCAACTTCTTCGATCTGATCTTTATGCGCAAGCACATAGTCCTGAAGCGCCAAAACAGCAGCAATCACCCCGGCGCGATTGCCGCTTGGCCTGCCTCGAAAGCCTCGAAGGATTTTGTCAACTTTCAAGCTTTCCAGAGCATGCTCAACATCCTGCGCGGTCACCGGCAACAATAAGGACGCACTGTCTTCCAGCAGCTCGGTCAGGACACCGCCCGCTGCCAGCGTTAAAAGAAACCCATGCGCCGGATCGCGCACAACCCCGAGCAAAAGCTCTACCACTGCCCCCTGCACCATATTTTCGATCAGAAAACTGCCCTGCGGCATCTCAGACGCCGCGCGCTGAACCTCTTTCAGATTGCCAAGGTTCAAACGCACCGCATTTGCTTCCGATTTATGCGCCAAGCCTATGGTTTTCAAAACGACGGGAAAGCCAAGCCCTGCCGCGGCCCGCTCGACCGTGGCTGCAGAAGCCGCCACTACACCTGGCGGAATTAAAACCCCGAATTTGGCAAGATCTTGCTTGGCCTGCGCTTCAGAGATCAGCTGGATGCGGCGCGGCGGTGCGCCTAAAACAAGGGGCGGGGGCAGATCCGGTAGATGCCGGTGGCCGATAAAGGCCGCAACCGCGATAGCACAGAGCGCCTCGGGCAAGCCGCGCAACGCAACAACAGCGCCGCCGGATAAGTCTACGGCCAACGCTTCAGGGATATTTTCTGGAAAGCTGCCCAGAAGGACCACTGGCTTGCCGCTCGTCTTAGCGGCCGCGCGCGCAGCAGCAATCACGCAGCGCCAAGCCGAGGGATCGCATAGATCAGAGCGGGGGAAATCAACAATCACGCAAGCCAGCGCCACATCACCGCTGAGGATTGCCGCAAACGCCGCCGTCATGCGCGCCTCATCACCCCAAATATAAGTGTGGTAATCCAGAGGGTTGGCCAGAGACACCATGGGCCCCAAAGCAGCGCGCAACCCGCTAAGCTGCTGCCCATCAAGAGGTGGAAATACCACATCATAGTCCAAAGCAGTATCGGCAATCAGGCTGGCCTCGCCCCCCGAACAGGAAAGCGAAGCGATATGATGGCTCGTAAGTGGCCCAATCTGGTTAAGCAGCACCAAAGTTTCCACCAATTCGGGCAACGAGCGCACTTGCCCAATGCCCAGCCGCGCAAGCAACGCATCGCCCGCCGCTGCATTGCCCGCAAGCGAAGCGGTATGCGATAAAGTGGCCGCCTGCGCTTGCAGCGAGCGGCCAACTTTTAAAGCAACAATGCCTTTTCCAAGCCGCCGCGCCTCTGCCGCCAAAGCTTCAAACGCCCGCAAATCTCCCATGCCCTCAATATGCAACCCCAAGGCGGTGACACGCGCATCGCGCAACAAGGCCAGACCAATTTCAGACATCCCGATCTGCGCCTGATTGCCAACCGTCACCGCATAGGCAATCGGCAGGCCGCGTTGCTGCATGGTGATATTGATCGCAATATTTGAGCTTTGCGTGAGAATTGCCACACCCGAATTAACACGCGCCCCACCATGCTGGTCAGGCCAGAGCGCCGCCCCCTCAAGATAATTCACAAACCCATAACAGTTGGGTCCGATAAACGGCATCTCGCCCGCAGCTTCAAGCAAAGCCTCTTGCAAGGCTTCTCCATCTTCGGTTTCGTTTTGCGCCTCTAAGAACCCAGAGGCAAAGCAAACCGCGCCTCCTGCCCCCAATTCAGACAATTTGCCAAGACAGTCGATGGTCGCATGGCGGTTAACCCCGATAAATACAGCATCAGGCGCCATCGGCAAATCTGAAATATCCTGAAATGCTGATAAACCTGCAAGCGTTTGAGCAGAGGGATGCACCGGAAAAATCGGGCCCTCAAAGCCAATTTTCTGACATTGTGCGATCACCGATCGCCCCCAGACACCGCCGCCAATCACCGCGATGGATTTCGGGTTTAACAAACGAGTGAGATCCCGCAATTTATCCCCCTTGCCTTATCTCAAAGCAACCTAAGCATTTAACGGGCGCAACAGATCGCGGCTGATGATATGGCGCTGAATTTCCGAGGTGCCATCCCAAATCCGCTCGACGCGGGCATCGCGCCAAAACCGTTCGATCGGAAAATCGCTCATCAAGCCCATACCGCCAAATATTTGCAGCGTGGTATCGGTGACGCGCGCCAGCATTTCGCTGGCATAAAGCTTCGCGCTGGCAATTTCGCGGTTTGCGGGAAGCCCTTGATCCAGCCGCCATGCAGAGGCCAAGGTCAACCAATCGGCCGCATCCATCTCGGTGATCATATCAGAAATTTGAAAGCTTACACCCTGAAATTTTCCAATCTGTTGCCCAAATTGTTTGCGCTCAGCGGCATAATTCAATGCATATTCAAAACACCGGCGGGCGCGCCCAACCGCCATCGTGGCCACGGTGATCCGCGTGGCATAAAGCCATTCATTCATAACCGAAAATCCGCCATCGACTTCACCCAGAACCTGCGCGTCTGGCAATCGGCAATTGTCAAACTCCAAAATCATATTTTTATATCCGCGATGGCTGACCGATTTATAGCCCTCGCGAATGGTGAATCCAGGCGTGCCCCGATCCACTAAGAATGTGGTGATGCGTTTCTTTGGGCCGCGCGGCGTTTCATCTACCCCAGTTGCAACAAATACAATAACAAAATCAGCGTGCTCTGCGCCTGATATAAAGTGTTTATTACCATTTAAAACCCAATCCCCTCCATAGCGCTGGGCGCTGCAGGCCATGCCGCGCACATCTGATCCTGCGCCCGGTTCGGTCATTGCCAGCGCATCCATTTTTTCGCCGCGTATGGCGGGTTTCAGATAACGTTCCACCTGCGTGCCCTGACAAGCCATCAGGATATTTTGAGGGCGCCCAAAGAAATGCGTTAGCGCCATCGAACCGCGGCCCAATTCACGCTCAACCAAGGCAAAATCAACATGGGAGAGACCGGCAGCGCCCACAGATTCGGGGAAGTTACACGCGTAAAACCCCATATCAATGGTTTTTTGTTTTATATCTTCGGCGATTTCGCGGGGCACCTCTGCACTTTGCTCGACCAGATCTTCATGCGGATAAATCTCTTTTTCAACAAAGCTGCGCACCGTGTTGACGATCATCTCCTGCTCTTCGCTCAATCCAAAATTCATAAGCTCTACTCCTCAATCGCCGATTTCAGCGCATTCAAACGATCCGCCACCTCGGGCAAAGGCGGGCATGATTTTCGGGTGCTCAGGCTGACATGCAGCATGAATTGCTCACAGCTTGCTAAGGTCGTGCCATCATCGGCGCGCATAAAATGGCGCAGCTTCAATTTTTTGCCCTCGGCAAGCACAACCTCGCTTTCAACGTAGATATGCTGCCCTGCATGGGTTTCTTGCAAATATTTCACTGTGGTTTCGGCGGTAAAATAGCTATGCCCCGCGGCGATATATGCAGCATCAGCCCCGATCGAAATCATAAAACTATCCGCAGCATCAGAAAACACTTGCCCATAGCGCCCCTCATTCATGTGGCCATTGTAATCCGTCCAATCAACGGGGATCACCCGCGATACGCTGCGCAGTTTGGGCGCGGGCTTAAACTTGGGCTGTAAAGTGCGATCATGCTCGCCAATCAAAGCGCCGGCGGCATTGCCCTGCTGCTTAAGACTGCGCAAAATAGCTACCAAATTGTTATCGCGCTTGCGCTCTAACGCGCGGATCGACAAATCCCCCGATTGTGCGTCAGATTGATCGGCAATTTGTTGAATCAACTCATCGGTCAATTCGGGCACATCCATCAATTTGGTCCAAGGCCAATCGAGGCACGGCCCAAACTGGGCGATAAAATGCGCCATGCCCTCTTCACCGCCTGCAATCCGATACGTCTCAAAAAGCCCCATCTGCGCCCAACGCAATCCGAACCCATAGCGAATGGCATTGTCAATTTCTTCTGTCGTGGCGATCCCATCTTTGATCAACCACAAGCCTTCGCGCCAAACAGCTTCTAAAAAGCGATCGGCAATATGCGCATCAATTTCCTTGCGCACCAGCAAAGGAAACATGCCAAGCGCGGTTAGATGCGCCTGCGCCTGCGCAATATGCGTTTTGCCACTGCGGGGGCTGGGAACAAGTTCAATCAAGGGCAGCAAATAGACAGGGTTAAACGGATGGGCAACGACTATCTGATCTGGAAAATCTGATTTTTCTTGCAATTCAGATGGCTTATACCCCGATGTTGAAGATCCTATAATGGCGTTTTGCAAACAGTATTTTTGAATATCCGCGATCACATTATGCTTAATCTCGAGCCGCTCGGGAACGCTTTCTTGGATCCAATCCGCAGCGCTGACGGCCTGCTCAATGGTCTTGCAAATCGTTAATTCGCCTTCTTTGGGCAAATCGCGCTCATAAAGCATAGGCAATGCGTGGCGGGCATTTACCAAAACGGCGGCAATTTTGCGCTCGGCCTGCGGATCGGGATCAAATAAATTCACGTTCCAGCCATTCAGTAAAAAGCGCGCAAGCCAACCGCCACCAATCACTCCACCGCCGATTATCGCTGCCGTTTTCTGAACCATTTCACATATTTCCCTTGCTTGGGCGCCTTTGCGCTAAACCATACGTTCGGTATGCCCGTCCACCGCCAAGGCCTGGCCGGTCACCTGTCGGGCTGCCTCTGAGCTTAGGAACACCGCCATATCGGCAATATCTTCCGGGCTAACGAACCGCCGCAACGACACGCCTTGGCTATATTGTTGGCGCATTTCTTCGAGACTGCGCCCGGTTGCGTTTGCCTCGATCTCAAGCACATGCTGCATGCGATCACCCTCAACCGCGCCGGGGCAGATCGCGTTTACCCGCACGCCGCTTGGGCCAAGCTCCATCGCCAATGTTTTGGTGAGGCCAATCAAGCCCCATTTTGCCGCCACATAGGGGCTGCGCATCGGAACCCCATGCAGCCCAGAACTTGACGACATAAACAGGATCACGCCCGCACCTTGCGCGCGCATCGTCTCTGAGGCCCAACGCGCACCCAGAAAAGCACCGTTTAAATTTACCGACAGACAGGCTTGCCACGCGTCATATTGCAATGCGTCAAGCGGCCCTGCAGGCCCGCCCGTGCCCGCATTGCTGATAAAAATATCCACCCCCGCAAAGACAGCCGAAACCTGAGCAAAAAATTGCTGCATTTGACCTTCGTCGGTCACATCCGCCAAAGCCGTTATCGCGTTCGGAAGCGCCGCTTGCGCTGCGGCCAGATGCGCGGGCGAACTGTCGCACAGCGCCACCCGATCGCCCAAATCGGAAAATCGCTTTGCCATCACCAAGCCAATGCCAGAAGCTGCCCCGGTCAGCACAACCCGCCGTGCCATCGACGCTAGCCCCGCGGGGCGCGTTTGATCAGCCCAAGCTTTTCGCGCAAAGCTGCGGGGCCCATTACGCGGGCACCCATATTTTCGATTATGGTCCTTGCGCGCTCAACCAATTGATAATTTTCAGCCAAAACGCCTTTTTCCAGCCATAAATTATCTTCCAGCCCAACGCGTACATTGCCCCCGGCCAGCACCGCCGCGGCCACATAAGCCATTTGGTTGCGGCCCAAGGAAAATACGCTGAAAGTCCAATCATCGGGAACATTATTCACCATGGCCATAAACGTATTAAGATCATCAGGCGCGCCCCACGGCACCCCCATACATAATTGAACCAAAGCTTGCGGCGCCAACGCACCATCCTGTACCAGCTGTTTGGCATACCATAAATGCCCCGTATCGAAGGCCTCTATTTCGGGCTTTACGCCCAGTTCGCTCATCCGACGCGCCATCGCCTGCAACATCCCCGGCGTATTAGTCATCACGTAATCGGCTTCGGCAAAATTCATTGTGCCGCAATCTAAGGTGCAGATTTCGGGCAGGCATTCGGCAATATGCGCGATGCGTTCTTCGGCCGACACCATATCGGTGCCCTTTTGCAACGGCAAAGGCGCCGAAGCATCCCCGAACACGATATCCCCGCCCATCCCCGCGGTCAGGTTCAACACCATATCAACCTCCGAGTCGCGGATGCGTTCGGTCACCTCGCGATAAAAGGCCAGATTGCGGCTTGGCGCGCCGGTTTCAGGATCGCGCACATGGCAATGCACCACTGCCGCGCCTGCGCGGGCAGCTGCAATTGCGCTATCGGCGATTTCCTGCGGGCTGCGCGGCACATAGCGGCTGCGATTTTGCGTGGCGCCTGATCCGGTAACAGCGCATGTGATAAACACATCACGATTCATTGTAAGCGGCATATCAATCCCTTATCGCTTAATCCAATTCCTCTATTACGCGCTGGCAGCCCGTGTATATTTGCCTTAAACGACAAAAAGTATGCAGAAATGGTCAAAACATCCCGAAGCTGCGATTAAAGTGGCCTCCGTTTTATTCGACAAGTTTTCCAATATATGTTTAGCAAACTGCCTTGAGCCGATGCGCGCGGCCAATACGCTTGCGCATCAGCGCGTGTTCGACTGGATATTTCTGACGCTGGATGGCGCGGCAGTGCACACCTCGAGCGGCTTGCCGATTCTGCCCCAAGGACGGATGAAAGATCTTGGATTTGTGGACTATTTATTTGTGCTGTCAAGCTATCAGCATCGGCGACATGATGCTGCAAATACCCGAAAAGCGCTGCGCAAAGCCGCAGGCCAATGCAGAGTAATGATTGGTTTGGACACAGCCCCCTGGCTGATGGCCGCCGCAGAGCTTTTAGAGGGCCGACGGGCCACGATTCATTGGGATGTTTTGGAAAGCTTTGCCGAAAAATTTCTGAACGTGGATAGTGTACGCCAGCGCGTTGTGAAGGATGGCAATCGCATCACCTGCGTCGGCGCGATGGCCAGCTTTGACTTAACGCGTCAGATCATTCAAAGCCATCTTGGCAATTCTATGGTTCTGGATATCGATGCGCTGATGCTACGCGATGATCCTTTTCCTGCCTTGCAAAACACCCAAAGCCAACCCCCAGGCACGCCCCTGCAGCGGGCGCTTGTGGTGATGCAAAACAATATCGAACGGCCCCTAACGCTTTCTCAAATCACCCAGAAGATAGCTTGCCCCCCAAAACCCTCGAGCGCCAATTCAAAGCTCAATTGGGCGCAAGCCCAGGCCAAGCCTATCGGCATATGCGCTTAAGCGTTGCCCGACAATTGGTGGAAAGCACCTCTTTAACGATCGCTGAAATTGCCTTGCGCTGCGGTTATGAAAACCAATCGGCCCTGAGCCGGGCTTTTAAACGGCGTTTTGGTGCCAGCCCAAGCCAAATTGCCCATTTAGGGCGCGCCGCGATAGCCCAAAGCCACGACGAATTTTTCTGAACTATCGGCTCGGCTGGCCGGTGGTTTAACATTGGCCACTTTGGTAAACCTTTGCTTGAGAAGCTTTTGCAACTCGCCTTCCGCTCCGCCAGCGAGCACCTTTGCCACGAAAGTTCCCCCCTCTTCCAACACGTCAAAAGCAAAATAAGCAGCGGCCTCGCATAATGAAATAATCCTCAAATGGTCCGTCTGCTTATGGCCGGAACTGGCCGCCGCCATATCCGACATGACAACATCCGCCGTGCCCCCAAGCCAGTCTTTGACCTTTAGATCGGCCTCTTCTTCCAAGAAATCCAGCTGATATATTTCAGCGCCCGCAACCGGTTCGACTTCTTGCAAATCCACGCCCAACACAGAGCCTTTGGGTTTGTTCTTTTTATCGCCCAACGCATTGACCCGCCGCGCCGCCACTTGGCACCAGCCCCCTGGCGCACATCCCAAATCAACAACGCGCACCCCAGGTTTTAAAAATCCGTATTTGTCATCAAGCTCTAGAATTTTAAACGCGGCGCGCCCCCGATATCCTTCGGATTGGGCTCTTTTTACGTAAGGATCGTTCAATTGCCGCTGCAGCCAGCGCACTTGAGATACCGAGCGACCGCGCGCCGACTTTACCTTCACCTTTAGATCACGCTGACCGCGCCCAGATGTATTTTTCTTATCCTGATCCATTACAGCGGTGCATCCTCTAATACGCCATCGCGGCTCATCTGGGCGTATAATAAACCCTCGCGCAAACCGCGATCCGCAACTGAAAGACGCTCGGTTGGCCAACAGCGCAACAAAGCTTGCAGGATGGCCGATCCCGACATGATCAAAGCCTGCCGGTCGCTGCCGATCCGCGGATCCAGCTGCCGCCCTGCCGGGCCCAACGCTAGGTAAGAATTGATCACGCGGTCAATCTGATCCGAGGTCATACGCAACCCATCCACTTTGGTGCGATCATAGCGCTTCAACCCAAGATGACTGGCTGCAACCGTCGTGACGGTGCCCGATGTGCCAATGATCTGAAATCCATCACGGGGTTGTTCATCGCGATAGGGGGCAAATTCTGCCAAGTTTTCTTCGAAAAACCAGCTCATCAATGCATAACGGGCTGAATCATCTTCAACATCATTGAATTGATCGCGCAATGTCGCAACGCCCAGCGGCACGCTTATCCAATCGACAACTTTCGCGGCGGCAAAAGGGCTTTCGGCCGGATGAAAGCCGGCGTGCAGCCGCATGATGGCCCGCGGCCGCTCGCGCTTTGGTACAGAAGATAAATCAATCCAGACCAATTCGGTAGAGCCGCCGCCAATATCCACCACCAAAAGCTGCTCGGTTTTAATACTCACCAAAGGTGCACAGGAAATCACCGCCAACCGCGCTTCTTCTTCCGGCTCGATGATTTCCAGCTGCAGGCCCGCCTCGCGTTTCACCTGGCGGATAAACTCACGCGCATTCGCCGCACGCCGACATGCTTCGGTGGCGACCAAGCGCATCCGCGTCACACCATGCTGCTTCAACTTCAGCTGGCACACCCGCAACGCGTGTATCGTGCGCTGCATTGAGCTGCGGCTCAGCCGACCCGTTTTTTCCAAACCCGTTCCCAATTGAACAGATTTGGAAAAGCTATCAACCACGTGAAACTGGCTGCCCTTGGGTTGGGCAATCAGCATCCGGCAACTGTTCGTACCCAGGTCCAAAGCGGCGTAAAGCTCGGTTGGGCTGGGCGGTATCGGCGCAGGGCTTTCTACCGGTTTCGGGAACGCGCCTGCACCTTTGAGACGCTTAGGCGCCATATCTGCGCCCTCCTGGATTTTAAAGTTAGGCCCACGATAGGGTGCATCCTTTGCCCCCGCAAGAGAACAGTTAAAGTTTTTCGGATCAACGGGCCGATATCCAGCGGCACGCCAGCTGAAAAGAGCCGATAAATTCATATCTATCTTGTAAATTTTGGGGGCCAGAGCAACTGGCCTAGAGGGCGTTTTAAAAGTAAAAGCACAGAGGTCGCTGACAGCTGTGTAAAAGTCGAAAACCGACTTAAGAACCCAGGCCTAGTGTCATACACACAGCCCACCGAAAAGGAGGAATCATCCATGCCCGACGTCACCATAGTCTATTGGCGCGATATCCCAGCGCAAGTTATCGTGGGCAAAGGCCGCCGGGGTTGCAAACAACAGCTCAGCGAACGCTTTGAACAGGCGATCGACCGCGCGGCAATGAAAGGCGGATTGGCAGGTACGGATGACTATCTGGCCGAATGGCGCAAAAGCGCCCCCGAAGCGCGCGAGGGCAGCGCCGAAGAGATTGTTTTGACAGAGGCGCAAGCGCTTGAAGAACAATATGATAAAACGCGATTAAAAGCGTTAATCGATAATAATGGCTGGGCGTAACACGCGCAAAACCCGAGGGTAAAATGGCTTTATTCAACTTTTCAAAAAAACAAAACCAGACCGGCGTGCTTAATAAAGATCTGGAAAGCTTTCTCGCAGATTATTCGATCGAGGTGATGCCCAGAACCGCCCAAAAGGTTGAAGATTTCCGGGAGATCCTGCCGCAGGAGACGCGGGTCTATATCGCGCATATCGAAGGCACGCCAATCGAAGACATGGTGGCCACCGCAGCGCGATTGGCAAAAGAAGGGTTTTCGGTGATGCCGCATTTTCCGGCGCGGATCATCAAGGATAAAGCCACGCTGGAAAATTGGATCGCACAATATCAAGGCGAGGCGGGTGTAGATCAAGCCCTGCTGCTGGCTGGCGGCGTCACTACGCCTTATGGCGATTATGACAGCTCAATGCAACTGCTTGAAACCGAGTTGTTCGACAAAGCGGGGTTTAAACACCTGCACGTGGCCGGACATCCCGAAGGCAATAAAGACATCGATCCCGATGGCAGCATGAAAAATGTCGAAGCCGCATTGCATTGGAAGCAAGCCTTTTCACAAAGAACGGGCGCGCAGATGGCTTTGGCCACCCAATTTGCCTTTGAGGCGGGGCCGATTATCGAATGGGCAAACGCCATAAAAGCCGCTGGCATTGATATTCCGATACATATCGGGATTGCAGGGCCGGCAAAATTACAAACCATGATAAAATTTGCGATCGCATGCGGCGTCGGGCCCTCGTTGAAGGTTCTTCAAAAGCGCGCAATGGATGTGACCAAGCTTTTGCTGCCCTATGAACCCACCGAAGTGTTAACGCAGCTTGCGCAGCACAAAGCAAAACATACGGATTTTAATATTACAAACGTTCATATCTTCCCGCTGGGTGGAATAAAAACAAGCGCCACTTGGGTGACCGAGCATGGCGGAAAATCGGGCATACCAGCCCAAATCGTGGAAGGATAAACCATGGCCCGCACAATCGTTGAATCAAAGACAAAAACAGCAACACTTGGGTTTGATGAACCATTTTGTGTTATTGGAGAGCGTATCAACCCCACGGGCCGCAAAAAGCTTGCCGCAGAATTAGAGGCGGGTGATTTTTCAACCGTTGAAAAAGATGCATTGGCTCAAGTCGCTGCGGGCGCCAATATTTTGGATATCAATGCCGGGGTGGTCTATAATTCCAACCCAAACCCGAATGAAACCGAACCGCCTTTGATGAGGCAAATGATCGAACTGGTGCAAGGGCTAACCGACGTGCCGCTTTGCATCGATAGCTCGGTTCCCGAAGCGCTCGAAATGGGCCTTCAAATGGCAGAAGGCCGCCCGCTTTTAAACTCGGTGACCGGCGAAGAGGATCGCTTGGAATTCGTTCTGCCTTTGGTGCAGAAATACAATGTGCCCGTGGTGGCGATTTCAAACGATGATACCGGCATCTCAGAAGATCCCGACGTGCGCTTTGCCGTCGCCAAAAAAATTGTTGAACGGGCCGCCGATTTTAATATTCCCGCCTATGATATCGTTGTTGACCCGTTGGTGATGCCGATCGGAGCAATGGCCACAGCGGGCCAGCAAGTCTTTACATTGGTGCGTCGCCTGCGCGAGGAATTGGGCGTAAATACGACCTGCGGTGCCTCAAACGTATCGTTTGGTCTGCCCAACCGCCATGGGATCAACAACGCCTTTTTGCCCATGGCGATGGGCGCGGGAATGACCTCTGCGATCATGAACCCGGTTGCCTTGCCCGTGACCCAAGCCAAAATTGCCGAGAAGAAGGCCGCGGTCGAAGCTGCTGGAATCATTCTGCCCCCCGAAATGGATGACGAAACCTTTGTCACACTGTTCGGCCTTGGATCCACTCAAGCGCGCCCCGGCAAAGAGATGGAGGCCATCCGGGCTGCCAATTTATTAACCAATAATGATCCGCATGGCGGCGCATGGATCCAGTTTAATAAACCCGCTGGCAGCAGTGGCGAGGCCGGCGGGCGTGGCGGCAGACGCGGCGGACGGCGGCGCGCATGAGCGCGCTGTTTGCCACGGCTGAATAAAGCGTTCAAAACATGCTGACCTGCCCGGCTTTGAAATAGGGATAAGCGTCTTAAGCGCCTGAGCAGGCGTGGCACGATCACTTAAGCGCAGACGAATTTATCGCGCGCATTGCGCAGCCGCATGGCCGCAACAAAATACTTATGGAATTGCTCGGGCGTTAAATCATGCCCATGCTCGCCGGAAGTTTTCTGAAAACAAAGATCAAGATCGATTAATACGTCTTGCACTAACATATTCTTCGTTGCCCAGCGCGATTTACCCTCGCCTGGAGCGCCCGTAACCAGGATTACCTTACTTTGGCTCAGGAAGCCAAAGAAGGTGTGTGCTCGCTCCTTTTGAAGAATCTTCAACAGATTTCTGCTTGTGACAAGACCGGCAAAGCGTTTGAAGGTTTTCGATTTCATAGATGCGGTCAGGCGGCAGTTTGTGAATTGGAATGATATGATCGCATTCAGGCGCGCGGTCATCGAAGCGGTGCCGACCTACACATATTTGATTACAAATTTGACATTGATAACTATCGCGCAAGAAAACGCGCAACCGCAGTTTTTGCCAATAACGGCCATAAGGGCTATAAGTACCTATAGCACCTTGTCCCTTTAACGGTATTACTCCCCCGAAACTTCAGGCTCAGGCCCGTAGAGATAATCCAGCTTAAACTCAGTGATAGCACCTTCACCCCAGCCAGCGGTTAAATAGGCTTCGGTTGGAAATTCAAAGGTTTTTATATCTTGTAAAAAGTTATTTGCTTTCTAATGCACTTTTCGATTTCTTCTGTTAGCATTAATCTAAAGCAAAATGAGAGAAATGATTTTGATGGCACGTGATCCACTCGATGTAAAAAAAAAATTATTATCAATGTTTCAAAATGGCCAATTTATCTTAGTTCTAAAGCAGGCCGAAAAGCTGTGCAGTAAAGCTCCTAATGACCCAGAAAATTGGAATTTGCTTGGGGCTGTACATAATAAGTTGGAAAATTTTGGTGAGGCAAAGCTTGCTTTTCAACGGGTAATAAACTTGACGCCTTTTAACGCTGATGCACATTTTAATTTAGGTAAGGTCTTGGGCTCAACCGGTCAAAAAACTGATGCTATAAAAGCCTACAAAAAAGCTGTTAAAATTGAACCAAAACATTTTAAAAGCTGGTATAATTTGGCCACATTATTGAAGGAGCACGGAGAAGCTTCTAGTGCCTTGAGGGCCCTCCATAGAACTATCAAATTACAGCCTAATTTTCCTCAAGCTTATAACAACTTAGGCAGTTTATTGGGAGAGTTAAACCAACCAATTAAATCTGCGCAAGCCTTCAAAAAGGCGTTATCACTCAAGCCTGATTATGCAGAAGCCTATTACAACTTGGGCAATGCTCTCCAAGACCGAGACAAGCTTGAGGAAGCAATAGCATCTTACAACGAAGCGCTTTCAATAAAGCCTGATTATGCAGAAGCGCACAACAACTTGGGCAATGCTCTCCAAGACCGAGACAAGCTTGAGGAAGCAATAGCATCTTACAACGAAGCGCTTTCAATAAAGCCTGATTATGCAGAAGCGCACAACAACTTGGGCAATGCTCTCAAAGATCAAGGCAAGCTTGACGAGGCGATAGCCTCTTACGAAAAAGCCATATCTTTAAAGCCTGATTATGCTGAGGCCTACAACAACATGGGCGTTACTCTCAACGAACACAGTAAGCTTGAAGAAGCAATAGAGGCTTACAAAAAAGCCCTCTCCATCAAGCCTGATTATGCTGAGGCCCATAGGCATGTCAGCTTAGTAACTAAGTATAACTCCGGTAACGCTCAGATTAGTACCGTTGAAGCGTTACTGAAACGGACTGACTTAAACGACTCAGATAGATGCAATTTGCTCTACACAAACGCCAAAATGCAGGAGGACCTAGGAAATTTGAGATCCGCATTTGATAGCTATGTGGCTGGGGGTGATCTCAGGCAGAATTTACTAGCGTATGAACTTAAGCAAGATGAGCATCTGTTTGATCGAATTAAAAAAATAGCACCACAGTTTAAAGATGTTGTCTTGGATGCACCGAAAAAACTGTACAGGCATACTCCCATATTTATTCTTGGGATGCCTAGATCTGGAACGACTTTGGTCGAGCAAATTATTGCTTCCCACTCTGAAGTCACTGGTGCAGGCGAACTGGGTTACGTATCACAATTCGGAGGACAACTAGCCTCAGGCCCAACGGCACCTTCATTAGAAGCCTTGGCGGTTTTTAGAGATCGTTATTTAACAGAGCTTGCCAAAAGTACTGATGGTCAAGCTTTTACAACCGATAAGATGCCACAAAACTTCAGATACATCGCATTAATTTGTGCAGTATTTCCAGAAGCAAAGATCATCCACGTGCAGAGAAACTCAAAAGCTACATGCTGGTCAAACTTCAAACACTATTTTGCTTCAAAAGGCCTTGGATACTCTTACAAACTTGGAGATACAGTCAAATACCACGGGCTATACAAAGATCTCATGCACTTCTGGGTCCAAAGCTACAGTGACCGTATTTATAACCTCGACTACGAAAAGCTAACAGAAGATCAAGAGCCAGAGACACGGCGCTTGATTGAATACTTGGCGCTTAATTGGGAAGAAGCATGTCTGGCTCCACAGAATAACAAGAGGGCTGTGAAAACGGCTTCCCAGCAGCAAGTTCGGCAGAAAGTTTACAAGGGCAGCTCGCAAGCTTGGCGCAAGTTTGAGCCATTCTTGGATGGCGTCTTTGATGGGCTTGAAGCTTAATCCGAACAACCACTAGATATCTACCTTTAAAGCGGTGATAAACGTAAAACCACCCACCAACACCTATTCCTACCCAAAGACTATTCAGGCTCCCCCACTACCAGCATCTACACCGAATGGACTGATGAGGAAGCCGAAGCCTATTTAACCGCTGGCTGGGGTGAAGCTGCTATCACTGAGTTTAAGCTGGAGTATCTCTACGGGCCTGAGCCTGAAGTTTCGGGGGAGTAATACCGTTAAAGGGACAAGGTGCTATAGGTACTTATAGGAACCTGTCACAATAAGGATCAGCAGGGCGGTCATCTAACCCCGAAACTTAACCCAAAGTGGTTTACGAGGTTACAGGGCTGAACTCTGGCAGATCACAGATATAGCAACCCCATAGCCCCCTATGACCCATGCCCCGTACCCTGATGCAGCATTAACAATATTCTGGGATAATCAGCATCAAGCAGCGGTATGATGCATCAGCTTGGGTAATAGCTTGAGCAATGCACAGAGCCGCCACCCGCTCGTTACAGGCTTACCCGTCAAGACCCGATAAAACCGCCTGATGCAGCTAGTTGACGATTGCTAAATCCTAATCGTGGGTCAGGCTTGTATACGATACCCGGGTATATGGGGGTGGCACTTGCGGGGGGCCTAATCGTAGACCAAACCGTAGACCAAATTACGCCTGTTGCAGGAACTATAATCAAACAGTAGCCTTGTTTTGTGGGGTTAATGCGTTGGGTCGTTTCCTGCTGGAGGAACCATCACCTCCCCGGTGCGCCACCTACTCACATAACGCATTGTAATACCTCACTATTTTGACTTTGATAGTGAACCGTAGACCATGCTGGCAACCAAATCTAATAGCTACACGTTCCAAAAAGACGGCGTCTGGTATTTCTCCCGTCGAGTTCCCGCAGACTTACGACGGCATTACAGAACGGGTAGGATTGCTTATTCTTTAAGAACCAAATCCATCAAGGATGCTCGTGTTCGGACTATGAGCGATGCCGCAAAAGTTAATTAATTTCCAGTAGACATCAAAGGTGCGCCATTCGCAATTCGTCAACCAACTTTTTTGAATATAAAGATAATGGCCGCTCCAATTCTTCTGGAGGCGAAATAGGTGCACTCGAGGGCGGAGCATGCTTTAGCGCCCAGACAGACATATCGATCAAAATTGGCATCAGTTCTATTGCCTTTGAGTTTAAACAATAAATCTTTCGTTGCGAATGCCCAGGGTCATTAATGGTTCTGAGAAGTCCTATATCACACATCCGCTTAAGGCGATTTGCCAGAGTAGCGCTAGATATATTTTCATTATTGTTAGCCAAAATTGAATTGAAGGTCCTTTGCTTGCAAACACCTATATCCCGAAGGATGATAACTGACCAATGATCAGCAATTATCTCAGCGGCAGCAGAAATGGGACAATATTTTTGGGCTTTAGATGTTATGTCCCGGTTACGAATTTGGTTCAAGGCAACTCTCCATAATAATCGCTGGCTTTTCAAAAGAACACGATATTGCGAAACCATCCTGCAAACAAGAGCAGTTCAAAATATTCATTAGTATTTCTCTTTCGATGCGAGTACCCGTATTTTTAAGGTGGAGTAAGCCTTGATCTTTAAATCGCAAATAAGGGAAAATACTTATGAAAAACATCGTTTTGGCAGCAGCCGTTTCACTACTTCCAGCCACAGCTTTTGCTGATGGTCACAACGGACATGGCCAAGGCTTTTCCAGTACGGTTTCCTCCACAACTATGGAAGGAAAATCGGGTTCAATTACCCATATGATTTCAGAAGATATTTGGCAGTACCAAAAGGCACCTGAAGGCTGGCCCAAAGCAGCCACGGCAACTTGTCATTATACCATACTGATGGAAGCAGGACAGCAAGCACCTTCATCGATTAATGGCGTTTGTGAATCCGTTGACCCTGATGGAGATGCCTCAGTTTGGGTTGCTGCCATCGATACCAGCACAGGCATGGGCACAGGAACCCTGGCTAGCGGCACCGGTAAATATAGAAACACTAACGTAAAGCCAAGTTTTCAAACTACATACCAAATTGATGCAACACACAGCATTTACGATTTCAGTTGGTAGGGCTCAAAGCAATAAGACGAAAATTTGTGGACTGTAGTCCATCCTCAAAATTTAAAGGAAATCCGTCATGATGGTAAAACTTACACAAGATTTGGCTCGTGGCTTCAAACCATGGAAAGAAATGTTTCAAGAGAATGAGGCAACTTTAAATGCGCTTGGAGCGAAGCTTGTGTTCGCAGGGACCGAAAAAGATAACGATAATAAATTAACAGTTATTATCGATTTTGAATCACCTGAATCTATGAAAGCTTTCGGCGGCCATGAGGAACTCAAAGCTAAAAGAGCCGCCGCAGGCACTGTTTTGGAAACGACCGTGATAACACCGATGAGTGGGGAGTCTTTCACTCGGTGACGTAGAGCTAATTGGGGATGACGATAATAATACTGGTTTGCTTTGGTTCATCCCCAATTTTTCAAATAAGAAAAAATAAGGAAGAAAAATATGCCAATTGAAGTGAAAAATTTTGCATCTCAAGCAGACGAATCCAAGGATATGCCCAACGCACGTATGGAGGCGGTAAACGTTCTAGGTCAGCGAGTGATGAAGCTGACGTTAGCACCAGATTGGAAATGGTCTACAGACATAAAACCAATTGTCGGCACACCAAGCTGTCAAGCGACGCATACCGGGATCATAATCGAAGGAACTATTCATTGCGTTTGTGATGACGGTTCAGAAGCCACATATTCTGCTGGTGATGCATATGCGATTTCGCCAAATCATGACGCTTGGTGCGTTGGAGGTAAACGAGCGGTTGTGTACGAGTTTGCCGGAGCATGGGGGGAATAGAAATGGCATCATCATTTTACATTGTTAACCATCACTTTAAACCTGGCATGGCTTCTCAGTGGTGGGAAAAAACTGGTAGATTGATGAGTGATGAGGCAGCCTTTTCTGAAAATGTTAAGAATACTATGGAAAAGGGTTTTTTTAACCACTCGTTCATGCCAATGGCAGCTGAAGGCCCTATCTACTGCGTCTGGGAAGCCAAAGAGGGTATTTCAGACTCTGAATTCCAAGATTTCATTGATGGGCCCGATGGTGTGAATTGGGGCCTTGTTGCACTAAACAACAACGTAATGAAGCTTGACTTGGCCTTGACCGGTGGACAGACACCCTACGAAAGTAAGTTTTAAAACTTAATAATCAAAAAACAAAGGCGGGGCGTCTATATAGTCGCCTCGTTGCCATCTTGGAGACTCCCAGTTCTGATTAAAGACTTCATCCACTTATTAAGAATTCTATAATCGTACCCATTGCCATAGCTATTCCCAACGCCGTACGTCAGCCAGCCACCGATCTGATCAATAATCTCGCTGGGACATTCTACCGCCCTCAACCTATCACGCATTGAATGCCTGAAGCTGTGAATTGTATAACCTCGCCCAATCTTTAACTTTAGCCACTTGTTCAAGGCAGCACTTGCTGAGTTGGCATTGGTGCGTTGGCCATCATTGTAATTGGGGAAGGCAAAGCGACTATCTGTCGATTGGGCTAATATGCGCTCTGTGGCCCATTTAGACGAGCCAACAAGTGGAACCAGCCTTTTACTGCTTAAAGTTTTCAATGATCGCCAAGGATGCGGCCTGATGTTGACGCATAGAATACCATCCTGTTCCACGAAGTCTGACCTTAACAGCCCAGCGCCTTCACCCAAGCGTATGCCCGTGTCAGCTATCAGAGCAATAAGCCACCGCTTTTCATCATCAGCTTTATAACACTTCTGTTGAACCTTCTCGATGTCTTCAGGCTTTACCGGAATGCGTTTCTTAACCCCTTGACTTGGATCAAAATAGACATTCGAGAAAGGGTTGACGATTGATAGCCCAAACTCACTCAGGGCTAGGTTGATAACGGCTCTTACAGTACCAAACACCCTTGCTACAGATGCTCCATTCAGCCCTTTGGCGAATAGATAATCACGGAACTTCGTAGCATCAGACCGAACATATTCGTCGAGGTTTTTCATTCCACAGCAATCAATCAGATAGCCGCAACAGCGCCGTACAGCAGCCTCAAACGTTGGTGGACGATGATTGCCTTTTAATCGCAGATAAACAGCCACAGCTGCTTTCAACGAATGGGTATCTACAGAAGCCTCAGCTGCTGGCTCTTGAACGGCATCAGCGAGTAAATGCTTGCCTGGTAAATCTTCGGAGGAAATCCGCAGAATATGCCAATGCCTGTCTAACTTAGAGGCATCACTCATGGCCCTAACACGAGCATCCTTGATGGATTTGGTTCTTAAAGAATAAGCAATCCTACCCGTTCTGTAATGCCGCCGTAAATCTGCGGGTACTCGACGGGAGAAATACCAAACGCCGCTTTTTTTGGAATGTGCAACTATTAGATTTGGTTGCCAGCATGGTCTACGGCTCACTATCAAAGTCAAAATAGTGAGGTATTACAATGCATTGGCTTGGATTATGGTGCCCCCACACGGGGTTGGTTCCTTAGTAAGGCCCCTAGCAGACTCCCGTCTTTAACGATATCAAGAGCTTAGCCACCAATGACCTGGGTTGTCTAGGGCACATTTGGTGGCCTCTGTGGTGGCCTGAGATTGGGTCCCATGCTGGCCGAAGTGGGCTCCGGTGGCTTTGGAAAACAATGGTTTTCAAAAAGGGGGCTAAAGGTCGCCTGTTGTTGTTGCTGTTGTCCGGCCAGATGTAGACTTAAGATGCCGTGGATTGCGCACGTGCGTCCGTTGCGCATCAAGTTTCTATGGAGCACCTGTGTAATGTTGGGTAGTTTGGTTTCTGAAGTACTCTATAGAAAACTCATGCGCATCATGCGCACAGACGCATTGTTAACGTCAGACCTCGTGATAATTATCTGGATGACAGACGTGGGTTTAAAAAGGGAAACGGGTGGTAAAACTATGGAGCCAGGTGAGACAGTTATTAACTCACGTGTAAGGCGGCTTGCTGAGTATCTGGAGATCGATCTGATGGTTGCACAGGAACTTTATTACCGAAGTGGGCTTGATAATTCGATCGATGGCCGGGAGCACAAAGCCCGCAAAGAAGAACTTGAGCACCTTAGATCGCTTCGAAAAGCACTAGCTAAACATTCACCAAAGTTTGAGCACCAGGATGTTATTCAAACCACCTTTCGGATTGATGGTTTCAATCTCCCATATCATACGTGAAGGCCCCTTTAATTGTAGTCTCGTTTTCTTATGGCAGACCTCGCGGATCGATATGGCTTCACGAAACCTGACTCTATGGTGCTGTAAGACTAATTAAAAGGATGCTGTCAGACAAACGAGCCCAAGCATCAGTATTCATTTGACGGCTATATTCTATGGGGTCACTAAAGAACGCCACTCGATGAGAGCTGCGTCACGGTTAAACTTGAAAGTACTTCGTTTTGAGAGTGACCTTTGTGAGTTAAATAGATTGTGAAACGAGGTATGGATTGAAGCGAACTTTTGTAGACTGTGCATTCGTCTAAACTGAAGCATCGCACGTTCTCGTCGTCGAAACGGTAAGTGTGAATTCTCAACTCTGTTATTTGTCCATCGCTTGGTGACTTGCTTTTCTGAACAGCCTAGCTCTTTTGCTGCTGCACTATAGGAGCGAAGCTTATCTGTGACGATCTCGTTTGGTGATCCATAGCGCCGCATGGCTTTCTTCATAAACTTTAAAGCGGCTTTTTTATCTCTCTTTTTGGTGACATAGCTTTCTAGCACCTCGCCCTCATGATCGACTGCACGCCATAGGTCATGTCTTTCCCCATTTATCTTCACAAAGACTTCATCCAGGTGCCATTTCCAATTACTGGACTGCATGCCCCCTGCTCTTCGCTTTTTAATTTCGCTTGCGAACTTAGAGCCAAACCAGTGCCACCAGTAGCGGACAGTTTCATAGCTTACGTCCACGCCTCGTTCATGCAGAAGATCTTCTACATTTCTCAGTGAGAGTGGAAATCTCACATACAGCATCACCGCAAGTTGGATGATCTCTTGACTGGTTTTGAAGTAGCGAAAGGATACAGGATTGGGCATGTCACAGAAGTTAATTTCCAAGATGCTGTCGGGCAAGGTGGTTTATTCTGACAGAGCCTACGGACGAAATAGTGCCTACACCAAAGATGTTGAACAAAAATTAGGCAGATCATCAATATTTTAAATTTGTTACGTCAGGTAACACTTTGACACTTTAGATAACGATCAGATGATTAAACCCTAACTTCATTACGCATAGTGTTAGATTAAGGCTGGCTTTCGTCAATGGTTGGGGAAGTCAGCCTTTCCTCCAGAAACGCGTTCCCTCGCGTTTCACGGTTAGTAACTGGCTGGCCTTCTTGATGGGTCAGCCATTTTTACAATGTTCTCTCAAAGCCCCACCTGCGTCGCCAGCGTCATCAGTAAAGCCATCAGTAATGTGCGCATGTGGTTAAATTAGCGATCTTCAAGGCTCGTCAACAGTGTCATTAGCCGTTCTTCTACCGCAGCCTCCTCAAAACGCTCCTCAATACAGCCATCATCTTTAACCCAATCTAATTTATAATTTGTGTAAATCTCTCCTTTGGGCTTCAATCCGTGGCAATCATCAAAAGTACCTAAAGTCATAGTAACCATTCCCGGAAAAGACTCGGCCTTGCTAAAAACACGGCATCCGCAGTTACCACAAAAATGCGACGTAACGGGCATCCCGCTTCCGCCGGTAAATTCATAGGTAGAAGTATCGCCTTCAATGATAATTTCATCTTCGGAGTAAAATGCTGCAACGGCGAAGGTGCCAGTCAATCTTCTACACCTTTCACAATTACATTTTCCTACCATCATAGGGTCTAAGTCACTTTTGAATTTTATGGCACCACAATGGCAGCCACCCGTTTGTTTACTCATTTCAAACACTCCGTTGATTTGCCTCAGAATAACGCCGCGCAGAAATATGTGGAGTCCCAAATTTCTCGGAAAGGTTCACACGACCCCACGGCTTATCGTGGTTAGATTGTGGTCAAACCCATCTTTAATACTCTAAGTTATTGATTTATATATGATGGGTGGCGGACAGACAGGGACCCGATAGCAAGGAACATTTTCAACCCCTTGAAATCACTATTCTAATTTGTATTAGAGCAGCGCCTTGCAATTTGCTACAAACCTTTTCCCAAAAACCCGGCCCTTGGCCCGCGGCCCGTGATGCCTACCCGTAATCCCGAGCGCGTGCGCGATTAAACTTGGTGTTTTAGGTGAAAAAACGTGGCGGGCCCCTGAAGGTTTTTAGGCGCGCTGCTTTTTAAATGCGTAAGACGAAACGCGCCAGATGAGGACAAAATTAAAATCAAGCAGGGGGTTTTTGTAACCCATATGTAACCCACAGGAAAGGTGGATATGCTCAAAAATACTCTAAGTCATTGATTTTAATGGTGCCCCCACACGGCCTTTTTTATGTGGTGGTTCCTTCAATAGGCACCAACCTACTGAATACGTTTTGTTTACCTATAGTTTTCCCGAGGCTTTTCTCCAAGAGCAAACTGATTTTGTCCTACGGTTTGTCCTACGGCGTGCCTAAAGGGGGGAAGATGACAACTCAGATATTGAATTGAGGCATTCAGATTTTTGTTTGTAAATTATTTACTAATTTCTCAGAGCAGGTTCGATTTGAAGTTGGAGTTTGCAGTTCTGAATAGTTACCGCTGGGCCCACAATGTATCTCTGTGTGTGGAAGGCTGGGAACCGCAGCTTTTGATAAAGTTTACTGATGGCGACCAGCAGGGCTTTAAAAAAAATCAGGTGGGGGTGATGCACCTAAAGAAGACCAGTAGGTTACCTTAGGTTATCCTATAGGTGACCTATAAGTTATACCTTACTTACCTCCCCCTCACTCTTATCTAAATATTTATATCCCCTCGTCCTCCCCTTTAAGTGCAACTAACAAAATTGGTCTTTAAAGAGGGGTGGCAACTAAGTTTGGTCTATCACCTTAAGTCGGAACTTTAGGTATAACTTTAAGTACGCTGAAAAAGGGTCGTTCCCGCTCTATGATGAATACCAATACATGCAGGGCAAATTCATTCAGACTTTACCTGACTGGGTTAAGGCGAAAATCCATGAACAAGGTATTCGCAATTCGCACCTAACCAGCATTGCTCCGACTGGCACCATATCACTGACAGCCGACAATGTTTCATCAGGCATCGAACCGCCATTCTCACTTTTCTACGACCGCACCATCACCAAGTTTGATGGTCACAGCGTAGAGCGCGTAGAAGACTTTGCGTACACCCAAGGTATTCACGGGCGCACAGCTAATGAGATTAGCGCAGAGGAACACCTGTCGGTTCTGGCATTGGTTTCACAATACGTGGACAGCGCGGTTTCAAAGACTTGTAACGTGGGTGCCAATGTCAGCTACGAAGACTTCAAGGACCTTTACTACAATGCTTGGAAGCAAGGGTGCAAAGGCATCACGACCTTTAGAGCGGCTGGTAAAAGATATGGCGTTTTAAATGAAGTGAAAGCACCAGAAGCTAACGCTGAGGCTTGCTACATAGACCCAGAGACTGGGAAAAAAAGCTGCGAGTAAACCTAGAGGCTTGCTCTTTCATCAGGGCAAGCCTGTGTTGCAACCTAAAATTTCCTTATTATGATACTTAAAAGCATCACGATAGAGTTCTAAGTTGAAAAGAGAAAACCCAAAAACTGGCAAACCATTTAAACATGGGGATGTCCGAGAAGATGGCTATATCTTTTGGACGTATGAATTAAAACTGAGACAAGATGGTACTTTTTATGAGAAGTGGCGTTCTCCAGAAGTCTTTAAAAAAATAAAAGAAAAAGAGGCCCTTAGGGAACGAAAAAGCAATAAGGGGAAAAGACCGACAAACCCCCTAACTCAAAAACCCTACAAACGTGGAGATGTAACTGAGGAAGGACTAATTTTTTGGGCAACTGATGATTATGCTCCTTTAGATGAAGAAGGGCAAAGTAGGCCAATATTTGTTACAGAACGTGAGTTTGAGAGGAAAAAACAGTTAGAGCTCAACAAACAAATTGAAAGATTTAAGGACTTTAACTACTTTATAACGAGCAGATTTAAACGGGCTCAAGGAAGAGCAAAAAGAAAAAAGCTAAAGTTTTCCATAACTGAAGACTACCTCAAATCGATTTACCCATCAGACGGATTATGCCCAGTACTTGGCGTTAAAATGGAAGCTCTAGGCGACAGAATAAACTCGGCCTCACTAGACAGAATAGATAATGAAAAAGGCTACGAAGAAGGAAATGTAAATTGGATTTGCATGAGAGCAAACAGGGTAAAAGGAACAGCAACAGATGAAGAGATTCTTGCTTTAGCCGAGTTCATTAGACGTCAAAAATAAACAATGCCTGAAGCTATACGCTTTATGTAAATTCACCAAGATTTTACCTATCCATTTAAATAACTTTAAATTCTGTTTGTTGCACTAAAGAGGAATAAAATTGTTTCCACATATTTCCAATGAGTTAATGGAAGAACTTAATCAACGCTTCCCCAATAAATCACCAGAGTTATCTGAGACACACGCTGACCTTATATGGCGCGGTGGACAGCGTTCAGTCGTAGAATTTCTACAAAAAATTTTTGAAGAGCAATCCTCTTCCCAATTAGGAGAATAGCCAATGTGCTTTTTCAATAGTAGCCCATCGGCTCCCGAACCTGCCCCGCCACCCGCAGCGCCAGCCGCTGGTAACCCAGTGTTGACGAATATGTACGACCCGTCATCGCCTGAGAGTGGTATGGCCGCAGAGAAAGGCGCTGTATCAAACAAAGCCAAGGGAACATCCCAGCTTAAAGTAGACTTGGACCCCACCGTTCATCGATGGGTAAAGCTACAGGTTTGCAGATAAACAAGTGAGATAGCCAATGAGTATGGGTACTGCCGAAAGCAGATACCGCCAACTTGAAACCACCCGCCAATCATACCTCGACAGAGCCAGAGATTGTTCAGAGCTAACCATTCCATCGCTTATCCCACAGGATACTCATAACGAGACAAGCGACCTCTACACGCCTTATCAGGGCATAGGTGCCAGAGGGGTGAATAACCTAGCCTCAAAACTATCCTTGGCTCTCATGCCCCCTAACGCACCGTTCTTTCGTTTCATGGTTGAGCCTTACACGCTCAAGGAAATGGCCCAAGAACCTGCGGCTCGCACCAATGTTGAAAAACAGTTGGGCGAATATGAACGGGCTGTGATGAATGAGATTGAAAGTGCGGGTGACAGAGTTGCGGTACATGAAGCACTTAAACACTTAATCGTCGGCGGTAATGTCCTCGTACATATCGGCGCTGATAAAATCAGAGTATTCCACCTCGACAGTTACGTTGTCTCGCGCGCGCCCAATGGTGATGTGCTTGAGGTCGTAACAGTTGAACACGTTTCGCCAAACGCTTTGGACAAGGCAACAGCTGCTAATATTCAAGGCAAGCTAGAGGGCGACGAAAAGACCGTTGAGATATTCACGCACATTGAGCGTAAGAACTCTTTCTTTAACGTCTACCAAGAGGTCAAAGGCAGCGTCATCGCTGGTTCCAAAGGTAAATACAAAGCTGACAGCGTACCTTTCCTACCCCTTCGCTTTAGTCGAATTGATGGTGAGGATTATGGGCGTGGCTTTGTTGAGGAACTCCTTGGCGACCTACGCTCACTGGAAGCCTTAAGCCAAGCAATCGTTGAAGGCGCAGCCGCCGCAGCCAAAGTCTTATTCATGGTGAACCCTAACGGTACAACCAGAATGCGGACAATCGCTCAGGCTGAGAACACAGCAATTATTGAAGGGAACCGCACCGATGTTTCGGTTTTACAGATGGATAAGTTCAATGATTTTCGCGTGGCTTATCAGGCCATGCAGGGCATTGAAGAACGCCTTTCTCAACAGTTCATGTTACAAAGCTTTATCCAGCGTAACGGTGAGCGTGTCACTGCGGAAGAAATCAGATACCTAGCTGGTGAGCTAGAAGACACCCTGTCGGGCATCTACTCAATTCTGTCACAAGAATTTCAGCTGCCCTACGTGAACCGCAAGATTGAGGTTTTAACCAAAGCCAACAAGCTGCCCAAACTTCCAGATAACATTGTGAAACCCACAATCGTTACTGGTATGGAAGCCTTGGGGCGTGGGCATGACCTGCGCAAGCTGGACCTGTTCATACAGGGCATAGCTCAGGCGTTAGGCCCAGAAGTCTTGCAGCAATATGAACCTACAAGATTACATCAAACGCCGCGCAACAGCGCTTGGCATTGATACTGAGGGTTTAATCAAATCAGAAGAACAGATCGCCCAAGAGATGCAGCAAGCACAGCTACAACAGGTGGCAATGCAAGCTGGTCCAAACGCAATCCAAGAGGGCGTCAAAGCATTAGGAAATTCATATGTCGAATCCCAAAGACAAACAGCAGAATGAAGCTGAGGCTAAAACCAAAAAGCCTTTAGCTGCACCCGCCGTGGTTAAGAGCAATCCCATTAAACGGGAAGATTTCTAAACATGGCAGAAAGCATCACAATCACAGAAGACCCGACTGGCCCTGAGGCTCAAATAGCCGCTGAACAGGATAACTCGTCTGCTCGACCTGAATGGTTGCCAGAAAAGTTCCAATCCCCAGAAGACCTTGCAAAGTCATATGCAGAACTTGAAAAGAAATTGTCATCTCCAACGGATGAAAATGCACAAGCTGATGAAGCAAAGGTGGAAGATTCACCTCAAAGTGAAACAGCTGACTTTTCCAAGTTTGCAACGGAATTTGCGGACAAGGGAGCCTTAACCGATGACAGCTACGCTGAGTTGGAAAAGATGGGTTACCCCAAAGAAATGGTCGAGACATACATCAAGGGAATGCAATCTGCGCAGTCGGCTGATGCAGAAGCAGTTATGTCAGTTGCTGGTGGGTCAGACGGTTACAAAGAACTGACCGACTGGGCTAAAGGCAACATGGATGAAGCTGAGTTAAAGATTTACAACCAGATGGTTGAGACAGGTACGGATAACGCCAAGGTTGCTGTTGAGTGGCTGATGGCCAGACGCGAAGCGGTAGAAGGCTCAGAGCCAAACCTGCTTCAAGGCAAAGCACAGGCTGCGGCGAAGGATGAATTTAGGTCCACAGCTGAGGTTGTGGCCGCAATGAAAGATAAGCGGTACGGGAGCGATAGTGCTTACACCAAAGATGTTGAACAAAAATTAGGCAGATCATCAGTATTTTAAATTTGTGACGTTAGGTAACACTTTGACACTCAAATAAGTGAGGCGAACTTCAGAGGTGAAGCGTTTATTACCAGTGGATGTTTCACCGACTGGCTTCCGTCAATGGTTGGGGAAGCCAGTCTCCCTCTTTGAAACGCATTTCCTCGCGTTTCACTGTTCTCAACTGGCTGGCCTTCTGAATAGGTCAGCCATTTTTTATTTCACCTAATCAATTTTCAAGAACATCTGGCGGGGCGTCATGCCCCGTCAATTTACAAGGATATTATTATGCCCAAAGGAATTGGAACTTACGGCTCCAAACGTGGTCGCCCACCCAAAAAACCTAAAAAAGGGGGGATGAGCCGTGGCAGGTAAAGGACTTTACGCCAACATTCACGCCAAGCGTAAACGCATAGCTAACGGCTCTGGCGAAAGGATGCGCAAGGCAGGTTCTAAAGGCGCACCAACAGCGAAGAATTTCAAACGCTCCGCAAGGACCGCGAAGAAAACATAAGGTTACAAAATGATAGAGGTATTGGCCTTGGCTGGCGCAGTAACGAAGGTTGCTGGGGCCATTTCTGCATCCGTTAAGGCTGGTCGTGACGTAAGCGATTTACTGCCTCACTTCGGTAATCTCGCCAAACTGGATGCAGACATTCAAGCGGCTGAGGCTGGCAAACATAAAGGGCCACTGGGCCGCTTAGCGTCTTCTGAACAAGAAGGCTTTGCCATTGCTCAAGCAAAAATGAAATACAAAGAAGCGCAAGCTGAATTGAAGTCTGCTTGTCAACTATATGGACCGCCCGGAATGTGGGATTTAGTTGTCAAAGAGCAAGCCGCTGCGCGTAAGAGGCAACAAGAAGCATTAGAAGCACAGGCGCGGCAACGCGATAAAATCTTTTGGGGGCTATCGGTTACTGTTGGCGTTATTATCTTTGTCGCTGGGTTTGTTGGAATGGTCTATTTTGCCCAGATGTTTGCTTAGTTTGAGACCGCAAGTTGCCCATATTTTACATTTGCACAGCCAAACTGGTCGCAGATTTGTACCTTTTGTAGCCCATCGGCAGCATGAACTGGCCCAACAAATTCTAACTGCACAAATACATTTACCGACAGTGCAACCGCGATAACGGTCAGAATTACCTTCGTATAAAGATCAATCATTCTAAGCTTCCTTTCAATGGGTCAACGTCCTGCCTCCTTAGGCAGACCGACTATCCTAGTCACTACCTTCAGCTATATAATTGGGCGCAGGAATACAGGCAAAATTTCCTGTAATCCCAACAGTTCCCACTTCTTCCATTTGAGAAGCGGCTTTCATACATTCCTCTTTTGTGTCCATTTCACCAACGGTCAGCAACCCGTTGATGGCCACAAAAATTAACATCCAAGAATACTCAAACATCTCTATTCCCTTCCAACTGGGTCAACGTCCTGTCTCCTTAGACAGACCGACTATCGACGATGAACGACTAGGCCACATGCGTGTGACAACCAAGCCAAGTAAGCAACGACAGTCATTTCCCATTCAAACAAAGGATAATAGAAATGGCAAACGCAACAGCGGAATGGGCGGTCGTTATATGGATGCCCGATACCGTTCTACCAAAGCTAAATACTGGCGAATTGATGACGCTGACGTTGTCACTGTTGGGTCTTGGCGGGTTAAGGAGCTTTGAGAAATCCAAAGGCATCGCTAGGGATAAGATGAAATGACAGAACACGATTTATTAGCCAAGCTACACACGGTCTTGGCAGAACAGCTTTTGGAGCGCGTAACGGACCCAGAAGCTAAATCAGCCGACCTCAATGTGGCGCGACAGTTTTTAAAAGATAACGGGATAGAAGCACTGGAAACTAAGGGGTCACCTTTAGCTGACCTTGTGAATACTCTGCCCGACTTTACGGATGAAGATGCTGATTTGACTGAGATGCAGCGGCACTAAAAATTAAAATTCATTTCAATCTCTTTCCAGTGCTCGTATTTTTCAAGAGGCAGATTGTAACCACCATTCTCACAATTAATTAAAGCCTTTTTTGCCTCATCGAAAAGTTCATTTACCAAAAGTTTATCTTTTTTTTCAAAGGAACTTAACAAGTTTATGCTGTCGTGTTGAACTGTACCATCGCGGTTCATTTTTACCTTTAGCACGATCGAAACTGAATATTTCGTTTTTGGTTTCCAGCATTTGTTAATCTGCTCCACTAATACGTCTTCTTCATTCTTTGTGAGCGGTGGCGAAAGAGGTGGCATCGCGCCAAGAGCTTGGTTTAATACTTCCTCTACGGCACAAGCCGTCCGGTTATCAGCATCTGGGCAAGGTCCTATTTCTTCAGATGAAGAATGCGAAGCAAGCGTCATCAAGAATAAAAGCAGTATGAACTGGTGACCAGTAGGTTGGCTACTCATGATAGTTAGAGCCAATAGCATTCAATTCAATGCTGACCTTAATTAAAGCACCACTGCCATCATCAATCAGTTGACCCATTGAATTATAAGTGCTGCAGTCAGGTTTATGCGAATGAAGAGGGCTAATGAAAATGACTGTAGCAAATGTTGTAATGTTTGAGTTTGATACGCCAGAGGAACTTAAGGGTTGGGCGCAACAATACGGTAAGTCAGGGCCCTTTCCCAATAACATTATCTCCTTATTTGTTAAGACTGGAGATACCTCAGCTATTGGCATCAACACTTACCCTGATGAAGAAGCTAGAGCAGTTGCTGACCAGCACAGGGTGAGCTTTATCGAAGATCAACGTGAGAACTTTAGTGTTAGGGAAGTTATGCCCTTGAGTGGGCCAGTCTTAGTTGAGTTTATCAACGGAGTACTGAACAATAACACTTAGAAAGATTAACTTAAATGTACTGTATGAAAGCCGAGATACCACAAAACATTTGTGACATAGATGATGAGTTAAAAGCGATTTATCATGGCAAAGACACAGTTTGTATTTGGATTTTTCAATCCAGAGAGGACAGAAACAACTTTATGGATGATACAGCGGGGATGCTAAAAGCTGAACGTGAAAGCCACTATAAAAAATACTTCAGCTAAACAATTCCTGTCTTTATCCGTATCATTTATAGACTTATTTTTTCTTCCTCGTTTTTAAACTGGCTCTGCTTATTCGGTGGGGTCAATCTTTTATGGCATTAACCACAATCAACCGTCTAGAAACTTCGGGTTATTCCATATGTTGACCACTCCAGAACAAGCGTCAGTCCGGCTATCACCGAAAAATTCAAGTAAATGCTCTACGGTATCAAGCCAATTAACTTCTTCGTCTTCCGTTTCAATTTTTTCTTCTAAACCTGCGATACCTAACTCATAAAACTCCTGTTCATCAGTTTGAATAATTGTCTTACGTATTTTCATAGGAATTTCTGATGGCGTCATCACAGCGTTTAGAAACTCATCTACACAGCCTTCTTTGACCCGATACTTTACAGCCGACAGTACCTTAGTTTTGTTTTGCAACTGCAATTCATTTTGGTCATTATGCCAATCAAACAATATTGCTCCTGAACATGCATCTGTCCTACTGCCATTAGAGAACTTAACTAACATATGTTCGACAGTATCTAACCAATTCACCCCCGTTTCTTCTTTCGTAATCATATCCTCTAACTCAGGTACCATAGTTACATTAAGTATTTCAGAATCTGAGATTTGAAGTGTGTATTGAACTACCGCTTCTTCCGAACCAGTCTTTGTTATTTCATCAAACATTGAACTCATATGGCCTGGTTTTACGACGAAACGAACAATAGATGCGAAGACTGGTTTGGGGGCATTGGCCGCTACGATGGGAGACAATGTTTGCCCTCTTTCAACTATGGATGCCTCTTCTTTCATTTTCAGGTCGTTATCAATCGTCTCATCTTTCCCGACGGAATACCCCTCTGTTTTTGAGAAACTTTTAGAAGCAGAGCGCCTTTTCCAGTAGAGCAAATTGAAACCAAGGTCAGCATAAGTATCTACTGTCACTAACTCCCAGCCTTGAGACCCCATATCGTTAAGGTGGGTGGAATAACTTTGTGGGTCAAACTCCCGAGCAATCTTTGTGTTCGTATATTCCCATTGAGAGTTCATAGTTCAATCAAATGCCTTTGTTTTTGACCACATATTAAAACTACGGGACATTAATCAAAGGTCAAACTTATTTCTTATTTTTATATTTCTAGGGGATTGGTTTGGAGACGAAAGCTGGCAACGCAGGAAGGCCGAAGTAAATCTTTTATCTTACACTTATAGGTGTATACGAACGCACTTAAAAACAACTCTAATAATACTCTGGGGCCCCGCTTTTGTCAATGAAACATGGGTGTACCTGAGAAGGTTTTAATACCTATTGACCCATACTTACTGGGAAGCATGAGTCTATACAAAACTTGATACTTTAGTTTGATGATTTGTATAGGAGCTAAAGATGGCTGAGAAATTCGTGAGTCTAGTAAGAGTATCCACCTCACGTCAGGGTGACAGTGGTTTAGGGCTGCTTGCCCAGAAGGAACAGGTAGAGCAACACATCAGAGCCGTAGGCGGTGAGCTTGTCCAAGAGTTCGTAGAGGTTGAGAGTGGGCGTAAGATACAACGTCCAATGCTTGAGGAAGCTATAGCACTGGCGAAAGCCTATAACGCTACGCTTATCATTGCTAAGTGGGACAGGATCTCACGGGATGCTCACTATCTGCTAGGTCTACAGAAGTCTGGCGTGAAGCTGGTAGCTGCTGACAACCCCAACGCTACAGAGCTTACCATAGGTATCTTGGCTGTGATTGCTCAGGATGAGGCCAAGCGTATCTCTGACAGGGTGACTAGAGCTTTGGCTGCTGCAAAGGCTAGGGGTCAGGTACTGGGAGCATACGACAAGAACGACAAGAGCAAGTTCATTGGGCGTACTGGTACGAAAGAAGATTGCGTGAAAGCAGTTACAGCCAAGAAGCAATACGCCAATGCTAAAGCTGAGAACTACAAACCACTCTTTGACAGACTGAACCCCGATGGGCAGATGTCCATGAATTCTATGGCTCAAGCTCTGAATGCAGAAGAGATCCCGACGCCTAGCGGTAGAGGCAAATGGCAGAACGTCACGGTAAAGCGGATCTACGATAGAATGGCAGCCTGACCCCCTCCAGTGGAAAATGACCCCATCAGCGAAATTAATCCAGTTATTTGAAATAAATACTTGCGATCGGAGAGCAAAAGCGCAGCCCTAAACACCCATATGATTTTAAGGTAAGCCATTAACACAACTACCCGCAAGCCTTTGCTGGAGAGCTACAATCAAGCAGAGATACACCCAAAAATCACACATGGAAAAAGGCCACCAGATTTCACGCCAGTGACCTTAATTCAGAAGCTATTTTCAAGAAGAAATTAGCTAAACTTATTACCTAAGACACCGCCGATTGTCTCATCGTCCATAAGTGGCGTGATATTTATTGTTATCATACCATTCCACTCCAACGCCCAATCTGCCAGAGCAGCGGCACTTTCACTCTCGACCACAGCAAAGCCGCCTGTTCCGTCTATATTATGGTAACGTGATAACATCGTCGCTCCTTCTGGTGGCATACCTCCAGTCTCCATAAACTTTTTGATAGTTGCTTGCATCTCTAGCTGCGGGTGAGTGTGTCCAAGCAAACTTAAATAACATTATTAATCCTCCCTAATTGATAATTTAAAGTGATAAAATAATACTCAAAGAACCCTACAAGACAACCTAAGCCAGCTATCAATTAACCACTTTTTACGCAACGTAAGAAGGACGATTTTAATCTAACGCTTGAAAAATACTACCGCTGAGAAGAGATATAAATGATATTAGGTTTTGAGCGTTAGAAAGTCTCACGCACTTGATGACATTGCAACAAAAACATTAATTGAAAGGAACGAAAAATGACTGTTGGAGAAAAATTTGTAGACGCATTAGCTGGTTATACGAGTGGGACTGACAACAAATTATTCCCTTCAATGCTACATGATGATTTTCATTGGGAAAGTTGGACGGAAATTAAGATTGGCCTGCAAGTAGAGACTAAAGAGACAACGCTTGAACTATTTTCAAACGCAACTCCCCATGAAACCAGCAAAGTTTTTCTTGCTACCGATGATATTCTCGTCGTTGGGTTTAGAGCAGAAGCATACGGCTCAATACTATTTACCTACGAATTTCAGGACGGTCTCGCAGTCAGGGCATTCAGCGCAAGAGGCGAGGCACCTTAAATATCAAAGCCGTACTAATGGCCAACGAACTAACAAACACTTACTTGATAACCTAGACCAAAGAACCGTCTGGATTGCGCTTGTAGAGCATTTCTGTGGCCTTCTGAGGGGCTGCTGGTTCAGGTGTTTTCTCAAGCCAATCTCGAGCCGTAAGAATGCGGTGACGAACTGAGTTTGCGTTAAGCATAGAAAGCCCTGTTGTGTTCTGCTGGTCTAGGGTCAATGCCTTTGGTTAATTTGGATAAGCCACGCTATAAACCTGCAGTCTTTATCCGTTTGTGCAGCTTATCTTATTCAGAAGAAAGAAAGAGAAGCTGTATATCCCACATCGTCGAAATAGCTAATACTGCTATTCGTTTCACTATATCCAAATGAGAGACGTACAGAAGTAAATGCGCTGAACGAAACTGTTGCTGAGACACTTTCTTCCGAACGCTCATAGCCTAACATAAGGCCGCCATCTGCCATTCTATGATTAATTGATAGTACAACTACTCTATCTTTTATTGGCACTCCATGAAGGTTACGATGAACCAGAAATCCTCCTCAATCAAATCGTCAAATCTGTCCCAAACGCGCTGACGTTAGACAGTCGGGAAAGTCCTAACGAAAAATGGTGTAGTAGAACCCATCAAGTCTGGCCGAGCGACTAAAGGTTATAGGCTCAACTCAGAAGCTCTTACAGAAGCCCAAAGAGCTTCACTGATAGCCAAATGCGATAATAGTATTTCAGATTACCTAGATAAGCGTGGTGACCGGATATGGCAGCACAGAGCTTCCGAAAGTGGTTATGTTTCAGGCTCGACAAGATACAATGTCCTTAAAAGAGCAAAATATCGTTGTGAATTGTGCGGTGCGCATGAAACCCAAGTAGCACTTCATGTTGATCATATTATTCCACGATCGAAAGGTGGTCCCGACGATCTGAGTAACTTCCAAGCCCTTTGCCAGACTTGCAATACAAATAAGAGGGCAGAAGACGACACTGACTTTAGGGGAGTACTAGACAGTTACCATCACCGTAAGGTTGGATGTATCTTCTGCGAGTTAGATGCCGAGCGTATTATATCTGAAAACGAACTATGTGTAGCGATTAAGGATGCTTTCCCAGTTACGGAGCATCACACGCTAATTATCCCCAAGCGGCACGTATCCGATTACTTCGAGCTTTATCAGCCAGAACGCAATGCTATCGATCAGATGCTGCACGAACAACGCCAGTCAATCCTAGGGCAAGATGACAAAGTCAATGGCTTTAATGTTGGGATCAACGCAGGAGCTTCAGCAGGTCAGACGGTGTTTCACGTCCATGTACATTTGATCCCAAGGCGGAAGGATGATGTCGAGGACCCTAGAGGTGGTATGAGGGGCGTCATTCCAACTAAACAAACCTACTAAAGAGTAAACGGAACACCCTCCCCTCTGGACGAAGAATTGAAACGGCTGCGTGCTGGCGACAAAGCCAAGAACAATTCCAAACTAGGCGACACGGCAGATACATGTCTAAAGCCATATCGTCTTGTCGTCGTAGGTGTAACTTAATTAGAGGTTGAGTTAGCCATTTCAGGATCACCACTATCGGAAGAACGATTACACATTCTGTTTGCGCAATCACGCATTCTGTCAGAGCAGTCCTTGATCTTGTCTCTGCAATTGGGGTCAGACATTGCATAAGCAATCGCTGCTGTTCCAGCGGCGACCACTATAGCGCCACCAACGATTAGATTTGCAGCGATAATTTTTTTAGCAACCAACATAAGCACTCCAATTAGGCTTTGATTTCTTAGGCGTTTGTGTCCATGCACTGCTGCGTCTCGGGGTTCCATATTTGTCCTACAGCGCAGGACATAGTCACGTCTTTGCCGTGATTTCCGCATCCGTCAGCTACCACAAAGGGAGTAGACAGGATAAGAACAAAAAATGACGTTGTGATAAGTTTCATGATGGTTCTCCTGATTGTTGGCGTAAAGATAAAGCGGAGAATAAACCAAACAAGCTACAAGTTGTCGCAACACTGATATCGCTTCAACCCCAATGATTAACTGCGCAACCTTGGAGCATTACCAAATAATTGTGTGTCAAGAAACGAATTAGAAGACTTGGCAATTAGAGTAAACCAAAAAACTAGTACACAAATATACTAATAATTAGTACACAAGTCGCAACGAAGAACCAACTAAGTAGATGTAATTTATCAATTTATTTTAATTAATGGTGCCCCCACACGGAATAGAACTGTGTATAATATCAATGACTTAATTTACATTTATTTGTTTATTTTCATTAAGTTATATTAACATTGGTCTCTATTGGTAAATATCAGTATTGAGAAATCTACGAAAAAATGGTACCAAATTAGGTACCAAATCAGAGGTTTTCATGCTTACCGATACTGCAATTAGAAAGTGGTCACCAAAGGGGAATGGTGATCGTCAGAGATGCGGCGATGGGCTTTACATTCGCGGGTTTCTGTCGGGCCGCAAACTGTTTCAGATGCGAGTTGCAATAAATGAAAAGCGCCGGTGGATTGATCTCGGTGAATATCCAGAGAAGTCGCTGGCCAATGCCAGAGAAATTGCACTCGCTGCAAAGCGTCTCATCAAATCTGGTGAAATCCAAAATGAACGACTGCAAGCAGCCATCCTGCGCGTAAACTCAGCAAACGAATTAGAAGCTGAGCTTAAAAAAGGCATTCAATTAGAAGCGGGTCGCACCGGCATCCCCTCTTTTGATCAAGCCTATCGAGATTGGTATTCTCTTCAGCTAAAAGCCAACCGCTGGACAAATATCGCCTCGCAGAAGCGGCCCATCCGATCGTATGAAAATCATATTGAAAAACACTTTGGCAATTTGCGAATTGATAAAATACGCCGACCAATGATCAAGCAGATTTTACAGCCTATATTACTTGAACAGACAGAGATTGGCTCAAAATTATTAGGATACCTATGGGAAGTATTTGAGGCGGCATACGATGCCGAATTCATGGATAACAATCCCTGCCCTCGCCTTGCTTCTTTTACGGTACCTAACAAGCTAACTAAACACGCAGCTTCTTTGCAATATAAAAGGCTGCCGGAACTTTGGGCTTGGCTTGCAGAAGCACCTTTCTCTGAGCAAGTAAAAATGGCAATGCGCCTTGCTATTTTAACGGCCCATCGAGCAAGCGTTATTGCACATATGCGGTGGGAGCATTTTGACTGCGACAAAGGCATATGGACAATACCAGAGAAGGACATAGAGACTGCGCAAATGGGCTTCATGAAGTCTGGTAGAGAGTTTTCCATGAAAATCCCAAAGGCGCTCTCAGAGGCACTTTGCGCACTCCCTCGCGCTTGCGATTATGTTTTTTCCGTGGACGGCCGAAAGCCAATCAACGCAGAAACGCTGCGCAGAAATTTTCAAAAGTTTGACAACATCACAACACACGGATTTCGTACCACCTTCAAAACTTGGTGCCTCAACAACAACGTCGATCATTTCTTAGCAGATCGATACGTTGATCATGCCTTAGTAGGTTTGGATAAAAACTATCGACGTGATGATTTATTTGAACAGAGAGCAAAATTGGCAGAGCGTTATTTAAAATTTGTGGAGGCCCAAAATGTCTAAAACTTATCATGGCGATGAAGGCATCAAACAGATGTTATACGATGAGCGCAAAGCCTTCGTTAAAAATGAATGGATGCATTATAAAGATACTGGTGATCGTCAGCACCTTGCAAATATTTGCGAAAAACTACCATTTTTTGAGCAACCGGAGGTTGGTTTAGAGATAGCAAAGCTTTTAACACAACCGACCCTTTTAGGTAACACTTTGACACTTTAGGTAACGATCAGATGATTGAGTTCTAACATTATGCTTCCCGTATATTGTTAGATTAAGGCTGGCCTTCGTCAATGGTTGGGGAAGTCAGCCTTTTCTCCAGAAACGCGTTCCCTCGCGTTTCAAGATTAGTAACTGGCTGGCCTTCTTAATGGGTCAGCCATTTTTACAATGTTCTCTCAAAGCCCTCTCCTGTGTTGCGGGTGTGATCAGCTCAATCTGCCACCCAACCTGAGCACCTTAAGGAATTACGAAGTAATGCTCAATAAATGAGCAAATCTTTTGGCAGCATGTCATTTAAATGTAACTTTCGTTGGGTAAGTGTTTACTTTCCTTATCCCACAGTTTGAATGAGAGCTCATTTAATTGGAGGTAAATCAAAGACGCCTTAAGAAGTTGTACAAAAAGCATACGACTGTTTCTCAACAGGCGACATGGAAACATTTTTATAAGACCCAAGTCAATTGCACTTTGACCGAGAAGGATGTTGATGATTTGTATCTGCAAGATGTTTCTTTATCGCTCGGCGCCGTATGAGTGTCATATCGCTGTTATAATGTGCACTTACTGTTACCTTGTTTATGTCAAGTAAAGGAAATCACAATGAAACTAATTAAATCTATAATAACGACAATCACATTTGCTTTTGCAGCACAACAGTTGGTTGCAGGGGGACATGGTGATGGACATCCTATATTAACCCCTTTGGAGCCGAAGGCTATGGAAGGTGCTTACACTGCAATGTTGATGGGAGAGGATACGTTTAAAGCTAACTCTAGTTTCGATGAAAAAACCTATCAACTCGTAGCCTTAGCAGCTTCTGCAGGGATGAAATGTGAGTATTGCATTATAGCTCATACGGCATTGGCTAAAGCTGCAGGCGCCAGTGATGAAGAAATCAAAACTGTTGCGATGATGACTGGTATAATTGCTATAAATAGCACCATGCTTTATGCCAACCAGTTCGACCTAGAAACTTTGCGCAAAATGTTTGGGCAATAAAAACTGTATGAGCGGGCTGAGCGATCAGCCCCTCAACTGTTTTTCGTGAGCGCAGCCCCCGCCTGCGTCGCGAGTGTCATCTGAAGTGCTATCAGGAGTGTGCGCATGGGGTTAAAGGTAATCATTATAATTTACGACTGGACCCGAAAATGAGTGAAAACTTTCACCATCTTCGTAAGGTTCAATATATAATCTGAACACATCGCTTACACGATTGTCTCGGTTCATTATGTCAATAAAACTTTCGACACTATGATGTACGCCTATCAAAGCATACTCACCTGTACCCAAATCAATTATGTTATGCATGATATCGTCGATGGGATAATCTCGTAAATACTCTGCATAAGCTTTCCAAAGCGCCTCTTCCTGACCTTCTTTAGGTCGAAATCGCATACAGTTGATCATTCCAGCCATAATTAACTCCTCTGATTGCTACAGAATAACGCGGTTCCGAAATTTGTGGAGTCTGAAAACTTATGGTACCAAAAATGGTACCAATTCAGCCAATTAAGATATTTTAATTTAATAAAATCAATAATTTACGAGAAGTCTGCCTCCAGCTCGATTATCCTTGCAGCCACCTTGGGGTGCCTCCTGAGCCGCGAGGATTCCTCCCAGACAGTCTTTGGCGCCATATTATCAGAACTGTAGGCAGATCTGTAAGCCTTGGTCTGCGAAAGACCATCAGACACTTGTTGTGCAAACTCATTCTGCTTCGCTGTGATCATACTCTTAACCTAGTTGCAGTACGTATAATTACCCATGGTATTGCAGAACACGCCGCCATTTAAACCGCCAGTTGATGGTGCTGGAAATGAGGGTGTCTGCAATAGGCCTTGGCCTAGATTTAATAGCATATTTGATTGGTTTTGTCTTCTTTGCTGCTCATAAGATAAGCACTGCAAATATTCCTGTGTACCTGGTGAAAACCCATTACTCACGCATTTCTTGCCATCACGAGAAAGGTTGGCAGTTGATACTGGCTTTTGCTGAACGACTTTCTTTTTTACAGTCGCAAAACGGCTTGGCACCTCCACCTTCGCAATAAGACTTGGATAGATCGCTGAAGGAAGAGTTATGTCGCGCTCATTAGAAACATAATTGACCAGTGCTCTGTTAGTGCCCTTGCCCCACAAGCCATCAACTGAACTGCCATAATATCCTAGCTGCTTAAGCGCATATTGGATCTGCTTTCTTTCAGTTAGGCTCTGGCTGACAAAATACGCTCTAAGTTCTGAAGAGGTCGGTTCTACCCTTGTGGGCTTCTGTACCTGCTGTGTTTTTACCTTTGGAGCCACTGGCATGACTGCTCCACAGTCCACGTAACGGCTTTGTATGCAGCTCAAAGCCATCGTCTGGGCTTTTTCCACTGCCGCAGGAGTCATTGACTGCTGAATTACTTTACGCCGTTCTGGAGCCTCCTCATTGCCGTTCAACGCGGAGATGTTAAACCACATGTGGGCTAGTGTTGATATCTGCAGAGCACCCAGACCTTCCTCATACATCTTACCCAAATAAAATTGAGCGTCAGCGTTTCCCTGAACAGCGAGAACCTGACTTAATTCAAAAGCTGTATTGTACTTACCAGACTCGAAAGCGACGGTTGCAGCAGCAATTCCTTCAAGCACACCACATTCAAGCCCACGGGTTTTTGCAGCATCTATATGCGCTCTAAGCTTGGGATTATTTTGCCATTGCACAACACCACTGTCCGTTTTGGTAGCTAGAGCACAAATCTCATCATCTCGACATGCCGTTGGGTTAGAAGAACAACTGACAGGCTTTTTGATCTCCGCAACGTTACATGAATAGCCCTTCTTTTTGGCAGCATCAGCGAAGGAATTTGTGACCCATTGAAGCTGGCCATTGACCGATTGAGTTGCGTTATAACAAAGCTGAGCTGCGCTGCAATATGACGTGGAAGTAGTATATGAACATTCTGCTTCAACATTATTTTTAAGCCTTAAAACTGCATTCAATAAAGCTTCTACGTTCTCTTTCTTTTTCAAGTCAGCGGCTGAAAAATGCGCTTTATTGAATTGTCCTAAGGCTGTTGAAGTTCTTTTCCCATAAAGGCCATCAACTTTTGATGTATAGAGGCCTTTTTCCTTCAAAATCTCTTGAACTAATTTTCGATCTTCTTTGGCTAACTTAATGAATGCTGTCCGCAAAGGTGTAGAATTCACGGCACCTGCGACTCCACAACCTAAACCTCGTCGTTTAGCTTCGTTTACATGTTCTCGCCAAATAGCCCCACTCCATTTTTATTACCATCAACAGATGGGTTAGTTGCAAACAAGCATAATTGTTTAGAAGTACAAGCGCTTGCTCTTTGAGAGCAAAAGTTAGTAGAGCTATTTGCCAGCGAGGCAATAAGTGTAACCAAAGAAAACAAAACAAAAGCAATCATAAAATTAAAGTGAGTTTTCTGCATGCATCAAACTAAACAAAAATCCAGCTTTTTGTGGAGTCAATTTTTAGCGGCGCCGTCATTAAACGGCGCCCCAAGTTTAAGCTACCGCTCGAACAGAATAACTGACGCCCACATTTTCAGCCTGTACCAGCTTAGTAGCCAAACTTATCAGACTAATGACTTGATGGTGTTCCGTTTCTGGAGCGTCATTAAACAATCCAACATTACGATAGTCTGAGAACAAGCCCAGCGCAGAGCGGAGGAACCAAAATGGCTCTTGCAACTCACCGCGTTCAAGGTCGCCCCTGACGTAGTTAGGTTGGTCAGCTACATGTTCTGCAGGGACCTCGAATACAGGCATACCCGCCGCATAGAGTGCACCATTAATGCAATATGCATCCCCTTTGCGCAAATATACCTTACACCACCGCTTAGGGTCTCTGAGGATCTCCAGAGCGCCCTGTAAGTGGCGCTCTGTGACGGTGTTATTTGGGAGGAAGTGTATCATTTATATTTCCTTTCTGCTTGGATCCGTATGAAGGGCTTGTTGGTCTGGGTGGTGTTGGGGTTAGGTATGGTCTCCATAACCCTCTTGCCCTTGCTCAGGGCGTTTAGCTTGTTGAGGTGTATCTCAGCAGCGCTCACGCCAAAGCCACGCGTCCTCATTGAGGAGCGGCGTTTATGTTGATTTTCAGTCATGATTTTTCTCCATCAGAGCAAGACTAGAGGTGCCATGAAATGGCGATCTCGCTTGCAGCTAATGGAGTTCAGATAAATGTGCTATTCACATCTACTACATATCTTCCATACACCAATTACAGCAAATTTACAAGCCAACGCGGACTAGTTTTTAAAACACACCAGTGTGAGAATCTGAGCTTAAGATTAACTTAGTATATCAATAAATCTCTACCCTTACCGGCGTGGGATTATAACCATTGCAGGGATTATGCATCTGAGGGCAGTTGGACAGCACTGCTAAAGTGTCTGTCTTAGCCAGCAGTGTTACATAGCTATTTGGTTTAAGAGTTACATTATCGACGCCAGCCGATCCGTCTTCCAAAACAGGAACCGACATAAACCAATTTATATTGGGAACTATAGCCTCTTTACCCATCCCGTTTTTGATAAGCTCAGCCTGAAAGTTATCGTAGCAGGACTCCGTCGTTTCAACGCCATATCTGAGCTTGTTGTTAGGATTGCTGCAGCAGCCATAAATAGTGTCATGCCGCCCAATAGTGTCTTCCACCACCTCAAGTAACTGGGTGCCACTATCAGAGTACAATACACTACCTAATCCTACATAGACATTACCCTGAACTTTAACCGTGTTAGTAGCTGAATATCGATCTGAGCGATCAACATTATTATAGCAGAGAAAGTCTACGGCTTGTTGACCTTCAAGGTCAGTTATCTTCAGGCGTTGGCCCTCTTTTACAACTCCTGACCATGAAGTTTTAGCTGCGACCTCTTCTTCGTAAATACCCAAATTTTCACTCCTTCTATCTCTTAATTCAGGGATATCAGATTTTCAAAATAGAACCACATCTAGGGCCCATTTGTTCATGCATAGTTTTACATAAAGCCCTACAAAATCTAGGGAGTGGCCCTAGGGATGGCGCTACTTTATCTAACAGCAAGCGATAACAGAGTTCGCTTTATAATTCACGTTCTGAAAGAGATAATATAACTTTTTCAATTCTTTCCATGACAGCTGCTTCCTCAAAACGCTCTGAAATGCATCCATTATCTGAAAGCCAGTTGAGCTTTGAATTGGTGAAAATTTCAATGTCGGGTTCATGCTTCGTGCTATCATCAAGAGTTCCAATAGGAATAATGGCTAACCCTTCAATAACCTCAACACTGTAGAAGGCTTTCGTGGAGCAGTTAGGACAAAAAAATAGCTCAATATCTCCTCCGCTCCCTCCGTTGTAGGTATATTTTTTTAAGTCACCGGAAACTTCGATTTCTTCTTGCGAAAAAATACCCGTTACGGACAAAACGCTGTATAGTTTCCTGCAACTTGTACAATTACATTGGTTAATAAGCATTGGGGCATAATTCGATTTAATTTCGATACTGCCACAATGGCATGAACCAATTTTCTTCATTTTATATCTCCAAAACCGCTATCTGCTTAGGGATTGTAATCAGCAGTACAATGAGTTTGGTGCGCATAAGGTTTATTCCCATTTATCACCTTCAGCAGGGTACTGACGCATAATTTCATCGGAGGCCCGATAAGCGGACACAAATTGGTGCATCTCGCTGACCCTGGAATTAACCACTGTGCCTTCAAGTTCAAAGGCATTCAGTTGCTGATAAACATCATCTTCACTTTCAGCAATCCAGTGACAGTAAAAGAAGTCATCGTTTCCACACCAAGTCTGCATACATTGAGCGTGTTCGCCAATCGCTTCTACTGCCCACTGCAATTCTGACTTTTGTGGTTGGGGCGGATTACGTTTTTCAGGCGGCGTTAAATATTCTTGACGCGCCTCATCAGATACAAATGAGTGGATAACAAAAAAATGTTTAGAAAAACGTTCCTTGAGCATATTTCAACCTTCATTTTGTTTGCTTGTGATGAGCCCGTTTAGATATTTTTAGAATTTTTTAAGCCCCCGTGAACTTAACCTTATAAGTTGTGGAGGCTCTTTTCGTTCCAAATCCAAATGCAAAATGCGTAGATTTTTACTAGCTAATGTTTCATGTGAGCGTCTGGATAATTGGTAAAATATTCTTCTGATATTGGTGTCATTACGCCGCTTTCAATGCCGGCACCGCCTTGCCTTCTAATTTCAGTCAACTCTGCATCAGAACCAAAGGCTTGAAGCACTTCCATGCTAGGAAACATCATAATTGCATGAAGTTGAGTAGGATCATTCTTCTCAGTACCAGCAAACAGAAACTTAATTCCCATTTCTTTAATTCTGTCTTCTTGTGACTTTACCATCGTTTGCCAAGTATCAAAACCTTTTGAAAGTTTTATTGAACTTTTCACTATAATTGCCATTTCCCTCTCCGATCGGCCAAACGTAATTAGTTATGAAGGCTGGTCAGGCGAAAAGCAATCATAACGTGGCGTTATCGATGTTTTGTATCATATTCAGAATAATACTTATGAGTACGCCGCTCATTTGGTAAGTTGGTTTTCTTCTTCTATGATATTTCTGCCAAATTGAATGAGCACATCGCCTTCCAAGACCACGGTATCTTTTAAATGCTTGCTAAAAATATCTGTCTGCAGTCCTTTTTTACGTATCTCATGTCCAGCCAAACGCGCTTTTTCATTTTGATAAACAGTTATGCCCACACCGCTAGCTACACCCGTTTTCACGAAAACAGTCTGCTCAGTGTTTGGATACGGCCCATGAGCCTGCCACCGCAGAGATCACACCATTTTTGTCAGATCGTTTTTTCATAATTCTGTTACGACCTCTCGTTATGTCCTTATTTATCTTGACTTGCTTTTGACTACTAAATATTTGGATTGGACACGGTGATGTTGGGTTACTGAGCCTAGAAGAGACTATGGACAATTTTGTTGGCAAAAAAGCTCTAATCATTGGTGCAAGTGGTGGAATGGGAAGTGCAGTAGCAACCATGCTTGCCAAAAATGGTGTGCATTGCGCTTTAGTTGGCCGTGATAAACAGAAACTTGAAGATGTTTTTTCAATTTGCTCTTCGTCTGGAAATCCATGTTTTACCTTTTCCTGTGACATATCCAAAAGTCAGGAAATTAAAAAATGTTGTGAAGAGGCAATCGACTGTCTTGGCGGATTAAACTATTTAATTCACTGTGCAGGAAACTATAATAAGTCTTCAGCTGATGAGTGCGACTTAGAGGTTTGGGATGATATTTTAGATGCAAATCTTCGCAGCACATATCATTTTGCAAGGCACTTACTTCCACAAATTAATAAGGCACCAGGTGGTGCTGTTATTCGAATAAACTCTGGAGACGCACCACATACAGGCATAGGTATTCAAACCGCTCAAAAGCGGGCTATCGATGGTTACATGGAGGTTCTTTTTAAAGATGTTAGGGAATACGGTACTAAAGTTTGCACTATAAACCCTGGATTTGTTAATACATCGATGGTGAATCCTGAACGTTTAAATCCAGAACTAATGATGCAGCCAGAGGATATATCGCAAGTTGTTCAATTTATTTTAAGCACTTCCACAACAGCTTGTCCGACTGAGATAACCGTACAACCCCAACGTTCGCCCTGGAAAAGTCCTGATATGCATCTTTAAGTTGGTCATAAGATATCTCAACTTTTAAAACTCAAAGCTGACGTACCCTGAGAAAATAAAATGTGAGAGCGTTATCTTAGCAACCTACCAGCCACTGGTAATCTTCGCATGTGACAGCCTGACGCCTGAGTGTTGTTCAATGCTTCGTGCTGTAAAGCGAGCGATATGGCTGTGCTTATGCACTCCGATGAGTAATTGATCATATTTTAGCCATAACCTAGTTTTCACTGGTTGAATTTTATGCAGATAAAATGTGCGTTGAAAGTATACCTATGTATTCTTTGACTATGAGCACTGGCGTTATATTTCTCACGGTATGAAACGGAAAATCTGCTATAAGTGCGAAGCTATATGCAATTCTTTAAGTGAAGATTGCCCAAGTTGTGGAACATTACTGAGTTCCAAAACCTTAGACAATTTTAACTTAATGCCTTTGATTGTTGCCGTCTGCGCTTCATTCTTGATAATTGGCGCTATGATCGGCGCCACTGCATAATTCAGCAAATTCACAAGTTACTACACTTGATTGATCAATATACATTTGGTCCACACTCAATGTAACAAGTGCAGGCACTAGGCTAGTGTCACACAGCTGTTATAGTTGAACTCGATATTATGCTTGCGTGACCGCTTCTCCCGCGGACCAATGGCAGCCAAACATCTTATAAATTCAATCTAATCCATTTGCCAACTAATTCAGCATTTCTTCATACATGGTTTTATATAAAGCCTTTCTCAATATAGGGGGTACCCCTGGGGTGGGGGTCTGGTCAAAATGATTTGGTATAATGAGCGATATATTTGAGTTTCAGATAGACTTATCAGCCTAACGGTGAAACCTAAGTGAAACCTATTTAGGTGATAATATTCCCCATAGAGGCTTTAAAGTCATCTAAGTTATTGATTTTATGGTGCCCCCACACGACCCACAAATAGCGCCATATTTGCCTTAAAAATAAGGATGATGTGGACCACGTTTAAGCCCCAAACCGCCCTAAACATATCAATAGGTTACCAGACATGTGGACCACGTTTGCTTCATCACCATGACTGATTTTTCGGTGAATTATCCGCTGATGCCAGCCGGGAAGCGATTCAAGATACCTGATACAAATTTTGTGGTTACTGTCCATCCGGTCTGAATGAAATCGAGTATGGGCTGCCAATCTGCAATCAACAACGTCAGCAACATTGCCGCCCACAACAAATACGAAAATAACTTAGGGACATTTTGCTCGGTACTTGTAAAAGATTCGTACTTTTCTTTTCGTACTCCTTTCCCAAGCGCCACCCACTCAGCGGCAAATATCTGCGCTTCAAATTTTTGTTCAAGTTTGTGAATAACTTGGAATTTACCTGCGTTTAATTTGCCGTAGTTGTTGATCAAATTTGACCAAGATCGGCACATTAGTAGCCCAATCATCAGTGGAAACAGAAGAACCAAGACAGTACTATCCGTTAGAACCTTTTCCTTGACGATCAATCCTGAAGCACCAACGATGGCACCGATAACAGTGATGAAAAAGCCATTCGTGATTTGGCGTCTTTGAATAAGTTGCTCAGAGGAAGTCACCATTATCTTGTATAATTCCAAGCTTTGGGCCGCATCCCGTGCTTCTTCTTCGAAACACTCCTCAAACTCAGAACTGAAGCTGTAGGCTGACTGCAATTCAGCGACATTTCTTGTGTTGATGTCACTACGCGATAGCGTCAAAACGGGTTTGCCAAGTTCCTTTGCCCGTTCAATTTCCCAAACCGTGTTTTCAGAATCCTCGCAGGCTTCCAGATCGTAAACAACAACTATCTCCGAAGACTCTATCTTGCTTTCTGCTTGGAACTTCCATTTGGAACCGAATGACTTCTTTAGAATTGAAAGCTCAACGTAAATTCCATCCGTTCGCTTCAACGATGCAAAGAACGCCTTCGCTTCATCACGAAGAGCAGTTCGATGTATCAAAAATGCTCTCATTCTACCTGCGCCCTGCGATCAGCAGCTTAAGATTGGGCCAAGTCCAATAGTAGACTTTGTCGTTTGCAGATGCGGCCCTTGGCTTTGTGCAGTGTTTGTCCTTATACGCGGCCAGTAAAAAATAGGGCTTGTTCAGCTTTTTCGCAATCCTCAGCTCAGCATCAACGCCAGATGCAGTATGGGTTTTGGTGCCACAAAGCACGATCACAACATCAATGTTGTCCATCCTACGCTGAACCTTTTGTTCCCAATCTCCAGTTAAGTGCGCTTTAACCGAATTGTCTTTGAACTCAAATGGGCTGTCGGGGTTCTTCTCTTGCCAAGCCAAGTACATTTTTACTGTGCTGTCGTTATCATAGTCGAAGCTAATGAATGCTCGTTTCTTTCCGGCCATAAAATTTCTCCTGTCAATCCAACGCAGTTAATATTTCTGACAGCTGCTTTCAACCGTAAGGTAGTTCACCTCAAATTAATGCGAGTCCACTGGGGAGCAAGAATAACGGCGTTTGCACTATAAAAATAAGGGCAAGGTGTACCACGATTTTCGCGTTCGACCCCGTCAGATGCCCTAAAAATCCCAATGTGGACCACGCGAGTACCGCGCAAAATGCACTTATCGTTTGTTATCAATATGTTAGGAAAATAATGGTGCCCCCACACGGCACAACACGAATATCCATGGATAAACTTCTACGCGTTAAAGCCTCATATTAATCCAATTTTTTATGGATAACTTGTCCTTTAATACCTTTCTTTACTTGCGTGCATCCAGTAAAAAAGGGGGGACGAAAGGGGGGACAAGAATTGGCCGCCGCAAACAAACTCACAAATGCATTCTTAAAAACAGCACCAACGGGGAAGCATCTCGATGGAGCGGGTCTTTTCTTTCGCAAACGCGCTTCTGGAACCTCGGATTGGTTTCTGCGGTTCAGGCTCAATGCCGCGCGGCATGAAATGGGATTAGGCGGCTACCCCGAAATTGGCCTCAAGGCCGCTAGAGAAGCTCGCGATCATTACGTGAACCTCGCGAAGCAAGGCATTGACCCAAGGCAGGCTAGGAACCGTGTGATTTCAGATAACCTGCGGTACAATACTACATTCAAACAAGTAATGCTTGAGGCATTTGAAGCAAAACAGCCGACACTTAAAGACGGAGGCAAAGCAGGTCGCTGGCTAAGCCCAGTTAAAAAGCACGTTCTGCCAAAACTCGGCGATCTAGAAATCACATCTCTAACGCAAAGAGACGTAGCGCATTGCTTAAAGTCGCTTTGGCACGTCCACCCAGATGTTGCACGCAAATGTATCAATAGAATTAATATTGCCATAAAGCATGCCGCAGCCGCTGGTCTTGACGTTGATCTCGGACTTACCCTCAAAGCCAAGACGCTCCTCGGGGAACAAAATCATCAAGAAACTCCCCTCCCATCGATGCCGTATAAAGAGATCCCTGATTTTTATAAAAGCCTAGATCAACTAAGTCAGACGCATCTGGCTTTAAGGCTTTTGATCCTCACAAACTCTCGGGTTGGCCCGCTGACAAAAATCAATCTTGATCAAATCGATGGCGATGTCTGGACGATCCCAAAGGAATTTATGAAGGGCGAGGTTAAGCGTGCAGAGGCCTTCAGCATACCCTTATCACTAGAAGCGCTGCGGATAATCGACCATTTAAAGCCGTTTAGCAAAAACGGAAACCTATTCCCCAGCGATGGCAAAAATCCAGTCATGAGCATCAATACGCCTCGGCAGCACATGGTGCGCTTAGGAATTCAAGCACGCCCAGGAGGCTTCAGGGCAAGCATGAAAACTTGGATGACAGAAAATTCAATCGGGTCGGATTATATTCAAGAGACAATTATGTCTCACAAGGTCGGGACTTCTGTTGCTCGAAGATATACTAGAACCGAACTCGTTGAAGAGCGCCGACCCATAATGGAACGCTGGGCAAATTTTGTGACCAGAGATGGTGCCGTGGATGTTGAAAAGCTACCCCATGGATGAACTCGAGCAACTCAAAAATAAAGTGCGCTTCATCTTCGAGGGATATAAAAGCGGTACCCCAAGCGTTGAGATCTATGAAATTAACGGTGAGTTGATTTTTGGCAGCTCAGACGAAATCGGATATAAGATCCTAATCGCATCGCCCGAAAGCTTAGTCGCCGATGCGCAGCTCAGTTATGAATGGCACAACAAACTTAACGAAGGCATTGCCTATGCTGACCTTAATGGTCTCGAAGTCCCAGCCATAGCGAGAGTGGCAGACGCGAAATACAAACTTGATCCAAAATTCAAACCTCAAAACAAGGGTGGCCGTCCAAAAGATGTCAGCTTCTCAACTTGCTTAAGAATCGCCATTCTGGAATGCATGCGGACGGGAATGCAACCCACTAAGAATGAGACTACGAGCATAAACAAAATCTGCGCCGCGGACGTGGTTTGGGACGTTCTATTTGATCTAGACCTTGCTGCCGGTTACCAAGATTCTTTTGCGATAATGCGCGCTTGGTCCCGTGAAATAAAGCGTTTCCCGTTGGACAAAACCTGACCTCAGTTCTGTCTTTTTACGCGAAGAATTTCAACCCGTAAAACTGAAAGCATCCGTAACTGCACGAGGATGCACATCATGAACGCAAATAACTTGATCAACTTTCAACAGCTGCAGTCCAAGCTGGGAAACAGATCACGCTCTGCAATATACACTGATTTAGAGGCAGGAAGGCTGCCAAAGCCCATTAAAATGGGCCGGCGCTCATACTGGTACGAGCAAAAGGTCGACAAACGCATTTTGGAGCTTCAGGAGGGCCAAGATGAGCGCTCATGAAACCCCCGCCCGCCCACGAAATGTCACGGGGGTATATGTCACAGCGCCTCAATCACATCGCGAGCGGGATGACAACTATAAAAATGCGATTATGGAGCTTCGCAATGGTTGGCGTATTATTTTGTGCCGCCACGGACTCCAATTCATCATTCAAAAGCGATCCACGAAAAAGCCGAACCGAGGCGTTTGGGTGGGTAAGAGCTATCACACTACGCGCGACAGCCTTATCGACGTCTGTTCGCATTTAAATTTGCTCTGCAGCTCAGAAATTAAGGACGAACTTCTAAAGTTGCCCGAAAAGATAAAGCGGAGGGACTGCAAATGATCAACTTCCCACTTTCCGCAAAAGCAAAGCGCAATGGAAATGGATATGTTGACACATGCCCCGCCCATGATGACGGGACACCATCACTCAGCATAAATCATACGAAGGATGGCAAACTGCTTCTCCACTGCTTTGCGGGATGCAGCTTCGAGGAAATCCTTGCTGCAACCGGCTTGAAAGGTGAACACTTACAAGATGGCAGCAAATACATTCGAGCAGAACCCCCGCAAAAAAGCGAGGCAGAGCGCACAGCGTATGCGCTCAGTATCTGGAAGCAAACTATAGCTCTCAATGGAACCATAGCGGAGGTTTATCTTAAGTCGCGCGGTCTCGAAATTTACTCAGATGATATGCGCTTTCATCCTAAACTGCACTTTTCTGATGACAGCACCCAACGGCCAGCAATGGTTTGCGCTGTGCGTCGTCACGGGCGAATTGTTGGATTACATCGCACCTTTTTGAATGCTAATGGGAAAAAACTTGGTAAAAAGATGCTTGGTCCTTGCGGAGGAGGCTCAGTTTACGTGGGCGGAACAGGTTCGTATCTCGCAGTGGCCGAAGGTATCGAAAATGCGCTCGCAGTTCGGCGTATGAGCGGCGATCACCGCGCCAATTTTTATGCATCACTTTCTGCTACCGGCATGCGGAAATTTGCGTTGCCAGATGATTGCAGGGATTTGATGATTTTTTCTGATGGCGACAAAGTAGGAATGGCCGCGAGCTATGACCTCGGCCAGCGAGCGTCTTTGCAGGGCTGGAATGCCTCAACAATGATCCCACCCCTCGGGCGCGACTGGAATGATGAACTTTTATCTGAAATCGGAGGTCCGCTATGAATTGGCAGCAAGCTACCCCAGTTGAAAACCAACGCGTGTCCCAAATTAAAAACGCAGTCTTGAGCGCAGCGGATATAAGCTTTGATCTAAAAAGTGATTACCTTGTGAAAGGCTGGCTTGGTTCAGACACTATGTCTGTCATCTATGGGGACAGTAATTGCGGCAAATCATTCCTCGCACTGGATATTGCAGTCCATATTGCAACGGGCCAGTCATGGATGGGACATAAAACGCGAATTGGGCAGGTTCTATATTTGGCGTGCGAAGGCGGTAAAAAGAGTTTTGCGCCGCGAATTGAGGCTATCAGCAGAGCCAAGTCGTTTCTGAAAGAAAAGCGTGACAGCGATAATTTCTTACTGCTTCCGCTCCAAGTCGATTTGCACGGCAAGCAAGATGCTCAGGCCATTACTGCTGCGATACCGGAGCAAAAGCTGTCGTTAATTGTTGTTGATACGCTGGCCATGTCAATCGGCGCCGGCTCAGAAAATGACTCAGCGGACATGGCGCAGTTTATCCAAAATATTGGCAAGCTTAAGGCTCACTATAATTGCCATGTCATGATCATTCACCACACAGGCAAGGATAAAAGCAGAGGCGCACGAGGACACACGTCCCTTCGCGCAGCTGTGGATACAGAAATTGAGGTCAAAGTTGATGGTGCAATCCGCATTGCAGAAACCAAAAAGCAACGCGATATGGAAAACGGCAAAAAAGTCGGCTTTACGTTGCGCGTCATAGAGCTTGGCCTTGATGATGAACATGACCTGATAACCAGCTGCGTGGTCGAGCAGTCAGACGCAGACTTGAGCAATGTAGGACGCGCGAAGAAGGTCAGCCCGAATGAACGCATAGCCAAGCAGGCCCTAGACGCGGCAATAGCACAGTTTGGCCGTAAGATGGCTGATAAGGAAAATTACCCCGCCAATCGCAATGTAGTTTCTATCGACAACTGGCGTTCAGTATTTTTGAAAATGAGAATAGACAGCGGAGCGAAGGAAGAATCCGTTAAAAAAGACTTCACGCGCCAATCCGCAAGACTTCAAGAAAGCGGCATAGTTCATTGTTATAATGATGAAGTTTGGATTATTCATGAATAGGACAGACAAGACATTTGATGGACATGTCTGACTTGTCTAGCGGGACATTCGCTGACGGACAGACATGGACACCCCCCTAATAGGGTGTCCTGATGTCCGACGTGTCCTTGCTTTTTAAGAAATCCAAGCCCAATCTTTTAAATTTGAGAGCCGATTAATTCGCTCCTGCGAAAGCTTGTTGTCTTTGTATGATTGCCGCTGTGTTGAAATCCAAGCGCCTAATTTGAACCCCTCGTGAGACGTGGACTGAGGTACATTCGCTGTTTCATGTTCTTCCACATAATTGAGAAGTAAATTGTAGGCATGCTCCCACTGCTGTTGAAAGGGATCTAAGTTTATTCCCATCTCTGTCAAAAAATCTAACTCGTGGCTTGGAAGCGGCTTTTTTCTATTTTTAGATCTTAATTTTGCGATTTTTCTTCCAATAGCGTAGCCCTTATGGATGGTTTCACTCTTCAAAACGCTAACGTTATTGGTCGAAAGGAAATCTCTTAATACAGCGCGCCATTTGTCTTGCTCATCCTTACGCTTTGTCCAGCTCCAATTGGGAATTCTTTCAATAGCTAATATTTGTTTTTCCGTAAGACGCTTTGGAGCCACAGACCGACCAGATCGCCCTCTTTTCCCGCTATACCAATTAAAAGATGTTATTAAACTCTGCTGAAATTGCGCAAGATTTCTAGTTTCGGAATATCTTTCGGTTACTTTAATTTGGACCCGTAAACTACGAGATGGCGAAGAGTATGGATTTTTTAGATGCCAGCGTCGCAGAGCTTTATATTGCTCCAACCACCAAAATTGGCCCAAATTCCATTTAAATTTTAATTCTTTTTCGAGATATACAACCCATTTTTTTTCAAGAGTGCCAGAATTGTAAGCCTGCCTAAAACTTTTTGCCACTGCACCAAGCTTTTCGCCGCCTGGGGCAATATATCGATCCTTTATAATTGCATGACCTTCAAGATCATAAAAACGTTTGATCGCACGAATGTTTTGCTCTCTTTGAAAATCAAATAAAGACCAAACCCAGCCAACTGATCGCAGTTCATCTAACGCTTTAAATCGAGCTGTTTCTAAGTTTTGACTTTTATACCTCACACGTTGGGTATCGCACCAGATTCCTAGCTTAAAACCTTGTTCAGTCACATACTTAGAAGGAACTTTAGCATCTCCCTTACTTTCTATATATTTTTCAAGTAACCCAAACCAAAAATACCAAGAATGGGTCGTAGCGTCGACTAATTCAGCCCTAAGAGCTGCGGCAAAATCAGGGGTTATTTCCAGCGGTACATCAATTACTACTTTGTCGATGTGATCAATATTTTTATTTACTTTTCGGCCGGTAGCCAACCTTAGTTGATCAAGAGTATTAGCGAGAATTTCATCATGCGCTCGCAACGCCTTCAGCACATCCCAAACCGGCTTAAAGTTGCTGGCATCTATAACTGTATCTGGGTCGTCGCCTGCTTCTAAGAAAACTGGCAGCACGATTGTACCCTTCGCTTTGTTGTCGCTTTTGCGAATAGCTCGACCTACTGCTTGAATAATGTCAACTTGGCTCCCTTTTGGATCAACAAAGGCAATCCCATCAAGTGAAGGTACATCAACACCCTCTGACAGGCAGCGCGCATTAGTTAGCAAGCCTACGTCAAAACCATCCAGCCCTTTTAGGTTGTTGATTAAATCGCGCCTTTTTCCGGCTGACATAGTTCCATCAACATGTTCTGACCAAATCTTTCCGGAAGGCCTTTGCTCGACCTCGATAATCTCTGAGACTTGCTCTACCTCCTGAGCAAAATCTTTCGCGCGTGGAATACTTCCGTGAAACGAAATCACTCGTTTCAAATCATAATCTTTGATTGCCTTCAGGACCGCTATCTTGGCGGCCAAGGTGCGCGCGTCAGTAGTGTGATCTTTACCTGTGGAAATTATTTCACCATCGGCAATCCAATCTCGCACCATAGGCTCATCGACACCAACCACGACCACTTGGTAATCCGTGAGCATATCCATCTCGATGGCTTGCCCAAATGTGAGCTTATGTAAAACGGGACCAAATTTACTTTCGTCATCCATTCCGATGATTTCGACGCCCCTGCCCTCAGCAGCGCTTTTGATGGATTTTCCGTAATAACGTGGGGTGGCGGTCGTAAATAATCTCTTCTTTGCTTTTATTTTATCATGATGAAGGACCGTCGCGAAGCCAGCGTCTGATTTGCCAGCGCATCTATGGGCCTCATCACAAACGACTAAATCAAACGCCGGAATTTCAGCATCTCTTTGCGCTTCTTCAATAAGCTCTGAGCTTTGATAAGTACAAAAAATAACCTTGGGAGTTGTGGAAGTCATAAAGGACTTAATTTCCTCAACTTGCCATGTGACCCTACCGACTTCTGAAGTGGAAATATCTTCATCGCCCTTCTTAGATTTACCCACAGTAGGATCAGAGCAGACTGCTAATGCCTCAAATCGTTCACTGGCACCCCAAACCCACTCACGCATGGTCTGCGAGAGCAGGCTAAGGGAGGGAAGTAAAACAAGCACTGTGTTCGCTCTTAAACGCTCTTTAATCCATAGCGTTGTGAATGTTTTTCCTGTCCCGCACGCCATAATCAACTGACCGCGGTCGTTTTCTATTAGTCCTTTTTCAACATCTGCAATTGCTTTGGCTTGATGTTTTCGCGGTTCAGCTTTTGGTTTTAAGGAAGCTTTGCTCAATTCAGAGATATGACTGGGGTAGTTGAAATTTATACTTTCAAAATAGTGGCGGTCGCGAATTACAACTTGCTTTTCCTGCCCTTGAATAACTTCCTTGGAAGTCCTTTCGTTAAGCCGATTGGTCGACATCATCAAAATGCGATCTTCGATCTCACTTCGATTGCTGTCAGCTAAGAAATTTGTGACTTCATCATATGGAACAGTATTGTGAGCTGCGTAGCACTTTGCCTGTATTGCACAGTAGGTATCGCGGCCTTTGTATTTAGCAATTAAATCGATGCCCTTGTCGTGCGACCACTTGTTTGGCCACTGGTCCCAGAGCCAGACTTTTTCAAACTGGTCTTTATATTCCGGAGCGGTTTCCAAAAAGTGTTTACAGAAAAGCTCAAAAGCTTTTCCGTCATTTCCATCTGCGATTATGGAATTTATAAATTCGTTAAATGAGGCCATGTGAAGATATCACAAAGATATCTTTAAAAGGTCAATCTGATTGTTAGAAACGATGTTCGACTTACGTGAGGTAAGCTAGTATTTTAAAACCCTATCCAGCAGCGTTCAGATCATCTGGCCCGAGCAGTATACTTTTTACAGTATTTCTGTACGTGGGGCCGCCAGCTAAAACTTATTACTTTTCCTGTATTATCTATCACCAAAGAGGATTGCAGTGCGCCTTCAACAAATTTGATTGAGATACTTTTGTTCGAAACTTTCTTGAAGTTTACTCTCTTTGCTGCCCTATCCTTCCATTTTATCCTAAAGCTACCAATTCCATTTGAACGATTATAAACAACATTGTTTAGTCTTGCTGGCTTTGCTTTGGAAAGGTTGACCGCATTACTGCATGAAAGTGTGTAACTTTGAAAAAATGATCTCAACACAATTGATTTAGGACAAGCTCCTTCTTTTGCATTGGATAGTGCATTCAAAAAGGCTTCCGAAATAAGATCCTTTTGTGATGTTGGTAAACCTACTCTACTAGCGAATAAGACAGCAGCAGCGTTAGTCCTATGTCCCCAAATACCATCTGCTACGCCTGCAGAACAACCAATTTCGTTCAGTCTTTCCTGAATTGATGTAATTAATTCTTCTGCAGAGTAGTCAGGCCGCGCAGGTTCTTTAGCGGCAGCATCTATCTTCTCGGCGATGTATCCGGAGATTGAGGATTGAGTGGCTTGATTTAGGGTAAACTCTTTTGAATTAAGCTGGTCGGTTTCTTCATCATTAAACCAGTACATTTGACGATCCTCAAACATACGTTCAAGTACAAATCTGGGCGTATTAAACTCATTTAGAAATCCAATTATTTCGGAAACCGTGAACTGAGATTGTGCTTGAGTCTTACCGGCCAATTCTTTCTTTGAAGCATCAGGAGAAGCAAATTGGTGAACTCCCAATTTACCGTGGTTCAACCGCTCATTTCCCCCGAAAAACATGAAAGAACAAGCAGATGCGCATACTCCCTTTGGTGGGACGTAAACTCTTAGTTTCTTATCGAAAATAATTCCAGCCATGCTTAGGCCAGCCCAGACACTGCCGCCTGGACTAGCCAAAACAATAGTATCTATTTCATGATTTCGCAGCGCTTTTCTCAGCTCAAAGTCATCACCATTATTAATTAAAGACATAAAAAACAGAGCGTTGGGAATTTTGGAATTATATATAAAGCTGCCGTACCTGCGCTCTTCGGCAAAGGCAACGCCAGTGTAAATAACGAGTAATAAAGCGAACAGACCGCTTTTCAGAAAACTTAGATTCTTCATGCTGTAAACCAAACACATAGGTCTCAGATCATCAAGCATCACAGTGCCTGCGTTCAAGCCAGATTAATGCCACAAATTTTCAAATGGCCCGTACGCCAATCAAAACAGGTGATACATTTTAATCTGTTAAGAAAACGCGGACGGAGACACAGCGCCTTCTGGAATTAGGCAATAATGCTCAATAAATGCGCATATTTTTTCGCCCCGTGTCATGTTGATATTATCTTTCGTGGCGTAATATTTGACAGAAACGGATCAATCCTTTTCGATAGCGGTAGCCATAACTAGGGAGAGGAAAATGTCAGATATTATGAACATTGTAGCGGATCGTGATCGACGTCAGCGGAATGGAGCCACGAGGGGGCGAGACTTATACTGGGGATTTACGATCGCAATATTCAGCAATTTAGTTACGCTATTTATCATTTCGCAGGGTGGAGATTTACCTTCACTAGCAATTTCCGTAATGGTCTTGGCGACGTTTATTTTTGTCATGATCAATTCTTTTGATTGCATGGATGACCTTAAGGCAAACGCTGATGATATGGATGCAGAGGAAGCTGCTTCAAACTTTGGAGCAAAGTTCCTTAAAGCACCTTGGGGCATGTTTAAGACTGTTGTAACTATTTTATTCGGAGCTACCGCACTTACACAGCTTGATGCCATTTGGGGCATCTTTTGATTAATGAACGGGCTGAGCGATCAGCGCCTCAACACCAACATCCCTTAAAACAGTAAAAGGAGAAAATTATGACCGCCGAAGAAGTAGTGATGTCCGCTTATGCAGCCTTTGGCGCGGGTGATATGGATGCTTTAGCCAAACTAAATCATCCAGAATGTACTTACACCATGCATGCTCAGCATGCTTTGTCGGGAACTTACCACGGATTTCCTGCATTTCTTGAAGGTGTTTTAAGTAAGCTTAATGATGCATGGCCGGGATTTATGCCCAACATTGATAAAGTTGTCGCCAATGAAACCGATGTTGTTGTGTTTTGTAGTTGTACTGCAGATGGCGGTTTAAGCGGCAAGGCCGTCCATCATTTCGTCGTCAAAGATGAGTTGCAATTCAGTTTTGATATTTATTGGGACAGTGAGTATTGGGCGCAGCATTGTAAGATTTAAATTCAATTTAATGAGCGGGCTGAGCGATCAGCCCCTCAACACCAGCATCCTTCAAAGCCGCTCTAGCCTCGCCCTAAACCTTAGTCGATCCATTGATCGTGCGCGGATCAGAGGTCATTTGGTTCGGCATTACGAAGTTCATTCGTAAGCATCTCAAATTCAAGATGCACTTAAACGAAGCGGTGCTGAAAAATAATAAGCCTTCGTGAGCGAGATAATAAAAGCGCATCAATGACCAGACTATCCACCATACCACAGCACCAACTCAACATCACCTGCGGCATCTGTAAACGTCATACGCTTCTAGAGGTGGCAAACCTGATTGCTGTAGTAGGCGGCGACGCCACAGCCCATCAGGTACGTCAGAGAGCCAGATGCAACAACTGCGGCGTGAAGGGTAACAATACTTATCAGATAGTTTATCGATGTACCGACAAAAATAAGAATTAAAGATTACTGCGCTACCCCATTCGTTGCTGGAGGTGGTACATTACCACTACTTTTATAGATGGAGAGTTTTTTGCATGTCAGATAATGAAAAGCAGGCGCTCAGAAATTCAATGGCAGGTAAAAAAGTATCCGAAATGACCACACAAGAACGTGAGCTTTTTGATCAAGAGTTTCAGTATGGACTGAACGATAAGCCTCAAATAAAGAGCGGCGCTTTAAAATCTGAACAACCCTCAAAGCCTAAAGATCTAACGATGGGCTTTCTCAGCCGCATGAATTTAATCGTCAAAAAGTAATGACAACCACCCCTACCGCAGAAAATAACGCGCCGACGCACAGGCGCGCCCGCGTGCCAAACTTTTGATGTACCGTCAACAAAAGGGGGGACTAAAGGGGGGACAAATTTCATCAATAAAAACTAACGTGTTGATATGTAATATTTTTATGATGAAATATGGTGCCCCCACACGGTCAACAAATATCGCCGTTTCACCCATATAAAACAGGGGTCATGTGGACCACGAAAAGGGGTTATAAGCCCCTAAACAAATCAATGACTTACAATGAGGGTGGACCACGCTTGAAAACGCATTTCAGCGGATTGCAAATCCAGATGTATGCACAATCTAATCAGGCACTTAGTGTGTCTCAGTTATCAGGACAAACACTGAACAAGCCATGAACCTGATAACCGCTATTTTGACCGATTGTCCCACGTCACAACATCGAACAGAAACTGCGGTGAAACCCGCTGCGAATTGGACAGGCCAAGCGCAGCTGCACATATCTCGGAACAAAACCAGCGTGATTCATCGTGACGCCCAAGGGCGAAAACCTGCGACAGCAGAATACCCTTGTAATCATACTGCTCGCCGATGCGGTCATGGATGAACTGGGCAGGCTTGGCAGGATCGATCCGAAGTTCGACTAAATCCCAATTTTCCGGTCTAAGCAGGATGCGCTTGGCGCGAACGCCACCATCCCGACCCGATGAAGACAAGCACCGCGCAATGTCGCCATGCAACGCAGCGCCCGCAATCAATTCAACATGGCTATAGCGCCCACGGGTTGCAAACCGAATGGCCACATCCTGCAACCGCTGCCAGCGCGTCTTGCCACGCCCTTTGTAGAAAGCAAGCGTGATCATTCGACCATACCCGCCGCAGCAGCATCAGCGCGTTGCTGGTCGTACCAACCCGCACATCGCACCGTGCGGGCGTTCTGGCGCGATAACGCTTCATCTGCTTTCAGGACTGCCACATCCAGCCTGTCACCTTGCTGAATGCCGCTGCGGGATATCTGGCGACAATCAGCAGGTAATTCCGGCCAGACATCAGCTGCGCGGGCCTCACCAACGGCCTGTGCTGCGGCGTCGATGCGGCTCAGATCAGTTTGACCGCAAGCGGCCAATAAGATCGGAATCAACAACGCCATCAGGATTGATTCCAGTCTCATGCTCGAACACCTCCAATTCAGCAGCGAAGCGAAGGGCTTCACCCTCTGCCACCTGCACCTTTTCCTGAAGAACGCGATTGGCCTCTCTCGCAGAAGCCATCCGGCGGCGCAGGGCTTCCAACTCGGCTTGTGTCGCCGTCAATTCGAACTGCTGCACAAAACCTTCCCGCGCCGTGTTGATGGCCTGCCGCTTGTCATAAACGTGCCAGCCCCACAGCAGGGCGCACAGCACCACGGCCAGACCGCCGCGACTGGACAACAACCGCCCGCCGTAACGTAAGGCCAGCGCCATCATTCGCCTTCACCCCATGTGGACCCAAGGTTGGTCTGGGTGCTGACCCACTCCATGCCATGAGCCAAGGCCAGATTGGCGATGACCATGGGAAAAGCCAGCGACAGGATAGACTGGGTGCCATCCATAGGAACGCCTGCGGCCTCTTTCGCAGCCATCCAGCCGAAGGCACCACACCACAGCAGGAACACGGCCCATGCCTGTTCCCGCTTGCCCGATCTGCCGCCAATCATATAGCGGCCAAAGAATTTCAGCATGTCACGCCTCGTTTGTGGTGGTCTGGACGCCCGCTGCGCTCACCTGAAGGCGCTTGCCGGACAGTGGAAAATCGCTGGGCCAACGCGCGGTCAGTAGCCGCGACTTAGCGATGCGCGACACCGTCACAGCGTTCGATTGATTGCCGCCCAAACAATGGAAGTGGGTGGCATCTTCACCGTGATAGAACCCCACATGCCCCTTCCAGCCGGACTTGCTACCGCGCCAGAAGGTCAGAACCGAACCGAACTGCGGATCGCAACGCTGGCCGAACTTGCCCCAGTTACGCGCGCCAAGTGGGTTTTCCGGGATGTCGATGCCGAGCTTCCATTGCCGGAAACAGGTGGCAACAAATGCGCCGCACCACGGCACGTCGCGTGGATCGATCCAACTGACAGATTTATCGAACCAGCCGCGCAACTGGCCAAGGTCACGGGCCTCATGCAACCCCCGAACACGCGCCGCTTCAGCCATCCATGGCAGATCAGCAGGCTTGCCGCCCTTCTGGACCTGTGCGCCCATCAGGGCTTCATAGGTCAGCGGACCAATGTAGGGGCGCGGACGCAAGCCCACGCTGCGCTTGAACGCGATGACCGCCGCATCAGTTTTGGGGCCGCGCACCCCGTCAATCGAACCGGGATTGAACCCAAGGTCTTTCAGCCGTTTCTGGACGGCGAACCAGTCAATCGTCATGGAAATTTCCAAAGAAAAGGCCCGCACGATGGCGGGCCGGTTAAGGTTCAAAATGTGAGGTGATCAGTGATCGGGCGGCGGGGAATGGAGCACCGCTAGACGGACGGCAACAGCGCCAAGGGTTACAGTTAAAACGGTACGCCCAGCCAATTCAGCATAGGGCACTAACCACCGCAGATCAGAAACGCTGAGAATCATCATTGAGGCCAGCACCGTCATTGCCAGCAGACTGTACCCCGTGGCGATGGCACGTTTGAAAGGTTGACGGCCGCCAGAATTCTGATGCGCCAGCCACCAACACACGATGACCAGCGCCGATGACACGATGTTATCAGCAACCAAGAGGATGTTCATTTCTTCACCATCAGACTGTCTTGCATGGCCTTCACGGCCAATTCGCCGCCTGACCCCATCAAGAAACCTGCGGCCAAATAGGACAACAGCCCCGCGCCGGTCATCGCGTCGATAACATGGGCCAGAACACCGCCAAGAAAAATGGCAGACAATGCACCACTGATCCCCTGCACAATGCGGCGCTTCCATTGTTCTTCAGGGGCCAGCACAGTCCGGAAAAACGCCCCACCAATGCCAGAAAAGGCCAGCAGGGTCATTTGCTCTTTCATATTGGCAAACAGCGCCGCCAAACTTGTCTGATCTTCCATTTTTCCACTCAACTCCATTTCAGTGGGTATATTTGTTCACCGCCGGTTTGTTTTGTTATCCATCCGCCTGAGCCGACTTCGGTTCAGGCTTTGACTTGCGCCGCGCTGATCTGCGCAATGGCCGCGTCGGCTTCCGCATAGAGAGCCTGACCCACCAGGAGCATTTCATCCAACGTCTCAGCCGCCTTGAACGCTGCGCGGGCTTTCGTGCGGATCGCGCTTGCCACGCCGATCAACTGTTCAAACGCTGCCGCACGGGCAAGGATGGCATGGGCCAGCTCTTCCGCCGAAATGCCACGCTGCGCAGCCTCGAACCCCACCATCGCAGCCTGCGCATCATACGCAGTGCCAGCCAACAGCGCACGGGCGGCATTGGCCTTGGGTGCCCACGTGTCGCGCTCCTCGATGGTCGCATTGCCTGTCAGCTGGCGTAATTGCCTAGCATGGATCTGATCCACCTCCGCAAGCGCGTTCATACGACTGCGCTCAAGGTCAACAAACCAGACGCCTTCGCCTGCCAGCACCGCCACAAAGTCAGGATAGTCAGGTGGCGGGGTATCAATGCTGTAACGTGGACGCATTACCCCGCCGCTCTTAGGGTCAGTGCGGCATTCCTGAGGGCCAATCGGGCGGCGGGTCTTTGGGTCGAATTTGTAAACGGTCTGCATAGCCGCCTCCTTAGTATTTGATGTAATAGGAATAGCCCTCCGGTGCGCCGAGGGCGGCGCTGTCCGGGAGCGGGTAAATGGTCTGCATTGGTGGGCTCGGAACTTCGAGAGCGACAGGGTAAACACTCAAGGCGTTCGCAGAACCCACGGAACCAGTGCGCCAGAGTATCGCATAAGGGGAGCTAACCCTCCCCGAATCGGTGGCCGTCATCCAGTGATAGAGTTTCCACCCTGCGGGCCAAGCAGCGGGCGTAGCTGGCGTAGCATATGCGTCCCAAACAGCCAAAAGGTCCGTGTAGGTAGTATTGTTTACCGTAGGGTCGGCTGTAGCAGTTGGCGTGGTTGCGCCGCCGCTGTATGTCCTACCAAGCAAAGGCACGATGACCTCGACCCCGTTGATTGTTCCGCTCCGGTTTGCGAGGGTTTCATCTATTGGTGTGCCGCCATTGATAAGAACGGCTAAGTCTGCAAACCGCACACCCTCGTCAGATGCACCATTCTTACCCTTATCGTAAGCGTAGTAGGTATAATCTTGACCGCCCCACTTAACCGTTACAGGCAAGATCAGTTGACCGTTCAATCCAAGATCAATGACGCTCGCAGGACCAAGTTCAGAAAACCCTAACGCGGCCAGATCAGGGTACAGGGTCTCATCATATGTTGACCCATCACATTCCAGAAACCCCGGAAATGACTGCTCCGCCTTTGCCAGAACCATGAAGCCAGCTTGCATCTCAAGGCTTGCCAGCCATTCCGCTTCTGTCCCCTGAAAGCCGTTTGCAACGGCAATCTCATAAGCACTAGCCCCATCAAGGCCATCCGTGCCTGTTGCTCCCGGCAAGCCGCCAAGAGATGGTTGCCCCAGTAAAACCGCATTAGTCATATGTCACATCCTTCTGAACCGTGATCTTGATCACATCCGACGAAAACACGCTGTTGTCTTTCGCGTATTCGATTTGCGCGTCATAGGTTTTCGCGTCCCATTCAGCGGTTTGCGAGGCAGGCAGGTGCAGCACCATTCCACCCCAATCTTCGCTCTCCACACGCACATCCAGATCGGCGATCTTCGTGCCGCCCTCTCGCATATGCCCGCGCACCGACCAGCCCGCCAAATCCATGGCGCGAAGGGAAACCACATCTCCCGCGCGATTTTTCAGGAACGCCGCCTCATCGGCAGTGTTTCCTGCCGCGATCCAAGTGGCATAGTCGGCCCAATAGCCATCTATGCCGCCAGACCCGCCAGCCTCCGCCCAAATCTCCGCATTGCTTTTTGGTTCAAGCACAGGGAAGCGAAAAGCGTAGCTGTCTCCTGCCTTTATTGTGATAGAGAATGACATTGACTTAGACCTTCATGATATAGCAGAGCGCGTAATACGGTGGCAGAACCCCGAACGGCTGACCGCTGCCTGTGGAAGCGGTGTCGCCTGTCACACCGTGGTTGTGTCCATCTGCACTGTTGAGATTAAGTGCGTGACTGTGAGTTCCACCACTCGGCACGGTATCGCTTGATCCATAAAGATCTGTTCTGCCAACTGCATACCCATCAGCCGAATATGAATTGGCAACATTAATAATTGAGCCAGAAAGCAAGATTGGCCTATCCAGCACGTGATTGTGGTTCCCTGCTGCAGAAATAGTCCCAGTGTGTGAATGTTCGCCCGCTTGCGAAGCGCTAAGGGTTCCGGCCCCATGGCTATGAGGCGGCAGATTCGCCATGCTCAGTGTGATTTCATCCGATCCGCCTGTTGCCCCCGGCGCATAATCACCACCCGCGCCAATTAGGAACCGGCCCCGCAGATCAGGCGTTCCGTTCTGACCGTCACACAGCGACCACCCGACCGGAATGTTTGCAACTGAACCGTGCCACATGATGATCCCACCGGGTGGCGTTCCGATCTGGCCTGCAAGGCTCTCATTCAGACTGAACAGCGCAATATCGGTGGTGCCATCGAAATACATTAACTGGTCCGGCGATCCCTCGCGCGTCCACGTCATGCCCCGTTCCGCATAGGGCGGGCGCGTCGGCCCGATATGCCCCGAATGGATTGCTGACATGGACAGGTTGAAATCATCAACCAATTGCAGGCCGCTTGTTTGCCCACCTATGTCTCGATCATATTGACTCACGCTTGTCTCCTTACCCCATGCGACCGAAACCAACCGCCTGCCAATCAAAGCTGGCCGCGATGTCATTTCCGTCCTTATCTGTGAATTTCTGATGGAACCCCGAACGGGTCACAGCGCTTTGCACCGAAACCGCGCCTGTAGGCAGGCCCTGACCATTTACAAAAATGGCAGGGATTTCCTTGAACGGCGGATCGAAACTGATTGAAACACCACCTGATGGGCAATTTACATCCCGCGCGGAAAGGTTCCTATCCGGCATGTCAATCTGCACATCCGCGCGATCAACGCGCACCCCAACATTCGGGTCAGTTGAGACCAGCCGCAACTTAAACTGATAGCCCCGCGCAACATATTCCCCAATCCGCAGGGGCTTCCAGTCCGACCAGACCGCAGAAGGCGAAGCCGGATCATCCGAAGTGGTGCGGACGGATATTTCCACCCAAGCCAAATTGCTATCTGCATCGACACCCGACAGGCTTTGCACTGAGGCCAGTGAGGACCAGTTGCCGATCAGATTGTCAGATCGATAGCCGTAGGCTTGCAGCGTGAACGTCAAACGCGAGGTGTAGACCTCGCCAAGATCAACCTCTTGGGCAAAGGCATAGTCCGCCTCAGCACCCCCTTGCAGACCACTTTCCGGCAGTTTGAGTGACACGACATCAGCAACCAGCCCCGCGCCCTTTGATCCTGTATAATCCGGTCCCTCAGAGACCAATAGAACAGCGTTGTAATAGGCCAGCGGATCAATATCGCTTTCAACCACACGGGCATCGACACTTGCCTGCCCGAAAATCGACACGGCCTTGATCAGGTAGCGTCCTTTCAAAGCTGGTGCGACTAATGAGCCGCCGCGCACTTGGGTTTCTACATCAACTGCGCGATCCCATCCGCCATCAAGCCCATCTGCCAAGAACCGGACATGGTAGTGGCTCACCAGAACTTCAAGCAGCGCCGTCCATGTCAGGAATGCTTGCTGCTCCACCACGTTGATAGCGAACCCCTCAACCGCGCTAGGCACAGTCAGCGCCGCGCTGCGATAGATTGTTTCAACAGCCGGGGCGGAAAGTCGCCCCTGACGATCCTTAGCGTAAATACTCAGGGCATATGTGCCCACCTCAGTCAGGACCACCTCAGCGACAGTCCCGGTGAATTCAAAACGTTCAATCTCATTGCCCGATTTGTCGCGCAGAACAGTCAGATTTGAGGCAACCAAGAACCGATCCTCTGGCGCAATTTCGACCTCCGCGACCACACGCGCAGGATCAGCCCGCACGGTAATGTCAGTGCCGATGATGCGTGGCGCAACCGGATCAAGGCTTTCGCGAGGGGTTATCTTCGTCAACAACGGCACATATTCTGGAATGTACCCTTGATCTGCCAACAAAACCGCTGGTGCTGCCGGAACGCCAGTTAGTGTTGCCTTCATGTCTCCTTGGTGCGTGATCGACTTAATCAGCACTTCCATGCCTTCTTGCGTCATTTCCTCAACGCTGACCAAATCACCAACGCGCAGATCGTAACCCTCAACCACATCACTTACTGTCCAGCGACCGTCATAGCTTGTTGGCGGTGCTGAACGGAATACCATGTCGTCACCTCCTTGCAGGCGTAGGCATATCCGATAATCTGAACCAGCTAACGTCATCAACTCGTCAAGAACGAACGCGGCCAAAGTGCCGTCCCCATTCGTTTCAAACTGTGTAATGCGACCTGCACCCACGCCGATCAGTGGCACGTCATGGATCAGCCGCACCTTGTCGCCCATATTGACCCGCAAGTGGTCTAGATCGCACTGCCAGCTAAATTCCTCGGGCCTCAAGATGGCTTGCGCGAGGTGATAACGCCCTAGACGCCATGCATTGCCGCCTGTAGCCTCAGCCTTTGCCAAGACAACGCCGCGAAGTTCCAGCGTTTCAAACTCTGTGGCCGTGGTTGCGTCATAGCCATCGGCATACACTGTGATTTCATCTTGCTGCCATTCCAGACGTTCTGACAAACAGCGCACACGGAATCCATGGATGACCTTTGGAAACTGGATCGATCCGGTGAACCCCCACGAATTACGTGGGCTGAACTGCTGCACAATAGGGCCAACACCGCCGTCGCGGATGACGGAATATTTCAAATCCCGCAACGTGCGCCGGGCGCGACCCGTGGCACAGATTAAATCCAGAACCTCAGCGACAGTGGTGGATTGATCGATCACCGCGTCACAGGTCCAGTGCGGCTCTTGCTGCGCCCAATCGCGCAAATCATCCAACTGGATGCGCAGATCCTCAATTGGCTTACTCAGCATCGGCCCCATTAACGCGCGCGCGTAAATCCAAGCGGGATGGCGCACGGGTTGGGGCGCACTCCACGAAGCGCCATCCCAAACAGGGGCCATTTGATGCGCCACAGCATTTAGTGTCTCAATCTGGCCGTTTAACTGATCACTGGCTTTGATACGCACCGCGATTTCTGCAATGTCGCTATGGCTTGGCAATGCCCCCGCCTGGACAGAACGGATCGCAGACAGGAATGCATCATCGCGCACTGTGGTTTCGTCGCTGTCAGCACTCAGGCGCGTCACCTCGATATCGTACTCACCCTCATCTGGCAAAGCGATGGTTTTGGTGTAGCGCAGAGACGCCGTTGAGCGGCCTGTATGCGTTTCCGTACTCGCATCGATCCAGTCAACCGCCCCCACCTTGCGGTAGCGATATTTAACCTCTACCGAATGATCTTGCTTGGCATTGCTGCCATCAAACTTGACCAACCCCTGATAGGTAACATCAACCGAGACCGACACTGCCCGATCCCGCGTGGCGCGCACCACTGCCGTATCTTGGGTCAGCTTTACGGAATAGGTATCCTCTGCAATGTCATCGGGATAAAGTGACAACGCCGCATCGCCCGTCCGCCACGCTGTGACTAAATCAGCTAATTCAGGCATATGCGCCAGCGTTTCTGTCTGATCGACATTCAGAAACTCAATCTCAACGCCTTCAAATTCGGTGATAGGTGTTGTGCCAATATTCAGAGTTTCCAACGCCACTGGCCCATAGCCAAATGTGTAGCGACCCCGAAAGTGGATGTTGTCGCCTTCGCCCTCAGTATAGCCACGCGCGGTCTTAGGCGGGTAGATCAAATGGCGACCTAAAACTGTGGGGTAAACCCCATATCGGTTTTCTGCATTCCCTGAACCCGTGATGGAAAAATTGGGATCATCTTGCTTGGCAGCGTTAGGCGTAGAGGGCGGCGGGATCAGCGCATTGATGAGAAGTGCACCAACAATTGTCACAGCCGCATAGGTCAACGCATAGCCCAATGATGTCGCCGCAAAACCAAATAGCGTTCCCGCCACGTAACCAGCAGCAGAAGGCAGCAAAGCCCCCAACAGTAATGCAGCAGCCGGACCCTGCACCCTTGGCGTCACCAATACATGTGCGCCAGCGCGTGGGCGGACCTTGTGCCAGTCACTCATTGGAACAACCGAAGAATTCAGCCCGCGACTGACTGTAACCTGCACGTCCATCAAAAACCGTGGATCGATCTCAGCACCGCGCACGATTTCAGCGATGGTGACGCCCTCTGGCATCGGGCCAAGTAACGCGCCATCGTTTTTGAACGGATGGTTGTAGGCGGCAAGATCAAAGCATTCAGGCAGCATACGCATAGACCCCTTCCAGCCTGTCACCCCAAGAGGGTGATTTAAAATCTTCAATCACAACTTCGCCCGTGTCCTGACTGGTGTGCAGCATCAGCCGTCCATCCAGTGCGTAGCCCACATGCAAGGGCATACCGCGCACTTCAAACAGCAACGCATCGCCCTCACTGGCCTCACGCACGGGCGTCCAATCGGATTTAGCCGCAGCCGCCAGTTTTAGCCGCGCTGCCACACCTGCCAAGCACAATGGATCAAAGATCACACGCCCATGCCGGACCCGCTGCAACGCAACAAACAGCCCAAGGCAGTCATAGCTATCCGGCCCCCTGCCAAGTTCTGCATAGGGGATGCCAATCCAATCATCCGTCCACATGTCAGAACAACGCTGGCGTATTTTTGGGATTCATAATCAGGTGTCCAAACTGTGTTTCTAAGATCGGCTCAACACCAAGTGTCCCGCTGATTTGTTGGGCGTCATATTGGGCCGCCCGCATTTCCAACTCAAATGGGCCAACCTCGATATGATCAGGACTGGATGCCAGAACCCACACAATCCGAGCAGCGACAGCCCCCGAAACCGTGCGAAGTGCCTCAACCAGCCGCCGATCCACATTGTCAGCGATCCAGTTCAGCACTGGTACACCCTCAGCCTCTTCATCAGGCAAATCCATTTGAAAAGCCAACGGCTCATACACATCGTCCTGATGCGTGACAGGCTCCCAGTTAGGAACAATGCAGATCGCATCATCCCATCCTGCCTGCGTCAACTTCACCAACGGCAAAACAACTTCGCCAGAGCTTTCCGCATGGGCCGCTGTCAGCATCTGAGTGCTGAGTGTCGTCCTCATGGCAAGAGTTCCAAAGAAACCGTGAGCCGATAAGCATTCTTGCCAATCGGCACAATCTGCCAAGGCTCATCGCCACCGACAAACCTAAATTTGCCCACCACATCCGTTATTGGATGTTCCATTTCAAAAGCCAATGCGCCAGAAGCTATGTCGTTCTCAAAAAAATTCTCAAACCCATACAATGTGGCCACACTCAAAGGCTCGAAAATCAAGGCAACTGGACGTGGCGCGGCAGTGAAGCGTTTACGTTGCTTTGCTGGTCCCGCATCCATGTCCGTGCGTAATACAGCACCTATCGGTGCGCCAATGCTGATCTGATCATAGATCGGCGCAGCCATAAATACAGGCCAACTGGGCATTATGTACCTTTCGCAGTAGGACGAAGGCCAAACTTCTGCCCCATAGATTTTGTATATTTTCCACCAATGATGCCGCCATTCACCAAATCATGAACCATCACTTCAAGGCCACGACCATCACTAGAAGGACGCGCCTCAACTCGTGCGTTACTGGCATGATTGTGAATTTCGACCTTCATTAACGAACCGACAGCGGGTGACGAACTCCCACCTCCCCCAACCAAGCCGCCAGTCGCAAACTTAGGTACAACCGCGCCTCGGTTAATTGCCTCAAGAAAGGGCAGAGATTGCGGCGTGACAGATGAGGCCCGCATAACAAATTCACCGTTCGAAAGCCTTGCTGGAATGCTGTCAGAAGTCGCAGTACCCGGACCGCGTATCAAACCGCCCGTTGCCGCTTTCACACCGCCGCCGAAGAGACTCCCAAAAATATTCCCCAGAAAACCGCCTATACCACCGCCACCGCTTTGGCTTGACCCCGTTCCCAACCGAGCGAATTGCTCTGCCAGCAGATCAAATGACTTGTCAAAAGCCAAATCCAACAGCCGTTCAGAAATGCGGCCCAAGGCATCGTTCAAATCATCTGCCGCCCGAATGTCCTGCAAGACGTTCTTAGCAAATGCCTTAGCAGCTTGTTCACCTGCGGTTTTGACACGTTTCAGTCGATCCTCAGTCCGTTCCAGTTCAGCACCAAGAACAGACTCCGCATCAGCACGTGACAAACCCAAGCTGATCAGTTCTGGCAACAGACCGCGCAGGCGCTCACGCTCACGATTCAACTCCTGCTCGATGAACAATGCTTTATGGCCATTTTCGACCAACAAACCCCGCGCCGCCGCAAGATCCTTTTCAGCAGCACGTTCCGCCGCACGTGCGCCACCAGTACCACCACCAGACTCGGTATCACGCTTATCAAAACTAGAATTGATTTGCCCGACACGCTGTTGGTACGCAGCCTCAGCCTTCGCAAGATCTTCTTGTGATCTCCCAGCCGTAGTCATCGCCGCAGCTACTTCAAGATATTGGGCTGTTTCCCGCGATAATGCTTGGTTGCGGGCATCCATAGCCCCTAGACGCGCACTATCTAAATAATCAGATTGAGCCTTATCTGCCAACCGAATAGCCGCCGCTTCGCCACTAATTTCAGAGATAGCTTGCGAGCGAAGATTTGCCAATTCCCGCTCAGCTTCAATGCGCTCCAAACCAGATAGACCTTGACCATTCAAGCCCTTCAGCGCTGCTTGATAATCAAGGTTTGCCTTGGTAATCCCCTGCTGCGCCCTTGCAGCCCTATTCAAGGCAGGAATGGCCGCGATGAGACCTGCTACACCAGCCTGTGCGGCAGCTGCATCCGCCGCCAACTGGCGCGCAGATGCAATCGCTTGATCTAACCCAATGGCGGCGGTCTTACCTGCCGTATTCAACAGTTCCAATCTCTGTGAGAGTTCTTCGACTTTGGCTTCTGACTCTGTGGTGCTCTCAAGTAATTCTCGCTGGAAATCCGTTAGATCACCCATCGTGGCACCAGATTGAATCAATTGCCGTGCGAGTTCTTTTTCTACCTCAATATGTCGAGAAAGTTCCTCTGTGGTAGCGCTTTGAATTTGCCTATATTCTTCCCATTCCGCTGAACTTTTGAAACTGCCAGTACGTTCATGAAACGACTCCAAGAGCGACGTTCGAGCATCTCTTTGCAATTGATTTTGCTGCGCTTCTAATTCGCGCTGCGCGGCATTCAATTCTGCTTGCGCCAGTATAGCCAAATCCTGACGCAAACGTTCGTTTGCACGGATTCGCTCGTTCACAGCCGCAACATCCTTTGTTGCAGCCTCAACGGATGCATCGCCTCCCTTGCGGGTCGCTTCTGCCAATTGTTCCTGTGCATCCTTCAAAACACCATAATCAGATGCAAGAGAAGTATTAACGCCCTCCAACTTACCAAGCGTATTGGACAGTCCGTCGAGAGAATTTTGTAGGCGTTCCGTCCCTGTTTTCATATTTGCCATAACGGCAACAACCAACGTAATCGCTGTAATCGCCAGCCCAATCGGCCCGCCAAAGAAAGCCATCACTCCGTTAAATGCCCGAACCGCACCTGTGGTGAGCCGCGTTGCAATCGACAATCGCGCCTGCGCCGCAGTCAACCCCGCTGTTGTTACCACTGCACGGGCATGAGCGCCCTGTAACCGAGCAATCGCCTTTGCTTCGGCATCAATCGAGGCTTGTAATTTTTTGCCAGAGGCCACAGAAGCTCGCCCTTCCAGCAACCGAAGTTGATGATCTGCACCGCGAACGCGCTGTTTTTCCCGTATTGCGGCCAGTTCTTTTCGCGTATCAAGCACGGTTTGCCTGCTGACAGCATGTTGCGCTTTAGCGGCGACCACATCGTCACGTCTTTCTTGCGCTGCCTTGCGGAACGCACCGCTTAATGCGCCAACACCGCGACTGCCTGCTGTTGCCAAAGCAACCGAACCAACCACTTTGATGGCCTGTGCCATTGTCTGGGCACTCTCGCCAGCACCAGCCGCATACTCGCCAAGCGATGCAATCGCTCCGTTGAACGTCTCTGTCGCGCCAAGGCCTTCATCAACATTGCCAACATATGCAATCAAACCCGTCGTCAGAACACTGAATGCCTCTGAGCCAGATAATGCCAATGCACCAAATTTAGCATCTGCAGTTGATGCCAAATTATCCAGCGCCACCAAAACAACGTCTGCCGTTAATTTACCATCTGCTGCAAAGGCCTTTAACTCTGATCGCGTTGCACCCGCAGCTTTTGCAATCGCATCCAATAATTCAGTCGGCGCATTCTCAGAAAGCGATTTATATTCATCGCCAGCCAATACCCCAGATTTTAAGGCTTGCCCAAGCTGCGTTGACACCGAATCCGCCTCACTCGATCCCGCACCGCCAACTTTAAGCAATTTTTGAAGCGTCTCGACACGCCGCGCAGCGCTCTCAAAACTTGAATCGGTCGCGCGGGCCATTCCCTGCACCGCTTCCGCAGTACTGCCAACCGCACTGCGCGTGCGGATCGCCAAGTCGATTATGCTCTGCTGGGCCTCCGAGGACGCTGCCCCTATGGATTGCAAGCGGCGCTCAACATCGCGCCATTGCTCCGCATAATTGCGTAGCTGATTGATCGCTGCACCACCCACAACCGAAGTCAAACCAACAAGCGCCGTGCGTGATTGCAGTATTGATCGCGTTGAACGGTCCCAACGCTTATCAACGCGACCCAACCGATCATTGGTCAACCGCTCCTGACGTGCAAGGGTACGGTCATATACATTCGCCCCGCGTTTGAAATTCCGGGTATCCGCCCGATATTCCGTCAGGATGGTATCATGTGCTTGCATTTATTGCCCGTACCTTTTGTTCGAATGCCTTTTGAGAAGGCCAGAATTCCTGTGGCGTTGCCGCCCAGAAGTCACTTGGGGGCCAGCCGAGATGAACCGTTGCAAAAGCATAGGTTTCTTCTACCCAATCTCTTCCGATGTGATCATCGGGGCCACCTCGGCTGACCACTTTCCCTGCGCATCTTTCGGCGCATACAGACAATTTAGTAAGAATTTTGAAAGTGACGTTCGGATAGAAACGGACGTAATGCGCTCTGCAAAAACCACATTTCCTAGCGCCTCAATTCCATCAAACTCTTCACCCGCAGCCTGACAGGCATACCAAAAAATAAGGACCGCTTCTTCAATCTTCATCCGCTGCGCAAGTACAAGTTCCAAAAGTTCTTGCACGGTCATCTCTGTGCGCGCCTCGATATCGCGCATCACGCCATAGGTAGGGCGCATCGAATACGACACGCCCCCCAAGGCCACGGTAACGTAACCAGATTTCATTATGTGTTTACCGTGCGCACTGGATCATCGGCAAACGCAATGACCACACTGATCGAAACCACGCCATCCGTGCCGGAAGATTCTTCCGAAATGGTGACATTCACATCGCCTGCAATCTTATGGCCGCCAGTATTTTCGTCATCGTAAGTCAGCGCTGCCGTTTCTCCGCTGTCCGACAATGCGTAAAGGCGGTTTTGACCAGCCGAAAGTGGGCGCACCTTGTTGAAATCGAAGGTGATCGTAGCACCTTCTTCGGTTTGGTACGGTAGCGTCCCATTTTTGCTACGCGCTTTTTCTTGTGCCTTCCCTGAATTGAAAGTCGCATCATTTTGGTATTCGACTTCCAACATCGTACCCGAACCATCATCGATGGAAATCAGGATGTCTTTTCCTTTTACTGCTGACATATCAGCCTCCGTGTATCATGACTTTAAATTTGCTAACCCCGTGATGTGTCGCGGGATCCTCATCTGGTGCGTCGGCAGTGCTGATATGTTCAATGCCGCTTGCACCAGTAAGCGGCTCCCAGCCATCAAGCGCAGACACCACAAGGGATTGAATGCGCGCGACCTCTTTTCCCCCATCGACAATCAAATCGCTGTCGCTGGGGGTATTTACGCAGAAAACATGGGCCATAAATGTATGACGATCGATATGACCAGCACCACTTGCGCCCTGCAAAACTCCAAAGCCATCGATCCGCACAAACAACGGGTGATTGCCCTCAGTGATATCCACGACAACTGGAACATCGCCAGTTTCGTCATCTGGATCATCTGGCGGGAATGCCTGATTTTCTAGCGCTTCTTCAAGCCGTGCAATCAACGCTTTTTGAAGTTCCCACCGGTTGTGAATCGTCATCAAATGTTCCTTTCTCTTCCGCCACCAGTTCGAGCCAAGCCACTAGGCGATGCCCTTCCAGAAAGCGCTTTTCTAAGGGCTGCGCGCATACGACCAGTATGCTTGCCCTCAAATTCCAAAACTGCATGGTCGTGAAATGGGCGCGCCTTTTGACGGCTAGTCCCATCATGAACAAACCGTGCATAGAACGCAGCCCGCCGTGCCTTTGCGCTGACATAACCAACAAGCCCTCGCGTGCCTTTGGCTCTCAAACTCTTCTTGTAAAACTTGCGCAGCCGTCCTGATCGTTTGGAAACCATAGCATCAATGTTTTCCACGCCCGCGCGATGCACATCAACCACCGTCTCTGATATTGCCGCTGCAACATTGGCATCAACCGCTTTAGAACGCCGTCGTGACCGCGCCCTTGATTGTTTGTGACCACTGACGCGCATTAGGTTGGAACGCCAGTTTCACAGGTGAACTCAAGATTGCCGCCGTCAGAGCTAGGAATAATAGATCGGATATTAAAGACTGTCCCCGAAGAGGAATTCTTTATGCGCCAGTTGGTATCGACAAGGCTCGAAGTTGGCCCGCGCCGGACCACTAAAATCGCCGTATTTTTACCCTCAAGCCGCCCTGCGATTACAGACTCTGCTCCACGCAAAAAAACAACTTCTGCAAAATCTTGAAATTGGGTATCCCAACGCTCAGAACCTCTCTTTTGAAAAGAGAACTTCACTTTTTGACCCATTGAACGCACTGGTTTCATGCTGCAAACCTGCGGTAACGGCTAACCAAATTCTCCACAGCAATTTTGGTTTCATTCGGCACCCCCACATCACCAGTAGCCTGTCTTATCTCAAAAAAATGTGTGATCAATAATCGCGCCGCCGACTTAATGTCAGCAGGAACTACATCAACATCTGAAAATCCGGCAGAAAATCGGACCTCCACGGCATCAGGAAGGTTCGCCAATTGCGGCCAAGCTCGCCCCGGAAGTAAACTGACAAAACAGCTACGCCCCTGTCGCGTAAGTTGATAATTTGCAGATGAAACAACACTAGAATTTCCAGCGGGGTCTTTGAAACGGATTTCATTGATGGCAGTAACCCGACCAAAGGGCAGGCGCAAAACATCAGCACAGAATGATGAAGATTTCGACGCCCACATTTGCTGAATCAGCGGGAACCCAAGCCCACCAAAACCATCTTCATCAACATCCAAATATGCAGTAGATGCATTGATCGCACGTGTAATTTCAGCCTCAAAATCATCGACCAAAATTCTAAGGTGCGCTTTAGCGTCTTCAGGCTCGATCAAATCGACCGAACCACCTGAAATCCGTTCCAACCACATCAGATGACCCCTTATTTCAAGTTCAGTTCAGGGTCGGAAACATCAGGCTCTGGGAACATCCCGACCAAAGCAACCACTTCTCCCAAAAGAGCTACAGTTTCATCGCCCAGAACATCACCTGAATCTTGCTCAGGTTCGATCATGGATTTCACCTTCAGGGCTTGTTCGCGAGCTGCTGCAAGCTCCAACCCCATCGCTTGCAATCCGCTTTCTAAATTCGCCACACGGATAAGCGCAGCATCACGCGCAGCGACAGCTTCACGTTCACCATCTGCGCGCGCTTGCAAAGTTGCCGCAACCGACGGGTCATCTGCGGTCGGCTCACAATAGCCTGCAGTCTTCCACGCCTCATAAACCGATGGGGCAAGCCAAGTATTGTCGTGCGGTTTCAGGCTGTATTTTCCGCCCTCGATCCCCGTCAACATTGTCACGTAGACACCACGTTCGCAGAGTTTTTCCTTGGCCATTTCCGCAAAAGTGTCTTCAGACACCTCAATACGCTGGCCAGCAGTCAAAACGACTGCGTCACCATCTTCACCTTCAGTGTGATCGACCAGCATAAACGCCACCACGATCACGTCAGTTGCTTCATCCACTGAGGCCTGTTGATTTTTCTTCGCCATGATAGACGCCCTTTCAATCTAAGAAAAACCACCGCCCGGACACCCGGACGGCAGAAGATTATTACCGATGCTGATTAGGCGGCGGCTTGACGCATCTTTTTGATGGCCTTGTTGGTGGCGGCAATGACCTTGCCGTCTGTGCGCAACATGGCAAGGAAACCGACCTGTCCCTTGCGGGCATAGGCCGAATCCGTGAAGCGATAGAGTTGAATGTCCATGACATCGCGGATCAGATATTTGCTCATATCGCCGAACAAAACCGTATCTTTTCCAGCCGCAGGTTCAGCCATGTCTTGGTTGATCGCATACCCAAAACCATTGATTTCTGCAGGTGCTTCACTGGTAACACCCGGCACCCAGATCGGACGGTTGTCAGCATCTTTCAGCTTTTTGGCAATTTTCAGCACAGTGTCGTGGAACATCCAACTGGCATCACGGCGGTATACTGGGTCAACGGAGTGCTCCAGTTCCGTGAAATCATCCCATGTAAAGCCAGCAACCAGCCCACCTGCTGTAGTGTGACCAATAGCCGACCCGTTGACGATACCAGATGGCTTGCCGACGCCGTCGCCAACCGTATAGGCCTTGTTGGTAAGGCGCGCCAAACGCGATGAAAGCAAGCCGTTCAGCATACCTTCCATGTCACCAATACCCGTGTCTTGCAGCAAAGCCAGCGGCACAGCCACACCCTTGGAACTCGCCAAATGCGCACCGATAGAGGCTGTACCAAAGGCGACATCTTCATCACCAACTTCAGTGTTTTCGGCCAGCCATTCGCCGATCACAGCGGTTTCGTCCACGGTTGGCCACTGAATGGTTTCACCGCTTGTTGTTGATTGCACCGTTGCAACAGACCGCACACCGCCATATTCAGCCATCGCTTCAAGCATCACGCCGCTGAAGGTTGTCGGGACAAGATAGCCACCCTCGCTGGCCGTACCTGTAGATTGTGCATTTTGAACCTGCTTTGAATAATCATTCAGCACAGATTCAGGTAAGCGATTAACTGCCGCTTCGCCGCCACGTACATAGGCATCAAAGACCAATGAACGAACCTCATCACCGGGCTGCTCTTGACGCCCACCATTACCTTGCGGTGCTAGAGTATCGGGGTCGAGCGCTTCGGATTGTAGCCGTGCCTCTAAATCAAGCTGCGATTGTTCTGCCAGAATACGTGAATCGATAGTTTCGATTTCCGCATAAATTTCATCTTGACGGCTGGCGTTGTAATCCCCAGTCGCCTTGTCGAGATTTCCGCGCGCTTCTTTTGCAAGCGCGTCACGCTGCTCACGCAGCTGTTTGATAGTCTTGGCCATTGCCAAACCTCCATAAAAAAACCCGCTCAATGGCGGGTCGGTTTCAAATATTGCGGACGCGCCGCAGTTTAAGGCGCAGTGCGTTCAAAGAACTCAAGCTTGCGCTTCTGGGCTGCACGATGCGCAGCCACAGCCTTGTCACCCTTATCCAGCGCGTCTGCCGGGGGCGTCTTCTTCGGGGCATTTTTATAAATGCTTAGATCAAAGCGGTCATTGGCACCGCCCTGCTTGTCATAAACACTATCCACCAACCCCATATCCAAGGCTTCATCTGCTTCGAACCAAGTTTCTTCATTCATTAATTCGGTGAATTGGTCAGCAGACTTGCCAGTTTTAGTTGCGTAGTCGCGGCGGATGCCATTATCGATTTTCAGCAGAAGATCGGAACCTTTTTGATGTTCACGGTTATCGCCTACAGTCCAACCCCAAGCGTTGTGAATCATAATCTGCGCACCCTGCGCAATTTCGATCTCATCACCGCCCATCATCAGATAGGACGCTGCAGAAGCGGCGACTCCGTCAATATGCACCACGACGCGGGCGCTGTGTTGCTCTAAGGCGGTTTTCATAGCGCGGGCCATGAACACATCGCCACCCGGACAATCCAAACGCAGGTGAATAACATCGGCCTCGATACTGTTCAGTTCGGTGCGAAACTCAGCTGAAGTCACACCCCAATAGCCGATGGAATCATAAAGCATGATCTCGACTGCGGTGCCTTCTTCATCCATTGCCCGCACCTGCAGGCCAGTTGCATCGCCATCTATAGCCTGTAATGCGCGGGCCATGATTTCTTTGAAGTTCATTGCGCTTCCTCTCGCGTTGTCTGGAAATATGGCGCGGGCGGCTTCTCACCACCATCACCCTCATCTTGCTTTTCCCCTGCAGCCTTAGCCACCGGGCGGTATAATTTATCCGCATCAGGGTCATCCAACTTGGAAAGGCGTTCTAAAGAACGAATTTCATTAACCGTCATCCACCCCGGATGCTGGGTGCCACCAACCGCAATTTTATGCGCATCGTAACGCGCGGCCAGATCAGCCCGCAGCAATGCGTCCATGTTGAACTTGATCGAAATCCCAGACATTCGTTCTTCACGCGATAAAAGTTTGCGCGACAATTCCGCCTCAAACCGCTTAACGTGCTTACGCACTGCCAAGATGTAGAATTGGGCGGTTTGGGCATTGATACCCGTTCCCCAACTGGTCGATTTTTCAGTAATGCCGATCAGATGTGGAGGAACCCCATATGCGCGGGCCATGTCTAAGGCCTGATAAGACCGTGACTGGAACAACTGCGCCGTTTCTGGATCCGTCATCAATGACGTAAACTTACCACCTTCTGACAAAACCGCAGGGATGTGAGAATTCTGGACACCGCCAAACTTACGAACCCAATATGCCCGAACTTCATCAGCCATCTTTTCGTCAACCTTGCCATCATAGCTTATGTAGCCCGGCGGGTTGATGCCCTGCTTATAGAACTTCGAAGCATACAGATCAGCATCAAGGCCAATCCCCATGGAACGCGCAAAACACTTCAGTGGCGATAATGCTTCCAGACCCTGCATCGTGATCGACGCCCTGAAATGTAAAATATCATCTTGATCACGACCTACAGTTTCACCGTTTTCAGTGACGCTATAAGCCGCTCGACCAGCACGTTTGAACGGGCGGACATTAGCATCGAACAATGGACGCAAACCAATCGCTTCGCCACGTCGATTGCGTTCAATGTCGGCATATGAATTTCCATCTACAAACGCGACAGCGCCCAAGCCTTCAAAGAACACTTCAGGGGACCACAACGCATGTGGATCGATGTTCACCAGATACTGAACTGGATGATCACGCAGAACTTCGCTGCCTTTTTCTGAATCCTTTTTCACCACTCGAACTGGGCAGGTTCCAATTGTACCTGACAACAACGAAACGCACCCGAAAACCGCTGTCAGCTTCATAGCCGATTCACGCGTCACAGCATCACCACCAATCGACCCAAACAGTTCTTGCCATTCCTCCATACTCGCAGATGACTGCAAGTTTACGGGTCGGGCTTCCTGTTGGACAAGTGCCGCAACAACAGGTTCCGCGCGCGCAGATTCTGCTGTTGACTGCTGTCTTCCAAATATACGGTCAAACATCCACGAACCCCTGCGTTATGACGCCCTTGCTTTCCAATTCAACAACTTGACTAAGTGGCCAAATCCCATTGATCAGCGCTGCGATGCCGTCGATCTTGTCTTCTGGGGCCAGCTTGGCTGGGTAGATGAAATCACCACCCTGCACCTGTTTCAGCAATGTGTTGCTGGCCATCCAAGTTAATACCGGATTGCCATCATTGATGACCCGGCGATCCTCAACACCCGCAATCAGCGCGTGGAAAGGTTCATTCAAATTTGAAGCGCGGGGCCGTAGTTCAACTGCATTCAACCCAGCTTCATCCCATGTCGCGGCCATCTGGTTGGCATACATCGGATCATAGATGACCATTTCGACATCCAAATGTGGAAGGTCAGCCCAACCCCATTCATCATCGCCAACGCCCGCCAACTGAAGCACCAAAGATTCTACAATATGCAGATCCAATTCAGCGCCCGGCGTCGTGCGAACAAATTCATCCCTGACCCATGCCCAGATGTGTTCATTCCCCGGCGCATCAACATTCTTCTGGGGCATAAAATGCCAACTGAACACGCGGTAGCTGCGCCCCTCCGGTATCACGACAACGACGCTGGAAAAGTCATGGCGGGTCGCAAGATCGACGCCGATGTAGGCTTTGCACCCAGCATAGTCAGCCAGTTTCATTTCGTGATCTTCTGCGGCGCGCCATGCTTCCATGTCGATGGCCGAAGCGCCAACACTAGTCCAAATATCCAGATGCTTGCGTAAAAACTCACCCATGGCCGCAAGACTGGCAGCAGCCTTTTTCCATTCGTCCTGCATGTACTGCAGTGACTTTGCGGCATGCAGGCTTGGGTTTGCCTTTTCCCATGTCGCCTGTTCGGCAGGGTCATCCCCTTCATCCGCTTCAAAGATCAACCCGAAATAGCTGTCATCTTCAAACGCACCATCCAGAATGCGTTGCAAATATTTCCGCTGCTCATAGCAGATGCCTGCGGTGTTATATCCCGCCGTTGTGATCGCAATCAGCAAGGGTTGTTCGCGCGCACCCAAAGCCGATGCCATCGAATCCCAAACATCCCGTTTGTCGTGCTCATGCAATTCATCAACGATTGCACAATGCGGATTTTTGCCGTCCTTCGATTTGGTTTGACTGGCAATCGGTTGAAATACAGCAGCCGGGTCAGCCGTCTTAATCTTGTGTTCTTCGATATGCAGGCCAAGCAATTCATCAAGGCCCATTCCTTCAGCGCGACCAGTCTGGGCCATCACGCGGGCACAATCGAAAACGATACGCGCCTGCGCGGTTGATGACGCGGCAGAATAAACCTTTGCACCCGGCTCACCATCCGGCCCCAAGAAGTACAAACCCACACCCGCCAGCAATGTAGACTTGCCGTTTTTGCGTGGCACCTCGACATAGGCAGTGCGGAACCGTCGAATACCGGTGACCATGTGCCGCCAGCCGCCGATCTGCGAAATCATAAACGACTGCCAACCCAACAGCCTTATGGTTTCATTCCGCGCTGCCCACGCCCCTTCGATATGGGGCAAGGCTTCCATGAACCCACACATATGTTCCGCCGCTTCCATATCGAAAACGAATGGGAACTGATCTGTGCCAGCCCGCTTCAGATCCTTGCGGAACCGTTTACAGGCCTGTTTGTTCCGCTTACAGCTGGGCACCTTGCCAGAAAGGATGTCTTCAACCCAATCCAGCGCCCGCAATGTGATCGGCGTTTCGACCGATGCATCAAGCATAAATCAACCGCGCGTCTTTTTGGCCATCGGCCTGAATGGCGTGACAACCTTCTTACCATAGCCACTTTCAGGTGGCAGCTTATCCAGCGTGTCCATGAAGGACGTTTGCGCCGATTGGCCATTTTTGGCCCGCGCATAAGGCGTGGCCAACAATTCCCGTTCCAGTGTCAACAGCTTGTTTTCGTGGAAGGCGCGGCTTTGTTCTTTCCCAGAAAGGTAGTTGCTGGCCGTGGCCTCAAATTCTTCATTCGCGATTTCAGCTGAAACCTTATCGTATGCGGCGCGGTGAACAGCATAGCGAACAACCATCCCGAAAACCGCTTCAGACAAAACACGCTCACGGCGTAATTCAGCAAGGATACTTTCACCGTGCTTTCGCTCACCATCACCGAAGTGATCGGGCCAGCCGCCCAGTAAGGTGACCAGATGTTCAATGCTAGATACTGCAGCAGCCATAAGACCCCCCCCTTAAACTTGTGCGCGCAAAAATCTCATTACACACGCAGGTCTAGCCTTTGGGGGATGTGAACTTTTCATCCCCCCCTACCGCTTGGCCCTGCGCTCCATCCGTTGTTTCTTTGACGAGTGGCAATGCGCGCAAAGCGATTGCAAACCACCAAACCAGAACAATCCATGATCACCGTTGTGTGGAATCACATGGTCAGCGACTGTTGCCAGTTGCCTTGAATGATCTGGGCACATTGCACACAACGGTTCAGCATTCAGTTGCTTGCGCCGCTTGTCTTGCCATGCCTTACGCGAATACCATTTAGCATAGGGCCGCTTGCCGCGTGACACTTCGGATCGCGCGCTGCGTTCCTTCTGATCAACGACTGCATGTTTGGGGCAGTAACTTTCGCCTACCTCGATCAGACGGGCACAACCCGAATGCGCACAAGGTTTCTTTGGCACCGCACCACCCACAATGTTTGAGAACTACCAACGCAAAAGCGCCCAACAGTTTCCTGCGGGCGCTTTTGTAGATGATGCACATTTACTAAGGGGCTGACGACCTAACCGTCAACGATTATTTTCAATCCCAGATTGGTGACTGCCCAGAACCAAAGTGAATGACAGAGATTCCACCGCGCTTTACTGGTCCCATCATCCTATCTAAAGCCGCAGCTAATGCCGTAGCTAACGCTTTGATATGGTCACCCTTTGCGCTATGTCCCTCGCGCACCCAGCCATGCGCGCGCAGCACATCAGTCAACGAACTATCCTCAATGCACACAGCATCAATCAACCGCCGATCCATGATGGTTGCCTTCGACCCACGATCAGACGGGCGGATGCGCCGAACTACCATCGCTGACCCACTACCGATGCGTTGCCGCAGAACATCAATGCGCTGCCGATCACGCAACACAGCGTCCATGAACTCACCGCCGCCACTGCCACCACCTTGCGACACGCTTTCTAACGATGAACACTTCACGCCAGCACATGAATGCTTTTCCACCAGATCCCGATAGAAGCGACCCATAGCCACCTGCGCAGGGCTGAAGGGTGAAGGCTTCTTATGGCGCGCAGCCTTTGCCGCCATATTATCGAAGCTGTCAGCACGCTGCAGCGTCTTGCGCCCCATGTATCCCGCCGCCTTCAATTCGAAGTCATCTTCACCCTTGGGATAGTACGCCATAGATTCAAACATGCGCACAGGACCACGCGCTGGAGCCATAGGGATTTCAGGGCCAACCGCATCAGGTACAAAGCCTAATGAACGCACTTCATTCATGCGCGCCTGTTCAGCCATCAACACCGCCGCGCGTCGCTCCATTCGTTCAATCACTTCATTAAAACCGTTAGCACTCATGCTGCTGCCCCTTTTGGTTTTGCATTGATGATGTCTAGACAGCGCCGCCGCGCGTCCATGTATCCTTGAACCCACACCAGATCCCGTGCGTCTGCACGTCCTCGCTCCTGATCGCGCTGTATGCTTGCCCGCTTGCGCTGATTGCCTTCGGCCTGCTGCTTGATCTGACTGGCCGCATATCCATTGGGTGGCGCGCCAAACTTCTTCAGATAGAAGAACAGTTCGACAAGATAGCCGCCTGACTTTGCAGCGTCACCAGCACCGGATTGCAAATAGGACCGAACCAAACGACTTTCACTGGCTGGTGGCTTTTGCAACAGAACAGCCCAATTGCAAATGGACACCTCAGCAGGCCAGATGTTTTTTTTTGGACCACTCGCATATCGTTCAACAACTTCAGCCAACGCCTTCAATCGGTCCTCAAACATATAAGCCAAACGCGCCTCAAGACTGGCCAACATCTTATCATGATCCTCGACGGATCGACCGCGCTTGCGCACCATGCCCCTTTGGTTCAACGGTTCAATCAAGCACTGCCTGACCCGCTCTTTGCCTTCTTTTTGTTCTGCGCCTTCCACTGCCCCAATCCCTTTCTAAGCAAATCCGACTTATCCACAGGCACTGCACTGGCCGTTTGGGTTCCGTCTATTTCGTTTCTTTTCTTTTCGTTTCATTTCTTATCAGAGGTGACAGAACTGACTAAAAATGATGGAAAATTCCGTGTTTTTTCCGTATTGATCCGTAAAGTCTCGTAACTATTCCGTAATATTCTGTAACTGTGACAGAACCTTACAGAACGTCATGGGCGCTCAGTCACGATCACATCCAACGCTTCGCGGATGATAGGCTCTGTGCGATTGCATTCAGGGCGGTGCTCAACCAACCAAGAATCAAGGCGTTCAACAAAGCTGGGGTTTGCCATCAGATGCTTGGCCCCAATGCGTTCCAGCATCTGCGTCAGATCCTTCAGGCGCTTGCGTTCCCGCATCTTAGCCTTGGCCTCTGCATTCTTGCGCTTGGACCCCAATGCCTTCACGGCCATTTCAGTGACCACAGGATGCGCCCAACGCACTTCACCGTTGCTGCACCGGACCTTATGCCAGTTATACAGGGGCGAGATTTCGCGCTTACACAGACCCTGCCAGCGCTCGATGTCGATGTTCAGATACTTGGCCAGCAACCGATCATCACAAGGCAACGTGCCAACGGGTGATTGATCCTGCGACACAAAGAACAGGTTGAATCCGTAAAAACCGACTTCTGGTTCCGCCAACAAGCAGAACCGACTATTCAGCCAGCGCCGGAAATGCATTTCAACATAGAAATGACTTTCCAACCTTTGGTCCGTTGCGATTGGGTATTCTTCCAGTACATCAGCATCGATAAGTTGGACGGCCTTTGAAACATTCATAACTGCCTTCTTTCTGCTGCGCGGGCTTGCCGATCTGACAACCACGCCGACTGCACATGGGTCACATGCCGCCGCGCGGCGCGGGTCAGATCGCGGATGCCCGCGTCATGTTGTTCATATTTACCCATGCGCCAAATCAGGGCTGACATGACCATTTTGGCGCGAACATCAAGCTGCGGCAGCACTTCACGCATATCGCCCAAGATCAGGCGGCAGTTACCGATGGTGACTTCACGCTGAATACCCATCATGCTGCACCCGCAGATGAACACTCAGCAGCATGCAAAATCGCCGCAGCCAATACGCGCTCTTGCATCCGCTTGGACCCACGCCGATAGGCCCGCCCAACATAATCCTTCCCCAACCCCAAGACACGTGAAGCCTCAGATAAGGAACGAAACTCAAGTGGCCCGATTTTGAAAGGCTTTGCACAGTGCTGCCCACGATCATTGCGCAAGCCAATGCTATCAGGGCAACCATCTGCCAAACGGCGGTACACCTGATCAATCCCAATCCCCAAAGCCTTTGCCGCCTGTGCAGGGCTGTCATAGTCAATGCCGCGAATACGAACGGGCATAGGTTCAGGACCGGACAAACCCCGCGCCATGCGATGCAAGGTGCCTGCGCGGATATGTTGACGCACAGTTGTTCCCGTTACGCCAAGCGCAGCACCCGCTTCATCTGCATGCGCATAAATGCGACCGCAGATTTCGATGTTTTGATATTTCCGACCACCCATCACAAACCACCCTCGACTTGATCAAGGCGATGCAGGAACACAGCATAAAGCCATGCCGGATCGAACCCAGCCAAGTTGGCAGCATCCGCAAAGCCAGGCGTCCCAAACCAATTCAGAGCGAAGGCCCGTTCATTCTTGTTGACGCTCCATCGCTTCCCAAAAACCAACTGCCACTGATCATAAATGACCTCGCACCAAAGAGCGCGGCAGGCATCTGGATCCATTTCCTCACAGAATTCCCGATCAGTGATTGGCGCATCCATGTCCATCAAACAGGCGCGTGTATCAGCCACTTGCCCTGCAATCTCCGTGGCGATTGGCACATCAAGAAACGTCATTCCATTTCCCCACATCCCCGACCGACTTCACCGGCACTGCCATCTGCAACAAAGTCCTTCCAATGCCGCCAACCTTTTGGGCAAAGAAAACCCCATTCACGGACACGCGGGCCGGTGATGAAGATGGTGACAGCGGGGGCATTTCTGACGATCAAGCGATGTGCAAACCGCGCATCACGATACACCCAGCACCCAACGCCAATCAGGCGCGAACGGCGCACAGCAAAAGCATCAATGTATTCTTCCAGCAAACCAGACTCGACCATCAATGACAGGCTTGCCCAAGGATGGTCATGCAACGCACGGTCATCATCATCCTTCAAAACGCAGTGGACATAGACATTCAAAAACCGATTGCGCGGAATCCACCACCAACGCAGCATGTACGGATCATCAGCAGGCCCAATTACAAAATCAGGACCGCGCCGCGCCATCAAGGCCTTTGCACGTTTAGAAAGCAGCCAAGAAATCATACTTCACCCCCAAAGGAAAAAAGGGGTGCGCAAAACTGACCGCGCACCCAAGTCCAACAGGGAGTGGTAAGGGGGGCACATTTATTGGGCCACCACGCCCCCCACGGTATGGCGCTTTCGGCTCCGCCAAAGCGGCTCCGCCAAGATGTAGCGAATAAATGGGTTATGCTGGACAATTCGACCGCACGGCGCATAACTGCTGTTACAACTTTAACGACAAAAAAGGATTTCAGATGAAATGGTTCATGGTGATGTTGGTATTGTTGACCATCCCAAGCATAACTCTTGCCGAACAAACGTGGGAATTTGACCCCACAGATAGCTTTCGTATCTGCCACGAACGCGCACTTAAAGAATCGCCACAACCAAGTACTGACAATATTGATTTGACCAGTTGCATCGCAACACAAGAACTCGCCCACCGCACTTCGGCAAGGATTTTGGTAAACTTGCACGGTTTCGAAAACCCGATGCTTGAAAGTCTGATCCCAGCCTGCAATGCCAACAAAAAAGAACCCACAAACTGGGTCTCTGCTTTCGAATGCCTCACCGCACTTCAAGAAGCAGGTGGCTGGGAAGAAGAAATGCCCCACGAAGAAGGAATTAGAGAATTCATTGGCAACCGCGACAATCTTTTGAATATGGGAGTCATGATCTGCATCAAGCACCCCCGTTATGGACGATACGCATCTGCGCCCGCTGGCTCGAATGGGTACATCTTGTTTTTGGGCGCTTGCGTTAATGGATTTGCCAACGCGCTTGAAGAATGGGATTTCTAACGTCAGATCAATCATTCCGCCGCCTCCGCAACATCAATGATGTCTGTCAGCGCCTGACGGGCGGCGCGCATTTCCGCGATAACGTCAGTACGTTCTTTGGCGGTCATCTTTTCAGGATCATCACTTAGATGCGAAAATGCACGGATCAACGCCGCATGTGCTTGACCACTGGCAACCGTGCTTATCGCCGCTAGGCTCTGCAAACATCCAACACGCACCCCTTCACGGCCTGTGCGCTCAAACATCCGATTGGTCAGGGGAAACGCCCCAACGAAATCTTCGACGGCAACAGCCGCATCGACCGTCACACCGATCTGGCCGGAACACATCTTACTGACTGTGCCTTTGAATCCGACACCATACCGGGCTTCCAACACTGCCGCGACGGCCTCAACTCCGCCAGAGCGGCGAACCAAACTATCAAATATCCCGCGTGTTACCGGATCAGCCATTCCTGCGTCCTTTCTTTAAAAGGGCGCGTTGCCCATCAAGGGAAACCTCGTTTCCTTGGCCACAGCCATCAGCCGCGCGATAGTCAGCGCATGGAACAGCTAATTGACCAGAGAAATAAAGAACGCGGCCAATCATGCGGCATCCTCATTTTCAACAGGCGGATGTGCAGCCATGTATTTCCCATTGCGATCAATGGTGCGCAAACTTGGGTTTCTTGCACCAGAACGAACTTGATGAACAAAGCTACGGTCATTCATCGCCCGCTCACCATAAGTGGAAGCGCTAATGCCCATTACACGGCAGTATGTGTCAATTTGAGCTATGAAGTCTTTGGCAAATTCTAACATGCCTGCATCAATGTAGGTTTTTTCCTATATTGTAAATAGGTTTTTAACAATTTGCACAAACCACATTAACGTAGGATATTTCCCACATGGACATAAATGACAAAAGAGCGGCCTACCTAAAGGTCATTTTAGAGGCAAAGGGGTTTAACCCAAGATCGCTTTCGCTGAAGGTTGGTTCAAATCCAACGCTCGTTCGCGACATAATCTTGCGAAACACATATAGCCCAACATCCAAAACATGGGATAAGCTGGCAGAGGTACTAGGCGTCCCGGCTTCAGAGCTGTTAAGTACGCAACCCGAAACAGGAACAATACTTCCAGAAGTCACCTATCTACTGGGGCAACTGGATCCTTCAGTACAAGAACAGATAGTGCCTCAGTTAAAAGGCCTTCTTGCTGCGCAAGAGGCGCAAAAAGAGGAATAAGTGACAACCTCGCAGCGAACAATCGCAGCGAAACTGCAGTAAATTCCTTCAACAATTCATTAAGAGAATCAGTTTTCATATTTCAATCCTACCTTGGATAACGCGGCAATAACATAGGTGCACACATATTTACTCCCGTCTAACGGGCGCTTACCTTATAATGCTATCGTAGGATATTTCCTACTTATTTTATTGACGTAGGTTTTTTCCTACTATATGCCTCCAAATCACACAGGAGGCCAGCAATGACAAAAACCCACACAACAAACCAAAACATCACCGACGCCTTTAACATCATCGGGAACCCACACCCAAGCCAAAGTGCAAGCCTGCGGCTTCTGGCATGGGCCACACTGAAATCAGAACGCGGCCAAACCGTTTGCCAGCGCCGCCTTCAGGCAAAGCCAGCCGCCCAACAGAAGCAGGTGGCCTGATGGCTGACCTCCCACAATTCGCCCGCTTCTGGATGGTTTGTCGCAAGCCAACTGGCCCACATTCCAAAACCGAACCGCGCACTCGCTACTCCACTTTTGACGATGCAATGGGCGCGGCCCAGAAGCTGGCCAAGGAAAACGATGCGCAGTTCCATGTTCTGGAAACCGTCGCCACAGCCCGCCCCACAGACGCGACACAGGGGGCATTGCTATGAAATCGGGCCATGATAGCTCGGATTGCAACTGCACCGATGATCCAAAGATGCCTGCGCATCGGGACCATTGCCCTGTTTGCGAAGCAAGCAAACCTGATCAGGTCAAAAAGGATCGGCCTTGCATCACCTGTCAGACCGTTTTTCGCAGCATCGGCCCGCATCATCGGATGTGCCAGCCTTGCCGTAAGCACTCGCATTATGACGGCGCAGCATGATGGCTGTTCTGGCAACACCAACAACCGGCGACCTGAAACCCGCTGGTAAACTGACCGGGGGCGGACTGCTCGCCGTTCCCGGTTCTTTTCTTTCCATTGCGCGCGGCCCGTTTGCCGTGGCGCTGGCCGGGGCGCGCGCAGCTGCCACCACTCACGATGAAACCACGCGCGCGCCCTCGGATGAAAACCACCAGACATTCCATTGCCCACTCTGGCCAGAATGCAACTACCCCGGCGGAACAATGCGCCCCGAATGCCCCGACCTGAAAAGCCGCACAGGTGTGAAATGAACGCACCAGCCCGCCAACGTTTTGACGACATGCCGCCAGCCACACAGGCAGGCATAATCTGCAACGATGATCGCTTCCAGCGCTTCGCAGCCACACGCAGCGGAATGCCAGATGAACAATTCAGCGCCACAGCCGCCGCAGAATACCTGCGCACCATCTGCCAGATCGACAGCCGCCGCCAACTGAACACCAGCAGCGCCGCACAACACCGCTTCCAAACCCTGCGCACAGAATTCGACGCATGGACCGGCAAAATCGCAACCCCACGTTAGAAAAGGAACCATCCCGTGATGACCCAACACAAACCCCCAGCCGAAATCACAAAGGCCGAACCGCACGACCCATACAAAATGCGCACAATCGAGCAGATTCTTGCCCTGTTCGATGGTGGTGATTTCCTGATCGAAGTGCTTGAAGGCCACAAAACCTTGCAGCTGGATTTGCTAGAACACAAGGCCGAACACGGCACCAAAGGGTGCAACGGCAGCATGACGCTGCAGGTAAACTACGCCCTTGGCAAATCTGGCGATGTTGCCATGGGCGCAAGCGTCAGCTTCAAAGCCCCGAAGAAACCAGCATCCAGCGCAGCGGCGTTCATAAACGATGATGGCGAACTGACACTTTACAGCCCCTTCATGGCCAAGATGCACCAACCCGTTCGCGATGTCAGCGACCACGACCCAGAAACGGGCGAAGTCCGCGACGTAGACTAATCACCCAAAAAACCAAACCTGCCACAAAAGGAAAAATACCATGACAGGCAACACTGACGAAATGACAGCACACCCACTGGCAAACACCGCAGAAACCATGCGCGATGTGATGGAACAGATCGGGGGCACAGAACACATCACCGCGCCCGATAATTTTGACCTGACCAAAGCACACTTAGTAGCCACACCAAGCCACCGTGCAGTTCAAGACCTGACAGACAAACACCGCAGCGCCGCTGAATACCTGAAGCCAGCGCGCCGCAAGGGCACCGCTCGCCTTGACGATCTTCAAAGCATTATCGAATGGTCAAACCGCTTTAAAGGCGAAACGTCTGCGCTGTTTGCAAAACCAGACCTGACAGCCCCCACGCTCACATGCATTGCGGACTACCACGCTGAAGGCCCCGTGGACCAAGCCACTGCAGCAGGTGACCCAACAGCCCGGCACTGCCACCACCGCGCAATCTACAACTTCCCATTGTCGGAAGAATGGAAGGCATGGATGGCAGTTTCTTGCGGCAATAATGGTAAACCGCTTTTGCTGGAAAAAGATGACTTGGGTGAATTCATCGAAGCACAAGCCAAAGACATCATGGATCCGACGCCTGCCGTTATGGAAGGCAAGGAAAGCGACAAGAACCAGAAATGGGAAAACCGTCTTATCCAAACGGCGCAACAGATCGAAGGCCGTTATGGTCAACTGACCCAGTTGCTGGCCATGTCAAAGCAGTTTCAGGTGTTTGAAACCAGCAACCTGCAGGTAAAAACCAACCGTGACACCGGCGAACAGGAAATCCAGTTCCTGAACGAACACAAAGCTGTTGATGGCAAACCACTGAACATACCAAACCTGATCATCATTGCGATTCCAGTGTTCATGGGCGGTGCTCCGTACCGCATGCCAGTGCGTTTCCGTTACAGCAAAATGGGCGGCAGCGTTCGGTTCATCATGTCGATCTACAACCCTGAAAAAGCATTCGAAGCCGCCTTCAAAGAGGCCGTGGAAGAAGCCACTAGCGCAACAGAACTGCCCACATTCATGGGCACACCTGAATCCTAAAACCCTCCCAGTCCCGACATGCGGGGCTGGTCAACATCAAGCAAACCTCCCGAAGGAAGCAACATGAGCGATAAAACATTCAAGTTCGACATTGGACACCGCACAGCCCTCGCAGAAAGCGGCGGCACCGAAGAAGGCCGGATCATAGGCTGTGCGCAATACGAACACAGTGAGGACAATTACTATCTTCGCTACCGCGCCGCCGATGGCCGCTGCGTCGAAGCATGGTGGCCTGAAAGCGCGCTTGCAGCAGCGAACTGACTTCTCTTTCTGGCCCTTGGAAACAGGGGCCAGCGACGGAAACCAGAAAGGCACACCATGAGCAAGATTGAATGGACCGAAGACACATGGAACCCGATTGTCGGATGCTCAATCGTTAGCCCCGGCTTCCACGCATGGGATGCCAATCCTTGGGTCGATGTCACAAAGTTCGAGGTTTTGCATCAGAACATCGAACAGGCTGCAGCTAAATAATCATGGCAGCAACTCGGTTCACAAAGGCAGAAATCACACGGGCTGTAGAGGCCGCAAAAGCTTGTGATCTGGTAATTTCTGCCGTTGAAATCGGCCCCGATGGAACTATCAAAATCTGCTTCCCAGTAGACGTAACCGAAAAAAAGCGTAAAGGTCAGGAACCGAAACAATGGTAAGCGATGTGCGCAAGAACTACCCCGGCCTAACGGTTGAAACATTGAAATCAGGAAAACAACGCATTCGGGTGCGCGTCGAAGGTCACCCAAATCGCAAAATTCGCCTGCATATCGGGATCGATCACCCAAAGTTTTCAGAACACTATTGGAACGCCCGCGCAGGCGTGGAACTCGAATATGAGCCAGAAACAACAGCTGTGCGCCAATCGATCCAATGGTTGACTGACAAGTATCTTCTACACTTGGAACGCATGGTGGAAGCTGGGCAAGCTGCTGCTGCAACACTACGGCAACGCAAAAGCCTTCTGACCCGTCTATGCCAACACAAAACAGATGATGGCGATGAATATGGGGAAATGAGCATGAATGCACCATCATCTGCCTTTGTGAAGGTCAGGGATGCGCGTGCAGCAACGCCAGCCGAAGCTGACAATATGATGAAAGCAGCCCGATCAATGTATCACTGGGCCTGCGATGCTGGACATGCAGAATTGAATCCGCTGGTTGGGATAAAGAAGATCCACCGAAGCCAAGGCGGCGCAACACCATGGACATCTGAAGACCTACGCAAGTTCAAAGAGGCGCACCCAGTAGGAACCATGGCTCATCTCGCACTGACCCTACACATGTTCACTGCCGCCAGATCGAACGATGCAATTTGGCTGGGTCGCAAACAAGAATTTGAAAGCCACGGCACCCGATGGCTAGGATGGCAACCAAAGAAGCGTGGTGCAGCCTTTGTTGAAATTCCAACAGCGACACCATTGCGCGAAGCCATCGCAGCAGTGGCCAGAATTGGTGATTCCTATATTCTAAATGAGCATGGGAATTCCTTCAACAACGCCGACAGCTATCGCAACTGGTTCAGAAAACGCTGTGATGAAGCTGGATTACAGGGCAGATCATCGCATGGCGTCAGGAAAGCCTTGGCCGAACTACTTGCAGAAGAAGGCTGCAGCGAACATCAAATCATGGCGGTGCTGTCTCACACACAGCCCAGCACGTCTGCAATTTACACAAAAGGCGCAGAACGCCGCGCAATGGCAGCAGAGGCGATGCGCTCGATTCGAGGGTTTTCTTGGTAATGTGGACCACGCGCAATTTCAATGCGGTCCACAATCAAGAATAATTCAACAATATCAACAGGTTATTTTTGATATGGTGCCCCCACACGGACTCGAACCGCGGACCTACTGATTACAAATCAGTTGCTCTACCAGCTGAGCTATAGGGGCAAATGATATTAGCTCGTACTGGACATAGCAGTTAATCCGGCGCTGCCCGAGCCATTGTCACCCTAACAGCGTGGTTAATAGTAAGAAAACGGTTTCGCAAGCCCCAAAATGTGCCTTTTTAAAGCAAAATTATTTTTTTCCACCTTCAACGCCAAATTCCGCTTTCACGACATGGCTGGAAATAAGATTCACACCGTTCATGCCATTTTCATGCAAAACCGTGTAATGATGGCTCGTGTTGAGACTGAAGCATCAGGCGTATTTAAAGAATTTGAAATCCGAGGTTTTTGCATTCTAGAACCTGGGTACTCTAGACAAACTATTTGTTAGTTTCTATTTTTGCTTTACTCACCACTTTACCTTTTTGGACCTAATCAAAGGACCTCAAGTGGAAAACGTTTATGAATGTCTTGCGGCTAGCCTCATTTTCAGAAGATGGCATTGGAGGAAACCCAGCAGGAGTTTGTATCTTAAATGAACTACCAAGCGTTTCAAATATGCAAGCTTGCGCGAAAGAGGTTGGTTTTTCCGAAACAGCATTTGCTTGCCCTGTTGGCCAAAAATGGAGGGTGCGATATTTTTCTCCTGAGAATGAAGTTCCATTCTGCGGCCATGCAACAATTGCTTTAGGAGTTGCTCTTGCAATGAAAAAAGGTGATGGGTTGTTTTCACTACAGCTGAACGATGCTGCCATAACAGTGGAAGGGCATTCTATCGGAGATCAATTCCAAGCAGCTCTGCAATCACCACCTACAAAAAATAAAGAGCCGGAGGATAGTGTTCTTCAAAGCGCACTTGATCTATTCGGTTTTTCAAAAGATGATCTTAACCCACAATTACGGCCACAACTTATTTTTGCAGGCGCAGATCATTTGGCTATTACACTGGCTAATCGTGATAAATTAGCATCTATGAAATATGATCTGAATAAAGGCAAAACGCTGATGCTGCGCGAAGGTTGGACTACAATCATGTTGGCATATTCAGAAACCGTACAGCTATTCCATTCTCGAAATCCATTCGCGTCAGGGGGTGTTTATGAAGACCCTGCAACCGGAGCTGCAACTGCCGCATATGCAGGATATTTAAACGATATCAACTGGCCGCATAATCGGAGAGTGGAATTTATACAAGGAGAAGATATGGGAGCAAAATCAAAGCTTATAGCTGAAGTTTCTACTCAAAAAGGAGCATCAATTAAAATATCTGGGCAAGTAAGAAAGCTCTAGAATGGTTCTTCTCACTGCCTTGATGATCTAAGCAAACTATTTGTTAGTTTCCATCAATGCCTCACCAACCACTTTAACCAATCGCGCTTGATGTCGCATATGCTCTCGCTGGACTTCGTTAATCGTTACGAGCTTACCAGACAGCATGCCAAAATAAAGGGTGCCAAGAAGGTCTACCAGCTGCCCCTTGCTCTTCGCTCTGTAAACGGATTTTCCTTTGTCAAAAAGAACCAATTGGCTATAATCAGATTGAAAAACAGTTTAGAAATTGGAGGTCTACGCTGGCTTTAAAGGCAAAACCTTATACCCTTCATGGCCGAAGAAAACTTGCGATCATTCAGATTGCAGAGAGCGGTGCTTCAGACGCAGAAATCCAAGCTATCACAAACCAATCAATTGAAACGGTTGCCTATTACAGAAAGATGGCGAACCGCAAAGTGCTTTCGCGAAATGCCTTCAAACGGAAAAACTAAAATTTCAATAACACTGAAGCCTTGGAAAATTATAGGAATGAAAACAGAACAAGAACAGAACGAGACATTGTGAGTAGCATTGTGAGTAAACTACTTTTTTCTGTTTATCCCAAAATGAGAAAATCGTGTAAGTCATTGATTTTGCTGGTACCCAAGGCCGGACTCGAACCGGCACGCCCGTTAAGGCGGGGGATTTTGAATCCCCTGCGTCTACCATTCCGCCACTTGGGCCCAATCAGCTTTTTATGCGAGGGCGTAAAAAACCCCAGGAAACGCAAAACAAGCCCGTCAGGTTTCGTTTTGAAACTCCCCATCTTTAGATGGCGCCTATTTGATCGAACCAATTCGAACCGATGGTAGCTGTGAGGCTCGAATCTTGATGCTTCGATATCGAAGTTTCCACCTAGCGTAAACCCAGAAGTTCATTTACCATCGACATCGTGCGTATATTTCCGGTAATCCATTAGGACAGACACCCAATGCGATTAATTACTGCCCTTCTCACCGCGTTGCTGATTGCACCTTTGTCAGCCTATTTCGCTTATGAAAATCACGCGCGGCTCAAGGCGATTTTTGAGCCTGAAAAACAAGATATCATTTCCATGATTAGTTTGAAAAACGCATGTTCAGTTCCAGATACAGCGTTTCAAGTGAGTGATTTGACCACCGGGCGCACCGTGCCATTCTCAAACGGAAAAGCGCGCCTTATGACCAAACAGGATAACCCAATCCAGCTGCAATTAAATTCAAAATATAAGGCAGTTTGGATTGACCTTCCAAGCCAAAAAGCAACTTCGACTATGGTTATGGAATTTGACTGCTCCGACTCGCAACGAATGCAAGATACGTTCAAATCCCTAAATGAAAGCCTTGGTGATTAGCGTTTTACCGCGACTGTCTGAGAGCTAGACCTGAAACACGTCATCGCCATGTCAGGAACGTTTTCCCTTTTGCATTCTAAAAAAGAGCTAAAATATCGCTGAAAAGCGGAACCTCGCGGCGCAAAACGCTTCCCTATGCCCTTGCTCTAACGTTTTTATAATACCAAACTAGGCGCAGATTAAGTGCAGAGAATAAGCTCTAATTAAACGAGGTTCGGGCAAATATGAAATTAAGAAAACTTGGCAAGTTTGGCCCTGATATCTCGCCAATAGGGATCGGTGCGATGTCATTCAGTAATTTTTATGGCACCACCACGGAAACCCAGTCGCATCGCATTCTTTACGCCGCGCTCGAGCAAGGTATTAGCCATATCGATACCGCGAATGTCTATGGAATGGGGGTATCGGAAGCAGCAATTGGAAACTTCTTGACACAAAACAAAGCGTCGGCAGCGGGCAAGTTCACACTTGCCACAAAAGCGGGCATTCGCCGCGATTCCGAAACGGGCAATAATTTTTTTGACAACAGCGCAAAGCATTTGACAGAAGAATTAGATAAAAGCTTACAGCGGCTGAAGGTCGAAACAATCGACCTATTCTACGTTCATCGGCGCGATGCAAATCGCCCAATAGAAGAGGTGACGCAAACACTGGCCGGCTTCATTAAAGCTGGAAAAATTCGATCTTTTGGATTTTCAGAAATCGCGCCCAGTTCTTTGAAAAAAGCGTCAGAAATTCATCATGTTGCTGCGGTTCAATCTGAATATTCCTTATCAGTTCGCAGCCCCGAACTTGGGTTGGTTCAAGCCACCAAACACTTGGGAACGGCGCTTATTGCCTTTTCTCCTTTGGGGCGATCCTTGTTAACCGACCGCCCTCACACAACGCAGAAGATCGCAAAAATGGGGTTTTTGAAAAGCAATCCGCGCTTTATTGAGCCAAATTTAAGTGCGAATATTGAAGCAACCGCAAAGTTTCGCGCATTGGCTGCAGAGATGGGCACATCGGCGGCGGCCCTATCAATTGCTTGGTTGCTGCATCAAAGCGAGCATATTATTGCCATCCCTGGCACGCGCTCTGTGCCGCATTTCTTGGAACATTGCGCGGGCGCACGTCTTAACTTGTCAAAAGAGGATATTGCACAAATCGAAAGCATATTGCCTGTGGGCTGGGCCCATGGCGATCGATATTCCCAGCAGCAATGGATTGGCCCCGAGCGGTATTGCTGATAGCTTGATCAGACATGCGCCGCCGTGCGTAGATGAAACTTGGGAAGATTGTCATATGAAAACTTATAGTGCGGAAACTCGTCCTAGCAAAAAAGCCTCATCCAATTGGTTTTCAGGAACCGTCTGGCAAGACCCTATCATCGAAGCCCCGGCCCCGGCCCGGGTGCATGCGCTCAAGGTTGCGTTTGAACCCGGCGCGCGAACGGCCTGGCACACGCATCCTTTGGGGCAAACGCTCCATGTCCTTTCAGGTGTTGGGTTGGTTCAACTGCGTGGCCAAGCCGCGCAACAAATAACGGCCGGCGATACGGTTTGGATAGACCCGGGCGAAGAGCATTGGCACGGCGCGATGCCTACGCATGCGATGACCCATATTGCCATTCAAGAACGCTTGGATGGAACAATGGCAGATTGGCTGAATAAACTTACAGATGAAGAATACGAGCAAAGCGTTGCCACGCTGCAGGCGACAAGTCACGCGCGCAGCCAGCACCAAAGCCACACAGCGAATTAACTAAAGTGCACTTACAGTCCATCCTTAACCGATCGGCGAACAGCGCTCGATAGCTGCCTTGATCGCGCTTAAGCAAAGCCTTCTACGACAGTAACCGTGGCCTCAGAGGCTTGCAACCGAATAGCCTTCACCGGTTGATACGCCTCACTGCTTAAAAAAGCCAAGGCTGCATCTCGATTGGGAAAGCGTATCACGACCAAACGCGATGGCGACCATAGATCGGCCTGCGCCACGTCAAGACGCCCTCCTCTTACGATATATTCACCGCCAAATTCTTCGACGATTGGTTTTGCGAGCCGTTTATAGGCTTCATATTTCTCTGGATCATGGATTTTTGTGTCAGCGATCAAATAAGCCTGTGACATATCAGTGACCCCTTATGCTTGAGCGCGTTCATATATACGCATCGCGACCTGGCTTTCCATCATAAAATAAGAGGTGATGCCGCTTTATTTATAACCGCATAGCTTGTTTTGCGCCAGAATAGACTCATAACTTAAATCTGATCCGCGATAAGTTAACGGGCAGTTTTGACATGTATCAATCATCAAAGACTTTAAGGGGTTGCTCGGGCTTGTTGACAAGTTGGAAATTTCTTTATTTTCTTGCATCTGCGACAAGCACCCGCTTAAAACTTTAAAAATGCATATTATACAAAGCATAATATATGATGATCTAGGCAAGATAGAACAACCTTCTCCTTTGAAGCAGTAGATCGCTTACTTTTAATTAGTATCAATATGATATATAAATGAAAAATAAAAATGACAATCCTATTTATTAAAATTTAAAAACAAACTTTCTGCCTTACGGCATGGCGCTAGCCCTTGGTGATTACTCAGAAAGTTAAAACAGCGCGTAAAATAAAAAGTAGCAGGACTGATCCAAAAGCCTTATCCCAATATATATCAAGCAACCGACAGGAGCGTGAACAAGTTATGCTGGTTCCTATTATAGAATTGGCAAGCAGCGAAACACAAACTCCAGCTCATATTGCCGCTTTGGCTCTGGGCCATATCAGCGGATGCGCGGTTCAGTTTTCTCAACCCGAAAATAGTTGGGGATTTGCGCGTTTTGCAAAAAGCCAACGTAAATATTTTTTTATTGAACTGCCCCAGCGCAGTGATCGCAGCAAATTTCTTCCGCTATTAAAATCCGCAGAGCAGGAAGATCAATTTTTCACGCTGGATGCAAACCACACCTATATTAGCTTTCGCCTTTATGAAAACCTGAATGCGGTTGAGTTTTATGGCTGGCATCGCCCAGCGGCCAAACAGCGCCTGGCTTCAGCCGTAGAGAGCGCTTTAAAACCGCATCTTGCCAAGCATGAGCTGAATAAAATGGCAGTTTTAGTTGGGGTGCTAAAAAGCTTGGCCAAAGCCGCTAAACCCTAAAGCCACCCCCGCCTTCAGGGGGGGGGGCGGCGTTTTAAGCTAGAGCCTCGCCACGCAACTTGACCAATCTGTAAGAACGTGCTGAATGCGATCAGAAATAATAGGTCAATGCAGATGCTAAGGACACTTTACAATTGGACGATGGGTTTAGCAAAACATCCAAAAGCCGTTTTGGTTTTGGCGTTTATCGCCTTTATCGAAAGCTCGATTTTTCCAATCCCTCCCGATGTCATGTTGATCCCGATGATTATTGCTACGCCCAAGCGGGCATTCTTTTTAGCCGCGGTCACGATGGTAAGCTCTGTGCTCGGAGGTTTGTTCGGATATATGCTTGGCGCGTTTGCATTTGAACAAATTGCCCAGCCAATCTTGTTGTCTATGGGCAAGGCCGACGCAATCGCCGCCTATGCCGAGCGTTTCAATGATACGGGATTTTGGGCCGTTTTGGGCGCCGGTGTCACGCCATTTCCGTTCAAAGTGATTACAATCATGTCAGGCGCGAGCGCAATGCCCTTGGGCCTTTTTATAAGCACGGCAATTCTGGCTAGGACTCTTCGTTTTTTTACGGTTGCGCTTTTGTTGCGAGTATATGGAGAGCCCATCCGCAATTTCATTGAACGGTATTTGGGCTGGACATTTCTGGCGTTTCTATGCCTTTTGGCGTTAGGATTTTGGGGAACAAAATGGATGTAACCGCGAGCCGCTTGGCGCTTTTGGCCGGCACCGGATCATTGGTCATTTTACTGGCCGCCTTTGGGTTTCAATATATTGGCGAGCTTGCCCCCTGCAAGTTGTGCCTTTGGCAAAGATATCCGCATGGTCTGGCAATCGTTTTGGCCGTGCTCTTTGCGCGAGTGAAACACCGCTTACTGCTTTGGCTTGGCGGCGTTGCATCGCTAAGCACGGCAGCAATTGCTGCCTATCATAGCGGTATTGAACAAAAATGGTGGCAGGGACCAGATACCTGCACCTCCGGCTCTATTGACGGGCTCAGCACGGAACAGCTTATGGCGCAAATTATGGCCGCGCCAATCATCCGTTGCGATGAAATTGCCTGGAGCTTTTTGAGCCTATCAATGGCCAGCTGGAACCTAATTGCATCGCTGCTTCTTGCCGCTCTTTGGTTTTATGCATGGCGGATTTGGCCCAGACAAGACATTTCAGCTTCGATATACTCATAAGTAACTGCTGCGTTGCAGCTTGTATTTCGCCATTTTTTCATTCAACGTGCGCCGCGGCAGGCTAAGCTCTTCCATCACTTTTGACACCGAGCCTCGATGCCGCCGCATCGTGTTGTCGATCAGCATTTTTTCAAACGCCTCAACATATTCTTTCAGCGGCTTTCCCTCAGTGGTTACCACGCTCGAGGCATCCTCATTTTCATCCAGCAAAAGCGCCGAAATATTCCCCTCGCCAGAGCGCCATTGCAAAACCGCCTGCTCTGCAACATTGATCAATTGACGAACATTTCCTGGCCAGGGCGCCTGTAAAATCTGCGCCGCTTCCTGAGGCTTCAAACCGCGAATTTCGCTGCCATACTCATCGGCGAAATCACAACAAAATTGGTTAAACATCAACAAGATGTCATCTCCGCGCTGGCGCAGGGGCGGCAAGGTCATTTGCAGCGCATCAAATCTGTAAAACAGGTCTTTGCGCAAACAATCCCGAAGGCTCTGCCCGACGGCTTGAAGATTGCTAATCGCGATAATCTTAACGTCAGCTGGATCACCTTGTTTGTTAAGAAAGTTCAACAATTGGGATTGTGCCACCGCGCCCAAAACGTGAAAGTCTTCCAAAATCAAGCTGCCTCCCCGCGCCAATTCGACCGCTGGCAAAAAATCATCCTCGGGCAAGATCGGCCCAAAAAGGCGCCGCGCAAGGCTGGCCTCATCAAAAGCGCTGCAGGACATCAAGATGCAGGCTTTGCCCGCCCTGTTGCCGACCGCGTGCAATGCATGCGCGACGAGCGTTTTACCCGTTCCCGTTTCGCCCGAAATCAAAACAGGCCCATCCGACAGACCGAAATCCAAAATATCTTCGCGCAGCTTGTTCATCGGTTTTGATTTGCCAATGAGTTTTTTTGATAATTGCGCGGTATCCGAAAGCTCGCGGCGCAATTGACGATTGTCGAGGGTCACGCGACGGCTTGCACTGGCTTTTTTCGCCAATGCGCTCAACCTCTGAGGGTCAAACGGTTTTTCTAAAAAATCAAACGCCCCCAACCGCATGGCCTCAACCGCCATCGGAACATCGCCATGCCCGGTGATCATAATCACCGGCAGACTGCTATCTTGAGCCAGCAATTTTTTTAAAAATTGCATCCCATCAATCTCTGGCATTTTTAGGTCTGTGATTACGATACCGGGGTAATTGGCATCAATCTGCTTTAATGCATCGCGCGCGCTTGCATAGGTTTGCGCATCATATCCCGCCAAAGCCAGCCATTGCCCGATCGACTCGCGCATATCAACTTCGTCATCCACGATCGCGATTTTCATTGCCTGTCCCATATTCTCACTCTGCCGCTTCGGCACCGGAAATATCAACCGTATTTTTAGTGAAGGCGGGCATTGTGATCTCGAACACGGCCCCCCCCGCAGCCGCGTTTCGGGCCGTTAGCCTACCATCCAACTCGGACAGAATCCCAGATGAGATAGCTAAGCCCAAACCAACCCCATCACCAGCAGGTTTTGTTGTGTGAAACGGCTCAAATAACGTGTCAAGATCGCTTAGGCCAATGCCGTTATCCCGTACGGTCAAAACAATATCGTCACTGCTGGTAATAGATACTACGATCTCTGGATTTTCTGACGCCTTCACCGCGTCGATCGCATTTCGCAAAAGATTGATCAACACCTGTTCGATGCGCAATCGATCCGCCATCACTACCGCGCTTTCTTTTGGCAGTATTTTGGCTAGCGCAACTTTCGAGTGGCTCAACTGAGGCTCCATGATGGCCAAGGCAGATCCCAAAGCCTCAACCATATCCACCGGCTGCAACTTTTCACCGCCTTTGCGCGCATAACTTTTAAGTTGTGTGGTGATTGCCCCCATGCGTTCGATCAAACCATCAATACGCCCAAGCGCCGCCAAGGCTTCCTCCGGGCGCTTGCGCTTCAATAAAAGCGAGGCTCCAGCCAGATATGTTTTCATCGCCGCAAGCGGTTGATTAAGCTCATGGCTCACAGCAGCCGACATTTCCCCCAAAGCCGCAAGCTTTGAATGCTGGGCCAAGGATTGTTCGGCCACCGCCAGCGTTTCTTGAATTTTTTTGCGTTCCAACACCTCCCAATGCAATTGCTGGTTTAACAGCTTTAGCTCTTCGGATTCTTTTTGAAACGATATTAAGCGGCCGGCCATACGCCGATTGATTAGATAAAATAAGATCGCAAAAAATAACGCGAAACTCATCGTTTCTAATGCCAGCCAGCCATTCACTTTTTCGCGCACCCCGGAATAGGCGGTAAAGGAGATGACGCGCCAATCCTGAAAAGGGATCTTACTCTCCATGCGTAGTACCGCCGCGCCTTTCAGATAGGTATCTGCCGCCACGCTCGTCCAATCACTGGTGACGCGCATCGCCCGCTCAATCGCGTTTTTTGGTGGCTCGCGCATCAAAGCGGCGGCGATATTGATCCCGCGCCAACGTGGCTCGGTCGCAAGTAAAATCTGCCCTTGCGCATCAGCAACCAATACGGTGTCGGAAATACCGCGCCAAGCTTGCTCAAATTTTTGTAAGTCTACTTCTACCGCGATGACACCAATCGGCTGATCATAAGAAAGTATCCGCCGCGCGTAAAAAAACCGGGTCTGGCCAGATGGCGACTGCACAAGGGTAAACGCAGTTCGAGGAGAACTCATCGCTGCGGTAAAATAACTTTGCGCCTGATGCGACAAGCCGATGACCTCGCCATGCGTAGAGGCCACAACCCGGCCTTGCAAATCGGCCAAAACAAGTGAAACCGCGCCAATTTCCTCGACAAAGCCAGAAAACCGCGCCGTGATATCAGAAAAATCAGAGGCGCGTAACGCCCAGATCACCTCGGAATCCTGCGCGAGAATTTGCGGCAAAATCGAAGCGCGCTGCAATTCGCTCATCACGTTACTGCCATAAAGCGCCAAGCGAAGTTCGGCCTGATTGCGCATCGACAACGTAAAACGATCCGTCAGCACGCGGTTGGTCAGCCATAACGTTGCCGCTGCAAAGGCCAATAACGCCAGCACCACCAACCGAACTTGCCAGCTTGGTCGGCGCGCTCGGGTTTTGGCGGTTTTTGAAGATTTTAAAGAATCAGTAAAGAATTGCGCCATCTTGCATGCAAGTTAACCTAAATTCTTCGCTCTGTCAGGCGCTTGCAAGCTGGTTAATACATCCTTGAAACATAGCCTGCCCATCGATGCCACCATGCGCCGGCTCAACCGCACGCTCTGGATGCGGCATCAACCCCAGAACCCGTTTGTTTTTAGACAGAACACCGGCAATATCACTTGCCGAACCATTGGGGTTAGATTGATAAGTAAAGGCGATCCGATCCTGGTCCTGAAGCCGCTTTACGCCCTCTGCATCAAGCCGGTAATTGCCATCATGATGCGCAATCGGCAAAGAAATCACCTGACCTTGCTGATAACCCGAGGTGAAACTGCTGGCCGTTGATTGGACTTTGAGATCAACGTCTTTACAAAGAAACTTTAAGTGCGAATTACGGATTAGCGCGCCCGGCAACAGGCCGGTTTCTGTTAGCACTTGAAATCCATTACATACGCCCAAAACAAAGCCACCGCGCTGCGCATGTGCGATGACTGATTGACAAATCGGTGATTTTGCCGCGATCGCGCCGCAACGAAGATAATCGCCAAAAGAAAAGCCGCCTGGGATCGCAACCAGATCAATCCGCTCGGGCAAACTGGCCTCTTTATGCCACACCATCGCGACTTCAAAGCCTGCTGCCCGGAACGCAACGGCCATATCGCGATCGCAATTGGATCCAGGAAAAACGACAACCGTCACTTTCATGGTAGAATCTCGACTGTGTAGCTTTCGATGACCGTATTGGCCAAAAGCTTTTCGCACATGTCCGTCACAGCGCTTTTTGCGGCAGCTTCCTCCATATCGGCAAGCTCTAAATCGATCACTTTGCCCTGCCGCACTTGCTCTACCCCGTCAAAACCCAATGTCCCTAACGCGTGCTGAACCGCATCGCCCTGTGGATCAAGAACGCCGGCTTTCAGCATTACAAGTACTCTGGCTTTCATCGCATTTTCTTTCTTTCATCACGCTTAAAAAGGCGCCTAATTGATTAAGGTAGGTTTGGTGATATTGGTTGCGTTTTTCGGCAGAACACCGAGCCTGCGCGCTACCTCTGTGTAGGCATCGGTTAGGCTGCCCAAATCGCGGCGAAACACGTCTTTATCCAGTTTTTGCCCGGTTTCAAAATCCCATAAACGGCAACTGTCCGGGCTAATTTCATCAGCAATCACCAAGCGTTGGAAATCGCCATCATAGACGCGGCCAATCTCGATTTTAAAATCCGCCAAACGGATCCCAACCCCCAGCATAATCCCCGAAATAAAGTCATTCACCCGCAGCGCCAGCGATAGAATATCATCCATATCCTGTTGCGAGGCCCACCCAAAGGCTGCGATATGTTCCTCGGTGACCAGTGGGTCGCCCAGCGCATCATCTTTGTAGCAATATTCAACGATCGGGCGCGGCAAGCGCGCACCTTCTTCCAGCCCCAAACGCTTGCAAATACTGCCCGCAGCAAAATTTCGGACAATCACCTCGAGCGGAATTATTTCGCAATTGCGCACCAATTGCTCACGCATGTTCAACCGCTTGATGAAATGGGTTGGCACCCCTATCTCGTTCAGCCCTGCCATGAAAAACTCTGACAGGCGGTTGTTCAGAACACCTTTGCCGTCGATCACATCTTTCTTCTCTGCGTTATAAGCGGTCGCATCATCCTTAAAATATTGCACTAACGTGCCCGGTTCGGGACCTTCATAAAGAATTTTCGCTTTGCCTTCATAGATTTTCACACGGCGCGCCATCGGCTCTCTTTCCTAAGGAATCTGTCTGCAGGGTTGACCTCCCTTAAATCATGCAGCCAAGAGCCGCAAGCGCCGCGCAGATTGCATAAGCTTTTGATCGGATTATTCGCTTAAGATAGACCAATTTTTTCATGTTTATCATGAAAATTATGGCCTTGTACGCAAAGCGCCCGGGTGCCATCGGTCTTTCAATGCACCTAAAAAAGCAATGGCCAAAAAATGAATACTCCCTTTGAAAAAATGTTATCCGAACGGCCCTGGATTTTGGCGGATGGCGCAACCGGTACAAATCTCTTTAATATGGGGCTTCTGTCCGGCGATGCGCCAGAATTATGGAATGAACAACATCCCGAGCGTATCAGAAAACTCTATCAATTGGCCGTTGACGCCGGCAGTGATCTATTTCTGACCAACAGCTTTGGGGGCAACGCCTCCCGCCTCAAATTACACGACCAGGCCCATCGCGCGTTCCACCTTTCTAAAATTTCCGCAGAGATTGGGCGCGATGTTGCAGATAAATCAGAGCGAGACATTATTGTTGCAGGGTCGGTTGGTCCAACGGGTGATATTATGCAACCCGTGGGACCACTTAGCCATTCTGATGCCGTAGAAATTTTTCACGAACAAGCCGAGGGATTGAAAGCAGGTGGCGCCGATATACTTTGGCTGGAAACGATCTCAGCGCCGGAAGAATATCGCGCCGCGGCTGAGGCCTTTGCACGCGCCGAAATGGCGTGGTGCGGCACAATGAGCTTTGACACTGCGGGGCGCACAATGATGGGCGTCACCTCAACCGCTTTTGTTAAGCTTGCCAGTGGCTTGCCCAACCCTCCGCTTGGATTTGGGGCAAATTGCGGCACGGGCGCGGCGGATCTTTTACGTACGCTGCAAGGCTTGGCAGCGCATTCGCCCGCACAAGCATTGATCGCCAAAGGCAATGCCGGAATTCCAAAATATGTCGACGGTCATATTCACTATGACGGAACCCCAGAACTTATGGCCGATTATGCTGTGATGGCGCGTGACAGCGGGGCGACAATAATCGGTGGGTGCTGCGGGACCATGCCAGAACATCTCTCGGCGATGCGCAAAGCGCTTGAAACGCGGCCCAGCGCAGACAAGCCAAGCCATCAAGACATCACAAAGGCTTTGGGGGCGTTTTCTTCTGAAACGGATGGCACAGGACCGGGCAGCGCTCCACCGACACGGGTGCGGCACGGGCGGCGTAAATAAACACCCCGCACCGCCACCCCAAAAGCCTTTAAAATTGGCAGCAAAGCTGCCGCTATAAACGGTTATTAACGCCGCATTTTGAAAAGGATTGCATGGTATTGGCGAAATTCACCTGCGCTTCATCTCCATGAAAGCTCAAGAAAAATAAGGTTTGACGCGCCAACCTGAAGCCTTTTTTAAAGCCCAATTTGTTTGCCAAACCGCTAGAAATTTTCAACGCAACAGACAAGCGCAAACGCATAGAAACGGCTTAATTCATAAAAAATATGCAAAATTTGAGCATCGCTTTTTTAATTATCCTTCGCTAAGTCGGCTTTACGACGATTGGTGTCGTAAACCGGAAAGTCTAAAACATAGGTTTCCGCAAAAGGTGACACAAAAAGAGCAACCGAGCGCTTGGATCATGTAACGAAGGATGTTGCGAATGGCCGATCAAGAAGATGAAATTATCCTCTCAGAATTGGATGATGAAGAACTCGTTCAACAGATGTTTGACGACCTGTATGATGGGTTGAAAGAGGAAATAGAAGAGGCTGTGCATATCCTGCTTGAGCGCAAGTGGGAGCCATATCGCGTTCTGACAGAAGCCTTGGTGGGCGGGATGACAATCGTTGGGCAAGATTTCCGCGATGGCATCTTATTTGTGCCCGAAGTGCTCTTGGCGGCAAACGCGATGAAAGGCGGTATGAGCATATTAAAACCTTTGCTGGCGGAAACCGGTGCCCCGCGCGTTGGCAAAATGGTCATTGGCACCGTCAAAGGCGATATCCATGACATTGGAAAAAACCTTGTATCGATGATGATGGAAGGGGCCGGCTTTGAAGTTGTAGATCTTGGGATCAACAATCCTGTTGAAAACTACTTAGAGGCGCTCGACACCGAACAGCCAGATATTCTGGGTATGTCAGCATTGTTAACCACCACAATGCCCTACATGAAAGTGGTGATCGACACTTTAATCGAACAGGGCCGGCGCGACGATTACGTTGTGCTAGTGGGCGGTGCCCCCTTAAACGAAGAGTTTGGCCGCGCGATTGGCGCAGATGCCTATTGTAGGGATGCCGCGGTTGCCGTGGAAACTGCGAAAGAGTTCATGGCCCGCAAGCATAACCGATTGGCCGGTTAACCTTATACCTTAACGTGCCGCGAAACGCGGCACGCGTGTTTGACGAAGCTGAACCAAAAGCGAGCTCGGCGTGGAAAAAGCTGTGGAAACGCCCAATGACCAAGACTTGGCCTTGCATGGAATGAACGCCAAGCAAGGCGGAAAAATCCTGCTGTTGGCCTGCGGGGCGTTGGCCCGCGAAATCTTGGATATTCTGACAATCAACAACTGGCTGCATATTGATCTGCAATGCCTGCCCGCAATCTTTCACAACCATCCTGAAAAGATAACGCCTGCCATAGAAGCAGCGATTGGCAAGTATAAACAAGGCTATGAAAAAATCTTTGTGGTCTATGCAGATTGCGGCACCGGGGGCGCTTTGCAGCGCTTATGCGCCTCGCAGGGCGTTGAAATGCTGGAAGGCCCACATTGCTATTCGTTTTTCGAGGGCAATCGTCAGTTTGCCGAGCGCGATGAATTTACAGCGTTTTATTTGACTGATTTTTTGGTGCGCCAATTCGATGCCTTCATCTGGAAGCCGCTTGGACTTGAGCAGCACCCCGAATTGTTAACGACTTATTTTGGAAATTATACAACTTTGGTCTACCAAGCACAGACCGATGATGCCCAATTAACCCAGCTTGCTCACGCCCATGCCCAACGCATGGGCCTGGCCTTTGAGCGCCGCTTTACCGGCTATGGTGACTTGCAAACGGGTTTACAAGCTCAAGCTTGACGCGCCTGCCCGGCCACCAAACGAATGCGGTCTATCATTGCTCTTACCCCGTTTGAGCGCTGCGACGACAAATGCTCATCCAAGCCCAGCCGCGCCAATTGACCCGCAGCGTCGATCGCCAGCACCTCGTCTAAACTGAGATGATTGTACAAACGCCGCAGGACCGCAATAAGCCCGCGTACAATCACAGCATCACTATCGCCCTCAAAAGAAAAAAGATTGCCCTCGATTTTTGGATGAAGCCAAACTTGGCTGGCGCATCCATCAACTTTTGTGGCCGGTACTTTTAAAGCATCATTCAGGGGGGGCATGGCTTTTCCCTGTTCGATCACATATCGGTAGCGATCTTCCCAATCTTCTAAGAACTCAAAATCCTCAACAATTTCCTCAAAGGACGGGTTCGCCATAAAAAGTCCAATTCTCTATTTTCACACCACAAGCACGCGCCGAAGGGGTACAAAATCAACCAGCCAAGAACAACGCGGCACGACGCCTCAGGACAGCACCGGAATGGTCTTCACCATACTGCCATCTGCCACCAATGCAATTTCGCCCTGACAGAGCTTTAGCGCCTCATCGCCAAACACATCTAACCGCCACCCTTTAAGAGAGGCCACATCGCGCCGCCCCATTGCCAGAGCATCCAATTCAGAGGTGGCCGCGATCAATTTGGCCGCCACACCGATATTTTCGGCTTTCGCCTTTAACAAAACCCTCAGCAAATCCGCGAGCGCGGGATTGGTTTGTGCCTGCGTATCCTGCGCGGGCGCAGCCGGCAGGTCTTCTTTTGGCAAGGCCAAAGCCGCATTGATTGCCTTCAATATGCCCGATGCTATATCGCCTTTACGCGCCTCTCTCAGCAATAAGCGCGCACGGCCCAACTCTTCCATAGATGTGGGCTTGGTAGAGGCCAATTCGATCAGAGCATCATCCTTAAACACCCTGCTGCGGGGCACATTGCGCGTCTGCGCATAATCTTCACGGAAATCAGCAAGGGCTTGCACCACGGCAATCACCCGCGGTGAGCTGGTGCGGGTTTTCACCCGCCGCCAAGCCTCTGAGGGGCGCACATGATAAGTTTCTGGATTGGTCAGAATTTGCAATTCTTCCTCAACCCATGGGCCACGTCCGGTTTTTTCGATTTTTGCGCGCAAAAACTCGTAAACCTGCCGCAAATGGGTGACATCGGCCAACGCATAGCTTTTTTGGGCTTCGCTTAAGGGGCGGCGTGACCAATCCGTAAAACGAGAGCTCTTATCAATCGTGTTTTTGGTGATTTTGCGCACCAAGGTTTCATATCCGACCTGCTCGCCAAACCCACAGACCATCGCGGCCACTTGCGTGTCAAAAAGCGGTTTTGGCAAGACGCCCGCATCCACGCAAAAAATCTCTAGATCCTGGCGCGCCGCGTGAAACACTTTGACCACCGTTTCATCTTCAAACAAAGCGTAAAGCGCATCAAGCTTAAGCCCTTGCGCCAAAGGATCCACCAAGACAGCGTGATCATCGCTTTTGCTCGGCAGCGCCATTTGGATCAAACAGAGCTTGGAATAATAGGTGCGCTCGCGCAAAAATTCGGTATCAATTGTGACGTAGTCAAAAGCTTTGGCCGCTTCGCAAAACGCTATCAACTCATCGGTTTTGGTAATTGTTTTCATCTGTTAATATTCTTATTTTCGGCTCTGCCCCGCGCAATCTAGACCAGTCTGGGCAGAATAGAAAGGCTGGTTAGCCAGTGATAAAAACAGGCCGCAAGTCATCGCTCGCAAACCGAGCCAACACGGCAGGATAAAGCTTATGCTCAAGCTGTAAAACGCGCTGCGCAAGGCTTTCCGGCGTATCAGCCGGTTGTATTGATAATTTTGCCTGCCCTAAAATAGGGCCATCATCCAAATCAGCAGTCACTTGATGCACGCTGCATCCCGCCTCAGCATCTCCGGCCTTAATGGCACGCGCATGCGTATGAAGCCCCTTATATTTGGGCAGCAAAGAAGGATGGATGTTCAATATTTTTCCAGCCCATGCAGCCACGAAATCGGCGGAGAGGATGCGCATGAAGCCAGCCAAACAGATAATATCTGGTTGATATGGCGCCAAGAGATCACTTATTTTTGCTTCAAACGCGGCGCGATCTTGCCCGAAGGGTTTATGATCAACCGCGCCAGTCGCCACACCGCGCTGCGCCGCACTGGCTAAACCTGCGGCATTGGGATCGTTTGACACCACCAAAACGGGGGAAGCTGCCTGCATACCCTGCATGCTGTCAATCAGTTGCAGCATGTTTGAGCCGCCGCCCGATATAAAAATTGCAACTTTCTTTTCACTCACAAAAGCGTGCCTTGAAACTGCACACCGGGGTGATCAGTCACCCGGCCAAGTTCAATAACGTCTTCGCCCATTTCCTTCAGCAGAGCGGTGATTTGAGCTTGCGCCTCTGGCGCCACAACCAAAACCATACCAATACCGCAATTGAACGTTTTTAACATTTCCGCCTGCGACAGGCCACCTTGCTGTGCCAGCCACTGGAACAGCTCAGGCAAGGCCCAGTTCTCGAGATTGATCGAAACCCCTTGCTGCCCGTTCAACACGCGGGGAATATTTTCTGAAAGACCACCACCGGTGATATGCGCCAAACCATGCAAGCCCCCCCGAGCCAGAGCCGCAAGCACCTGCTTTACATAAAGCCGCGTTGGCATCAGCAAGGCCTCCCCTAAAGTTCCAGATCCAAAAGGACTTGGCGCATCCCAAGCCAAGCCAGACAGTTCGACCAATTTGCGCACCAAAGAATACCCGTTAGAATGAACACCGCTGGACTTCAATCCAAGCAATATATCCCCTTCGGCGACATTGGCGGGCAAAGAGCTGCCACGTTCTAACGCGCCCACAGAAAACCCGGCCAGATCAAAATCATTCTCTTGATACATACCCGGCATTTCAGCGGTTTCACCGCCGATCAATGCACAGCCTGATTGTGCGCAGCCATCTGCAATTCCAGACACCACCCGCGCCGCCTCGGTGACATCCAGTTTTCCAGTTGCAAAGTAATCCAAGAAGAATAAAGGCTCAGCGCCTTGGCAGACCAAGTCATTCACGCACATCGCAACCAAATCAACACCAATCGTTTCAAGCTGCCCTGTCTCTATCGCAATGCGAAGCTTGGTGCCCACGCCATCCGTGGCTGCCACCAAAATCGGATCTTTATACCCCGCGGCTTTGAGATCAAACAATCCGCCAAACCCGCCTAGGCCCGACATCACACCAGAGCGCATCGTGTGCTTTGCCAGAGGCTTGATTTTATCTACCAAGGCATTTCCTGCGTCGATATCCACGCCAGCATCGGCATAGGTGATTTCCTTGGCGGCTTTGCTCATTTTCGCGCTCTCCTAAACTTACCGGCGGGTTAACCGATAAATATCGCAACCGCAATCTCAAACACTTGACCTTCATTCTCCATATGATAGCACAGCGGTCAGGTGGGGCCTGTAGCTCAACTGGTTAGAGCAGAGCGCTCATAACGCTTTGGTTGGGGGTTCGAGTCCCTCCGGGCCTACCAATCTGCCTTTTTATCTGCATGTAATTGTAAAGCGTTTATTTAGAACCAAAAACGTCACTACTTATTCCACACTAAACTAAAAAATTTATTCACCCTTCGATTTATTTTGTAAAAGTTATTGAGAAACTTTATAGCTTGTTGCTTCAAGAATCTGAAATAAATGAACTTTGTATAGACTAACTGTAAACGATTCGATTGAATGTCTGAATGCATATCGTTAAGTTAAATGAAGAGTGGCTGTACACAAACGACTAGAAAATCTGTGTACGTAATACTGCACTGTTGCCACCACAAATGAAAATCATGGATGCTAATAATTTTAATTCTCCATGCTCTACTTTACGCGCGACTGTAAGTCTATGTAGATAATCAATGCCACACATTTTTAGCGTAAGTTACTAATATTACGTGTGATAGTTTGAGTTTTTTAAAACGCCTTGACGCTGATGTTACGAACAATGTCGGTGATGGAATTTCAACCACTGAGTCTTAATAATGGTAGTTTAAATCAAGAAAATTGATGTTTTAATATAGCTTTGCGTTATTGTCTGATTTTACTTTTACAATTTGTTCCACTTTGATACTGTAATAGAGCTGTTTTTGTAAGAATAGTTCTATGGCGGACGGAGTTAATTGGACGGGAACTGACGATGAAGATCGTTACGTTGGAACTTCAAATGACGACACGTTAGACGGTGATCGTGGTGATGATGAGATCCTGGCTGGAGCTGGGGCTGATACGATTGAAGGCGGCCGAGGTAATGACGTTATCTATGGCGGTGAAGGCAATGATCTATCAGCGATGAGGACTTGACCAGCACAGAAGGACAAAAACTTTACGGTGAAGGTGGGAACGACACAATTACCGGCGGCGGTCAAATCTACGGCAAGCGGAACTGTTTTGGCAACATCGATTGCAATTGGTGGCAATGAGACTGTGATTTGTGAAGATTATACCTCGGATATCTTCATCAATATGAAATCAGGCTCTGGAAAGGTTTTAGACTATAAGCTGGATCTGCATCATGCTGATTATGATGTGGATGGTAGTGGCAGTGTAAACAGCGCCACAGATGGCGAAGCTATTCTGGCCTCGCTCTTTTCCAATACCACAATCAGTGAAGTTGCCGGAAACTTGTTTGAAGACGCAAGCGCAGGCGCCACATCACTGCAGAGCTTTATGAGTGACTATACGACAACACTTCTTGATGTAGATGGAGATGGAGTTACCAAAGCGTCAACTGACGGTGTGATTATTGATGCCTATATAGCCGGAGCCTCCGCAGATCTATTATTGCCACTGATCTCTTCTGACTCCCCAATCACAACATCGGATGAACTCTTAACTCACCTTCTTGAGATCGCATAATGGCCCAGCTTTTTAATCCACTTCAAAAACCGTCACAGGCAACGGCCAATAAACTCGCAATCTACCTTGATGAGGTCAATTGGGTCAGTGATACCAACTTACTCACCCTGTCTGTTGGCCTGCTTTCTGATGCCACTAATGTCACAAGTCTTGGGCTTAACCTACATTATGATACAAGTAAGGTCAGTTATACGGAAGAAACGGCCTATAGCCTTAACCCTGCCACTGGAGCTGATACTGTAGGAAAAGGGATTGATGCTATTCTAACCAACGGTAGTTCTACTGCTGCAGGCCATGTACAAAAAACTGATACATTAGATTTGGATGGCTCTAGTGCAACAACAGCCTATGTGGATGCCTATTGGACCACAACTTATGACGCCAGCACAAACTCAATGTCAGCCTGGCCAGGATCAGCTGATGTAAAACTTTATGACATAAACTTCACCGTAACAGACACCTCTAGCCCCATCTCCTTTCGCTTTTCTGCAGACAGTAATGGGCTCAAAGAAGGTTATTCTTTATCAACGGCATCACAAGACGATATCAGCATCGATTTAACGCTTACACCAGATGACGTAGTACAAGCGATTACGTTAGGATATGAAGATAGCGCTGGCGCTCATACAGCATTAGGCAATCAATCACTAATTTTTGTAAGTAGCAGCTCAGAAAATACGACCGTATCGATGACAAGCGGAACATTAGGTCCGCTGTCTCAAGAGATCAGCTTTACTCATGTTGAGTTTAGCAGCCAAAGCTATGATCATGGGATCGCCATCAGTGATGTCGTCTTACAGTTACGTGACATTGTGGGTCTCAGCAACTTGAGCGGTACTCAAAAAATTGCCGCAGATATCGATGGTGACGGTGGTGTTGCAATCAGTGATGTTGTCTCAAACCTACGACATATTGTAGGTCTAGATACAGTCGAGCAATGCGCCCTCGTTAACACCTCAGATCAGCTTGTAACCCGCCTTACCAACTCAACCATCGCAGACCTAACACTCATTCAACTCGGCGATGTAGACCTAAGCTCTACATTCTTCGTGTAGGTGCTGACTTCATTGGTTCCGCTTTTGACAAGTCGAAAGAGTATCGTATTTTTATAAAAAACAGTCATGAACATGTATGATTTAACGGCAGAATATTCAGAAAACATTCAAATTTTGGAAATAAATATGTTTTCTAAATTAATCTAAATTAGAAAACGCAAATTATTTAACCCTTATAAAAGTATTGCTTTGAGAGCTAACTGCTTGCAGGGAAATCAGAAGTTTGGTCACACTGACAAAGATAGGTTTTCAAACTGTCTGAAGCGAGCCCCATTAACGCTCTACACTGTTTGAAACTTCATCGTATAACGTACTTCTATCAAAAAGCAAATTAGCATTTAAGGCTATATTGCAATGCGTTCTAAACTGAAAAATAATCAATTATGCTACTCTTCAATTTTTTTCGGATGTCTGGTGGCGTGTGCCTCTTGAATGTGCTCGGGCCAAGTAGATCTGATGTAAGATAAAATTTCCCAAATTTCCACATCGCTAAGAAGTTCTTCAAATGCTGGCATACCGCTTAAATAGTTATTTACTCCAACCGCTTCTAAAGTCGCCTGCCCCCCAAGTTTTGTATAGTTAAATAACATTTCCGTATCATGATGCCAGGTGTGCCCAGTTTCATCATGCGGTGGTGCCGGCAGGCTCCCATCTTCTTTAAAGTCTCTCCAATTAGGTTGACCTTCAAGATTTGCGCCATGACAACTTGCGCAAAATCTCTGATAGTTTTTTTGCCCGTTTGATAAGTTGCGATTAGCCAATTCATGATGCGCAAGCGCAGTGCTTGATCCGCCAAAAAGTAAAAATAAAAACGCTAATTCCCATATTTTTTTAATCAATTGAAATCCTCATTAGATAATCGGCGATTAAAGCTCGGTCTGATAATGATAATTTCGATGTATTCTCAATTACCGATACCATTTTTCCACTAGCCACATCAAAATCAGGTGTAAACCCTGACGATAAATATTCGATTATATCTGCTTCTGACCATCCTAAATCGCTTGGATGAATACTCGGAATAAGGCCCTGCCCACTTGGATTTACCGCACCCCGCATCCACTGGCTTTTATTCAAACCACCCATCACGCTTCGTGGAGTGTGACACTCAGCACAATGGCTCAGGGCTTCAACAAGATAAGTTGCCCGGTCGTCTATCGGATCAACAAAGTTTTTAGGCATATAGAGCAGCTTCCAAATGCCAATATTGCGTCTAATATTGAAAGGGAATTTGATTTCATGTTCTATGTTGGGCGTTTCAATACTGGGCAGTGTCTTCCAAAACGACCAAAGATCGGCAATATCTTGATCTCTAATTTTTGAGTAGGCGACATAAGGAAATGCAGGAAAATAGTGCCGTCCCTCTGGGCTTTGTCCAAATTTTATCGCTGTGTAAAAATCATCAAATTTCCAACCTCCGATTCCATATTCTCTGCTGTTAGATATATTTGGAGCGATAAAAACTCCAAAGTCAGTTTTAAATTTTTGACCACCGGCAAGTCGCGTTTTTTTCGTCTCCCCTTCAGCAACGTGACAATTGCTACAACCGGTCGCCAAAAATATATAGGCACCTCGATCAGAGTTTGCTTCACGTAAATTAACCGTATCTATTTCTACTTTTTGGGGATTGGTCACAAAGAAATATATAAGAGCTAAAGAACCAAGCAAGATGAAGCCAGAGGCAGCCCAAATGTACATTTTGGGGCTCATGTGTTATTAACGATATCTCGTGTGACATGCTTTGCAGCTTCCGGCAGTTTTCATCAATACTGGCCGTAAATCATCATAGGTTTTTATCGTGCTAGTTTCTAAATCATCGGCTAGCTGGTTCGCCAGCTCAGTAAATGCGACAAACTCTTCCCAAATAAGTGGTTTGGCCTCGGACTTCGGATCGGACGCATTAACCTTAAACGCCTTTGGCGTCGCCTCTGACAATACTCCAATTTCCCTCAGAGCTGACATCGCAACCTTGGCGTCAAAAGGAATTTGCTTCTTCATCATTTGGCCAAGAATTTTCGAATTTTCAGCCATCGAAGACATCAACTTCATACGTTTCATCACATTTGGGTCTTTTACACCGCTATGCGCCCATAAAATCGATGCACTTAAAACAAGTAATGTGAATACGGAAAAGACTTTCTTCATTCAGATGTCCCTCAAACTTAGAAAATACCGTTATGTTTTTGTAATTCTCGTACGTAGGCAATGATAGATTTGACCTCCGCTCTGGTAAGGCCTGCCACTGCGGGCATATTGCCGAATTTCCAGTGATGTGCGCGCACACCCAGTGCCACAGCGCGCTGGAAGCTCTCATCACCATGATGATTGGGTTCGTATATTATATGAATAAGCGGCGGTGCCACACCTGCTTGACCCACCGCGTTAGGCCCATGGCAATCGGCGCATTTAGCCTCAAACAGCCTTTGTCCGATTTGTGCATTTTGCGAGTAACTCTCGGGTGTTTTAATTGCAACAAGCGCTGTCCCTTCTTCCATTGCAGCGGAAGCAGAACCATTAGAGAAATATTGAACACCGAAGGTGATAAACAGTAAGGCCAAAAATAAACTTACTAAAATTTTCATAACTCGCTCCTCAACTCCGTGTACAGCTTCCACTTACAGGAAACTCAAGCAGGCATTTATAACAATTTCGTGAGCATCCAACTCGCCATTGCCAACATCATGATATTTTCCAACAGGGATATAAAACCAAGTGGGACTTTGCTGTCGCCTCCCACACAGGCGCATTTCAAGTCGCGTTTATCTATGTAAACGGCTTTAAAAACACTAAGCGCTCCAATCGAAGCCGCGATCAAGGTTACAGGGGCCATTACAATCGTGAAGGCTCCAACCATCATCAGCAAGCCAGCCAGTGTTTCTATAAAAGGATAAATATAGGCATAACGCACCCAACGTTGGGCCAGCAAATCATAATTCAAAAACATGGTGGCAAAGCGTTCGATATCTTGAAGTTTTTGCAATCCTAAAAGGACCATTGAAATAGAGACAAACAATTCCAAAAATCTGATCAAACTTTTATCTGCATTACCTAACCACAGGGTATTTAATGCAAGAAACCCAGCTATTAAAAATAAAGCAATGATTGGTTTGTAAGTCGTACTATTTTCAGCGTTTGATGTTACGCCAAAATGCTTGCGCAATTCATCAAACCCTCCAATTGCCTTATTCTCTATAAAAACCTGCGGCAGGGAAGGAACATTATGAGCTTTCTTAAAGGTTTGGATTGCATCAGTATCTTTCAAGTGACGATCGTCAACGCGATAGCCATTTCGCTTTAGAAGATCCTTTGCTTTCAGACCATGCACGCATATTTTTTGAGATGTAACCATGCGATATAAAACCGCCTGTTTTTGCGCCTCTATCCGTGTCAAATTGTTCTCCTCGCTGAAATCCGACTCACTTGCTATCCAACCTTGAAGGACCTACAACTTCTAGTAACAGGAAGGTCAAGTAAAATGAATATTTCTGAGGTGGCCATAAAAGCGGGTCTATCTGTAAAAACCGTACGCTATTACGCAGATATCGCGTTGGTTCCAGAAGCTGAACGATCTGCAGCTGGGTATCGCACATATGATGAGCCCGCTTTAAAAAAATTAATTTTTGCAAAACGGGCTCGCGAGTTTGGGTTTAGCATTTCAGAATGCCAAGAACTGCTTAGTTTATATCAAGATGAAGAACGCACAAGCGCCAACGTAAAAGTGATAGCCCAAAGGCGGCTTGAAGAAATCATCCAAAAACAAAAAGAGCTCGAGAGCTTGAGAAAGGAGCTGGCGCATCTGGTCAACTCTTGTAATGGGGATGACCGTCCGAGTTGCCCAATAATCGATTATCTAGGCTAATAACTTTACAACTGCACTCGCAAAGTATCCTGTAATTAATTGATTGACTGCAGGGCACTTCTAAGACCGTTTTATGATTTCAGTCTTAAAATAAGTATCGGTAATTCAATAGAACTACAAAACGCACGAGGTCCTCTCCTTGGCAACAAAATCACCCCGCACCCCGCACCCCGAGGAAATGCAACGATATTAAAGCGTTGATTTATGAAAGGACCACATTCGGGACCGCTTCGTCGAAATTCTTCTTGAAATAGTCAAAATCGTAGGGACTCAATCCCTTGCAGAGGGGCATCACGGATGAGCAGAAGAGGGAGATCGTGGGTGGCATTAGGCTGCCAACAGAGCTGGCGTTTTAATCCCCAAACACCCCCCCCTTCCGGCCACTCTTCTTGGGTGGTCCGACGGGGAAGGTGGTAACTGATTTTATTTTGCAAAAATAAGAACGAGCTAATGCAGCTATTGGCGAAAAGCGCCCCGAATGGCTGCTAGAAGCTCATACAGTGAGTGCGATTTTTCCGCTGCGCGCTCTTAGCATTGAAGTTTCTACATATGCCCGGTTTTGCACGCCGTGCCATAGGCGGAAACCGGCCAGCCAAGCACATTGCGGCTTATAATTTATGCTTGCAAAACAACTTGCGGACCCAGTAGGTCTTTCTATCAGCCACGCATAATGGCGTTTGCGGGATCATAGGGACCCGCGCCGATCACGGTTGCGGGCACCGGTTTACCGATCACATCAACGGTCATTTTAGTGCCTATTTCGGCATGCTCTGGGCTCACAAAACCATAGGCTAAGTTCATTCCCAAACGGTGTCCCCAATCACCCGATGTAATGGTACCGGTCACGCGGCCCTCCACTTTCACGGAAGCGCCGCCCTGGGCAGGCGCGTGGGTACAATCAATATGCAGTGACGCCAATTTTTTTCGGGGGCCTGTTGCAACACGTTTTGATAGTGCAGCCTTGCCGATAAAGTCGGGTTTATTCATTTTGACGAAACGCTCAAGACCTGTTTCGAAGGGATCAAATTCTGTCAGCAAGTCAGACTTCCAATGCAAGAAACCCTTCTCTAGCCGCATTGAGTCAACAGCGCGCGCACCAAATATTTTAAGACCTTGCGCGCCACCTGCTGTGCGCAATGAAGTATATGCTGCGTAAAGCGCGTGGTTGGGCACATGAATTTCATACGCCAATTCACCTGAAAAGCTGACGCCAAGTACGGTTGCAGGCGCGAAACCGATGAAACATTCCCGAACGGTTAGCCATGGAAATGCGTCGCGTGACCAATCGGCTCGCGAACAAGCGGATAAAACGTCGCGTGCTTTGGGACCAGCCAACACCAGAATGGTTTGATCATTGGTTAGGCTTTTGACCTGAACGTCGAGTGCGGGATCAAGATGCCCGCATAGCCAATCCATATCGTGATATTCTGCCGCCGCTGCAGACCCGTACCAGACGCGATCCGGTCCACGGTCAGATGCGGGGATATTGGCGATTGTCGCCTCGCCTTTGACCATGCCGTGATGGTTCAACAGGTAACCAAGCCCGACGCGCGCCGCTTTTTTGGTGACGGTGCCGCAAAACATGCGATCCAAAAACGCATGACGATCTACGCCTGTAATTTCAAATCGATTAAAGCCGTTCACTTCGCACAGGCCAACGTTTTCCTGCACGTTTTTGACTTCGCCAGCGATGACGTTAAAGGCTTCGTCGAAGTGAAAGCCAAGGGTGGGCTGAAAATCAGAGGATGGTTTGATGTATTCAACCCGTTCCCAGCCATTCACGATGGTAAATTCTGCGCCTTCGGCGGCCAAGACAGGTGTTAAAGATGTGGTTTTTGCGCCGCGACCTGCCGAGCGGTGTTCATGGGGAAAGTGGAACCGGAATTCGTTTTGGTAGTCCTCGATCGCCTTCAGCGCGGTCAGTTCTACATTGGCGTGGCCAGTAAAACGGCGTGGGTCGATGCACCAAGTGTCATACTGTGCCTCGCCGTGCACAATCTGCTGAGCCAAGAGCCAGCCGTGACCGCCGCCTTCGCCCAATCCGGCGCGCAGACCGATGATGCAATAGGCGTTGCGCTTGCCTGGAATGGGGCCGACCAAAGGCGCTCCGTCGATGGTATATGTGATCGGACCATTGACGATGTTCTTGATACCGACTTCGGACAAGACAGGCATGCGTTTAAAAACGCCCTCTAATACGTCCATCACACGGTCCAGATCGTTCGGGCATAACGCATTAACAAAATTAGGGTCAATGCCGTCCATACCCCAAGTTTTGCAAGCTTGTTCGTAAAAGCCAATAAGCAGGCCGCCTTTTTCCTGACGGCTGTAGAAGTCACTTATAGGACAGCGCAGCAGTGGCATCCGGTGGCCGGCATCTGCGATTGCAGGAATATCCTCGGTCACGAAATACTGATGTTCCATCGAAGCGACGGGGTGATGAACACCCATCATCGCCCCAACCTCGTTCACGCGGTAGCCGCCCGCATTCACGACGATATCGCAATCAATGTCGCCGCACTCGGTATGTACGGTCCATGTATCATCTTTGTGCTGGGTCAAGTCAGTGACGGGCGTGTTTCGGTACACCTCGGCACCGGCTAAGCGAGCTCGGCGTGCAAGCGCCTGACACAAAGAGGCAGGATCAATATCGCCATCGTTGCCATCCCAAAGACCACCCATCAGGTTGTCGGTTGAAATCAGCGGGTGACGGCGTGCACATTGAGCTGCGTCGAGCACTTCAAATTCAACATCCATGCCCTGCGCCATGGATGCAAAATGCGCATAGCCATCCATCTGTGCCCGGGTATTGGCAAGACGGATGCCACCATCGCCGTGACGATAGCTGACAGGGTAATCTGCATCATCACGCAGTTCTTTATATAAATTGATCGAATGTGTCTTCAGCCCCACCATCGTCTGGTTCATACCAAAGTTCGTCACCTGCGCTGCGGAATGCCACGTTGTGCCAGATGTCAGTTCGTTGCGTTCGATCAAGACAACATCCGACCAGCCTTCTTGCGTCAGGTGATACAGCGTCGAACAGCCAGCAATCCCGCCCCCGATAACAACAACTTTGGTGCGCGATTTCATATGAACTCTCCCATAAAAATTTTTATTCAAGTGTGTTGTTGTACGTGTTGTGGTCAACAAAACTTATATTAATTCGAAATTTTCAAAATGTACTTTTATATATTTAGAAAATTTAGGGCGCTATATCGGCGCCTTAAGTGAACCTCTATATATTGCTGTGATGTAATTATAAGCAGGAAGGCCACCCCTATGACGGATATATCAAAAACGACTTCCGGACGCAGCGGTGGGCGGGCACAACGTCTGATAAAGCGCGCGGCAAAACCTGTTATTAATCCCTGTCCACCTGGTCAGTTTGGAGGAATGTATAAACCCCTATCGCAACCAGATCTTGAGAACATCTTTGACACGGCGCTGCGGCTTTTATCTGAACTTGGCATGGGTGAAATCCCCAATAGGCTGCGACAGGACCTGCTGACCGCTGGCGCACAAGACGGCGAAGCAGGACGAGTCGTTTTTCCCAGATCCTTGACTGAAGATGCAATAGCCAAAGCTGCCAAAACATTTGTTCTGCATGGGCGTGACGAAACCCGTTCTATCCAAGTGGGAGGAAGCAAAGTTTATTTTGGAACTGGTGGTGCTGCCGTTCAAACGCTTGATTTGGACAGCGGAACATACCGCCCATCGACGCTTGCTGATCTGCATAATTTCACGCGCCTTCAGGATACTTTGGCCAATGTAAGCTGGTATACGAGGTGCTGCGTTGCGACCGACGTGCCGAGCAACTTTGATCTCGACGTCAACACGGCTTACGCCCTGCTCCTAAATACGACGAAACCAACAGCCACCTCGTTTACATTGGCCGATTATGTAGCGCCCATCGTCAAAATGCTAGACATCGCTGCCGGTGGCAAAGGTGCGTTTTCTAAACGTCCTTTTATGAAAGCGCACATAAGCCCCGTCATTTCCCCAATGCGCTACGGCGAGGATGCCGTAGATGTTGTTTATGAATGCATCAAACATAACATTCCAATGTCTTGTATTACGGCCGCCCAAGCCGGTGCTACCGCACCCGCAACAATGGCCGGATTTCTCGTACAATCCTTGGCAGAAACACTCGCCAGTTTGGTTATGGTTCACGCCATTAAGCCAGGATACCCGATGGTGTTTTCCAACTGGCCATTAGTTGTCGACCTACGCACGGGGGCATTCGCCGGTGGAAGTGGCGAAAGTGCCTTGCTCAACGCCGCATCTGCACAGCTTTCAAACTGGATTGGGCTTCCATCCGGTGTGGCCTGTTCAATGACCGACGCCAAAGCGATTGACGCGCAATACGGTGCGGAAAAGGGGCTAACATCACTTGCTGCGGCCCTCGCTGGTGGCAACCTTATCTATGAAAGTTCGGGCATGACTGCGTCGCTGTTAGGCGCTAGCTTTGAAGCCTTTGTACTAGACGACGAAATGCATTCAAACACCTACCGGATCTTGCGAGGCATCGAAGTGCGCGAGGAAAACTTAGGCTTTGATGCGATTAACGAAGCCGTTTTGGGGCCAGGGCATTTTCTTGGCGGGGCGCATACAATTTCCGCGATGGAACGGGATTATTTCTATCCATCGCTCGCGGACCGGATTGAACCACAAAGCTGGGCCGAGAACGGAGCGAAGAGTGCTTGGGCCGTCGCCACCGAACGGGTACGAGGTATCCTCGCAACGCACCATCCAAAATATCTCTCTTCAGATCAAGACGCCATGATCCGCAGTCAGTTCAAGATTCTCTGACGCTATTCTAGGAATTTGCCTTTAAAGGCAACAGGCACAGCTCATCTTTTAACCACGGCATCGCCTCGGTCGCAGGATTGATTAGACGCATTTCGATGAGATTTCGCATCGCCGCATTGATGGTTCCGACAATTTCGTCAGCGCATTCTTCGCGTGCAAATAGCGACAGATGACGCGCAAAGCCCTTTGCAGGAAACGCGTGCAGTTGGACTTGTTTGTGAAACCTTCGGGCTCGAAAGTAGCAGGCTGGTGTCGTCACTGCCCAGCCTGCACCATCCGCAATCATCGCCATCATTGTTTGGTTACTTTCAATTTCAAATCTGACGGGAATCCCAATGTTCAAGCGTCGTAAATGCGCTGCGATCTGCTTTCTGATCTGTTGATCTTTTGCGTAGTGTAGCATTGTCAGCTCCGCCGATCCTGCCAGAAAACTTTCTGGGTGGATTGTGCAATTTGCGGGCACTGCCAATACAAAGGGATCGCGAAGCATCGGGAATTCTTTCAACTGGTCAGTATTATTATTAGGACTACTCGCGATGCCGATGTCCAAGGAGTGACGCAGCAACATGTCCAATATCTCGCTGCTCGACCGCGTATAGTGGGCAAATTCACATTTGGGCATGCCACTCGCCAAGAGCACCGCCAATTCTGGTCCAATATCGCTATCGAAGTCTTCAATAAGGCCAAATTTTAGATGGCGAGCTTCGATCATATTACCAAGAGTTACTTAAGTCTGTGCCATTCGGATTAGCTTTAACGCTTCATCGACATTTTTAAAAAACACAGCGCCCACCGGTGTGAGCGTCATCGGTCGTCGCGCATGATTCAGAAGGGTGACCCCCAATTGTGCTTCAAGACTTCGCAAATGGTGAGAGACGGTGCTAATTGATAACCCGGCTTCACGCGGCAACTTGAACCGATCCATGACAAGCCATTAAGTGAAAAACCTCAAGCCACTTCAGGCTTATTTGCGACATGTTCATGGCTTTCTCTTCATTTGTGTTAGCAACTTCAATATTGATTTTTCCGTATAGCGAGTCCTTCAAGACACAGTTCAAAAAACACGGCGGGGCTGAAAAGTAAACGCACCGTACTTGGAAATTACTTTACCAAGCGAAAAGGCTGCCTGATATAAATCTATGCATGGCAACAACGTTTGCGCCGCGTCTGTTGCGAACGTAATCGACCAAAGGTCAGTTTAGGATCGACAACGATCAAAGCACATGAATGGCCGTATGATCACGCTGTGCTGCGGCCTCAGAAAATAAATGAATCAGATGCGAGCGTTTTCTGCATAAGCAATAGCTGCATCTGCGAGGGACCGTTTGGTCCCGCATAGCAGGCTGTCTAACGTCAGCGCCTTTGGGACAGATGCTCGATCATGATATGCGTCGAACCTGAGCGGGCCGGGCGGGCCATGGCAATTTTGTCCTGATACGGCGCGCGCAACAGATCGTTCCACTCGCCTGGCATGAACAGCTCACTGTCTGTGCGGCGTGTCCAGCCCACTGAAGACAAAGCAAAGGGCTCGACACTGGTCGGTCCCTCGCCGCAAACCCGCTCGGGGGCAAATGCACCCTTTCGCGCTAAAAGTTCAAATGCTTCCGGCGATGACACCATGAAAACATCGAACCGACGCTCATTGCCGCGCGCGATCTCATCGATCGCCGCGACTGTGTTTTTGTGAAGCACCCGAATTTGAGATGCGGGCCCTCGCTTCGCCCAGAGGTCTGCGTAGGCCTCCGTCATTCTGGGCGGAAAGGACGTGATGACTGCCAACTCCTGTGCTGACACAGGCGCTAAAACATCAACAAGCATAGAAGTATGATTGCACGCATTGGCCTTTCCTACAACTTTGGTGTTCGATTATCTAAGGTTTCTCTCTTGGTCAGACGTCGTATGTCCGCTTTCAATGAGGTTTTTCGATGCAGGCCATTGCGTTTGGTTTCAACGGGGTCTGACCTTGTCGATTGAGGCGTCATGCGCCCGAAGCAAAATGAGGCTACCCTGTTCGCCCTGCCCGTTTCCCTGTTCCGAAAATAATTTTCCTTGTTCTTTAATTAATAGGAAAACGGCCTGTAAGACGCTGTTATTGTGGTACGATTCAGAACCAATTCAGCCGAAAACGGCCAATATCAACCCAAAGCCCACGCTTTTCCCTATAAATTCCCTGTTAACTGGGAAAATACGAGAAGACTGGTTAGCTCGAGACTGTCTGCACCACCAAACCATAACTTTCGCTTTTTTACAGATACTTGAACGCAAAACTGCCTCATCATAACCTCCCTTCGAACGCCGTTCACTCCGGATCGTTAAGGGCGTGCGCACCCCGAAAAGCCTATAATCGCAGATCGACCCTCGTGATCTATATATCTCAGGGATATGCGGTTGAGTGCAAGACATCCCCGACTTTCACGAGTGTTGCAACCTTCCTACTTATGCCCTGCGTTTCGCCATGGCTTTACTTAGGATGCTGACCCGCCCTATGTCTAAAGGCGATAATTTAGCCGTAACGCACCCGTGAATAGCGAGAGGCCCCGTTACGCCCAAGCGGCAAACTGGCGTTTTTAATCGGCAAAGCCCGTGAAGAAAAAGAAGTTTATCTGCAAATTCCAATCGCGTGAGAACCACATGATACAGACAGAGCTCATATGCGAAACGCCCTGCCCTGATAATCGCTCGCTGAAAAGGATGTCACATCATCGGATGAATTGATTCACAAAATCTTCCCCAAGCCCAACGGCCGCGAAATGTTTTTTACACAGATCAATCTTGGAAAACACATCCTCATAGCCCTGAACTTTTCCCCAAGGATCCACATATAACATCATACCGTTCACTTGAAAAAACGTGATCATTTCATCCACGCCGTCGGGCACCACCAATGTATGCGTCTCTCCAGGAGGTTCGAATACATAGGAACCTGTTTCGGCCACCCAATCATGTTCTAAATAATGCCAATGCCCTTTCAAAACAAATCCGTGCACACCCTGTGGATGCCGGTGACGAGACAACACCCCCGCCTTGCGCACCTTCAGTAATGTTGTCCAATATCCCTGAGAGCGGTTTAAACACAAAGGTCGAAACCAAACATTTTCTGCCTGAGGCACCCATAAACGATCATCCTTAGGCATCGCATCTGGGATAATTATCTCATCAAGAGCCTCTTTCGGAAATGGCAGCTGATACGGTGTCATGGGGTCTGCATCGGTCTCGATCGGCATGTAAGTCTCTTTTTTAAACTCTTTTTCAATCTTTTACCGAACCTTAACGCTTATCCAGACGATTTCAAAGCCGATAACCGCTCACTACATGAATTTCTAAATCACTCAATTATCTTGAACAATAGGCGGGTTGCCCTGCCCCGCGATCCTACTTGTAATGCGCGCGGCGGCGCGCAAACCGCGCCACACGTTTGCGCCAGGCTTGATAGCTCCCACGTTTCAAATTCTGCCGCATAAGCGTTTTCACTTGGCTTTCTTTCAACCCATATTGCCCCTCTATATCGGCAAAGGACACGTGATCCGACAAAGCCATTTGAATGATATCGCTGATTTCATGCTGTTCCAATTCTACCATGCCGCTAAACTAGCACGGAGTGTTTGAATTCAACCCAAACCTCCCAACGTTTGGGGCTGCCGTAGGATCTTGCTGTTTCTGAGCAGGCTAGACACAGTTGGCCTAACCGAAGATCATCAGGTCACAATCTTTAAGAAGGAAGAAAAATCATGTCCTACAGTACATCTGCACTGATCATGCTGGCCGCTGGTATCGGCGTTCCAGTGCTGGCGGCATTAAACGCGCATCTTGGAAAGTTTTTAGGATCCCCCTTATTGGCGGTAACCACTCTGCTTTTTGTCGCCTTCTTCACAAGCTTGGCAGCCCTCTTGAGCAGCTCAGAGCTGGCCATCGCTTCGATTCTAACCGCGCCAAAGTATCTTTTTCTGGCAGGTTTATTAATGGTCTTCTATATTCTTTCTATCACCACAATCGCACCCAATTTTGGAATTGGAAACGCGGTATTTTTTGTTTTAATCGGGCAGTTGGTAAGCGCAGCTGTGATTGACCATTTTGCATTCTTTACAGCAACCCCAACACCGCTTTCCGCGATCCGTGCCTTGGGCATTGGCATCATGGGATTGGGCGTTTGGATCACGCAACAAGCTTAAACCGATGCAAAAGTAAGCTAGTGAGGGCCTCAAAATCCGAATTTAATATTTTTTTGGTGACAATTAGGATCTGTCTGTGAAAAGTTACAAATATCATAAGAAAACTTAAAGGATGGTAAAATGCAAACTCTTTTCTCAAAGAACTTTAATGATGCAGATGAAGTTAAAAACCCGCCGAAGGCCAAAGTAGAGGTGGTAAAGCTTGGCAATGTAAACGCCTCAAAATTGGTTTTACAGCCAGGTTGGGTCTGGTCAGAATGTATCAAACCCACCGTTGGTGGCGATAGCTGCCAAGCCGGACATATCGGTATTGTAATTTCCGGGCGCCTCGGTTGCTCGCATGATGATGGCTCAAAAATAGAAGTGGGGCCCGGTGATGCCTATTACTTCGCGCCGGGCCATGATGGCTGGGTTATCGGAGATGAGCCCTGCGTGATGTATGAGATTGTTGAAGGCGGCAAAGATTTCGGGCCTTGGAAACACGCACATTGAACCAAATCGATATTTTATGCAGGCGTAAAGCTTGCATAAAGCCCGTCGACTAAAAAATCTAAATGGGGCATCGACAAAACCTTCCAAAGACGGCAAGCGTCGCACAAGATGAGGGCGAAGGCCGGTTAAACGCGCCATCGGCTGAACGGAATTTGCCGGCCATTTTAACGCTGGTGAAACGCTTTGCGCCGCGCCGCGGGTGGGCTTTAGAAATCGCAAGCGGGACTGGCCAACACATCGTGTCACTTGCCGCAGCGATTCCAGAGCTCATTTGGCAGCCGTCAGATGTGGATCCATCTCGCCTAAAAAGTATCAAGATTTGGATCAATGAGAAAAAACGAGATAACGTGGAGCCACCGATCCTGTTAGATGCGACTGAGACGGGATGGTCGAAGGTAAATACCCAATATAATTTGATTTTTTTGTCAAACCTGCTGCATTTGGTGAGCCGCGAAGAAGCAGAAATCTTGATCACAGAAATTTCCAGGGCGCTTGCCCCGAAGGGGATTGCCATTCTTTATGGTCCCTTCAAGCGCAATGGTGAATTGTGCAGTCAAGGCGATATCGACTTTCATCAAAGCATTATCGAAGCCGATCCAGCACTGGGATATAAAAATGACGCGGATATCCTTGATCTATTTGCTCAGGCAGGTCTGATACATAAGGAAACTGAAAATATGCCGGCTAATAATTTATCGTTTGTTTTTCAGAAAAAATAGCGCTTTTGGATAGGTTGATGAAAACTGTCACTTGATAAAATTGAACCAAATCCCAAGCTCACTTTGAAATAGAGAATAAAACTAAAGATAAAACGCTCAGCGACCATTACGTGAAAGGAACGAAATTTGGCACTTTATAGCAAAATGACCGAAGCCTGGGAAAACCATGACGTAGAGGCTTACTGGGCCTGCTTTCATCCCGATTGGGAAATGACGTGGCATTCCACTGGTAAAGTCACAAATCTAAGCAGCATGAGCGCCGAACAAATGAAAGCGATCATGGAAAATGCCGATATCAAAAATCGCCGCTGCATTTATGAAAATGACGATATATTGGTGCAGCATTTGCGTGCAGATTACCCAAATGGAACCAAAGACGCCACGCTGCATGTTTCGTTAAAAAAAGACGGGCTTTTATATAGGTCTGAAACGGGAGTCACATCCGTTCGTGTCTAACAGGTGCGCCCAAACCAAACCCGCGCTTCACGATTTAACAGCGCCAAAAAACGGCTTAACCGCATCATTTGTTCGGATAAAGATGCATTATATAAAATCAACAGCTGACCTTTTGTGAAAAACCAAGCACAAGCTTCGTGTAAAAGGCTGGCCCGGGTTAATGCTGGGCGCAAGCGAGGCTACAATTTTGAAAAGCAACTGGCTTAAATGTTTTTGGTCTCAATTAAGTATTATTTTAATCCAAGTAACAATTTACGGCGTACTTGTTTCAATGAAGGAAAAGTACCATGACTGCATATTCTGATTTTAAAAAATATGAAGCCGTTCTCGCGCATTGTCAAAGTTCCGCCAATTCGGAGCTTTATGAAAATGCAGAGGATTACGGCAAAGCGGGCGGTTTTTTTGACAGTCGAAACCGTCTTACGCCAACTGGATCAGATTTAGCGCAGATTCTATTGGTTGATGAGCTTCGACATAACCGCAGCTCGGCATCAGTTATGTAACGCCCTACTTGTTTATTCGCTTGGCAAATCCAAGTCAGACTCTATGCGAAATCAGAACGGTGCAGCGTAAAAACTGAAACGCCAAACACATTCATAATCCAGATATCCGCTTGAAAAATTAATCGACAAAAACCGAACATACTTAGCTATAAATCTTTTAACCGATTGAGCCAATTCGGCCTTTAAAAAATATAAACGATGCGCATTTTTAATCTTATGAGCCGCCCAAACTTATCAAAGCGTCAACGCATATCACGATCCACCTTAAAATCGACCCGACCCTGTCCCGTTAGAATGATATCAAATCACTTCATTTTTATAAAAAAGGTCGCATGGCTTGGTAAATCACAGCGGTCGCCACATTGGAAAGGTTCAGCGATTTAACCACCGGATTGCGCATCGGCACATGAAAAATGCGATCCTCTCTGCCCAACATTACCTCTTGTGGAAGACCCGCAGATTCACATCCAAATACCAAATACCCGTCGTCTTTATAAACTGGCGCGTAAAAGCTTTGCTGCCCATGTTCTTCAAACAAATAAAGATCGTCTTGCGCGGGCTGCCGATCTTCAAGAAAGCTTTGCCAATTCTCATATTCGGACAGGCGGACATGTTGCCAATAGCGCGTACCCGCGCGTATCACAGTTTTCTCAGAAAGTGAAAAACCATAGGGTTTAATAAGAATGAGCTCTAAATTCAACGCGACGCAAGTGCGCCCGATCGCGCCAGTATTATGCGGGATTTCTGGAGCAACCAAAACTATTTTCATTTTTTCATTCACAAGGTTTAATTTAAATTTGGGTGCCCGAAAGATAGACTGAGTGCAACGTCTATCATGCTACGGATTAATTTATTAGCTGCAGTTTTATTAAATCCCGCGCACTTGGTCTATCCATTCAAAACTCAACCTCCGACAACGCACCAAAATTATTTTAACTCCCAGCCATAAGAATTTAATATTAAGAAAAATTTTTCCCATTTCTTTTTGATGGTTAATCAAAGATATTCAGCCAAACACCTTTACCATATCTGCAATTCAGAGCTTTGCTTTCGCCCCCGCACCAATGCAAGACAAGATTTTGGTCCGGAGTTCAACACTCTTAAAACCAACCAGGGACCTGCAAGATAGGTTTTAACCATCAAAGATTGTCTAGGCTTCAAGGTTTTGTATTTCTAGCATTGCTCATCGCATTCAATCCAATATCTCAAACCGGTCCGTGTTTCGAGCCCAGTTGGCAACAAATTTAATTTGCGTTTCACGTTTACTAATTTTTGATCTCAAATCTGTTTTTTCCGAGCAGCTAAAGAATCGGGATAGTAAAGGTCGGTTATCCTTTTCGCACTTCCTTTAAGCGCCCTTAATAGCTGCTCCCAAAGCGCATAGGGTAACGCCACAACGATATTCCACCTGCCCTGCTTTGAAGAGTAATCACTTCACGCCACATCGAAACGTTTCAACAAGACCACTGGATCCCCGTTTTTTTAAGCTGCGAATTTGATCTTAATTCTTGCGAAGATCCCGCGTGCACTTTACGCCCCCAAAATCGAGCTTTAGGACCACTCGCATCAGCTAAGCTATACGGCGCAAAAAAACGGCACATCAAACGACGTTTAAATATTGTTTGCTGGACGTATTGTTCTCAGATTTTATGTCACGCGCACAATGTTCGATACAATTTAGCTAAATCAGCGGACTGGATCAAATTCTATCTCGTATACAAATATAAATTATTTTAAATTATAACCCGCCACCAGCACGGGCATACACCGTTAAAATTTCATAATTTTGAAATAAAGAATCCTTATAATAAGGGTCAGTGCTGCAATCCCCTCATAAAATTTAAGCGACGCTTACCGACCTAAATTTGCAGCTTGGCAAAATAATTTGAGTATTGATGTTGATCGAAAAAATTTACCTTCCTAATTTAACATTTATTGAAACATATTTATCGACCGCTCGCGATGAGCCGCTGCGCAAACTTTCATAAAGGTGGGAAAGGGCCAAAAATCGCTTTTTAACAAGTTTAGATGTGACATCGGCTATCACCAATAAAAACAGGATCCAAAATTAACCAATAGAATGCCACGATATGAATTAAAGCTACGCAATAGCCCAAAACAACTGCTGATCAAAGCATTTTAAATAGCCTAAAGGTCATTTCAAAAGATCGTATTTTTCCACGCAGCCTTTCAGCTCTCCCCCCCAAGATTGCAGATTTTGCGGCGGCGTTGCGGCCAGAACTTCAAGTTTTTTCACGATGGGCCGCATCTTTTCCAAAATATATTCCTGATCTTCCTTACTGGCATTTTGTTGAGCTTTTCCAATCAACAAATAAAGGGATTGGTCGACAATCTGCTTAAATTTAACCGCCATCTTTTGCTGGTTTTCAACGCTAAATAGCTCTTCATCAACTTTCAGAAACAATTGCAACCGAGCTTCGCGCTGGATTACCCCATTATTGCTTTTATTCAAATGCACGAAGGCAAGCAGACAGGGTCTCAACCCTTCCAAAACCTGATCCACTTCTTCTTGTTCTGCCTGACCTGCAAAAGCAATCGAATGGAAAAAGAAAAAAATTAAAAACAACCAACGCATAGCGGCTCCTATCTTCGCGCTACGATAGCGATAGGTCTGCGCTTTGAAAACACCCCGACAGGCCAAAATCACACAAATAACGGTTTCAATATAAGCAGAACCACTCAAAAGCCTTGGGTGAAATTAACGTTCCGATACTTTTTTCAATAAAGGGTCCGCCAGACTAAATTTAAGATTTCGCAAACACAAAAAAGCCTCAAATATCAAACTCAGCAGCATCTCGCGGAAAATCCGCGTCAATCAACAGCGTAAGACGTGAAACCAAACCTCGCTTGGACCTTTCGTTTTACACGTTTTCCACAGGTTGTGACCGTTCAAAATTTCAAATGAAAAATATACTTACTGCGCATGGTTTAATTTTATATACCTCCGGGATTAAAATATTATATTAATACTTTATACTGCTTCCTGGAATCACCGCAAAGTCCTTTAAAATGTGTTTTCTAGTTCAGTTCAAGCGATTTAAATAGGCCAAATATGATATCAAATCTCTCTATTAAAACACTCATTCCAGCCATTTTCATGTCTAGGTTTGCCATTGTCATCTGCATGTTGATTATTGGAAATTGGTTTGTATTCATTCCTTGGAAAATCGAAGAAATCGGGCTGTCGAAAAAGAATTTCGGATATATTCTATTGCTGTTTGGTATTGGGTCGATCTTTTCGATGCAAGCAACAAATAAGCTTCTCATTCCAAAACTAGGGCCGCATTTTTTACTCCCGCTTGGCGTCATCGCTTTTAGCGTAATGCTCTTTTTGTGGGTGTCGACAGAAACAGCGTTAACCTTTGCGCTCATGACCGTGCCAGTGGGATTCAGTTTTGGGGTGATCAGTCCCTGCGCAATCGTTATCACGGTTGATACAGAACAAGCCATCGGGCAGCGCTTGCTACCGCTTCATCACGCATGCTTTTCAATCGGAAGCCTGCTTGGCGTGCTTATCGGCGGCTTTTTTGCATCCCTCGCCTTTCCGCCGCTCTCTTTGTTTTTTGCGCTGATGTTGCTGGATATTCTTTATGGGTTGACCTGCCTTATTTTTTCAAACACGCAGCGCCGGATAAGGCCGTTACAAAAGTTTCGATTTGGAATTCCAACCGGCGACACGCTGTTTTTAGGCGCTGTCGCAGCTATCTCAATGGCAACGATTGGTATTATTTTGGACTGGTCAGCCTTGTGGTTAACCCACGATATTGGGCTTGCCCTCGCGCTTGGCGGTGTCGGTATTTTTGCGTTTAACAGCTCTGAAATTGTGGCGCGCATGTTTGGCGCTTCATTGATCTCTCGCTTTGGCGAGCGTGGTATGGGCACATCGGCCATGCTGTTGGGCTGCGTTTCGATGGCAGCCGCGACCTATAGCCAATCGCTGGCCGCAATCGTATTTGGCTTCGCAGCTTTTGGGTTTTGTAGCGCAAATTTTATTCCCTTAGTGATGGGGCTTGCGGCCAGGCGCAATCCGGAAAACGCGTCTAAAATTGTATCGGATATCACCACCGTCTCCTTTACGGGATTCTTATTCGGCCCCCCTTTGGTGGGTTTGGTGGCGGAATATATTTCTATCACCGCTTGTATGTATATGCTTTCGGTCATCTGGGGGCTGTCCGCGCTGATGATGCGGCCCTATTTTTTGAAGCGCGGCGATATTCCCGTTTTACCCTAGCCGCATGTTGACGTAGCCTGATCGCCAGAAATAAGGGGGTCACAATGAAACAGCCTGCCAGCCACTTTAAGCAATGCCGTAGCGCCATTGCGCAAAACGGCCAAAGTATTGAAGCTTTCATCAAAACCGTTCTAGCCAATATAAAAACCGTTAATGCCGAATTGGGGTTATTTGAATATATTGACGAGGCAACCGTCCTGTCCGACGCCGCCCGTCTTGACGCTTTGCCACAAGAGCAAAGGGAGGCCTTACCTTTGGCGGGCCTGCCTTTTGCCGTTAAAGACATCATCGATGTTGCCGGCATGCCCACCGCGTTTGGTTGTGCCGCGCCAATCGGCTACAGCGCACAAACCGATGCCAGCATTGTGAAACAGCTCAAGGCGCAGGGCGCTCTGGTGATCGGCAAAACGGTTACGACTGAATTGGCTTTTCTCGAGCCCTCCCGCACCCGCAACCCCCGTGGGCTCGACTTTACCCCCGGTGGATCTTCCTCAGGATCAGCAGCAGTGGTGGCCGCAAACCTATTGCCATTGGCCATTGGCACCCAAACCGGAGGATCGGTTATTCGCCCTGCCGCATTTTGCGGCGTCTTCGCCATTAAGCCAAGTTTCGGCTTGATTGATCGCTTTGGTGTTTTAAGCCAATCCCCCAGCTTGGATACGGTTGGTTTCATGGCCCATGAGCTTGGGGATTTGGCGCAAGTGATACAATTTTGCACGCCCAGCGCCGCCCCTCGCCCGGCGAAAAAACCGTTCAGCATCGCGATGATTGAGGGCAATTTCATAGAGCAAGCGGCCCCCTATATGAAGACGTTAAGCGGTGATATCAGCGCGGCTTGTGCACCGCATATCACAAATGTAATTCTGGATGATATCCTGGCGCGTTGCGCGGTTTTGCGCAGCAAAATCAATGATTATGAGCTGCATCATCAATTCAACAATCTGGTACAAAACCATCCCCAGAGGCTCAGCTCTCATATCCTTAACGCCCATAAGGCTGGCGCGGCAATCTCAACCAGCAGCTATTTCGACGCGCTTAACGAAACCACCGCTTTGCGGCAGGCTTGTTCAGCTTTATTAAACGAATATGATTGCCTTTTGATGCCATCGACATTGGGAGAAGCGCCCAAAGGGCTTGCATCAACCGGCAATTCGCTTTTCAACGGACCCTGGACATTGCTAGGCCTGCCCGTTGTACATCTTCCCGTTTCAACAGGCCCAAACTCTATGCCGATTGGCGTGCAAGTGATCGGCGCAATGCATCGCGACCAAGAGCTCTTGCAACAGGCTCAAAAAATTTGGAACGTGTTGAGCGATTGATCGCAAAAGATCCAGCCGTTTTCTGAACACCGCAGCGGCCCAAACCGATAAAATTATGCAGCATAAAGGGCGGCTATCAAAGCAGCGCATCCACCTCAGCGCGCGATGGCATTGCCGGGGCCGTGCCCGCGCGCGTTACTGAAATTCCCGCGGCGGCGCTGCCGATTCGAACTGCCTCGACCGGAGTAAACCCTTCCGATAAAGCCGCGGCGAGTCCCCCGTTGAACGCATCGCCCGCGCCGGTTGTTTCGACAACTTCTCCAACCGAAAAGGCGGGTATCAATCCATGGCCGTGTAAATACGCACCTTTTTCACCCAAGGTGATAATCGGCGTTTTAACACCCATTTGATGCAACGCGGCCGCGGCTTGCGCGGCCTCTGCTTCATTGGTTACCGGCATTCCCGTAAGAATTTCAGTTTCGGTTTCATTCGGCGTCACGTAATCACAAAGGGCAAGCATTTCGGCGGGCAGCTCAACCGCTGGCGCCGGGTTCAAAATTGTAATCACCCCGGCAGCTTTGGCCAATTCCAACCCGCGCTGCGCCGCGCTCAATGGCTGTTCCAGCTGGGTGACAAAAACATCCGCCGCCGCAATAAGGTCAGCATGATCCTCAAGATCTTGCGCAGATATGTTTGCCGCTGCGCCGGGGGCGATAATAATCGCATTGTCCCCCGTGGCATGTTCAATAAAAATATAAGCTGCCCCCGTATAATCATCAGGGCTTTGCGTCACATAAGGCGTTACACCGGCCGCTTTCCAGGTGTTCAACGCCATTTCAGCAAAATCATCTTGGCCAAGACGGCTGATCATCGCAACATCCGCGCCAAGGCGCCCTGCCGCCACGGCTTGGTTCGATCCCTTCCCGCCGGGGCCAAGCGAAAAGGAATTGCCCAAAACGGTTTCGCCCATGCGCGGCATCCGGTCAGCCCGATAAGCTGTGTCTGCGACGAACACGCCCAAAACAACCACGTTTCCCATAATCTACTCCTGATCTGGCGGCACAACGCCCTTACGCAATGCAAAACACCCATAAAACCGGCGCTCGCCGGTTTGAATCACGGCATAAGCTTGTTTTGCCCGCGCATAAAAAGCATAGCGCTCGATCGGCATCATGGCGGCTGGCCCTTTCACCGCGCTGACTTCAGCCTGTACTTCCTGCATCACGGGTAGAATTTCAGCCGGCGCACCAACCACTTCCATCCTGGCAGCAGCATCCTCTACAAACGTGTCAATCGGGTATAAAGAAAGCACTGCCCGCACCACCTCTGCTGCGGATGCATCGATGCGCAACACCTCGCCCAAAACGGTTTCGCGGGCCACGCTATCCGATGGAAAATTCGTATCCGCAATGATGAGATCGTCGCCATGCCCCATCGCGCGCAAGGCGTATAACACATCTGCATTTAAAAGTGGGTTTAGCCCAATTAGCATTTAAGGATCCTTTCTCTTATCTAGTGCCCACACGGCGCCCCGCCCAAGCGATCCGCCGCATGTCTTATTTCAGCAGGCATCGTTCTTGCCCCATTTTCTTCTGTGCATGATGGCACTGCTTGCATTTCACCTGCAAGCCCCGGAGCCTTGAAATTTTTATCGCGCAATCCATCGCATGCCGTAAACGCAGGCTAATGCAGATCATTCAGGCGCCGCAGACTATCGGCGTCAAACACGTGCAAATCTTCGGCCGCCGCTGACAACTTGATTGATTGGCCCGGTTGGTAATTTGGGCGTTCGCGCAGCACTGACACAAAATCTTGGTCATCGGATCGCACCACAACATGCGTTTCCGATCCGGTTGGTTCAATAACGGTTATTTCCCCTGCAATACCATCAGCCGCCGGCAAAAGGTTTTCCGGCCGGATACCGATCAATATCTCTTGGCCGGCCTTGAGCGAGGCCACCGCGGGCAAGTTCAAACAGGCCTTGCCAATCAACGCTTGTGGGCCAGCAATCGGGTCAATTGAAACGGAAGCCTTAATCATATTCATCGCTGGCGAGCCGATAAATCCTGCCACAAAAGTATTCGTGGGGCTGTCATAAAGCTCGAGCGGACTGCCGACCTGTTCGATATGGCCGTTTTGCATCACCACGATCTTATCCGCCATGGTCATCGCTTCAATCTGATCATGCGTCACATACACCGTGGTGGATTTTAAGCGCTGGTGTAATTCGCGAATTTCCGCCCGCATCTGCACGCGCAATTTCGCGTCTAGATTTGACAGCGGCTCATCGAATAAAAAAACCTGCGGATCGCGCACAATCGCGCGGCCCATCGCAACCCGTTGCCGTTGCCCGCCTGAAAGCGCCCTTGGATATCGCTGCAGGTAGGGTGTTAAGCCCAAAACCTCGGCCGCACGATCAACCCGCGCCTTGATTTCTGCTTTATCCATCCCTTTCATGCGCAAGGAAAACGCCATATTCGACGCAACCGTCTTATGCGGGTAAAGCGCATAATTTTGAAATACCATTGCAATATCGCGCTCCGCCGGTGCCAGATTGTTCACCACACGATCACCGATTGAAATTTGCCCATCTGAAATCCCCTCGAGGCCGGCGATCATCCGAAGCAAAGTTGATTTACCGCAACCAGAGGGGCCAACCAACACTACGAATTCGCCATTTTTGATATCAACATCCAACCCATGAATAACCTCGGTGGTTCCGTATGATTTTCTTAAGTTGCGAATCGTGACCTCTGCCATTTCAAAGGGTTCCCGTAAAATTATATTTCCAAAAACCTAGACCATGAGAAAGCAGCTGTCCATCTCTGATCATGCTAACATGTTAGCTGCTTGACAGACGCATAGATCATTGAGATGGTTTCATAAGAGCGTTGTCCGGTAAGAGGCACAGCTCGAGATGTTGGAAGGTTATTTTCTGAGCGAAGCGCTGGACCGTTTCAAAGATCCGGTTGGGCGCCAACAAATTGGGAGGACGAAAACGTGAAAGTCGAATTATATAATCAGATGGTGCGCGGCAAAATGAGCCGACGCAATGTTTTAAAAGGGGCCGCAAGCGCGGGCGCCTTGGCGGCAATGGGGGGCGCTGTGCCTGCCTTCGCGGGAGGCCATTCATCGCTACGCGCCGAGATTCTCAAAGTGCCCGGCGTCGGCATGGGATCCCCCACCGATGCCGATTGGCAAAAAGTTGGCGGAATGTGCTTAGGCCCAACGAAAGAACGCGTTGCAGAGGGTGAGTTTGAGGGTGTCGAGCTGACATTTATGGGCCTGAATAACCAGAACCTTCACAACTTTTTGTTCCGCGGGTTCTTAAAACCTTGGGAAGCTTATACCGGGGCAAAAATCAATTGGATCGATCTGGCGCAAGCCGATTATAACCCCAGATTGCAGCAAGCGATTGCAACCGGAACCGTTGATTTTGATATTATCGAAATGGGCGCACCATTCGAAGGTGACACAGCTGGCAAAGGCCTGCTTGATGAAATGCCCGATTGGGTAAAGGATCAAATTGAAGCAGATGATTTGGTAGGGTATCTCCAGCCGCCGGTCGGCACATGGGATGGAAAATCATACAGAATCACCATTGATGGCGATTGCCATACCTTCTCATATCGTAAAGATTATTTTGGCGAAGGCTCTGTTACTGGCCGCGCAAACCCGCCTAAAACATGGCAGGAAGTCAACCAGATTTCCAAAGATGTGGCCGGCAAAGAAGATCCATTAACCGGTCTGCCAGCGCATGGATATCTTGACCCGCTGAAAGGCTGGGGGGGATTTGGGTTCTATTTCTTAGAAAACCGGGCTGCAGCTTATGCCAAACATCCAAATGATCCAGCTTGGCTGTTCGATCCCGATACCATGAAGCCGCGCGTCAACAACCCGGCTTGGGTGCAGGCGATTCAAGATGTGATGGATCTTATCGCCACAGACGGCGCCTATCCAACCGACCAGATTAACGCAGATCCTGGCACGACGGGCTTCCAACAATTCTTGGCGGGCACCGGCTCAATGCTGATGTGGTGGGGCGATATCGGATCGAACGCACGCACCTCGGATACCTCGGTTGTCGGGGATGTTGTGGGCTTTGGCATGAACCCTGGCTCGGATCGCGTTTACAACTCGATCAGCGGCGCTTGGGAAGAAACCTATAATGAGGCGCCTAACATGGCCTATCTTGGTTGGGGCGTTTACGTCACCAAGCGGGTGTCGGGCGATGAGAAAAAGCGCAAAGCGGCCTGGTCCGCAGCGGCGCATTTGGGCGGCAAAGATATCTCGCTTTGGATGTCCGCCTATCCATCGGGCTTTCAGCCTTATCGGAACTCGCATTTCCAATATGATGAATGGGAAGCTGCGGGCTATGACCGCGCCTTTATCGAGGATTATCTGGGATCAAACGCAGATAGCTACAACCATCCAAACGCCGCCATCGAACCGCGTATTCCGGGGATCTTCCAATATTATTCCGTTGCAGAAGATGAGTTGGCAAAAGGCTATGCGGGCCAATACGGATCAGCCCAAGAAACCGCAGATGCGATCGCCGCAGCTTGGGAAAAGATCACCGATCAAATCGGGCGCGACAGCCAGATTAAGCTGTATAAAGCGTCGCTTGGTCTATAACATTATAGTATTGGGCAGGGCGGATATATCCGCCCTGCCCGCGTAAACGAGCTAAAATCAGGTTTGGGCAGCAGTGAGTAACTCAGAAGGCGATTATTTACACATTGTGATGCCCGATGAAATATCGGCCAGCCGGCAACGCTTTGGCCGCGCAATCATTTGGGGATCTGCGGCGCTGATGGGCGTTGTTCTTTTACTTCAAACGATGGATCACCGCGCCATTTTATCGATCGGCTTTGAAACATGGCGGCCCACGCTCTATGCTTATTTGCTTTGGGCGACATGCCTATGCTGGGGCCAAGTGATCTTGCGGGGCGAGCAAGGAAAGCGCAGTTTATTCATCCTGCCCGCGGTGCTATTCGTGGTTTCAATGGTAATATTTCCGCTCATCTTTGCGCTTGGTATCGCCTTCTCAAGTTGGAATTTAGCCTCCCCGAATGGGCGGCAATTTAACGGGCTTGAGAATGTATGGCAGATGTGGAGCGATCCCTTTTACTGGAACGCTCTGAAAAACATGGTCTATTACACATTGGCCATCATTCCTGAATATATCATCGCCTTCGCGCTTGCGCTGCTGCTGAATTCAGAAATACGGGGTCGTAAATTCTTTCGCGTAGCCTTCTTGCTGCCTTTGATGCTGTCACCCGTTGCGGTCAGTTGGATGATTGGCAAATCAATGCTCGAAATTCGCTTTGGTCCTATTTCACGGCTTGCGCGCGAATTGGGCTGGGACAGTCCCTCCTTTTTTGGTTCGGGGGAAATCGCTCGGGCGATGATCATGATTATGGACGCCTGGACGTTTATTCCCTTTATGATGATTATGATCCTTGCCGGCTTGCAAGCGATCCCACGAGAATTGCATGAGGCAGCGGAAGTAGATGGCGCGCCGGCCTGGAAACGCTTCTGGGAAATCACCTTCCCGCTGATGCTGCCGGTGTCCATCACAGCCATTTTAATCCGCATTATTTTCAAATTGAAACTGGCTGATGTGATTATCAATGTCACTTCCGGCGGGCCCGGTGGCGCGACAGACAGCGTCACCAGCTTTATCTTTCGCGAGTATCGAGATCGTTCAAATGTGGGCTATGGCACTTTTTTGGCGATCTTTTATTTGGTGATTATTGTGATTGCGATGACCATCTTAATGAAATTGGCAGACCGCTGGATGCGACCGAGATATTAAAACATGAGCGCGCAAATTTTCAAAGATAGCAAGTCAGATTTGGCCTTCCGGCCCAGTTGGATGGTGAATCGGGCGGTGATTTATGGGGTTTTGATCCTGTGGGCTTTGATTTGTTTGTTTCCGATCTATTGGACACTAACCACCAGCTTCAAAGCGGCCCCCGATGTGATGAAGGGCAATCTGGTGCCTTGGTGGGATTTCACCCCAAAATGGCTTGGCATGCGCTCGCTGGGATTATCGCCCGAAACCATATTCCAAGAAAGCACTGTACGCGAAGAATTCTTAAAACGATTTTGGAATTCAACCATCGCAGCAACCGGATCCTCAGCCTTGGCGGTGATTTTAGGCAGCTGCACCGCCTATGGCCTCAGCCGGTTTAATTATCGTTTTGGTTTTATGCGCAATTCCGATATTTCGTTTTTCTTTCTATCGCAATTGATTTTGCCACCGGTCGTCTTGGCACTACCCTTCCTAGTTTTATACAAAGAGCTCGATTTGCTGGATACGCGTATTGGGTTGATCGGGCTGTATACGCTTACAGTTTTACCAATCGTGATCTGGATTATGCGGGATCAGTTTGGCTCAATCCCCGTTGAACTGGAAGAGGCCGCGCTGGTGGATGGGCTTTCCATATGGGGCGCGTTTGTCACGATTATTCTGCCTATCGCTTTGCCCGGCATGGTGGCCTCGTTCATCATTGCGCTGGTTTTGACGTGGAATGAATATTTCTTTGCAGCATTGCTCACTTCTTCGCATGCCAAAACCCTGCCCGTTATGGTGGCTAGCCAAACCGGGTCTCAAGGCATTTCCTGGTGGTCAATGGCCGCGCTGTCCTTCGCAGCGATTTTACCCTTGATCGTGATCGGTATTGTACTTGAACGGTTTATCATCAAGGGCATGGCCGCCGGCGCGGTGAAGTGAAAACTTCCTTGGAATCTCTTAAGGGCCGCGCTCCAAACGCGCCCATCAGTCGCCGCCGTTTATTCTAAAAAGAATTCAGGATGTTCTTTTTCCAATGGCGTCAAAAAGGACATCAATCTGCCCAAATGCGCCTGCATCGCCGCGCGAGCAGCCGCTGGATTACGCCGTTGCAGGGCCTGAAAAATAGCCTGATGTTCCGTCAAGGTTTCCGCAACCCGCCCCGGCACCGGCAGAACAAGCTGTCGCGCGCGATCCACATTCACCCACGCGGTTTCGGCGAACCATGTCAATTTCTTAAAACCGGTAAATGCCAAAAGCATTTGATGGAATTCACGATCTAACCCGTAAAACCCTTGAAAATCCTTATCCGCCACAAAAGCCTCTTGGATGCGGATATTGCGCCGCAATAGCACGATCTGCTCCTGCGAAATTTGACGGCCCAGCCGTTCTATCGCGGCAAGCTCTAATGCCTCGCGAATAAACGCCCCTTCCCTGATTTCATCCATAGAAAAACGCGCCACATAGGTGCCCGCTTGTGGAAACACCTCCACAAGCCCCTCTTGAGCAAGCCGGCTTATGGCTTCAGAAATCGGCGAGCGTGACACCCCCAAGCTGGCGCATAATTCACTTTTTCGGATCAACTCTCCGGGTTTGAATTGCAGATTGATGATCGCATCACGCAGCGTAGTATAGGTGCGTTGCGCTAAAGAGCCTAGCGATGGCTCTATGGTTTTCAACTTTTTCGGCTCTGACTTTACCAATTCAGAAATCCGCCCTCACGATGTGATATGCTAACATGTTAGTGCCATAGCTTGACGAGTCAAGCCAGCCGCGCAGTTTCGCGCTGCGCGTGGCCCCTAACACGTCAGCTATGGCGGCACAACCTTTCCATCGCAGCACGCGCAACCCAATTCATTCAATCCAGAAAGAAAGCATAAGGTTTTAGGGGCCGCTACAGCCGCCTCATGATGGCTTTTGTCGCGTCATAAAGATCTCGAAATATTTGAAAGTTATGATCATATCGCGGATCAGCATTCGCGCGGATATCCGCGGCTATTGGGTTCCAATGTTCAATATCGCTGCGCTTCACTCGGCCAATCGCCAAAGCCGCCAGAAACGCATCACCATAACTCGCCCCGACCGTGTTTTTGCGCACTTCCTGGCGCAAGCCGCAAATATCGGACGTGGCCTGAAGCCAAACTGCATTCTTGGTCCCCCCCCAACCGCCAATAACCGGTGTGGAGGATGACCGATTTCAGAAAATGTATCGGTGACATGGCGCGTTCCATAGGCAATGCCCTCGATCAAGGCACGATACATATCCCCCGCGTATGGGTAAGGTTTAATCCAAAAAAACTGCCCTTGGCATTGGCATCATGAATCGGCGTCCTTTCACCCGAAAAATAAGGCAAGAGCAGCAGACCCTTCGCGCCAGGGGGCGATTCTTGTGCCTCTAGCGCCAATAAGGGGAAAGCCTCTTCGGGATCCAAATCTTTGGCAAACTGGTCGCGAAACCAATGCGTAAGCGTTCCACTGGTGGCCAGTCCTGCCATAGAAGCATGTTCGCCCTCAAACAACCAAGGCGCATACCACAAACGCGGATCGCTGACGCGCTGCGCTGTGCGTAAAATAATAAATATGGTTGAACCATACATCGCCATCATATCGCCAGGCGTATTTACCCCAACCGAAACCGCTTCAGCCGCAGCATCTATGGTGCCAGCCGTGATCGGTGTGCCTTCGGCAAGCCCTGTTGCCTGCGCGGCAGATTTGGTGACATAACCCGCAATATCGGTTGACCAGAGCAACTCGGGCAATTTCTCCAAATCGACGATATCATCTGCCAGATCCTCAATCCATGATTGCGTTGACACATCATAAAGCGGCGAAAAATTAGCAGCTGTGTAATGATCGATCACATAGCGCCCTGTGAGCCGATGCACTAAAAAGCTGGTTGAAGTTAAAATCCGAGCGGTTTGATTATAAAGATCAGCTCGATTGCGCTTGAGCCAAAGAATTTTTGGTCCCACAGATTGCGACGTCAACGCATTTCCGCAGCGGCTCAGGATCTTTTCTTCACCAATGCGCTCTGTCAGCTCGCGCACTTCGCGTTCAGCGCGGGCATCTACCCCATAAAGCACCCCGTTCATCAACGGGTTTCCCTGCGCATCCACCGGCAGCATACAGGGCCCAATCGCGCTGCAAGCAACCGCAAGAATATCTGTCGGATCAATTCCGGATTGTTGCAACAATGCTTGGCTGACGACACAAAAATCGCCCCACCAATCTTGCTCGGGATCATGTTCTGCCCAGCCAGGTTGCGGCACCAACATTTTATGCGCGCGCCGCGCTTGCGCGATTACCTGCCCGCCTTCATCAACCAAAACACCTTTGGTTTCATAGGTACCAATATCAATTCCTAATGTATAGCGCATTAGGCTATTCTCCCCGCAGCAATGAAAACGCTGGATCAATGCGCTGCAAACCCGCGATCAAAAGCCTGCTCAACCCCGCTAAATCATTTAGATCACACAGCTCAGAGGGCGAATGTGAATATCGCATCGGAAAACCCAGATCCAAAGCGGCCACCCCTTCGCCCACCAGCTGCACATAAGACAGGTCAGTTAAGGCGCCAATATGCGCGCTGCGCTGCAAAGGCAGCGAAAGTTCCTGCGCAACGCGATCAAAAAGCGCCACCAAGCTTGGGTGCGGTATAACCCCGTTCAGTGTGCCGCGCCCATGAAAGGAAAACATGCTCATCGCCGGGCCGGCGCCCAAAGCCACATCGCCGCGCCCCTGCATATCAGGCGTGTCGGTCGCCAAGATAAGATCAAGCTGGATTGCAATATCAGGGTAAAGCTGTTGCGCCATGGGCAAAGCCCCGCGCAGGTTAAATTCTTCTTGAACGGTGAACACAATATCCACGGGCGGTCCGGCTGTGCGCTCGGCCAAATGTCGCGCAACTTCTAACAAAACCGCGCAGCCCGCCCGATCATCAATGCTGGTTCCAGCCACCCGGTCGGCGCTTAACGCCTGCGTTTTGGGAAAATAAACAACCGGGCTGCCAATATTGATGCCTGCCGCCCTAACGTCAGCGGCCGAACTAAATCCCAAATCGATATACATCTCGGAATATGGTAGAACTTTATACTTTTCTTCGGGCAAGGTGGCATGATGGCTTTTATTTGCAAAAACGCCAGCAACATCGCGCCCCTCGCCAACGCAGACCAAGACCGGTTGCCCTGCCAATGCGCGCTCGGGCACGCCGCCCAAACGCTCAACACGCAAAAACCCATCAGTCTCTATTTTGCGCACCACGAATCCTAATTGATCCATATGCGTGAATAACATCACCTTGGGCCCGCTTCCTGGAAACTGAACCAATAGATTTCCCAACCTATCACTGCGCGTTGAAAGCCCCAACGCATGCAATTGCTTTTTCAGATAGCCTGCCACACGCTCTTCATAGCCCGACAGGCCCGGCACCAGCATCAAGGCCTGTAAATCCTGTTTTATACGATTTTTCACATGCGCCCCCTTAAAACTCTGACGCGATCCATAAAATCTAAGGCCCGTGCAGGATCAACGCTGTTCCAAGTATCGCCATCGTGTTTTAACGAAGAACCGACAATGCAGCCATCTGCCACCCGAAGCACTTCAGCCACCGTCTCGTGTTTTACCCCTGTATTGGCCAAAACAGGGGTGTCGGGCAAAATGGCTTTCACCGCCTCAAGATCGGACAGGGCGGCGGCCTCTCCGGTGATTTGACCGCTGACTAAAACCGCATCGGGAATCGAAGAAAACACGGCGCTGCGGGCACGATCGGGCAAAGAGCGCTGATCAAGAGAATGCGCAAACTCTGCCGAAATATTGAACAGCATCAGCATATCCGAGCGCCCAAGGCGATCACGATAACGCATTGCATCGCCCGCATCTGGCGCCCAAAATCCCATATCAGACGCATAGGTCCCGGTGAAAATCTCGCGTATAAACGCGGCGCCGGTTGCCGCCCCTAGCGCCACCGAAGCACGTGGATCCCACAGCATATTCACGCCAAAAGGCACCGTAATTTCGGCGCGCAACTGCCCGATCACATAGGCCGCCGTGGCCGTTGAGGCAGGATCCACGTTAAACTCATAGGGGCGATCATTTTCATTGCCAAACATCACCGCATCAACACCAGCCGCTTGCAGCGCCATCAAATCGGCGCGCGCGGCGCTTAAAAGCCCCTCAAGCCCTCCGTCAGCATCATAAAGAGGGCTGCCAGGCAAAGCCCCCAGATGCACCATTGCAATCACCGGTTTGGGCTTTTGAAACAGCCTAGAAAATCGTGTCATACCTGCGGCCTTCCAAAAAGAACTGGTTGCCAAAAGCTTAGCCATTAAAATCTGTGCAGGCAAAAGAAAACTCGCTAAGCTTCTGGCAAACAAGGAGAACCAATATGCTTAACACGCGTCACTGGGATCGGCATAAAACCGGCGGTTTGCATTTCACCGAATTAGGCTTTGGCACCGCGCCATTGGGGAATTTATACAAAGCGATTTCTGACTCTGAAGCGCGCGCAACATTGGATCAAGCTTGGGATAGCGGCATGCGCTATTTTGATACAGCCCCCCTTTATGGGCTGGGCCTAAGCGAAACCAGATTGAATGGCTTTTTACGCGATAAACCGCGGGATCAGTATCTTTTGTCAAGCAAAGTCGGGCGGATTATGAAACCCTGCGCTCCTGAAGCGCGCACGGGGCTGGGAAAATGGTTCGAGGTGCCCCAGCGCCAAGAACACTATGATTATTCTTATGACGGGGTCATGCGCTCGGTAGAGTTTTCGCTCGAGCGGCTTGGCGTTAGCCGCATTGATATTTTATATGTCCATGACTTATGCGTTTTCACCCATGGATCAAAACAGGCCTCGGATGCAAAGATCGACAGTTTTTTTGATGAAAAAGGCTATGCGGCGATGCTTGAACTGCGCGATCAGGGCGTCATCAAAGCCATTGGGGGCGGTGTGAATGAATGGGAAGTATGCCAAACCTTGGCCGAGCGGGGTGATTTTGATCTCTTCTTATTGGCCGGGCGCTATACGCTGTTAGAGCAGGAGGCCTTGGAAAGCTTTTTACCGCTCTGCGAAGCGCGCGGAATCGGCATCGTTACAGGGGGGCCTTATAATTCGGGTATTCTGGCAACCGGAGCCGTGCCAGGCGCATATTACAACTATGATCCAGCCCCCGCCTATATAATGGAGAAAGTTGCCAAAATCGAGGTAATTTGCGCGCAATTTAACGTTCCTATTATCGCCGCAGCGCTCCAGTTTCCGCTCTTGCACAATACGCATGTGGCGGTGATTCCCGGTGGCCAAAGCGCAGAGCAAACGCGCTCGAACATTGCGGCTTTGGAATGTGATATTCCAAGCGAACTTTGGACCAGCTTAAAATCCGCCGGGCTGATGCACCCAGATGCACCAACAGGATTGCCAAAATGATCATTGATGCGCATCAACATTTTTGGCAGCCCTTGCGCGGCGATTACGGCTGGATGCCCGAAGATAACCCAACGCTGAACAGAGCCTATGCCCCAAAAGACCTGTTACCGATCCTGACGCGGCACAATATTGGCGGCACCATCCTGGTTCAGGCGGCCCCCAGTGTGGAAGAAACCGAATATATGCTAGGCTTGGCAGATGGCTGCGATGCGATTTTGGGCGTCGTTGGCTGGGTCGATTTTGAAACCCCCAGCCAACGCCAAACGCTCGCACGATTATCGCAGCATCCAAAGTTTTTGGGGGTGCGCCCGATGATCCAAGATATACCCGATGTCAATTGGATGCTCAGATCGGATATCCAATGGGCCTTTGAAAGCATTTGCCAGCTTGACCTGAGCTTTGATGCACTTGGATTTCCCCAACATTTGCCAAATTTTTTAACGCTGGCGAAACGGTATCCTGAAATGAGAACGGTCTATGACCATTGTATGAAGCCGCAAATTCGCGATGCCATGGCCGGGCAAGACGCGTTCACAGAATGGGCTGAGGGGATCACCGCCCTGGCCAATATTGGCAGCGGATATTGCAAATTATCAGGTTTAATCACCGAAGCGGGCGAGGGCTGGACAAAAGCCGATTTAAAACCGTTCTCCGATCACATATTGCAAAGCTTTGGGCCTGATCGCGTGATGTGGGGCTCGGACTGGCCAGTCTGCCGCCTACAAGGCGAATATAACGTATGGCTTAGCGCAGCCCAAAGCCTTACCGCGCATTTAACGCCGCTCGAGCAGGGGAAGGTTTTTGGGCAAAATGCCCGAAATTTTTATCACTTGCGATAACGCGGCCTAAAGCGCGCCTTTCTGCATAAGGGCTTTGATGTCGCCAGGGGTGATCGCCGCACGCTGACGCCGCGGTGTGGCGACGTGCAGCGCCGCGGCAGCTTGGGCATATCTAAGCGCGGTTTCCCAAGGGATCTGCGCAAGCCGCTGCGCCGCCAAGGCGCCAACAAAAACATCCCCTGCCCCATGCGAAGACAAAGACGGCACCTCAAAAGCAGGAAAACTTTGACAGGCGCCATCGGGCAAAATCAAATCAAGCCCATCCGCCCCTTTGGTTATGATCTTAGTTAATCTCTGATAGGCAGGGTTAGAAAAAAAGGCTTGATAGAATTGCGCTTCGACACGGTTCATAATCACCACATCCAGCTGTTCCATCAGCGCCGGCCCAATCTCGCGGGCTGGCGCAGCATTCAGCCAAACCTCGCTGCCGTTTGCGCGCGCGCGTTGCGCAAGTGCCAAATTGATTGCCTCGGGAATTTCATTTTGCAGCAAAAGCAGGCCAGTCTCCGCGTCAAGCGACACTTGCGCTGCGTCAATCCGCAAATTGGCTTCAGAGACGATCACCGCGCCGTATTCGCCGCCCGCCTCCAGAATTGCCACGCTCATCCCACTGGCCCCCGGATCCTGCTGCAATTGCGACAGATCCAAGCCAGACTCTTGCAAAACGCGCAATAAACTCTTGCCAAACTCATCTTGGCCAAGGCGGCCTACAAAATAAGTATTGGCGCCATTGCGTTGCGCCGCAACCGCCTGATTGCCCCCTTTACCGCCAAAATCATACGCCACGGCACTGCCGCGCACCGTTTCATCGCGCTGCGGTAAATTGGGCGCTTGAACCAAAACATCCCAATGCAAAGCCCCAAGCACGCAGAGCCGTGTCATGCGAAGAGGCTGCCCTGAACGATGCGCATCGCATTGGGCGCATCTTGCTGGGCAATCGCCCGCTGCAAATCGGCATTATCGGCCAGACGGGCGGCGATAGGCAGTAATTTGTGAATTGCGGCGATATTGCTCTGGGCTTCGGCAACAGGATCCAAGCCGGAATGGTCGGGAAATGTGTCAAAATACAACGCGCCGCGATAGTTTAAACGTTGCAGTTCAACCAAAAGCTCAACCGTTTGGATCGGATGCACCGCCGCCACCATCAACCCATTATCCCATTTGCCATAGCCATCGTTTAAATGAACTCCAAGCAGCTTCGAATGCCGCGCAATCAAACTGGCCGCAAAGGCCGGCATTTCATCCGCATAAAGCACATGCGCAAAATCTAACGTTACGCCGGTATTCGGGCGGCCAATCTCTTTAAGCGCCAAAAGCGTAGTTGCACCATCCGGCATAAGCGCGAAAGCCCGCGGCTCATTCGGCTTATATTCTAAAGCAATTTCAATATCTGGATTATGATCCGCCACCTCAGCGATCGCTTGAACCGTATCATCCCAGATTTTGGAATAATCGGCCTGAAAGGAATAATCGAACCCATCTTGCCCCATCCAGAGCGTCATCAAAGACCCGCCAAGTTCTGCCAAAGCATCCAAGCCCGCCTTCGTTTCATCAATCGCAGCGCGGCGCACCGTTCGGTCTGGATTGGTAAACGCGCCCAGCTTGAAACCCGGATTAGTATAATAGCGCATGGCCAAACCGTTCAACGTGATCTGTTGATCTTGAAACAGATGCTTTAAATCTTGCACCGACACATCGGCAAAATGATCCGGGTAATTGAGATCTGCAGCGTTGAGCCCTGCGGTTGCCGCGCGCGTCAGCAGGTCAATCGTAGTAATTTTGTTTTTTCCGGGCCAGTAAGCCTCTGCCCCGATTTTAAAAGCGTTCAAACGCCCTGCAAATTTGATATCGCCGCCGGTTTTCATTAATCCCCCGTTTCTTCTGCTCAATAAAGGCTAACACCGGCCCTGAAACTTAGCAATCTGAACCCGTGACCAAACAAAGACGCAGCGCATTGCCTTGGCTGAACCCAGCAAGCGCTAAAAGCTTTGATCCGCAAAATAATCTGTGCTTATCTTTTGATACTCTTCTCGCGCCACGGGCTATTTTGCCGACATGTGGCGCCAGTACAAAATAATTAAGGAAATCGTGATGTATGGTGAAATTCAAGGAACGGGGTTTGACAGGATTGATCCCCGCTTTGACGCCTGCCTAACCGGGCATGGGCGCGTTGAACGGCTTTGGAGCGGCGCGCGCTGGCTGGAAGGCCCGGTTTGGTTTGCCGCTGGACGCTATCTTTTGATCTCAGACATTCCCAATAATCGTCTTTTGCGATGGGATGATACGGATGACAGCATGTCCGTATTTCGCAACCCCTCAAATTACTGCAATGGCAATACGATTGACCAACAGGGGCGCTTGATTACCTGTGAACATCTCACGCGGCGCGTCACGCGCACCGAACATGATGGATCGATCCGGGTTTTGGCTGATGAATTTAACGGCAAAAGGCTAAACTCACCCAATGATGTAGTTGTGAAATCAGATGGATCTGTTTGGTTTACCGATCCAACATATGGCATTTTAAGCGATTATGAGGGCCGCCGGGCACCGGCCGAACAAAGCGGCTGTCATGTATATCGAATTGATCCGGAGACATCCGATATAAAACAAGTGACCCGCGACTTTATGCAACCCAATGGTTTGGCGTTTGACGCAGATGAAACGGCGTTATTCATCTCTGATACGGGGGCCTCGCATGCGGAAAACGGGCCGAAACATATTCGCAAATTTAGCCTTTGCGAAAACGGACAAACGCTAGGCGAAAGCACGGTCTTCGCCGAATGCAGCGCAGGCTTGTTCGATGGATTTCGCTTTGACACTGCGGGCCGGCTTTGGAGCTCTGCGGCCGATGGCGTGCATTGCTATGATCCAGATGGCACGTTGATCGGAAAAATACTCATTCCCGAAATGGTCGCCAATCTGTGTTTCGGGGGCGCTGCCCGCAATCGGTTGTTTATCTCAGGCACCACGTCGCTTTATGCCGCCTATCTCAATGTTAACGGCGCCTAACGCAAGTGCCTTGGGTCAATTCAAATTTACGGCAAAGCGGCAATCATTCTTTTGAGAAACCCGAACCAAATCAGGTCCGCCACGCGCCGTTATGGAAGAACCGTGTGAAACGCGTCTCGATAGGGTTGCGCAGAGGACGGCAATTCACGCTTTAAAAAGAAATCATGATCCGTCACTTGGCGCCTCAGAACCGGTATCATTTCTTTAAACGCGGCGTAAATAGATGGGCTTGGCGCCGGCAGATCATCTTTTATCAACGCATGCAGCTGCGCCAAACGATAATACGGCACCATCGGAAACATATGATGCTCTACATGATAATTCATATCTAAATAAATAAACCGGCTGATCTGGTTCATATAGACCGTGCGCGTGTTTAAACGGTGATCCAAAACATCTTCTGCCAATCCGCCATGCTGCAACACACCGGTCATCACATGGTGCCACGCGCCATAAAGCCGCGGCAAGCCGATCACCATCAAGGGCAGAATGGACTCTAAAACAAGCGCAAGCGCACCGGTTGCCGCATAGATTAAAACCCAAATCCGCGCAACATGAATGACCTTTTTTGCTTCGGTCTCTGGCACATAACAAGCTTCCTCAGGATGCAGTTTCCCGCTTGCGTGAAGGCACATCCGCGCCCAGCCATTATAGGCATCAATCAACCCAAAAAAGTTGATAACAATGCTGACCAAAGCCGGAGGGCGCATCATCAACAATTCAGGATCGCGACCAATAATATACGTATCGGTATGATGGCGCGCGTGGCTCCACCGCCACGTATAGGGGTTGCGCACCATCATGAAGCTTGAAATATGATATACCACATCGTTCATCCACGGCGTTCGAAAGGCGGTGCCATGCCCGCATTCATGCCAGCGTGAGTCCGATGCAGATCCGTATAAAACACCATAAGCGAGCCAGAACGGCAGCGACCAAAGGCTGGGCCAGAGCGCAATACCAGCGACCGCAAAACAGATCATCAAGCCATATAGAATAGCTGTATCGCGCAGCGCAGGCCCATTCGAGCGCTTCATTAAGGCTTTCATGTCTTTTCGAGACACGTCCGAATGATACCACTCTGCCGCAGCCAACCCCGTTTCTATTGCATTACGCCCGTTTTCTCCCAACAGGCTATAATCACGCTGCATCCTATCGCCCCCAATCTTTCATCTTAAGGTGGTTTCATAGAGTATAATTTACGCGTTATTCTTTTGAGAGCCAGTCTAAAAAACAATCGAGGTGCTAAAAATAACCCATCGCCTCCTTTGCTCTGTAAGATCTGACGCTTTATTATAGCGCGCCGACATGGACAGGTTTTTAAAATAACGCAAGCAATTGGGCGAGCCAAGCGCAACTAATATACACTCAAAACGTGTATTTTAAGCTATTTTCAAATAATTAAATTTGATAATATGAATACAAAATCTCGCTAAAGTAGAATAATTTTCATTGTGCGTAATATAAAGAAGCAAATAACATGCCAGAACTTAAAATCATGTATTTTTTTGTATATAAATATATTAAAGCATTGTAAAACAATGTCTTAAAAAATATGCCATGCATGAAGACCGGGCAACTCAAAACCAAACGATCCTGTGGATAACTTTGTGGTTAACTCTAAGCATGGCCTCTTTCTAAATCGCAGACCTGTCAAAACAATAGGCTGCAATTTAGCCGCGCAACGATAACGCAGCGGGGTAAAAAAACCAATCCAACTTAATAGGAAGAAAAACTAACCTGTAAAGCGCCAACCTTGGCTTTGCGATCATTCTGCAGCGCATTTCTAAAACTTCTGATTGCACCTAAGGGGCCATCACATCGCAGGCATAATGTATCAAAAAGGGTATACAGGCACATCATAAAGTATAAATTTGTGCTTTTTCTTTCGAAAAACAATAGAATTACTGGCTTTAAAGAAAGAAAAAGCGATACAGTTTGACTTAAAACTGGGAGAAGAAAATGGTAAGATTTATTGTACGTGTAGCTGGTTTATGCGTATCCAGCACCACATTAATGGCTGGCGGCATGGAAAGAACTGCGCTTTCAACTGGGTTTATGTATGAAAAAGGCGGATATGCCGAAGTGGCTTATTCGAGCCGAGACTATACAGTCACCGCGCCGACATTTGCACCTAAAGAATCCGTATTGGGAGACCTAAATGATATTTCAATAGCGGCGAAGTTTGATATCACCGAAGCTATCAGCGTCGGGTTGAGCCAATATAATCAGGCAGGGATTAGCTTGGATTATCAAGGAGCCGGTGAAACCGCACTGAGCGGCGCATTAACCGCGAAAGGTCCCAAGGTTAGCCTGGATATCGACGCATTGGTCATAATGGGCCGATATGTTGTTGACGAAAACTTTAGCGTCATTTTGGGGATAAAAAATTCTACCATCAAAGATGCAACTGCAGATATTTTTAAATTATCAACTGCTGCGACCACTGCGGCAACTATCGCTGGAAAAACTGAGTCTGGAGCGATAACGGCAATCGCATATGAAAGACCTGATATCGCTTTGCGCGTCGAATATCTTTATGAGGCTGATACATCTTTTAAGTTAGACACTACAGGGGGACATCCCGGCGTAGCCACTAACCCGTACACAAGCGGCTCGCTTCCAGATTATCAGACAATAAACTTTCAGACGGGAATCGCAGCCGATACTTTGGCCTTTGGATCTATCAGAATGGCTGATTGGAAAAACCACCAAATTGCGGTTGGCCCTCAACCGTTGGCAGCACCAACCTCGAGCTTTTCAAATTCGACGACCTACAGTATAGGTGTTGGCAGAAAAATGACTGACAACTTATCCCTTTCCCTGTCGACAAACTGGGAAAATGGCACAGAATCGTCAGGAACATCGCTCCTGTCACCAACCAACGGGTACAATGGGTATAGCCTTGGCGGCAAATACACTGTTGATAATTTAGTGATTAGTGCAGGGGCAAACTACACAACAGTCGGTAATAAAACTATTACTGTGGCTGGCTTAGGTTCTGATAAATTCAGCGGTAACAGCGTCTTAAGCTATGGCATCAAAGTTGGCATGAACTTTTAACGTTATGCACAATGCGCTCTATCCCTGCAAAACGGGATAGAGCTACCTTTTTAAAACCCCATAGCGCTTCTCTGATGAATTTTTGCAATTATAGCGAAGAACTACACCCAAGGCGGGAAAGACCTTGCCCCTTATCACTAATATCCACAAAATTCGTATAAAACGCGGGCAATTAAAAATGGACCATACAGAATGAAAGCCATGCTGTGCGAAAAATTTGGCCCTCCTGAAGATCTGGTGCTCAAAAAAGTTCCGGATCTGATTCCAACACAGGGTCAGGTGCGCGTTGCGACTGAGGCCTGCGGCGTGAACTTCCCCGATACGCTGATCATTGAAAATAAATATCAATTCAAGCCCGACCTGCCTTTTGCACCAGGCGGCGAGGTCACCGGGATTGTGGATGCGGTTGGCGATGGGGTGTCGCAAAATCTGCTTGGGCAATCTGTAATGTGTATGACCTTATCGGGGGATTTGCAGAGCAAACCCTGTGCAAAGCCGAAGATCTGATTATCCGCCCCAGCTTTATGCCCAGCACCGTTGCCGCCGGGTTTACCATGACCTATGGCACCTCGATGCACGCGCTTAAACAGCGCGCGCAATTGCAAGCCGGCGAAACGCTGCTTGTGCTGGGCGCCGGTGGCGGCGTTGGTTTGGCCGCCGTTGAAATCGGCAAACAGATGAACGCCTCGGTCATCGCGGCTGCCAGCTCGGCAGAAAAATTAAACGCGGCCAAAAACGCCGGCGCCGATCACTTAATCGACTATTCGCAGCAAGATCTGCGCAGCGCGCTTAAGGATATCACCGGCAAAAAAGGCGTTGACGTGGTCTATGATCCCGTTGGCGGAGACATGTTTGAAGCGGCCCTTAGATCAACAGCCTGGGGCGGGCGCGTTCTTGTTGTTGGCTTTGCTTCGGGCGAAATTCCCAAAATACCGGTAAATCTTGCGCTGTTGAAAGGTTGTTCGATCGTTGGCGTGTTCTGGGGCGCGTTTCGGCTTAATTACACCAATGAGGATAATGAAAATTTTAAGCAGCTTTTTGCTTGGTATGAGGCTGGAAAGCTGAAACCTTACGCCTCTAAGATCTATGCATTAGAGGCGGCAGCACAGGCGTTAAACGATCTAAAGAACCGCAAAGCCGTGGGCAAAATTGTGCTCAAAACAACATAATGGTTACGCAACTTCACCGAAGGGCCGTTTCAATCCGCCATCTTGGCTTGAGCACAGCGTTGCTTTTAGAAAGCCAATCTGCCACTGTTTGCGTAAGGCCTAATAATTTTTACAATTTATCCGATATAGAAGCGAGGTCCTCATGAATTTATTCGGCACAGCCACCCTGCTTACAACATTGCTAGCCAGCTCTATCGCGGCGGATCCGCTGGTTGGAAAATGGCAAACCGTCCCGGATGACAATGGCAATTTCGGCCATGTTGAAATATCGCTCTGCGACACGTCCTTATGCGGTGTTTTGGTTCAGAGCTACGGAGCTGACGGGAAAAAACGTGAGAGTGAAAATATTGGCCGAACATTGATTTGGGATATGAAAAACCAAGGCGACGGAAACTATGGAAATGGTAAAATCTACTCGCCCGATCGCGACAAAACATATTCTTCGAAACTCGTTCTGGAAGGGAATGCGCTGAAAGTGTCAGGATGCGTGCTGTTTATCTGCCGCGATGGCGGTACATGGACACGCGTCAAATAGAGCCAGGCTCTGAATAGATCCGTTTACACTGATGAGTGAAGTCTATTTATAAAATACAGTTTCGATCATATGTCCTCAGAACGGCGTTGAGTGAATGATCCCAATACCTTGCGAAGATCTGAGCAATAAGTGTCGCGACATTCGGCCATACCTGCTCTCCCTCAAAGCAACGTCGGATTGGCCTTATCAGTGTGCCGGTGTGGCTTTTGTCTTAACTTTTTCCAGAGACTTTCTGTTTTGATTTATTGGCTCTAGGGCTTTGCTAAGAGCTATTTATTTGATCGCTGGCCTCCTGCATCGTGCATCGTGCATCGTGCATCGTGCATTTTTTGACGATATATATAAGCTGTCAATGATCGAAGGCTGTTTGGGTTCAATTCGGCGCCGTGATGCGTTGCGCTGGCAAGATGAGGCATGTGTTTTGGTATTTGATTTTTACCGATGTGAGGGCTTTTGGCGCGGGATCGCGACAGATGTCCGCATCCGGGCGTGTTTTGTTTGTTTTAGAGGGATGTTTTTTGTGGGTTTGCGCTGGGGATCTGTCTGCGAGGCGATGCTTGTTTATTGCGATGATGCCTTCGATTTAAGACGCCTGTTCTAGCAATCGCGCATGCAGATTTATCTTACGCGTTGGAAAAGGGCTTTGAGCGATATAGTTTGGGATATGTATTGTGATCGTTTTGAGAGATACGCGGATTTGGTATTTTCTAGGTTTGGCGGTGACTTACTCTCCCACGTCTTAAGACGCAGTACCATCAGCGCAACGGCACTTAACGGCCGGGTTCGGAATGGAGCCGGGTGTTTTGCTCGTGCTATGGCCACCAAACCGAGAAAATACCAAATCCAAGTCAAGCATATATATGTGTATGCTTTTTGATGTGAGTAATATCTGACTATTACTGGATCAAATCAAGCCTATCGAGCCATTAGTACCGGTCAACTGAACGCATTACTGCGCTTACATCTCCGGCCTATCGACGTGGTGGTCTTCCACGGCTCTCAGGGATACCTTGTTTTGAGGGGGGCTTCCCGCTTAGATGCCTTCAGCGGTTATCCTGTCCGATCATAGCTACCCTGCACTGCTGCTGGCGCAACAACAGGTCCACCAGTGGATCGTTCACCCCGGTCCTCTCGTACTAGGGGCAACTCCTCTCAAGTATCCTACACCCACGGCAGATAGGGACCGAACTGTCTCACGACGTTCTAAACCCAGCTCACGTACCTCTTTAAACGGCGAACAGCCGTACCCTTGGGACCTGCTCCAGCCCCAGGATGAGATGAGCCGACATCGAGGTGCCAAACACTGCCGTCGATATGGACTCTTGGGCAGTATCAGCCTGTTATCCCCGGCGTACCTTTTATCCGTTGAGCGATGGCCCTTCCACTCGGGACCACCGGATCACTATGGCCGTCTTTCGACTCTGCTCGACTTGTCAGTCTCGCAGTCAGGCTGGCTTCTGCCATTGCACTCAACGAGCGATTTCCGACCGCTCTGAGCCAACCTTCGCGCGCCTCCGTTACTCTTTAGGAGGCGACCGCCCCAGTCAAACTACCCGCCACGCAGGGTCCCGGATCCGGATAACGGACCGCGGTTAGACATCAAAAGTGCGAAGGGTGGTATCTCAAGGGAGGCTCCACCGAAACTGGCGTTCCGGTTTCAAAGCCCACCACCTATCCTGCACATCACAATTCTGATGCCAGTGCGAAGCTGTAGTAAAGGTGCACGGGGTCTTTCCGTCTAACCGCGGGAAGCCTGCATCTTGACAGGCAATTCAATTTCGCTGAGTCTACATTGGAGACAGCGGGGAAGTCGTTACGCCATTCGTGCAGGTCGGAACTTACCCGACAAGGAATTTCGCTACCTTAGGACCGTTATAGTTACGGCCGCCGTTTACCTGGGCTTCAATTCGGAGCTCTCACCCCTCCTTTTAACCTTCAGGCACCGGGCAGGCGTCAGACCCTATACGTCGTCTTGCGACTTCGCAGAGCCCTGTGTTTTTAGTAAACAGTCGCCACCCCCTGGTTTGTGCCCCCAGCCAATACTTGCGTAGAAACTGGGCCTCCTTCTCGCGAACTTACGGAGGTATTTTGCCGAGTTCCTTCAATGTAGTTCTCTCAAGCGCCTTGGTATTCTCTACCAGTCCACCTGTGTCGGTTTAGGGTACGATCTTATGGAGGGCTATTTCCAGGGACTGATCAGCGGCCCCTCCAATCCAATAAGGAGGAACAACCTTCACAATCCGTCACCATCTCCTGGCCCAGGAATATTAACCTGGTTCCCATCGTCTACGCCCTTCGGCCTCGACTTAGGGGTCGGCTTACCCTGCTCAGATTAGCTTTAAGCAGGAACCCTTGGACTTTCGGCGAGAGTGTCTCTCACACTCTTTGTCGCTACTCATGTCATCATTCTCACTAGTGATCTCTCCACCGGATGCCTTACAGCCCGGCTTCACAGAAAGCTTCGCGTCTCCCATGACCCAAAAAGGATCAAAAGAGACAGGAAACTATGTCACACTACGCTCCGCTACCATGCATTAAATGCATCCGAAGTTTCGGCTCATGGCTTGAGCCCCGTTACATCTTCGCCGCAGGACAACTTATTTAGACCAGTGAGCTGTTACGCTATCTTTAAAGGATGGCTGCTTCTAAGCCAACCTCCTGGTTGTTTTGGTCGTCCCACCTGCTTTCCCACTTAGCCATGAATTGGGGGCCTTAACTGTCGGTCAGGGTTGTTTCCCTCTCCACGACGGACGTTAGCATCCGCCGTGTGTCTGCCATCTAGTACTCCCGGGTATTCGGAGTTTGGTTAGGATCAGTAAGCCTGTGGGGCCCCATTACCCATCCAGTGCTCTACCCCCCGGGGTATTCGGATGACGCTCTACCTAAATAGATTTCGCGGAGAACCAGCTATCTCCGAGTTTGATTGGCCTTTCACCCCTAGGCACAGCTCATCCCGATCCTTTTCAA